>CAVQUB010000024.1:0-34486 GCA_963716725.1 uncultured delta proteobacterium
AAGATCTCGCTCGACTGGCGCCGAGCGAGCCGCCCGTGCCTGAGCGTGTGCAGTTGCTCTTCGGCGCGACGCACCTGCCGGCACGGCTGGTCAGCGACGAACTCGTGGGGGCGCTGCTGGTGCGGATTTCGGAGAGCATGCCTTCGTCGCCCGGCGACTGGCGCTTCCACTTCCAAGCGCCCGACGGCCGGAACGACTGGACGGCGCTCCTGCACATCCGCGTCACCGGCTGAAGGTCTGTCGAAGAATGGCGGAGCGCAGGCCGGCGGAGCCGGCCCACCCCTTCGGCTCATGATTGATCGGATCCCATCTGGGACCGGGCAGCTCGGAAGCCGATCTCGTAGTCGAGGAGCTTCTGGTAGCCCCGTCCTAACGTTTGCCACCCGGGTGCGCCGTTGTTCTTCAGATGCCCGCCGAGTCGCGCGACAGCGAATAGCGCTTGCTCAATGGTCTGCGGGACGGCCGGGAGGCGGAGCTTGAACTTTATGAGGAGCAACTGGGGCTCACTCAGGATCGTTGTTGCCGGTTGCTCGGGTGCGACGCGGGCTAACGAGCGCATGAGCAACAGGCGCCAGGCGATGGGCAGGAACACGGCGAGCGCGTTGCTCAGTGCCTGATACGACTCGAGCTGTCGTTTCTCGAGAGAACACCCTTGCTTGAGTGCCTTGAAGAACTCTTCGATCACCCACCGACTGCGGTAACAGTCCACGACGGTCGCGAGTTCGGCGACGGTGTCAATGGGTTCGGTAGTGAGCAGCACCCACTCGACCGACGGCTCGCCTTCTGGTGGTTGGAGTTCCCAGACTCGAACCACGTTGAGTTCGATGCTGCGCGTCTCATGTCGAGTGTTGCGGGGGCGCAGCACAGTCAAACGTTTGCCTGCCACGGCGACCTCCGCGCTCCGGGCGTTGCGAGACGGGTGCTCTTTTGCAGCATGCGCGCGACTGCTCGGTTTCCTCGATGACACCGAGATCGTGCGAAAAAACTGCGGTTCGAGCGTTGAGATTGCACTGCGCAAGCAGATGCCTATTTCCTCAGTTACTCGGTCGTGAGCCGAACGGATGACGTAGCGCGCACCGAGTTCCTGCGCCTTCGCCAGGACCTCGAAAATGTCCGCTTCGCGGTCCATCACGTGAATGAGCGCGCTGCCGGGGCAGCGTGCATGGACGGCCTCGAGCATGGCCGGCCAGCGCAGTGATTCGCGCTCGGGGTCTCTCCGACTGACAGACCGGCGGCGCCCGCGTCCACCCTTGTGTACGAGGCGGACGTGTCGCTGTAGACCCAGAACTCCGAGTGGCACTCGCTCCTCGCCGGGAAGCACGGCCAGCGCCACGTGTGCGAGAAACCCCTGGCTGCCGCCGGACGTGACGCCCAACCCAGCTCGCCGACTGGCGCCGCCGAGCGATACTTCGGTCGTATCGTGCGCGACGATACACAGGCCAGCGGAACTCACACGCTCCACCGTCGCCGACAGGTGCGGGTCAAGGATCTGCTCCGCGTCGAACTGCTCGTTGCGCAGGAATCGGTAGACTCCCTCAAGCTCGGACGGAGTGTCGACAGCCTGCGGAAACCCAACACCGGGCGCCGCCATCAGTTTCTCAGCGAGCCAACCGAGCCTGTCACTGCGCCGCTTATCGCCGAGCTGAGAGCCCTCGAACTCGTCCGAAATCGACCGCCCTAACCATTCTGTTGCCGGCATTTCTCCCGTAGATCACACGCGCCGTCCGCTCGCAATGAGATGTGTTTGATCATGAGCCCGTCGGGTATCGCGAAGCGCGTCGCGTGGGGTGGGGCCCCAACGAATTCACTTCGGTGGGGCGGGGAGGCGCGTGCCTCCCCGATGACAAAGTGAAAGAGCTGTCGAATTTTCGACAGCTCTTGAGTCGCGCCGAGGGCCGACGGTCGTGTGCAGATCCCGTGGAGGCTCCGGGGAGAAAGGCCGCGGCGGCCAAGATCGGGGAATCTTCCGCTGTCTTCGACTCGTTGTCGGGGGCGAACGCGGGACAAGCATATGCGACGACTGATTGCGATTGCGCTGGTCTGGCTCGGCTGCACGGTGGCCTGGTTGATCTTGGGATCCACCCTCCTGGTGCGATCGGACGAGACCCTTTCGCGCTTGGGCGACGGGGTCTCCGCGCTGTGGGGGCCCGCAATGCGACAACTGCCCCCGCGAGCGTTTGTCACCGATCGCTCGACGCCGCCGGCCGCGCCGGCGGAGAGCCAGCCGGTGTCGGTCCCGCTGTCCGGATCCGAGATCGACGTGACCCTCGATCTCGAGCATCGGAAGAAGGGCCTGGTGTGGTTCCCGACCTACGCCGTCGATTTCCGCGCGCGCTATACCTTCGTGAACCCCGACGCCGCGCCGCGCGAGGTGAGCTTCGGGCTCCCTCTCGAGACCGAGCACGCCCTCTACGACGGCTTCGAGGTGGCTGAGGCGGGCAAGGCCGTTGGAGTGGAAGTGACCCAAGGGGTTGCTCGCTGGACGGCCACGCTGGGGCCGAATGAACGACGTACCTACGACGTCCGCTACCGCTCGCGCGGGACCAGCAAGTGGCAATACGATCTCACCGCCGGGACCGGAAGCGTGCGCGACTTTCGTCTCTCGCTCGCCACCGACTTCGATCAGGTCAACTTCTTGCCCGGTACGCTGTCGCCGTCGACTCACCAATCGACCGGCGCTGGATGGCGCGGAACTTGGGAGTTCTCCACGCTCGTGGCCAGTTCACCCATCGGGCTGTCCCTCCCCGAGCGGCTCAACCCCGGACCACTTGCGTCGAAGATCACGTTCTTTGCACCCGTGAGCTTGCTCTTCTTTTTCTTCGTGGTGGCGATCTTGGCCCACGCCAAGCAGAAGCGGTTGCACCCGCTACACTACCTGTTCATCGGCTGCGCCTTCTTCGCGTTCCACCTGCTCTTCGCCTACCTGGTGGATCACGTCTCGATCGCGCCGTCGTTCTCCATCGCTGCGATCGTATCCATCGCCCTCGTGATCAGCTACGCGCGCTTGTTCGTCGGCTGGCGCTTCGCGCTGCTCGAGATCGGGGTCTCGCAGCTGCTCTATCTGGTGCTGTTCTCGTTCACGTTCTTCTTCGCCGGATTCACCGGTCTTGCCATCACCATCGGCGCCATCGTGACCTTGTTCGTCCTGATGCAGATCACGGGTCGCCGTGACTTGTCGGACGACTCCGCCGATCCACGAGCGGTGTGCGCGCAGCCCTACCGCTGTGCGGCCGTGCGCGAGGCCGGTGCGACGCCCATCACTTGATGGTCAGCGCGGTGCCCCAGAGCTCGTAGCCCCTGTCGCCCTTGACGAGCTGGAACGAGGCAGCCTTGGAGCCCACCGCTGCGATGACGCCCTGGCCGGCTTCCTTGCCCGCGGCGGAGACTTTGATCGCGTCGCCCATGGGAGAGAGCTTCGCGTCGAGGATCTGAACGCGAACGACACGCTCGCCGCTCCCGCCTTCGGTCCACTGGAGCAGCCAGCGTCCGTCCGGCAGGCCTGCCGCGGCCGGAGCGATGGCGTCTCCGCCGGGCCCCCCGGACGGCAGCTCGAAGGCTTTGGCCGAGCCGGGCAGCTCGCCGTGCTTCGCCGTCGTCAGCTGAACCGCCCACGGCGAGTCGTCTCCGCTCTTGGCGGCGAAGGTCACCAGGATGCCCTGGTCGCCAGCCGCGATGGTCGGCGTGCCCGCGCGCCCTTCCGCGTCGACGCTGCCCAGCTCGGTCTTCATGCTGCCGTTTGGCTTGAGCCAACCGAAGCGCACCTTGCCGGAGTTGCGGAAGGCAACAGCGTGGCCCACGCCGGCCACGCTTGCGATCCGTGCCTCGGTGGACTTGTCGTTGGTGACGCCGCTCCAGATCACTTCGGCAGCGCCGCCCGCGGGTTGGCGCACATAGCCCTGGGCGCTAAACCCGATGGTGAACATCGGCTCGGCGTCGATGCTACGCGGCCAGGTCAACGCGCCGCCCTCGCGATCGACGACGAAGCGATCCTTGTCGGACGCGACCGGCACCACGCCGAGCACCTTCTTGCCGGCCGGTGCGCTGAAGGCCTGCTCGACCTCGAGGCTCTCGAGATCGACCATCATGCCCAGCCCCGTGGACTCTCCGTTCGCGATTCCGACCGCGAGCTTGTCGCCGCGGGTCGCGAAGTAGGGTGGCACGCTCAGCTGAATCGCTGGCGAGATCTGCGTGGCCGGCTTGGCGATGGCCAGGCTCAGGGTCGTGGAGCCAGTGGCGGGCTTTGTGGACAGGGCGGGCGTCGCCGAGGGCTTCGCGGTCGCCGCCGCTTCGGTGTCCCACGGCTTGAAATAGAACAACGCGGCCGCGGCCACGGCTCCGAAGAGCCCGACGGCTCCGAGGCCGCCGATAACCCACGGCAGCGCGCTCTTCTTCTTGGGCGGCGCGTAGGAGGGATACGCCGCGACCGGCGGTGGCCCGTAGGACGGCGCAGCGGCAGGCGCCATCGGCGTCTGCCAGGCGGTGGGCTCCGGAGGCGCCGGCAGCGCGACCGGTGCCGGATGGAATTGGTTGCCGAAGGCTGGGAGCGAGTCCGCGTCCGGTCGCAGTGCGGCCGGATGGATCTGAGTCGGCGCCTCGTGTTCCGGATCGGACATCGGCACGATGGCGTCGGCGAGTCGGGTCGGTCCCTCGCTCTCCGGCTCGGCGAGCGGCGTGATGACCGGCGCCAGGGGCGGCGCTACGGGCCGAGGCGCGGCGGGTTTCGAGATGGCGATCATCGGAGCCGGTTTCGGCCTCTTTGCCTCAACCATTGCCGCGAGACCGTCGAGCGAGGGCGAGGACGCCAGCGGTTTGCTGGCTTTCGGTGCGGTGCGAGTACCGGCGGCCGCCTCGAGGATTTGGATCTCTTCGTCGCCCAGCGTCCCCGTGACGGGCTCATGGTGCGGATTCGAGTCGACCGGCACGATAGGCTCGGCGCCCTTCGGTTGCACGAGCTCGGTGACCGTCGGTCCCGAGGTGGTCGGCTTGGTGGGGCCCGCGACCTCGATCCAGCTCGCGGCGGGAGGCGCGTTGGCGCCAACTGCCGCAACAGGCGAGGGGGTTGGGCGGCGCGAGGGTGCCGGCGGCGCGCTTGCGCGAGAGGGTGGCGGCGGCTTGACCGCCAGGAGATCGGAGCCCGTCAGCTCGACCTCTTCCATCACCAAGGTCCCGGGCCGATCGTTTTCGGGGGTCGAGGCGACGGGAATGATCGGGTCGAGGGCCCTCGTGACGTTGAGCGGGATCGGCGGCGGGTGGGAAATCCGATCCGGATCCGGCTTGGGGACGATGACGACCCCGCGCGCCGTTGACGGGAGCGCGCTCGAGAGCTCCGCGACCCTTCCGGCTGCGACCCACTCTGCCCAGCCTTGTCGCCAGACCAGGCTTTGTCCGGTCAGCGCGCCCTGCCGAAGCCCCGCGAGCAGCTCCTCGCGCTCAACGGTCTTGAGCGATCCGTCGGGGTTCGCACAGAACCAGAAATCGATTGCATCCTCTGACAAATCAGCGCCTCCCGTGGGCTCCCGTGGGGCCGCTCTACCATCCATCGCGCCGTTCGGCGACGGCCAGCGCGAGCTCTGTAGGGGTTCAGGCGAGGTGTGAGGGCTCGAGTGCATGGTGATTATCCGTCCCCGGCCTGTTACGCCGCTCCGGTCACGAGTCTTCCCGGGGCGCGAGCCCAGAGCCCCACGCGGCCGCCGCTTTCAACGCAGCGCACGCGCTCGAGCCCCGGCAAGAGCAGCGTGAGCTCGGACTTTTTCAGGCGAAATCGAGGGCTGGGGTGGGAGCCGGGCCAATCCTCCGTGAAGGTCGAGAGCAGGGCAGCGCCGCCGGGGGCGAGCAGCTCGGGGAGGCGTGCGAGCAGGTCCCGGTCCAGGAAATCCACCACGACGACGAGGGACGCCGCCGGCGTCCCGGGGGGCAGTTCCGTTAGATCCGCCACGCGGGTCCCGACCGACAGGTGTTGGGCCTCCGCTCGCTCGCGCACGATTCCGAGCGCCACTGGGCTCACATCCCACGCTTCGACCCTCCAGCCCAGCTGTGCCATCAGCAAGGCGTGACGCCCCGTCCCGCTCGCCAGGTCCAGGGCGCGTCGATTCGCGCCGGGACCGAGCTCCGCCAGCACCCCACGCACGAATGGATCCGCGGTCCGCGGAGCCTGCTCGCTCTCCTCGGCGTGACGCGCGTCCCAACGCTCGCGATCGCTCGACATGGCCCCCTGCCTGCATAGGTGCTTCGGTCGTCCGTCGCAAGCGATTGAGCTTTGCTGCCAGACCGAGTATCGCCTCGGACCGAAACACGAGGGAGAAGGTATGCAGCAGATGCCGCACGCAGAGCCGGCGCCCGCCGGTCCACCGATGGGCCAGGCGCCGCCCGCCATGGGTGGGGTCGCCCACGAGATCACTCACGGGCCGTCGTTCGCGATGTTGCGCGTCGACCTCGCCCCGGGGCAGACCCTGGTTGCGGAGGCCGGTGCGATGGTGGCGCGCAACCAACACGTGCAGATGGCCGTGAAGCTCAACGCCTCGCCCTCAGCCGGCTTCATCGCCACGCTCAAAGCCATCGTCATCGCGCTGATCCGAAAGTTCATCGGCGGCGAGACCTTCATCGTCAATCACTTCAGCACGCCCCAGCCGGGACGCGTCTGGCTGGCACCCTCGATGTCCGGGCACGTCGCCCATCGGCGCATGAACGGCGAAAAGCTGATCCTCTCCACGGGCGCCTATCTGGCTCACGTTGGCAACATCGACATCAACATGAAGTTCGGCGGGCTGAAGGGCATCCTGGCCAAAGAGGGCGCCTTTTGGCTCGAGGTCAGCGGGGTCGGCGACCTGTGGTTCACCAGCTACGGCGGCATCGAGGTGATCGACATTCAGCAGCCGTTCATGATCGATAACGGCCACATCGTCGGCTACGAAGGCAACTTGAACATGACCGTGAAGCGGCCTGGGGGCGGCATGATGGGCCTCCTCGCGTCCGGCGAAGGTCTGGTGTGCGAGTTCACCGGTCAGGGCCGGGTGTACTTGCAGAGTCGCAATTTGAGCTCGCTGGTCAGCTGGCTGTCGCCCTTGCTGCCCTGAGGACCGACCGATGAACTTCGACATCCAATACCGTCCCGCGCACTCCCTCGCCAAGGTCAGCCTCGAAGCAAATGAATCCGTGGTGGCCGAGAGCGGCGCCATGGTGGGCATGAGCACCAACGTGCAGATGCAGACTCAGAGCGGCGGCTTGATGAGCGGACTCAAGCGCATGTTCGGCGGCGAGAGCTTCTTTCGCAATACCTTCACCGCGAGCAACGGCCCCGGGGAGGTTCTCCTGGCCCACTCGCTCTGCGGCGACATGTCCGTGCTCGAGATGACCGAGCCCGGCTACTTGATCCAGAGCTCGAGCTTCATCGCGTCGACCCCGAACGTGAACATCGAGACCAAGGTCGGCGGCTTCAAGACCTTCTTCGCCGGCGAGGGAGTGTTCGTGCTCCGCGCGACCTGCCAGGGACCAGGGCGAGTGCTGATCGGCGCTTTTGGCGGCATCCAGGAGCTCGTCTGCGACGGCAGCTTGGTGATCGACACCGGCCACCTCGTGGCCTGGGACTCGACGCTCAACTACACCGTGGGCAAGAGCGGCAGCGGTTGGATCGCCTCTTACCTGTCGGGCGAGGGCCTGGTCTGTCATTTTCAGGGGCAGGGTCGGATCTGGATTCAGACGCGCAATCCGGCGGGCTACGGTCAAGAGATCGCGTCGCTGCTGCCGCCACGGTCGAGTTAGGGAGAGGCGATCATGCAGTACGACATCTTGGAGAAACCGGATTTCAGCTTGGTGCGCGCGGTCTTCCACCAGGCCGGAGAGTCCCTCTTGGTCGAGAGCGCGGCGATGGTCGCCAAGGACAGCGCCCTCGAGATGCGCACGCAGATGCAGGGCGGGCTGCTCGGCGCCGCCAAGCGCAAGCTGCTCGGCGGCGAGACGGTGTTTCAGAACACCTTCACCGCGACGGCGCCCGGGCAGCAGCTCTGGTTTGCTCCCGGTCCGGAAGGTGACCTCGAGGTCGTCGAGATGGACGGCACGACACCCATCTTTCTGTCGTCGGGGGCTTTCTTGGCCAGCGCCCCCACGGTGCAACTCGACACCAAGTGGGGTGGCGCCAAGGGCTTCTTCAGCGGCACCGGCATGTTCTTGCTGGTGGCGCAAGGAACGGGGCCGCTCTTCTTCTGCGCCTACGGCGGCGTTCACGCGGTGGATGTTGGTCCCGCGGGCTACATTTGCGACACGTCTCACATCGTCGGCTTCACCGGCGGCCTCCAGTACACCGTGAACAAGGTCGGCGGCATGAAGAGCCTGTTCTTCAGCGGTGAGGGCTTGGTCTGCACCTTCCACGGCCAGGGTCGACTCTGGATCAGCACGCGCAACCCGTCGGGGCTGGTCAGCTTCGTACACCCCTTTCGTCGCGTGCAGAGCGGCTGAGCCTGCGCGCCCCAAGAGGGGTTGCAGTCCTGCGCGCGGCCGCCGCATGATGGCGCGTGGCCAAGACCTCGCGTGAAGTCACGCTGCCGGTACCCGCACCGACGGCATTTCAGTTGGCTCGCGCCTCGGGGGCGGAGCTGCCGGGTTTCCGCCTCAGCGGCGAGGACCCTTCCCAGCTGCGGCTGAAGTTCTGCCGGGGCTTCGGCTGGTCCAACCCTATCGATGTCGAAGTGGCGGTTTGGGAGTCCGCGCCGAACCACTCTCGCCTGCGTTACGACGCCAGCATCCTGGCGCTCGCCGATCCCTTCGGGTTCATGAGCAAGAATCTGGAGCGATTCGAGCAGCACCTCGCCGCGCACCACCAAGCGCTGCTCCAGGGCACCGCGCCGCCGGCGCCGCCCAAAGACAAGCACTCGGTCAAGGTCAACCTGATCCTGATCGGCGGCTGCCTTGGGGTCCTGCTGCTGGTTGTCGTCGCTGCGCTCGTGTTGGCGCTGCTCGGCTCGCGCTAGCCCGCTGGCAGCTGCTCGACGCCCTGCGCTTCGTCCCCGACGAGATCCCGCAAGCCGTCGCCATCCCCGGCCTAAAATTCCAGCGATTTACCCGCAAGTTGCATCCATGCGCATGAAAGCATATATCTTCCCGCGATGCAGTCCCTCCCCGGCAGCGAGACCCGCTGGCAGCTCTACCGGCTGCTCAGCGATCCCGTCCGCCTGAGGCTGCTGGCCCTCGCCGCCGAAGAAGAGCTGTCGGTGGGTGAGCTCGCGGAGCTGCTCGGCGAGGCCCAGCCCAACGTGTCCCGGCACGCGGCGCCACTCCGGCAGGCGGGCCTGCTCGACGACCGCCGACAGGGCACGCGCACCTTGGTTCGGCTCTCGGACGTGGCGTCCCGCGACCCCGTGGTGACGGACGCGCTCGCGGCGGGGCGGCGCATGTGCCAGGCCGAGGGAAGCCTCGGCAAAGTCGCCGAGGTGGTGGCCTCACGCGACGCCAAGACGCGCGAGTTCTTCGCGCAGCCCGGCGAGAGCGAGGTCGGCATCTCGCCGGAGCTCCCGCTTTATCTCTCGGCGTTCGCGGGCTTGATCGAAGAGCGCGGGCTGGCCGTCGACGCAGGCACCGGCGACGGAGTCCTGATCGATCTGCTGGCGCCGATCTACCGTCGAGTCGTCGCCATGGATCGTAGCGCCGCGCAGCTGGAACGAGCACTGCAGCGCGTGCAGGCGCACGGCTACGACAACGTCACGCTGATCGAGGATCAGATCGGCGGCGAGCGCGTGTCGGCGGCGGTGGGCGATGGCGCCGATCTCGTCCTGGCCGTTCGGGTTCTGCACCACGCGCCCCGGCCCAAAGCGGCGCTGGAGGAGCTGGCCGCGCTGGCCCGGCCCGGCGGCAAGGTGCTGGTCATCGACTACGCGCGCCACGAGGACGAGCGCATGAGCGAACAGCAAGCTGATGTCTGGCTGGGCTTTTCGGAAGAAGAGCTGCGGTCCTTCGCCGAAGCGGCCCAGCTCGAGAACGTGGTCGTCACCCGCGCTCCCACCGGCTTCGCGCGGGTGGGTGACGACGCTCATTTGCCGTGCCTGACGCTGCTCGGCACCCGGCCCAAGACTTCGGCGAGCTCCCGGGCGCGCCGCCATTCGTAACCGATCACCGATAGAAAGAAGCAGGAGACACCATGACTCAGAGCGTAACGGTCGGCACCACCGGCAAGACCACTGGAAAAGATCACGTCGTCAAGGACCTCGGGCTGGCCGACTGGGGCCGCAAAGAGATCACCGTCGCCGAGCACGAGATGCCCGGCCTGATGGCGACCCGGGAGAAGTACGGCCCCGAGAAGCCGCTGAAGGGCGCGCGCGTCTCCGGCTCGCTGCACATGACCATCCAGACCGCGGTGCTGATCGAGACCCTGAAGGAGCTCGGCGCGGACGTGCGCTGGGCCTCGTGCAACATCTTCTCGACGCAGGATCACGCGGCCGCCGCCATCGCGGCGGTGGGCACGCCGGTCTTCGCCTTCAAGGGTGAGACGCTGGACGAGTACTGGGACTTCACCTACCGCGCGCTGACCTGGCCGGACGGCAAAGGCCCGCAGCTGATCGTGGACGACGGCGGCGACGCGACGCTGCTGATCCACCGCGGCTACGCCGCCGAGAAGAAGCCGGCGCTGCTCGACGAGCCGACCGACAACCCCGAGCTCCAGGTCGTCAACAAGCTGCTCAAGCGCGTGGCCAAGGAAGACCCCAAGCATTGGCACAAGGTCGTGGCCGATCTGGTCGGCGTCTCGGAGGAGACCACCACCGGCGTCCACCGGCTCTACCAGATGCAGGAAAAGGGCGAGCTGCTGGTGCCGGCCATCAACGTCAACGATTCGGTGACCAAGAGCAAGTTCGACAACGTGTACGGCTGCCGCGAGTCACTCGTGGACGGCATCAAGCGCGCGACGGACGTGATGGTGGCCGGCAAGGTCGCCATGGTCTGCGGCTTCGGCGACGTGGGCAAGGGCTGCGCCGAGGCGCTGCGCGGGCACCGCGCCCAGGTCTGGGTCACGCGAGATCGATCCGATCTGCGCGCTTCAGGCCTGCATGGCCGGCTACAAGGTGGCGCCGGTGGAAGATGCGCTGCCCCACGCGGACATCTACGTCACGGCGACGGGCAACTGCGACATCATCACCGCCGAGCACATGGCGAAGATGAAGGACCAGGCCATCGTCTGCAACATCGGGCACTTCGACGACGAGATCCAGGTCGCCAAGCTGATGGCGTACCCGGGCGTGAAGCGCACCAACATCAAGCCGCAGGTGGACATGTTCACCTTCCCCGACGGCCACTCGATCTACCTGCTCGCGGAGGGCCGCCTGGTGAACCTGGGCTGCGCGACGGGGCACCCGAGCTTCGTGATGAGCAACTCGTTCACGAACCAGACGCTGGCGCAGATCGATCTCTGGACCAACAAGCGTCAGGTCGGCGTCTACACCCTGCCCAAGAAGCTCGACGAGGAGGTCGCGCGTCTTCACCTCGACAAACTCGGCGCCAAGCTGACTACCCTGAGCGGCAAGCAGTCCGAGTACCTCGGGATCCCCGCGGGCGGGCCCTTCAAGCCCGAGCTGTACCGGTACTGATTTCTGCCTGAGCCCGGTCGCCACGGAGAGCTTCCGTGGCGACTTTGGCGGAGCCATCCGTCGCGTCGCGTTCTGAGGAAAGAGGGGCTACTGCCGGGCAAATCTCAGCGAGTGCCCTGCCAAGACAATCACGTCGCCGTCGTAGATGACCTTGCGCTCCACGCGGCGATCCTGGAACAGGATGCCGTTGGTCGAGCCCATGTCGACGATGTGATAGTGCCCGCGCAGCCACTCGACGGCGGCGTGCTGGCGCGACACGTTTGAGTCGTTGATGGCGAAGTCCGAGGCGTTGCGGCTCCGGCCAATGATGAACCGAGGCTGCATGATCTGCGCGCGTTCACCCTCGCAGTACAGATAGACGGGATACGAGGGCGGGCCGTCGCTCATGGGCCCGCCGCTGGGCGCGGGGTGGGCGGGCGGCGCCGGAAAGGGCGGGGGTCCGGGTTGCGCGCCGTAGGGACGACCAGGCGCGGGGGCGGGTGGAGTGACCGTCGACGGATGCAGGTGCGGCGGCATCGGCGGCGGCATCGGCGGTGGTGCGCCGTAGCCCTGAGGCGGCGCCGGTGGTGCGCCGTAGCCCTGAGGCGGCGCCGGAGGTGCACCGTAAGCAGGCGGCGGTGGCGCATGGTGCGCCGGGGGCGGTGGCGCATGGTGCGCCGGGGGCGGTGGCGCATGGTGCGCCGGGGGTGGCGCGTAGGCAACGGGCGGTGGCGCGTAGGCAACGGGCGGTGGTGCGGCGGAGGGTGTGCGCACCGGCGGCGGGGGTGGTGCGTGATGACCGGGCGCTTGACCCGCAATGAGGGTGGGCTGGAAAGGCGGCGGCGCAGCCGTCTGGGATCCTTGCATGAACCGCCGCAAGGACTCGGTCACGACGTCGTCGACTGGCCGGCCGCTCTGCCACGCCATGCGCTCGCAGGCAGCCCACAGGTCGTCGGGGCACACGAAGGATCGAGGTCGGCCAGCCATGGAAGCGGCCGCATCATACCGCTGGCGGCTGCTTTGGAGCATTTTTCGGTGGTCACCGGCAGGTCTGGGTGTTTCTGAGCTCCCGGGCCGGCTCGCACGAAAGCGTCGAGATTTCGCACTCGGCCAGCCAACGCCCCTGTTCCCCGCAGGCCGGACTCGAGGCCGCCCATCCGGCGTCCGCCCAGCACTTGGTGGGGATCCCGAGGATGGCGCTGCTGTGGCAGCCGCCCGTCACGAAGTCGTCCCGCTTCACGACCTTGCCGTCGCAATCGAAGTCGAAGCTGCGGTCCCCGCGGTGCTGTTCGTAGTAGCGCGTCTGGCCGGGGTGGGCCTCGGGGTTTTCGTCGTAGCAGTCGAGGGCGTTCGACACGTGGCCCGGGGGTTGCTTCGCCGTGCGCAGGCTGACCTGCTTGTCCCCGTAGCCGTCGCGGTCGAGGTCCCGGTACCAAATCGGATCCGCGCAGGGCAGCGCGTGTTCGTTCGCGAGCTCGGTCAGCCGCTCGTGGAGCGGCGTCAGCACGTCCACGAGCACGCTGCGGAAGCTGTTGTCCGCGCCTGAGCTCGAGAGAACGGTGCCGGTCAGATTGCGGTTCGCGCACAGGCTGTTGTTCGGCTTTGGGAGCGCGAGCTGGCGCGCAGCGCCCTCGATGGCCTCGATGCTCTGGCCTAGCGTCGTGCGTTCGTTGTCGCTGAACCCACCGTCCGCGAGCTGCGCCGACGCTCGGATCGGAGCGGCGAGGCTGGGCACCTCGTCGAGCGCGCGACCGGAGAGCGTTCGGAGGCCGAGCTCGCGGAGCCCCGTCAGGACGTTCCGTCGAGCACGCGCGGCGCGCACGCTGCCGCAGGTGCCTGCACCGGAAAATGCGGCCGACGCGGGCTCGAGCAGCGCGGCGATGTTCAGCTTCTCCTTGGCTCGGAGCGTCACCGACCAATCGGATGACTTCGCGCTATCGACTTGGAAGCCCGTGCCCGCTAGGCGGATGGCGAAGGCCCGCCCCGACTTCTGCCGCGATCGCAGGGTGATCACCGGCACCGCTGCCAGGACCTTGGCCGTGTAGACGAGTTTCTCTGGGCCATCGCAGATGCTCGTGACGCAGGTCTCCAGGCTCTGGCGCGTGGTCGAGCCTTCCGGCGCCAAAGCCAGCTCTTGGGCCAGGATTTCCCCCACGCTCGCCAGGACCCGCATCTCGGCGTCTTCGAGCGAGACCTCGAATCTCGAGCTCCCGCTCGTCCTGGGTCTCCGCCCGTACGCTCGGCGCCCAGGGCCCGAGGAAGCCGAGATCGAGGGAGCCGCCGCGCGCGAGCCGCTGGCGTGACGAGTGGCGGAACCCGAGATCGCCCACGGGCCGCACGTTCATGCGCAGCCGTGTGGCGGCGTCACCATTGCCAGCGAAGCATGCGTTGACGAAATCGCTGCGCTCCGGGTTGCCTGGCGGTCCGAAGAATCCCGTGACCAAGAAGTTGGGAACCGAGAGGCAATTCAAGCCCCGCGTCCGAGAGCTTGCGAGCACGGAGTCGACCGCAGTGCACCAGCCCGGCGGCGGCGCCGGTGGCGGTTCTGGAGGCCGAGTCGCGGATCCGCCCGCATCGGCGCAAGCGCCCACAAACGCGACCAGGAACCCCAGCGAGCGGCGTGACATGTCGGAGGCTCGTCACGATGGGCCGCCGCGCCTGCTCCGTCAACCGAAGCGAGGCGCTTGATGCCGGCGGCGCCCTCTTCTACGGTGCGCGCATCATGGCAGAACAAGTCCGTGCTTCTCACATCCTTCTCATGTACGCCGGCTCGTCGCGCTCCACGGCGACTCGCACCCAGGCCGAGGCACAGGCGCAGATCCAGGGGTTGAAGACCCAGCTCGATGGCGGCGCAGACTTCGCGGAACTGGCTCGCGCGCACTCGGACTGCCCGTCGGGCAAGAGCGGCGGCGACCTCGGCAGCTTCGGTCGAGGCCAGATGGTGGGAGCCTTCGAAGATACGGCGTTCGGCATGCCGGTTGGGGCCACCAGTGGCGTGGTCGAAACCCCGTTCGGCTATCACGTCATCCGACGAACGGCCTGACGCGCGGGTCAGCGCTGCCGCTGCTGGTAGGCCTCGCGCAGGGCCCGCACCAGCTCGGCTCGCCCAAGCTGGGTGATGGCCCGGACGGGGTCGATGGGAACGAGGACCGCGTTCACCGTACGGGCCAGGAGAACCAGCTCTGCGGGGTCGAAGTCCAGCAGAGCTTGGGGGATGATCAGCGCAAAGGGCCGCAGCTCGGCCGCCCGATTCGTCAGCGACCCCATGTCACACACCTCGAGTCGGGCCCCCGCGGCGATCGCCGTGCTCTGACGACACACCGCCGTGAGGTTCGAATCGAAGCCCGCCAGGAGCGCGCACGGCACGACGCGGTGCGGAGCGGTTGGGCCGAGGGGAGGCTTGCGCACGACGCGCGGAGCTTACATCGTCGCCACTGTTGCGACCCGAGTATAGAGTACCTCGTATGCGGTTTTCGACCTCGGCGCTGGCGGTCTGCATGGCACTCTCGGCGAGCGGCACCCAAGGCTGCACGGGTCCACGCGGCGCGCCTCGAGACGCCGCGGAGATCGCACGGCAGGAGGCTTCGCGTCGCTTGATTGGCGAATGGGTGCTCGTCTCGTACCAGTCCGAGGCACCGCTCGAGCCGATGTTCGCGGGGCTGCTCGCCGCGCAGATGGGCACGCTCGTGGCGCACTTCGACGGGCAACAAATGAGCGCGACGGGCACGGGCGTCAGCACCCAACGTCGCTATCGCGTCACCCAAGCGAACGGTGACCGCGTGGCGGTGGTGACCTACGACGAGAGCGGGATCGCTTATGACGCAGAGGGCGAGTTTCGCGGCAACGAACTGTGGTTCGCCTCACTCACCAGCCCGTGGCGCGGGCGCGGTGTCATGCGTCGCGTTCGCTGAGACAGGGCTATTTTTGCAGGCGGGCGATGCCGTCGACCGCGAGGCTCGCCAGCGCCTTCTCGAGATCGGCGACCGGCTCCTCGAACTCCACTGCGACCCGATGGGGCCAAATCCCTTCGGGGTCGTCCTTGTTCTTCTCGACGCGCACGACCCGCCCCGAGACCTTTCGCTCCTCGCTGCCCTCCGGCGGCAGCTGGACCACGATGTGAACTTGCGCTCCGACCTCCAAGGTCGTCGCTGTCACCAGGAGCATGCCCCGGCCGCTGGCGTTGTGGCTGATCGCCATGCCCTCTTCGAGTTCTTCGATCCGGACTGGCAGCCACACGGTGTACCGCGGCGATCGACGCTCCACGCGGTCAGGGTAGCTGAACTCGAAAGGCGCGCCCAGGGGGGGGCTCAAGCCTCGTCGTGCGGGAGACTCACCCTCGGGGCTCGCAGGTAGACATAGGGGGTGTAGGCCAGGAAGTTCGAGACCCGGGAGGTGTAGGCGTCCGCGTAGCGCTCGAGCTGCCTCGCCAGATAGCTCTTGTCGAGCCCCGAGCGCATGAGCAAGCCCCAGCGCGAGTTGAACAGGGTCCCGGCCTCCTCCGCCAGCGGCGCGATCTGGGCGTCGAGGGAGGAGAGCCGCGACTTGGTCTTGCTCATCCTCTCCTTGAGCAGTCCCGCGTCGGCGTCCGCGGGCTGGTGGCCGCCGCGTTCGAGTTCCAGGCGCAGTGTCGAGTAGACGTGCTCCTCCTGTTCCTTGTCAGCCATCAGTCGGCTGAGTTCGGCCTGTTTGTGCCGGAATGCCTCGACATCCACGATCTCTTTCTCGATGTCCCGCACCACCAGCGCTGTCCGCCACCGGAGTAGATCTTTGGTCACGTGCACGTCGGAGTACAGATGGTCGCCGACGTACAGGATCTCCTCGGGCGACAAGCCCAAGTGCGCCTCGAGCAGCCGTGCGTTTCCTCCGAGGTAGGCCCTGCCTTGCTGCACGCCCTCGTCAGCAGGGCGCAAGAGTCCGGTCTCGTCCACGACCTCGAAGATCGGATTGTGCGCCGTGAAGAAGTCGGGTTTCCGTGCCCGAACCACCGTGAGATCGAAGACCTCGCGCCACGTCGTCCCGCCCGGCAGGTAAGGGTCCAGCGCGTAGCGCATCATCGCGCAGGTGTAGCCCCACTCGGAGTTCGTCACGAGCAACAGCCGCTTGCCCGCGTTCTTGAGATCGAGCAGGCACTGTCCCAGCTCCGGGTCGAGCTCCACGAAGTCGTCCGGGGCCTTGATGATCTCGGCCTTCAGGTCGCCCTCGGCGTGGGTTCGATCGATGGCGCTTCGCACAATCGCGTAGAGTTCCCCGTAGCCGATGCCGGTGGGCAGCTTGCCCTGGTCCAGGAGGTCCACGCACTGCGCGTAGAGCAGGGCTTCGGACAAAGAAAATAGCGTGTTCAGGAACACCCAGCGCGGCTCGCGCAGATCGACCGCGACCCTCGAGTACGTTTCACGTTGCTCGTCGAACTCGAGGAGACGCGTGCCGTGCACGGCACGCGTCACGTAGCCGAAGCGAGTCGCCTTGACCAAGTTGCCGAGCTGCAGATCCACGGTGAGCCCCAAGATCACGAAGTTCGCGTCGAACTCGAGAGCGGCAACCGGCCAGCCGCGCTCGCGCAGGCGGGCCCGGGCACGTTCCCAGGCACGCCGCTCCCAGACCTCGGTCTTGTAGTGGACCAGGGTGTAGTCCATGTCGAATCCGACGGCGCGGATCGCGCGCAGGTTCAAGGTGCGGTTGCAGAAGATCCGTCGCTGGGCGGCAGGCGGAGCGACATCGTCGGGAGCGGTCATTCGACCGGAGCGTACTTTCGCTCCGGCGCCATCGAAACCCCGAATCAAGCCAGGACGCGCGTGGCCTGCAGGTGGGGCCGGGGCGCTTCGCTGATGATCCCTCGGTTGTTCAAGTACAGGAGCACGCCGACGCCGGTGGCGACGAGCACCACTATCGCGACGATGACCAAGATAGGCCTGCGGCTCGCACGTCGAATATCGAACTCGTCATCGGATGGCAGCGCAATGCCCGTCGGGGCGGGCCCGGGGATCGTCGGCGGGAAAGCGGAGAGCGGCGGTGGGAAAGCCGATCCCGGGGGGGGGAACCCCGGCTGGGCAGCCTGCGGCTCGGCCGCCGGCACGGGCAAGGGACCCGGCGGCGGAGTTGCGTCGAATGGGCTCCCCGGGACCTGCGGTGGCTGATGCACCGGGGGCGCTTTGGGCGGGACGACGGGCAGATCCAGGTCCGGCGGTTCGCTCGCGTGACCGAGCGCCGCACGGAGGTCCTGCATGGGCGCCGAGCCCATCACCGTCGTCTGTTCCTCTTCGTCGTCGTAGGGACGCGCCACCGCTTCGGCGGACTCGGAAGCCGGGGCTGCGAGCGCCGGCTCGGGCTCGGGCTCGGGCTCGGGCTCGGGCTCGACCGGAACCGGCGGGATGCTCATCATCGGCGCGGGCGGGTCGTTGCGCATCGCCTTGGCGATGTCCTCGGTGTTCGAGGCCACGACCGTGGCGATGTCTTCCCACTCCGAAGCCACCTCGCTGCGTGGCTCCCAGCGCTCGAGCGCTTCGATCAGCTGGTCGGCCGAGCCGCGACGGCGCGCGGTGTTGGCCACCAGTCCGAGACTGAGCAACTCGTGCAGCCCTTCGTCCTGCACCCCCAGGTCCTTCAGTCGCTGAAGCTGTCCGCTGGCGATACTCTTCAGGAGCTGGTCCTTGGTGTCGCCGCGGAATGGCGGGCTGCCGGTGACCGCCGAAAACAGCGTTGCGTGCAGCGCCCAGGTGTCGTCGGCGGCGCTCGGGCCGCGGCCCTGCAGGCGCTCCGGCGCGCAGTAGGCACCGCTGGTCGGCGCCAGAAGCTGGGTCACGATTGGTCCCGGTCGACCGCCGGCGGGCTCGATCACGATGGAGCGCGGCGAGATAGCGCCGTGGGCGCCGCCGCTGGCGTGCAGCGCGACGACGCCTTGGCACAGCCGGATCCACAGCGTGATGGCCTCGGCCGGGGTGAGCCGCGCGGCCTTCAACGCTTGGTGCAGGGTTTTGCCGGCCACTTGCTCGGCGACGATGACCGCGCCGCCCGCCGGTGCCCCATCGGGGAGCGCTTCGGGCTCGGGGCTGTCGACGATCTCGATGATCGCCGCGAGGTGGGCGTGCTTCAGCCCGACCACCCCGAGCAAGGCTGCCACCCGGGCGGTGGGCAACGCGGAGGCAACCACGGTTTTCCCCGTCTGCTCGTCGTCGGCGAGCCAGGTGGGGGCCTTGGTGCCCGCGTCGAGGCGGGACTTGAAGCGGTAGCGGCCGCTCAGGAGTGCGCTGGGTGCCTGCATGCCTACGCTCAGTCGATCGCCACTTTACATCAGGCCCCGTTCAGGCCCCACCATTTGGCGCAAGCGAGCCCGAGGACTTAGCGAAGCGGGTTTTCAGTATTGAAATGCCCCCGGCTCGTTTCCGCACATTACCCGACCTTGGGGCAGGGGCCGCGCCGCAGCTCCGGCCGCGACCCCCACTTGCTCCGAAGCTGGACTGAGAGGAAGATCGTGCATTGCGGCCGGACGAATGAGCTCACCAAGTGCAGAGCGTGGATCAGGGCCTGACGACCCCCCGTCGGGAATCACGACCGTACCCGGTCAGTATCGGGCCGGCGAGATCATCGACGAGAAGTACATCCTGATCCGCAAGATCGGTGAAGGCGGCATGGGCGCCGTCTGGGTCGCTCACAACAGCGTGCTGGACGTGCACTGTGCGGTGAAGCTGATCGAGGCGGGCTCGAGGCAAGTCGCCGAGCGCCTGCTGGAAGAAGCGCGCGCCGCCGCCCGCCTCGGGCACCCGGCCATCGTGCGTGTGCTGGACTATGGCGAGACGGCGCGCGGTGATCCCTTCATCGCGATGGAACTCCTCGACGGCGAGGATCTGGCTCAGCTGATGGAACGTCTGGGTCGCCTGCCGCCGGTGGCAGCGGTCCAGATGTTGCTGCCCATAGCGCACGCGCTCGCGGCGGCCCACGCCAAGGGCATCGTGCATCGCGACGTCAAGCCCGAGAACATCTTCTTGGCACGCGATGAGGTAACGACCACCCAGCCCAAGCTACTCGACTTCGGCATCGTCAAGGTCGAGCACGCCAACAGACGCTTGACCATCGCCGGCTCGGTCTTGGGCACGCCCGACTACATGTCCCCCGAGCAAGCCAAGGGCGAGGACATCAACGGACAGACGGACGTCTGGGCCTTCGGCGTGGTGGTGCACGAGTTGATCGCCGGCGCTCGCCCCTTCGACGGCGACAACTACAACGCGCTGATGTACGCCATCATCAACGCCGAGCCGAAGAGTCTCCTGGAGCTGGGTTTCGCCGACGCCGAGCTGTCAGCCATCGTGCAGCGGGCCTTGCGCAAAGACACGGTCGACCGTTGGCCCAGCATGCGCGAACTGGGCGAAGAACTCGCGCTCTGGCTCGAGAGCGGGGGCATCAGCGAGGACATCACCGGCGCCTCGCTGCGGCGGAGTTGGCTGGCGGACACCGAGAGCAAACGCATCGAGCTTCCCTCGTACGTGCGCGATTCGCTCAAAGTCGCAGCCGGCGAAGCGCCACCCTCTCGGCGGGTGTCCAACGCCCACCGCCGCGCGTCTACCCAGGCGCAGCCCGCACCCGGCGCCAGCAAGCAGCCCAGCGAGCAGAGCCTGGTCGCCATCGCTCAGCTGCACGCAGTCGGCGACCCCGAGGTGATCCTCCACCGAGACGCGCGGCGCCGGAACGTCGCCGTCGTGCTCGGATTGCTGGTGGTTGTGCTGGCGAGCGTCTCGGGAGTGTTGATCGGCACCGGGATCATCGCGCTCTGAGCCGCGCTCAGGTCGCCTGCTCTTTGATCTTGGCGAAGTGGACGTCGGGCCACTCTTTCTGCGTTGTCTCGAGGTGCCAGTTATTGCGTGCCATGAACACCGGAGCGCCGGTGTGATCCTCTGCCATGGCCGCCCGGTTTGCTTCGACGAAGCGCTTCATGACCTGCACGTCGGCGGCGTCGACCCAGCGCGCAGTGAACAGTTGCGTGCCCTCGAAGTGCACGGGAATGTCGTATTCGGTGCGGATCCGATCCGAGAGCACGTCGAACTGCAATGAGCCGACCACCCCCACGATGAAATTCGCCCCGAAGTGCGGCTTGAACACCCGCGCGGCGCCCTCCTCTGCGAGTTGCTCGAGGGCCCGGGTCAGGTGCTTGGTGCGCATCGGATCGACGGGCCGGACCGACTGCAGGAGCTCCGGAGCGAAGCTCGGGATCCCGGTGAACTGAAGCGGCTCGCCCTCGGTCAAGGCGTCGCCGATGCGCAAGGTGCCGTGGTTCGGGATGCCGATGATGTCTCCGGCATACGCCTCCTCCGCGAGCTCGCGGTCGCGGGCCAGGAAGAGCACCGGGTTGTGCAGCGTCATCTGTTTGCCGCTGCGAACGTGCAAGAGCTTCATGCCGCGCTGAAAGTGCCCGGAACAGAGTCGCAAGAACGCGATCCGGTCTCGGTGCTTCGGGTCCATGTTCGCCTGGATTTTGAAGACGAAGCCGGAGACCGCCTCCTCCGAAGGGTCGACCAAGCGCGTGGTGGTTTTCTGCGGTCGGGGCGATGGCGCCAGCCGCATCAGTCCTTCCAGCAGCTCACGGACGCCGAAATTGTTGAGCGCGCTGCCGAAGAAGACGGGTGTCATGTGTCCGCCGCGGTAAGCGGCCAGATCGAAGCGCGGGCACAGGCCCCGCGCCATCTCGACCTCTTCGCGCAGCGTCTTGACCGCGCGCTCCGGCAGTTCGGCATCGAGCAGCGGGTCGTCCAGCCCCCGGCACTCTTGCACCTCGCTGCCGACGCGATCCGCTCGCTTTTCCATGAGCAGCAGGCGCTCTTGGAAGAGATCGTAGGAGCCGAGGAAATCCCGCCCCATGCCGATGGGCCAGCTCGCCGGGGTGACGTCGAGCGCCAGGCTGTCTTCGATCTCGCTCATCAGCTCGAAGGGATCACGCCCATCGCGATCTAGCTTGTTGATGAAGGTGATGATCGGCACGTCGCGCAGGCGACACACTTCGAAGAGCTTGAGCGTCTGCGCCTCGATGCCCTTGGCCGCGTCGATGACCATCACCGCCGAGTCCACCGCGGTCAGCGTGCGGTAGGTGTCTTCGCTGAAGTCCTGGTGACCGGGCGTGTCGAGCAGGTTGAAGTTGCCCGTCCTGTACTCGAAGGACATGGCCGAGACGGTCACGGAGATGCCTCGCTCTTGCTCCACCTTCATCCAGTCCGAGCGCGCACGCCGGCGCTCGCCCCGGGCCTTCACGGCGCCAGCGAGCTGGATCGCACCGCCGAACAAAAGCAGCTTCTCCGTCAACGTGGTCTTGCCCGCGTCGGGGTGCGAGATGATGGCGAAGGTGCGTCGCCGCGCGACTTCAGTGGAAAGATCGGACATTTCTCGGCTTCGGGCCGCGGACTATGACGGAGAACGCGCGGTCCTGCCAGGCACCCGTTCACACTATTTAACGTCTCGGATCGAAGGCCCGCAACACTGCTGCCCCATCTTGCCTTCGAAACGGAGGTCATGATGTTTGGATTCGTGCTGGGAACGGCCTGCCTGATCGGGCTCGTCTGGGTGGTCCGTGGGCCGCGCCGCCTGGGATCGCGCTACGGCTGGGACTCGCGCCGCGCTCGTGACGAGGGCGAGCGGCGGGGCTTCGGCGGTCGCGCCTTCGTGCGCTGGCTCTTCGAGCGGCTCGACACCACGCCGGGGCAAGAACGCGTGATCCGCGCCGCAGTCGACGATCTGATGGACGGCGCCCACGCGGCGCGTCGAGACCTCGACGACTCGCGCAAAGACGTAGCGCGGGCCCTGCGCGCCGATTCCTTCGATGCCGAAGCGATGGGCGAAGCCTTCTCGAAACACGACTCGGCCCTGGGTGCATTGCGACGGACCGCGGTGCAGAGCCTGGCTCGCACTCACGAGGCGCTCGACGAGCGTCAACGTCAGCGTCTGGCCGAATTGATCGAGTCAGGTCGCGGGCGCAGCTGGCACGGCCCGTACAGAAGCCACGTTCGATAGGAGAACAGACATGAAGCGGAAGCTATTGATTGGGGCCTTGGCGTTCGGAACCTTGCTCGGCTACGGCGGCTGCGCCGCGCGAGTCGTGCACCAGCGCGCTCAGCACGGCGCTTGGGGGCATCGCCGCGCGAGCTTCGAGGAGCGGGTCGCCAGGATTTGCGCCGACGCAGCCCTGCGAGTGAGGGCGGATGCGCCAGCCAACGCTCCGCGCTGATAGAGTCGCGGCATGGCGCTCCGGGTCTTGCTCATCGACGACGACGCTCGCCTGTCGGAGCTCCTCGTGGGTTACCTGGCTCCGCACGGCGTGGCGCTGAGCCGAGCGCGGGACGGGGTCGCGGGGCTCTCCATGATCGAAACCGACTTCTTCGATGCCGTGCTCTTGGACGTGATGATGCCGGGCATCGACGGCCTCGAAGTGCTCCGGCGTCTGCGCCAGAAGACCAAGGTGCCGGTGATCATGCTGACGGCTCGAGGGGACGAATCGGACCGCATCGTTGGGCTCGAGCTCGGCGCTGACGACTACATGCCAAAGCCCTTCAGCCCGCGTGAGCTGTTGGCGCGGCTCAGGGCCGTGCTTCGCCGTGCCCAACCCGATGCCGTCGGAGAGCGCGTCTCGGCTCAAGACCTGGTGCTCGACGTCGGCTCGCGTCGCACCACCGTCGGCGGACGGGAAGTGGAGCTCACCGGTATCGAGTTCGACATCCTGGTTGCCTTGGTGCGTCGCGCCGGTCGAGTGGTGCCGCGGGGCGCGCTCTTGGACGAAGCAGGCCGCGGAGACGTCGCGGTCGGGGAGCGTACCGTCGACGTGCACATCTCGCGCCTGCGCAAGAAGATCGGTGACGATCCCAAGAACCCGCGGCGCATCAAGACGGTCCGCGGGATCGGCTACGTCCTGCCCCGCGAGGCGCCCTAGATGGGCGTCCGCCGCTACGTCCGCTCGAGGCTGCACCGCCGGCTGTTCGTCTGGTTCGGCGCCTCGATCATCGTGACCGGTCTGGTCGTTGCGCTCTCGGCCCGCCTGCTCTTGGGCGGCGCCGATGGCGGATGGCAGCGCACGGTCGACCGCGGTCGTGCTTTCGTCGGAGGTCAGCTTGCGGACAGTTGGCACGATCCGGTGCGCCGCGACGCCTTCGCCCGGGCGGTCGCGCGCGATCTCGGAATGAGCATCGTGCTCGAAGACGCCCGCGGAGTGCTGGTCGGAGCGTATGGTTCACCCTGCCTTCGACCCGACGTCGAGGCGCCAGTACGTCGCGACGAGCGCATTCTCGGCAACGCGAAGCTGTGCTTTCCAAAACGCGAGCGCCACGCCGGATTCGCGTTCCTCGCGCTCTTGGGTCTGGCGACGCTGATGCTCTGGGCCGCGTCCGGCGTGGTGGCTCGACGCCTGGTGCGCCCGTTGGGCGAGTTGGTGCGAGTCGCAGATGCCATCGGTAGGGGCGATCTCGCCGCTCGCGTCGCGCTGCGGCGGAACAAGGTCGGCGAGATTGGTGAGTTGGGCGACGCGATCAACGACATGGCCGATAGGATTCAGCGACAGATGGCCGATCAACGCGAGCTGCTGGCGGGCGTGAGCCACGAGATCCGGTCGCCCTTGGCGCGACTGCGCGTGCTGGCGGAGTTGGCCCAAGAGCGCGAGCCCAAGATCGGTCGTGATATCGAGGGCGAAGTCCTCGAGATCGACTCGTTGGTCGGGGAACTTTTGGCCAGCTCCAGGCTCGACTTCGGGGTGCTCGAGCGTCGCGAGATCGACGCGCGCGAGCTGTGTGAGCGTTGCCTCGAACGCAGCGGGCTTGACGCGAGCCTCTTGGACTTCGTGGCCGTTGAATCGAAGCTTTTCGGCGACCCGACCTTGCTCGCGCGGGCGCTGACCAATCTGCTCGAGAACGCCAAGCAGCACGCCGGCGAGGTGACTCGGGTGAGTGTCACGCGGGAATCGACCGACACCGTGTTCTCGGTCGAAGATCGCGGCCCGGGCTTCTCCGGCCAAGACCTCTCGCTTGTTTTCGAGAAGTTCGTGCGCGGCGAGAAGAGCGCCGGTTCATCCCTTGGTCTCGGGCTCTCGCTGGTCCGCCGCATCGCGGAGGCGCATGGTGGACGAGCATGGGCCGACAATCGTAGCGAGGGTGGAGCGCGCGTGGCGTTCAGCGTACGACAGCAGGGCTGAGCGCCGCCCGACGAGCAGCCGCATCTCGCCCGAAACGAGGCGCGGCCGCTCGGGCCCAAGAAACCTCGCGTGGATCGCCCGGGGGCTTTCCGCTTATGCTGCTGGTCCCTGGTCGAAATGAAGCCGAAGGACGAAGCTGCTGACACCGAGATCACGCGCGTGAACCAGTCGCGCGAGGCTCTGCTTCCGGCGGGCGGGCCGCCCCCCGCGCCACAGCGACCGGTGAGCATTCCGCCACGTCCGGTCTCGGCGCCGCCGCGCCCCTCCCCGGGGCCGGTCGTCCCGCGGCCAGCGCCCGCGCCGATCGCTCCTGCCCCGTTGCCCGTCGCCCGGCCACCGGCACCACCGGCACCATCGGCACCATCGAGCCTGCGTCCTCCGATCAGCTCCCCCGGCGCCCCGCTGCCCCCCAGCGTGCGGCCTCCACCGCCGAGCGTGCGTCCGCCACCACCCAGCATGCGCCCGCCACCACCCAGCATGCGACCCCCTCCCGCTGCTCCGACCAGCTCACCCATCGCCGCGCCGTCGAGTGTGCGGCCCGCGCCGCCCAATCAGGAACTCGAACAAACCAAGCGGGTGCTCGCGACCAAGGTCGCGGAGCTTCGGGCGCTGCAGACCGAGCGCGAGACTTGGATCGCACGCATGGCGGAACGCGACTCGCGCATTCTGGAACTCGAGAGCGAGACCGCCGTCGAGCTGCCCCGACTCAGGACCCGCGTGGTCGATCTCGAGTCGGAGCTGTTGGTGGTGAAGGCGGACTTCAGCCGTTCGCAGCAGCTCGACGCAGAGGCGGCTGCACTGCGCGCGCAGGCGCGGCGCTTGGAAGCGACCTTGGCGGAGCGCGATGCGCTGGTCAGCGTCGTCGAGACCGCCCTCGCCGAGCGCGAGGCCCGCGTCGTCGAACTGGAGAACGCCGTCGCCCTGGAACGTACGCGAGCCGGTCGGCGCGAGGCCCGCGTCAGCGAGCTGGAGGCCGAGCTCGATAGTCTCGCCTGGTCGGCCGCGCCAGCGGACAATCTCACCCGGATCAAAGGCATTGGACCCAAGTTCCGAGAAGCGTTGCTCGCCGCGGGCTTCAGCAGCTTTTCGCAGATTGCGGCGTGGAACGAGGTCGATGTGACGACCGTGGCGGCCACGTTGCGCGTTCAGCCGGCCCGAATAGCGCGCGAAGGCTGGGTCGAATCAGCGCGGTTGCTCGCTCAAGGGCAACGCTCGGGCTGACCTGCGGGATCGTCCAAGAACAACACGACCCGAGCGACCGAGACATCACCTTGTGTCGTGAGACCCTCGACGACGATGCCTTTGCAGAGCACTTCGCTACGGTTGACGTCGACCGTGACGCCCGACTTGTGCGCGAGCTTCGCCTCGCCCGCGCCGGGCACCACGTGCCGAACGCTGACATCTAGTCCGGTCAAGAGCTCGGAGTAGGTCACCCTGAGGTGTCCGTGGGTCACTCCGGCGTCGGCCGTCTCGAGCAGGGCCATGCACACCGGCGGGGTCGGGCGTCCCGTGACCGAGACACACACCTCTGCGGTTCGATAGGTGGCGAGCAGCGAAGCCCCCTCTGCGTTCGCGTCGACGCCGCCGAGCCGTAGCGCGTACACGTCGGCCGCCTCGAGGGCGGCATCGCAACCCTGGGGACCACAGCCGCGGCCCGACGGGCAGCCTTCGCTGCAGGCGGCGGGCAGGACTCCGGCGGGCGCGGCAGCCTCCGCGGCATCGCTCTCCAGGGCATCGGCGGACTCTGTCGGCGACGGTACAGCCGGAGGACGCGGGGGACGAACGACTGACGACCGCACCGGTTTCGCGGTCGGTGCGGGTGCGGTGGAGGGACTCCGCATCAACCAGGCGCCGACGCCGCCTGCCCCAACCGCGAACAAGACGGTGAGGAGCGGTAAGACCCAGCTCGCCGATCGAGGTCGCTCTCTCTCGGGTCCGATTTCGACCGTCGAGACTCTCGCCGTCGAGCCGGACGGTTGTCGCTCGGCGAGCACGGTCGCGTCGAACATCGCCTGCGGTGTGGCGACGGCCGTCTGGTGTGGCAGGTCGCGTGACGGGCGAACGACGACGCTGTCGGGTGGCTGGCCCGTGATCGCCTCGACCACGGCGCTGCCATCTGCGAGGCGATCGGCGGGTGTTGGCGCCAGGCACGACACGAGCACGCTGCGCCACGGACCGTCTACTTCGGTTTCGGCAGAGATCCGGCTCGGGAGGGCGTGGGCGCGGTAGGCGCGGGTGTAGTCGACGGCGCTGGAGGTTGCCGGCAGGCCCGTCGGGTGCCGGCCCGAAAGCAGGAGCCAGCCCATGACGCCGAAGGCGAAGACGTCGATCCGGGGCGAGCTCTGATCTCCCTCGAAGGTCGCCGGGTCGAGCTGCTCTGGCGCGAGGTAGGGGACGGTGCCGACCACGGTGCCTTCTCGGGTCAGATTCTGGTCGTCGCCCGCGACGGCCGCGATGCCCAGATCCACGACCTTCACGCCGTCGGGTCGAGTCGGATCTGCCCAGAAACTCTCGCGCACGAGCACGTTGTCGAGCTTGACGTCGCGGTGCACCACGCCCTTCGAGTGCAGATAGGCCAGCGCGCGGGCGACGTGTTCGAGCACCTGGGTCTTCTCACTCGGGCTGAGCCGGCCGCTACTCGCGAGCTGCCTCAGCGAGGTGCCCCGCACGAGTTCCATGGCGATGCCGAGGACGCCGAGCTTGAGATCTTCGAACAAGCTCACCGAACGCACCAGCGTTGGATGGTCCAGCTGGGCCAGGGCACGTGCTTCGCGTCGCGTCCGCTCGAGGTCGTTGGGTCTCCCGGCGATCACGGGCACGAGCTTCAGCGCGCAGGGAACGTTCGGTGCCAGCGGATCACTGGCCTTCCAAACCGCGCCCTGGCCGCCTTCGCCCAGCGCTTCGATCAGCACATAGCGATCGATCTTGATACCAGCCTGGAACTCCACGCGATCAGCGCCTGCCCTTGAAGCCCATCATCTGCTGCACGACGGCTTCGCTCTGCTCCGCAACCTCTTTGCCCTCGCGGACCTCGTCCGCGCAGCCCTCGCAGAGCTTCTTGGTCTTGCCATCGACTTTCACGCTCACCAGCTCGTCGGCGTCGTCGCCACAGCCTTTGCAGGTCGGCATCGGTTCGCTCCTTTTGGAAACCAGCCCTCTCGCTACTCCAACGCTCTGGGCTGCTCAATGATTTCGCCCAGCGGGGGGCGGCCCTCGGCGGAAATCCAGCGGATCGTGCCTTCGTGGGAGAAGGCCCACCAAGCTTGCTGGCGCTCGGTGGGAAAACTAGGCTTGCTGGCCTCATGGTCGCACGCCAGTGGGCGGCCGGCGACGTGCTCGCCGAAAAGTACCGGCTCGATCACGAGCTTGGCCGCGGAGGTATGGGCGCGGTCTGGCGCGCCAAGCACCTGGTGCTCCAGTCCACCGTCGCGGTGAAACTGGTGCTGAGTGCGGTGGCCAGCTCCGAGGCCCTGCGTGCGCGGTTCTTGCTCGAGGCTCAGTCCGCTGCGGCGCTTCGCAGTCCGCACGTCGTGCAGATCCTCGACTACGGTGTCCACGACGACACGCCCTTCATGGTCATGGAGCTGCTCGAGGGTGAGAGTCTGGCTCAGCGGCTCGCGCGCGTCGGTGTGCTCTCCGTCGAAGAGACGGCCCGCGTCGTCGTGCAGGTAGCCAGGGCCCTGCAGCGGGCTCAAGAGGCCGGCATCGTCCACCGCGATCTCAAACCCGACAACGTGTTCTTGGTCCGCAACGCGGACGAAGAAGTCGCGAAGGTGCTCGACTTCGGCATCGCGAAGGCGATGACCGCGACCGAGACCGGCGTGCAGACCCAGAGCGGCGCGGTGCTCGGGACGCCGTACTATATGAGCCCGGAGCAGGCTCGAGGCACGCGTGCCGTCGATCATCGCACGGATCTCTGGGCCCTCGGCGTGATTGCTTTCGAGTGTCTGACCGGGAGACGCCCCTTCGACGGCGCGGCGCTGGGCGACGTGCTGGTGAAGATCTGCAGCGATCCGGTGCCCCTGCCCTCCAGCATTGCGCCGGTGCCGCCCGGCTTCGATGAGTGGATCCAGCGCGCTCTGGCCCGTGATCCCGATCGGCGCTTCTCTTCCGCTTCGGAGCTCTCAGAGGCGTTTCGACGGCTCGCGGGCACCGGCCCGCTCTCGCTCCCACCGGGGTCCGCCGCCGCCGCGGTGCTCGGCCCGGCGATGTCGGTCGGCCCGCCTTCATCGGCTTACTCGGCGCTGCCCTCGGCGGATCTCCTGCGACAGCCGGATCCGAAGCGGTCCGTGCTGGTGCTTGTGGTCGTGGCGCTGCTGGCAGTGGGTGCGTTTGCCACCCTGGCGGGGACCGCGGTCTACCTCCATGCCGAGGCCTCCAAGGCAGTCGCAGCGCCCAGCGACCCCGCGCTGGACACACCGCCGGCTGCCCGCGGAGTCGAGTTGCTAGATGCCGTCGACGCATCGGATGCGGCGCCGCGCCCGACGGGTCGCGCGGTCGCGAGCAAGTTGTCGGGCGCCGACGCGGGTTCGAATTGGCGCTCGGAAGTGACCAAGGCTCAGGGCGACGCCAAGAAGGCCCAGGACGACGCCAAGAAGGCTCAGGACGACGCCAAGAAGGCCAGAGCGGCCGCCGAAGCGCTCCAGAAGACCTGGGGAGCTAAGTAGTGTCGAGCTCATCGACCGATGCCTCGCGCGACGCCACCCTCTCGCTACTCGGGGACGCGCCGCTGATCTCCGAACACCGTCCCGAGGTCAGTTATCACGTCGAGCGCACCATCGGTCGGGGAGGCTTCGCCTACGCGGTCCTCGCTCAGCGCCGGGCGCCCGAAGGGACGATCCCGGTCGTGATCAAGCTCATGCGGCCCGAGACCGTGGTCAGCAGCGGCGACATGGTGGCGCGCCTGTTCAAAAAGGAGGTCGTCGCGCTCGGTCGCCTGAACGAGCGGGTGCCGCCCACTCCCTTCGTCGTTCGATTGCTCGACACCGGCGTCGCGAGCGTCAGCGATCAGGGCAAGCGTATCGAACTGCCGTGGCTCGCCATCGAGTACGTGCATGGCGGCGTCGAGGGCGAGACGCTCTCGAAACGGGTGCGCTATTCGCTGAAGCACACCGGGTTTGCTCTCGACCCCGAGCGCGTCGCCCAGATCCTGCGCCAGCTCGTGGCGGCCCTCTCCGAGATCCACGCCTCGGAGATCATCCATCGCGACCTCAAGCCCAGCAACGTTCTGTGCTGCGGCTTCGGCGCCGCCGAGATCGCCAAGATCTCCGACTTTGGCATCGCGCGCCCGACTGGCATGGCATCGACCTTCGGCGACGTGACGCTGGGCTCGCCGGGCTACATTGCGCCCGAGCAAGTGCACCTCCGCGCCGAGGTGGGGCCGGCCACGGATCTGTTCAGCCTCGCCGGCGTGGTGTTCTTCATGCTGACGGGCGAGAAGTACTTCGACGTCAAATCGGCGCTCGATGGCGTCATGGCAGCCATGCAGCCAGAACGCCGCACCCTCGCTTCGATTCCGACCCTGTCACCGGAGCTTCGCGCGCGCGTTGAGGCGTGCCGCGCCATCGACAGTGTGCTCGCGCGGGCGAGCGCCGCCGATCCACGGCATCGGATCCCTTCTGCGGCAGAGCTCGGCGCTCTGCTCTTGCCCTGGCTCGCCACCGGTCCCGGCAGCGGAAAGCCCAGCCAGCGCCTGGTCACCAGCGTGCTGTCCGCTCGCACTGAGCGCGCTCTGCTCCGGGATCCCGCGACTTGGTCCTGGGAGGCTCGCCAATACCCCGGCGGGAGCCGCGTGATCGTCGATCTGGCCTGGGAGAGCGACGGGCACTGTCTGGCGGCCACCGCCCAAGGCCTGAGCTTCTGGGATGGCGGAGGCTGGACCGATCTCACCCCGCCGCCGCTCTGGCCGATCCACATGGTGCGACGCCTCGGTGCGGGCCGCTTTCTCCTGTCCACGGAGGGTGGTCGTCTCCATTCGCTCATCGCGGACGAAGTCGAAGAGGTCCTGGCCTGTCCCGATCCGAGTCGCTCGGTCAGCTCGTTCTCCGGCGACTTGGACGATCTTGCGGTGATGGTCGGCGTGCGTGCCGACGCACCCCCCGCGCTCTTGGCGTTCTGCGGACGTCACTGGTTGCGCCCGCTGCCGGTGGAGGCCGCCGCCAGTATCCCCGGCCTTGCCCGCCTCGATCGAGAGCGCTGGCTGGTCACCGGGCGGACCCGCACCGGCTCGGGTTTCGCTGCTACCTATAGGCCGCTCGAGTGGCGAATCGATGCCGTTGCCAGTCCGAAAGCACCGGCGCTGGTGTGCTGCGCCAGCCAGCCGGATCGGGGTGTCGCCATCGCGGCCGGTGGCCGATACGTCGTGCGCGTCGGTCCGAACTCGAAGTCCGAGCTCGAGATCGGCAACGGCACGCATTGGTCCGCGTGTGCGGTCGACGTGCTCGGCGGTGAGTGGGTCGCCGGCGCCGGCAGCATCTGGTTTTCGCCCGGAGACGCTGCGCCCTGGCGGGAGGTGTGGCGAGATCTGGCGTGGACAGCGCCTTTCGTCAGCATTCACGCCGACGCCGATCGCGTGGTTCTGGTCACCGCCGACGGGGGCGTGCTCGAAGGGCGGACGGGTGCCGATTTCCGAGCTGCGCTCTAAATTCGAGCCGACGTAGCTGTCCTCGGCCCGTCGGAGCTACGCTGCTGCCCAATGTCGGATCGCACCGTCCCCATCGAGCAGACTGGCCGCCTGGTTCGGGCGTTGCGTGTCGAAGTCCTCTCGGGTCCCGAGGCTGGCAGAGAGCTCGTCTCGCGCTCCGACTCGGTCACCGTCGGCGGAGCCGACGGCAACGATCTGGTCTTGACCGATAAGACCGTCAGTCGTTTTCACCTCGAACTCCGCCGCAGCGCCGGGCGGATTTTGGCCATCGACCTGGCTTCGACCAATGGCACCCGCACCGGCGGCGCGCTCCTGCAATCCGGAAGCGCGGTCGTCGATCCTGGCACCGTGCTGGTGCTCGGAGCGACCAGCTTGCGCGTGGACGACGGCGAGATCGTCGACGTGGGAGAGACGCCGGCGCGACTCGGGGACTTGTTTGGTGACAGCGCGGCGATGCGCCGCGTGATGGGGCAGGCGAGTCGAGTCGCCGCGACCGACGTGTCGGTGCTCGTGTTCGGAGAGTCGGGGACTGGCAAGGAGCTCCTGGCCAGAGCCATTCACGACGCGAGCCCCCGCGCCGCCGAGCCATTCGTCACGGTGGACTGCGGGGCCATCACGCCCAGCTTGTTCGCGAGCGAGCTCTTCGGACACGAACGCGGTGCCTTCACCAGCGCCGACCGCCAGCACATCGGCGCCTTCGAACGGGCCCAGGGCGGCACGGTGTTCCTCGACGAGATCGGCGAGCTTCCACCAGAGCTGCAGGCCGCCCTTCTGGGCGCCCTGGAGCGCCGCCGAATTCGCCGGGTCGGTGGCAAGGAAGAGATCGCGATCGACCTGCGGCTCGTCTCGGCGACGCACCGAGACCTGCGTGCGTTGGTCAACTCGTCGGCCTTCCGCCTCGACCTCTTCTATCGGATCGCCGTGGTCACGCTGTCGGTTCCGCCGCTCCGGGAGCGCCCGGAAGACATCCCCGGACTGGTGGAGCACTTCCTGCTCGAGGCCGGCCACGCCGGAACCAGCCGGGACCTGTTCGCAGCGGACGCGATGAAGCGCCTGCTGGGACATAGCTGGCCCGGCAACGCCCGCGAGCTTCGGAATTTCGTCTTGGGTACCCTTGCGCTCGGCGAGCCCGCGAATCTCCACACGGTAGGCGCGGAGGAGGGCGGCGCAGCGCAGGATCCCTTCACTCGGGTGCTCGATCTGGCGTACCGCGACGCCAAACGGGTGGTCATGGATGACTTCGAACGTCGCTACGTGGAGCACCTGCTGAAGAAGAGCGGGGGCAACGTGCGCCAGGCCTCGCGTGAGGGGCAGATGGATCGCTCCTATTTGATGGAGCTGATCAAGCGCCACCGGATCAAGTGACGCCGTCTGGGGCGGTGCCCGTGGGGTTGGCCTCACCACATGGAAAACCGGGCGACGACCTGGGCGCGTGGGCCTCGCATCTCGTCGCCGGCCCGGCATCCTTGCGCATTCAGTCTTCGATTCGAGAGCCGCCTCGAAGCTCGTAGCGCTGGAGCAGCCGGTACAAGTACATGCGATCCATCTTCGCCTTGCGCGCGGCCTTGCTCACATTACCTCCGGCCCAATCGAGAAGGGCCCGGAGGTAGGCTCGCTCGAACTCGCCGATCACCGCTTCTTTGGCGGTCCTGAACGGGATCGTGATGTCCGAGTTGGCCGGCGGGCCACCGATGCCCGGTGCGGTCGCGGCCTCGGTCGGCCCGAAACTCTGTCCGCTGGGTCGCTCGCTCGCCGGCGGCGCGTGGTCCAGAACCACCGCGCGTTCGACGTAGTTTCGGAGTTCTCGGACGTTTCCCGGCCATTCGTAGCGCGACATGTCGTCTACGACTTCCGGCGTGAACAGGTGCAGGGCCTCTTCGGCGTTGAGCGAGCGCAAGATCACCTGGATGAGCATGGGGATGTCCTGCAAGCGCTTGCGCAAGGGCGGCATGCGCACGGTCACGACGCCAAGTCGGAAGTAGAGATCTTCGCGGAAGCGGCCCGCGTTGACCTCGCGCTCGAGTCGTCGATTTGTCGCGGCGATGACCCGAACGTCGATCTTCCTCGGGTCGTTCTCGCCGGCTCGACGCACCTCGCGCGCTTCGAGGGCACGCAGCAGCTTGGGCTGCATTTCCACCGGCATCTCGCCGATCTCGTCCAAGAAGATGGTGCCACCGTTGGCCGCTTCGAAGGCACCGGTTCGACTCTTCTCGGCGCCGGTGAAGGAACCTCGCACGTGTCCGAAGAGCTCGCTCTCGATCAGGTTGGGCGAGATGGAGCTGCAGTCGACGATGATGAACGGGCCTCCGGCGCGCGGACCGCGGCGGACGATCTCCATGGCGGCTAGCTCCTTGCCGGTGCCACTCTCGCCTTCGATCAGCACGGTGGACTCACTCTTCGCAACCCGGTCGAGTACGGAGAAGAGCTGTCGCATCGCCATCGACTCACCGAAGAGATCTCCGAAGGACGACCAGGTCGGAACTTCTTCGATGGCTTCGGGACCGAGTTCCTGAAGTCGCAGCGCCGAATCTCCAAGCTCGATGCGGCACCCCGGGCGAGGCAGGTCGGCGTCCCGGATCCGCACGCCGTTGACCGTCGTCCCGTTCATCGAACCGCTGTCCGAGACCGTCCAGCCTTGTTCGCTTCGAGTCAGCTGGCAGTGGAATCTCGAGACCGCGCGGTCGTCGAGCACTACGTCGTTGCTCGGATGGGAGCCGATGCGCAGCACATCACCTTCAAGGATGAGCGCGCGGCCGATCTCTCGGTTGCCTTCGCGCTCCACCACCAACTCCAGGCGGGGGATGGCCACCGCCGCCGCGAGCTGCTGCACCGTGGGCAGGTGAATGCCGGCGAGCGTCGGACGGTCGTCGATCTCGGTCACGGGAAGCACAGACTAGGGCGGTTTGGGTCGGAATGCAGCGCGACGATGCGCACGAGCCGGCCGCATCCGCTGAGGGCCAGAGGCCGCAATCTGCTGCCGGTGGCCAGCGGTCAAGAAGCCGCGGGCAGGGACCATCTCGTGCGAATTCCAGCAGTTAGCGGCGCGGTGCGCCCTGGAACGAAGCTTGTATTGCTCAGCGCACGATGAAGCGCGTGATGGCGGCACTGATTGCGACCCTGCTCCTCACCGCGATCCCGGTGCGA
>CAVQUB010000025.1:0-12757 GCA_963716725.1 uncultured delta proteobacterium
ACTGCGTCGCGGCCTGAGAGAGGCTCGCGCCGAGGGCGAACCCGCTCACTGTCCGCGGGAAAGCTGGTCGCGCCCTCTTTGGCTTGGTCGCCGGCTGGGCCTGCGGCTGCGGTCTCGGCGCCGTTGCAGCCGCGAACGTGCTCAGAGCGATGGGCCCCTCGCTCGTCCGCAGCAGTCGTTTCACAAACCGCACCGGCACGGCGAAATTGAGGTTCTGGCCGTCCTTCAGGTACATCCGGGCCACGCCGACCACTTTGCCCGACCTGTCGAGAACCGGCCCACCGGATGACCCAGCAGAGATTGCTGCGTCGATTTGGAGCAACTCAAAGTCGAGCGTCGGATGTCTTCTGATACCGCTGACGACCCCGGTCGACACAGTGCCCTGCAGTCCATGCGGGTTGCCCACAATGACGATCGGCGCGCCCGGCCGCTGCGCGCTGTCGTCGTTCGAGAGCGGAAGCGCAGGATGGCCTAGGTTTGGATTCAGCAAGGCCAAATCGTTGATCGCGTCGAACCCGCGAACATCTTGAACCTGCACTTCTCGCCCAGACGGGTAGCGCACTGTGATCCCGGCAGCGCCCGCAACCACATGCAGGTTCGTAACGACGAGCCCACCTGGAACGACGAACCCGCTGCCGAGACCATCCTCCGTCCTGACAACGACGGTCGATCGGAGCGCGCGCTCGGATATCTCTTCGGCCGCCGGATGCCCATCCGCGGCGGTTGCAAGCATCGTCTCCGCGGCAGCCCTGCTGACGCGCTTGAACTCCATCGGGCCAAGCTCGGCCCAGAGAAACGTCATCGAGTTCGGGCCGGTAACGGAGAGAACACCGGGATACAGTCGAGGGTTTCGGAAGCCCTTGTCGGCGCCCAATCCATTCCCCTTGCCGAATTCATCGACCTTGAAGGTTGCTTGGCCTGCCGGAACGTTCTCGTCGCCGCTCAGTTTCACAGCGACAAAGCCTCCTTCCGCAGCCCGTCGAACTTCGATCAGCTCAAGCCCGTGCGGGCCGTAGTCGCCGACCCAATAGCCCTCGATTCCTGACAGGGCCCCGGGCTCCGTCGATGCATGCGCAGGTTCTTGGGTGGGCGCCGGCAAACACGACGGCGCGAAAGCAGCGAGGACGGCGAGTGCAGTCAGTCGGAGTAGGCCCATAGCTCCTCTCGCCTGAAGTTACCATGACGGCACTGCGGGGACGGCCTTCGGGGTGCGCAGAAAATGCCCGCCACCTTCCGCGAAAGCAGGGGGCTTCTCAGGCAGCCGCGCGCCACCTGAGCACAACCGAGTCCTTCACGCCCAGCACCCTCCTCGCCGCCGCCTGATTCGGCCTCGTGTACCGATTCGTCGTGCTGATGTGCTTGTGCCCGAGCAGGAACGCGACGCCCACGAGGTTCCCGGACTCCGCCCACTCGGTCGCGCGCGCGTGCCGCAGGTCGTACGGCGCGAACGTCGCCGCCTTCTCCGGCGGCAGCACCGACCGCGCGGCCCTCGTCAGCCGGTCCCGGCAGTAGTGCCGCCCGAAGATGATCCCCAGCTCGGGGCACACCGAGTCGATCGCGGCACGCGCCGCTTCCGTCAGCGGGATCTCGCGCCCGAAGCGCGCCTTGTCGATCTCGTCGGTGATCACCAGCGTGGCCGAGCCGCGCGTGTAGTGCTCGGGGACGTTCAGGTTGTCGATCGTCTTCGGCCGCAGGGCGGTCTCCCAGGCGAACCGCATCCGAGCGCGCACCGGGAACGGCTTGCCCCCCGGCTTCTTCGACGACTCGGGCAGCGCCTCGATGATGGCCAGCGCCTCGTCGGGGGTGATCACCGTCGCCTTCACACGCCGGCGCTTCGAGTACGCCGTGCCGGTCGCTCGCGGGGGCGGGCTCGGAACCTGCGGCTCGCGCGAGAGCACGCCCTGCTGGACGCACCAGCGCACGAACCGCCGCAGCGCGCTCAGCTCCTTGCGGACCGTCTGGCGCTTCACCTTCCGAAGGCGCTCGCGGATGTACTGGGCGCACGCCGCGTCGGTGATCCCCGACATCGAGCCGAAGAAGGCCTGAAAGTGGCGGGCGTAGATCACGAACGTGTCGAGGGTCGCGGCGTCGAGCTCGCCCTCGATGTCCGCGATCCAGGTCGCGGCGATCTCGACGAGCGCGAGCTCGGGGCCGAGGACCTTCAGCCGGCGCGCCGGTGCGGAAAGCTGGTGCTCGGAGTAGAGCTTGGCCGCGCGCCTTGCAGCTTCTTCAGAATCTCTTGCGCCCGTGGCGAGCTCCACGCGCTCGCCCGCGACGGTGAAGCGGACGAAGTAGCGTCCGCCACGCTTGCGCAGTTTCCAGCCTTCTGTCGGTCGAGCCATTTTGCCAGGTCCTCCCTCTTGAAAAGCGGTTTCCGACCGACGCGATGCTCGGGCACGCCCGCACGCACGTGCGCGTCGAACGTCCGCACGCTGACGCGCAGGTAGCCGGCCGCCTCGAGCCGAGTCAGGAACGGCGACGCGGGATCTTCCGCGCACCAGAAGAGCGGCGCCGGTGTGGCGATGACGTAGTCCACGCGAAACCTCCCCAATACTGACCGCCAGTATAGTGGTTGCTATGATGGCTAGTCAAGTAGCTACTGTACTGGCATGGCTACAAAAAAGCGTCGCCTGCGCATCGACGTCGAGATCGAAGAGCAGCCCGCGCCGAAGAGTCGATTGTACATCGACGACGACGTGGCCGACGCGCTCCGCAAGGTCGCGCGCGCCGAGCGGATGGAGCTCACGCCGATGATCGAGATGCTCCTCCGCTACTGGCTCGAGCACGAGCGGCCGAAGTGGCGGGTGGTGGACTCCGGCAACCGGCCCACAGGCGCGCGCGGCAAGTGACCCTCGGCGGCTCTATTACGACGGCACAGCGTTGCTCAAGCAAACGCCGACCGAGCGACCCAGGGCTGTGACACCGCTGGTGCCCGTCGGCATGGTTCGCCTGTTACGACCTGCTCGACGAAGAACTTCCCGCTGGCCCGAGAAATCTGGGAACCCCCGAGCATGCGCGGAGTCACACCCGGCATGGCAAGGTTTCTGACTGGGTTGGCATGCGGTGCACTGATGGTCGGGGCGTGTTGGTACGGCAATCGCGTTGGGTACAAGGAGGGCAGAGCCGACGGGGCCGCAGCCCAGAAGGTCGCCGCCCCCGCACGAGAGAGAGACACCGACCTTCTTGCACCCGACGAAGGCCTCTTGGCCGCCCCGGCGAACCCGGATGAGGTGTCCGACGCGGGAGCCTGCCTCCTCGCAACGTGGCCGCCCAGGCCGTGCGGCGCTGGCCGGGCCCGGGCAGTTGCACCACCTTCACACGGCGGCTACCGGCTGGGCAGTCGGCGCACCGTTCAGACCGAAGACCCCGATGGCCCCTGGGAGCGGCTGCCGCTCCCGGAGATCTCGCCTGCAGACCGCGCGAAGTTGGTGGCGGAACTGGAGGCGCGGGATTCGGAAGTGACCCGGCCAGCCGGGGGCGGCAACACCTGAGGGCCGCCCGGGTTGGCGAAGTCGCTCACGCCGTCCGACGGTCGAGCGCTTCGGCCTAGCTCGGTCCACGTCAGGGCCGGCTCGCACATCGCGCAGGTCATCCGTGTCTGCTCGTACTGCGCACGTTCTACTGGTTCCCGCACCGAGCCCAACCACTTCCCGACGGGTCGCGACGCTCGAAGGTCCCGTTTCTCACATCCAGGGTGTGCGTTGCGACGCCGCTCCCGATCACCGCGAGGCCATTCTGCACCGACTCGACTCTCGCGACTGAGATCGGATTTACGTCGAGGAATCCCAGAGTGCGCCGTCCGTTTGCCTCCGGCTCCTGGAACTTCACGCTGACGCCCGCGCGCCGATGCCGCGTCCTGCGACGAAGTCGATGATGAGTCGAACCGTACGAAGTGTCGAGCGCTCCGCAGGAATTGCGGGTTCCAAATGCGCAGTCCGGTCTAACCGCAGCAACAGTCTCAAACGAAACGCGGTACGCTCGCAGTCGAAGGAGGTGGACATGGTGAGGCAGATCCTGATGGCGGCGCTTGCCGCATCGGCTGGGTGGCTCCTTCGCGCCGGCGAATGCGGCCGAGCCGCACACACTCCAGGGCCGTGGCTGCTGCTCCTGGCACCAGGGGCAGTGCGGGTGCTCAGGCGGTCGGGTGCAGTGCTGCGACGGCACCACAAGCCCGAGCTGTTCGTGCTGACGGAGCCTCGAGCGGCGGTGCACGACCACCTGGAAGCCCTGAAGGCACCAGGCACCCCGGCGATCGTTCTGATGGCCGGATTTCTGGCAGCATGTGGCGGCGCCAGCAGCCGGGAAATTAACACCCCGGGTGGGAGCCGCGGTTATGTCGTTGAGTGCGCTGACCCCGCCGACTGCTACGAAGAGGCTGGCCGGTTGTGCGCGTCCGGGTATCGAGTGGTCGACAGCGGCACACACACCGCTCCGACCGCAGGCGACCGGATCGCCAACGGCTTTGGAGCAATGGGCGCGAACATCAACGGCGGGCAGGCGCCGCGCAACACCACGACAAAGACAGAAGCCGTCATCGAGTGCACCGGCAGCCCGGGCGAGTGATTCTGGTTCACTTCGTTTCGAGTCCGCCGCGTGCGTTGGACAGGTCCATTTGACCCTTCACCACCCGCAACCGAAAGGACACCAGGATGAGCGAACACTGGTTCGACGCGGATCCCGAGAACGGCTACCAAGACGCCGAATTCGAGACTGCTGAGGGGTTCTTGAGTGCGCTGAACCCGGCCGCCGAGCCTTGGTCGCCAAACCCGCGCAGGTGGCTATTCCGGGGACACGCCGACTCGGCTTGGAAGCTAATTCCGTCGGCGCACAGGGAAGACTTGAAGCCGTGGGACCTGTTCCCTCAATTCCGCCTACATGCCAGCCGCGGCGACCATTCCCGTGCGGAGCTCGAGCTCTGGGTCGAGGTCGGTCATTCGAATCGACTTCGCGGGGCTCGAGATTCCCGGCGACTCGCAGGCACTGCGGCATGCGCACACACAAGCCCAATTGTTTCGTGACGACTGGCCACCGATCGACTTGCTGCCTGCGCTTGCGATTCTCCAGCACTACGGTGCCCCGACAAGACTGCTCGACTGGTGTCGGAGCGCACGCATAGCGGCGTACTTCGCGGCACGCGACCGGGCGCAGGCAGAACTATCCCTCGAGCTGTCGCATGCGCGCACCGCGGCGCCCAGCGTCTCAGTTTGGGCGCTCGACTTGGAGTTCATCAGAGCGAAGTGGCCCGCCAGTGACCGGCCACCAGCGCTGACTGTCGTGACGGTGCCCTACGTGAGCAACCCGAACGTCCACGCCCAGACGGGCGCTTTCACGGTCTACCGCGGTCAACCGAGTTCCCTGGATGTCATCATCAACGAGAAGCTCGGGGACTCGCGTGCGAAGCCGCACCCGCTCAAGAAGCTCTCGCTCCCCGCTTCCGAGACGCGGCGATTGATGCGCCTTCTGGCATGGGAGGGCACCAGCGCCGCGACTGTGTTTCCCGGTTACCGTGGTGCGATCGAGCGCGTTGCCGAAGAGCGGCTGTGGGACCCCAAACCATGGACACGCTAGGGCCGACCGACGCGGCACGCCGGCCGTGCCAGTCCGCTCCTCCTCTCCGCCCAACACGACCACTACACACGGCTGGACTGGTTGCTGCGACAGGGCTGCGCACGGAATGCCGCTCCGGCGGCTCCGTTGCCTGGACCTCCGATCGCTGCTCCTCCCGGGGCGCTACCGTGAACCGAACCGTGCCCGACAGCGCACACGCCGCGACCTATGCTCGCCAAGTAACGTAGGCTTGGGCCCATGGCCGACGACGATGCCATCCTCGAAGCGTTCGACAGGATCCGCTGCCACACCGAGAAGACAAAGGGACGCTCACCCCACAAGCCACTCCTGGTTCTCCTGACACTGGCGAGAATTCAGCGCGGTGACCCGGGACGAATGGGTTTCGCGGAGATCGAGCAGAAGCTCCGCCTTCCGTTCGCGGACTTCGGCAGAGCGGGCTCCCCGCACCTTGAGTATCCCTTCTGGCGGTTGCGCTCCGACGGCATTTTGGTCGTGAACTCGGAGAGCGGCTTCGACCTGGCGAGCCGCCAAAACGCCAAGGTTCAGAGCCCTGAAGCCGGCAAACGGGTCGCTGAAGCTGCGGGCCGAGCGGACTTTCGCTCCGAGGTCGGGCTGCTCAATGCGCGCGCGGGCGAAGCCGTGGCCTTCACCGCAGCCGGCGGCGCCGCCGAGTCGTCTGGAGCCGGAGCGGCCGCACTCACCGCCGGCGCTGCGCTCGACGCGGCCGGTTCGGGCACCGCCGCACGGGTGACCTCCGCAACGGAAACCACCGGCGCCGCAGCAGCCCGCGTGCGCGACCGCAGCGCGAAGCCCCCCGCCAGGACCACGCTCGACGCCAGCACGCTCACGCCGATCACCCAGCCCAACTTCGCCGAGGGTCGCGACTGCACCGCCGTGCGAGCCTGCGCTACTGCTGGGCGCGGAGTAGCCACGCCAGAGGGCGTCGGTGTCGCCGCTGGCCGCACGACTTCCGGCTCGGCGCGAACCGGCACCGGCACCGGCACCGGCACCGGCGCCCGATCGCTCGCCGCGGCAGCGTTCAGGACGAACTGGGCCAGTTCCGAGTGCGCGAGCTCCGAGTCCTCGGATCCGCCGAGCAAGAGCGCCAGAAGCGCGCCACGCGGTGCCGGATGCAATGCCGCCGTTGTTTGCGCGAACGCGACCATGACGGACACCGCGAGGCTCTGCACGTCGTCGCCGAGGTCTCGCAGCCGGACGAGCGCATTTTCGGCGGAGTCGAGGCGACGCTCGGGGTCGAGCAGCATCGCGGCACCGAGCGCGAGCTCGGCGTGCGGCAGCGGCTCGATCCGATCCCCGGCTGGTTTCCATCCACGTTTCTCGAGCGAGCGCACCAACTGCTGGAGCGCCTGTTCTTGTTCGACACCCTCCGACCGCCCAATCCAACAGATCACGTGGCGCACGGACTCTCGCCACTTTGGGTTGGCCTCGGCAGAAGCGTGGGCGATGACCCGAAGCATTCCTCGCCGCCCTGGGTCCACGAGCTCGGCCGCCGCGACCGCCTTCAAGCCCATCTCGAGCTCGCCGGGCTCCATCGATCCCGCCGCGAATCGTGCCGCGCCGCACACGAGCAGCGCGTCGATGCGAGCGCGGTCTTCGGCGCCCTGCATCGGTGGCCCGGACGCGGCCCAAAGTGGTTGCTCGCGGGTGGTCGCCTCCGTGGACCGCATCGGCACGACGGGTTCGGTCGGCAGCCCCGCGTTTTCGGGAGCTGGGCGGGCGGCGCGCGGTGCCTCGACCGGGTGCTCTCGCGAGTAACGCTCGAGCGCGGCGCGCAGCGCACTCGCCATCTCCTGCATGGATTGCTGGCGATGATCGGGATCCTTCGCGAGAGCCTTGAGCACGAGGTGCTCGATCCAATCGGGCACGTCGGGCGCGTGCTCTCGAAGCGGGCGCGGGATGGTGTAGATCTGGCGAAGGCCGAGCTCCTGCGGCGGCGGCAAGTCGAGCGGCCCCGGACCTTCGCTCCAGCAGTGCCGCCCGGCGATCATCTCGTAGAGCATGTGGCCGACGGCATAGACGTCGGCGCGCGCGTCGGCGAGACCAGCACGCAAGCGCTCGGGGGGCATGTACGCCTGCGTGCCGATGAGCCTGAAACGATCGGTCGTCTTGAGCATCGCCGAGCGGCGCTGCTTGCTCGTGATCTTGCTGGTGCCGAAGTCGAGGATCTTGATGCCGTCTCCCTCGGCAACCACGAAGATGTTCTCGGGTTTCAAATCCCGATGAATCACACCCGCGGCGTGGGAGACCGCGACTCCCTCGGAGATCTGCATTCCGAAGCGCAGGGAACGCGCGATGCTCAGCGGGCCGGCGCGAAGGATCTCCTCACGCAAGGTCCGCCCTGCGAGCAGCTCCATCGTGAACCAAACCGTGCGATCGGTGACCCCGCCGTCCGTGATCTGCACGATGTTGGGGTGTCGCATCTCGGCGAGCGTGCGGGCTTCTGCCCGCATTCGCTCCGGGTTGTCTCCGCGCTGGTTGTGCAGAGCCTTGAGCGCAACGTGCAGACCCGTGAAGGCGTGCTCGACCTCGTAGACCGCGCCGACTCCGCCCGCGCTGAGGCGCCGGATCACGCGGTACCGGCCCTCGACGACCTCCCCGGGCTTGAATGGGTCGTCACCCCGGTCGGAGAAGCCGCTCGCGTCCACCATCACGCCCACGTCCCAGGTGCCGAGCGAGCATACTCCTGTCGTCCCGCGCGACAATCATCGCGAGAATCTTCCTGCGATCGTCGCAGCGAGGGCTGCCGCCACCGCGCTCGCGCAGATGACTCCGAGAATCGCGACCATCGAAGGCGCCTGAACCACCCACAGGCCTGCGAACGAGGTCGCGACAGCTGCGGAGATTGCCACGACGTAGGTGACGGTCGGCAGGGCCGCCGGGCTCGGGGCCGCCGGCGAATCGAGCCGAGATTCCGCAACGGGTGCTAGACCAGGCGCCGTGCGCGTCGAAATCTCGGGCGCAACCGAGGGCTCGCGCGCCTCCAATACCTCCGTGGGGACCGCGCGACGGGCGCCCGGCCGGTCCTGGACCGTGTCCTCAAAAACCGGTGCTCCGGTTCGAATCGTCGCACTGGGCAATGACCTGGTCGGCGGCGGCGCTGGGCTCGGCTCGGTCTCGAGCCAGCCCACCGGAGCACTTCGCCTCGAGGCGATCGACGCCAGGGCCACTTCGAAGGCCTGCGCCGTCTGAAAGCGGTCGTCGGGTGACTTCTGAAGTGCCCGCAGGATCGCCGCATCGACTTCGTGAGGCACCGGCTGTTCCGAGAACTTGGACGGCGGTTCGGGGTCGTCCGTGAGATGAGCCAGGAACAGATCCTTGCGTCCGTTCACGTCGTCGAACGGGCCGCGCCCGGCGATCAACATGTAGAGCATCAGCCCTGCGCCGTAGATGTCCGCGCGCTGATCGACGTCTTTGCCGCGCACCTGTTCGGGACTGACGTAGCGCGGCGTGCCGACGATCACGCCCTCCGCAGTGGGAAGTGAGGGCGGCGCAGGTCCCCTGCCCCCGTGGCCTCCGAGCACCTTGGCGACACCGAAGTCGAGCACCTTCACCACGCGCTCGCCGCTCGGGGTGCGGTGCAAGAAGACGTTGTCGAGCTTGATGTCGCGATGCACGAGCCCGAGACCGTGAGCGGCCGACAGCGCGTTCAAGACTTGGCGCATGATCCCGATCGACTTCTCGACGCTGAACGGGCCGGCTTTCCGGAGCTCCTGCCCCACAGTGCAGCCCTGGAGCAGCTCCATGACGAAGAACGGGCGGCCGTCGGTGGTGGTCCGGAAGTCGCTGACGCTGACGATGTTCGGGTGCTCGAGCCGCGCCAGGGCTTGGGCCTCCACGCGCATCCGGTCGACGGTTCCTGCGTCCTTCGATAACTCCGCCCGCAAGACCTTTGCGACCATCAGCTTGCCGACGATCTCGTGCTCGACCTCGAAGACCTCGCCCATCCCACCGGCGCCGAGGCGCCGGGTCGCCCGGTACGGGGTGCCCACGAAAGGGTTCTCGTGAAGTGCGGTCATCAGCCGGGAGGCCGAGTCTACCTAAGAAATCGAGCAACCCGCGCCGCGCGCGAGCCGAGGGGGCGCCATCGAATCGAACGCTGCCCCGGCCTGCCGCCCAATCGAGGCCCGGCTCCCATTCCTTGGCTTGGAGCCTCGGTCGCGGTACTCCTCCGTTCGGGAGAACGCCGGGGAACGGGCGATGAGCGAACGAGCCTCCAAGCCAGCCGAACCGGGAAAAGGCGGCCCGACGCACCTGGAGACCGTGGAGTTCGAGCCGGGGGCCTTCAACGACCTCGCGGCCGAAGACATCGAGCGGCTGAAGCGGGGCGAAGCGCTGCCGCCGCGGGCACCCGTGCCGGTGGCAGGCGGGGACGCGCGGGAGGTCCCCGTGGATGCCACCCCAATCGATTTGCCGAATCAGGCGGCGGCGTATGAAGGTCCTCGGGAGCTTCCGAGCCGGACCAACCACAACACTTTCGAAATGCAGACAGTCGCTGTGGACTCCGAGGTGGATCCACGAAGGGCGCCGACCCAGCGCAAGCTCCGCAGCCCGGTCGAGAAGAAGGACACCATCCCGGACTTGGTGCGCCGCGAGCCGACGTTGCGCGGGCTCAACGTGGGTGCGCCCGGAGCGGAGCAGGCACCGCCCAGCGCAGGGCCAGCGCCGGTCGTGGTTCCGGGGGCCGACGCGCCGGGATGGCTCGAGCCGGCGTCGGAGATCCAGGCCGACTCTGCCGAGCCTGCCGAAAGACGCGGCGACGAGCCTGTCGAGCGGACCGCGGCCCAGCCGCGATCGCGCGCGAACCTCGGCAAAGTCGGGATCGTGCTCGGAGGATTCGCGATCGTCCTCGCCCTCGTAGTGTTCGCGGGATCTCGGAAACAAGCCGACGGCACAGCGCCGCAGCCGACCGCTGCCGAGGTGCCACGAAGTCCCCATCCCGGCGCGCAACCCGTTCGACCGGCGCCCGCTGTCGCGACCACGATCGAATCGTCGTCATCGTCTCCGGTTGCGCAGGAACCGCCGCCCACCTCACCGCCGTCGAGCGAGAAACGGAAACCGGCAGGCACCGGACCGTCACCTTCCACGCCATCGTCAGGACCGGCACCGAGCGCGAAGCCGCCAGCGCCGCCTGACCCCGATCGACCTTTCCTCTGAGCCACCGTCATGTCGTTCCGCTCTCTCTTGTCTCTGCTCGCGATCTTGTTTGCCCTGTCGGGCGCGACGCCGGCGCGCGCAGAGGCCACACCAGAGGACTTGTTTCGACAAGGCCGCGAGGCGGTGCAGAAGAAGGACTGGCCGCGCGCACAGGAATTTCTCGCGAAGTCCTGGGCACTGAAGAAAAGCTTCGACACAGCTGCTCTGCTCGGGCAGAGCGAGCTGAAGCTTGGAAAGTACCGTGATGCCGCCGAGCACTTGGACTTCGCATTGCGGAACTTCCCGAACCTCGAGCCGACCGCGGACGCGCGGCAGCGGATTGAAGACGCCGCGAGGAGCGCTCGTGCGAAGGTGTTCGCATTAACTGTGACGGCGACTGTGGCGGGCAGCGAGATAGCTGTCGATGCCGCACCGGTGGGCCGTGCGCCCCTCGACGCCGAAGTCTTCCTCGACCCGGGCAATCACGTGGTGGAGGCGAGCCTCGACGGGTACGAAGCCGCGAAGAGCGAAGTCGAAGCCAAGGCGGGCGCTGCGGCAACACTCCGCCTGGAGCTCACCAAGCGGGCTGCAGGCTCCGCCGCGGCGCCTGCACCCAGCGCTCGGTCAAGCAAGCCGGGCGGCGATCCTCCCTCGGATCACGACACGACCACCGACGGGAGCTCGAGCACGAAGACGGTCATGCTCTTGACCGGGGCTGGGCTAACGATCGTGTCGCTCGGCGTCGGCATCGGCTTCGGCCTGGATTCTCGCTCCGCATCCGGTGATGCCGATGATCTGAGCGCCAAGCTCGGCAGCAACGGCTGCTCGAATGGAGCCAACGCCGGCGAGTGCTCACGCCTGACGGACACGCGCGACCGGGCCAACCGGAACGCGACCATCGCCAGCGTTGGCTTCGTCGGAGCTGGAGTGTTCGGGGCGGCGACGACAGCGATTTGGCTGGCCTGGCCCGACACCAAAAGCCGTTCTGGGCGTGAGCCCGGCATTCGAGTCGCGCCCATCCTGGTTGGCGCGAGCGGCATGGCTGTTCGAGGCCAATTCTGATTCGAGGCAGGTAGGGAGAACACGATGCGCTTCACTTCGACGGCAACCCTTTCGATTCTGCTGGGCGTCTGCTGCACCTTCGCGGCCGGCTGCGGGACCGACGACTCATGCGAGGGAACGAGCTCCTGCGGCACCAGCGGAACTGCCGGGAGCGGCGGGACTGCCGGAACCGGCGGAGTCGGCGGAGCGGGCGGGACGTCCGGGGCGGGCGGAACAGGTGGCGCGGGAGGCACCGGCGGAGTGTCGGGGACTGGCGGCACCGCGGGAACCGACGGCGGGCAGTGCGACACGAGCAAGCTGCCGAGCGAAGAGGCGTGCTTGGTGGACGACCAACACGCGGTGTTCGTGAACGGCACGGTCGCGACGACGGGCACGGGGACCAAGGCCAGCCCGTTCAAGACGATCACCGAGGCGCTCGGCGCGGCGGGCGGGAAGCTGATTCTGGTGTGCGACGCCACGTATGACGAGCTGGTCAAAGTCACGGCCGGAGTGAAGCTGTTCGGTGGCTTCTCGTGCACGGACTGGAGCTACGAGACTGGCAAGCGCGCAGTGGTGAAACCGACGGCGGGGGGAACGGCGCTGGAGATCAAGGGCGTGACCGCGACGGTGCTGATCGAGGACATGGAGTTCACGTCCGCGGACGGTACGGCGGCGGGCGAGAGCAGCGTGGCGGCGACGATCGCGACGAGCGCGGACGTGAAGTTGCACCGAGTGAAGCTCGCGTCGGGCAAGGGTCAGGCGGGAGCGAGCGGAGTGCTCGCGCCATTCAGTTACCCGGCGCAGGGCGGCTTGAATGGAAACATCGCGTCCGGGTTCGCAGGGGGAGCAGTGAAACAATGCGTCTGTCCGGCGGGAGATCAGAGCATCGGAGGCGCAGCAGGGAGCGCGCCTACGCCACAGGACGGCAATCCGGGGCTCCCCGCCCTTGGCGGGGGCCAGGGGGGCGTGAAGCTCGTCGGATGCGGTTCCGGTG
>CAVQUB010000026.1:0-35488 GCA_963716725.1 uncultured delta proteobacterium
CAACGACAGATCACGGTCCTGCTCCGCGGACAGACTCGAGATGCCTCGGAACTGACTTGGTCCGAGCTCCGCTCCGCCGTCGCTCGCTGCCGAGGCGGCCTTGTCCGGCTCGGCGTCCTGCCCGGCGACCGGGTCGCGGCGTTCGCGCCCAACATCGCCGAGACGCTGATCGCATTCCTCGCCACCGCGTCGCTCGGCGCCGTGTGGTCGAGCTGTGCACCCGAGTTCGGGGTTCGTGCCGTCGTCGACCGGCTCAGCCAGATCGAGCCCAAGGTCCTGTTGGCCGTCGACGGCTATCGCTACGACGCGAAGGACGTCGACCGGCGAGACGATGTGGCCCAGATCAGTTGGCCGCGTTGCCCTCGCTCGAGTCGGTCGTCTCGATCGCCTACCTCGACGACGTGCTCGACCTCGACACCACGGTGAGCTGGGGTGCGCTGATGAGCGGCGAGTCCGCCCCGCTCGAGTTCACGGCCGTTGCGTTCGACCACCCGCTCTACGTGCTGTACAGCTCGGGGACGACCGGTCTGCCCAAGCCCATCGTCCACGGTCATGGCGGCATCACGGTCGAGCACCTCAAGGTCCTCACGCTCCATCAGGACCTGACGCCCGACGACACCTTCTTCTGGTTCTCGACGACCGGATGGATGATGTGGAACTACCTCGTCTCCGGGCTCCTCACCGGTGCGACGATCGTGTGCTTCGACGGCGACCCCGCTTCGCCCGACCTCTCGCACCCTGTGGGAAGATCACGCCGACGGGGACGACGGTCTTCGGCGCATCGGCTCCGTTCCTGATGGCGTGTCGTGCGGCCAGCGCCTACGAGCCGGGGCAGGGGCGCGCTCCGCTGGGTCGGTTCGACCGGCGCCCCACTTCCTCGCGAGGGGTTTCGTTGGGTCGATCAGGCCGTCGGGGTACCCGTCTCGTCGATGAGCGGCGGTACCGATGTCTGCACTGCGTTCGTCGGCACGTCGCCGCTGGTGCAGTTGCGGGCCGGCGAGATCAGCTGCTCGCTGCTCGGTTGCGCCGTCGAGGCCTTCGGCCCGACCGGTGAGGCGTGCCCGCTGGGCACCACCGGCGAGTTGGTGATCACCCGGCCCATGCCGTCCATGCCGGTGGGGTTCTGGGGCGACGATGACGGGAGCCGCTACCGGTCCGCCTACTTCGACCACTTCCCTGGTGTCTGGCGGCACGGCGACTGGATCACCTTCACCGACGACGGGGCCTGTGTCATCACCGGACGCTCCCGACGCCACGCTCTACCAACCACGGCGGAGTACGGCTCGGGACGACAACGCCCTGGCGACCAAGGGCGTGAAGACCTACGTCATCGGCATGCCTGGCTCGACCACGAGCTACCTGAATCCGATCGCTCAAGGGGGCGGGACCAACACCAGCATCAGCGTCAGCAACGCCACCATGGCGGCGGATCTGATAGCCGCGCTCGCGGCCATCACCGGCGTCGGCATCACGTGCAGCTCCGCCCTCCCGGCGCTGAACCTGTTCGACCCCTTCGACGTGATCGTGAAGTACACGCCGAGTTCTGGCCCGTCCGTGAATCGCACGCAGCGCACGGATCTCGCAGCCTGCAATGGCAACGTCAACGACGGCTGGTACTACGACAACAATGCGACCCCGACGAAGATCTTGCTCTGCCCCAAGAGTTGCACCACGGCGACGGGCGACGCGGGTTCCAAGATCGATATCGTCCTCGGCTGTCCCAAGGGCGCGGGCCCGCAGACGGTGCTCGTGCCCTACCAGTCCCAGTGCGCGCCCGGCTCGAAGCCGGTCTGGAACTTCCTCGCGTACTCCGCTGCGACGCCGAACACATCGACGGTTGCCTTCCGCGCCCGCACGGCGGACACCCAGGCTTCGCTGCCAAGCGCGCCCTGGCACGCGCTCGCCACCTCGCCCCCGACACCGCCCAACTGCCCGCTCGCTGGCCCCAATCCGTGCCCGGTCGATGTCTTCGCGGCCCTGGGCTTCCCCGACCACAAGCGCGCCTGGCTCGAGTTGGAAGTCACTCTGACCCCCGGCGGCGGAGGGGTGCCCGTGGTCAACGGCTTCGATGTCACTTACTCTTGCCCTCCATCCGAATGAAGCACCTCACTCTGCTGTTTGGGCTCGCGGTCGCCGCGTCCGTGGTCGCGTGCGGCGACGACGATGGCAAGAAGAAACCGTTCTCCGGGACCGGCGCTACCGGTGGCGCCTCGACGGGCGGCGCGCCCGGTGGTGGCGGCGCATCCGGTGACGGCGGCGCTTCCGGCAGCGGCGGCGCTTCCGGTGGCGGCGGCGCTTCCGGAAGCGGCGGCGCTTCCGGTGGCGGCGGGAGTGGCGGCGGCGGAACGGGCGGCTCCGGCGGTGGCGGCACCGGCGGCTCCGGTGGCGGTCCCACGGGTCCGGAGATCTGCACGGACGGCTTCGACAACGATGGCGACGGCGACACGGACTGCGCAGACTCGGAGTGCGCCGCGGCCTGCGCTTCGGCCTGCGCGAAGCCGACGGTGCTCGCGGATCCCACGGCGACGCAGGGCACGACCGTCAACCATCCCGACAGCCAGAAGAATTCGTGCAGCGGAACGCCCAGCGGGCCCGACTTGGCCTACGAGTTCACTGCGACGAAGACCGGCGTATTCGAAGCCATCCTCGGCGGATTCACTCCCCTCACGCTTTCGGTCCGCTCGGGCTCGTGCGCGGGCACCGAGCTGGGCTGCTCGGCGGGAAAGAGCCTGAAACTGCCGGTTACTGCCGGCACCAAGCTCTGGCTCGTCGTCGACGGCGCGAGCGGCGCATCGGGCGCGTTCGGGCTCACGGCGGAGAGCCGTCCCATCGACTGCGGCGACGGTCACCGTGATGGGACCGAGGCCTGCGACGACGGAAACAAGAGCAGCGGGGACGGCTGCAGCGCCTCGTGCACGGTCGAGGCGAAGGGGTCGGAGCCCAACGATACCGCGGCGCAAGCCAACACCTGGGCGAGCCCTTGGGTGGCGAGCATCGGCACCGCGAGCGATCAGGATGTGGTCAAAGTCGTCCTGACGAAGACGGGGAGCATCAGCGCCAGCGTGCAGGACTTCGGTGATCAAGCCTGCGAGCTCGACATGGTCGACAGCTACATCGAGCTCTGGGCGTCTGACGACACACTGTTGGCGATCGACAACGACTCGGGCGAGGGCAAGTGCTCCTCCGTCAGCAAGTCGGGCCTCGCCGCGGGCACCTATTACGTCATGGTCAAGGCCGCACCCGGCGCCAACCCGGCAACATTTGCCTACAAGCTGAGCGTCACGCTCAACTGATCTCGCTCCGCGCTCCGCCCGCCGTGGCCTCCGGCTTTGGCGCCGAAGCCACACAACCCGGCCCGTGCCGCGAACGAAGATCGGGCGCCATGGTAGCTTGCGGGAGGTGTCCGAAGTGGAAAGCATGGCAGAGCAACGTCTCCGCCCACTGCGGCGGGAGGAGTACGACAAACTGGTCGAGCTCGGCGCGTTCCAGGCGAGGCGATTCGGCTGTGGAGGTTCCCGGACGTCGAAATCCGCGTGGACGACGTGATCAAGTAGGTCGGGGCGGGTCGCGTCGGGCTGGCCTCACGGCGGCTCGCGTGGACAAGGCCGCGCCCGCGCGACAGAATCGGGCGTGATGGCGACCCCCGCCAAGCACCGCGTCTACACCATCGAGGAGTACGTGAGCCTCGAGGAGTACAGCAACGTCAAGCACGAGTTCTTGCACGGGCAGATCTACGCGATGGCGGGCGGCACGCTGGAGCACTCGGCTCTGGCCGCCAACGTCGCTGGCGCGCTCGTGGCCCAGCTGCGCGAAAAGCGCCGCAGAGTCTACACCTCGGACGCCCGTGTGCGGGTGGTCGCCACGGGCCTCGACACCTACCCGGATGTCTCGGTCGCGTGCGGAGGGGAGGAGCGCGACTCGGAAGATCGGAACGCCCTGGTCAACCCCGTGGTCCTGGTCGAGGTGACCAGCCCGAGCACCGAGGACTACGATCGCGGCGAGAAGCTCGAGCACTACCGGCGCATCCCCGCGCTCCGCGAGATCGTGGTGGCGTCGCACCGCGAGGCCGAGCTCGAGGTCTGGCGGCGCGGCGACGGAGACGTCTGGACCTGCGAAACCGTCCACCGGGGTGAGCGCGCGCACCTCGCGTCCATCGACTGCACGCTCGACGTCGGCGAGATCTACCGCGATCCCTTCGCCGAGCCGGCGCCCTGACGCGTGACGTCTGCGAGGCCAGCCCGACGCGGCTCGCCGCGCTCCACCCTCCGTGCTATCCGGCTCGTCCCATGCCGGAAATCCTCAGTGTTGTCGCACGCGAAATCCTCGACTCGCGTGGTAACCCGACGGTCGAGGCGGAAGTCCACACCAGCAGCGGCTTTGGTCGCGGCGCGGTCCCGAGCGGAGCGTCGACGGGCGAGCACGAAGCCCTCGAGCTGCGCGACGGCGACAAGAAACGCTACCTTGGCAAGGGCGTCACGACGGCAGTCAAGAACGTCAACGACGTGCTCGGACCGGCGCTGATCGGCCTGTCGGCCTTCGATCAACCGGGCATCGATCAGGTCATGCTCGATCTCGACGGCACGCCCACCAAGGGCAAGCTTGGCGCGAACGCTATCCTCGCCGTGAGCATGGCCGTGGCCCGCGCGGCCGCGGACGTCGTGGGGCTGCCCTTCTGGCGCTACCTCGGCGGCGTGCAGGCCCGCGTGTTGCCGACGCCGCTGATGAACATCCTGAACGGCGGCACCCACGCCGACAACGGCCTCGAGGCGCAGGAGTTCATGATCGTGCCGCTCGGTCTGCCGAGCTTCGTCGAGGCGCTGCGCTGCGGCGCCGAGGTGTTCCACGCGCTGAAGGCCAACCTGAAGAAGGACGGCTTGACCACTGCGGTCGGTGACGAGGGCGGCTTTGCGCCGCGGCTCGAGACCAACGAGGCCGCCCTCGTGCGCATCGTCAGCGCCATCGAGGCCGCGGGCTACAAACCCGGCGAGCAGGTCGGGCTCGCGCTCGACACCGCCGCCAGCGAGTTCTACGCCGACGGCAAGTACACCTGGGACAAGAAGCCGCACACGCGCGGCGGAGCTCGTCGGCGTGTACGAGAAGCTCTGCGAGAAGTACCCCATCGTCAGCATCGAAGACGGCCTGGCCGAGGACGATTGGGACGGCTGGAAGCTTCTGACCGACAAGCTCGGCGGGCGCATTCAGCTGGTCGGGCGACGACCTGTTCGTCACCAACAAGGAGCGGCTGGCGCGCGGCATCGACAAGAAGATCGCCAACTCGATCTTGATCAAGCTGAACCAAATCGGCTCGCTCACCGAGACCCTCGACACCATTCGCTTGGCCACCGGCGCGGGGTACACCTCGGTGATCTCGCACCGCTCGGGCGAGACCGAAGATCCCTTCATTGCGGATCTCGCGGTGGGGACCAACGCGGGCCAGATCAAGACCGGCAGCCTGAGCCGCAGCGATCGCATCGCGAAGTACAACCAGCTCCTGCGCATCGCGGAAGAGCTGGGCGACGGCCAGATCTACGCCGGCCGCACGCCGTTCACGCGTGCACGCTGAAGCTCACGCAGTCGAGCTCGAGTCGTACCGCTCGGGCGTACGCGTCTGCGGCACCGTGACGCTCGTCGTCGGCGCGCTCTGGCTCTGCGGCGTGCTCCTCTTCGCGACGGTGGGAACCCTGGGCGGCTTCGGGATCCTCAATCCGCACGACAGCGAGGCTGATCGAATGGCCGGCGTCGCCGGCAGCGCAATCGTTGGCCTGTTCTGTCTGGCTGCCGGGATCGTCAACGTCGCCGCGGGCGCGGGCATGCGCCGGATGGCGCCCTGGGGCCGCGGCGCCGGCATCGCCGCCGGGATCCTGAACATCCTCGGCGGCTGTGGATGCCTGGTGGGGCTCGGGATCGGCATCTGGACGCTGGTGGTCTTGCTGGACGCTCGCGCGAACGTCGCGTTTGCCGCGACCGAGTGATCAGCCTGCAGTCGAAGTGAGCGCGGCCAGCTCTTCTTCGTAGAAGCGCACGAGCACTCGGGGATCAGGCAGGCGCCGCGCGTCCGCCGCGACGCCGAGTCGCACTTGGCCCGCGTAAGACAAGAGACTGAGGCCGACGCCGATGTGACCCGAAACCGGCGCCCAGACCAGCATCTCGGAGAGCGCGCTGCCGGTCAGGTGGATCTCGACGGGCGGACCGGGCACGTTCGTGATCATCACGCTCGCCTTGCGCGTGAAGAGCTGAATTCCAATGTGCTCGATCTCGGTGCTGGCCACGCCCAGGGCGCCGAGCACGCCCAGCGCGACGACAGCGTCGGGCTGGGCCTTGATGCTTTCGAAGCTCTGGTGGAGCTGGCGCAAGCGCTCACCCCGATCGCGCACCGCGATGGGCAGCGGCACGTAGACCAGGCCGAAGTGATTCTCGAGCTCGTCACCCGCCGACGCATCGCGCACGTAGACCGGGACCAGTGCGCGCAGCTCGAGCCCATCGATGCGGCCGTGCTCTTCGAGGAAGCGTGCCAGCGCACCGGTGAGGGCTGCGACCAGCAGGTCATTGAGCTTGACGCCCTGGCGCCGGCACGCGGACTTGATCGGATCCAACCCCGCCGGCTCAGACCACGCGACGCGCTTCTGCGTACCAAGTTCGCCTTTGAGCACGGTGTTCGAGTCCGGCGGCAGGAGCAACATTCGGCCGAGCGCGAGGGCCTGCGCCGAGGCCAGCTTTGCGCGTTCGGCCAGCCCCGACGGGCGTGGCGCTTCGACTCCAACCTCCGGTGGGCTCAGGAGCGCGCCTTCGTCGGTCAGTCCGAGCAGGAAGCGAACCAGCGCAACCCCGTCGCCCATCGAGTGGTGCAGCCGCGCTAGGAGCGCGCCGCCCTTGCCCACCCCGTCGATCAAGTAGAGCTGCCAGAGCGGTTTCTGGCGGTCGAGGCTGGTGCTCGCCAGATCGCTGACCAAGGTCTCGAGCGCAGCCTGATCGCCCGGCGCCGGCAGCGCGATGTGGTGCAGGTGCGCGCTCACGTCGAATTGTGGATCGAGCTCCCAGTGCGGCAGCCCGAGGCTCGGCTCGACAACCCGCTGGCGAAAACGGCGATGCACCAACAGGCGATCTTCGACCAGCGCGCGAATGCCATCGATGCCGGGCGGATCGCGGAAGACCAACAGCGAGTTGATGACCATGGCGTTGGTCGGGCTGTCCATGCGCAGCCACGCGGCATCCACCGCGCGGAGAGGTTCGCGATCCGTGGTCACGCGCGGCGCCGCTGCACGGATCGAGCCATCGCGGCGACGGCGTTCAACCCGCCCGCATGCGCGAAATCACTGCGCGAGCGCGGCGCCGAGCCGCAGGGCCTGCGGCGTCACGGGCAGGTGCAGCGGTTCAGGATCGGAACTGCGCAGTTGCTCGTTCCGCCCGCTCCGCCGGTGCCCCGCTCGGCCGGTGCCAGCGCTCGACGTGCCACCGCTCGAGAGATGGGCAGCCATCAGCGCCTCGGATCGGTGGTTCGGAGCGACTTCATGGACTGGAGGTCCGCCCCTTGCGCGCGCTCACCGTCCATGCGGGAAGGGAGAAATTCGCGTCGTCGAGCTCGACCGCACCCTTCAAGCATCCGAGCGCCTGGGGTCGGGCATCGACGGCCGGAGCAAGTTTCGCCACCACCTTCCCGCGCTTGGTGATCAGGATCGTCTCGCCCCCATCGGCCACGTCGCCCATGAGCGCGAGGCAGGTCTGCTTGAACTCCGCCGCTTTGATCGTTCTGGCCATCTCCCGATGGCTAGCCACGAGAAGCGCCCGACGAGCGCCGAGGCGCACCTGACAGATCACGGGCAGGTGCAGCAGTTCAGCACCGGGGCGCAGAGGCCCAGGTTGCCGGTCTGGCTAGCGCAGTAGAACGTGCACAAGAACTGCGCCCCCATGTCTTTCGGATCGCAGGGCGCGGCGCAGCTGCTCCCGCCGCCGGCGCCGCTCGTGCCGCCGCCACCGCCACCACCCGGAGCGCCGCCTCCGCCGCTCGACAGGCAAGAGTTGCCCGACTTGGTGAAGCCCGAGTTGCAGGTGAAGTCGCAGAGCGTGCCGTTGCAGGCGCTCGTCGAATTCGCGGGCGGCGACGGACAGACCGTGCACACGTTGTCTTGTGATCCACAGCCCACCCCAGGGCTCGGGAGGATGCACACGCCGCCACACATCTTCTTGCCGGAGCCGCAGGAGCCCCCGGTGCCTCCGCTGGACGTGCCTCCACTCGCGGTGCCTCCGCTGGACGTGCCTCCGCTCGCGGTGCCTCCGCTGGACGTGCCTCCACTCGCGGTGCCTCCGCTACCTGAAGCGCCCGCCGCGCCGCCTCCCGAGCTCGCGCCGCCGCTGCCGCCGGTCGGATTGTCGGCCTTGCCACCCGTGCCGGTGGCGCCGCCAGCGGGAGCGCCGCCCACGGCCTCGTCGTCTCCAACGGGCTCGGCCGTCGCGCATCCGAGCAACAGCGTGGCGATCCCCGCGAGCCCAAGCCGACCAAGTCGCATGGGCGTACTCTAGCCGCGCGGGCGCTATCGCGCGAGCTGTCTTCGTCGCGCGTCGATCTGACGACCGAGACCGAGCAGGCGCAGCGGCTCCGGCGAGACACGAAACGTCGCGACGTCGCCGAGGCTGACGTTGATCAGCCGATACGGCCCGTCTAGAAACATACAGGCATCCTGCATCATGCTCTTGGCCTCGAGCTGCTCGTCCGGCCCCACGGTGAAGCGCAACAAGCGATAGCGAGTGCCCGTGGGAGCGTAGGGTTCGCGCACCACGACCTGGAGCTTCTTCGAGAGCAGCGGCAAGACTCGGCCGCCCGCGGAGCGCTGCGCCGCTGTCGAACCTGCCGCCGGACCCAGCCAAAAACCGCTGGATTTATGCGGTTCCGTGACCTTGCCGTGGCTCAGCAGGTAGCGCGAGGTCGCGGCGGGCGACTGGTGACAGTAGAGCGCTTCATTGAGCACGCGTCGTGAACGCTCGCGTCCGTTCAGTGCCACGCTCATGCGCGACAGCGTGAGAGAGTCGATGCGTCCCTCGAGCGCATCGCCCAGGCTGCGATGGAGGTTCTTGCGTTGGGCCCCGCAGAAGAAGCCAACGCTGAACGCGGGTGCGCTGTTGACCCCAAGGATGGGCGTGTTCCCTACATTGTGGGAGGCCGCGAGTAGCGTGCCGTCACCGCCCACCGCGACCACCAGGGCGGCGTCGGCGGCGTCGAAGGCCGCGTGCGAGCGGCGAACGACGAGGCTGCGAGCACCGAGGCGCTCGAGCGAGTCGATCACCGCTTCCACGGTCTGGTTGTGCTCGCGGTGGGACTCTCGCCAGCGAGCCACGCTCGGGTCCTTCTTTCGGATCAGCTGCTTTGCCCGCGGGTCGCCCTCGTCTTCGACGAAGCGCGAGTAGCTCGACCGCTTCACTACGACGATGACGCGGCGCCCATTCATGCGAAGCGATCCGCCAATCGTCGCAGTGCCAGCTCGGTCTTGGCGTCTTCGATCACGCCGCCGGCGCAGAGCGCGAGCGCGTCTGTCAGGCGCACGCCTCGCACCAGTCCGCCGTGCTCGAGGGGTGAGCCGTCGTGCGAGGGCTCAGCTCGCGTCTTGGGGTCGACCTCGACCTCGAAGTAGAAGTGACGCTCTCCGATGATGCCCGGCGCTGGGTAGGTGCTCGGACCGAGCGAGCGCAAGAGATCCGGGGGCTGATCGAAGCCGAGCTCTTCGGCAAGCTCGCGGGATGCGCAGGCACGCAGCCCCTCGGGGGTCTGTTCGTCGACCTCGACCAGGCCCGCAGGCAGCTCCCACAGGCCCACCCCGCGATCGAGCTCGGGAACGGGCGAGCGGCTCGCGTCACGCAGCAGCAGCGGCGGACGCACCGCGCTGCGCAAGAAGACGCAGCGCTCGCTGCGGCTGACGAAGTGGGCCGCGATCACCACCGCGTCGATGGCGCGGCGGTCGACGGCGTCGTAGACGAAGGGCTCGCTCAATGTCCCGTCCGGATAGCGAGCGCGAAAACGGCGGCGCACCAGGCGCAAGAACCCGCCGTCGTCCGGTGGGGACAGGTCTTCGGCCAACTCGAGCCGGATGTCGGGGAGCGCGTCGAAGTCGGTCATGCGGGCACTTGCCGGCCAGGGCGTCGCAGGGTACATCGGCCGAGCTAGAGGGGGAGAGGGATCGCAAATGCTCAGGCCTACTTTATTGTTTGGAGTGCTGCTCTCGGCGGCCATCGCAGCGTCGATGCCGCTGCCCGCAGCTGCACAAACCAAGGGCAAGACCGAGGCCAAAGCCAAGGGCAAGACCGAGGCCAAAGGCAAAGTCGACACCAAGAAAGTCGCGGCCGACCTGGCGAGCGGCGATTCGTCGCGCATCGCTGCGGCCCTCGCGGAGCTGATCGCGGCGGGCGAATCGGCAGCCGCCGCCGCGCCCGCGGTCGAGGCGCTGCTCGCCAAGGGATCGAGCACCGAGCTGACCGCGAAGGCCCTCGAAGCCGCGGGCGCGTTGAAGCAGAGCTCGTCGAGCGCCAAGGTCGCGCCCTACGTGAGGCACCGCTCCGAAAGCGTGCGCCGCGCCGCGGCCAAGGCGCTGGTCAAGACCAAGGGACCGGCAGCGGTCAGCGCGTTGCGTCACGCGCTACGGAGCAGAGACGCTCAAGTGCGAGGTGTCGCGGCGACGGGCCTGGGAACGCTCGGCGCCAAGGAGGCGCTGCCCGACCTATTCAAGGCCTTGGCCCACAGCGTACCCGAGGCCGCTTCGTCCATTGGTCAGCTGTGTGAGCCGAGCGACTGCGACAAATTCGCGGCCCTCACCGGCAAGCATCAGTTCGACATCATGTCGAGCGGCTTCGATCAGATCCTGTTCCGACCCGAGAAGGAAGTCTCCGACGACCAGAAGATCAAGGTGGTCGGGCGGCTGCGCGAGCTGGGAACGAAAGAGGCCGGCAAGTACTTGGCCGAAGTGAAGGGCCGTTGGCCCGAGGGCTGGAGCAAGCGCGTCAAGCAGGCGCTCGAAGCCGCCGTGAAGGCCACGGGCGCCGGCGGTGGAGGAGACGACGAATGAGTTCGCGTAAGCTTTTGATTCTGGCGCTCGCCGCGGCGCCCGCGTGCTCGCCGGCGACCACCAACACGACCACTGCGTTCTCGTCGAATTGGCAGAGTGACGGCGGAAAATCCATTCAGGCGGTCTACGCAAAGGTCTCCTCCGCGGCGCTGCCCCCGGGAGCAGCGGTCGCGGTCGGCGTCACCAGAGACGGCTTGGTCGGCGTGGGCCTCGATGGCTCCGGCAAGTGGAAAGCGGCGGGTCGACCGGACTCTCAACCCGCAATCGCGGGCGACGTGGTGGTGATCACCAGGCGCGGTCAGCTGTCGGCCCTCGACGCCAAGAGCGGCAAGGAGCTCTGGCGCGTGCCAGTCGAAGGCCGCGTGCTCCGCGGCGCCGGCGACGACGGCGCGACGACCGTGGTCTCGCTCGGGCTTCCAGCCGGTGGCAGCAGCTTGCTCATGGCCGTGAGCCGCGACGGCAGCGTCACGCGCAAGCTCGAGCCCGAGGCGTCGGAGTTGGGCGTGCCCGCGGTCCAAGGCAACGTGGCTTTCGTGCCTTGGGCCAATCAGTACGTGTCCGCCATCGATCTCGGCTCCGGTGACGAAATCGGGCGGCTGCTCCTGCGCGATCAGGTCAGCCACGCGGTGAACTACGGCGGACGGCTGCACTTTGGAGAGCGCGCGTTGATCCGCTTCGACGAGAAGATCGGCGGCGCGGCCAAGGGCGACGCCAACGCGGTGAAGCTCCCCGAACGTGAGCTGCCCGGCAAGCCCGTCTGGTACGCCAGTGGGATCCAGGTGACGCCCGCCGCGGCCTCGGCGCGGGAGAAGATCCGCCTCTTCGCGCGCCCGGCAGACAACGCGGGCAGCCTCGGCATCGCCGGGGGGCGCTACGCTGCGACGTACTTTCGCGTCGTGATGGGGCTGGACGCTGCGGACGGTGCCCTGCGGTGGGTGCAGACCTTCGGGAACGACGTGCTCGGTGGAGCCGCCGCGACCAACGGTTTTGCGTTCTGCGACGCCGCGGGCAAGGTATCGCTGGTCGACTCCAACGGCGGAGACGCCGGCGGCGCCGATCTCGGCGCGCCGCTCGTCGGCTGCGTGGTGCAGACTGGCGCCTTCAGCGTGCCGGCGGGCAAGTCAGCGGGCTCGTTGCCCGAGCAGCTCGCGAAGGCCATCGAGGTCCGCGAGACCGAGATGGCCACGGCGCAGCGCTTCTTGTTGCGAGAACTGGGCACCATGCAAGAGCCGCTGGTGACCAAGGCGTTGGTCGATCTCGCCAGCAACCCGCGTACTCCCGCGCTCCTGCTCGAAGACGCGCGTCAGCTGTTGGCAGCACGCCGGAATGGAGCCGACTTCATGCTCGAGGCGCTGAGCCGTCACTACGACTTCTTGAGCGACGTGCTGCGCTCGCCGCCGGTGGGACCCCTCGCCGACGCGCTGGCCGCCATGAACGAGACCAAGGCCGCGGGACCCCTGGCCCACCACCTGAACGATGCGGCGAATACGCCCAGCGACATCGAACGGGCGGCGCGGGCGCTGTCCAAGCTCGCGACTGCGTCGGAGTTCGGCGAGCTCAAGACCTTCTTCGCGCTTTACCGCGCGACCGCCGACGAAAAAGAGCTGGTGAACGCGGTGCTCTCGGTGGCCCAAGCGCTGCTCCGCATCGGCGGCGAGGACGGCAAGAGCGTGGTGGCCGAAGCCTCGAAGGATCCGCTGACACATCCCGACGTCAAGGCGGGCCTTGCGAATCTCTCGATCTCGAACACCGCTCCGTCGAAGCCGGGCAAAGGCACGCCCGCGGCCGGCGAGGCTCCGAAGCCCGCGGAAAAGCCCGCGACCAAGGGCTGAGCGCAAGCCCGCTGCCGGGAGTGAGCAGGTAGGCGCGGCGACCACGTCGCAGCTCGTTGCGGGTGTCCCGACTCCGCCAACGACCACGTCGCAACGCGCTCCGGCGAGGCGAATGGCGTGTACGGCGCCAACGACCACGTCGCAACGCGCTCCGGCGAGGCGAATGGCGCGTACGGCGCCAACGACCACGTCGCAACGCGCTCCGGCGAGGCGAATGGCGCGTACGGCGCCAACGACCACGTCGCAACGCGCTGCGCGGTGGCGAATGGCGGTCCCCTCAGTTCACTTTGCAGCTTCCACCGGGGCAGGAAATCGAGCAATCCGCGGGGTTGGCGCAGGTCGCCTTGCAGTTGCCGCCGGTGCAGCCGACGGCGCACTTTGCGCCGGCCTCGCACACGCTCTTGCAGTTGCCCCCGGGGCAGTCGTTGTTGCAGGTCGCGCCCGCCGCGCAGCTGACCTCGCAGTTGCCCCCAGTGCATGACAGCGTGCAGGTCGAGCCCGCGGCGCAGGCGAGCTTGCAGTTGCCGCCCGCGCAGCCCGCGTTGCAGGTCTGATTCGCGTCGCAGGCGAGCTTGCAGTTGCCCGCGGGACAGCCATCGCCCAGCGTGACCGCGACCGCGACGCCGCCCGAGCCAGGCTGCGCGCCGGGCTGAGCCGCGGGATCCGCGGGCGCGGCGGGGCCACCTTGCGCTTGGGCTTGCCCCTGCCCTTGCGCCTTCATCTGGCCTTCGCCAGCCGCGTGCATGACGCATCCACCAAGAACGAGCGCGAGGAAAGGACCAATGAATGAACGAATCACGACGAACCTCCCTGAGAGAGCCAAGCGGACGTTATCCAACCCGGCCCGCCGGGGCCAAGTCGGCACTCTCGGTGTTTGCACTTCGCGTGCCAGAGAACAGGTCCGCGATATTGCCCGGCTGCCCGCGAAGATGGAGGGTTCGACCCTGCAACGTGGCTGCTGGCGCCCCGCCAGACTTCAGTCGCCGACGCGAACTCGAGGCTTGCCGTCGGGATCGACCGGAGGCTCGGGAGTCTCTGCCGCTTCGGTCTCGTCGGCCGCAACCGGGGGAGGGGGGGCACTCTTGGACTCGGTGCGAGCGCCTTCCTTGGCGCCGGCGATGGCGCCGCTCGCGATGCGTTCCACCCGCTCGGCCACTCGCTCCATCACGCTGAGCAATTCGCGCCCGGCGTCTTCGGCGACCTCTTCGATCTTGCGCGGATCGAGGTTCTTCGCCGCCTTGCGCCCGAGGTCGCCGACCTTGCGTGCGTCGACCTGCTCCAGATTTCGGATCGCTCGGCGTCCCACCTCTTCAATTCGGTTGGGGTCGACGTTCTTGAGCGCCTTCTTTGCAGCGCTGAGCATCAGGTGCAGGCCATCCGCGAGGTCCTTCGATGCGGATGGGCGCGGCTGTTCGTCGGAGGTCTCCGGGTCCTGGGGCGGCTCGCTGGACATGGAGCGTAGGATGGCCACGTCGCTCGGAGGGCGCAAGACCGCTAGGCCACGGCAGGTTTTGCCCGACCCGCGAGCAAGAGCAAGACGGCCACGATCACGAGGCCAGCGCCGGTCAGCGTCCACCCGCTCAGCACCTCGTCGAACAAGAAGACGCCCCAGCTCGCCGCGAAGACGATCTGCACGTACCCGATGGTCGTGCCGCGCGCCGCCGGCATCAGCGCGAGCCCGCGAGTCATGAAGGTCTGGCCGAGCTGCGTCGCGACGCCGAGCCCGAGCATCAAGAGCCAGCATCTGGGGCTCGGCCACACCCACGCCACCAGCGCGAAGGGCAACGCGAGCGGCGCCGCGAACATGGCGAAGTACAGCACGATCACGTCGGGGTGTTCGGTGCGGGCCAGGCGTCGCACCGTCGCGTAGGCGCACGCGCTCAGCAGCGCGCTGCCGAGGGCCACCGCGATACCGGTTGCATCGAGCGGTGTGCCTGCTCCGAAGACGAAGCTCGGTCGCGCGACGATCACCGTTCCGGTGAGCGCAAGCGCGATGGCGACGAGCAGGCGACCGTCGATGCTCTCGCCCAGAAAGAGCGCGGCGATGATCGCGACAAAGACGGGATTCAGGTAGTGCAGCACCGTCGCCTCGGCGAGCGGCAAGGCGGTCACCGCGTAGAAATAACAAGCCAGCGCACCGGTGCCGAAGAGCGCGCGCTGGACCAGCCCCCGCTTGTCGTGACCCCAGGGGTGAATGCGCCTGGCGGTGACCCACGCGACGCTGAGCACCAACGTGACGATTCCGCGGGCGAGTACCAGCATCGCGACGGGAAGCTCCCGGCCTGCGAGCTTGACCTGGACACTCATCACACTGAACGCGAGCGCTGACAGGACGAGCAGGGCTTGCCCCCGCCGCTCGTCGCTGACCGTCAGCACGCGAGCGTTTATGGCGGTGCCGGTGAGTTTCGGCAACCGGCAGGCGGGTTGGGCCTGGCGTTTGTGGCGAACGGCCCAATGTTCCGAGCCTGTTTTCCGAAGCTAGGTTTCCTCGACGATGCTAGAACTCAGCGCGACCGACCGCATTCGACCGGTGCTTGCCGACCCCGCACGCATGCACCAGGACCCCACCAGCCGACCCATGGCTCGCCCTCTGATCCGCGTCCCTGATCTCGAAGCCGCCATCGACGGCGTGGTGAAGAGCTACGACGGCCCCGAGGAGATCAACAACCTCGAGAGCGCTGCGCTGCCCAACAAGCGGGCGGTCGTCGAGGCGTTCTGCCACCTGCGCCCGGCCATCTACATGGGCTTCTACGCCACGCGGCCGCTTTCGCGAGACAACCTGCGCTACAGCGTGAGCGAGCACCTCTACCCGGCCTACGAGATCCTGGTCGAGCAGATCGCGCGCGCCGTCACCTACGAAGAACGCTTCGGAAAGGCCCCTGCGGCCCGCCCCGAAGGCTGGAACGAAGACGTCGTGCTGCGCTTGTTCAAGCAGCTGCCCGAGCTCCGGCGCCAGCTCAACGCCGACGTGAAGGCGGCCTTCGACGGCGACCCCGCAGCGAAGAGCATCGAAGAGGTCGTGTTCAGCTACCCGGCGATCCAGGCCATCACGGCTCACCGCGTCGCTCACGTGCTCTACCGGGCCAAGGTGCCGATGATTCCGCGGATCTTGAGCGAGTACGCGCACTCGGAGACCGGCATCGACATCCACGCCGGCGCCCAAATCGGCGAACGCTTCTTCATCGATCACGGCACGGGTGTGGTGGTCGGAGAGACCAGCGTGATCGGCGACAACGTGAAGCTCTACCAAGGCGTCACCCTCGGCGCGCTGAGCACGCGCCGCGAACGAGCCGGCGAAAAGCGCCACCCGACCCTCGAGGACGAAGTCACTATCTACGCCGGCGCGACCATCCTCGGCGGCGAGACGGTGATCGGCAAAGGCGCGACGGTGGGCGGCAACGTCTGGATCACGGCCAGCGTGCCGCCGGGCACCAAGATCTTCGGCCGCGCCCGCGAGTGACGAACCGTGGCATGCTGCCGGCATGAAGCTCCTGTGGGGCGGCATGGTTTTCTGCGGCCTGGTGCTCGCGATGGGCTGCGGCAGTCGATCGCGACTCTTGGGTCCTGACCCGAGCTCGGGCGGCACTGGCGCCCTGGGTGGCGGCGGTGGCGGCGGCGGCGTTGGCGGAATCGGCGGCGTGGGCGGAAGCGGCGGCGCTCCCCTGGGGGGTGCGGGCGGCACTTCGAGCTGCGGCCCGATCGATTCCGGCGCTCCGTGCACCACCTTGAGCGAGACCGGCTGCCTGACGGCGTTCCCGCGCTGCGCGCCGGTCTACGACGACGAGTGTTGCTCGTCTTGTGATCCGGGCCCCTGCGCGGACTGCGTGAGCTGGCGCTTCCAGCACTGCGTGGACCGGGAGCTGTCCGACTGCGAGCCCGGGACCATCGGCCTGTGCGGGTTCACTCCGCCTTGGGCGTGCAGCGGCGGAAAGGCCGACTGCTCGAGCTCGCAGTGCAACTCGATGCCCGGCTGCGTGGAAGCGCTGCCGCAGGATTGTCCCGAGGACTCCATCTGTGGACCCGAGTGTCACGCGGTCACGGCGGGCAGCTGCGGCCCGCTGTGCGAGATCAGCGGTCCCTCTCAGCCGTGCCCGGCCACGACGACCCGGGAGCACGCCTCCGGCAAGCTCACGGGCTACTGCATCCCGTCGGAGGTGTGCGCCCTGGGGCCGAGCGACTGCCCGGCACAGATGCCGTCGGGCACCTGTGCCACGCCGGGGCAGATCTGCACCTACGGCGGCTGGTGCAAGAACACCTGCACTTGCGACGGCGGAGTGTGGAGCTGCATCACGCCGCCCTGCTGAGGGGCGCGAATCACGAGCGGGCGGCGATCTCGCCGAAGGCCTCGCGTTCGACCGCGAGCTCGGCCGCGCCGGTGGTGGTCTCGGACTTCAGGAAATTCTTGTAGCGGTGGCTCGGTCGGGTGGCCTTGCAATAGGCGTTGAAGGCCTGGTTGAAGACGCGGGTCTGCACGGCGGCCTCTTCGGGTTGCAGGAAGCCTGCGCGCTCCGAGAGGTGGGTCACCTTGCGCATGATCGAGCCGGCAAAGTCGAAGGCGTCGATGCCCAGGACCGCCAGATCGGCCTCGAGCAGCATGATCAGAGGGAGGGCCGGCAACGCCATTTTCAGCCTTCGCATGCGCGCAACGGGGCTCTTCTTCTGCCAGCGCGAGAGCGGAAACTCCTTGAAGTAATTGGCCGGCAAGGCGGTGTGACGACTCTCGTCGAGGTGGAAGAGGCGCAGAACTTCGAGGCCGGGCATCGTCGACAGGAGGCCAAAGATGCTGAGCGCGATGCTCTCGACCAACACGTTCATGCCGAAGAACTTGTCCAAGCCCTTGGCCTTGAGGGCTCCTTCGAGCAGCAGGTACTCCCACACGCTCTGACGTGGGATCTCGACCCCGAAGGCCTGCATCAGCTCGCGCATGACGACGAAGTGCTTGGCCTCCTCCAGGATCTGCATGGTCAGCGCAGCCTTGGCCCCGGTGCTCTTCACCTCGGGCAAGAGGCTGGCCGAGACCAACCACGCATAGGCCTCGCCGTGGCCGATGGCGGACAGCACGGCGACGATGGCGCGCTTCTGCTCGAGGCTGTACTCGCGATCGAGCAGCGCCTTGAACTCGTGGCTGGTGATCCGGGAGCGCAGCGCGCGCTCCTCGTCCGACAGGTGCTTCTCGGCCAGGTCCATCAGCTCGCGCTCGTACTCGTTGCAGTCGCGGAAGCTCGACCAGGGCAAGGCCGCTTCGCCCTTCCACAGCAGGCGCAGGCTCTTGTCGTAGTGCTTCTTGCGCAGCGTGTCCCCGGAGCCGCCGATGAACTCGTAGTGCACGTCGTCGTACTTTGCCGCGCGGCCGCCCAAGTGCAGGCGACCGAGCACGTCGTCGTAGGAGCGCACGATGCGATTTCCGAGCCGTTCGACCTCGAGGTTCAGCTGCGTGGCCCTGGGGTTTACCGTCAGCTTTTGGAGTTCCATGGCCCCTCGAGTGTACGACCGAAGGGCGGTTCAGACCACCCGCAAGGGGTCTCGGTCTCGGGCCGACACCACCACGTCGAGGGCCGGCAGCTGCTGGGCCAGTTGCCGCGCAAAGGTCGGCAAGAAGCCACGCTCGGTGTTGGTGTGATCACACAGGATCACGCTGGCCCCGGCCGCCACCTTGGCCCGCACGTCGTGGTGGCGCATCTCTCCCGTCAGGTACAGCTCCGGCCCGTCGAGTGGGGCGAAGAGCGAGCCGCCCGCGCCGGCGCAGACGGCCGCGCGGGTGATCAACGCTCCTTCGTCGTGCCTTGGCGACGAGGCCACGCGCAGGTGCGAGAGACCCAGGTGCGCCTTCACCCGCGCAACGATGGCATTCAGATCCAGCGCCGTGGCCAGCACCACGCTGCGCCCCATGCCGGTGTCCGCGCTGCCGTCAGCAGCGGGAGCGAGCGGCGCGCGAGCGCCTTCACCCAGGGCTTGGGCGAGCCAATCGTTGACGCCACGAGGAGCCGCGTCCAGGGCGGTGTGGGGGGAGTACACGGCGATCCCCGAGCGGAGCGCCTCGATCAGCACGCGTTCGCCGGCTGTCCCCTGCGTCAGGCGCTTCAAGCCGGCAAAGATCGGTGGGTGGTACGCGATGACCAGCTCCGCGCCGCGCTCTTCTGCCTCGTCGAGCACGTCCTCACCGAGGTCGATGGTCAGGAGCACGCGGTTGACCGGGTGGTCGTCGTGGTGCGGCTCGAGCAAGAGACCGACGTTGTCCCAGCTCTCGGCGTAGCGGAGCGGGGCCAGAGCTTCGAGCACCGGTACGATCTGCGACAGCGGCGTCGACATGGATCGGGAGCCTACTATGCTACGCGGCCGTGAGTGACCCCTTGCCAGTCTCCGCGCGCTTCGTGCTTGCGTTCGTCTGCTTCTTTCGCGTGCTCTTCGACGGACTCTTCGCCGCCCGTGTGCGCGCCGTTCAGAGCGGTCCTGCGTCCGAGCCTGAGCTTCCGCCCGCGCCGCCCGAGCCGGAGCCGAAGAAGGAGCCGCCGAGCTTGGTGCCCGCGCTCGAGTTGCTCGGGCTCTTGCAGCGCGAAGGGCGCTTCGTCGACTTCGTGAAGCAGGACGTCGCGGGTTTCTCCGACGCGGACATCGGCGCCGCTGCTCGCGTCGTGCACGAGGGGTGCCGCAAGGCCCTCGCTGCGCACGCGACCATCGAGCACATTCGCAGCGAAGATGAAGGGTCGTCGATCACGCTCGCAGCCGGCTTCGACGCGGCGGAGGTGAAGCTCACGGGCAAGGTCGGGGGCTCGGCGCCTTACCGAGGCACGCTGCAACACAAGGGCTGGCGCGTGAAGAAGCTACAGCTGCCCAGCGTGATCGACGGTCACGACGCGCACCTGCTGTACCCGGCGGAAGTCGAGCTATGACCGCCCGCTTCGTCGTCGGCATCGATCTGGGAACGACGCACACGGCCATCGCGGCCATCGATCTCGGCGCCGTCGAGCCAGGCAGCACGGCCGAAGTTCTCGCGGTGCCGCAGTTGATCGCTGCGGGATCCCTGGAAGCGCGCCAGCTCTTGCCGTCGTTTCTGTACTTTGCCCACGAGAGCGAGGCGGCGCTGGCGCTGCCCTGGGATGCGTCGCGACGCTTTGCGGTCGGTGAGCACGCGCGCACGCGCGCCGCCGAGTCTCCCGCGCGGGTGGTCTCGAGCGCAAAGAGCTGGCTCTGTCACGACGGGGTCGACCGACGCGGATCCATCTTGCCGCAGGGGGCTCCCGACGACATCGAGAAGATCTCACCGGTCGAGGTCTCGTTCCGCTATCTCGACCACCTGAGCGAGGCCTGGACGGCCGAGCACGGTTTCCCCCTGGGTGAGCAAGAGATCATCCTGACGGTGCCCGCGTCTTTCGACGCGGCCGCCCGCGATCTGACGGTCGAGGCCGCCTACGCCGCCGGCCTCGAGAACGTGACCTTGCTCGAAGAACCGCAGGCCGCGCTCTACGCGTGGATAGCCGACGCGGGTGATGGCTGGCGCAACCACCTGGGCCCCGGCGACGTGGCGCTGGTCGTCGATGTCGGCGGCGGCACCACCGACTTTTCCGCCATCGAGGCCGTCGAACGCGACGGCGTGCTCGAGCTGACCCGCATCGCGGTGGGCGATCACATCTTGCTCGGCGGCGACAACATGGATCTCGCGCTCGCTCACCTGGTGGCGCAGAAGCTCCGCGATTCTGGCAAGGAGCTCGATCGCTGGCAGACCGTCGCCCTCACCCACGGCTGCCGCGCCGCCAAAGAGCGACTGCTCGGCGATCCGAAGCTCGCGAGCGCACCCATCGCGCTGGCCTCGCGTGGCTCGTCGCTCTTCGGGAGCGCGCTGCGCAGTGAGCTCACCCAAGAAGAGGTGACGCGGGTCTTGGTGGACGGCTTCTTTCCAGTCGTTCCGCCCAGCGCGCGGCCCGCCGCCCGTGCCCGCGTCGGCCTCACGCAGATCGGACTGCCCTACGCCGCCGATCCGGCGGTCACCAAGCACCTGGCTGCCTTTCTCACCCGTCAGGCCCGGGCCGGTGCGCGCCACGGGTCGCTGCTGCATCCGAGCGCGGTGTTGTTCAACGGCGGAGTGGTGAAGGGCGATGCCCTGCGCGCCCGGCTGCTCGACGCGCTCACTCGCTGGCTGGAGGAGGACGGCGCGCCACCTCCGCGGGTGCTGCCGGGTGCCGATCCGGATCTGGCGGTGGCGCGAGGCGCGGCCCAGTACGGGCTCGTGCGCCGCGGCAAGGGCCTGCGCATCCGAGGCGGCACCGCCCGCGCGTACTACGTCGGCATCGAGAGCCCCGCGCCAGCGGTGCCCGGCGTCGAGCCACCGATCGTCGCGATGTGCGTGGCGCCCTTCGGAATGGAAGAAGGCACGCACGCGGATCTGCCGCCGCACGAGCTCGGGCTCGTGGTCGGTGAGCCGGTGCGCTTTCGCTTCTTCGGATCGAGCGTGCGCCGCGATGACCTCGCCGGCTCAGCGCTCGAGCAATGGCAACCGGGTGAGCTCGAGGAGCTCGCGCCGATCGAGATCGAGCTGCCCGCCGAAGGGCGCCGCGACGGCGACGTGGTCCCGATCGAGCTGGCCGCGCAGATCACACCCGTCGGCACGCTGCTGCTCGAAGCGGTGCCGCGCGAGCCGCTCGTTGCCGACGAACGTTGGAAGATCGAGCTGGGCGTGCGGGCAGGCTAGAGATCCGCGCGGTCAGCCGCAGGCCGCGGCCTTGCTAGTCCACCACGATCGTCACCGAAACGACCACCCGGTGTGCCCAATGGGCAAGATCGACGGTGCAGCGCCGTGCCGTGAAGAATCCTCCGGAACAAGCGGGTTCGGGCCATCCTGTGGTGGAGCGCGTCGTCTCTTCGCGATTCAACTGTGTCGCGCGACACGTTCCGCTCCGGCTGTTGGTGTTGCACACCTCCATGGAGCCGCTGCACGAGGGAAAATCCGAAGTCCCGCGGCTGGCGACCGGCTTTTCGTTGAGCCCGCAGTATCCAACTCGAATCGCCGGGTATGAAGTCTCTTTGTAGAGCAGCTCCCACTTCGGAGCCGAGCCTTCCGCGCCGCCGCCGATGTAGAGATGGTTTGCCAGTACATCGGCGACCGCAACTTTCTCCGCCATCTCGAGCCTGAGAAAAATCACCCCTCCGGCGACCGCCACCGCGCCGACTCCGCCGGCAATCAGCGTGCGGCTCACTTGGGGACCGGGCCGAATCGGAGCTTCATGGCCCTGATAGTAGCGCAGTTTACGCGCCGGGCGTGAGGGAGGCCTGGGCGCCGGAACGCGCTGCGACGTGGTCGATGTCGCTGTGGACGCCAAACGCCACGCCGGAACGCGCTGCGACGTGGTCGATGTCGCTGTGGACGCCAAACGCCACGCCGGAGCCTGTTGCGACGTGGTCGATGTCGCTGTGGACGCCAAACGCCACGCCGGAACGCGCTGCGACGTGGTCGATGTCGCTGTGGACGCCAAACGCCACGCCGGAGCCTGTTGCGACGTGGTCGATGTCGCTGTGGACGCCAAACGCCACGCCGGAGCCTGTTGCGACGTGGTCGATGTCGCTGTGGACGCCAAACGCCACGCCGGAACGCGCTGCGACCGACGTCGGGCGCACAGGGGAAGCCCGCCTACCGCCCCAGCTCGCTGCCCCAGGGCTGGGCGGCGATCAGCGCGTCTGCGTCGGCACGCATGCGCGAATCAAGACGGGCGCGGCCAGCGTCGATCAGCGCGGCGGCGAACATGGTCGAGCTCGAGAAGCGCCGCTCCCGATCCTTGGCGAGCACGAGAGCAAGCACGCGCTCCACGTCCTCGCCCAGGTGAGGCGCCAGATCGAGGGGGCGGGCGGGCTGGAGGTGGACCACGTTGTAGACCGTGATCATGCTGTCGGGCCCGGTGAAGGCGGGGCGTCCCGTCAAGCAGCGATAGGCGATGACGCCGAGTGAGAAGACGTCGCTGCGATGATCGACGTCGAGGCCGCGGGCCTGCTCGGGCGACATGTAGCTGGGCGTGCCGATGATCGCGCCTTGGGTGAGCTGGCTGGTCAGCTCGCGCATCTTCGAGACGCCGAAGTCGAGCACCTTCCAGGTGCGGCGGGGCGAGTCGTCGACCGCGAACAAGTTCTGCGGCTTGATGTCGCGATGCACGATGCCCGCGCGATCGGCCGCTGCCAGCGCGTCGCCGACCTGCGACACGAGCTCGGTCACCTCGGGCAACTCGAGGCGCTTGGCCTCGCGGAGGCGGTCGGCGAGGTCCATGCCGCGCAGCAGCTCCATGGCGATGAATGGCGAGCCGTCGTCTGCGCGTCCCGAGCCGAGCATCTGCACCACGTGGGGCGACTTCAGCGTCGACGCCACCTGCGCTTCGCGGAAGAAGCGCTCCAGCATCTCCGCGTCGCCCACCACCGCGGGGTTCAAGAACTTCAGCGCGACAGGCCGGCGGGCGGTGCCCTGCTCGGCGCGGTAGACCTCGCCCATGGCGCCGCGACCGATGATCTCGCCGACCGCATAGTCACCGACGATACGATCGCTGAAGCGGCCGAGGTTCGCGCCCCGCGCCGCGTCGAGATCGGCGCGGGCTTCGTTCAAGAGCGCCTCGCGCTGGCGGATCTGGAGCGCGGCCTGTTCGAGGCGCTCGAAGGCCTCGCGGGTGGCCTTGCGGCTGCGCCGCGCCATGCCAAAGGTGAGCCCCAGGAACATCTCGGCGATCACGGTCAGCGCCACCAGCCCCCGCAGGTCGGGGCTTTCGATGCCCACGATGGCGCGGTCGAGGGGGATGACGCCGCTGATGCCGAGGGCTGCGAGCAGCGCGTAACCGCCCGCCAGCACCAGGTAGACCATCCACGCCGCGAGCTTCGAGTCGCTCAGTGCAAAGAAGTACACGCCGACGCAGCCGCCCATGATGGTGGGAGAGAAGATCCCGACGTAGAGCGCCGCCGTGAGCACTGATCCGACACAGAACATCGCGTGCACGAGCGCGAGTCCCGACTCGTAACGGTCCGGATCGCGGAAGCGCACCAGCAGCCAGAGCGTGAGGGCTAGCGTCGCCGCGAAGACGATGGCCGCCAGGCCGCGGAACGGAGCCACCTTGGCTGGTACCAGCAGCGCCACGATGCCGACCGCCGACAGCGGCGCGACGAGGCGCAGGAGCGCGCGGGTTCGCGTCGCCTCCTCTCGGGTCAAGATCAGGGTGGCTTCGGCCGTGCGCAGGGAGCCGCCGCTGGTGGTTGGCGCGAGCTCCGGGGTCGTGGCACTGGCGGAAGCTCCCGGCGAAATCGACACCGTCGCTGCGGCGTCGGCGTCGGCGGCCCGGTCCCGCAGCGTGGGGTCGCTCTCGCCAGCCATGGTTGGGCGGCGAGCATACACCCGATTGTCGTTGACGCTCCGGGCGCGCGCCGCACAGATCCGCGTCGCCATGGACTACCGCTTCTTGGGCCGGACAGGCGTGCGCGTCTCGCGATTGGTGTTCGGAACGATGTCGTTCGGGACCGACGCGGACGAGGCGACCAGCGCCGCTCTCTTTCTCGCTGCCGCGATCAGGGCATCAACTTCTTCGACTGCGCCGACGTCTACGCGAAAGGACGCTCGGAAGAGATCCTGGGCAAGCTCATGGCGAGCTGTCGCGACGAGCTCGTGATCTCGACCAAAGCCTACTTTCCGACGGGTGACGATCCCAATGCGCGGGGCTCGTCGCGCTTGCACCTGGTGCGCGCGGTCGAGGCCAGTCTGCGTCGCCTCGGGACCGACCGCATCGACGTGTTCTTCTTGCACCGCTTCGACGACCGGACGGCCGTCGACGAGACGCTGTCGGCTCTGGACACGCTGGTCCAGCAAGGCAAGATCCTCTACCCCGCGGTCAGCAACTTTTCGGCCTGGCAGACCGCCAAGATGCTCGGCGTCGCAGCGCAGCGCGGCCTGTCGCCCATCGTCGCTTTGCAGCCCATGTACAACCTGCTCAAGCGGCAGGCCGAGGTGGAGATCCTGCCCCACGCGATCAGCGAGGGGCTCGGCGTCTTGACCTACAGCCCCCTCGGGGGCGGACTCTTGAGCGGCAAGTACGGGGTGAAGAAGGCGCCGGCGAGCGGACGCATGGTCGACAACGCGATGTACAAGACGCGCTACGGCGCGCCGTCCACTTTCGAGATCGCGGATGCGTTCACGAGCCTGGCGGCCTCGCTCGGGCATCACCCCGCGACCCTGGCCATCGCGTGGGTGGCGTCGCAGTCGGGCGTCACTGCCCCGTTGATCGGGGCGCGCAACCTGGAGCAGCTCGAGCCGTGTTTGGCGGCGGCAGATCTGGTGCTCGACGACGAGACGCGCGCGCAGGTGAGCGCGCTGTCGCCCGAGCCCCCGCCCGCGACTGATCGCAACGAGGAGAAGTCCGCGCACAACTACGGCAGCCGCTGATGGGCGGACTGGTCGTCGGCATCGATCTGGGCACGACTCACGCGGTCGTGTCCTGGGCGACCTGTGAGGCAGGCGCCGAGGCGCAGGTCTTTCCAATCCCGCAGCTCGTGTCGCTGGGCGAGACCGAAGAGCGACCCCTGCTGCCCTCGTTCCTGTACGCGCCGCTGCCCGGCGAGACCCCGAGTGATCCCTTCGGCGATGCTCCCTGGGCCATCGGAGAGGTCGCTCGTCGGCGCGGACGCGAGGTCCCGGGACGCGTCGTCTCGTCGGCCAAGAGTTGGCTTTGTCACGCAGCCGTCGATCGCACGGCGGCTATCCTGCCGTGGGGAGCCGCCGACGGCGACGCCGATCTGCCGCGCGTCTCCCCGGTCGAGGCTTGCTCGCGGGTCTTGTCGCATCTGCGACGAGCGTGGGACGAAGCTCACCCAGGCCACCCACTGCGCGAGCAAGAGGTCGTGCTCACGGTCCCGGCTTCTTTCGATCAGACCGCGAGATTGCTCACCGTGCAGGCGGCGCGCGACGCTGGCCTTTCGGCACGTCTGCTCGAGGAGCCGCAAGCGGCTTTCTACGACGCCATGGCCCACCTCGGGCTCGAGCGATTCGAAAAGCTTCTTGCCGATCGTGAGTCGGCCGTCGTGCTCGTCTGCGACGTCGGTGGTGGCACCACCGATCTCACGCTGATCCGCCTGAGTCGCGACGTGGCACAGACCTTGTGTCTCGACCGCATCGCGGTCGGGCGTCACCTCTTGCTCGGCGGCGACAACATGGACCTCGCGCTGGCGCATCTGTGCGAGGCGCGCTGGGTCGCGCCGCCGGCCCGACTCGACGCGCGTCGCTTCGGCCAGCTCGTGCTGGCCTGCCGCGCCGCCAAGGAGCAGCTGCTCGGGGAAGATCGCAGCTGACTCTGCCCCCATCGCCCTGGCATCGACAGGTTCGGCCCTGATCGGCAGCACGCTGCGCACCGAGCTCGAACGCGACCTGGTCAACCAGGTCGTGCTCGAGGGCTTCTTCCCGCCCTGCCAGCTCGGTGACGGGCCCAAGCGCGGACGATCGGGCCTGGTGGCCTTCGGGCTTCCTTACGAGCACGACGCAGCGATCACGCGACACGTCGCGACCTTCGTGCACAGCCACACCGACCAGCCACTCGCGGCGGTGTTGCTCAACGGTGGCGTGTTTCGTTCCCCTCGCCTTGCCCAGCGCCTGCTCGAGCTCGTCGGCTCATGGAGCGAAGCACCTTGCGAACGCCTTCCGGAGCGCGATCCCGATCTAGCGGTCGCGCGCGGGGCCGTGGCCTACGGCCTCGCGCTGGCGGGGCATGGGTTGGTGATCGGCGGCGGCGCCGCCCAGGGCTTCTATATCGGCATCGAGGGCGGCACCGAGAAGCGAGCCGTATGCGTCGTGCCGCGCGGTGCGCGCGAGGGCGAACGGCACATCGCCGCGGGCAGGCCCCTCGCGCTGCGGGTGGGTCGCCCGGTGCGCTTCGAGCTCTACGCGTCGGATCGCGCGACCCACGCGCCGGGAGAAATCGTCGACGTCGAGGCTTCAGCGTTGGTGCCGCTCGCGCCGGTCGCCTCCACCTTCGAAGCCAGCGAGAGCACGGAAGACGTATTGGTCGCCTTGGTCGGAGAGCTGTCTCCCGTCGGGACGCTGGAGCTCGCTTGCATCGAGACCGAACCCGTCGATCCCAAGCAGCCACGGCGCTTCGGTCTCGCCTTCCAGCTCCGCGCGGGTGACGACGAATGCGCACGGCCATCGCGTCGCCCGGGAGCGAGCGTGCGACCCGCGAGCCCGCGTTTCGACGAGGCGCGCGTCGCCATCGAGCGAGTCTTTGGCAAGGCTGCGTCGGACGTGAAGGAGCGTGAGGTCAAAGATCTCTGGCGCGAGCTGACTCGCGTCTTGGGCGAACGCCAGACCTGGAGCGGCGAGCTCTGCCGTGCGCTCTTCGACGTGCTGGCACCCCAGGCGAAAGCCCGGCGACGCTCGCTGGATCACGAGCGCGTGTTTTGGATGCTCGCGGGCTATTGCCTCCGACCCGGCTACGGTCACCCCGCTGATCCTGGCCGCGTTCGCTTGCTCTCGCCGTTCTTCGAACAGGGGCTGGTCTTTCAAGACGAAACCCGCGGCTGGCAACAGTTCTGGATCGCGTGGCGCCGCGTCGCCGGAGGCCTGGCCGAGGATCTGCAAACGCACATCCGCGACCGCGTCGATCCCTTCTTGGCGCCTTCGGGGCAGGCGGGCAAGAAGCCCAAGGGCATGAAGCCGCAGGCGCTCGACGAGATGCTCGAGCTCGCCTCGGCGCTCGAACGTGTCGCGCCGGACCGCAGAGCCAGGCTCGGCGGGTGGCTGATCGAGCGCACCTGGACCGAACAGAACCCCCGCCTGTGGGCCGCCATCGGCCGCCTGGGCTCCCGCGCTCCGGCTTACGCGAGCGTGCACCACGTGGTGTCCGTCCGTATTGCCGAGGGCTGGCTCGACCACCTGCTGCGTGAGAAGTGGGGCAATCTGGCCACCGCGCCTCGAGCGGCGATGCTGCTGGCCCGGGCCACCGGCGACCGGACCCGGGATGTGTCAGGAGAGTTGCGGCAGAAGACCGCGCTGGCCCTCGAGGCCGCCCACGCCGACCCCCAGTGGGCGCTCGCCGTCCGTGAAGAGCAGCCCATCGAAGACCGGGAGCGAGCGGAGTTCTTCGGCGACGAGATCCCGGCAGGCTTGCGATTGGTCGACTGATCTGGGCCGCCGCGGACGCAATCGCCAACAGGCGCCGAGGTGAGTGAATCACCTACCTCGCCCGCGGCGAGGCGAGATGCGACACTCGGAGTTGGGGGCCGGCTTTCCAACCTGATCACCCACCATGAACCGACGCGCTCTCTTCCTTGGTCTCGCGTTCGCTGCACTTGCCTGCTCGTCACACGATCTCGAGAGGTCCGCCCCGGGCTCGACCTCCGACGAGATTGTGGGCGGAGTCGATGACACGACGCACCCGGCTGTAGTGCTGTTGAACAACCCGAGCGGGAACTGCACCGCCTCGCTCATCGCGCCGAACCTGGTGCTCACGGCGCGTCATTGCGTCGCCCAGAACGTGACCCAGGGCATCGGCTGCGACATCAACGGCAAGTCGACCAATGGTGATCACGTCGGCAACAACTACGCGGCGAGCAGCATGAAGGTGTTCACGGGCCAGGTTCCGAACTGGAACTCTCCGGCCGCCACGGGCACTCAGCTCTTCACGGTCAACAGCAAGAACCTCTGCAACAACGACATCGCGCTCCTGGTGCTGAACAAGGCCGTGACCTCGGCCCCGCCGCTGAAGATCCGACGCGACGCGCCGCCCATCATCGGCGAGCTCGTCACGGCCGTGGGCTACGGCTCCATCAACGACAACCAGCAGGGCTCCGGGAAGCGCCGCATGCGCGCCAACGTGAAGGTGCTCAGCGCCGGCAAGGACTGGAACCAGCTGATCGGCGACGCAGAGATCGCGACCACGCAGGCGGTGTGCTCCGGCGACTCCGGGGGGCCAATTTTGTCAGCCGGCGGTGCCGTCATCGGTATCGCGTCGCGCGTCTCGAAGTGCACGGATCCGAACGCCAGCGCCCGCTACGTGCGGCTCGACTCCCACAAGGATCTGATCAACCAGGCCTTCGCCGCGGCGAGCGCCTCTCCGACCCTCGAGACGGGTACGGGCAGCAACCCGGCGCCCAAGTCCGTCGGGCAGAGCCCGTGCGCGACCGGCGCCGAGTGCTCCTCGTTCCTGTGCAGCCCCGGCGGCTACTGCACCGACTTCTGTAACGCGGTCTCGTGTCCGACCGGCATGCTCTGCCAAGACACGACGTTCCCGTTCTTCACGCAGCCGGTGAAGACCTGCGCGCCGCTCGGCGGCACCACGGCTTGCGAGACGTGCCGCAACACCGAGTGTCCCACCGTCGCTTCGGAGTGCCTGGGCAACCCCGACTGCAAGGCCGTCATCACCTGCGCGGACGCCTGCACTGACGCCTCCTGCATCGAAGCCTGTAAGTCCAAGAACTCCGAGGGGGCGGCCGCCTACGACTCGCTCGCTTACTGCGCCTGCAATACTTCCTGCGCGACCGCCTGCGCGAATCTCTGCGTGACCGGCGCCGGAGGCGCCGGCGGGGCTGCGGGCGCGGGCGGAGGCGCCGGCGCTGGTGGAGCGGGCGCAGCCGGCGGCGGGGCGGCCGGTGGGAGCGGCGGCGCGGGCCTCGGCGGTTCCGGCGCGGGCAGCGGCGGCAACCCCCAGCCCGCGGAGGACTCGGGCAGCTCCGGTGGCTGTTCTACCTCGTCGAGCTCGCGTGGCGCGGGCGCTTGGCTGGCGCTCGCGCTCTTGGGCCTCGCATTCGCCCGCCGTCGTTACTGACCCTTCCGTACCGGCGCCCGAGCTGGCACCCTCGAAGGCGTGGATGGCGCCGGCCCGATCTCGTGGTTCGTCGTGTTTGCGATGGGGCAGGTCGCACCCTTGGCCCTCGCCCTCGGCGCGCTGCTCTTGCTGAAGATCGGGCGTGGCGGCTGGGACATCAAAGACTGGGCCGTGGCCGTCGGCGCGGGCATCGCCGGTGCGGCCCTGATCATCTCGGCTTACGATCTGCGCGCACACTACCTCGACACTATCGGCGTCGATGGCACGGCCCTGCTCACGCGAAAGTGGATGGTCGAAGGCGACGACAGCACGAGCTACAAGGTCGCGGTCCAGCACAAGGGCTTCGAAGACGACTTTGACGTCAGCGAGGGCTTCTTCGACTCGGTGACCCCGCCCGCCAACGTGCCCGTGCGCCTCGACCCCGACTACGCGGCGGAGTTCGTGCCCAAGTTTCGCGTGGCCAGCGCCTGGCCCCCGGTGGTGGTGGCCGCCTTGTTCGGCGTCGCGGCGCTGCTCGAGCTCTTGGTTTTCGCTTGGGTGCTCGCGCGGGGGGTCGATCGCTTCCGTTCGCGGGCGGCCTGACTCACTTCGGGACCACGCGCACCGACTCCACTGCCCGCTCCGACGACTCCTCGATCAGAAGCACCGTTCCATCATCGAGAGTCACGCTCTCCCCGGGCTGTGGCACACGCCCCGCGCGCCGGAGGCACAGCCCGCCGACCGTGGTCCAGCCCTCGCCCTCCGGAAGGCCGAGCCGATGCTGGCGATTCAGGTCGCGAATGGGCACCTGGCCGCGGACCAGCAGCGAGCCATCCGGGGCGGCACGCATCGAGTCTGGCTCTGCGCCGTGCAGCTCCCCGAAGACGTCGCCCACCAGCTCTTCGACCAGATCGTCGAAGGTGACAATGCCCTTGGTTCCGCCGTTGGGCTCCCTCACGACGGCCAGGTGGGTGTGTCGCGCGCGCATTTCTTGGAGCACCAGAGAGGCCTCCATGGATTCCGCGGCGACGAAGGCGGGTCGGAGCAGATCTTCGAGGACGATCAGCTGACCCTCCCAGGCGAGAGGCAACAGATCCTTGTACAGGACGTAGCCGACGATAGTGTCGAGGTCGCCTTCGTAGACCGGAAGTCGGGAGTGCTCGTGCTCCAGGACCACGCGACGGATCTGCTCGCTGTCGGCCCGGCGTTCGATGCCGACCACGCGCGTTCTCGGGATCATCACGTGGGACGCCTTCAGCTTGGCAAAGTCGAGCGCTCGCGTCGCGAGCTCGCCGACCCGCGGGTCGATGGTTCCAGAACGTGCGGCTTCTTCCACCAGCGTGCGGATCTCCTGGGGCGACAACCGAGTCTCGGCAAAGGTCGTCTCGTCGTCGAAGAACCGAAGCAGGAGGTTTGAAACCTTGGTCAAGGTCCAGACCAAAGGCTGCGCGACACGGGAGAGCGCCAAAAGACCCGGCGCCACGAAGAGCGCGTAGGGCTCGCGATGACGGAGGGCGAGGGACTTGGGCACCAGCTCGCCGAGCACGAGGGACAAGGACGAGATGATCAGCACGACGCCGGCGATAGCGACCTCGCCGGCGACCTCGCCGAACCAAGGGGAGATCCACGGCGTCAGATCCCGAGCGAAGGTGGCGCCCCCGAAGGCGCCCGCCGTGGCGCTCACCACCGTGATCACGATTTGCACGGTGGCGAAGAATCGGTCGGGGTTCGCCCGCAGCGCGTGTACTGCACGGGCGCGCCGTGCCCCTGCCTCGACGAGCGGCGCCAGGCGCGATCGTTCAAAGGCGACGATTGCTATTTCGGCGCCAGCGAACAACCCGTTGACCAGCACCAGGACCAGAATGACCAGGAGCTCCAGCAGCATGGCCACCCCCGTGTGCCACATCTGCGGCGGCGCACCTTGCCGGTTGCTGCATCCCCGGGCTTTTGCGCTATGCTCCGCCCGCTTCGGCCGGCTTCTTTGCCTCGGGGGTCAGCGGTGACGGACAGCGAACGCTATCGGTCGGGAGACCACATTGCCGGAAAGTACGAGCTCGTACGCAAGCTCGACGAGGGCGGTATGGGCACGGTGTTCGCCGCGCGCAACCTCGACCTGGACGTGCACGTCGCGCTCAAGCTCCTGCGCCCCGAGCTCTCGGAGACGCACGCCGCCGAGCGGCTCTTGGCCGAGGCGCGCATGCTCGCGCGGCTTCAGCACCCGGCGGTGGTCCGCGTGCACGACTGCGGCCGAACCGACCACGGTGACCCTTTCGTGGCCATGGAGTTGCTCGACGGCGAGAGCCTGGCCAATCACATGGCGCGGCGAGGACGCGTCTCGGCCATCGAAGCGGTGTCGCTCGTGTTGCCCGTCGTCGACGGTCTACGGGTCGCTCACGAGGCTGGCATCGTGCATCGCGACATCAAGCCCGAGAACATCTTCTTGGCCCGCGTCGGCGGACGCATGCAGCCCAAGATCATCGACTTCGGCATCGCGCTGGCCGAAGCCATTGCTGGGCGACGCACCACTCACGGCGCAATCCTGGGCAGCCCGGTCTACATGTCGCCCGAACAGGCGCGTGGAGCCGAGGTGGGCGCGAGCACCGATCTTTGGGCGCTGTCCGTGGTTTTGTTCGAGCTCGTCAGCGCGATGTTGCCCTTCAACGGCGACAACTATCACGCCGTGCTTTGCTCGATCATCGAAGACGAATGCCCGAGCCTGACCGAGTTTGGTGCGGGCGACGAGTTGTTCGCGGCCATCGTCGAGCGAGGGCTCAGCAAGGATCCGTCGCGGCGCTTCGCGAGCGCCAAGGAGCTCGGCACCGCCCTGGCAGAGTGGCTGCTCGGACAAGGCGTGAGCGAAGACGCGGCGCACGTCTCGCTGCGTGCGGGCTGGCTCGCACGGGCCTCGGAGCCGCCGGCCTCACTCTTGCCGATGGTGGTGGGACCGAGCGATCGTCCACCGGCAGACTCGCGCGAGACCCTGGCCCGGTACAGCCAGCGGGCCGCGCCGCGAGTCACCACCAGCGAGAGCGCCCGCCACTCGGTGCCGGGCTTGAGCCTGACCTCGAGCCAGGCGGGACGACGGAGTCGCCGACTCTGGATCGCGGGCGGCGCCACCGCGGCGCTGCTGTTCGCGGCCGGGGTAATCTGGCTCCGGTCGGCCGCGACCAGCCTTGCGGCATCGAGCGCGGCTCCCGAGCAGTCCGTCGCGCCGAGCGCCGCGCCGCCGAAGGTCGATCTGGAGAGCCCGGTCGCCGCCGATGCGGGCGCGGCGCCCGCGATGCCGCCAGCTGTCGAGCCGGCGCCCAGACCGAACCCGAAGGCACGGACGCCGGAGCAGGGGCCCAAGCGTCGTCTCGAGAAGTCTCACGAGAAGTTCCGGCCGCGCGGGATCTGATCGATCTTGGTCTGGGCGATCGGAGGCTGATAGTCTAGCCGATTGGCCCAGTTTATTTTGGGCCTGCCGCACGATGACGAGCTCCCCCCACGAGCCGACTCGAATCGGACGCTACGAGCTGGCGCTCGCGCTCCCGGATGGCCCTTTGGGCGAGCTGTGGGCGGGCGCGGCGACCGATGGTGCCGAACAAGGGCGCGTGGTCAGCTAGCACGCCCTGCCAAGCGCAGACTGGCGCCGTTGATCGTGGCTGGCGTCGGGGTCGTCGTGATCCTGGTCGCAGCATTGATGCGGACCGGCGCCAGCGACGCCGGCGATGGAGCAGCGACCACCGCTCCTTCCAAGCCCACGCCGCCGTCGACACCCAACGCAGCGCCGGCCCCGGCGCCCACCGCCACTGCGACCGAGCTCGTCGAGCCCGACCCGGCGCCATCGGCGAGCGAGGCACCCGCACCGAACTCATCAGTGCCGAAGATGCGCCCGCGCGACGGGCGCCCGGTGCCACCTCCGCCGCCGACACAAGGTGGATTCCGCCCGAAGGGGATTTGAGCCGCTTTCAGGGGTGGCTGAAGGCACCGTGTTACCTTGCTCGGACATGGCTAGCCGGGTCGCTGTCGCTCTGTTCGCCATCGGACTTCTCGCGCCCTGCGCGGCGGCGGCCGCCGGGGTGCCCATCGAGAAGGCCGGAAAAGAACAGCTCAAAGCCGCGCAACGGACCTTCGAAGCCGGGGACGGGTTGTTCGACGCCAAGCGCTACAAAGAGGCGATCACCGCCTACCGCGCGTCGTACGAGATCGTCGCCAGCCCCAACTCGCGCTTGATGATCGCGCGGTCCCTCGCCGCCCTCGGCCAGCTCGACGACGCGTACTACGAGCTCGTGGGTGCGGTGTACGATGCCAAGAACGCGGCCGCCGCTGATGCGAAGTACGCGATGACCATGAAGGCCGCCGAAGCCGAGCTTGCTGCCATGGAACCGAAAGTTGGACGTGTCGAGCTGGTGGTCGCCGACTCGATGAGAGACTCCAGGATCAACGTCGGGCCCCGCACGATCGCGATCCTCGACCTCGACAAACCCGTGGTGGTGACCCCGGGTGACATCGTGGTCTACGCCAAACGGGCCGACGGCAAATCGCTCCGCAAGGTGGTCAGCGTTGCGGCCGGCGCCACCGAGAAGGTGGAGCTCGACATTCCGGCGGATGCCCCGGCGACCTCGGAGCCCGTTGCAACTGACCCCACGCCCGCGGCGCCCAGTATGGCGCCTGCGGATGCGCCGAAGAAGTCGAGATCGCTCCGCACCGTTGCGTACGTTGCGGGTGGCGTCGGCGTCGTGGGGGTGGCGACCTTCGCGGTGTTCGGGCTGATGAACAAGTCGAAGTTCGACGACCTCGAATCGAGTTGCGCCGATGGGCACTGCGGGTCAGGCCGTCAGGACGACATCGACGCGGGGCGCCGCTTCCAGACCATCGCCAACGTCGGGCTCGCGGTGGGCGTGATTGGGCTGGGCACGGGTGCAACGCTGTTCTTTCTGTCGGGCGACTCGAAGAAACCCGAAAATCAGCGTCGCTGCGCGTGCGGGTTGCCCCTGGGTACGCTTCATTCGGAGGGCGCTTCTGATGCACACCCGCGGTCTCTTCGTCGTGGCGCTGATCGATCGCCTCGGCTGGCGGCGTGCGGTCACGACTACGATCAGTTCGACACCGCCAGCACGGGCGGCGGCGCGCGGCACCAGCGCCGAGCCGGCGGCGCGACCGCGGCGGCGGCACGCCGGCGGCGGCGGCCGACGAGCCGGCGGCGGCACGACCAGCGGCGGCGGCACGACCAGCGGCGGCGGCACGACCAGCGGCGGCGGCACGACCAGCGGCGGCGGCACGACCGGCGGCGGCGGCACGACCAGCGGCGGCGGCACGACCAGCGGCGGCGGGCACGACCGGCAGCGGCGGCACGACCAGCGGCGGCGGCACCGGCGGTGGATGCTGACGGGACAGAAGCTGTGCGGGTCCAACTGCGTGGCGGTGACGGATCCCGCCACGGGCTGTAGCGGCGCCAGTTGTGCCGCGTGCGCGCTGGCCAATGCCACCGCCAAGTGCGGCGGCACGGGCCCAGTGTGTGACGTGGAGAGCTGCCAGGGCACCCACGCCAACTGCGACGGTCAGCCTGCCAACGGCTGCGAGCAGGATCTCACCGAGAGCCACAACAAGCACTGTGGGAGCTGCGCCAACGACTGCACGACTCAAGGCTTCACTTCGATCTTCACCTGCGCGAGTCTCTCTGTCGCTGCACCAGTCCCGATCAGTGTAAAGACTGGCGGAGCAGGCACGGCGACGTGCAACGGCAACGGCCGCTGCTCGTGCACGGCACCGAATGCATGCCGGGCGGCATGCAAGAAGGTGGGGCCCAACCAGGCTGCGCTGCAATGGCGGAGCCGCCTGCGTCCAGGCCGGGTCTGTTGCGCTGGCGCGGCGGGCTGCA
>CAVQUB010000027.1:0-144117 GCA_963716725.1 uncultured delta proteobacterium
CGCGTCGGCACACGCTGCGTGGATGCAATCGGGCTCGATCGCCGCGGCCTTCGAGTGCAACTTCGATGACGCCGATGCGCAAAGCGGTCTGGCTTACGCGGTGACGCTCGGTCTGTGCATTGGTGGCTCGCAAGACAAGGCGATTTGTTTCGACCTTTATGTCAAGTGGCTCGCGGGGGATGCCACCGACAAAACGAATCTTGTCTTGCGTGGCTTGGTCCTGAATCAAAGTGCCATTGCGCAACAGATCGACGAGGCGACACAGGCGGGCGCTGGTTGGGAGTCCTTGGGATTCGATCGTATCGCCGATGCGTTCACCAAATCGACCGAACGCGCACTAGCCAGCGACCCCGATGCGGTCGGCCGGGCATTGGTCGTGCCTCTACTCGGCCCGATCAGCAAATTGCTGACCAAGGCGACTGATGGCAGGGCACGCGGTTTCATGGTTGCTTTGGGGATGTACACGCAACAGCCGTTCGTGGTTGTGGAAGTGACTGGCGGAAAAACAGCGTTTCGTACCATGCTCATCCGGCAGATGAGCCGGTTGTCCGGTCAGATCGCACCCAAACACAAACTTCAGCGCGCGGTATCGGCGGAACTGAGGCGCCTTGCGGTGGCCGGGGTTCCGCTTGAGGGCACCGACAAGAAACGCTTCGTTCTCATTGTCGATCCCGAGGCGCTCGGCGACATACCGGCCAACGCCGCGTCAGGACAGCGCGTCGCGGCAATGGCAAAGGCAATTCGCACGCCTGAGCAGGTCGAAGCGCTGCATTTGGAGAATTGGCGAAAGACGGTGAGCAAGTCGGCACGTGGGAGTGTGCCGTATGTTGGTGGTCTGATTGCCGCAGTGCTTCAGTACCAAATGATGCAATCGTTGATAGAAGACGATATCAAGGCGATGGCCCACAAGAAGAACGAGACTCACGCTCGCATGGTTGCCGGTGTCTTGGCGTTGGGCGGTACGATTGCCGAGCTGACGGGGCAGGGGCTGGAAAAGATGGCGCCGGTGGCGCCGCGTGCGGCGCGGGGCTTGATCACTGCGCTTGCTCGTGGGCTGAGAATCGTCGGCCGCGCTGCTGGCATTGGCGGAGCGTTGATAATGGCGTGGTGGGATTATCAGAGCGCGGTCGAAGCCAGGCAAGAAAAGCAATTCGGCCTTATGTGGGCATATGGCGGTTCCGTTTTGCTAGGTTTGGCGGCGACGGGCGCCTTGCTGTTGGGCTGGACGGGAGTCGGCTTGATCCTGGTCGGTTTGCTAATTGCTGTGACAGTCGTTATCGAATACTTCAAGGATAACGACTTGCAAGAGTGGCTTGAACGTTGTGTGTGGGGCAAGGGCGGCGCGCCCAGGTACAGAACGGCAGACGAGGCTTTCGGTGAGCTTGAACTGGCGATTGGGGGCTAGATCGTGCAGTACACAGGGTTGGCGAAGAAATACACAGTCAATCGGCCACTGACTGATCAGGAGCGTGAGCGACAACTCAAGCAGGGGGAGCGTCTTGACCTGGAGCCCGCCTATCAACTAAGCGTAATCAGGCTCAATTCCACCTACATGGAACTGGTGGATAAATTTTTTGCGTGGAAGGGGTTTTTGACAACGTTTGTGGTCATCGCAGCCGCGATTCTTTGTGGAGGATTCTCTTACCTATCGGTCAACCTTGCATTAGATGCAATCAGAAATCCGTCGGAAACCGAACTTTGGTTTCATTCCATTGGGATGTTTCTTGTGGCCGCTCTGGCGACGATACCTTTGTACTGGGCGTTCCGTAAAGAAGCCTTTGCCTGGACACACTACCCGATTCGCATGAATCGCAAGACGCGCATGGTGCATGTGTTTCGCACCGACGGTACCGTGTTGTCCGTGCCGTGGGACGAAGTGTTTTTCTGCATCGGTGCGTTGCCGCAGTTTGATTTGGAAATTCAGGGGCATGTGCTCGATTCAGACCGTGTGACGGTAAGGGAAACGTTTCCGTTGGCCTTTTACACTGTCAAATCCGACATCTCTACACTTGAGCGTTATTGGGAGTTTGTGCGCCGTTACATGGAAGAAGGACCACAAGACGCCGCAAAGCGCGTTGAGTTCTTCATGGTGCCGAGCAACCGTAGGGAATCCATTGCCGGCGGTTTTCATCGTGTGCATGCTGAACTCGGAACCAACGTTTTCCTCTCCTTAATTGGTGCCGTGTTGGCCGCCATCATGATCCCCGGGCGCTGGCTAGCCATGCGCACGAGCAAACTTCCCGTTTGGCCCGACGAGATCGAATCCCAATGCCGCATCGAGGCGAACGACCCCTACATCCGTGACGCAAGAGACAATCCAGCCGATTTGCGGTGATCGCATGCTGGCGCATCCGGATGCATTCTGCCGCGTGCAAAGCGTGGGACGCACCGTGATTATTGCGACGATCGGCATTGAGTACGTCAAGGACAGACGCGAACGCAATCACTATTTTTGGGTCATCGGTCGCGAATAGCGGCCTCCGACGACCCGCAACGAGGTATCCATGCAACTGAATGATTGGCTCAAACCGCTCGAAGGCGCTTCACCGTGCGGCGAGGACATGCTGTTTTCCGACGCCTTCGATCGAATCCAGGCCGCGCGCCGCTTCGACGACCCTTCCTTGAGTCAGGGCGAGTGGGTGACTGACATCAAGGAGGCGGATTGGTCGGGCGTCGTGCGCCAGTGCGGCGATTTGCTCGCCGACCAAACGAAGGATTTGCGCCTCGCGGTGTGGATGACCGAGGCACTCGCAAAAACGAAGGGATTCGAGGGTTTGGCCACCGGTTATTCGCTGGTTGCCGGTATGCTCGATACATTCTGGGATGACATCCATCCGCAGCCCGAGGATGACGATCTCGAACAGCGAATCGGCGTGCTCGACTGGTTGTTGTCGCAGTCGGAACGCATTGTGCGAGAGATCCCGGTGACATGTTCGGCGCGTGGCGCGTATTCGATGATCGATCTCGCTTCGGCGCAGGCGCTCACCCAGACGATGGAGCGCAACCCTGATGAGGCCGAGGCGCTACGGAAATCGGCGCGGATCACGCAGGAGGCTTTCGACGCGGCTCGGCGGGATACGCCGGGGGCTTTCTTTGCGCAAAGCGCTGCAGCCGCAAGTGACGCGCGGGAGGCGCTGCAGCGCCTTGAGAAATCGGTCGACGCGCGGTTTGGTCATGAGGGGCCGGCCTTCGGTGTGGCGCGTACGGCAATCGATGCGGCAATCGACCTGTTGTCCCGATACGCGCGCGATGCCGGTGTGCATCCCGACCAGGGCGCAGCGCCACCTCACGACGATACGGCGCCAGCACCGAGCGCCCGAGCCAAGACAGCAGTGGAAACCGCGAGTGGCAGCGGGCCAATCGCGACACGCGCGCAAGCGCTCGCGCAACTCAAGGCCGTAGCCGACTTCTTTCGCCGCACGGAACCGCATAGTCCGGTGGCGTATCTGGCCGACAAGGCCGCGCGCTGGGGCGAAATGTCCTTGCATGAGTGGTTACGGACCGTGGTCAAGGACGACGGCGCGCTTTCACACGTTGAGGAGTTGCTTGGCGTTCCGGCTGCGTTGACGGCGGACGATAGCGGGGATCCAAGCTGATCAGGCGCTGGCGAGCCTGCCGGTGAAAGGCCTCAAGTGCATGGAAATACGACAACGGCCCCGCGATTGCGGGGCCGTTGTCGTATGGGCGTGCAGTGATCACATACGCCGACCGTACTACGCTCGAGCCTGGCGGGCGATCCAGCGATTGAGCAGTTCGCGCGCCGCGTCGGGCAGTTCCGACGCGCTCATGCCTACCGGCCCGATGCCCTTGTCGAGTAGCAAATCTGCCGCGGTGCCGTGCAGGTGCACCGCAGCCACGGTCGCTTCCTCGATCGGCCAGCCCTGGGCGAGCAGTCCGGCGAGCAGCCCGGTGAGCACATCGCCCATGCCGGCGGCCGACATGCCGGGGTTGCCCGAGCGGTTGATTTTCCAGCGCCCGTCGGGATGCGCGATGATCGTTCCACATCCTTTAAGCACGATGTGTGCGCCGAATTTGTTTGCCAGAACAGTGGCCGCCTTGAGGCGATCCGTCTGAATCTTGTTGGGCGTCTGGTCGAGCAAGCGCGCGGCTTCCCCCGGATGCGGTGTTAGCACCAATGGGGCCTTGCGTTTGACGGCACGGCGCGCGAGTGTCGCATTGCTGCCGAGCAAATTGAGCGCATCGGCGTCGAGCACCAACAGACTGTCGGTGGCCAGTGCCTCACCCAGCAATGCCGACGCCGCAGCGTCGCTGCCCAGACCTGGCCCCATTGCGACTGCGTGGCCTTCGGCGAGCGCCTGATCCGCGCGGCGAATCATCAGTTCGGGCTGAACCGGGTCCACCGCAGGGCCGCGATCGTCGAGCAGACCGACGAACACGCGCCCGGCGCCGACGCGCAATGCGGCGCGCCCGGCAAGCAGCGCGGCGCCGCACATCCCAGGTGCGCCACCGACGATGACGGCGTCGCCGAAGGTGCCTTTATGCGTATTCAGACGACGCGTCTTGAGCTGACCGGCGAACAATGACGGCAGCACCTCCCAGCCCGGCGCCGGCAACTGGGTATTGGCGTCGAGGTCGAGCCGGCTGACTTTCACTTCGCCGCAATGGTCGGGGCCGTCGTAGGTCAGCAATCCGGGCTTGAGCGCGATGAATGTGATGGTATGCGTGGCCTCGAAGGACGTCCCCAGCACGCGGCCGGTATCGGCACACAAACCGCTCGGCACGTCGATCGCCATGCGCGGGCCGGGCAGCGCGTTCAAGGTGCGAATCCAGCTCGCGTGACGGCCCTTGATCGGCCGCGTCAGGCCGATGCCGAACAGCGCGTTGAACCACCAGCGCCCAACCGTTTGCCGGCGCTGCGGGCAAATCGGACACCGTCTCGCCGCCGGCATCGCGCCATGCGTCCAGCGCCTTTTTGGCGTCTTCCGGGAGCTTGGCAGGATCGCCCGAAAAGGCGACCGTCACATCGCGGCCAGCCTGGCGAAAGTGACGCGCCATGACAAAACCATCACCGCCGTTGTTGCCGGGTCCGCAGGCGATCAGCATGGGGCCCGGACGGTCGATAACCAGCCGCACGGCTTCTTCTGCCGCGGCACGACCGGCGCGCTCCATCAGCGGCGGTTTGGCCTTGGCCATCACCGCATGCTCGATGCTGCGGATGCCTGCAACGGGATAGATCGGCTGACTCTTGCTGAACATGGGCGGTATCAATCTCGGGTGCGGCTTGCCATTCTACGCGTTTCACGTTTCGACACAGTTGCCTGGATCAACTTTGCATTGGCACCGTGGCGATCCAGCCTTCGATCGGATCGATCGTATCGGGCAGACCGTAGTGCGGCGCACCGCACCGTGCGCATTCGGCGGCCTGCACCAGACGCCAGCACCGCATCGAGCCGGTCACCGCGCCCGTCGTCGATCATCGCCGCAACCTCGCGTCCGTCACAATCGGACGGCGAACCCGTCGGGCGCATATCCGGCGATAAGTGCATCGACGATTTTCTTGCGGGCGCCGTGTCGCGCCGGGGTCTGCTGTGCTCGCAGCATCGCTTTTGTAGGACGCCCGGGTAATACCGCGTGCAAGATATCCGGGATAGGCCTCGACCGCGACGCGGCCCGCGTCGCCCGCATGCAGACCGGGAATGTGCACTCCGGCGGCGAGCAGGCGCGGTGCACCGGCGAAGAACATCAGCGCGACGGGCGGATTGACGCATTTCATCGGGCTGTGCGAGCCCGCGGGCCGATCGGTAGCGCGATGGGGATAGCGTGCGCCCATCGGACGGCGCCTGCGGTCGGCGTCGAGCGCAGCGCGAAACGCGGCCTTGTCGAGCGTGCCGACGTGACTCACCAGCGCGGCCCAGTCATCGCACGGCCAACCGAGCGCATCGACACCGGCACGTGGCATGCCAAACGGAAAATCGAAAGCACCGAGCCACGGACCGGGGCGGCGTAGCAGTGCTTCGAAGCCTGGCCAGTCGGGAATCGTTTCGATCGATTCAAGGCGCAGCGTATCGCTGGAAAACTCGCCGTGCGCCACCGTGATCGGTTTGCGACTGCGCGGCGCGGAGGTGAAATCCACGCCCATGAGGTGCATTTCTGCTTATGCACTGGGCTCGGCGGGTGCCTTGACGCGCTTGTCGCGCAAGTACAGATGCGTGCCGCGGCGTTGGGTCTCGAACAGATCGATTGCGGCAATCAGGTCGCTGAGTTTGCTGTAGCCGTAGTTGCGCGGGTCGAACGAGGTTTGATTGCCGATGTGCGAACCCACGCCACCGAGTGCCGCCCAGCCTTCTTCATCCGAGGCCGCCTCGACGCCACCGCGCAGCAGGCTGACCAGTTTGGCGTCGCCCTTGAGCGCCTTGGCGCTTTTGCGTTTGGTGTCGGCATCGACCTTCTTTTCCACTTCTGCCGGCAGGCCGATATTTTCGAGGTAGAGAAAGCGCGAGCAGGCGTTGACCAAGGGCATCGGCGTCTTCTTTTCGCCGAAGCCGAACACCTTGAGTCCGTTGGCGCGAATGCGCATCACCAGCGGGGTGAAGTCCGAATCGCTCGAGGCAAGGCAGAAGCCGTCGAGCCGCTGGCTGTAGAGCAGATCCATGGCGTCGATGATCATCGCCGCATCGGTGGCGTTCTTGCCTTTGGTGTAGGCGAATTGCTGCACCGGCTGGATGGCATGCTCGTGCAGTACGGCCTCCCAGCCCTTGAGGCCGGTACTCTTCCAGTTGCCGTAGGCGCGGCGGATATTGGTGACGCCGTATTTGGCCATCTCGTCGAGGATGACGTTGATCTTGGCAGCGGGGCAGTTGTCGGCGTCGATCAGCAGGGCAATGTGGGTTTCTTCTTGCATCAGGGGCTCCGAAACAGGCGGGCGGCGGTGAGGATGGTGGTGGCGTGTATGTCAACAGTATCGCCGATGTCATGACCATAACCGCCTGCCATGGCGATGGCTACCGGCACGTTGTGTTCGCGACAGGTGGTGAGCACCATCTCGTCGCGCGCCGCCAACCCTTCGCGGGTCAGCGACAGCCGGCCGCGACGATCGCCTTCGTACGGATCGGCGCCGGCAAGATAGATTACAAGTTCGGGTTTGAAGCCGTCGAACACCTCGCCGAGCGCGTCAGCCAATACGGGCAGATAGGCAGCGTCGTCGGTGCCGTCGGCCAAGGCGATATCGAGATTGGACGGCATCTTGCGAAAGGGGAAATTCTTGTCGCCATGCAGGCTGAGCGTGAACACCGAAGGCTCGTCGGCCAGGATGGCGGCGGTGCCATCACCCTGGTGTACGTCGCAGTCGATCACCGCGACGCGCTTCACACGGCCTTCGGCGCGCATCGCAAGGGCGGCAACGGCGGCGTCATTGAACACGCAGAACCCCGCGCCGGCGTCGCGGGCAGCGTGGTGCGTGCCACCGGCGAGATTGGCGGCACAGCCCGAGGCGAGCGCGGCGCGGCAGGCGGCGAGCGTGGCGCCGGTGGAGCGGCGCGAGCGCTCGACCATTTGCGGTGTCCACGGGAAACCGATGCGCCGTTGTTCGGAAGCGCTCAGCGCGCCACTCACCACGCGGTGCAGATAATCGACCGAATGCGCGCGCAACAAGGCGGTGTCGTCAGCGGCGTCGGGCACGATGAAATCATCGTCGTCGAACACGCCGCTGCCTCTCAAGCGTTCGCGCAGGCGGCTGTATTTTTCCATCGGGAAACGATGGCCAGCGGGCAGCGGCAGCACGAAGTGGTCGGCGTAAAACAGCTTCATCCGGCGCGCGCCATGCACCGGTCGTAGCGGCTCTCGACGCGCTTGGCAAACCAGGCGGTGGTGAGTTTGCGCTGAATCTTCGGCCCCTTGAGGCGGATGTCGGGTAGCTGTGCATGCGGCAACGCGAGGCCGGCCTTGCGATCGGCGAGTTGACGGACGCGTGCGTAGAGGCGGGTGTTGCTGAAGTCGGCTGTCTTTTCGCGCAGCAGATCGCTGCGGATCTGGCGGGCGCTCAGATGCAACGAGTCGCCGAGTGCGCGCACCGCCGCTTCGGTGGCGCTCACCGTGTCGCTTGCCCTGCCGCGCTCGTAGCGCAGCAAGTCGCCGTCCAGCGCCAGCTTGCGACCGCCGAGTCGCGTTACGGCGGCCTGAAACGCGGCGTTGCGGCTGCTGTACTGGCCGGCGTTGAAATCGGCAAAACGGTAGCGCGGATGCGGATAGTCGGCCGGGTAATCGAGCAGGTTGGCGATGCCGAAGTAGACGCCGCCGCGACGCGTAAACACCTCGTGACGCACCGTGCCCGTGCGCGGGTAAGGATAGCGTCGCTGTCCCATGTGGTTTTCGGCGAAATCGATGCGCACCTGCATCGGTCCGCCCGTTCGGATCGGATTGAACCCGGCGAGTAGCGTCTTGCCCAACGGCAACTCGGAAAGCATGTCTTCGAACAAGGTGTTCATCTGTTTTTCCGTGCGCAGCGCGGCAATACGCTGCTGGTAGCTGCGCCCGTCGGGCGAGCTTTTCTGCAACGCGGCGGTGACCACCAGCGGCGGAATGCCATAGCGCGCCGCCCGCGTGTCGATTTCCTTGCGCACGATGCGCGGCAGAGCGGGCACCTCCGGATCGGCCCGCCAGCTCGATTCCTGCTCGATCACCGCCATCGCGCCACACAGGTTTTGCGCGCTCGGCGGTACGTGCAGATGGTGCAGTGCGGCGTCGATGTCATGCGCCCAGCCGCGTCGGTCGCGAATATCCTGTGGCAGCAGGTCGATGGCACGACGTGTGCGTACCTGCGTGGCCCGGCGGCGCCGCGACGGTAGGCAACGGTCGCTGCCGAGGCACAGCGGCAGGCGCCGGTGGCGCACTTTCTTGCCGCGCGACGCTGCCGTCACCCGGCAAGTCCGGTGAGCGGCGCGACTCGTATGTGGTGGTCTGGCAGCCGACAAGCAAGAGCGCGCATGCGAGCACGAGACCGACGGGACGGACCGTTCGCGCAAAGCCGTTCAGGTTCGCCGCGTACTGGCGTTTGGTGGCACGAATCCGTAGGGGGTTGGACATGGCGTTCGCGCTCAAGTCAGATGCCGAAGACGGCGAAATCGAGCGCGTTCAGCACTTGTTCGCGAAGCTGCGATAGCGAACCCATCGGGTCTTTCAGCTGCTTTTTCGGTATCGATGAAATCTGCGGCATAAGCAGAATCAGTTCCTCGCCCTGAAAGGATACGCCGGGCGTCAATTTCTTCATCGCAAGATGTTTGAACGAGGACGCGTTTCCGAGCGGTACCACGATACGTGTTGCGAGATCTTCGAGATACGGGCTCTGGATGTCGAGGAGGTAAGGGTAGTGCTTTTGCTGGCTGCGTTCGGGTTGCGATAGACGTCAAACTGCGCCATCAAAACTCCCTGAACGCATTACCAAAACAGCCGTTCTTCTCAACGAACGTGTTATAGGCCCTGATCGCGGACTTGTTTTCATTCGCCCATTTTTCGGATTCCGCCTGCGCGAGCTTGTTCGCCAGAGCCTCCTCAAGCGTGGCGGAAAGGTTCACTTTCAAGGCACGCGTTTTTGCCAGCAAGTCACTGTTCAGGCTGAGATTGGTCGCTTTTTTTGGGGCGTTCGGATCGTACAGGCGGGACATCGGATGCCTCGTTCGTTGGCAGGATTCACGTGCGCAGTGCCATGCGCATTATAGTGCGCCGGGAGTCGCCCACTCAACGTATCCCGGTCCCGATGGCGCGCATGAACTCATTGCGCGCCTGCCCATCGTGTTCAAAGCTGCCGGCAAATGCCTGCGTGACCACGCGCTCGTCGCCGCGGCGATCTTCGCCCAGCAGCAGGCACAGTTGCTCGGCCTCGATCACGCAGGCGGCGCCGGCGGCCTGTCCGTGGGTGATGAGCGCGTCGGCGATGTCGCGGGTCATCCATTCCTGATACGTAAAGCGGTGGCCGATGACGTTGACCAGGCGCGCAATGCGGCCGAAGCCGTGCAGCCGCCCGCCGGGCAGATAGGCGACATGGGCGACGCCGCGGAAGGGGACGAGGTGGTGCGGGCACACGCCATGCACGGCAATGCCGCGTATCACTACCATGTCGCGGCGCGGATCTTCGAAGCCGTCGCCCAGCGCCTCGGCCGGGTCGCCTTCGTAGCCGCCGAGCAGGCGGTGCTGCCAGAGTTCGCGCACGCGCGATACGGTGCGGCCGGTGTGCGGCCCGTCGGTGGCGATGCCGCAGGCATGCAGCAGGTCGCCGACGGCGCGCTCGAACGCGGCCGAATCGAATTCACCTTCGCGGGCGATGCCGATACCGCGGCGCGGCGTCGGGGCGTGATGGCAATCGTCGGACATGTGGATTCCTGTGAAGGCAAAGTGGCTCGCGATTTGCCGGGGCCGGGCTTCGCGAACGACCTCGAGATGTTACCGGAAAGCCCCGCCTGCGGCTGCGGCGCCCGCTGCGCGTGCCGTTTCAGCCAGCGTGCTTTCGCAGCAAGTCACGCAAGTCGGGTACGCCCTCGGCATGGGGCGCGGGGCGTGCCAGGTCGCCGGCCTCGAGAAGGCTCTCGAGCGTGCGGCGTAGATGGGTGGGATAGGGCAGCATGGGGCCGAGAAAGCGCACATCGTCGCCATGCTGGATGAGCAGCGTAGGAAAGTCCTCGATTTCAAAATCGTCTGCCCAATCGGCATGCGTTTCGATGTCGATCCACAAAAACGCCGCTTGCGGGAAACGTGCCTGTAGTTCGGCAAATCCCGGTCGATAGTCGCGGCACGTTCCGCACCACTCGGCGCACAGGCAGGCCACGAGCCAGTCGTGGGTGAGTGCGTCAGCTACGGCAGCAGGGTCGTCGAAGTCGATCAGGGTCGTCATGCGTTTGCGGGACGCGGCAGGTAGCGGTTTTTCGTCGAATTCCGCTTATACCGCATCGGCGCCCGGGCTGTCATGCGGTCGCCGGCCACCCGGGCTCACAGCCTTATTCGGCGGGCTTGCGTTTCGGTTTTTTTGCCTTGGCCTTGAAATCAGGGCGCTTGAAGGGTTTTTTGCCTGCCTTGGGCGCGGGGCGGCCGGGACGTTTTTCGGCATGCGCGCCTTCTGCCGCAGTCGCCGCGCGAATCTTCAACGGCTGCTGGCACACGCGGGTGCGCTGCAGCGTGCCGAGCACCGCGGCAGAAAGATCGGCCGGCAGTTCGACGATGCTGTGATCGTCGAAGAGGTGGATCTGGCCGATCTGTTTGCCGTCGAGGCCGCCTTCGTTGGCGATGGCGCCGACGATTTCTTTCGGGCTGACGCCGTGCTCGCGGCCCACTTCGATGCGGTAGGGCTGCAGCGCACCGTCGGCAAAGGCGCGGCGGCGGGTGAGGATTTCGTCGCGGTTGTCGCGTCGCGGCCTGTCTTCGCGCGGCGCCTTGGCGTCGTGCCGCGCCGACGGAATGTCCGGCCAGTCTTTTGCCGGCAGTTGCAAGGGGCGGTCGCGCTGCGCGATGAACGCCAGTGCGCCGGCGATGGTGTGCGCCTTGATCTCGTGCTCGTCGCGAATCTGGCCGACGATCTCGTTGAAAAAGTGCAGTTCCTCGCTGTTGATCACGTCGAGCACCTGCTGCTTGAACTGCGTGACGCGGCGCTCTTCGACGTCGCTGCGCGACGGTATCTTGAGCGGCTCGATCGGCTGGCGGGTGGCGCGCTCGATGCTGCGCAGCATGCGTTGTTCGCGCGGCGTGACGAAGAGGATTGCGTTGCCTTCGCGGCCCGCGCGCCCGGTGCGGCCGATGCGGTGCACATAGGCTTCGGTGTCGTTGGGGATGTCGTAGTTGATGACGTGGCTGACCCGCGGCACGTCGATGCCGCGCGCGGCGACGTCGGTGGCGACGACGATGTCGAGGTGGCCGCTCTTGAGCTGGCCGATGACCCGCTCGCGCAGCCCTTGCGTCATGTCGCCGTTGAGCGCGGCGGCAGAAAACCCGCGCGCTTCGAGGCGCGTCGGCGAGGTCTTCCGAAGCCACCTTGGTGCGCACGAAAACGAGCGCCGCCTCGAAGTTTTCTTCCGCTTCCAGAATGCGGGTAAGGGCATCGAGCTTGTTGCCGCCGTGCACCGTGAGGCTGCGCTGACGGATGGCCGCAACAGTGGTGGTCGCGGTGCGGATCTTGATTTCCTGCGGCTCGCGCATGTGGCGGCGCGCCACCCGCCGGATGGCGTCCGGCATGGTGGCGGAGAACAGCGCGGTCTGACGTGTCGGCCGGGGTGTGTTCGAGAATCCAGTTCGACATCGTCGATGAAGCCCATGCGCAGCATTTCGTCGGCTTCGTCGAGCACCAGCGTGTGCAGCGCGTCGAGCACCAGCGCTCTTGCGCTTGAGGTGATCCATGATGCGGCCCGGCGTGCCGACGATGACATGCGCACCGCGGCTGAGCTGGCGCAATTGCACCACCATGCTCTGGCCGCCGTAGAGCGGCAGCACATGTGAAAGTCACGCAGGTAGCGCGCGTATTTCTGGAAGGCTTCGGCGACCTGAATCGCCAGTTCGCGCGTCGGCGTCAGCACCAGCACCTGCGGTTTGCGCACCGCGAGCATCGAGGCGTTCGAGCGTCGGCAGCGCGAAGGCGGCGGTCTTGCCGGTGCCGGTCTGGGCTTCGCCGAGGATGTCGTGCCCGGCGAGCAGCGGCGGAATGCATGCCGCCTGAATGGGCGAGGGCGTCTCGTAGCCGACCTCGGACAATGCGGTCAGCAAGGGTGTGGACAGACCCAGATCGGCAAAGGTTTGGTTGGTCGGAGCGGATTCGGCTTGGGACATGAAGACGGCTACCTGCGCAATGAAATGGCCAGGCGGCGCTCACAGCGCGAAAACGGCGCACGGGGGTGAAGCGCCGGGAGGCGAGCCGAGCATTATCCCCCATAACGCACTGAAAGAGAAGATATTGTGCGGCGCAGCAAGCGGTTTGGTTGATGTTCCGCCGAGATCCCGGACGTCGCATGTCAGAGTCGTAGAGTTGCACGGGCAAACGCAGCGCTGCATTCGAAAACCCCAATTTTGTCTCGCCAGATGGCCTGTTCGCCGCCTTGTGCCGCAGGCGTCGGCCGGCGCTGCGCCAAGGTCATTGAAACTCTTGCGGCGGTGCGCGGTCATTCAACAGCCGCGGGGGAAAGTTTGCCCCGCGTTTTTTTGCACGCCCGGCATGCGTGTCGAACCATGCCGGAGTGCTATCCTGAAAACTTCATTCAGCGTCAAGGGAGTACGTACTACATGGCTACCAGAAAACCCAAGACCGAGGCCAGTACCGATCAGTTGAAGGCGGACTTGCAACACCTGACCCAGACCATCGAAGAATTGGTCAGCGCCACCGCTGACGACACCCGCACTAACGTCAAGGAGCTCAGGGAGCGCGCCGAAAAGCGGCTCAAGGAAACCCGTGCGCGCGTCGAGGCGCGTGGCGAACAGCTATATAACGAAGCTCGAGACAACGTGCGTCATCAGGCCGATGTGTGCGATGAATACGTCCATCAGAATCCGTGGACAAGCGTTGGCATCGGCGCGGCAGTGGGCGTGGTCATCGGTCTGCTGCTCGGGCGTCGTTGATGTCGAAAGGGCCGGGGCCGGCGGAGCGTGTATTCGACGCCACCAAACGCCTGATTTCCAGCCTCATCGAAAGCGGCGAGACGCGACTGCGCCTCGCCGTGATCGAGCTCGAAGAGGAGCGGGCCCGCCTGTTGTCGCTGTTGCTGTTCGCCGGGCTCAGCCTGGTCCTGCTGATGCTCGGCTTGACCATGCTGATGCTGCTGGTGGCGGTAGTGTTCTGGGATACGCACCGTGTCGCCGCCATCGTGGTGTGCGTGATCCTGTTGTTGGGCAGCGGCGCTGGCCTGGCGATGTGGGTGCAGACGCAGGCACGGCAGAAAACCTTTCTCAAAAGCACGCTCAAGCAACTGGACATCGACCGTCAGTTGATGGAGAGCCGGCGTGAACCCTGAGCCGGATCGCGCACAGGTGCGCAAAGCCGAAAAGGCTGCGCTCGAAGCATGCATCGAGCGGCAGCGCGTCGATCTGATCGTCGAGTCGAGTCGCTGGCGCGAAGCCACCCGCGGCATCGACCACGCTTGGCACGCCATTGCGCGCTGGAAGGGGCCGCTCTACGCGGTCGGCGGAATTGTTCTGATCGCCACGGCAAGAAAACCGGGTGCGCTCAAGCGCTGGGCACGCCGTGGTGTGGCCGGCGCCTTCCTCGCCCAGCGCGTGCGCCGACTGGTCAGCGCCTTTCGCTGAAGCGCGTGCGGCAAAATTGGCGGATCGGCACAGGTCTTGCATGTCATCAGGGCCGGTCCCGCGTCGTCGGGACGATCGATGACAAGGCGTAGCCTGATGAGCAATGATCCGAGGCGAAAAACCGGTCCGAACTTGCCGCGCATCATTATTCGTACTAGAAATAGAGAAACGCGGTCGTGTGTCTCGCGCGTGCGTATGGATTTAGTTCCGTCCCCGATCGGTAGCCTGCGCCGTTCTGCGTAAGCCGATCCCAACTATTCGAGAGTTTCGATGAGGAAGTTGCGCTCGCGTCGTCGCTGGAAACTGATCGTGCTGATGGTGGCGATGTCATCGGTTTACCTGCCCAAACCTGCGCATGCCAAGTTTGACCCGCGCGATCCGCTTGGCGTCATGGAAAAGAAAGCCCACGCGGTCTCGATCGACGTTGCACCGGGTGATTGGGGGCGCGTCGCGGTGGGCGATATCCGCACGCTGCTCGAGTCGGTAACACGCGAATTTCTTGCAGTACGCCCCCGGCTTGCCGAAAGGTGTGGTGTTGCGCGTGGTTCCCCGCAGCGACGCGCCCAGGGTGCTTTACGAGCGCGGCGTCAATGGGGAATACGTCGTCCAGCTGACTGCCCGAGACGATCGGTGGTTTCAATACGCCTATCAGTTCGCGCACGAGCTGTGCCATGTCGCGTCGAACTTCGACCACAAGGAGTTCACCGGTGACGGCGTCGAGCAGGGTAATCAGTGGTTCGAAGAAGCGCTGTGCGAGACCGCATCCCTATTTACGCTGAAGCGGCTTGCCGCAACGTGGGCCGACAGTCCGCCAAGGCGTGACTGGGCGGGCTACGGCGACGCCTTCTCGGCCTATGCGCAACACTTGTTGAGCGAACCGCACCGCAATCTGGCGGATAACCAGAGCCTGCGCGGCTGGTACGCGCAGCACGCCGAATCACTGCGGGAAGATCCCTACCTGCGGCAAAAAAACGAAGTCGTTGCTACTGCCTTGCTGCCCCTTTTCGAGCGGCAGCCGGAATTCTGGCAGGCGATCAGCTATCTCAATCCAAACACGGCCACTGCCGGTAAATCGTTTGCCGACTATCTTGCCGACTGGTATGACGCGTGCCCCGACAAAGCATTGCCCGCTGAAATCATGGCGCGCTTCGGCTTCGATCCGACTGCCCGCCGCACCGAGCAAGCGCGCGGTAACGTGGATAGCGGAAAGCTCGCCGATGTGACCGTCCCCCGCGGTCAGGGCGCGAGTGGCCCCGTCGGCGACTGACATCGGCGGAGATGATGGCCGCGGGAAGGCCGGGCGCCGGCCCGCCAGCAGCGCCAGCAGGCCTCGTCGCCTGACGCATAGCGTCTATTACTCGTAGCGCTGCTTTTCCTGGATGACGCGATTGAGCTCGTCTACATAGCGGTTGAACGAGCGCGAGCCGGTGTCGGGCATCATGAACCCGGAAACATAGCCATCGAAGCCACCCAGCGGCCCGCTCGGTCCGGCAGCGCCAAAGGCTTCGGCGGCTTGCCTGTAGGCAATATCCTGGTTGAGAACTTCGACGTAGTACTCGAACCACGCCGATCCGGTGTCGTGACCGGCCATGGTGCCGACCATCTCGTCAAAGGCCCTGTCGGAACCTGATTCGCCCGCCATTGCATGCATGGGCGTTGCCCACAAGGCGATGGCGGCCGCGGCTGCGAGCGGCGAAAATTTAAGTTTGCGGATTGTCATGTTGCTCTCCTCGGATTCGAAACTGGACAGGAGATCGAAACGTGCCAATTCCTGCGAAGTCTCCGGATCGTCGCGACCCTGGTTCTGCCTTCAGGCGCACTGGCCTCTCCCGCCGGCGAGGCCGCTTCCTCTTTAATTGTAGAACTGCATCGCAATAAAGAAAGTGAACGCGGAAAATCCACTTTGGCGCTAATGTTGATTCGTTTGGCCAAAGGCGTGCGCGCGCAGATCGCATGCGGGCAACGGTGATGTGCACAAATGCGGTGATGCTTGAACGCATAAGCTGTCATGGTTTATTGCCAACAAAGAGGAGTGTTAGCCATGGAACTGTCGCGTCGAATCCGTCCCCTGCTGTATGTCGCGGTGGTGTCGCTGTTTGGCGCCGTGCCCGCTCACGCTTGGGATTGGGGCGGGGAGAAGACCGTCTATCTTCACGACCGCGATGGCGAAGCGCTACCCATCGGAACGGTGGTGTTTGAGCCCGAAGGCGACACACAGCATTTCTCGCTGGTGCTCGACCATTCCCGCTTCACCGATTACTTCCTGTCGATGCGCGAGTTCAAGTGCGTCGAGGGGTCGGCCGAGATTCTCTGTCATGTGCCCTACCCCTACCCGAACCCGACAACGGTCACGCAGGACGATCTGCGCTGGCTCGAGCACGCTTTGCTGTTCCTGTTCAAGACCCCCGACGAATTTGGCGCGCGCATGTGGAACGGTGTCTATTTTCAGTTGGCGGTGACGGATGAGGGCATTGTCGGGACGCCGCAGGCGATCGATCTGAACCACATCAGCGCGCCCCCGGCCGATGCGTCGCTGCCGCCCTTTGATCCCGACGACCGCAGTGAGATCGAGCCGGGCATGCGCTGGTTCGAGCGCCTGAGCATCCGCTGAGCGCTGCGGCAAAGAAAACGGCGCCCGCAGGCGCCGTAAGTGGGACGAGAAGAAACGTCCGCAGGCCCGCCCTCGCGCGGGACGGGCCAGAGTCTAGAACCCGTAGCTGAGGCTCACCCCGGCGTACCAGGCGCGGCCGGGACCGGGTTCGTAGTAGCGCTGCTGCGCGTCGCCGACGACAACCGAGCCGATGTGATCGCGGTCGGCAAGGTTGTCGATGCGCAACATCTCGCCGACAGTCCAGTCGCCATGCTTCTGTTCCGCCGTGACGCGCAGGTTGAACAGCGCGTAACCGGGCGCCGCGCGATCGGTGTTGCTGTCTTCGACCTCCATGCGGCTGCGATATATCCCCTCCAGCGCAGCCGTGATACCGGTTTCTTGATGTTTGTAGGCCAGCTCGCCATATAACGTCGTGGCGGGAATGCCGGGAATGCGCCGACCGCTTTCGATCGTCATGTTTTCGCTCATGAACGCTTCGTCGTAGATTGCACGCATATGGGTGAGGCTGCCGCGCGCGGTCAGTGCGGGGCTCAGGCGCGTGTCGAGGGCCAGTTCGATTCCCTGGCGCAGCGTCGTGCCGGCGTTCTGATAGGTGGTGCGCCCGCCGGAGGAAGAAGCGACGACGATTTCGTCCTCGGTACTGATGTGAAAGAGCGCAACGTTGACGCGGGTGTCCGCACCGAGCCGGGCTTTCGCACCAATCTCGAACTGCCGGCTGCGCGCCGGTTTGAGGTCGAGATTGAGGGTGCCGCTGCCGCTCGAATACGACAATTCGCCCAGCGTCGGCGTCTCGAAGCCGGTGCCGGCGCTGGCATACAGATTGAAATCGTCCGAGACGCGATACACCACGCCGAGCGCCGGTGTGGTTCGGCTGTAGGTCTGATCGCCGCTGTCGTCGCCATTGGCGAGGAAGTCGTCGTCGACCTCGAAGTGCACCCGGCTGTGACGCAGCCCGGCACTGAAACTCCACGGCCCGGTTTCGTAGCTGGCCTGAATGTAGGGGTCAGTGCTGGTGACGGTGTCGGTTTCGTCACGGCGCAGTGCGCCGCGCACGCCAAGCGTGGTGCCGACGAAGTTCTCGAAACCGAGCCGTGCGTCACTGGCCCAGTCATGGTCGAGGCCGGCGGTGAGGGTCAGCAGATCATCGCCGATGTCGATGTTGTGAATCCAGCGTGCACCGAGGCCGGCAAAGTCACGATCAAAATCGATCACGCCGCCCGACGAGGTCGGCGCAAACTGGGCGCCTCGGGGAATCGACAGGAATTGCACCACGCTGCGTTGCCCGGCGTAGGCCGACAGTTCCAGCCGGTGCGGGCCGAAGCGGCGCGTGTAGCTGGCACCGAGCTGGCCGTGGGCGATGTCCTTGCGGGTATTGAACGTCAGCGCCACGTCTTCGACAGCTTCTGGGTCTCGCTGGAAGGTTTCCCAGGTCACCCCCTTCGGATCCTGCGTGCCGTCCTGCTTGAGTCCGTTGGCGACCAGTGTGAGGGTGCTGTCGTCGTCCGGGTTCACGACGAATTTGGCGTAGGCCTGATCGCGGGTGGCCTGGCTGTGATCGCGGAATCCGTCGGTGTCGAAGCGTGACAGATCGAGCAGATAACCCACGCCGCTGCGGGTGCCTTCGGCGCCCACGCCCGCTTTCCAGGTACCGAAGCTGCCCGCCATGAAACGCCCGTTCACTTCCGGCGTGTCAGACGGCGCACGCGTGAAGAGCTGGATGACGCCCCCGGCGTGATTGCCATAGACGGTGGAGAACGGGCCGCGCAGCACTTCGATGCGCTCGGCCATATCGAGATTGAAGGTCGCGGCCTGTCCCTGGCCGTCGGGGTTGGTGGCCGGAATGCCGTCGGCGATCAGTTTGACGCCGCGCACGCCAAACGCCGATCGCGCGCCGAAACCACGCACCGAAATTTGCAGATCCTGCGCGTAGTTTTGCCGGTTTTGCACCACCAGCCCCGGCACGCCGAGCAAGGACTCCGAGGCGTTGACGCCGAGTTGTCCGCGCGTGATGGTGTCGCCATCGACCACGTCGATGGCGTAAGGCAGCTCGAAGCTCTCGGTGGCGCGTGCGGCTGCCGGTGACTACCACGGGATTGAGCGTGATCATTTCTTCGGCCGCGCCGGCGCCCAGACCGAGGCCGGCGAGCAGTGCAGCGGTCAGCGGACGCGTGCGGAGGCGGGCGGCGGATCGATGGCGTGGCATGCTTGTATTCCTTGGCGGGATTCGTTCCAGGCACTGTAGCGCCGAGCGCCGGGTTCATGCCTCATCGCTATCTGCAATGGCGACTCATGAAAATCATGAGATCGGTCGGATGGTCGATGACCTCTCCGCCTGTCACTTCGCCGCGCGGATGCTGGCGATCATTTCATCCGCGCCGACCGCGACGGTCTGCAATTCGGTGGACGCGGGCGGGTCGGTGTCATTTGTCATGATTGACGGGGCGTAGCCCGGGCGGGAGAGAGCGTCAGAGTAGCAAAGCGTCGGCAACCGGGCGAGCGCGATGCGTGCTCAATCGCGGGCGACAGCGCGCACCGGGATCGGCGAATTGCGTTGATCCGTCGGCCTGGAGACAGGCGCGCCCACCCCCAGGCGGCTCGCTGCGGCCGGCTTGCGCCGCACCAGCAAGAGCGGCGCGCAGCGCGCCTCGTCGTGGTAGATGCCAACGCAATCGAGACACTGAAAACAGTCGTCGTAGCGAATCTCGCCGGTTGGCGCGATGGCGTCGTATTGGCAGCGATGGCGGCAGCTTTGGCACGGCGTGCCGCACTCGGCGCGGCGCGGCAGCCAGCCCCACAGTCGCAGCTTGCCGCCCAGCGTCATGAAGGCGCCCAGCGGACACAGATAGCGGCAGAAGAACTTATAGACGAAGAGGCTGGCGACGATCAGTGCGACGGCATAGGCCACGAACCACGGCGCGCGATCGAAACCGACCGTGATCGCCGTCTTGAAGGGTTCGATCTCGACGCCTTTTTCGGCCAGTTGCGGCGCCAGCGCGGCAGCGGCGACGAGTGCGGCGAGAATCACGTAACGGCCGCGATCGAGCACGCGCGCCATTGTGCCGGGCAACCGCCTCGGCCGCAGCCCGAGTCGCTGGCCGACCACCGAGACAAACTCCTGCAGCGCGCCGAACGGGCACAGCCAGCCGCAGAACGTGCCACGCCCCCAGACGAAGAAGCTGATCAGCGTAAAGGCCATGATCAGCAAGGCCACCGGATCGTAAAGAAAGCTGGTCAGCGACTGGCCCGCGGCGAGCGTCTTGACCGCGCCGGTCAGATGCACGATGGATAGCTGGCCTTGCGCATACCAGCCCAGATAGCCGAGCGTGAAGGCCAGAAAGCCGAGACGAAAATACGCCAGCCGTGCGGCCGATACGCTGATCCAGCGCGGCCGCGCAAGCACGACGGTGAGCAGGACCAAGGCCCCGGCGATGATCGCCAGTTCAAGTTTGCGGTCGTACCAGCCGAGCAACCAGTCGGGCGGCGGGGCGGGCGGTCGGCTGAAGTAGCGCTCCGGCGGCGTGTATTCGAGTGTGGCTTCACGGTGGAACTGCGTGGGTTGGAACTGGCCCTTGCTGCGCGTAATCGTGAACGCGAATTGCTGCATCGCGGCGGGATCAAGCCCGGACATTGGCGGTGCGCGCACAACGAGCGCCGTGTTGAGCGGGGGTGCGCCCGGCGGCGCCTCCGGCTCGAGATCGAAATCACGCAGTAAGCGATGCGATCCATACCCTTGGTTCCGTTACGTGCCTTACTTCAGCCGAGTCGAGCGAGATCTTCCAGGGACCGCGGCTCGGGGAGCTGCCCTTCCAGATCCCACACCGACCAGGCTGCCGGTTGCTCGAGCTCGGCGTAGAGCGACTGAACGTCTCGTCCCGAGTCCTCCTCGAGCGCGAGGACCAGCACGACGAACATGCCACCCGAGGGTGTGCTGCTCGACGGCACGACCCTCGAGCTCGAAAACCCCTGGTCCAGCTCCACCCGAAAGGGCGCAGGGCCGGGCGCGTCCACGGGCCAGAGCGCTCGTCCCACCAGCGCGACCCGATTGGAGCGCACGTGGTACACGCCGACCAGCAAGCGCACCTCCACGCCGCCGCGGAAGAGACCATCGTGGGCCCGCGCCGTCTCGAGGGCGTCGATGGATACCTCGATCTGACGCGCTCGGATGGCGGGCGCCATGGCGCGCTTCTTTCGACCCCGCCGCTGGCGAGCGCGCCGTCCTCGTCCCATCGCGGTCGGGGAAGATAACCCGCGGCCGCGCGTAGGACGCGACGCACGATTTGCTCGGCGCGGCACCGCCGGAACTGGGGACCCCATGAACACCTCGAAACTACTGAAGAAAGCCTTTTGCATCAGCGCCTTGCCGCTGCTCCTCGCCCTCTCGACCGGCAGCGTCGGCTGCCTGGGCCACTCGGGCGCTTCGGATGTGGCCCAGGGCCAGCGCTACCAGTCGGGTGACCCCACCTACGACCAGTTCTTCGAGAACGTGCACGAGTTGTCCGTGAAGCTGTCGAGCGCTCCCAAGACCGAGGGCAACTTGCGAATGGCGCTCGCCAAGGAGGTCGGCGTGGAGCCCGAAGAGGACGACCCGCCGATGGCCGCGTCCACGCCGGCGCAGGCTGCAGCTTCTACGCCCGAAGCTGCCTCGCCAACCGATGCGTACAAAGATCAGCTCCAGAATAGCGCGATCAACGCGGTGCCCGGCGGGGCCGCGGTGAACTCGTTGATTGGCCAGTTCAACCAGATCAAAGCGAGCGTCGCACAGGTGAAGACCATGGGCGCCGCCACGTCGCCCGCGACGGAGCCGACGCAACCCTCGGCGCCGGCCGCCAAGCGGGAGCCCAAGGCGCCGAGCGCGCCGCTGATCGCCAAGGCGGTTCAGCAACGCTCCGAGAAGCTCGGATTCGAGATGAAGCTCAGGGTCGAGCGCACCGAGTCCAAGGCCAAGGTCCTCACTCGGGGAGACGCCGCTGATGGCATCAGACTCGCTCGCCTGGTCGAGAAGACCGCCGAGGGTGAACTCGAGCTGGCCGCTGAAATGCAAGCCGCGAAGAAGAAGCTCTCGAAGCTCGCGTCGATCGGCGCAGCGCTCGAAGCCAACGCCGACTCGACCTTCCGGAAGTCGCGCGCGAAGGCGAGCGAGGTGAAGAAGAACCTCACCGACGCCAAGGCGCTGATCGAGCTGATGGAGTCCCGGGCCGACGCGGTCGCCAAGGACGCCTCGCAGATGGTGGACAAGCTGCAGCTGGCCGCGGCGGCGGACATCGACGAGGCCGGCCCAGCGGAGGCCGCTCCCACCCAGCCCGCCGAGAAGCCGGCCACGGCGGCCAAAGCCAAGGAGCGCGCGGCGGCGCCCAAGGCCAAGGAAAGCGCCAAGCACCCCGAGCCCGCTCGGCCCCGGACCCCTGCACCCGCAGGCAAGACGGTGTTTGCCGATTTCGAGCCCTGAATTCCGGTATTTCTTGAATTTTGCCAGGTAAGCGCAGTTGTGCGCACAATGTAGGCTTATGTATTGAACACGGAGCTGTTCATGCTACATGAGGCTACATGAAGCTTCGGAGCCTGGTTTCGCGCTCTTCCGGGACCCTGGCCGTCCTCGCGGCTGTCGCCTGCAGCGCCACCGGGAGCTCGAGCGGCGATGCCTCGCAGGGGCCGAGCACCAAGACGCTCCCCCAGGAGCAAGGCGTCTATCGCTACGTGCTCGGCGCGGACGCGGTCTCCAGCCGCAGCCTCACCGGCGGCGCGCACGAGGTACTCGTGCCGATCGATCGCGAGAAGTCGGACCAGATCGACGACGCGAACAAGCCGAGCCGACTCCACCCCAAGCTCGGCGAGGCCGAATACCAGAAGTACGATCCCGCGCTCACCCAGGGCGAGACGGACTTCAAGGTCTTCCCCTCGAGCTGGTGGGCGCAGTCGAGTGATGGCATCGCCAAGCGTTGGACCGGCGGTGAGCAAGATCGCAACAAGCTGAGCGATCCTGAAAACCTCTCGCCCATCGAGAAGTACGACGTGCTCTTCCACCCGGGGCAGCAGAAGCAGGTCGCGGCCGTGGAGCACTGGAACGCCCGCGAGCTGAACAAATCCGAGGCCGAGCGCGGCGCGAAGCACCAACACCAAGCCGTCACTGTCGCCGGACCCGCTACCAAGTGGGAGCTCGAGAACCACGGCCTGTACCAGACCTTCGCCCATCCTGACTCGTGGTGGGGACACTGCAATGGCTGGTCGTCGTACGCGACGCTCGAGCCGGAGCCGGCACCGGCCCGTGACATCCGCGTCAAGCTCGACGCCAGCGGCAAGATCTACGAGTGCGACGCCAGCGAAGCCAACTGCACGCTGCTGCGCATGGGTGACATCGAAGCCCTGTTCACCGAGCTGTATTTCAGCGACAAGGCGACCTTCGCGGGACGCCGCTGCAACACGGATCCCGACAAGATCGAGCGCGACGAGTTCGGTCGCCCGAAGCAGAGCGAGTGCCGCGACCTGAATCCCGGGTCATTCCACATTGGCGTCACTGGCCTGCTCGCGCGCGGCGCCTTCTATCTGAACGACAACCGCCCGGGCAAACCGCCCTTCGTCATCGACCACAACTGGGACTGGGAGGTCTGGAACTTCCCTCTGGTCAAATACGAGATCCGAGAACAGCAAGAGGTCAGCAAGGCCGACGCCGCCAAGCTCGTGGCAGCAGCAGCCCGCGACTACGCTTGGAACGACGCCGCCACCAAGTTCGTGCGCATCAAGCTCGAGTACTGGATGGTGTCGGATGGTGTTCCCGACCACGAGATGCTGAAGAACGCCTACCTGCGCGGCACCTCGTCGCACGCGACCGTGCTCAACTACGTGCTCGAGCTCGACGACGCGGGGACCATCTTGGGCGGCGAGTGGATCCAAGACCCCTCGACGACTTGGGGCGAGGACAACAAGAAGTTGCACCCGGACTTCCTCTGGATGCCCGTGCGCAACGACGGCGCCGGCGAGAACGCCGACGACCTCGGCGGCGACGACGACAATCCCTTCGTGTCGTACTCGAAGGTCAAGATGCTCGCGAAGTGCGCCAACGATCCGTCGACCTGCGCGAAGCCCGCCACGAATCCCGGCACGGGCGGCGCGGGCGGCACGGGTGGCAGCGGCGGTGGAGACTCCGATGGCGGCACGTCCACCGACAGCGGCTCCACGGGTGGCCCCAACAGCTGCCTGAACATCTGCGGAAAGCAGGCTTCCAGCGGGTGCTGGTGCGACGCGACCTGCGCGCAGTACGGCGACTGTTGCGCCGATGTCCAAGCAGCTTGCAGCGGCACGGCGGACGGGGGCGTCGGCGGCACGGGTGGCGCAGGCGGCACCGGCGGATCGAGCAGCGGCGGAGCGGGCGGAGCGGGCGGCTCCGGCAGCGGCACGGCGTTTCCAGGTTGCACGCCCACGCTCTGCGGCACGTCCACCGGCAGCAAGGACGTCGTCACCGGGAAGACCTGCTACTGCGACGCGACCTGCGCCAGCTACGGCGACTGCTGCTCCAACAAGGCCAGCGTCTGCGGCAACTGAATGACGGTGCGGCTCCGGCAGCCCGGACGCACTTGCCCTGCCCCACCCTTCCGCGCTTTGCTCGCGGGACCATGAGCCGCCTTCCGCCCGCCTCGTCGAAACGTGTTCTTGCCGACCTCCAGCAGCTGCGCACGCTGACCGAAGACGCGCGGGGGGCCCAGCGCGTCGCTTGGGGCCCGGTCTGGCGCAAGGCGCGCGAGTGGTTCGTGAAGAAGGCCGAGAAAGAGGCCGGCCTGCGCGTGAAGCGTGACGGAGCCGCCAACCTCTGGGCGAGCATGCCCGGCCGATCGAAGCAGAGCGTCCTGTTCGGCAGCCACCTCGACTCGGTGCCCGGTGGGGGTTGGCTCGACGGCTGTCTCGGAGTGATGGCCGGGCTCGAGGTCATGCGGCGCTACGCCGCCGCGGGCGAGCCGCCACCGGTGACGCTTCACTTGGTGGATTGGGCCGACGAAGAGGGCGCGCGCTTCGGCCGCAGCCTGATGGGTTCCGCGGCCGCGGCGGGCACTCTCGATCCCAAGAAGGAGCTCGCTCACTTGGTCGATCGCGCCGGCCTAAAGCTGCCCGACGCCTTGAAGGAAAACGGCGTCACGCTCGAGGGCATGCGCAAGGCCGCGCGAGACTTCGAGGCGCTGCGAGCCGCCGCGTACCTCGAGCTGCACATCGAGCAAGGTCCCGTCCTCGAGTCCCTGAAGAAGCCCGTGGGCGTCGTGCTCGGCTCAATGGGCGTCGAGCGCTTCCAGCTGCGCTTCGTCGGACAGGCCGCCCACTCCGGCGCCGCGCCGCTGCACCTGCGCAAGGACGCCTTCTTGGCCGCTGCGTCCTTTGCCGTCGCGTGCAACGAGCTCGGCTGTGCGCTCAGTGGCAAGACACCGCGAACGCGCGTCGTCGCCACCTGCGGTGTGGTCAAGGTCGAGCCGAACTTCGTGACGGCAGTGCCTGGCGCCGCGGAGATCAGCATCGACATGCGCGCCCTCGACGCCAAGGTGCTCGCGCAAATGCTCGCGGGGGCCAAGCAGGCCGCGAAGATCGCCGCCAAGAAGTACCGCGTGGAGCTGAGCTTCGATCCGCTGCTCCGGATCACGCCGCGCATCTTCGACGAGACCCTGACGCGCTTCGTGCGGCAGTCGGTCAAAGAGGTCTCCGGCAGCGCCCCCGATCTGCCCTCGGGACCGCTCCACGACGCCTCCGAGATGGCGGGCATCGTGCCGACGGCCATGGTCTTCGCCCAATCGTCGCCGGGCATCTCGCACACCCGCATCGAAGACTCGCCGAAGGCCGCTCTCGACCAGTCCATCCGCGCGTTCTTGGGAGCGGTCGATCGCACCGTGCAGCACGTGGCGGGAGCCTGATCTCAGGCCAGCATGCAAACGCCGTGCTTCGGATCCTTGGTGCCGATCTCGAGCGCGGCGGCGTTGCTGGTCGCCTGAACTCGGGGCCCGCTCTTGGGCTCCAGCACCAGCAACGCCCAGGCGATCTTCGAGTTCAGGCAGTAGGTCATTTCGCCGTTCGGGTTCTCGTAGTGCAGGCCGACCATCTCGTCGGTGTCCGCCGCAAGCTCACCGTGCACGCGGGCCTCGGCGTTCTCGGCTTCGAAGCGCCATGACCGCGTCGTGAGCACCCCGGTGTTTCGGAGCAGATTCCGCACGTCGTTGAACTGGTACTTCTTCCCGGCCTTCCAGACGCAGACCATCGTCAGCGGAGGCGCCAAGATGGGGCCGAGCTTCAGTCGACCCGTCGCGCCTTCGAGCACCAGGTCTTCCGCGTTCTCCCACTGGTTCACGTGACCCCAGGCGTAGAGCTCGGTGTGACGCTTGCCCCAGTTGTGGCCCTGCATGCCGCGCCAGTTCGTCACGCTGACTGCGCGACCGTTGACCCGATAGCTGCCCGAAAAGACCGTGTCAGGATAGGGCGTCACAACCTTCTGACTCGGCAGCGGCCCCTGGTACATCCTCGGCGACGGGTAGTGCACCATGGGTTCGCCGCTGGCGTCGAACTCGAGATCCCACTCGATCCGATCCGAGCCCTGAGTGATCTGCCCGCGGCTGCGACCGGCGCCGATCTCCAGACCCGCGACGCGCACGTCGAGCCCCTCGCGTGAAAAGCTCGCCTCGCCAAAGGGCACGACCGCTTTGCCGGCGACGTGTCCCGCCTCGCGGTCGAAGGCAATGCTCCAAGCTTCTGCCACCGGCTGGCGACCGTCCCCGGCGAGGATGGTGGCCTTGAGCCACAAGGCTCGCCGCCCGCCGGGCTCGTTCAGCTTTAGGAAGTAGCTCTCGACGTGATCGGCGCTCTTGCTCGGATCGAAGCGGACGGCATTCCAGTCGGCCATGGCGCGGCCGAGCATGCGGGCATCGGCGCGCTGGTGCAACGGCGCTCCGCACTTGCGGCAAGGGCGGCCCGTCGCGCACAATCTCCGCGCGATGTCCAAGCCCGACCGCTCCTCGCCCCGGGCGACCGAGAGCGCGCCTCGTGAGCCCAAGGCGCCGTGGCGATCCTACAAGGAGAAGCTCGCGGTGCTGGCGCAGCGGCTGGTGGACGCGCAGCGGCCGATCCGCGTCCTCAACTCGATCAAGTGGCCGGCGGAAGTGATGAGCGGATTTCTCCAGGATGGCGGCCGCGAGTTGCCCAAAGTGCGCGCGGACGACTACCGGAAGATCCCCCTTGGCTTCGAGCCCCGCGAGAAACTCGATGAGCTGCTGGACATCGAGCACGACGTGGACCGCCAGCTAGGCTCGCGCGACGCCATGGGGCGCATCCTGTCGGACTCGGCCCGAGAATACGCCGAGGTGATCGAGATGCTCGTGGCCAGAGGCACGCCGCGCTTCGCCGAGCTCAGCCGTCGGCTCTACGGCTCGGCCCGAGACGTGGTCGGCGACGAGGGTCGAAGCGTCGCCGAGCTCGCCCGCGAGATGTACGAGTTGCTGACCAACTTGGACGAAACCGACCTGGGGCCGCGACCGGAGCGCAACATCCCAGCGAGCGACGCCGTCGACCGACTGAACACGCGCTTGGTCGCCTACTTTGGCGACGGGACCGTACGCGTGCGCCTCGACGACGGCATCGTGGCCGACGCCGCGGCCGGCAGCGACTACATCAAGCTGCGCGACGGCGCGCTCTTCAGCGAGCGCGACATCCAGGTGTTGGAGGTGCACGAGGGCTGGGCTCACGTGGCCACGAGCTTGAACGGTCAGCGGCAACCCGTCGCCCGTTGGCTGGCCAAGGGTCCGCCACGGACCGCGGCGACCCAAGAGGGTCTCGCTGCGTTGCTCGAGGTCTTGACCTTGTCGAGCCATCCCTCCCGCGCCCGGCGCTTGAACGACCGCGTGTTGGCCGTCGACAAGGCCGAAGACGGCGCCAGCTTCCTCGACGTATTCGAGTGGTTTCGCACCGAGGGCTACGACGAAGAAACCTGCTTCTGGAACACCCAGCGGGTCTTCCGCGGCGGCACCCTGGGGGGCGGCTCGCCCTTCACCAAGGACATCGTCTACACCAAGGGCATCGTCGAGAATTACGACTTCTTGCGCTCATCCATCGCGTCCGCACGCCCGGCGCTCATCCCCTGGCTCTTCGCAGGCAAGGTCCACCTCGACGACATCCCGGTGCTCGCGGAGCGCGCCCACGAAGGCGTGGTGCAAGCGCCGAAGTACCTGCCGCCGATGTTCCGCGACATGAACGGGATCGCGATCTGGCTCGGCATCAGCACCTTTTGGGGTCGCCTGGTGGTCGGCTCGCCGAAGCGCACGCTCACTTCACCGTGAGCTTTAGCGTGAGCGACGGAGCGCTGGGGCACTCCTCGTTCAACATCGCGGCGCGTGCCCTGAGCTCGATCACGGTGCCGGACTTCACGCTGGCGTCCACCTTGCCCTGAGCCGCCACCTCGTAGCTGGAGCAGCCGAAGATGCCGTAGAACCAGTCGGTGCCCGAGAGGGACACTCCCGGGTGATCGGACTCGAACTTCACGCCCGGGTACCAGCCGAAGCCAACGCCGGCCACCTCGCGCAGGACGACCTTCAGATCGAAAGCCTCGCCGGCAGAGACGCTCCCGTCGCCGCCGCCGTCGGTGACGACCGGAGTGTCGATGGAGAGCACCGAGAGATCGGCGCAGGTCGGCTCCGTTCCCGATGGCCAGCCTTCACCCTTCAGGACACACTCTGCGCCGCCGGCCCCTCCCGTCGCGGCACCGGCCGCGCCGCCGCCTGAGGGCGCACCGGCCGCGCCGCCGCCTGAGGGCGCACCGGCCGCGCCGCCCATCGCGCTGCTGCCCCCGGAGCCGGGGTCGAAGGCGTCCGCCTCCGTCTCGCCCCCGCAGCCCACCAAGACCGTCATCAAGCTCGGGATCACGAAGCTTCGAAGCATGTTTCCTCCAAAGCGGCAGTCTGAGCGCGAGCCCGTGTTCGGTCCATTTGAATGATCCGAAGGCAACGTTGCGGTGGCGGCAATGAATGAGTGCGCCGGATCGGCTACACTCCGCCGCATGCGGGCGAATCGCAGGATGATGTGGGTCTGGGGTGCGCTCGTGGCCAGCGCCATAGCCGGCGCGTGCAGCGGTGACGAGGGCGGCACGGCGGGCAACGGCGGCACGGGCGCGAGCAGCGGCACGGGCGCGGGCAGCGGCACGGGCGCGAGCAGCGGCACGGGCGCATCGAGTGGGACCGGCGGCCTCCAGCTCGACGTGAACAACGGCGACACCAGCAGCTCGGCCTCGATCAAACCGGAGAACCCGGTGCTGGTCGCAAAGTGCGGGCAGCCGGCGCCGACGGTGCAGCTCGACGCCTACGACGGCGGCACGAAGACTGGCGCGCTCTGGCTGGTGGACAAAGCCGAGATCGGAACCATCGACAAGAATGGGCTCTTCACCGCGTCGGGCAAGACGGGCGGTCAAGCGACGGTAGAGGCGACGGTCGGGACGCACAAGGTGACGACGACCGTCACGGTCAAGCTCGAGTGCGAGCAGAACGGCGGCATCGAGAGCGACGGCGGCACCACCGGCGGCGGGATCGGCGGCGTGGGCGGCGAGGGAGAAGGCGGCGCCATCGACGCGACCCTCAAAGCCCTCTTGCTGGGAACGCCGACGGCCGCCGCGAGCCTGAAGCTGCTCTACCCCTACGACAAGACCGTGTGGCCCCTGGGGCTCCTGTCGCCTCTCCTGCAGTGGGCAGCAGGCTCGATGGCCGTCGCCGACGGCGTCTACGTCCATCTGACCGCTGCCAACTACGACTACAAGGGCTTCTTCGGACGTCCCAAGCCGCTGGCTGCGGGCGCGCCCTTCGTTCGACATCCGATCCCGCAAGAGGTCTGGGATGCCGCGACGCACACCGCAGCGGGCAGCAAGCTCACGGTGAACGTCGTGGTCGCCCAGGGCGGCGTCGCGTACGGGCCGATGACCGAAACCTGGAGCGTCGCGAGCGGTCGCCTGAAGGGCACGGTCTACTACCAGTCTTACGGCACCAAGCTCGCCAAGAACTACGGAGGAGCGAAGGGCGGAGATGGCATGTTCGGCGGCGCGACGCTCGCCATCAAGCCCGGAGCCACGGATCCGACGCTGGTCGCGGGCGGCAACGGCGGCACCTCGGCCTGCCGCGTCTGCCACACCGTCGCCAGCGGGGGCACGCGCATGATCGCGCAGCACGGCAACAACTACCAGGTCAGCTCGAGCTACGCCTTGACCGCCGGATACCCCGAGACCCCATACCCCGCGAGCACCAACACCAAGCTGGGCTGGATCGGCCTCAGTCCCGACGGCTCGTTGGGGCTTGGCAACGCGGCGCCGCTGCCCGGCGGAGCCAACACGGGCGCAACCACCGCGCTCTACGACCTCACGAGCGGCAGCCCTATCGCGACCACGGGCCTATCGACCTTCGTCAGCCACGCCGGCATGCCGGCCTTCTCCCACGACACCAAGCGCGTCGCGTTCATGTTCTACAGCGGGCCCGGCGACGCCACCATCGGCGCGGGCGACGGCAAGAAGCTCGTGAGCATGAGCTTCGATGAGACGACCAAGGCCTTCTCGAACCCGAAGCTGGTCTACTCCGGAGCGCATCGGCCGGGCTGGCCGTCGTTCCTGCCGTCTGGGGAGGCCTTGGTGTTCCAGACCGAGGTGAAGGCCAACAGCTCGAACGAGTTCTTTGCGACGCGCTACGGCGCTCAGGGGGAACTGTGGTGGACCGACGCGGCCACGGGCACGGCGGCCCGGCTCGATCGCGCCAACGGCAAGGACAGTGGCGTCTCCTATCTCCCTGTGGGACCTGGCAACCACGCGGACGACACCTTGCTCAATTACGAACCCACCGTCGGTCCGGTCGCCTCCGGCGGCTACGCCTGGGTCGTGTTCCTGAGCCGTCGCATGTACGGCAACGTGGCGACCATCGATCCCTGGCACAGCGACCCGCGCGAGCACGACCTGTTCGCGAACATCACGACCAAGAAACTCTGGGTGGCCGCCATCGATCTGTCCGCGCCCGCAGGTTCGGATCCGAGCTTCCCGGCCTTCTACTTGCCGGGCCAGGAGTTGCTCGCCGGCAATGCGCGCGGCTATTGGGTGATGGACCCCTGCAAGGCAGATGGGTCCACTTGCTCGAGCGGCGACGAGTGCTGCGGCGGCTACTGCCAGCAGGATCCTCAGACCGGCGCGCTGACCTGCGGGAAGAAGCAGAACCAGTGCAGCAAGGAGTTCGATAAGTGCGCGACCAGCGCCGATTGCTGCGACGCAAAGCTCAAATGCGTCAACGAGATCTGCACGCTCGTCGTGCCCCAGTGACCGGCACAGTCGCCAGGATCTCGCCTTGTCTCGCCGCGGCCCGATAAGATCGGGTCATGCAGCGCAGCTTCGTCGTGGTGGTGTGCGCGATCTCCGTGGGCGCCTGCAAGTCGGCGCCGTCGGCGACCCTCAGCGCGGCCTCGGAGAGCGCCGCCGCCAGCGCGGCCCCTCCGCCGCTGCCCACGCCAAGTGCTAGCGCGGCGGAGGAGCCGGTCCGCGCCGAGCCCGATCCCAAGCGCTACGGCTGGCTCGCGGACGATTCGGCGGGAGCGCCGCAGGCGGTCGATACGCTTCGTTCGCGATTCCCCACGCCCCCGAGCTACCGGCGGGTGAAGGTCGAGCCCGGTTCCTTCGGCGAGTGGTTGCGCGAGCTGCCCTTGGCGGCAGCGAAGACCGGCGTGTCGAACGTCAAGGGAGCCCTCGTGCACGCGGGCGACGACCAGTACCTCGCCGCCGTGGTGGCCATCGACTACGGCAAAATCGATCTGCAACAGAGCCCCGACGTCGTCATCCGCCTGCACGCGGAGTGGCTGTGGTCGCAGGGAGAAAAGGGCATCAGCTACCGATCCGCGACGGGGCTCGAGATGCCGGTGTCGCGCTGGGCCCGGGGCGAACGCCTCCATACCCAGGGCGCCAACGTGATCTGGCTGGCCAAGGCGCGACCCGCTGAGTTGGATCACGCCGAGTTCCGCCAGTACCTGAACGGGGTCTTCACCTGGGCCAACAGCACCTCCCTCGCCCAGCAATCCGAGGTGGTCAGCGCAGAGCTGCTCGCGCCGGGAGACTTCTTCCTGCACACCGCCTCGCCAGGTCACGCCCTGATGGTCTTCGATGTCGCCAAGAAGGACGACGGCAAGGTCTTGGCCCTCCTGGGCCAGGGGCTGAATCCCTCCCAGAACATCCACCTTCTCCAGCCGGGTCGCGCGACGGCCTGGTTCAGCTTGCGACCCGGTGATCCCGTCATCACGCCGCACACCAAAGAGTTCAGCTGGGACGGCCTCCGGCGGCTCAGTAGGCCAAAGCCGGCAGGCTGACGCCGCTCAGCAGCCGGCGAAGATCGCACGGATCTCATCGGCTCGCGCCCTTGCGTCACTCAGACCGAGATCGATCAGTCGCTCGGCGAAGCCGCCGTCGAACAAGAGATACGAAGCCCAATCCGCTTCCTGGCTCATGCCTTCGACGGCGGAGCGTGCGAGAAAGCGCTCGAGCAACGGATTGAGTTCGGTCGTCCGACGCATGGTCCGGAGATATTCGCCAGCGAGTCGCCCGATGTCCTCGGAGGGCGTGAACACCAAGGTGTCCAGCCGCCGATAGCCCACGCCGCGGCTCTTGACCAAGACCTCCTGCACGCGGGCAAACTCCGCCTCACCCAGGGTGCTTTCCAGCACTTCCACCAGCTCGTTGAGCCGCTTGAGCACCTGCAGATCTTGTTTGACAGGGTCGAGCAGGAGCGCGTTGAGCAATTTTCCGATGAGGAACATCGGACCGAGGTCCATGCCCTCGACCTCCTCGTGTTCGACCTCCAGAGCCCTCGCCTCGACGTCGCTCACCCGGTGACTCACCGAAATGACCAAGAGCGGATCGGCTCCGGCTCGAATCGCCGGCGCGATCGGCGTATTGAAGCGCAGGCCCCCGTCGCAGTAGAACCGCTCACCGACCTTGCGGGTCGGGAAGAGGAGCGGAATCGCCGCCGAGGCCAGCACGTGGTCGATGCCGATGGACTCGACGCGAGCGACGCGCGTTCCCGAAACGGACGGCGCGTAGTGGATGTGCGGAGACACCTCGGCGAACACCGTCGTCTTCCCCGAGACGACGTGCAGCGCCGCGATCAGGAGCGCGTGTACCCGACCCTCGCGCACGTTGTCGCGGAGCTTTGCAAAGTCCACCGCTCCCGCCACGAGCTTCTCGAGTTCGCGCGTGTCGAGCAAGCTGGTGCCCGGCGGGATGCTCGCAGGCACCGTCCGGAAGAGCTCCGTGATCCGGCGCGGCCAGCGCATCAACCCCATCAGACGCAGCTTGGCGTGGGTCTCGAGCCGAAGGCTGCGCCAGATGCCGAGCAGGTCATTCACTCGGTGGTCTCCGCGATCGGCGGCCGACGCCAGGAACGCCGCGTTGATGGCACCGACCGAGGTGCCGGACATCACGCGAAAGAGCGGCGGATCCTCGGGCTTGCGACCGAGCGCCGCCATCACCCCAGCGATGACGCCGGCTTCGTAGGCGCCGCGCATACCCCCGCCCGACAGCACGATCCCAGGGGTTTTTACGGGGCTCGCCACCAACCCAGAGCTTAGCGCGGCCGCGCTCGGTGGGCTGAGTTTCTGCTCAACCGGAGCTCGCGTCCCAAGGCCACGGCCAGGCGTCGACCTCAGCTCCCGTGCCCGCGTCGCCCGCGTCGCCCGCGTCGCCAGGACAACCGGCGAAGTCGTCGCTGCACACCCCGCCGCGGGTCGAACACACCGAGCCGCACTGACACGGCGCCGACTCGACTCGCAGCTTCGTCCCATCGGCACACTCGCAGACGCCCTCGTGGCACCCACCGCAGGCTCCGCCCGAGACGCACACGGTCCAGGTGAGGACCGCGAGGAAGGTCCCCACAATGCGCCGTGGCCATGGCTTCATCGAGCGCCGATCGTATCACCAACTCGTCGCGCATGAAGTACGCTTCGTCGATGCGCTCCGCACTGCTCCTGATCGCCTTGGGCGTTGGCGCATGCGGGGCGAGCAAGGGCGGACCGCGCGGGACCCCCGAGCCGCCGCGCGCGCCGCCAGCGGAGCCCGAACCCCTGTCGGTTCCGTTTCGGGTGCTCTCACCGGCCGAGCCTGTCCCGGACTTCCGGCTGCGGACGGAAGGCGGTCACCTTCTGGAGTCGAAGGCGTGGCTCGGCACGCGAGCGTTCGTCGTCGTGTTCTTCTCGACCTGGTGCCAAGTGTGCGAGATGAAGCTCCCGCTCGTGAAGCAAGCCGTGGCTCCACACCCGGATCTGCCCGTCGTGCTGGTGTCCCTGGACGACGCCGACACCTGGAGCAGCGTCCCAGCTTTCGTGCGGCGCTTCGGCCTCGGTCAGACCCTGGTCCGCGGCAGCACCTTCCCGCGCTTCTCCCTGGCCTACGCGCCGCTCCAGACCGTCCCAGTCGTGGCCGTGATCGGCAGAAATGGTCACTTGGTCGACTATCAAGTCGGCTACTCCCCGCGGCACGGGCCGCGGCTGGCCGCCGCCATCGAGCTGGCGGTGCGCATGCCGCCGGACGCGCCTCCCTTCTTGGAGTCCCCTGACCGGGAGCCGCCTGATCTATGATCGGTCCATGATGCCCTCGACGGAAGCCGCCCTGACGCTCGACGCCTTCGGGCTCAGCGATATCGGCTTGGTTCGCAAAACCAACGAGGACGTGATCGTGATCCGCGAAGATCTCGCGCTTTACGCCGTGTTCGACGGCGCTGGAGGTCACGACGCTGGAGACATCGCCGCGCAAGCCGCTGCGCGGTCGGTCCAAAAGCACTTGGCCGAGACCCAATCAGAGGCCATGTCGCAGCCCGAATTCGACTCCTTCGGCATCGCCCTCGAGGGGCGCCGACTGGCGACCGCCACGCACCAGGCCAACAAAAGCGTCACCGACATCGCCAAAGCGGCGAAGAGCCGCCGCGGCATGGGCACCACGGTGGTGGCGCTGCTGTTCTCCAGGCGTTCGTCCTTGGTGCATGTCGTGCACGCGGGCGATAGCCGCTGCTACCGCTTGCGTGCCGGTAACCTCGAGCAACTGACGGTGGATCACTCGATGATCAACGACGTCATCGAACAACGCCCCGACCTCGAGGACAGCGTGCTCTCGAGCCTGCCGCAACACGCCGTGACCCGCGCCCTGGGCATGGAAGACCGCCTGCGAGTTCCCTTGGCATCGCATCAAGTCGTGGACGGCGATCGCTTTCTACTGTGCAGCGACGGGCTCTCGGGCGAGGTCACTCCCGAAGCCATCGCCAGCGCCCTCGCCCGCCGGCACCCGCCGGCCGAGACCGTGGTCGCGCTGATCGACCTGGCCAAGGGCGAAGGGGGCTCGGACAATGTCTCGGCGGTCGTGATCGATTGCCACGGCCCGCGCCGCGCTGCCGTTCCGGTCTACGATCGCTCGAGCATCGACTGGTCTCCGGACGATTCGGCCTCCGCACCCGAGGTCTTGCTGCTCGGCATCGAAGAGCTGGCTCTCGACGAGATCGTCGGCGCCGACGTGGACGATCTCGGCGCCGTGCTCGAGCGACTCCTGAGGAAATGAGCATGGACCCCCAGACCCCTCGTCATCGAGTTCACGAGCCTCAGCTCTGCTCCGCGGATCTGCCCGCCGCTGGCGGCGCCATCGGACCGGAGCCGGAGGACTTCCGCGTCGACGAAGTGCTGGACTGGCCCCTGGAGGGCACCGGCGATCACGTCTGGCTCCGAATCGAGAAGCGCTTGCTCAACACGCAGGACGCCATCGAAATCGTGGCGCGCGCGGCGGGGATCCGCGGCCGCGACGTGGGCAGCGCAGGCATGAAGGACAAACATGCGGTGACCGCCCAGTGGCTCTCGATCCCCGCCAACGTCAAGGACCCGTCGACCTGGCAGTTGCCGGATTCGCTGCGCATCCTCGAATCTACGCGACACCCGAAGAAGCTCCGCACCGGACAGCTGGCGGGCAATCGCTTCACCATCCGCCTGGTCGGCGTGCCCGCTGGGGGCGCCGCTCGAGCAGAGGCCATCGTCGCTCGGCTTCAGGAGCGCGGGCTGCCGAATCACTTTGGTGCGCAGCGCTTCGGCATCGACGGGAAGAACCTCGCCCGCGCGGTGGAGTGGCTCGCGTCAGGAGCGCGGGGCGACCAGAAACGGGGGCGCTTTTATACCAAGCTCTACCCGAGCGTGGTGCAATCCGAGGTGTTCAATCGCTATCTGACCTTGCGCTCCGAGCTCGGTCTTACGCGGCTGATCCCCGGCGACGTGGTCCGCCTCGAGGGTTCGGGATCGGTCTTCCTGGTCGAGGACCCCGAGCGTGAGCAATCCCGCCTCGACGAGGGAGACATCCACCTGACAGGCCCGATGCCCGGGCCGAAGATGCGCCGCGCGTCCGGCGCTGCACTCGAGCTCGAGGAGCGCGCCGCCCGGGACGCCGGCTGCGACGCGGATCTCTTGGACAAGCTGGGGCGATTCGTCGACGGCACTCGGCGCGACCTGCTGATCCAGCCAGGAGAACCGACGTTGTCGGAACCCGAGCCGGGGCAGCTCGTGCTCTCTTTCTTCTTGCCCGCGGGCAGCTACGCCACCGAGCTGATCCGCGAGCTGACCCGCGCTCCCTTCTTCTCACCGCGACAGGACCGGCCTCCGTTGGCAGCGGAGGGCTCGCGGGGTAACCTGCCGCCCCTGATGAACCGCTTCGACATGACTGACGCGCAGGATCTCCCCCCCCCAAAGCTCGAGGCGCTGGTCGAAATGATGTTCCTCGCAGCCTTTGCCGACGGCGAGTTCAGCGAGGCAGAACAGGCCCACTTCAAGCAGAGCCTCCAGTCGCTGACCAGCTCCCGACTCGCGGCGGACGAGGTCGACGCGCTGCTCTCGCGGGTGAAGACCGATGTCGGCACCCACGGCCGGGAGGCACGGCTCGTTTCGGTCAAAGAGCGGCTGCCGGAACCCGGCCTTCGCAAGGTCGCCCTCGCGCTGGCGATCCAGGTCACCGCCGCCGATGGCATCATCCGCACCAGCGAGCGCGAACTGATCATGGAGACGGCGGATGCGCTGGAGGTCGACCGCGACGAGGCTGCGGATCTGGTCCGCAAGCTCGCTCCGGGCTGAGTCAAGGGCGTTTGGGCCCCACGCTCGCGCCGGTCCTCCGCGCTTCAGCCCGCTCCCGCGCCTCGTGACGGCGCTCCCCTTCGGCGGTGACTTGTCCAACGGGCAAGCGCGCGGCCGAGTCGTCCGTCGCAGCGCTGGGCTCGTCGGAGTCCTGCTGGATCTTCTTCACGATGGCCTCCCGCGACACAAACACCGGCTGCAGCTCGGCCGGATCGTAGCCGTTGCCCCGGTCGAAGAGCCCGCCACAGATGGGGCGCAGCGTGCACGCCTCGCAGGCCGAGGCGTAGATATGCTGCCAACCGGTCTGACGCACGGTCTGCTTCTCGTCCAAGAAATGCACGATCCGCTCCTCGTGCTTGACGATCTTGCGAGTCTCGGTGCTCGCCCAGGCGAAGTCCGCCATGTAGCAGAGCGGGACCTTCTCCACTCGAAACGTGCGCCCGGTCTGCTGTAAGAACGACAGGGCGCGATGTAGCGACAGCTCGAAGTCGGCGAGGCGCGGCGTGAAGCGCTCCTTGTCGTGCTCCGCCCGACCCATGGAGGGATCCAAGTTGTTCCAGACGAAGTGCCGAACGTAGGGGTGGTGCTCGACGAGGTAGCGGACGTTCTCGTCGAGGTGATCGGCGTTGTCGCGGCACACCACCGAGTTCACGTTGATCGTGATGCCGGCAGCGTGCGCCGAGTCGAGGGCCGCAAAGGCCCGGTCGAGGGTGCCAGGCAGACCGCGCAGGCGCGCTTCGACCTCGGGTCGAACGCTGTAGATCGACACGTGCACCAGCTCGACGCCGGACTCGGCCAGCGCCTCGGCGAAGCTCGCTTCGGCCAGGCGCGAGCCGTTGGTGATGATGCGAACGTGAAGCCCCTGCTGCCGCGCGTAGGCGGCGATGCGCGGCAACTCGGGATGCAGCGTGGGCTCCCCGCCGGTCAGGATCACGCCGAAGTAGCCGCGACGGACCAGGTCGTCGACGAGCACCCGCATCGTCTCGAAGGTGTGGACGAAGGGCGTGCTGGGGTTGGAGCAGAAGCCGCAGAAGTGGTTGCAGTGACGGACGACCTGGATGTATCCGAGGTTGGCCATCGCTGAACAAGAGTAGTGCTGGATCGCTCGTGCGCCCAGCGCTTCGAGCCATTCGTGCAGTGTGCTGGCGGGATTTTCCGACGTTTGTTTGGGCGAATCACCGGGCTCATGGAACAGATGGAGGAGTGATGCGCAGCGCCGCCCTGCTCTCGATGGCCCTCGTTGGGGTGGGGTGCGCCCGTGAGGCGATGCCGTCGCGGCCAATGCAGCCGATCTACTACCCCGGCTCGGTGCACGCTTGGACCGCTCCACCGCCGGGCGCAGTCCCGCTCACGCAGCAGCCGCACTACGCGGCGCTCACGGTCCCGCCGGTCGTCGAAGTCGCCGCGCCGGTTGCGCTGCCCACGCCCTCCGCGGCCTCACGCCCGGACGTGCCCTTCCTGTCGAGCGCCGAGATCCCGAGCGGCGACGCCTGCCTCGCGGAGCTCGCAAAGACCAAGATCGTCCACCACCGCCTCGACGAGAAACGCGGAGTGAGCACGCCTGTCGAGGTCAGCGGGAAGATCGGCGGAATCAGTTTCGAGCGCAGCATGGTCGCGGACTGCCGCTTCGTCCTCGCCTTGCATCGTATTGCTCCCGTGTTGGCCGAACTGGGAGTGAACACCATGCGCTTCTCCGGGGCGTACACCTACCGGATGAGCCGGGTGGGTCGCCTCAGCCTGCACGCTCACGGTCTGGCCCTCGACGTGCACGAGGTTCGCTTCGGCTCGAAGTGGCAGTCGGTGGAGAAGGACTTCGCCCGAGGGCTCGCCGACGGCTGCGCGAGCTCGAGCCCAGCACTGAACCAGCTGGCCTGCCGGCTCAAGGCGACGCGGCTCTTCAAGGAGCTCTTGACGCCCGACTACAACGCCGACCACGCGAACCACCTGCACCTGGCCATCGCGTCGACCGACCTCCCCAAGCCGGTAGTTTCCCGGCAGAAGCCCAAGCCGCGGGTGATCGCCGAACCGGAGCCACCCGTCGACGACGGCGAACCCACCGTCGAGCTCGAGCCAGAGACTACGCCGCCCAAGTCGCCGCCCAACGCTCGCAAGCAGCAGCCCAAGGCCAAGCCGACCCGACCGGCGAAGCACCGGCCGTTGGCCACTTCCCCTGGCCCCATCGCGTCGTAGGGACCGCAACGCTTTCGCCGTCGCGGCCGGGTCACGCAGCGGGTGCGGCCCAGCCAGGGAGGACGCGCGCGAGTCTACGTGAGACTCGGCGTTGGTACGGCTCATGCAGCTCGGGATGCCCATGAGCGGGATGCCCTCCCTGGGAAGTGTGATGACGCCGCTGCCCCACTCGATCGACGTGGGGCAGGATGTCGTGACGGCGCGGGTGTTGATGGAGGAACACGGCATTCACCACCTAGCGGTGACCAGCAACGGCAAGATCGCGGGAGTGGTCACCGACCGCGACATTCAAGTGGCGGGCTCCCTGGCGCCAGAGCGCGAAGGTGAGCTGTTGGTTCGCGAGGTATGTCACATGCCCGCGTACGTCGCCGAGGCGGCCGAGCCCCTCGACGTCGTGCTCGACGAGATGGCCGATCGTCAGCTGAGTTCCGTCGTCGTCGTCGATCATTCGGGCCAACTGCTGGGCATCTTGACCCTCACCGATGTGTGTCGGCTCTTCGCCCGCGCGCTCGAGGGACGCTATCCCCAGAAGTCGCGTCCGGTTCGGACGGGTTAGAGCGTCGGCAGCACGAAGTGCTCTCGCAGGAGCTGCGCCGTGAAGCTCGCGCGCAGGTAGAACCCCTTGGGCATGGCGTCGAAGATCGCGCCGTCGCGGTCGGTTCCGCGCCGGCGCGAGCGTGAGTTCGCAGCCTTGGGGCGGATCTGCAGGCACTGACCCAGGTGTCCGGTGATGCTCTCGACGTCGCCGCGACCGATGATGCCGGCCAGCTCTTCCCAATCGAAGCGCAGCGCGCTCTCTTGCAGTCGGCTCGGGCTCCAGATCAGCGGCTCACCCAAGCGGCGCGCCGCGGGCGCGAGACTCCGCTCCCCCTGCACCGGCACCCACAGCACTCGCCGCAACTTGCGCAGAACCGGCGAGTCTTCCCACTCGAGATTCGCGACCTCGGTCAGCGGAATGGTGCACACGAAGGTGGACTCGACGGGGCGCCCCTGGGCATCCACCGGTAAGGTCTTGAGCTCGACGCCGAGCGCCGAGAAGTCGGGCAGAGCGCGCGGGCCAGCGTCCGCTCCGAGCACGCGCTCGATGAGCCCACCCACAAAGCCCTTGGCGCGGCGCAAATCCAGCGGGCACGGGAGACCGAGCTCGGCCGCTACCTCTCCGATCGTGCGCCCGGCCAGCGCGCGGGCGCGGATGACGAGCTCGGTCTCGGAGCGGGGGCGGGGAGGTTGCACCAAGGCCGCTTCGACGATATCCGGAAGAGGCCGATGCTCCTCCGACATTCAGCGCTCCTTGCCTGCTTCGCCCTGCTGGCCTGCACCAGCCGGGAACCGAAGCAGCATCCTCCCGAGGGATCTGCGGCGGCCCAGGCGAGCGATTCCCCCGCCGAACCGGTGCCCCCAGCCGCGGGGGTCAGCGCGGCGATTGCCGAACCCGCCGCGCCTCCGCCGAGCCCGAAGGAGCCGCGGGTCTACGCCAAGAGCCGCTTCGTCTGGGTCTACTCCGAGCCAAACGCCGTGGGCTGGACGGGGTTTCTGTGGCTCGGAGGCTCGGTGAAACTGAAGGACCCCGAGCCCAAGAACGGCTCGGGCTGTACCCAGTGGTACGCCATCGAGCCTCGAGGCTACGTGTGCGTGGACGGTGTGCGGGCGACGCTCGACGAAAACGACCCAGCGCTGGTGGCGATGCGGCCCTACGCGCCCAAGCTCTCGACGCCCTGGCCGCACCGTTACGGAGAGTCGCGCGGGGTGGTCCGCTACTCCGAGATCCCGAAGCCCTCCGAGCAGCGAGCGCGCGAGTGGGACTACGTGGAGCACTCAGACCGGGTCGCCGCGGCCAAGCGCGGCGAGGCCGCTCACGATTCGTTGGTCGGAGTCGATCTCGCGCCCGCCACCACCGCCGCCTTCTCCCTGGGTAAGTTGCCATCGACGGTCCATGAGCCACGCAAGCGCTTGATCCCGACCTCGACGGTTGCGTACTCGGCCGAGGCCCTCGCAGACGATCGAACCTGGCTGCTCAGCGCCGACCTGCTCTGGGTGCCCAAGGACCGCGTGGTGCCGTACAAACAGGTGGACTTCAAGGGCGTGCACCTGGGCAAGGACGCTCGGCTACCCCTGGCGTTCTTTCGCAGCAAGGACCGGCCCCAATTCCAGCTCGCCGGCGACAAGCTGATCGAGACCGCGGAGCGCTTCGAGCGACTGTCCTTCGTCGAGCTGACGGGAGAGCAGCGCGAGCAAGAAGGCAGCACCTACCTCGAGACGCGGCAGCCGGGGCGCTGGGTGAAGAAGTCCGACGCCGTCGTGCCTACGCCCCAAGAAAAGACACCCTGGGGCGCGCCGGTGGGCGGCGAAGACACCAAGCAGGGGCCCGCCGGGCGCCGCACCTGGATAGAGTCGAGCGTGTGGCAGGGCTGGATGATCGCCTTCGAAGGCACGCGTCCTGTGTTCGCGACGCTGATCGCGCCGGGGCGCGGTGGAACTCCGAAAAAGGGCGTCGACGCCATCGAAACCGCAGCCACTCCGGTGGGCGTATTCCCCATCACCGGCAAATTCGCGACCGCCACCATGGTCGCACCGGGCGATCTGGTGCACTCCGATGTCCCGTGGGCCCAGAACTTCAGCGGTCCCCACGCGCTGCACGGCGCCTACTGGCACAACGACTGGGGTGACCGCAAGAGCGGCGGCTGCGTCAATGTCTCGCCCATCGACGGCAAGTGGCTATTCGAGTTCACCGAGCCGCCCATTCCCGACGGCTGGCACGGCGTGCGCTGGCGCCCGAACGTAGAGCCGGCGACGACCTTCATCGTTCATCATTGAGAGTCCGACGGCCCAAGTCGGTACGTGCCTCATTGGTCGAAAGACCGGTGGAGACGACCGGGATTCGCACCCGGATCTTCGGCTTGCAACGCCGACGCCCTCCTGTTGGACGATCGCCCCATCTGGCCCCTGCTCGGGGGCCGCTACCGCCCGCGGGCGGCCTACTTCGTTGCTCGGATCACGTCGAAGCCCCGGGGGGCTTGGCGAGACCGATCTTGTGACGAACGATCTTCAATTCGTACTCCTGATGTGAAGGTCCGGATCCCATGGAACACGGAGGCCGCCTCGCAGGCGGCCTCGACGCAAACACACAGGTGTCGTGGGAGGACTACCGCGAGCGCGCTCCTCGGAGCGCGTCGGCGAAACGCGTATCGCGTACGGGATGGGACATGAGTTGGTATTCAGACGGATGAGGGTGGAAGAATGTTTCCGGGTTTCTTTCGAGCGACGAAACCGGGGCCTTTAGTGGGCAAATTGCCCCAAATGCAGAACGGCCGCTCGGGTCACGAGCGGCCGTCGCATGCCTCGGGCAACGCGACCGCTAGGTGGTTCCGCCGTCGGAGCCGCGCTCGCGGCGGGACGGATCGGTGAAACCTGCGGTCAACATGACGGGCGCACTAGTGCCGCGCGGCCGAAGTTCGAGTGGATTCGCCCCTGAGACCTGCGCTCATTTGGGCTCTCACAGGAAGGGCGGAAGAGCGGAAGGATTTGGGGTGGTCAGGCGTTAGCCTCCGCAGGCCATTTCTGAGCGCGGTCACGTTGAAGTTGACGAGCAGGCCGACGGGCAACCGCGAAAGGCGCAGATAGGTGATGACCTGCGCTTCGTAAATCGGGAGCAGCCGCTCCACCGCCTTGAACTCCAGGAGGATACGATCTGGAAGCGACCAGGTCGAGGCGATAGGCGCAGTCAAGGTGTACGCCTTTGTAGCGGATTGGTAGCGGTCGCTGCCGCTCGAACTTGAGCCGTCGTTCGGACAGCTCGGCAGATAGACAGGCCTCATATGCGGATTCCATCAGCCCTGGACCGAGATGCCGATGCACCTCGATCAGCGCACCGATCACCTCGTCCGTCCCATCCCCAAATCTTCCGAGCTTTCGCCCTTCCTGTGCCATCCCCGTGTGGTCGGGCCTCACTCCGAAACAGTTGCGGCTTTCTTCGCAGAAAGTGAGGGGATTTTTCTGGGTTCGGCCCACGACTTGGGGCGGTACGACCAGCGAAAGGGTCGGTCGGTCTGCAGATACCACGCGACGTACGCGTCGATCCTCGCCGCGAGGTCGTCGGTGCTTCTACTCGAGCCGCTACGGTGTCCGAGAGAGAGAGGGCGGCCGTCCCGAGCGCGGGGCGTCCGCCAGTCTCTCGCTAGGTGCCGCGCAGTCGAAGCGCTTGCGCCAGTCGTCCACCGTGCGCACGTGCACCCCGAGGAGCCGGGCGATGTCCGTCGCAGGCACTCCGTCCGCCATCATCAACACGGCCTGCGCCCGACGAACCAGCCGCTGCTCCGCCCTGGCGGGTCGCAACGCCTCCTCGATCCGCGCGCGCTCTTCAGCCCTCAGCGCGAGCGGAACCGTCGGACGACCACCGTGCGCTCGACCCGCGAACGCGCTGTAGTCGATCATGTCACCCCACTACACCGACGACACGCACACGGAAAAGAAACCAGCGAAACTTCTGCCGCGCGGCACTAGTAGGCGCGGCCAAGCCCCTTGTCAAGTGCCGGGAGGCTGCGCCGGTCGGCGTGCATGCAGACCGAGCGGCACCTCGAGCTCATCGGCGAGACTCTCGAGGAAGGAACGGAGAAACTCGACTCGACGTTCGGCTTCGCGCCGACCACCCTCGGTGGTCATGGTCGCTGGCAGGTCGAGCAGCTTCGTGAAGAAGTGATCGACCGAGTACTTGGCGTCGTCGAGCGCACGCTCGACGCCCCACGGGTCGCTCGGATGAAAGTAGCGCGCATTCATGCGCGCACCCGTCGAAATGCAGCGCATGAGCCCGAGCGCGCCGAGGGCCTCGAGGCGATCGGCGTCTTGAAGAGCACGGCCGAGGAGCGTGCTCGGCGTCGCGCCGCGGCTGAAGCTATGGTCGCGGATCGCTTCGGCAACCAGGTCGGTTTCGTCGGGGGAAAAGCCATGCTCGGGGAGCCACTCACGCGCCACGGCCGCCGAGCGCTCGCTGGCCTGACTCCGCTCCGGCGAGTCCTTCGGCAGATTGACGATGTCGTGCAAGAGCGCTGCCGCGAGCGCCACTCGCACCGGGACGTCGTCGCCGCTCAGGCGCAGCGTCCAGCGCGCGACCCGCAAGGCGTGCTGAAGATCGTGCCCGGGATCGTCGCCGAGGCCGGCTCGGGCTTGGGCTATCAGCCCGGGCAGCTCGCGCTCGGCCAAGGTCTGTAGGTTCATGACTCGCCCGTCTCAGCCCGGGAAAATGGCCGCATCCGTCGCCCATCGAAGCGGTAGTAGCGCGCTCGACGATGACGCACGCCGGTCTCGCGGTCGTCCAGCGGCACCAACGCCGGCCAAGAAAGCACACGCTTGCGGAAGTTCCGCTTGTCGAGCGCCTCACCGAGCACCGCGAGATGCAGCGCTTGCAGCTCACGCAACGTGAACCTGACCGGCAAGAGCTCTTGCCCGAAGGGCAGTCGCTCAGCGCGCGCGCGGACGCGCGCCAACGCGCGTTCGAGGGCCTCTGCGTGATCGAACGCGAGTTCCCTCGCCTTCTTCAGCGGCACCCACTCCGCTCGCCGCGCGTCGTCCCCCGCAGCGGGAACCTGCTCGGACATTCGCACCAGGGCGAGGTGTGCGACGCTGACCACCCAACCGCGAGGATCCCGCCCGGGCTGACTGAAGGTGTGCAGCTGCTCGACCGCGACCTCGGTGAGCCCAGTCTCTTCCGCGAGCTCGCGGGCGGCCGCCTGTTCGACGCTCTCGCCCGAATCGACGAAGCCACCAGGCAAGGCCCATTTCCCTGCGAACGGCTCATTGCCGCGTTGGATCAACAGCACGCGGAGCCCGTCGCCATCGAAGGCGATGGCCACGACGTCCGCGGCGAGCGAGGGCCGCGGGGTGTCACTCACGACCCTTGCCCACCTTCGCGACGAGCTGGGCCAGCTCACGCTCGAAGCCGCCGCTCAAGATCGGGAACCGGCACCACGTCTTGGGGTCGAGGCTCTCGTCGTCCAAGTGGAAGCTTGGGGCGTAGCGCTCGCGTTTCCACTGGTTGCGGCTGAAGAGCCGGAAGAAGCGCACGACCCAAGTCAGCAGCTGCTGAGTTTCGTAGCCCGGAAATTCGGCCCTCATTAGCTCCCAAACGTCGAGCGGCGAGCGCTTGTCGCGGATCGCGGCGCGCTCGATGGCGTCCAGCAACACGTAGGGCATCAGATCACCCTCGTCGGTCTGCCCCGCCGCCGTGGGGCGGAGCTCGGCGGTCGGCTCTTGCTGGTTGATGGCGGCGAGGGCCGGGATGGGCCCGAAGCCCTCGGGACCCGTGGTCTCTAACCAGTGCAGCCACTGTCGAAGGTACGCTTTGTCGATTCCGGCAATGGGGCTGAGACCGCCGGCGGTGTCGCCGTCCATGGTGGCGTAGCCGACCGCAGCCTCCGACCGATTGCTCGTCGCCAGCAGCAACGCGCCGCCCAGGTTCGCCAGGAGCCAGACGCTGGGCGCGCGAACCCGCGCCTGGATGTTCTGCAGCGCAATGTCGTCCTGCTCCCAGGTCAAAGGTCGCGAGAGCGCCCCTTCGGCGAGCTTCACGTAGCCTTCTACCATCGCATCGACATCGAGCTCGAAGTGGCGCGCTCCGATGGCTTCCGCGACGCTTCGGGCCGCGTTCTTCGTGACCGCTCCGCTGTTGCGCGTCGCTTGGTAGGCGGTGGTGAGGAGCAGGCGGACGAGATCTCGCTCGTCTCGACACTCGGCCACGCCCTCGACGTAGGCGAGGCGCTCGCGAACGCCGTCGAGGCCGAGCTCACGGAGCGCGAAGCGCACTGCCATCGAAACCAGACAGGCGACCGCGGCGGAGTCCGCACCGCCGGAGAGCGACACGACGAAGCCCCGGGACCGGCTCTTGCGCAGGTAGTCGAAGAGGGCCAGAGACTCCGCGCGGACGAACTCCTCCTCTTTCAGCGAGTCCCCAGCTTCCCAGGCGGGCTCCTCCAGTCGCGCCGGCTCGATCCGAGCCGGTGGATACTCGTGATCGACGCCGACGCACTCGCCGGCCTCGGCTTCCACCTGCGGCTGAAAGCTCGACAGCCATCCGTGGCGGGTGCGTGTCAGCTCGACGTCGATGGTCGCGAAGATCATGCTCGAGGTCGCGAAGGAAAAGCGCGGTGAGGCGGCCACCAGGCGGCCCCCCGACGCGATCAGCGCGTCCCCGTCGTAGATGGCGCGACCGGCCTCGTTGCCGACGAGATTGGAGTAGACGTAGGTGACGCCGAAGGCCCTCGAGCCCTCGAGCACGAGGCGGCGACGTACTTCCTTCTTTCCGAAGGCAAAGTGGCTCGCCGAGGGGTTGAGGATCACGTCCACCGCGTCCAGCGACAGCTCCGCTCCGGGCCGCTGGGCGATCCAGGCGTCTTCGCAGATCTCGAAGCCGATCTTGATCCCCCCGCAATCGAAATGCACATCGCCGATGGGCACGTCGCGGCCGGCGACCTTCGTCGTGCCGCGCTCGCCCCGCGGCCAAGGCTTGAACCAGCGCGGCTCGTAGTGGATGCCGTCGCCCGCCAAGGCGCGCTTGGCAGCGAATCCGAGCAGCTTCGCGTCGGCGACCAGCGCACAGGTGTTGAACACGGCCTTGTTGTGCAAGAGCGGCAGCCCGAAGCTCACCACCAGGCCGCGGGTGTGTTCGATGATCTCTCCGAGCAACTCCAGGCTCGTCGCGAGGACGCCCGGCGACAAGAACATGTCCTCACAGCCGTAACCCGAGACACAGAGCTCGGGCAGGCACAGGATCCCAACGCCCGACTCTCGGGCCCGGTCGAGGGCGGACACGATGTTCCGTCGGTTGCCGTCCCAGTCGAGCGGGGTCTGATTCAGGGTGGCAGCGGCGACTTTGACCAGGCGCATTTCGAGGCCCCCATCGTCGCCCTTCCGGCGGGGCTGTCAAGCTGGCAGGCTCGGGCCGTCATGTCTGCTCAGACCGACGAACGCACACTGCTCGAGGCCGCACGGAACGGCGACGAGGCTGCGCTCACCGAGCTCATCAATCGCTACTCGCCGAACGTGTACCGCTTCGGCATGAAGATGTGCCGCCACGAGCAAGACGCCGAGGAGGTCCTGCAAGACACGCTGCTGGCCGCCGCCAAGAACCTGGGCGACTTCCGAGGCCAGAGCTCGCTGTCGACCTGGCTCTACACCATCGCGCGAAGCTACTGCATCAAGCGCCGGCGCAAGCGCGTCGACGAACCGAGCAGCCTCGAGCCGCTGCACCAGCTCCGCGCCGAGGGCGTGCCGCAGCTCATCGACCTACGAGGCCCGGAGGAGGCGGCCGCGTCCCGAGAGATCGAAGCCGCGCTCGAACACGCCATCGACGAGCTCGACCCGATCTACCGCGAGGTATTGATCCTGCGCGATCTGGAGGGGCTCACTGCGCCGGAGGTCGCAAAAATCCTGGAGCTCAGCGTGGAAGCCGTGAAGAGCCGGCTGCACCGCGCTCGCGCCCAGGTCCGCGAGCGTATCGCCCCGCTCTTCTCGGCCGAGGCAGAGCTCCCGCCCCTCGCGAGTTGCCCGGACGTCGTCGAGCTCTTGTCGCGCCACATGGAAGACGACGTGAGCCCGGAACTCTGCCACGAAATGGAGCAACACGTCGCGGCCTGCCCGCGCTGCGCGGCTCGCTGCGACTCGCTCAGGCGCGCCCTGGCGCTGTGCCAAGCCAGTCCCGCTCCAGAGGTCCCCGACGAGATCAAGCAGCTGGTCGCCCGGCAAATGCGGGCCGCGCTCGGGCAGCTCTGACCGACGGCTCGTTGACCCAGAGCCCGGACAGTTGCAGGCTCGCTTCGAAGGAACCTAGATCGTGTCTCGCACTCTCTTCGCTCTCTTGGTCGCTGGCCTCCTGGCCACTTCGTGCAAGGACAAACCAGCGCCCACGGACGCCCCGCCGAAGCAGAGGACCAAGGAAGAGTTTCTGCAAGTCCTGGACAAGAATCGCGACGAGTACCTCCGCTGCGAGAAGCTCCTCGAGAAGTCACGCGCTTCGATCGAAGGCCACCAGCACGCGGACCACGACTCGGGCCACGCTGTGGATGGTGGACGCGGGGACGCTTCGACGGGCGACGCGGCGATCGGCGCGGATGCGGCTCCCGAGGCCGGCGCCCGTCCGGCTCTGACCATCGGTCTCGAGTACGGCGAGTGCAGCCGGGAGTACTGGAAGAAAGTGAAGAGCGAGGTCGGGCCCTACGACCAAGCCAAGGCCGATGAGTGGTACTCGGAGTGGCGCAAGGGCGTGAAGGTCGAGTGACGCAGCATGCCATTCATTCGTGTCGGTGGCGTGGAGCTCCACCACCAAGACACGCTCGGGGGTGAGCGTCGCCCGCTTCCCGTGAAGCCCGCGACCCGCCGTGCGCCGATCTCTGACGGCGATGTGAGCTATGCTCGCCTCCGCATGCGCGCGCGGCTCATCGTCCCCTTCGTCACGCTGGCGGCCCTGGGTTGTTCCGATGGAGAAGAGGGCGACGGCCGCTCGGGACCAAGATCGGTCACGCTGATCGCGGGAGAGACCAGCGTCAGTATCGATACCGCCCGGGGCTCCATCGAGCTTCGGCGGGGCGACCAGTCGGTTCTGACCTTGCCCGCCGACGCTTTCGTGCTCGGCAGCGTGACGGAGGTCGACGACCTCGCGAACTACGATCCCGCGCCGCTCTTGGCAGACGATCCCACCGTTCAGGTGCCGGAGGGCCTGACCTGGCATCGGGGTGCGCGATTCTCCATCTCGAAGAGCTCGGAGACCGCCGTCACGCTGCTAGTGAACCACACCGGCGGGCGTTCCTCCGAGGTCGAGCTCTCAGTCGCCGCCGACGACCGAATCGCGGCCAAGCTGCGCCCCATTGAAGCGAAGCGCATCGCCTATCTCGGTCTCGACGTGAAGACCGGCGCCGACGAGGCCTTCTATGGTCTGGGGGAATACTTCGACAGCGTCAACCATCGCGGCAAGCTGCGCGCGATGCAGCTGGAGGCCACCGGCGCCCTCGAGAGCTCCAACAACGAAGCGCACGTCCCCATCCCCTTCGTGACCGGCACCCGCGGCTTCGGCCTCTTCGTCGAGAACCCGTATCCGGCCGTCTTCGACGTCGCCAAGGCAAATCCAGAGCGTATCGCGGCGACCTTCGGCACCGGGCTCGCGAGCAAAGACGGACTCGTCTTCCACCTGTTTTCGGCAGCCCACCCCCTGGACATCACCCGGCACTACTACGACGTGACTGGGCTTCCACGCTTGCCCGCCCGTTGGGGCCTCGGGCCGCTGGTGTGGCGAGACGAAAACGATGACCAGGCCCAGTTCGAGGCGGATCTCAGCGCGATGCGCGGTCTTGATCTCGCGACCAGCGCCGTGTGGATCGATCGCCCCTACGCCACGGGCGTCAACACCTTCGATTTCGACGCGAAGAAATTCCCCGATCCGAAGGCGATGCTCGCCAAGGCCCACGCGCTGGGCTTTCGCGTGTCGCTCTGGCACACGCCCTACCTGGACGAGAAGGACCCGAGCACCCAGGCCCTGCGCGAGGTAGCGACGAGCAAGGGCTACTACCCGAAAGAGCGGGGGCTGCTGCTCAACAAGTGGGGCACGCCTGTCGATCTGACCAACCCCGACGCCTTCGCGTGGTGGCAGAGCCTGATCCAGAAGTACGTCGACATGGGCATCGAGGGTTTCAAGCTCGACTACGGCGAGGACATCGTCCCGGGCATCTTCGGCGCGCGCAACGTCTGGAAGTTCGCCGACGGCAGCGACGAGCGCACGATGCACGCACGCTACCAGCTCCTCTATCACTCGGCCTATGCCCAGCTCTGGAAGACGAAGGCCACTTCCTGCTCTGTCGCGGCGGCACCTACGGTGATCAGACAAACGTCTCGGTGATCTGGCCGGGCGATCTCGACGCGAGCTTCGCCAAGCACGGCGAGACAGATCACCGTCGACGGCAAGAAGTACTCGGCCGTGGGCGGCTTGCCGGCGGCGCTGATCGCCGGGCTCTCGCTCGGGCCCTCCGGTTTCCCGTTCTACGGCTCCGACACCGGGGGCTACCGTCATTCGCCGCCGGACAAGGAACTGTTCACGCGCTGGTTCCAGAGCACTGCGCTGTCCACCGTGATGCAGATCGGCACCAGCACCAACGACGTCGCCTGGGAGCCGACCCCGAAGAACGGCTTCGATCAGGAGATGCTCGGTTGGTACCGGAGCTACACCCGGCTGCACCTCCGGCTCTTCCCGTACATCTGGACCTACGCCAAGCGGTTGAAGACGGACGGGCGCCCGATCCAGCGCGCGCTCGGCCTCGCGCACCCCGAGCTGGGGGAACACCCGGACGACACTTTCTTGCTCGGAGACTCGCTGCTCGTCGCGCCCAGTCGTGGAGCGCGGCAAGACCACCCGTGACGTGGTGCTCCCGGCGGAGAGTGGCTCGACTGGTGGACTGGCCAGTCGCACACGGGCGAGCAAGACCCTGACCGTCGCCGCGCCGCTCGGACGTGCTGCCGCTGTTCCTGAAGAAGGGCGGCATCGTGCCCATGCTCCGGCCCACCATCGACACGCTCAGCCCGACCACGGACCCTGGCGTGGACTCGTACGCGACTGCGCCGGGCGTGCTTTGGGCCCGCATCGCGCCTGGTTTGACCAGCAAGTTCACTCTCTTCGACGGAGCCGAGCTCGAACAAGAAGAAGCTGCGGGGACGATCCGGCTGGCAAAGAAGGACGGCAGCGAGCTGAAGTACGGCGTCGTCTTCGAGGTCGTCGGGCTCGGCCAGCCGCCCTCCGCCGTGACCGCTGGCGGCGCGGCGCTGAAGGCCGTCGGCTCGGCCGCGGAGCTCGAAGCGGAACCCGCGGGCTGGACCTTCCAGGCCGGAGTGCTCTTGATCAAGGTCCCGAGCGGCGACCAGACCGTGATAGTGACGAGCTGAGTTCCCGATGCAAATCGACGTCTACGTCCGCCACCTGCTCCGCCACGGAGCCGAGGCGCTCGAGCTCCAGAGTGACCAGGTCGCGCGCTTCTGCTTCGAGAGCGGCGAGCGGCTCACGACCAACCGGGTCGACCACAAGCAGCTGGTGATCATGCTGCAGGAGTGCATGACCACCGAGCAGATCCAGAGCCTCAAGCAGCGGGGCAACTCGAGCTTTACCTACGACTCGGAGGGCGTTCAGGTCGAGGTCGTGGTCGAGGCGGAGCACCAAGACAAGTGGCGTATTCGCCTCAGCGCCAAGCGCGGTGACGAGGCAGCGCTGGCCGCCGCTCCGCGCCCACCCATGCTCGAGCCTCCCATGCCCCGAGTGCCCCAGATCCGCGGGTCCGTCGCACCGCCGCCCGTCCAATCCACGCCGGGCGAGCCTCGCATCAACGTCTACCTGCGCGAGATGGTGCGCCTCGGTGCCAGCGACCTGCACCTCGCGACAGGCGTCGAGCCCATGCTCCGGCTGAGCGGCGCAATGACCACGCTGGAAGGTCACGGCAAGCTGTCAGCCGACCAGCTGCGGGCGCTACTCCTCGAGATCCTGCCGGCGCGCAATCGTCCCCAGTTCGAAGAGACCTGGGACACGGACTTCGCCCACCCTATCGTCGGGGTCGCGCGCTTTCGCGCCAACTACTTCATGGATCAGAACGGTCCGGGCGCCGTCTTTCGCCAAATCCCCTTCGACATTGGTCCCCGTCGAGCGGCTGGGGCTGCCGCCCAAGGTGCTCGACCTCTGCTGGCTCACCAAGGGGTTGGTGCTGGTCACCGGACCGACTGGCAGCGGCAAGAGCACGACGCTCGCGACTTTGGTCGACTACATCAACCAGAACCGCGCCGACCACATCATCACCATCGAAGACCCCATCGAGTTCGTCCACCCGAACAAGCGCTGCCTGGTGAACCAGCGCGAAGTGGGCGTTCACACCAAGAGCTTCAAGGCCGCGCTGCGCGCCGCTCTGCGCGAAGACCCCGATATCGTGCTCGTGGGCGAGATGCGCGATCTCGAGACCATCGCCATCGCGGTCGAGACCGCCGAGACCGGTCATCTCGTGTTCGGCACGCTGCACACGACCAGCGCGACCAGCACCATCGACCGCATCATCGATCAGTTTCCGCCGGAACAGCAGGCGCAGATCCGCACCATGCTCAGCGAGTCGTTGCGCGGCGTCATCGCCCAGGTACTGTGCAAGAAGAAGGGGGGCGGTCGGGTGGCTGCCTACGAGATCTTGGTGACCACGCCGGCCGTGGCGAACTTGATCCGCGAGGGCAAGACCTACCAGATCCCGAGCCTGCTCCAGACCGGCCGCGCGCTCGGCATGCAGACCCTGAACGACCACCTCTTGCAGCACGTGAAGGCCGGGCTGGTCGAGCCGAAGGAGGCGCTCATGAAGTCGAACGACAAGCAGACCTTCAAGGATCTCCTGACGAAATCCGGCGTGAAATTCGACTGAACCGCGAAGGCGCCCCCAGCGGGCGTCAGGCCGTCGCAGGCCGCTCAGCGACTCGGGCTGCCGGCGCTCCCGACTCGAGCGTAGAAACTGGGGCTTTCTCCCAGTTCGAAAGCATCACCTTCTTAGACGGCGTGCGCAGGTCCCACACCAGGCCCGTCCACGACATCAACTTCAGCACGTAGTAGCTGATGTCGATCTCCCACCAGAAGAAGCCTTGGTTGGCCGTTGACTGGTAGTAGTGGTGGTTGTTGTGCCACCCCTCCCCAAGGGTGATGAGCGCGAGCAAGAGCGAGTTCTTGCTGGTGTCGGTGGTCGCATAGCGCCGGCGTCCGAACACATGGGTGACCGAGTTGATGACGAAGGTGCCGTGATAGACCAGCGCCGTCGAAAGGAAGAACCCGCCGAAGAGCGCGCTGGCTCCACCGATGGAGTAGCAAGCCAACGCGAGGACAACGGGAGGAACGAGATGCCAGCGGTCGAGCCATACGAGCTCGGGGTACTTGCTGAAGTCCTTGATCTGCTCGCTCGGCGTCACCTCGTACTTCTCGCAGACGATCCAGCCCATGTGGCTCCACCAGAAGCCTCGCTTGGGTGAGTGGATGTCGCTGGGCAAGTCCGAGTGTTTGTGGTGGTGGCGGTGATGCCCCGCCCACCAGAGCACGCCCTTCTGCGCGGCCGCGCCGCCGCCGAACGCGAAGACGAACTGCATCAGCCGCCCGGTCTTGAAGGCACGGTGCGCGAAGTAACGGTGGAAGCCTGCGGTGATGAAGAACATGCGCACGAGGTAGAGCGCGCCGCAGAGCACGGCTTCTGTCCAACCAAAGCCCGTCCACAGGATGCCGAAGGGCATCAGGTGCATCAGGATGAAGGGGATCGACTTGATCCAGCTGACGCGTTCGTCCGCCCCGCGTTTGTACCGTTCTGCGGCGAATCCCATCCGTTCTTGATAGAAAATGGACCGTCAGGTTACAGCCACATCTCTGTCATTTCGTCCTGACACGGCCAGTCCGCATATTCTGAGTTCATGATTTCGCCATCGCTCCGGCTGGCGTTCGCCTTCGCGCTGCTCGTGCCGACCAGCGCCGCGGCGCAAGGCGTCGACCCGTCAGGAACGCCCGCGCCCGCTGGCAGCGCGACGGGAGCACTTCCGCCTCAGCCCGCAGCGCCACCCGGCCAGCCGGCAGCGGCGCCACCGGCGACGGCCGCGGCGGGCGCCCCGCCGCCCGCGGGCACCCCGCCGCCCGCGGGCGCCCCGCCGCCGGGCTATCCACCGCCGGGCTATCCACCGCCGGGTGGCTACCAGCAGTATCCGCCGCCGGGGTACGGCTACGGGTATGGGTACCCTCCGCCGGGCTACTACTACCCTCCGCCCGGCTACGGCTGGGGTCCTCCGCCGAGACCGAAGCCCGTGTACCCGGAAGACGCGGCGGGACAGACCACACCGTTCATCGACGTCCTCACGGCCGGCATCGCCGTCGACAAGCGCTACGGGCACTTCTTCACGGTAGGCGTTCAGGGCGGCGCCTACCTCGCGTCGCGCTTTCGTGTCGTCGGTCGGGTGCTGTTGTTCACGACGGAGCCCGAAGACGACCTCGCGCACGAGTACTACTCCAACGAGGACGTCGTGCCCGACGGCTACATCGGAGTTTCGTCGGACCGCCCCGTGGTGCTGGTCGGCGGCGCCATCGGTATCGCTCCGGTGGTGCGCCGCAACTTCGTCTTCGCGCCCGGCATCGCGTTTCACACCACCAACGTCGGCGACTATGGGTCGATGCTGACCTTGTCGATGCCCTTCGAGTGGGTGACCGACGACGGTATGCGCATCGGTTTCGAGATCGACATCGGGCGCGCATTCGGCGGCAAGATCACCGGCAGGTGCATCAGCCCGCCCTGCAGCGTCGGCGACGAGCAGGAGTTCGACCGACCCGCGGCGCCGGCCTTCCTCGGGGCCTTCCAGCTCGGCTGGGGCTTCAACCGACCACCGCCGAAATACCCGGAATCCGGGCAGAATCCCTGATGCGCCTGGGTGCTGGGGCTCGAAGGGCGCCCCCAGCGATGCTAGGACACGCGCCTCCCATGACTCGCATCACCCTGCGTCTGGCCCTCCCCCTCTTCGCCCTCTCGTCGCTCGCCGCGCTCGGCTGCGAGCACGACGAGGCCCCCAAGCCGGAGGCGATCAAACCGGTGCCCGTGGTCAGCCAAGCGCCAGCCGCTGCGACGGCCGCAGCGCCCGTCGCCAACATCAAGGCTGGCGGCTGTGGCATGCAAGGTGAAGTTCAGGAGCAGGGCGGTGGCTGCGGCCAGGCCAAAGACGAAGCTCCAGGCGGCTGCGGCTGCGCAGGCAAGCACACCGGGAAGGACACCGACAAGGCGGGCGGGCCAGTGGTGCCGGTCACGCAGGCAAAGCTCGGAGACCGCACGCGGTGTCCGGTCACGAATTCGGTCTTCATCGTCAGGGGCGATTCACCGAAGGCCGACCACGGTGGCAAGACCTATCACTTCTGCTGCGACGGGTGCGTCACGCGCTTCAAGAAGGATCCGAAGCAGTTCCTCGAGACCTGAGCGGCGCTGGTCAGGCTCGCAACGCATTCACCGGCGCGGTTGGCGACTCATCCGGCTCGTACGACAGGATCGGCTGGAGCCACTTTTCGGCCTGGGCGAGGCTGACCCCCTTGCGACGAGCGTAGTCCTCGACCTGATCGCGGCCAACGCGACCGACGTTGAAGTAGCGCGCTTCGGGGTGGGCCAGGTAGATGCCGCTGACACTGGCGCCCGGCTGCATTGCGAAGCTATCCGTGAGCGTGATCCCAACGCGCTCGGGCTCCAGCAGCGCGAACAGCTTCTGCTTCTCGCTGTGGTCGGGGCAGGCGGGGTAGCCAAAAGCGGGGCGAATGCCCCGGTAAGGCTCGGCGATCAGCTCTTTTGCCGTAAAATGCTCCCCCTTGCCGTATCCCCACTCGTTTCGCACCCGCTCGTGCAGGTACTCCGCAAACGCCTCGGCGAGCCGGTCGGCCAAGGCCTTGACGGTGATCGCGTCGTAGTCGTTGAGCAGGCGAGTGAAGTGCGCCGCGAGCTCGGTCTCACCGATACCCGCCGTGACCGCAAAGGCACCGACCCAGTCCTCGATGCCTGAGCCCATGGGCGCGACGAAGTCCGCCAGCGAGCGACAGGGCCCTGCGTCGTGCTTGAGCTGCTGACGGAGCATGGAGAATCGACACAGCTCGTCACGGCGCTCGTCATTGCGGAACAGCACAATGTCGTCGCCATCGCTCGCCGCCGGCCAAAAGCCGTAGACCGCGTTGCCGTGCAGGAGCTTGCCCGCCGTGATCTGCTTCAGCAAGCTCTGTGCGTTCTCGAACAAGTCCCGCGCCGCCGCGCCGTACTGCGGATCGTCGAGCACGCCCGGGAACTTGCCCGGCAGCTCCCAGGCGCTGAAGAAGAACGCCCAATCGATGTAGTTGACGATCTCGAGCAAGGGCTGGTCGAGGAGCGTACGGGTCCCGGTGAACGCCGGGCGCGGCACGCGGGCCTTCTCGTGGTCGATGAGCGGGCGACGAGCGCGGGCGTCTGCAAGCGAAATGAGCGGCCGCTCCAGCTTGGCCTGGTGGATGCGGCGGAGGCGCTCCTGCTCGGCGCGGTTGTCAGCGGCGAAGGCCTCAGCGCCTCCCGGCGCCATGAGGGCAGACACCACGTTGACCGCTCGAGACGCATCGAGCACATGGACCACTTGCCCGGAATACGCCGGCGCGATCTTCACCGCCGTGTGCTGACGACTGGTCGTGGCGCCGCCGATCAAGAGCGGCAGCTTCATACCGCGACGTTCCATCTCGCGCGCCACGTTCACCATCTCGTCGAGACTGGGCGTGATCAAGCCGGAGAGGCCGATCAGATCCGCCTTCTCCGCAACGGCAGCGTCTAGAATCTTGGCGGCCGGCACCATCACGCCGAGATCCACCACCTGATAGTTGTTGCAGCCGAGCACGACGCCCACGATGTTCTTGCCGATGTCGTGCACGTCGCCCTTCACCGTAGCCATCACGAGCTTGGAGTGGGCGACCGCGAGACCGGTCTCCGCCTTTTCGGCTTCCATGTAGGGCTCGAGGTGGGCCACCCCGCGCTTCATCACCCGCGCGCTCTTCACGACCTGCGGGAGGAACATCTTCCCGGCGCCGAAGAGGTCGCCCACGATGGCCATGCCAGCCATCAACGGTCCCTCGATCACGGCCAGCGGACGCGAGAGCTTCTGTCGGGCCTCCTCGACGTCGGCCTCGATGTGGTCCACGAAGCCGTGAACCAGCGCGTGACTGATGCGTTCCTCGACCGGCAGCGCTCGCCACGCCTGGTCTTGCTCCTTCTTCTTCCCGGTCCCCTTGACCGTCTCGGCGACCTCGACCATGCGCTCGGTCGCGTCCGGCCGCCGGTCGAAGAGCACGTCCTCGACGCGTTCGAGCAGGTTCTTCTCGATCTGCTCGTAGACCACCAACTGCCCGGCGTTGACGATGCCCATGTCCATGCCCGCGCGGATCGCGTGGAAGAGGAAGGCGGAGTGGAAGGCCTCGCGGACCGGATCGTTGCCGCGGAACGAGAACGAGAGGTTGCTCACGCCACCGCTGATCTTGGCCCCCACCAGCTCGCTCTTGATGCCTCGGGTCGCCTCGATGAAAGCCATCGCAAACTGGTTGTGCCCCTCGATGCCGGTGGCGACCGCGAACACGTTGGGATCGAAGACGATGTCGTAGGGGTCGAAGCCGACCTGCTCGGTCAACAGCCGGTAGGCGCGCCGGCAGATAGCGATCTTGCGCTCGGCGCTCTCGGCCTGCCCCGCTTCATCAAAGGCCATCACGACCACCCCTGCGCCATAGCGTCGGACCTTCCGTGCCTTGTCCAGGAAGTCCGCCTCTCCCTCCTTCAGGCTGATGGAGTTGACGATGGGCTTGCCCTGAATGCACTTGAGCCCAGCTTCGATCACGCTCCACTTGGAGCTGTCCACCATGATCGGGACTCGACAGATATCCGGCTCGCTAGCGACCAGGTTCAAGAACGTGGTCATCGCCGCCTCGGAGTCCAACATGCCTTCGTCCATGTTGATGTCGACGATGTTGGCTCCGTTTCGCACCTGTTCGGTCGCGACCTCGAGCGCCTTCTGGTGGTCCCCGGCCTTGATCAGGTTGGCGAACTTCTTGCTGCCAGTGACGTTGGTACGCTCGCCCACCATGATGAAGTTAGAGGTCGAGTCGATGGTCAACACCTCGAGCCCCGCGTAGCGGGTCGCCGGCGCGACGGTCGGGACCGCGCGCGGCGCGACTCCGCGCACCCGCTCGGCGATGGATCGTAGGTGCTCCGGCGTGGTGCCGCAGCAGCCGCCCACGATGTTGAGCAGCCCGTCACGGGCGAACTCCCCCAGCAAGGAGCCGGTGATCTCCGGCGTTTCGTCGTATTCTCCGAAGGCGTTGGGCAGGCCCGCGTTCGGATAGCAGCTGGCGAGGACCGGCGCCGCGCGGCTCAGGTCCGCCAGGTAGGGACGCATGTCACGCGCGCCCAGGGCGCAGTTGATGCCCACCGACAGCGGGCGAGCATGCGCCACGCTCGTCCAAAACGCCTCGACGGTCTGTCCGCTGAGCGTCCGACCGCTCTTGTCGGTGATGGTGACGCTGAGCATGATCGGTACCCGAGAGCCTCGCTCATCGAACACCTCCTCGGCGGCGACGATGGCCGCCTTGGCGTTCAGCGTGTCGAAGATGGTCTCGATCAGCAGAAGGTCGACGCCCCCGTCGAGCAGCGCGCGCACCTGCTCCGCGTAGGCCGCCTTGACCTGGTCGAAGGTGACCGCACGGTAGGCCGGCTCGTTCACGCGCGGCGACAGGCTGAGCGCCCGGGTGGTAGGCCCGATGGCGCCGGCTACGAAACGCGGTCGGTCGGGGGTCTTGTCGCTGTACTTCGCCGCCGCGCGCTTGGCGAGCATCGCCGCTTCGACGTTCAGATCGTAGACGATGCTCTCGAGATCGTAGTCCGCCTGCGAGATGGCTTGAGCGCTGAAGGTGTTGGTTTCGATGATGTCCGAGCCGGCGTCCAGATAAGCCTCGTGGATCGCGGCGATGACGTCCGGGCGTGTCATCGCCACCAGATCGTTGTTGCCCTTGAGCTCCTTGCCGTGGCGCTCGAAGCGCCTGCCGCGGAAGTCGGCCTCGGTGAGCTGATAGCCCTGGATCGCGGTGCCCATTGCGCCGTCGAGGATCAGGATGCGCTCGGATGCGAGTTTTTGAATCAATGCAGCGGTGTCGGTCATGGGGCTGTCTTCTTGCGTTCTGCGGGAGTTTTCTGGGCAAATGCGCTAACGACTTCGAAGTAGGGCTTGGTCCGCTCGCGCGACGTGATCTGGCACTCGCCCACCACGAGCCCCGCTTGGCGAAGCCAGCGGCGCAGGTCGCTGGGATCGAAGCCGGGCTGGATGTGTCCATATGCGGCGGTAACGTCCCGGTGCGTGTGCGGGGCGAGGGTGACCAGCGCCAGCGTGCCTCGAGGTCTGAGGACCCGAGCCGCTTCAGCGATGGCTCGCGCCGGACGTTCAGCGTAGGTGAGCGTGTTGAGCATCAGCACCTGGTCGAAGCTCGCGTCGGCAAACTCGAGCGCGTGCATGTCTCCGACCACGACCTGCACATTGGCGTGGCGCCCCAATCGGGCACGGGCAGCCTCGACCACTCGCTCGCTGCGGTCGACGCAGGTGATGTCACGGGCGCGGGGCGCGAGCAGATCTGCGATGGCGCCATCTCCCGAGCCCAAGTCCAGCAGGTCGCCGAACTGCACGAAGCCAATCAACCCGCGAGCCGTCGCCTCCCACGTTCGCCCGGGTGAATAGTGTCGCTCCATCTGGCCCGCGATGAAGTCCGGCCAAGGCACGGCGCTCGAAGCTCGCAGGCGCTCGCGGCGCGCGCGGTCGCTCTCCAGCAGCGTGTCGTCGAGATCCGCACGAACCAGCTCCCAGAATCGACGTGCCTCGTTGGGCATGGAGACGTCGTTGACGGCGTACTTCGTAGACGCGCCGATCTTGCGGTCTCGCAACAGCCCCGCTTCGCGCAGGCGTCCGAGGTGGGTCGACACTCGGGACTGCGGCAGCTCGGTGATCGACGTGAGCTCGGCGACGGACAGCTCCTCGTCCGAGAGCAGCGCGAGGAGCCGCACCCGGGTGGCGTCCCCGAACACGTGCAGCAGCTCGACGGTGGAATCGACGGAGGGCATTCTATCCGGTCATCCTGATGACCGGATGTTAGTAGGGCCCAACCCCGTTTCGTCAAGCCGAAGGCAAAAGAGCCCGGAAGCACTGGGCCTCCGGGCTCGAAACGCGGCTCGCGGCGATCACTTCTCGGCTGAGGGCGGCGGGAGCGGTGCGCCGCCTTCGGCAGCCGGCGGAGTCCAGCCCGCCGGCGGAGTCCAACCCGCGGGCGGTTGCCAGCCGGGCGGCGGCTGGAAGCCTGGCGGGAAGGGCGACGGCTGCGCCCCTGGCTGCGCGGGAGCTCCAGGCTGCGCGGGCGGCGGGCCCGCTTGAGGAGGCGGCGCCTGGGGAGCGGGCTGCACGCCCGGAGGCGGTGCGCCAGGCGGGGGCGGTCCCGGGGGCGGCTGCTGATTGCGTGGTGGTCCGCTGTCCACGTAGCACCCCGCAGCGCCCATCACTCCCGTGAGCATTGCGGCGGCCAAGAACCTCTCACGATCGATCTTCATCACGCATCCTGCCTTTCAAAGCGTTCACGACATGCGGCCCGCGCTACCTCCGCGTCATCGAAGGGGAAGCTCTGGTCGCCGATCCACTGCGTCGTTTCGTGACCCTTTCCAGCGATGACGACGATATCACCGCGCCCTGGGTGAGCAATGCCGATCGCGCGCGCGATGGCCAACCGACGATCGAGCTCCGTCATCACTCGAGGCTCACTCGATACGGTACTACGGTCGGGCGCCGGGCCGCCTTCCCTCAACGCGCTCGCCCTCGCGCCCTCGACCACGGCCCGGGCGATGGCCCCGGGATCCTCGCCGCGGGGGTTGTCGCTGGTCACCACCACGGCATCGGACCAACGCGCCGCGACTCGGCCCATTTCGGCGCGCTTTCCCGGATCGCTGCCGCCACCACAACCGAAGACACACACCACGCGACCCCCGCCGCAGAGCCGCCGCGCGAGCTCCAGTGTTCGCCCTAGCGCGTCGGGCGTGTGCGCGTAGTCCACGACCACCAGGGGATCGGCGTGCACGCGCTCGAAGCGCCCGCGCACCCCGCTGAAGCTCCCGAGCCCGCGAGCGATGGCGTCCGCCTGGTAGCCGAGGGCGTGAGCCGCGAGGGCTGCCGCCAGCGCGTTGTCCACGTTGTGCTCACCCACCACCGAAATCGAAAGCTCGCGCCCGAGCGCGTCGGCGAGGGGGCTCGGCTCGAGGCCCACTCGGCACCCTTCTCGACCAAGCTCCACTTGCGACGCGACGAGCGCGAGGGGGAGCGCGTGGCACTCGGGCCGAACTCGCCCGCGGCCCGCCGCGTAGGCCAAACGACGCACGGGGTGGGGGGTGACTTCGTCGAGCAACGCGCTGGCAGGATCACAGGCGTTGAGCACGGCGCAGCCGTCCGGGGGCAGCAGCATGAAGAGCTGCGCCTTGGCCGCGAGGTAGTGCTCGGGATCACCGTGATAGTCGAGGTGGTCACGGCTCAGATTGGTGAAGGTCGCGACCTTCGCGGGCCAGCGCTGCGCAAAGCCCTCGGCCAGGGCACGTGACGTGGTCTCGAGGGCGAGGGTGCGGATGCCCGCCTTGGCGCCGAGGCGGATGGCGTTCGCAAAAGCCTCGAGGGTCGGCCCCACGGCCACCGGTTCTCCGTTCACCCACGCGCCGAGGGTCGTGACGCGCGCGGAGGGCTCCCCGCTCGCAGCGACGATCGCTTCGATCATGCTCGTGGTCGTGGTCTTGCCGTTGGTCCCGGTGACGGCGGCGGTCGCGAAGGCCGAGCGCAGCCCGAGATCGATCTCGGTCATTGGAAGCTCGGCGCCTTGCGACCCTCCGCCGCCTTGATCGCCTCGGTCAGAGCCGAACCGCCGCGGAGGCACGGGTAGCAGTCGGCGAGGCTCAAGAAGCCACAGCCGTTCCGGGCGTTGAAGCTCCTGAGCTTGGAGAGTGCGCGCACGTCGGCGAACTGGGCTGCACGAGGCAGGAGCGCCTTGACGCTGGGACAGGTCTTGCTCTTGGCCAAATCGAGGGCGATCAGCAACGCGGGCGTTGCTTTGGCTCGAACCGAGCTGCCTTCGACCACGCCCTTGGCGATGCGCGCAACCTCTTGCTGGTCTTTGGAGCTGCGGGTCTGGGACCACACGTCGTAGGCCAAATCCGCGCCCCGCGATCCCAGCTGCTCGACGGCCAACTCCAGCGCCTCTCGAGTGGTGGCAGCGCTCGTCGCCGCTCGTCGTACGTCGACCTGGAGCGAGGGCTCCTTCGAGAGCGCGGGGTCGAGCGCGAGAGCCTTCTTGTAGGCGCCGAGGCTCGGCTTCGCATGGCCTATCACGGCCAATCCCCGGGCAAGGGCCTGCCACTCGGGTGCCGAGCGCTGCGCCTCCGGACGCGCTTGGAGCTTCGCGAGCGCATCACGTTCGCCCCCCCGAGCGCGCTTCAACAGATCTTCGTTTTCGTCCGGCGCGGGGGCCATTGCCGTGCTGCTCGCGCCGGCAGAGCCGCTGGCTGCGGGCCTCTCCGCGGACACACCGCTGGCGACCAGCACGCCGAAGGCCGCCAAGAACAACAACCCCGCGAACAGCACCCCAACCGCTGCGATTGCCCAGACCGGCACGCTCTGGCCCCCGAGAACCACCGGCTGCTTCAGCCCCGGAGCCTTGGCGAACAGCGGTCCCAAGAGCTGACTGATGGGGCTCGGGCGCTTGGGCCAAGCGCCGGTCTTGGCGCTGCCGAGACGCGCGAGTTCATCGGCGCTCAGACTGAGCACCGTCTCGTCGAACGCCACCTCGCCCGAGGCCGGCGTGGTCGTGCGAGCGACGCCGCCATCGGGTGAAGGAGTCACGGGGACCAGTGCGGAGAGAGGTGACGACCCCATGACCACCGACGCACACGCGTCGATCCGCGCGATGACGTCCTGGGCCGTCTGCGGTCGCTCGTCGGGGCTCTTGGCCAGCAGCTGCATCACCAGCGCCGCGACTCTCGGCTCGATGCCCTGGGGCAGGGCGGGCGGCTCGGCGGTCATCTGTCGGGTCAGCACCACCACCAGGTCGTCGTCGGAGAATGGGGTCCTGCCGCTCAGCATCTCGTAGATGATGACCCCGAGCGTGTAGAGATCGGCCCGCGCGTCCACCGGCGTGCCCGACGCTTGCTCGGGAGCCATGTACTCCGGCGTCCCGAACACGCTGCCCATCTGGGTGAGCTGGTTCTGGGTTTCGGACAGCTCGATCTTGGCAATGCCGAAATCCAGTACCTTGACGAAATACGGGTCGTTGTCCCGCACAATGAGCATCACGTTGTCGGGTTTGAGATCGCGATGAACGATGCCGGCTGCGTGGGCGGCCGAGAGCGCATCGGCAATCTGGACCGCCACGTGCAGCGCGGCGTCCGGTGGCAGCGGCCCCCCGTCGTCGAGCAATTGCCTGAGGCTCTGGCCTTCGACGTACTCGAGCACCAGGTAGAACGCGCCGTCATCCAAGCGTCCGAAGTCCGTCGCCGCCGCCACGTGTGGGTGCTCGATGCGCGCCGCCGCTACCGCTTCGCGCTCGAAGCGCGCGACGACCTCGGGCAGAAAGGTCATCTCGCGGTGCAGAACTTTGACCGCGACGACCTTGCGCATGTGCACGTGCTCGGCGAGGTACACGGCTCCCATGCCGCCCTCGCCGATCTGGCGATCGATGCGGTAGCGACCGGCCAGAATCCCACCGACCAAAGAAGTGCGCTCTGAGCTGCCCGAATCGGCGGCGGCTCCTCCCTTGACGACGCTCGACTCGGACGGAGCTTCGCGCGCACTCGCTAGCTCACGCGGAGTGTCGACCAAAAGCTTCCTCCAAAGACTGCGTCACGAGATGGCGGTCATTGTGGCTAGCCCGGAGCCCCGCGTCGAGCGGCTACGACCGTCCGCCGGGAGGCAGCAATTTCGTGTCGTTGCCGGGCCGGCCCCGCACCCCTCGATGCAGGACGATCTGCCCGCCGGCCTCACGGCCGTGTGAGTAGGCGTCGGAGCGCTGCCCACACGAGTAGCTCGTCCAGCGCACCCGCGGGTGACGCTGGCGGAAGAACTGCTCCAGATCGCCGTCCCCGACCCAGACCAATCCTTCTTTGTCGTGCTTGCGTTTCTCGGCGTCGAGCTTGTCGCGGAAGCCCGCCATCACTCCGGAAATGAACGTTCGACGCTCGGCGTTGGCTCCCAGGCGCTGCCTCTGCCGGTAGTCGCGCCACATGCGCTCGGCAGTTTCAATCAAGAAGGCGTGCACGTACTCGGCCAACTCGAGGTTCTCGATGGTGCCGGAGATCTCGAGAACGCTGCCGCGCTTTCCTTCCAGGGTCCGCCACACCGGCACCCAGATCACCTCGACGAAGAAGTGATCTCCGAGCAGCGCCGCGAGCATGCGCTCGTGCTCGGAGACGCGGCCGCTGGGCTTGCCCAGGTGGCGGTAGGAGTACACGACGTCGGTACGGCGCGTGACGGCGTCGATGTTGTGCTTGAGCATCAAACGCTGTGCGGCCGCCATGGCAGCCTGGGCTTCGTGCTCGTTGGGGCTCTCTGCCAAGGCCAAGAGCTTGGCCACCCGCTCCAGCATGCGGTGGTCGGTCGATTGCGTGGCCCCGCCGCTCGGAACTCCGGTCGCGTTTGCGTCGATGCCCCGCTCCCGGCAGACCTCGCGAAACGCGGCCCCGTGCGCGGCCTCGTGAGACAAGCGCAGGACCTCGTCGACATACTGATGCGCCATCTCGTGTTTGAGGACTTCGGTGACCACGCCCCAGCTGTGCATCACCAAGAGCTCGCGGGAGAGCCACATCGTGCGCTCCGGCGACGACCAGCGGCCCAGCTGCCCCATGCCGTCGAGCAGGGCGAGAACCGGTCGACGGAGGCGTCGGCCAAAGAAGGTCGCGTTGGTGTCCTCCCAAGCGTCACGCACCGCGCGAAGCGTGAGGCGCTCGAGCTCGGCGGACATGCGGGGGAGCTCTGCGGCCTGGTCCACGGCGCAGTCTTGTCACGGGCCGACTACTTCTTCAACGCGCACTTGGTGGTGGCCTTGAATTCCGACGCCGGTGAGCCGCGGAAGGTAGTCAGGTCGCGACTCTCGCCCGCGGGCACCGTGACGGAAAGAGTCTCCTGGCTGACGTCGGTGCTCACCTGACAGTCGGCCGCGCGTACGCAGCCGTTGTCGATGCTGACAACGTGGTTGTAGCCGCTGCCAGAAAAGATCGCACGGCTCTCCACCTTCACGCACGGTGGAACCGGCGGCGCGGCTCCGGCGTCTTCGCCCGACGCGCCGCCGGCGGCCAGGAGCGCGGCGAGCAGCGGGGCAAGGAGCAGGGCAGAGGACCGAAGCATTGGCCAGACCTTGCGCCGCGCGCCCCGAGTTGCGCAAGTTCGCGGCCAACCGCGCTGCCTCGGCCGGGGAATCTCCGCACCTTTGCAGCCCCGGTCGCCGGTGGCATGCTCCGCGCCCCATGAGCAAAGAAGACTTCGCGTCCTTGATGGAGGCCTCGGTGAAGGCCGGGCGCGGGACCGGACGCCGGCTGAAGCACGGCGAGGTCGTCGAGGGCACGGTAGTGCAGGTGAGCGGCGACAGCGTATTCATCGACGTCGGCGCCACCAAAGAAGCGCGAGTCCCCAAGAGCGAGCTCGAAGATCGCGACGGCAACGTGCGCGTGCAGGTCGGCGACCGACTGCGCGCCACGGTCGTGGACTTGAGTGAGGACATTCCGGTCCTCGCGATCGCGCTCGGGCGCTCGGGCATCGATCTCGCCGGGCTCCAGACCGCTCTCGAGACCGGGACGCCGGTCGCTGGCAAGGTGACCAAGGCCGTCAAGGGCGGACTCGAGGTCGACGTGGGCGGCGTGCGGGCGTTCTGCCCGGCCTCGCAGGTCGAGATCGGCTACGCCGCGGATCTCGCTCCCTACGAAGGTCAGAGCTTCGAGTTCAAGGTGCTCGAGCTCAAAGACGGTGGTCGATCGGTGGTGCTCTCGCGTCGCGCCTTGCTCGAGGTCGAGCGCCGCGCCAGGGCGGACGCTTTGGGCGAGACGTTGGTGGTCGGTTCGGACATGGAGGGCAGCGTGGCGTCCGTCTCGCGCCATGGCGCCATCGTGGACGTGGGCGGTATCGATGGCTTCGTGCACATCTCGGAGCTCGCGCACAGGCGAATTGATCGCGTCGAAGACGTCGTCAACGTCGGCGATCGCGTGGCCGTGCGGGTGCTGGCGGTCGAGCAAGGTGACAAAGGGCTCCGGGTGCGGCTCAGCATGAAGGTCCGACTCGATGCGCCAGAAGCACCCGCGGTGCAGGTCGACGAGGTGCTCGACGCCGTGGTCGTGAAGGCGATCGGCGGGGGCGTGATCGTGAGCACCGCCAAGGGCGAAGGCATGGTGCCCGTCAGCGAGCTCGGGCTCCCGCCCGGCTCGGATCACCGCCGCACCTTCCCCGTCGGGCGCGCGTTTCAGGTGGTCGTCGTGCAACGGGACGTCGCGCGCGGCCGCCTGCGGTTCTCGTTGGTGGGCGTGGCCCGGGTCGAAGAGCGAAAGAACTACCGCGACTTCGGCGGCGCCGCCGGTGCGTCGCTGGGGAGTCTGGGCGACGTGATGCGCAAGAAGCTCGGCTTGCCGGACGCCCCGCCGGCTCCCCCAACGCCGCCGTCCGTGCAGACCGCGGCAGCGCCGCCGCCCGCGGCCCCAGCGCCAACGCCAGCCGTCGCCGCCGCAGCGCCGCCGCCACCCCCGCCGGCCGCGCCGGCCGCGCCAACGCCAGGCATGGCAGCAATGATGGGCCGGCCCGCCGCGGAGCGTCGTCCCGATCCCGAAGGCGTCGTACGCCGCAAGCGCTGAGCGTGTCGCTCAAGCGTCGGCGTCGGGCTCCTGGGGCTGAACCTTCATCCGCTTCTCGCGGGTGATGCTCACGAGCCCGGCGGGAGCACCCCGTGGCTTCGACACGTTCGCGGCTCGGCACACGTGTACCTCCACGCGCGCGGCGTTGCGCGCCTTCGAGTACCACGCGGCGAAGGCCGCAGCCTGCTCGACGACTTCGCGCGGCACCTCCAGCTGATCCGGGTTCTGAATCACGACGTGACTGCCCGGCGTGCCGCCGCCAACGTGAAGCCACACGTCGTGGGGTTTGGCGATCCGAAAGGTGAGCTCGTCGTTCTCGTGCTCACCGCGTCCAATCAGGACTTTGAACCCGCCCACCTCGACGGTGCGATACGCACGACCCTTGCTCGACATGCGCGTCCATCTTGCCACGGCGTGCGGCTCGGCGAACGAGGACGCACCGATCGCCAATCGAGGAATCGATCTCGGCTGGGCCATGACCGAGCTCCGTCTGCTCTGAGAGCCGAGTGACAGGCATCGGGACGATCGGATATCGTTTCTGATTCGATTGCGCTCGAAGGTCCATCTCCTGCCCTCGGCCTGCTCGCTTGGCGTGCCCCCGCCCCCAACCCCCCTGTACTGGGCGACGTACTTTCGCAAAATCTGCTCAATACCGCGCTGAGCGCGCGCGGTTGCGGTGCGAGCGCGACGCGCGCGGGCAGATGGGCCGTTACGCCTGCCAGCGGAGACTGCGGACGCGCTCCCTCCGGCGAGCCCCCCGGCCGTGCGGCTCTCACAGGGCTCGATGCGCAGGGGAACCGATGCGCAAAACCTGCCGCTTCGCCGAAAGCGGCACCTCGGGCTACCCTCCGCGCGATGTTGTGGGGCGCCGTCGAACGGGTGGAAGGCGGCGTCGTCGACGTTCGCTTCGACACGCCGACGTTGCCCGCCATCCGCGAGGCACTGTCCCTGGAGACCCGGCACGGCGAGACGCGAGCGCTGGAGGTCCACGCGCACCTCGATCGCGGCCTCGTGCGCGCGCTGGTGCTCGAGGGCGCCGCGGGCGTCCAGCGGGGCAACCCGGTGCGTGCGCTGGGGCGCGGCCTGGAGATCGGCGTGGGACCCGAGCTCCTCGGGCGCGTGGTGGATTGCCTGGGTCGGCCGCTGGACGGGCTGCCGCCCGCGGCGACAGCGGCCCGCGCGGCGCTGCACCGACCACCCCCCGCGTTGCACCTGCACCGCTCCGTGGTCGAGCCCCTGTTCACGGGCATCAAGGTGCTGGACCTCCTGTGTCCCCTGGCCCGCGGCGGCAAGACAGGCCTGTTCGGCGGCGCCGGCGTCGGCAAAACGGTGGTGCTGATGGAACTCGTGAGCGCCATCATCGGCGTTCACCAGGGCGTCGCCGTGTTCGCTGGGATCGGCGAGCGGATCCGCGAAGGGCACGAGCTCTGGACGTCGTTCCGCGCCGCCAACCTGCTGGACAGGACCGCCATGATATTCGGGCAGATGGACGCGCCGCCCGCCACGCGCCTCCGGGTCCCCCACGCCGCGCTGGCGGTCGCCGAGTACTTCCGGGACGAGCAGCACACCGACGTGCTGCTCCTGGTGGACAACATCTTCCGCTTCGTTCAGGCGGGCATGGAGGCGTCGACGCTGGTCGGACGCATCCCGTCGCGGGTCGGCTATCAGCCGACCCTGGCGACCGAGCTTGCGGAGGTGGAAGAACGCGTGGCGTCCACCACCAACGGGACCATCACCAGCGTGCAGGCCGTGTACGTGCCCGCGGACGACCTGACGGATCCGGGCGCCGCGGCGGTGATGGACCACCTGGACGGCCGGGTGATCTTGTCGCGACCCATGGCCGCGGCCGGGCTGTACCCCGCCGTCGATCCGCTGGCCTCCCAGTCACGGCTGCTGGACCCGGCAGCCATTGGAGAGAACCACTACCGCGTGGCGGAGCACGTCCGGAGCGCGCTCGCCCGCTATCGGGAGCTGGAAGACGTGATCGTGATGCTGGGGGTCGACGAACTCTCGGTCCAAGACCGGACGCTGGTCCGCCGCGCCCGGAGGCTCCAGCGCTTCCTCACCCAGCCCTTCACCGTGTCCGAGGTGTTCACGGGCAGAAAGGGAGCGCGGGTTCCGCTGGAGGAGACGCTGCTCGTCTGCGAGCGCATCCTCGACGGCGCTGCAGACGCCGTCGAGGAGCAGCGCCTCTACATGCGCGGCGGCCTCGAGAGCTTCGAGGAGGCGCTGCAATGACCCGGGTGCTCCGACTCTCGGTACGTAGCCCGCGGGGGCTCCACCTGGACGCGGAGGTCGACGCCATCACGGCGGAGGACAGCTCCGGCTGGGTCGGCGTCCTCCCGGGTCGCCAGGATTTCGTCGCTGTGCTCCCGCCCGGCTTGCTCCTGTTTCGCGACTCGGACGGCGAAGGGTATGTGGCGGTCGCGGGCGGTCTCTTGGAGCTGCGACAGGGCGTGTGCCGCGTGCTCGCCCGCGAGGCGGTCGTGGACCGGGACCTGGACGCGATCTCAGCGCGCGTGGGCGAGATGCGCAGCGGGGTCCGAGATCGGGGGGATCGCCGCCGCCGAATGGTGGACGATCTCGCGCGCGAGGCGCTTCGGCGCTTGGCGCTGGAGGTGCGAACGTGAGCGAGCACGACCCCTCCACCGACGACGAGTTCACGCGCGCCGTCCGGCAGCGCGCGGAGCGGCTCAAGCGCGGTCGGCGGCACCGGATGGACTGGAAGAGCCTGGCGCAGGTCGGTGTTCTGGCGTGGACGTTCCTCCTTCCCACGCTCGGCGGCGCGCTCCTGGGCCGCCTCGCTTCGAGCATGGGGGCGCCGCGGTCGGCGCGCATGGTGGGGCTCATGCTCGGCCTCGGAGTCGGTGCATACGCGGCATGGCGCCAGCTGCGCTCCGGAATCGAAGACAGCGACGGGGACGAGGACCCACGATGAGCGTCCTCGCTATCCTGGTCGGCATCAGCCTGGGCGCCCTGGGCGGAGCTTTGCACCTGGCAGTCACGCGCCTGCGGGCCTCCCTGGTCGTGTCCGGCCGCGGCGGCCGCGCCCTCCTGCTCCTCCCGGCGGGCTTCGCTGCCATCGCCGCCGCCGTAGTCTTGGCAGCCCGCTTCGATCCACGCGCGGCGTGGCTGGTGCCGGTTGGGCTCCTGGCCGTGCGGGTAGCGCTGCTACGGTCTGGAAGGCAGCAGACGTGAACACGCCCTTCCCGGTGGAGGTCGCACGCTTCGGCGATCTGGTGGTCACCGACACCGTGCCGGTGACCTTCGGGCTCTCCGTCGCCATCGTGGTCGCGGCGCGGCTCGCCATGCACTACCCCGGCGCCCGCTCCGCCATCGAAGGCGCCTACGAGGCGCTCTCGAACTCGGTGCGCGGCATGGTGAGCGTCGATGCGGAGCCCCTGGTCCCACTCGTGCTCACGCAGTGGTTGTTCATTGGAACCGCGAACCTGGCCGGGCTGATCCCGCGGGTGTCGAGCCCCACGGGCGATCTGGCCCTCGCCGCGGCGCTGGCCGTCGTCGCCTTCGCGGCCGGACACGTGTACGCGGTCCGGCGCCACGGCCTCTCCTACCTCCGGCAGTACGTGGAGCCCACGCCGCTGCTCCTGCCGCTCAATGTCATCGGCGAGCTGTCTCGCACGTTCGCGCTGGCTCTCCGGCTGTTTGGCAACATGCTGTCCGGCACCCTCGTCTCGGCCATCGTGCTCTACGTCGCCGGCCTCTTGGTGCCAGTCCCGCTCATGCTCTTGTCCGTCCTCACCAGCGTCGTCCAGGCCTACATCTTCGGTGTGCTCACGTTGGTCTTCGCCGCGAGTTCCCTGCAATCCGCCTCGACCCCCAAGAAGAAGGAGATCCCTTGACGTCCCACGACATTCTGGCCCTTGCCAGCATCATCACTGCCGGGCTCACGATGTCCATCGGGTCCATCGCCCCGGCGCTCGGCGAGGCTCGCGCCCTGGAGCGCGCGCTCGACGCCATTGCCCGACAGCCCGAGGCCACCGACCGGATCACGCGCACGCTCTTCGTGGGGCTGGCGATGGTGGAGTCGACGGCCATCTATTGCCTCGTGATCGCCCTGGTCCTCTTGTTCGCGAATCCACTGCTGCCGTGACATGAAGTTCAATACGCTTACCTTCGTCTTCGAGATCGTGAACTTCTTGGTGCTGCTGTTCATACTGCAGCGCCTGGTGTTCCGACCCTTGCAGCGCTCGATCGACGCCCGGCGCGCAGCGGAACAGAAGCGCGCGGACGAGACCGAGGCCAAGCTGGAGGCGGCCCGCAGCCTGGAGGCCGAGTTGGAGCAGGAGCGTGTGGGCCTGGCGGCGGTCCGCGACAAGGCCATGCGGCAGGCCGCCGAGGAGGCTGCCGCCGAGAAGGCGCGCATTTTGGCCCAGGCACGAGCGGACGCCGCGACTGAGCGCGCCCAGGCGGCCAGGCTGCTCGAGTCGGAGCGCGAGGCGGCCGAGGGCTGGCTGCAAGAGGCGACGGTAGAGCGCGCGACGGACGCGGCGGGGCGCATGCTGCTGGCGCTGGCGCCCGAGGCGGTGGACGGGGCGCTCCGCCGGGCGCTGCTCGCGGAGGTCGACCGGCAGGGAACGGCGCTGGCCCCCGCCGCGGTGGAGGGTACCGTGGACGTCGAACTGCGCGCGGCGAAGCTTCCAGACAGCGAGATCGTCGAGACGGTCCGCGCGTCCATCTCTCGAGCAGTGGGGCGCCCGGTTCGGCTGGCACTCCGGGAGGACGAGTCGCTCGGCGCAGGCCTGGTCATCGCGATCGGCGATCGCGTGCTGGACGCGTCCATCTCGGGCCAGCTCCAGGGGCTGCGTGAGCGCACGCGCGCGCTGCTCACCGAGGGAAACCATGAATGACTCCCGCATCGAGTCCACGCTGCACCGCGTGACTCGAGCGTTGTCCCGCGCCTGCGACGAGTACGCACCGGACGTGCGAGTGCGCGAGCTGGGCCACGTGTTGGGGGTAGAAGACGGCGTGGTGCGGATCCGTGGCCTGCGGGACGCCGGTGCGGAGGAGCTCGTGGACGTCGCCGGGCGCCGAGCGATCGTGCTCGCTCTCGGCCCCGACGAAGCGCGAGCCGTGCTGCTCGACGACGCAACTGGCGTCGGAGCGGGCTCGACGGTGCGGGCGACGGGCACCTTCCCGAGCATCGGCGTCGGCGCGGCGCTCTTCGGCCGCGTGGTCGACCCCCTCGGTCGCCCCCTGGACGGCCAGCCCCTCACCGGGCAGCTGCGTCCCGAGACTCTCGAGCGGGCCGCGCCCGGTATTCACGAGCGCGCCGAGGTTCACCGGCCGCTCTCCACCGGCGTGCTGGCGGTCGACGCGATGTTCCCCATCGGCCGAGGGCAGCGCGAGCTGGTCGTGGGCGACGAGGGCACCGGCAAGACGTCCTTCGCGCTCGACGTGATGCTTCAGCAGCGGAACACGGAGGTGCTCTGCGTTTACGTCGCCATCGGACGGCGACGCGCCGAGACAGCACGCCTGGTGGAAGAGCTGCGCCAGAACGGCGGGCGTTGGGTGGTGGTCTCGGCGACGGAGGACCGCGGGCCGGCGCTCCGGTATCTAGCTCCCTACGCGGGCACGGCCATCGCAGAGCACTTCGCGCGGCGGGGCGAGCACGCTCTCGTCGTGTACGATCACCTGACGGCGCACGCCGTCGCCTGGCGCGAGCTGGCGCTCCTGCTGCGCCGACCTCCCGGGCGTGAGGCGTTCCCCGGCGACGTGTTCTATCTCCACGCGCGACTGCTCGAGCGCGCTGCTCAGCTGGCGCCGGAAGCGGGCGGCGGCTCCGTCACGGCGCTGCCGCTCGCGGTGCTGGAGGGCGGGCGCCTCACCTCGTACATCCCGACGAACCTGGTCTCGATCACTGACGGGCAGCTGGTGTTCTCCAGCACGCTCTTCGCCGCCGGACAAAAGCCGGCCATCGACGCTTCGCTGTCGGTGAGCCGCGTGGGCTCGCGGGCCCAGCCCCAGGCGATCCGCGAGCTCGGGTCGCGGCTCAAGCTCGACTACGCTTCGTTCCTGGAGCTCGAGGCCTTCTCGCGCCTGGGCACTCGACTGGAAGAAGCGACCGAGCGCACCCTGGCCCGCGGCAGGCGGATCCGCACGCTGCTCCGCGCACGCCGGGGCCGTCCCCTGGACACCGTCGCCGAGGTCGTGCGGATGGTGCTCGCGAGCAGTCCCGCGCTGCTCGGTGTGCCGGAAGACCGCGTGGAGGACTGCGCGGTCACCTGCGATCAGGCGGCACGAGTCGAGCTGCCGACGGAGTGCGCCCGGATCGCGGACGACGGGGTGCTCTCCGCCGAAGCGCGGGAGCGACTGGAGCAGCTGGTGGCGCGGGTCATCGCCGAGCGGTGGACGCCATGAGCGAGGTCGTAGCAGCTGACTTTCACGTGCTCGAGCGCCGCATCGGCGCCGTGGGCGCGGTGCGGCAGGTCTTGCAGTCGGTCTGGGGCTTGGCGCGGGCAGAGCTGCCGCTGGCCGAGACGGCCGCAGCGGCGGCGACGGAATACCTGCGCTGGGCCGAGGCCATGAGCGAGCGGCTGCTCGTGGAGCGCGACGTCCCCGAGCGCCCCACGCTGCGCGTGCTCGTCGGTCCGGAGCGCGCGTTCGCGGGTTCGCTGCCCCGACGCTACGAGGAGGCACTCGCGGAGAGCGGGCCGCTGGGGATCGTCGGACGCCGGCTCGCGGAGGCCGCCGCCGAACGGTCCGACGTCCGCGACCGCGTGCGGTTTCAGCTGGCTGCCGCCACGTCTCCGGCGGACGTAGAGGAGTGCGCCAGCCGACTCGCCGAGGCCGTGCTGGCCCACGGCTCGGAAGAGCGCATCGTGCTGGTGCACGCCGTGCACGGCGGAGGTCTCGTGACCACCACGCTGCTCGGCAGCGACCGCTCCCCGGCACCGGAGCCGCCGGAGCTGTTGAGCGCGCCGGAGCACGTCGCGGCCGCCGCCGTTCGGGAGCTCGTGACCGCGCGCCTCGCGTTTGCGCTCATCGAGACCTTCCGCACGGAGGTGAAGGCTCGCCTCGCCATGGCGGAGTCGGCTCGCTCTGCCTGCGACCGGAAGCTCGAACAGCTGGAGCAGGCCTGGCGCACCGCGCGACAAGAGGCCATCACCAGCGAGATGCTCGAGGTCGTCTCGGCGCGCCTGGCGCTAGAGGCGTAGCCAACGCGCTCGCTCAGCCCGCGATCTTGCGAGCGACATCCACCCGAGAGCTGGCGCCGAGCTTCCGGAACAGCGCCGCGACCTGGTTCGCCACGGTCCGGAGCGCGACGCCGCGCGCCGCTGCTATCTCCGCGTTGGAGAAGCCACGGCCGATGAGCAGCGCCACCTCGCGCTCGGCCGCGGTCAAGTCGGCAGGCAGGGCCTTTCGCTGTGCCGGATACGAGAGCACCACGACGTCGAGCGCAGCCTGCCGCAACGCCTCCAGGGCACCACGCGACTTTGCGGCCTCCTCCGCGTGCTCGATCTTGCCCGCGGGTGTCACGACGGCGTCGACGGTCCGGGTCGCGAGCGTGCGCCGGAGGCGGAAGCCAGCGGCGAGGTGCGCCGCCACCCGGGACCAGCGCCGCACCTCCTGGCGGGTCGCGTCGCGCGTCGCGTGCAGCAACGCCCCAATCCCGAGGCCGAAGCCCGTCGGATCGACGCCGACGACGCCGATCATGTCCCGCGCCCCGAGGGGGTGAAAGTTCGCAACCACCTCCGGAATTCCGAGGATCGTCTCGGCTCCGATCGCCTGGCTCATGGTGACGCAGGGGCCAGCCACGTGACAGTCGGCGCGAAAGTCCCGACCCGCTCGCCCCAGCAATTCACTGCAATGCCGCATGACCTCGAAGGCGCCCGGCTGGTCACCGGCATAGGCGCTGTCCGCGATCTCGACCTGCGCCGGGTTCAACGCGCAGAAGGTCCAACTGGCAACGCCGTATCCGGCGTCGAGCTGCGTGCGCGCCGCCGCTGCCACTTCGGCGAGCCATTCCGCGTCCGAGAGTTCGGTTCGGTAGGCGCTCTCGATGACCCCGACGATGTCACTCGCCACGCCGCCAGAGTACCCGCTGACTTTGCCGGGCTATATAGTCAGTTTTTCGGGGCTCACACGCAGGGCCCCCCGTTGCACAAGCAGAACTGGGCCTTGCAGACGCCCCCCGCGCAGGGGCACTCCCCGGCAAGACTGCAGCTGGCCTGGCAGAGCACCGTGCCGCCGCAGCCGTCGGGAACCGAACCGCTGCACTGACCGGTCGGGCAAGGGTCGGGGTCGGGCGTGCAGCCGCAGACGTTGTTGCTGCAGGTGGCGGGCAAGGTGCAGCTGCCGCAGTTCAGGTTGCCACCGCAGCCGTTGGAGATCGTCCCACAGTTCTTGCCCTGCGCCGCGCAGGTCGTCGGCGTGCAGCCACACACGTTCGCCGTGCCACCACCAGCGCAACTATTCGGAGTGCTGCAGCTGCCGCAGCTCAGATTGCCACCGCAGCCGTTGGAGATCGTCCCGCAGTTCTTGCCCTGCGCCGCGCAGCTCGTCGGCGCGCAGCCGCAGACGTTAGCCGTGCCACCACCAGCGCAGGTATTTGGAGTGCTGCAGCTGCCGCAGCTCAGATTACCGCCGCAGCCGTTGGAGATCGTCCCACAGTTCTTGCCCTGGGCCGCGCAGCTCGTCGGCGCGCAGCCGCAGACGTTGGCCGGTCCGCCGCCGCCGCAGCTGTTCGGAGTACTGCAGCTGCCGCAGTTCACGGTGCCGCCGCAGCCGTTGGAGACCGTGCCGCAGTTCTTGCCTTGGGCCGCGCAGCTCATGGGCGCGCAGCCGCACACGTTCGCCGTTCCACCACCGCCGCAGCTGTCGGAGCCGCTGCAGCTTCCGCAGCTCAGGTTTCCGCCGCAGCCGTTGGAGATCGTTCCGCAGTTCTTGCCTTGGGCCGCGCAGCTCGTGGGCGTGCAGCCGCATACGTTCGCCGTTCCACCGCCGCCGCAGCTGTCGGAGCCGCCGCAACTTCCGCAGCTCAGCGTCTTGCCGCAGCCGTCCGAGATGGTCCCGCAGTTCTTGCCCTGGGCCGCGCAGGTGGTGGGCACGCAGGGGTCTGTCCCACATTTGTTGGGGCCGGCTCCACCGCAAGACTGCCCGCTGGGGCACGAGCCACAGTTCACCGTTCCGCCGCAGCCGTCGGAGATGGCTCCGCAGTTGGCGCCCACGCTCGCACAAGTCACGGGAGTGCACCCGCATTGGTTGGCGTTGCACACATCGGGCAGCTTGCAGGTGCCGCAGACAGTGTTGTTGCCACAGCCGTCGGAGACGGTGCCACAGACAGCGCCTTGCTGAGCGCAGGTCTTTGCCGTGCAACCACAGACGTTGGAGCCGCCCCCGCCGCCACAAGTCTCGGGCGCCTTGCACCCGCCACAGTCGAGGACGCCGTCACAACCATCGGACGCCGTGCCGCAGGTCGCCGCCAGCTTCTCGCAAGTGGTCGGCGTGCAGGGCGTGGTGCCGCAGCGGTTCGCGCCGGCGCCGCCGCAGAACAGGCCCGTCTCGCAGGTGCCACAGTCGAGGGAGCCCCCACAACCGTCCGGGACGCCGCCGCACTCGGCGTTCTTCGCCTGACAGGTGGTCGGCACGCAACCCCCGCTGTCCGCGCCCGCTGAGCCGTCTGAGTTCGTGCCGCCGCCCGTCCCGGCACCGGCGTCCGAACCTTCAGAGCCCTTCAACTCGTCGAGCGACGACAAGCTGCACGCGGCGACCGTGAAAGCACCGGCCACGGACAACCCGACTGCCAGACCGAAGCGCGAGAACCAGCCCATGACAGCATGCTACCTTGGGAGTAAGCCCACGGCCAGAGACCTGGACGCGCGCTAGCGCGTACGGGCCAGGCGACTCACACTCCAGATCAGATCGAGAGCGCTTGTCGGGGCGTCGCCAGGCCGCGATCGATCAAGTCGGTCACCGTGTCGCGCAGCGTCTCGCCGGGATCCCGCGAGACCCATCCGAGCTCGCGCTCGGCCTTGTCGCTCGAGCAGTACCAGAAGTATTGCGCCATCTCGACGCTGACCTCGTCGACCGGAGGCTCGCCCCCAATGGCCCGCACCGCCTGGGTGAAGAGCTTCGAGAGCCCCAAGGCCAGCGGTCTCGACCTCGGCATCGGCAGGCGCGGGGCGGGCACACCGGTGAGCCGCGAGAGCCTCTGGAAGAAGGCCGCGAGCGTCAGGTTCTGCGCGTTCAACAGGTAGCGTTCGCCCGGGCGCCCGTGCTCGAACGCCAGGCGCATGCCCGTAGCCGCGTCCCGGGCGTCCACGAAGGCGATGCCGCCGGCGGGGACCGCTGGGATCGCGCGCTCGAGGAAACGCTGCACGTCGATGGTGGACGAGCCCTGCAAGTCGCCGGGCCCGAGCAGCAAACTCGGATTGACGATCACGACCTCGAACTCCGGAGCGTTCGCGCCGAGGGCTTCACGCTCACCGTACAGCTTCGAGCGGTAGTACGGCCAACGCGCGATGAGGTCCATCGGCGCGGACGACTCCTCGTCGGCGATCTGGCTCGCGTCGCTGCTGACCGCGATGGTCCCGCTGGTGCTCGCGACCACCACTCGGCGCACGCCGGCCTGCCTCAGACCTGCGAGCGCGTTTCGCGTGGCGACGACGTTGTGTCGGTGGAGTTGCTCGGCATCGGCGGGGTCCCGGGAGACCTTGCCGGTGCAGAGAAACGCCCCGTCACAGCCGCGGGCGCTGACGGCCACCTCATCCTTGTCGCAGACGTCGAGGGCGGCGACAGCATCGCCGCCGCGCCGAGAGACGGCGATCACCTGGTGCCCCCGCGTTCGGAGGTCGCGACAGAGGTGCGAGCCCAGAAAGCCGGTGGCGCCGGCGAGCCAGAAGCGGCGCGGTGTTGCTTCGAGCGAGTCGGCGCTAGGCGGCGTCGAGGGCCGGCCGTTGCCGCTGCCCGGGCGTCGGGCGCCGTCTCCAGCGCCGCTCACGCCTCACCTCTCAGCTCTTCGCTCGGACGTTCGAGGCGGAACGCGCGCTGGAATACCATCAAGAGCTCGATGTTGTTGCTCTTCACCGCGCCCGAAATGAACTCCTGGGGGCTGGGCGTGTACGCCTCGCGGACGATGCGGCGAAACATGCCCGGCGTCGTCTTGAGCACGCAGTCTGCGCTCTCGACCGCCTTGCCCGGAGTCACCTGGCAACGATCGGCCGATACCTGGAGCGTCCATCGCTCGGCCTCTCCGAGCGAAAAATAGAAGCTGACGGGCGCCTCGACTGCGTTGGGAACGAAGCGACGCTCGAGCTCACCGAATACGGGAGCCAGGGAATCGTCCGCTGCCTCGCCGGGCAACGCTTCGAGGGACTGCAGCTCGCGAATGTCGAAGACCTCGCCACGAGAAAGCGCCTGCACGGCGCGGCGGCTGATGGCTGCAACCACCCGTGAAGCCTCGCTCGCGTTCATGCCGCGGGTGAGGCGCGCAAGGTCGCCCACTTCGAGCACCGGGCCAATGCGCACCACCACGTCGCGGCGCCGCAAGACCGTCGCGCCCTTGGGCAGGGCCGCGTGGGTCCCGCCCAGGTAGACCGGCAAGATATCGACCTTGTTCTGGAGCGCGAGGTATCCGACCGCACTCTTGAACTCCTTGACCTCTCCGTCGGAGCTGCGGGTCCCTTCGGGGAAGATCAGCACGGTCTTTCCCTGTTCGAGCAACTCCGCCGCTTGGCGCAAGCTCTGCCGAAGCGAGCCAGTGCGCGACATCGCCACCAGGTTCGTGAAGTTCTCGAAGTAGGCCTTGCGCCAGCGGTTGCCTTCGAAGAAGTAGTCCTGCGCCGCTAGCGACACGAGGCCCTCTCCGTAGCTGCCGAGGGCGTACTTCGACGAGGCCCATGTCGAGATGGCTCGCGTGATTCGCCGCCACCAGCACGTTGCGGTTGTGCGGGATGAAGGCTCGCCCGCTGACGCTGGTGTGCAGCACGCGATCGTAGAAGCTCGTCTGCGCGCGCCCCAGCCAGTGCATGGCAGCTTCGCGCAGCGCCGGCGGGAGCTCGAGCGGCTCGTCGTCGACTGACTCGATGGAAGCGGTCCGCGATGCCCGACGGACTGCTCGCGTCTCGCGCACCAAAGCCTCCGCGTCTCCGATGGTGACGCAGGCATTGAGCCTCTCGGCGTCCACGGAGCCGCCGAGATCGGCCTCGAGGGCCACCAGGAGTTCGAGCAGCATGAGTGAGTCGAAGCCGAGATCGGCGCGCAGGCCGAGCCCAGGCTCGAGCGACCTCGGATCGCGCCGCGTGATGGCGGCGATGGCGACGCGCACGCCCTCGACGGATCCCTCGATTTGACCTGCTCCCGCCGATCGCGACGGCCGCTCCGAGAGCGGCGCGACGCGTTCGAGGACGCGGCGCACCTCGCTGCGCTTCACCTTGCGCGTCGTGGTCCTGGGCAGCTTGGCGTCAAGCAGCGTCACGACCGCGGGTCGTTGCGCGCCCGGCAGCTTGGCCAGCGCCTTGTCGAGCGAGGCTTTGGCGCGCTGATGACGCAGTGCCCGCGAGGCGCCGTCGTCATCGGAGGGCACCGCCACGCAGGCAACGCGCTCACCTCCCCGGGGGCTGTCGATGCCGATGATGGCAAGCTCGGCGATATGCTCGATCTGACCGAGGCGCGCTTCGACGTCGTCCGGGTACACGTTCTCGCCGTTCGCAGCGACGATCACGTCCTTGGCACGCCCGACGATGACCAGGTGTCCTTGCTTGTCGAGCTTGCCGAGATCCCCGGTGTGCAGCCAGCCGTCGGCATCGATGCTGCGCCGCGTGCTCTCTTCGTCGTCGCTGTACCCGAGCATCACGTTCGGCCCGCGGGCGAGCACCTGGCCCACGCCTTGGGCGTTGGGCGCGTGGATGCGGATCTCCACTCCGGGAACGGCCTTGCCCACGTGGCCCGAACGAGCGCCAGGACCTCCGGAGGCCACGGTCAGCACGGGCGCCGCCTCGGTGAGGCCGTAGCCCTCCGCCAAGTGCAGGCCGAGCCCCGCGAACAAGTGGTGGGTCTTCTCCGGCAGCGCCGCGCCCCCGCTCACCAAATAGCGCAGATGTCCGCCCAGCCCCTCGTGCACCGGGCCGAAGAGCAGCTTGCCCGCGTCGATGCCCAGGCTCTTGCCCAGCGATCGGTTCAGCTCCACGGCCACGTCAAACACCTGCGACGCAAACCTCCCCCGCTCGGCCACCTTGGCGCTGATCCGGCGTTCGAGCATCTCCCACAGCGCAGGCACGCCAATCATCGCGGTGATGCGGCCGCTCTTCAGGCCGACCTCGAGGCGATCGGCGGTGAGCTGGTCGAGGTAGACGATGCGAGATCCGCGGGAGAGCGGCAGGAGCAAGCCGCAGGTCAGCTCGAAGGTGTGGTGCAAGGGCAAGACCGAGAGCACGCGATCGCCCTTGCCGAGCGGGAAGAGCGGCGCGAGGGACGCGACCAATGCCGTCAAGTTCGAGTGCGAGAGCATCACGCCCTTCGGCACTCCAGTCGTACCGCTGGTGTAGATCAGCGCCGCCACCTGCTCAGAGCGCGGCTCGGCCGGGGCCGCGATGGGGGCGCCCGGCGCGGCAGACTGCCAGAGGTCCATGCACGCGAGGTCCGACGGCAAATTCCCTCGCACCCGCTCCGCCACCGCCTGGTCCGCGATGAAGAGATTGGCGCCCGATGCCGCACGCAGATTCTCGACGACCTCGGCCTCGACGCCCGGTTCGAGGGGCACCACCGTCGCGCCGGCGTAGAGGATCCCGAAGAAGGCGACGGGCCACGCCGGATGATTTGCGCCAGCGAGCATCACCCGGTCGCCGGGCACCACGCCCTCCGCTCGCAAGCGCTCGGCACAGGCTAGCGATCGCTCCCGCCACTCGCGGAAGCTGACGCGCGACAGTCCCGCGGCCTCGGTGCGCTGAAGCGCGACCGACAGATCGAAACGATCGGCCATCTCGTCGAGCAGTAGCGTGAGGGTCGTGTGGGGCGCGGGGGCCCGGCGAGGGCGCTTCAGGCGCTCGTCGATCTGGGGAAATACCCACTTCTCCAGAGCCGGCACGTGGATCTCGAGGAACCAGTGCCGCCAATCGATCTGCTCGGGCTCCCAGTAGATCTTGGCCCGGTCCGCGTCCGACAGGCGCGACAAGGCTGCGCGCGTATTGTCGCAACGGAAGACGTAGTCGTAGACCGCGATGAAGGGCACAAACGCGCCGAGCACGTCGCCGACCCTGCGCTGGCCTTCGGCAAAGCTCTCCAGCGCTTTGGCGGCGGGGTGAAAGAGCGGCGCCGCCGGGCCAACGGCCGCCTTCTTCAAGAGTCGCGCCGCGAAGCTCGCGCCCGCGGCGACCTTCTTGGGACCGTAGGCCTCGAACTGCTTGTCGTCGAGCATCGCGCCCTCGAAGCGCGACTGCAGCGCGCTCAGGATCGGGCCGCCCCGCCCCGTGCGTTGGTAGTACTTCCGCTTGTAGAGTCCGGTCAGCTCGTAGGCTCGGCGCACGGTGAAGGGATTGCTGTCGCTCGACCCGAGCTGATAAACGGGGCGGTGCGTGCCGTCGATGAGCTCACCAAGGGCCAACGTCATGCCGCCCGCCACCATGTCGCAGGGGATCACGTCGAGGTAGCTGTCGCTGCCGGGGAACTGGGTCTGGCCCTCGCGGATCACGTAGATCAGCGGCGCGCTGGTGTTGATGCCCTCGTTCCAGCCCGGGAAGGGAAACTTCACGGTGCTCTCGACGATGGCCGGACGCACGATGGTGTGGGCAAGCTCGGATCGAGCCACGATCTGCTCACCGATGGCCTTGGTGTACGTGTACGTGTTCGGGAATCCCCAGAACTGAGCGCGCTCCATGCCCATCTCGGCCAGGCGCGCTTCGACGAACTTGCGCTTCACGCGCTCGACTTCGCTTTCGAGAGTGGTGCCCCGCGCGGGCTCGCCACGTCCCGCCAGGTTCTTCTTCGCTTCGTCCAGGAAGCGGCTCTGGCGGAATGCGTCGTTCGAGCGATGGCGAGCCTGCTCGATCACGTCGAGACACTCCTCGATCTCGCGGTCGGGATCCCAGTGCGCACGCTCGAGCTCGCCGGCTCGGGGGAAGGGGTGCGCGCGCGGGTCGGTCTCTTCGATGAATCCGGTGCGCGAGCCCGCGACGAAGCAGGTGCTCGTGTGGAGAAAAGGGGCATCGCCGAGATCGCGAGCGAGCGCCACCAAGTTCTGCACGCCAAATGCGTTCACCTCGAGCGCTTCGTCCAGGGGCGGATCGAAGTCGACGACGCCGCTCGCATTCACCACCGCGTCTACGGAGCCGCGAAGCTCGTCGCGCAGCGTGGCGTCGATCCCGCAGTAGGGCTGCACCACGTCACCCGCAATGGGCACGACCTTGTCACGGATGAAGGCATCGAACGCGGCTCCATGGCGCTCGCGCAAGGGGCGCATCACTTCGCTGCCGACGACCTCTTTCCAGAACCGCTGCTCGGCGGTCTGATTGGCGCGCGGCCGCACCACCAGGTGGATGCGCTGCACCCAGGGGAAGTGGTGGAGCAGGAATGCCCACCAGACCTTGCCGAGGAAGCCTGTGCCTCCGATCACGACCAGGCGGCGCCCCGAGAGAGTGCGCCCGAGGTCGAGGGGCGGGCGCGCCCCGCTGTCGGGTTTTTGTTCAATCGGAGGGTGCTTGGGCATGCGGAAAGGACCTTCGGTCACCCATGCCGGCCCGGGAGTCAAGGCCTGCCGCGTCGCGTCGCTCTTCGGGCGTAACCGGGGGACACTCCCGGACGTAGTTGCCGTGATGAGACAGCTTGCTTGGGCGGTTGCGGCCTTCTTTGTCGCGCAGGCGGGCATCGCCCACGCGTTCGTCGGCACGCCGGTCGGTGGACACCCTGGAGAGCTCGACGTGAACGCCGTGGTCACGGCCGAGCGTGGCAAGACCGAGCCGAACGAAAACCAAGCGTCGTTCATGAAGACCCGCGGTTGGTACGAGTACAAGCTGGGCGCGGGCTACACCTTCGGCGATCTCGGACCGCTCCAGTTTTTCTCGGCTCGCCTCGAGGCGACCTACTACCAGACGCCGGCGGAGAAGAACGACCCCGACGAATGGCAAGTCGGCGCGCCGGGCTCGTCGCCCCCGGGAAGCATCGGCTCCGAATGCAGCGCGGGCGCCAAGTATCTGGGCGGCGGCGTCTGCGAGTTCTACCCCGAAGACACCGGGACCATCGCCACGGCGACCGTCTCGTTCGCGGCGGTGCATGACCCCAAGTTCGCCCTCGGGTTCTTCTTGAAAGGCAGCGTTCCCTTCGGAATGGACCTCGACAAGTTCGAGAACCCGCGCCTCGACTACTTCGCAGGAGGCACGAACGTGAGCGTCGAGCTCCAGAACTGGCTGCTCCTCGAGACCACGATTTTCTTGGGCTCGGGGACGCGTCCCTTCGGAAAAGAGCAGAACGGGGCCGCGGCCCTCAGCGCCCTGTTCGACTTCAAGACCCGGCGTTGGCTCTTGCCGTGGAAGGCCGGCATCAAGATCGGACCCTACGTCGAGGGCGACATCCACGAGCGCTACGACGAACGCTACGATCGCGCCTTCAGCCCCGCGGTCCTGCCGCAACCCGGCGCCCAGCCCGCGCAGTACCGCGACCGCATTCGAGCAGCACGCTTCGCGATGGCAGCGCTGCCCTACTTCCTGGTAACCCCGCACCTGTCGGTCGAGGCGGGCTACATTCAGAAGTTCTTCGGCTACGATGCCCGCGCGACGCAGGTCTACTTCGTCGGGCTCCGCGGCTTGATGAGCGTGGGCAACTGAAGAGCTGTCGAAGCTCGCATTCTTGACCTGTTCTTCAGGCACGACGAAGTCGTGCTCGCGGGGACGGGCGCGGTGCTCGAGATCGAGATCAAGACGGGGTCGAGCAAGCTGCTGGCTGCCACCAGCAATGCGTGGTGGGGCGCCGGCGTAGCGACTCGGCTCTAGAGTCTCGCCGCGCGGCGAATTTCCGCGCTAGACTCCGCAGGCCTTGATTCATCCTCATGGCCTCCAGCCCGGCGACGTATTCGGCGGCGACTTCCGCATTGAGCGTGCGCTCGCCGTCGGAGGCATGGGCGCCGTCTACGTCGCGCAGCAGCTCAGCACGGGACGCCGGCGTGCGCTGAAGCTGCTCTTGCCTTCGTTGGTCCAGAGCGAGCGCTCGCGGGAACGCTTCGAGCAAGAGGCTCGGGTCGCGTCGCAGATCGCCAGCGATCATGTGGTCGAGGTGGTGTCGGCCGGGGTCGACTCCGCGTCCGGCGCGCCGTGGCTCGCGATGGAGCTGCTCGAGGGCGAGACGCTGGCCGACCGCTTGGCGCGCGCGGGCCCGCTACGCCCGCCCGAAACGTTGGAGGTGATGAGGCAGCTCTGTCACGCGCTGGGAGCCGCCCACGCCACCGGCCTGGTGCACCGCGACATCAAGCCCGAGAACCTGTTTCTCGCCCACCCGAGGCGCGAGGGCGTGCCCTTCACCCTCAAGATCCTCGACTTCGGCATCGCCAAGCTGACGGAAGACGTTCGCGGGCAAGGCGGCATCACCGGCGCCATCGGATCACCGCTGTGGATGGCACCGGAACAGGCTTCCGCGACCGGCATTGGACCGACCGCCGACGTCTGGGCCTTGGGGCTCGTGGTGTTTCAGTGCCTGACCGGGCAGCACTACTGGCGCAGCGCGACCGCCGAGCACGCCACCTTGCAGGGTCTACTCAAAGAGGTGATGTTCGACCCGCTGGTTGTCGCCTCGACGCGCGCGACCGAGCTCGGGGTCGCCCACCTGTTGCCAGCGGGCTTCGATGAGTGGTTCTCGCATACGGTCAGTCGCGAACCCTCAGGACGCTTCCCAGACGCCAGCCAGTGCCTGCCTGCCCTGCACTCCGCACTGGCGCCGCTCTCCGCGACTCTGTCCACCCTGCCCTCCGCTGGCTACAGGGCGCCGGCGTCGGTTCCGGCCGCCTTCAGCGCAACTGGGGCGACGCACGCCACCACGGCCTCGCTCCCGCCGGGCGCGAAGAAGAGCAAACTGCCCTGGATCCTCGCGGGCGCGGCGCTGGTCCTGGTCGGCGGGGCGGTGGTCGTCGCGGTCGGCATCGCGGGCGTTGGATACTACGCCTGGGACGGCTCGACCGCTGTCGCTCCCCCCACGACCGCTGAAGCGCCCGATCCCGCGGCGCCTGCCTCAGCAGCACCCACCTCAACGAGCTCTCCGACGACGACCGCGGAGACCGCTCGCCGCACCGCGAGCAAGAACCCGAACACCCAGACGGACCCCAAGGTCGATCCGACCGCCGCGCCCGAACCGACTCCAGAACCGACCCCGAGCTCCACCGTCGTGGTCATGAACGACGTGCCGAAATACCCGCCCCGCGACCACAAGCTCGCCTTCCTCAAGACGAAGATCAACCAGTGCTGGAAGGGCAACGAGGGCGCGAAGCCCGACGCGGGCGCTTACTCAGCGACCATCACGGTGAAGCTCTCGGAGCTGGGCCAGGCCCAGAGCGTCGTGGTGAGCCCACGCACCCACAAGTCATTCTCCAGCTGCGCCACGATCAACGCCGGCGAACACCCCTGGGGCAAAGGGCCGCCCGAGACCAAGTCCTTCAGTTTCAACTTTTGAACCGTGGCCGCGCTGATCATCGACTCGGCCTATCACCCGATCCTGCTGTTCGGGTTGGCATCGAACGCTTACAGTTTCGTGCTGGTGACGCTGGCGTTGAAGCGGGGCGACTGGCTGACCGATTCGCAGTTCTCACTCACCAAGTTCTACGTACTGATGGGCTGGGTGCCCCTCGCCTTCCTGGCGCTCTCGCTGGTGATCAGCCCACGCTATCTGTTGCTGTTCGTGGCCACCGGGCTCATGGGCATCGTCGGCGAGCTCATCGTCTCGGTGGTTTGGCGTCGCTTCTTCGCGGAGCCGATTTGGACCTACAGCTACCGTTCCGTGCTCTCGGGCTACACCAGCACCCTGAACTTCTTCCCGTGGACGGTTGGCGCGCTCTTGTTCTGCGAGACCCGGCGCGTGCTGCGTGGTCCGGCACCCGAAGCCTGGACCTTGGATCGGCCCATGTGGATCGCCGCGGCGGCGCTGGCGGTCGGCCTGCTCGTCGCGTGGCCCCTCAGTCGACTCACCAGCGCCCGCGAGCGACGCTTCACGCGCGGCGCGTTCGCCGTCTTCTGCATCCCCATCGCGTCAGCGGCGCTGGCCCTCGGCTGGTGGGTGAGCCCGCACTACCTGCTATTGATGGCGGCCTTCGCCGGGATCGGCTTCTTCACCGAGTACACCTACGGCCGCGGCATGAGCCTGTTCTTCGAGCGGGGGTTGTGGACCTACAACCACTGGAAGATCGATCAGGGACACTCGAGCTTCGTGACGTTTCCGCTGTGGGCGCTCGGCGGCCTGTATTTCCACTTCGTGGCAGGCTTCGTGGGGCTGTGACTCAGAGGCGACCCGTGGTTGCGTGAGCGCTATTTGCAGGCCTTCGCGCACTCGTCGAAGGCCGCCTGGCATTGCGTCGGATCCGCAAACTTGGGCAGGCCGCCCTCAGTCGTTCCCGGCAACAGGCAGGCCTGCAACACCCCCTGACACTTCGAGGCGCAGGCCGCGCTCTTACCGCCGCCGGCGTCGGCGGGCGCGCTTGCGTCCTTGGCTCCGGCATCGGTCTTCTTGGTGCTGACCGTCGTGGGCGTCGGCGTCGGTGTCGACGTCGCGCCGCTCGCCGCCGGTTCGACGGTGGGAGTCGGCTCGGCTGTGGTGGCTGTCGGCGTCGGCTCGGGTGGAGGCAACGCGGGCGTCGGCTCCTCCTTCTTGAACATCTTGCAGGCGAGCAGCGCTGCGACGAGGACCCCCAAGTGAATCGTGGAGCGCATGAGCGGGGGACTATACGACGAAGGTCGGTGCTCTGCGCGGGATTCCTGGCCGGTGATTAGCGCAAGATCCCCAGCGCGCGCGGGCTGTGCCCGGGGATCACCCCCCCTGGGTCGCGGGCCCCGAGGTGTCGCTCGGAGATCTCCGCGAGCACGTCGCGGTAGTCGGTGGTGACGGCGAGGTCACGCCCCTCGTAGCGTTGCTCCGGCGCCAGGCCAGGCCAGGTGCCATGCACCCTTCCTCCGCGCACCGGCCCGCCGAGCAGCAGCATCGCCGAGCCGTGACCGTGGTCGGTACCTCCGGTTCCATTCTCGGCGACGGTGCGCCCGAACTCGGTCATCACGAGCACGACCACTCGCTCGAGATCGCGGCCGAGATCCTTGCGGAACGCCGCCAGGCCTTTGGCGAGCGCGTCGAAGGCGCGCGGCAATCGCCCGCCGTCGGCGCCGCCCTGTCCCTGATGCGTGTCCCAACCGCCGGCGTCGATCCACGCCACGCGCAGCCCCACATCAGCGCGCACCAGTCGGGCGATATCCGCCAGGCCTCTCGCGGCCTCGGGGTAGCCGGCTCTAGCGCTGGTCTGCTCCAGGCTCTTCAGGCGCCTGGCGGCGCCGAGAGCGTCGCGGCCCGCGATCGTGACGGCGTCGTCCCCCTTGGCGTAGAGCGCGTTGAACGCGCGATCGAGCCGCGCGTTCAGGCGCTTCGGCGCGCGGAGGCGGAACGCGTCGAGACGCGCCGCGGTCACCACATCCACGCCGCCTCGGAGCCCGAGGGGGCGCTTGTCCGACAAGGCGACGACACCGAGCGGGGTCGAGGGCTTGCCGGCGCTCACCAGCGAGCGCGCGAGCCAGCCGCTCCGGGTCGAAGGCTGGCCCGGTGTGGCCGTCTCGGCGTAGTCCTGGGCCTCGAAGTGCGAGCGCGTCGCGTGGTGCGAACCGACGGCGTGCACGATCGCCAGCTCACCGGCGCGGTAGGCAGGTTCGAGCGGAGCGAGGCGCGGGTGCAAGCCGAAGCGGCCATCGAGATCGATGGCGCCGCCGGGCTTGCCCGGCCGGCCGACGGCGATGGCGCGCCGAGCGTTGTAGTAGTCGGGGTCGGCGTGGGGCACGGCCAGACTCAGCCCGTCGACGCCCCCGCGCAGGAAGATCACGACGAGAACGCGCTTGCCCGCGGCTGGCGCAGCCAGCGCGAAGTCCGGCACCGCCAGCGTCATGGCCCCGGCACCGGCGGAGCTGAGCAGAGATCGTCGCGACAACTTGATCATGCTGACCTCACTGGCGTTGGTACTCGGGGCTCCCGAGCAGGAGCGCGACGGCGACCGTACGCCGTTCGTCGGGCTCGTCGAGTCCATCGAGCGCGCGGGCGATGGTCGAAACCGTTTCCGGTCGCGCGCGACCGCCCAACAGGAGCGAGCTCGCCCGAGGCACCAGCCCAGCTCCCGTCTCCGGCAATGCCGCGGCGAGATCGAGAGACAGTCCGGGCAGCTTGCCGGCCGCGAGCATCGAGGCGAAGCTCATCCGTGAAAGCAGCCCGTTGGTGCTGACCCACTCCGACTCGGCTTCGGGATGTCCGGTCGGCACGCTCTCCAGCAAGATGGGTTCCCCCATGCGCTCGAGCACCCGGGCCAGCGCGAGGCTTCCGTCCGGACGCCCGCCCAACGCGCGGGCCGAGCTGACCACCAACTCGAGCGGCGACTTGAGCTTGTTGCCGCGGGCGGCGGCGCTCCAGAAGCTATCGTGCTCCGCCACGCCGCGTACGACTCGCGCGATGTCGCCGTTCGTCTCCCGGTAGGTCCGGGCGGCGGACTCCACGCACGAGGAAGGCGGCTCGTCGGCGACGAAGCGGACGCATAGCTTGCGCGCGAGGTGACGCGCCGTGCTCGGGTGTTTGGCCAAAATGGCGATCAGCGCGCGGCCTTCGTCCTCGCCGCCGCCGGCCGCGAAGCGCTGACCCAGCACCGTCTTTTCGGAGCCGTCGTGGGCAGCGGTACGGAACAGGAAGCCGACGCCACCTTCTCGAGGGCGGCGCACGCTCCAGCCGGTGAGGACTCGCGCAGCGCCTCGAACGTCGGCTTGAGCGAATCCCCCGTCCACGCCCAAGGTATGAAGCTCGAGCAGCTCGCGCGCGTAGTTCTCGTTCAGCCCGCCGCGCACTTCGCCATCCGGCATCTGCTTTTCGACCCGACTCCTCGCATTGTCGAGGTACAGCAGCATGGCCGGGTGACGCGCGGTCGCGAGCAAGAGGTCCTCGAATCGCCCCAGGGCGTTGGGTCGAAGCGCACGCTCGATGAAGTCACCGGCAAAGAGTCGAACCAGGCCCTTGCGAGCGAACACGTTGAAGTGGTTGGTCCAGAAGTCGACCAGCACTTCTTCGAGCTGCCGTTCGCTCAGGATGTGACGGGTGACTTCGGCCAGGGCGACTTCGGCGATCTGACCCTTGGCGTTTTTGCGCGCGCGCTTCTGAACGTTCCCGGTCTCCTCCTGCCAGTCCTCTCCGAGCCAACGGTCGAGGAGATCCTGCGGCGTCTCGAGGGCGCGGCGGTAGGGCGCCAGCGCCTGCTCGAGCGATGCATCGGGTTTCCGCGGCGCGAGCTGCTCGTCGAGCCACACGCCGACGCCGCCTTGGGCCACCCGCGCTGCGTCACCTGGCCGCGGTCCGAATCCAAAACGATTGAGCAGGTGGTGGCCGTCGGCCACGGTCCGAGTCGCAGCCGCGGGCCCAGCGCTGGCCAACGGGGGCGTTGGTGCCGGCGCGTGCGCACACGCGACCAGCGACAATCCCGCCGCGAACGCCGCCAACGAACCCCTGAGCTTTCCCACACCCGGCCTATGCCGGGCAGCGGGCGGCCGTTAAACCCTCACGTCCGCCATCACGATCGGCGGCACGTGCAAGCACGCGATGTCCAAGCTCTTGTTCTCGCCGCCCCGGGCCCGATACAGGGCCTCGTCCATGGTCGGCGCCGTCTCGTAGCCGAGCAGCTTGGGCATGTACTCGTTGTCGGCGCCGACCACGATCACGCGCCCGATGTGCTGGCGGCCGTTCTCGCCCCAGTACCACATGAAGAAGGGGTGGGCCGGGTGGTAGGCGTGGCCCGTGCGGTACATCTGGATGTACGCCGGGTCTGCGGCGAACTTCTCCTCGTAGCGCTTGTGCAGCTCCACCGCGTCGCGCGTCTCGGGCAGCAGGCGGTGCACGAACTCGATGTACGGCGCGTGCTGCTCGTGGTCGAACTTGTCGGTGCAGGGGTGCAGTGATGATCAGCGTGCCGCCCTTCTTCACCAGCGGGAGCGCCGCGGTACAGGTTGAACAGGTAGCCCTGCGCCATGCACCTGCGACGAGCAGCGGGTTCAGGTAGGCGTGCACGTTGTACGGGCTGATGTACGGGATGCCGCAGACGAGCATGTCGGCCTGACCCTCGACGGGCACGAGTACTGCTCGAAGCAGCGTTCGAGCGTCTTCTCGTGCACGGCCTCGGTCTCGCCCGCCCAGACGCCGGTCACGCCGTAGGGCGCCGGGAAGCGGTCGAAGATGGCCTGCCGCGCGACCTGCGGCAAGCGCGCGGTGGTCGGCGACCAGGCCCTTGAGCAGCGCGCGCTCCCGCCCGTCGAGGTCGTCCTCGTTCTTGGCGAGGAACTCCAGCGGTCGGTCGAACATGCGGTTGTTGACCGTGGTCTCGATGGTGAAGACGTTGAGCTTCTGCGTTGGCCAGGCGACCCATGCGCTCGACCCGAGTCGCCAGCTCGCTCTTGTGCGGGTCCATGTAGCTGTCGCAGTCGCGGATCGTCTCGGGGTTGTGGTGCGCCGCGCAGGCTTCGGTAGCTGGTGAGGCCGCACATCAGCGACTTGTGCCCGCCGTCCATGGGCACGAAGTTCAGATTCACGTAGATGATCAGGTCGCTCTCGACGGCCCGGCGGTTCATCTCGATCACCTCGCCGTGATCGGTCGTCGCGACCTCCACCAGGTTGTCGCGGTCTTCGGCGTCGTGGTTGTAGAGCCGATCTGGCCAGTACGCCTCGAAGACTCGGCGCCCGACCATGTGCCGGACCTCCGCGGCCTTCATGCGCCGGTGAATGCCGGTCGCGACGATGATCTCGATGTCGTCCACCCCGTGGTCCGCCATCAGCGCCAGCACGATCTCGAGCACGCGCTCGCGCACGTCCGGTCCGCGCATCGGCGGCAGCGGCAGCGAGATGTCGTCCATCGCGATGGTGACCTTCATGCCGGGCCGAAGCTTCGCGTAGAGCGGCTCGCAGCCGAGCGGGTGGTTGATGGCGTAGCGGATCGCCGCGTCGACGTCGCGCAGCGGCTGAATCGGGGGCTTGGGGTAGATGCAGCGCGTCCCCGGCGGCAGGTCGACCTCCACGAGTTGGTCGCCGGCAAACAGCACGCGCGGCGCGCTGTCTTTCTCCAGAGTCGTGACACAGGGGTGATTCATGACGATGCTCTCAGGTCGAAGCTGGGCCAGCTGTAGGCCTTGGCGAGGAGCTCGAGCCGCCGGTCGGGGTTCACCGCGGCGGGATGACCGACCACGCTCAGCATCGGCAAGTCGGAGTAGCTGTCGCTGTAGGCGTAGCAGTCGTCGAGGTCGTGCGCGTTGGCCCGCGCGTGGTCGCGGATGAGCCGCGCCTTCTCGGGTCCGGCCACCACGGGTTTCTCGAGCTTGCCGGTGGCGCGCCCGTCCTTCATCTCCAGGCGGTTGGCGATGACCTCGTGCGCCCCGAGGTGGTCGGCCAGGCGCTTCGCGATGAAGTCGAGCGCTCCCGACATCAGCACGACCACGTTGCCGCGGTCGACGTTCTTCCGGACCAGATCCCTCGCCGCGGGAAAGATCGACGGCTTCAACACTTTGTCGAAGACCTCGTCCGAGAGCAGCACCAGGCGATCCTCGCTCATGCCTTCGTAGGAGCTGTAGAGCAGCTCGTTGAAGGTGCGGCGATCGGCCATCTCGGCCACACCCATCGCGGGTGCTCTGAGCAGTGCGCGCCCGAACCTGAGCGCGGTCTGAACCGGCGTGGCCTGGTTTAGCAGGTAGAACAAGGTCGGGTGCACGAGGTTCGTGCTGACCAGCGTTCCGTCGACGTCGAAGTAGCTCGCGGCCAAGGGGCGCGCACGGTTGTGCGACCACCCGCCCGCGTCAAGCGCTGGTCGACGCGAACTCGGCTTCTCACTTGGGCGGCAGCGCGGATCCCTGCGGCATCTCCAGCTCGGCGCTGATGCGACGGAGCGCTCGCGCCGCCTCGCTGCGAAGGTCGCGGCCGAGCTCTCGCGTGAGGCGCGCACGGGTATCCGACTTCAGCCGCGGGGCCAGCGGGGCGGAGCTGACGTCGTTCTTGACCACGAGCAGGGTCTGGCAGAGCGCGGCGCCCGAGCGCGCCTCATGGATCGCGAACCACGCCACGATCGTGCCCGGCAGCCACTCCCAGCGTCCCCGGTCGGTGCGAAAGACGCGGTCGGCCGCGAAGTGTTCGGTGACGTGGAACACGCCGACAAAACGACTCGCCGCGAGCGCCGAGATTTCGTCGACGACGCCAGCCGGGGGAGGCTGCCCCGGGGGCGACAGCGCCAGCGTGTCCCGCAGCTCGTGCAACTTTGGCTGGGTCAACGGGCCGGTCAGAGCCAGCGGCAGCAGGTCCTTCTTCTCGAAGCGTGCGTCGCGGAGCACCAGCGCGAGCACGCGCTGCTCTTGCGACGACCCTTCCCAGCTCGAGTCGTCGCACCTCTGCTCCCGCGCCGAGCCCAGCGCCGGCCACTCCTTGGAGATCCACCGATTCAGAGTCGTGCCCAGCGTGGGATCTACGGGGGCCACGGCGGGAGCGCGATCAGGCAGGGCGGCGACTTCGACGGGCGCGGCCGGTTCGCCGCTGCAGCCGCCGAGAACCACGGCGGCGGCCAGCGCAAGCACTCGAGTCCATTGGCTCACGCCCCGTTGAAACAAAGGCTCGGGCGATGGGCCAAGATCTCGGCGACCAAGCCGTCTAGACTCGCGCGGTGCACCTGATTCAAAGCGAGCAAGAGCTGGCCGATGTCGCCAGGACCCTCTCCGATGCAACGACGCTCTACCTGGACACCGAGTTCGATTCGACGCGCGACGGCAAGACGCTGTGCCTCCTCCAGATCTCGAAGGGCGAGCGCGTGCACCTGGTCGACACCCTACGCCTCGGCTCACTGAGCCCGCTGCGCGAGATCTTGTCAGACCCAGGCCGCCAGTGGGTCCTGCACGCCGGCTCGCAAGACGTCGACCTGCTCGCCACGCGCTTCGAACTCGCTACGCCGCCCCGCGTCTTCGACACGCAGGTGGCCTGGGCCCTGACCACGGTGGAGCACAGCGTCTCGCTCGCTTACCTGAAATTTCAATTGCTGGGAGTCCGCAGCGGCAAGTCACACCAGGCCGACGACTGGATCCGTCGCCCACTGCCCGAGGCCCAGCTCGCCTACGCCGCCGCCGACATCGAGGAGCTGCCCGCGATGCACCGCGCGCTGGGCGAGCGCCTGGCCGAGCGCGGGCGCTCGACTCTGATTTTCAACGCCAGCCACGAGGTCAATTGGCCTGCTCGCGAGTCCGCAGAGCCGCTCGCCGTCGAGGACTTCCGCAACGCTTGGCAGCTCGACGCCCACAGTCAGGCCGCGCTCCGACATTTGATCGCCTGGTACAACGCCCTCGACGATCGAGAGCGGTCGCTGGCGCCCGACGCCAAGACCCTGCTGGCGATCGCCGGCCGGTTGCCCGAGACCGGCGCCGATCTCTCACGCATCAAGGGCGTGAACCGCCGCTTCGCCGCGGAGCGGGGCGATCGTCTCGTCGCCGGCCTGCAGCGCGCGGCCGCCGACGCGGACACCGGCGGATTCGTGCCCATCGATTCCTCCCCCCTACGCCACCGCCGACGAGGTGCGCCTGGACGGTTGGCTCTCCCTCGCCCGCGCAGAGATCAGCGCGAACCTGGAGGTGGCTCCGGAGCTCGCGTTTCCGGGCCGGCTGATGCGAAAGATCAGATCGCGCATCGTGGAGACGGGCGCTCGCGCCCAGGGCGCGGAGGTCTTCGACGGTTGGCGCCGTGAGCTGATATCACCGGCCTTCGTGGACTTCGCGAGACGCAGCGGCGACGCCTGAGGCCGCTGCCCTCCCCGGCCTCCGCCTGGTAGACTGCGCGCATGAGGAAGCTCGTCGCCCTAAGCGCCCTGCCGGTATTGTTCGCAACCGCCCCCGCGTGGGCGGCCAGCTACGAAATCGCGCCCGGGGCCAATCTGAGCCAGGAGATCGCCAAGCTCAAAGCCGGTGACGAGCTGGTGCTCAAGGGCGGGACCTACACCTTGAGCGGCAAGCTCACCGTCTCGGTGGCGGGGACCGCCAACGCGCCCATCGTGATCCGCAGCAAAGACGGCGAGACTGCCCACATCACCCGCGACGCCAGCCAAAACGTGATCAACGTCGAGAACACCAAGTACGTCGTGCTTCGGAAGCTCGAGGTCTCCAAGGGCTCGCACGGCATCCGCATCACGAGCTCGAGCTTCATCACCGTCGAAGACTGCCACATCCACGACACGGCCGACGTCGCGGTCTCGGCCAACGTCGGCGGCTCCAAGTACGAAGGCCTGGTCATCCGTCGCAATCACATCCACCACACCAACGGCACCGGCGAGGGCATGTACCTCGGCTGCAACAACGACGGCTGCCAGATGTTCGACAGCCTGATCGAGGGCAACTACGTCCATCACACGAATCAGTCGAGCGTCAGCCAGGGCGACGGCATCGAGATCAAGCAGGGCAGCTACAACAACATCGTGCGCGACAACGTGATCCACGACACGAACTACCCCTGCATCTTGATCTACGGCACCGCGGGCAAGGCCGTGAACCTGCTCGAGCGCAACGCCATGTGGAATTGCGGCGACCACGGCATTCAGGCCGAGGCCGACGCCATCATCCGGAACAACTTGGTGCTCGGCGCCAAGGCCGACGGCATCCGCAACCAGCTCCACCAGCAGCAGAGCGTCGAAGATCTGACCATTGTGCACAATACGGTGCTCAACGCCGGCGACGCGCTGCGCTCTGACGGCATCAAGAGCAACGTCGTGATCGCCAACAACGCGCTCTACAGCCAAAACGGCAATGCGCTCCGCGTTGCCGGAACGCTCTCGGCGCTGACCGTCGCCGGCAACGTCGGCATGGGCTCCACCCAGGGCGTGAGCGCAGGCTTCACCGGCGGCGGCACCCTGGCCGCGGACTTCATGGACGCGGCCTTCGGGGGCGCCAAGCTGAACGTCTTCCCGAAGACTGGCAGCAAGCTGATCGGCGCGGGAGACGCCAAGTACGTGGTCGGCGACGACTTCAACGGTACGCCGCGCGGCGGCGTGGCCGACGTCGGTGCCCACAAGTTCGGCGCGAGCAATCCCGGTTGGACCGTCGGCGCCGGCTTCAAAGATCCGACCGCGAGCGGGGGCACGGGTGGCACGGGTGGCAGCGGCGGATCCGGTGGTGCGGGCACCGGGGGCAGCGGCACCGGCGGCTCTGCGGGTTCACCCGCCGGCGGCAGCGCGGGCTCGAGCACCGGCGGCAGCGCAGGCTCGAGCACCGGCGGCAGCGGCACCGGCGGCGGCAGCACCGGGGGCAGCGGCACCGGCGGCGCGAAGAGCGGCGACAGCAGCGCCGACGACGGCGGTTGCGGATGCAGAGCCACGCCGAGCGGGTCGAACCTGGGTTGGGCGGGGTTCGCCGCGCTCGCGCTGCTGCGCTTCAGGCGCCGGCGTTGATCCCGATCACCAGTCGAGCAGGTAAGCTGCCACCAGCGGGAACACGATGGTGGCGTCGCTCTCGATGATGAACCTGGGAGTGTCGAGATCCAGCTTGCCCCAGGTGATCTTCTCGTTCGGCACCGCTCCGCTGTAGCTCCCGTAGGACGTCGTCGAGTCGCTGATCTGACAGAAGTAGCCCCAGTAGGGGCACTGCTGCTGCAGGTCCTGGTGAATCAGCGGGACCACGCAGATGGGGAAGTCACCGGCGATGCCGCCGCCGATCTGGAAGAACCCGATGCTCGACCGGGCGCTCTCTTCTCGGTACCAGTCGATCAGCGTGCGCATCTGCTCGAGACCGCTCTTGATCGTCGTGGCGTTTTTCACCTCGCCGCGGACCACCGAGGCCACGAACATGTTGGCCAGAGTCGAGTCTTCGTAGCCGGGCACCCACATCGGCAGGTTCTTTTCGCAGGCCGCGAGCAGCCAGCTGTCCTTCGGATCGATCTCGTATTCGGGCTCGAGCTTCTTGCTGCGGAGGAGCTTGTAGAAGATCTCGTGGGGGAACAGCCGCTCCCCCTTGGAATCAGCGTCTCTCCACAGCTCGAGCATGTGCCGCTCGATCTTGCGCATGGCCTCCCCTTCGGGGATGCAGGTGTCGGTCACGCGGTTCAGGCCTTGGTGTTCGAGCTCTTTCTCCTGCTCCGCGGTCAACATGCGGTAGGCGGGGATGCGCCGGTAGCTCTTGTGGGCCACCAGGTTGAAGACGTCTTCTTCGAGGTTGGCACCGGTGCAGCAGATCGCGTGCACTTTCCCCTTCCGGATCAGCTCCGCGATGACCGTACCCATCTCGGCGGTACTCATGGCCCCCGCCAGGGTGAGCAGCATCTTCCCGCCTCCCGCCAGGTGGCTCTCCCAAGCCTGAGCGGCATCGACGACGACCGCCGCGTTGAAGTGTCGGAAGTGGTGCGTGACGAAGTTGCGGACAGCTCCCATGGCTCGGGAGAGACACCAAAGCTAGCGCGCTCTGTCAAGAGCGGCAGGGCCAGCGCGATGACCGCGCCGCCTCAGAAAGCGAAATCGACGTTCAGATTCACCACCCCGACGGCCTGCTTGTAGTTGCCGCCGGCATCGGGATTCGGCACCGCGCCGCTCGGATTGGGCTCGGTGAGCGTGTTCTTGCCGTTGGTGTCGCGCGGCAAGTACACGATCTGCGTATAGGAGAGCGATCCGAACAGGTTCTTTACCATCTCGAAGCGTCCGCCCGCGCTGAACGAAATGCCATCCCAGTCGGGCAGCGCTGGCTCGAGGGTCTCGTCCGGCACGGCGTTCGACGAGAACCCGGCTCCGCCGTAGACCTCGATTGGCTCCGTCACCCACTTGCTGAAGCCCGCTCGAACCCCGAAGGTGTCCTTCCAGCTCCGATCTTGATCGAGCAGCGGGAAGTCCTTCTCGGGGTTCTCGACGAAGTGGCGTTCGAGCACGCTCCACCGCGTGTAGTCGCCGAACAAGCGGATCTCCATGTCGGGCGCTGGCCGGTAGCGAGCCCCGAGCCGAATCACGTCGGGCAGCTCGTGCTCCATTTCGGCCTTCACGACGCTCGAAGCGTAGGAGCCGTTGGCGTTCACCAAGAGTGTCGCTTGGTCGCCCTTCAGGCGCTTCATGCCCGTCAAGTTGGGCCGCGACTGATACGACGCGCCGATCCAGAGCTGCTTCGGCATCGCCTCGTAAAGCGCTCCGATGCCCATGCTCCAGTCGGTCCCAGTGACGTTCAGGTAGGCTCGCCCCTCGGTCGCGACCTGGTTGTTGCCGGACGGCGTCTTGGCGCGCACGGTGTCCACGGTCGTGAGGATCAAGTTGCCGGAGACACCGATCGACAGCCGAGCCGGCTCGATGTGGTACGCGCCTGCGAGTGTGATGAAGCTCGAGCGGATGATGCCTTCCATCACGTACCAGCGCGCAACGCCGTCGTAGGGGCCAGCGTGAGTCGGGTCGTCCTTGAAGTCGTCGTTCTTGTCCCAGACGCTCTGGCCGCCATAGGGAACGTAGAAGCCGGCACCCAGCGCGACATCGCCGATCTTGGTGGTCACTCCGAACATGGGCGACGCGAGCACGTTGAAGAGTTTGCTCGTGCCGTCGTTGGCGCCCGGCACGGTGCCGTCATCCGTGCCGGTGAGCTGGTGGTTGTACGAGACCTTGCGCCAGGCAAGAGACACGTCCGCGAAGAGGTGCGTGTCGCTGCTCATGCCGATGCCGGCTGGGTTGTAGAAGATGGCGGTGGCGTTGGTCGTCGTCGGGTGACCGTGCTCGCCCCCGAAGCGCGCCACCGAAATGCCCGAAGCCACCGCTGCGCGCGGCGCCACCACGCTGCACAAGGCGACCACCCCAAATCCCACGCCGAGCCGTTTCATAGGCCGGTTCTACACCAGCTTCTTGGCTCGAAGCGAACGGGAAACGGCAGGCTTGACCCCCACAGCGGCGGCCCGTATGACAGACATCGGGTGTTCCGCTGACGGCGGACGCCCTTCTGCTATCATTCCTCGACCGGATCGAGCCCACGATGCTTTCGAAACGCACCCTCCTTGCTCTGTCCCTCCCGCTCTTGCTCGTGACGGGCTGCCCGGATGCCGAGGGCGAGTACGACGCCTTCCGGGATCGCCACGAGAAGATCCACCCCAGTGGCGTGGGAGGCGAAGCCGGCGCGGGCGGCTCTGCCGGCGCCGATGGCGGCGACGCTGCGGTCTGCGAGGCGCCGAAACCGGGTGAAATCGACGGCGACTACCTGTTCTCGCTGGCGGCGGTGCTGGACCACGTGAAGCCGATGCTCTTCCGCGCCAAGGTCACGACCGAGGCCGGCGGTGGCGCGACGACCATGCGCTGGAACCTGCAAGGGCTGAAGTGGGACGATAGGAAGACCCTGGTCGGCACTGCCTTCGACATTCCCGCGGCGGCGGATGCGCCGTTTCAACTCGGCGCTGACGGCACGTTCTCGACCAAGCTGCCGCTGTTGACGGTGGTCGGCGAAGCAAATCCATTCTCTCACACTCAGGTCTCGGCTCAGGTCTCCCTCACCGGGAAGTTCTGTGGAGCGGGGGATTTCTTCTGCGGCACGGCCGAAGGCACCTTGCCCGATCTCGGCGATCTGTCCCTGAACGGCTCCACCTGGACGCTCGAGAAGGTGACCGGCACGGACTACCCAGAGCCGCCGCACATCAACTGCAAGCAGGCGCTCGCGCTTCCCGTCGGCACCTGGCAGTAGCGCACGTGCAGCCTCAGCGCGCTGCACTCTGGTAGGAATTTTCCGCTCAGAGTCCGCGAAATTCGGCACATCGCCGTACAGATTTCGAGTGTGCGCCTGGGCTTCCTGAGTCATTGTTTCCCACCCCTCGGGGCCGCAGGGCGAGAGAGGCACTCGCCCCGCGCACAGGCAGGACGGTCAGGATGCGGACATCAATCTGTACGCTCGCGGTCATGCTGACTGCGGTGGGTTGCAGCTCGGCAGGCAGCGGCAACGCAGGTTTTGGCGGGGAAGCTGGCGCGACCAGCGGCGGCGCGGGCGGCGGCGGGTCAACCAGCGGCGGCGCAGGCGGCGGCGGGTCAACCAGCGGCGGCGCGGGCGGCGGCGGCAACAGCGGCGGCCTCGGCGGCGCGGCGGGTGGCGGCGGAATGGCGGGGTCAGGCGCGACCGGCGGCAGCGGCGCGACCGGCGGCAGCGGCGCGACCGGCGGCAGCGGCGCGACCGGCGGCAGCGGCGCGACCGGCGGCAGCGGCGCAACCGGCGGCACCGGTGGAGGCGGTCCGAGCTGCGTCGGACATTGCGGAAGCACTACCGCGGTCCCGGGGTCCAACCCCGCCTGCTACTGCGACGCCGGCTGCGTGGGTTACAACGACTGCTGCGGTGACTACGGCGCCGTGTGCGGCGGCGGGACCGGCGGGACCGGGGGAACCGGCGGCGGCGGAACCGGCGGGGGCGGAACCGGCGGTGGCGGAACCGGCGGCGGCGGCGGCACGAGCACGCAGCTCGATTTGCGAGCCGACGTGAACCGCGACGGCGCTGTGGACACTGCGGGCACCAGCGACGAGACCGGCGAGGACAGCTGGACCGCGTCTCGCGGCGCGGTGTTCCTCCCGAACATCGACGACGACAACGGGGACTGCCCGAAGAGCGGCACCGACGCCCAGCTCGCGGCCTGCAACGACGCGACGAACTCGGTCATCGACGGCGCCGACGACTTGGCGGAATCTGGCCCGCCTGCGCACCGTGCCTTGGCCGACCGCGCCCAGCAACGCCGCGGCTAGCATCAGCGTGAGCCAGCCGAGCCGAGTGAGGCTCTTCAAGAACGTCGGTGGCAACTTCACCGCCATCGCCAGCGGTGCCTCCCTGACCTCCGCGGAGCTCAAAGCCGGCGTCGAGTTCGGCATCGAGGGCCTCGACATCCGTCGTGACGCCTCCTGGGACGGCTACCTGAACGTCACGCTCAGCATGACCGCCGGCGGCAGCGGCAGCGACGTGGTGCGCATGCGCATGTCGCCCGTGATGCTGAATCACCACGTGCAAGACGCGTCGAACGTCTACGTGACCGCATTCAGCTCGGCCGGGTCCCAAGCCATGCGCGCCGATCTATCGGCGGCGTGCTCGAGCGCGGGCACGCCCTACACCGAGTTGACGGGGCTGAGCGATCAGTGGACGCAAGACTACTTCGAGACCGGATACATGAGCATGCCGGCGACCGGTGGCCAGCAGAAGGTCATCCGCGTCTACTTCCGCTCGGCGAACTACACGACCAGCGGGCTGCGCGCCGCAGGCAAGGTCGTCTACACCTATTTCCACGGCAAAGACCGCGCGGGCGTGACCCACTACGATCCGAACCACTCGAACAGCGCCGACACGCTCAACTCATTCGGCAACACCGAGACGATCCCGCCCCACGGCAGCTATCCCCTCGGTCGCATCCTGCGCGGCAGCGTCTCGAACTTCTACCCCGATCAGATGTTCGAATCGATGCTCACGGCTCAGGGCATGCAATCGCAGGTCTTCATCGACACCTCTTGGCTCTCGGTGGGGCACGTCGACGAGACCCTGTCTTTCGTCAAGGCGTCGAGCCCGCGGGGCTGGGTGATGCTGGCCAACGACGCTGCGCTCGCCAAGACCATGTTGCAGACCGCTCAGTCTCAGGGCTACGGCAGCACGCAGATGTTCATCGGCAAGACCTGGAACGGCGGCAGCTCGGCTCAGGTCTCGATCAACTCGGTGCTCGCCGACTCGAACGTGATGGGTGCTTCCAACGAAGCCGTGGCCGAGGTCAACTCGCAGATCGCGGTCGTCAAGTCCGCGACGGGGCTCACCGACGCCGAAATCATCAAGGTCCCCTTCCTGCACTGGAAGGCGAGCAGCTACTCCGTCGCGTTCCAGCCCGGGACCGTCAACCTCACCTATGTGGGTCCGAAGACCGTCGCAGCCGCCAAGCCCCACGGGCCCAAGATCAACGGCGTCGACATCTTCGAAGACCAAATGATCAAGGCGCTGCAGCCCTACGGCATCAGCGTGAAGTTCGTCGAGGACTGGGACCTCTATCACCGCCTCTCCGGAGAGGTGCATTGCGGAAGTAACGCGGATCGTGCGGTCACCACGAAGTGGTGGGAGAGTGGCAAATGAAGACCTCGAAGCTCTGGATCGGCCTCGCTGCGGGGCTCGTCATGGTCTCGCTGGCGGGCGGCGCTCGGGCGGACGGCATCGGCGTTCAAGCGCGCCACTTCAAGGGCAAAGCCCGCACGGCCCTCCAAGCACAGGTGGGCAAGGCGCGGCAGCAGAACCCGGTCGTGTTCGCCAAGGTCGCCGAGGCCCCCAAGCTCGCCATTGAAGCGGAGCAGCAGCGGCGCGGCCGCGTCGCAAGCATCACGCTGCCACTGCAAGCTCTGGGCAAGGACGCGCTCTTCCCGATGCTCGAGATGCTGGCGCTCGACGGGCCGGCTCGCGGCAAAATGAACGACGGCGCCTGGACCACCCTCCGGGTCGGCCTGATCGAGGCCGTGGGCCTGATCCGCGACGCCCGCGCGACGCCCGCGCTCGGCACCATCCTCGAGCGCGAGAGCGATTTCGAGGTGACACGCGCGGCGGCCGAAGCCCTCGGCCGCATCGGGGACGACGCCTCGGCGAAGAAGCTCGCTCGCCTGGCCCTCGGCGCCGGCCCCAAGCGTCTGGCTGTGATGTCGGCCCTCGGAGAGTGTCGGCGCACGGTCGCTGCCAACGCGCTCTCCAAGCTCGCAAAGACCGCCGACGAAGCCCAGCTCCTGATCGTGACCAAGAACCTGGGAACGGTCGGCAACTCGTGGGCCTGGCAGACCGCTGACATTTCGAAGTCTGGCGAGGGTGCCCAGGTGCGCAGCATCGCCGCGCGAGCGCTGCTGGAGGTCTTCGTAAAGCACCAAGGCCTCGTGCGGAGCAAGGCCGAGCGCGCGCTCTTGGTCGTCGACGATCCTTCGACGCCAGCGCTGATCGCGGCCGCAAAGCAGGGTGCGAATGCAGACGGCGCCCGTGCGCTCGACTCGCTGTCGGCCCAGATCGCGAAGAACCCCGCCCGCTGATCAGCTGCGCCGGGCCAGGCGAAAGAGGCGCTTTCCGCTTCGTTCGTCGGGCCCCGCGACTCGCAGCATGTCGAGTCGGATCTCGCGGATGCGTCCTGGACCGTTGACGTCGCGGATCTTGAGGCGCTCGTCGTCCCCCATCAGCACTTCGCACAAACCGAAGGCAAAATGCTCGACCAGATCTCCGGGTTCCGGGACGAGCGGCTCGTGCTCGGCCTCCGCCGCGCGCCGCAGCACGGCGCTTGCGAGCGCCGCTTTGGCCCAGTCCCCGGGCACCGGAGTCGCCGGCCCGTTGTTGGGCGATGAGGCCGAAGGACTCGCCTTGGGAGTGGATGCGACGGGCGCGGGTGCGGCCTTGGCCTCGGGTGCCGGTACGAAGGGCTCGACCAAGGCCCGCGAGTGGGAGCAGGGCTGGATGAAGAGCGTGACGCCGTCGGAGGTGGCGCGCACCAGCTCGCCCGCCCACACCTCCGCGCCCGAGTCCGAGGCGCGCGCGAGGGTCACACCGTAGGGCCCACCGCTGGCGCCTGCCAGATGAACGAGCGAGAAACGACCGCGCGGAGCGCGCACGGGATTGGCCCCCTCACCCGCGAGTCGTATCTCCACGCCCTCGACAGCGCCCGTGGCCTGCACCCACCCCTCGATGCCGCTCGAAGCTTCGGCGATCTCGCTCATCAAATCTCGACCGCGACCGACCGACACCAGGCGAGGCAACGTCATTCACCGGACTCATCCCGCCGAGGCTCCGCGGCGTCAAGTGAGGTTCAGAGATTGCTCTGTAGCGCCCGCCCGACGGCGCCGACGTAGCTCGCGCCAAACAGGTTCACGTGAACCAGAAGCGGGTACAGCTGGTAGAGGTCGACGCGACGCTCGTGGCCCGGCGCGAGCGGGCAGGCCTCCTGGTAAGCCGCGAAGACCCGGGGTCCGAACCCGCCAAAGAGCTTCATCATCGCCAGGTCCATCTCGCGATGTCCGCCGTATACGGCCGGATCCACCAGGCACGGCTCGCCGTCTGCGGTGGCGTGGAGGTTTCCTCCCCACATGTCACCGTGAAGCCGCGCTGCGGGCTCCACCGGACCGACGAGCTCGGGCAGACGGAGGTACAGACGCTCGAAGGCCAGAACCAGCGACTTGCCGAGGAGGCCCCGCGCGCGCTCCACCATGGGAGCGAGGCGGCGGGCCCGATAAAATGTCGGCCAGTCGAGCACGGACTGGTTGTCCTGCGGCAGGTGCCCGATGAAGTTGTCTTGGACGTGGCCGAATCCGGGCGCGCCGCTCGCGTGCAGCGCGGCGAGCTTCCTGCCGAGGTCTTCGTCGAAGCGCGGAGTTCGCGGGCCCGCGTCGACCCACTCGAGCACCAGGTAACCTTCACCGACGGCGATGACGCCCGGCACAGCGACGACGCGCGGCTCGGCGAGCCAGGCGAGCCCACCGGCCTCTGCCGCAAACATGCCCGGAGGCGCAGCAGCGTTGTATTTGACGAAGGCGCGCCGGCGGTCCGCAAGTTCGACCGAGAACGCTTCGTTGATGTCTCCGCCGGAGACGCTCGAGGCACGCTCGACTCGGCTGCCGAGCACGCGGCCGATTTCGTCGCGCAGCGAGCTCTTCATCCCGGCTCGCGCCGCTCGCGAATGTGGGCGAGCAGCCCGCGACAGGCGGCGTCGCACAGATCGAGCACCTCGTCGAAGCCCTCGGGCCCGCCGTAGTAGGGATCTGGCACGCTGGCGTGCTCGGGTGACGCCGGATCGAAGTGCCTGAGCAGGTACAGCTTCTCGTGGTGCCGCGCCGGGGCGCTCCGCTTCAGTTCGTCAAAGTTGTCCCGGTCCATCGCCACCACGTAGTCGAAGCGCTCCCAATCCGGAGCACGGAATTGACGAGCGGCGCCGCCGACGCGGATCCCGCGGGCGCGTGCCGCCGCCGTCGCACGCCGATCCGGTGGCTCTCCGCTGTGGTAGGCGGCGGTCCCCGCGCTGTCCGCTTCGATCCGATCCACGAGACCCTCCAGCTCGACCAAGTGCCGGAAGACGCCCTCCGCCGTCGGAGAGCGGCAGATGTTGCCGAGACATACGAAGCAAACGCGCACGTTGGGCATGCTGCGGCGCGCAGTATGGCGAAGGGCCACACGAGACGCTAGGCTCCGCCGCGCCTGACGGAGACCCCATGATGCGAAGCCTGCTTCCGACTGTCGTCCTCGCCTCGCTCGCCCTCGCGGCGGGCGGCTGCGGCAAGATCCAAGAGAAGATGGCGGAGAAGGCCGCCGAGAAGGCCACCGGAGGCGAGGTCGACATCGACTCGAAGACCGGCCGGGTCAAGCTGAAGCAGAAGGGCCCCGACGGCAAGGAGTCCGAGGTCCAGCTCGGCGAAGGCAGCACCGTGCCCGGTGACTTTCCCAAGGCGGTCCCGATCTACCCGGGCGCCAAGGTGATGAGCGCGGTGACCGTCTCGCAGGGCGAGAGCCACGTGGTCACGCTGAGCACCAAGGACAGCACACAGCAGGTGCTCGACTACTACAAGAAGAACCTGGCTGGCTTCAAGACGGAAGGCGAGCTCGCTGCCGGCGATACGACCATCCTGACCATGTCGACCGCTCAGCTCACCGTGAGCGTGACGGCGACCAAGAGCTCTGACGATGGCAGCACTCTGATCAACCTCACCGCGAGCGCGAAGAAATCGTGAAGGCTCGCCTGGGGGGAGCAGCGCTGGTCGTCGCGGCGCTGCTCGCGTGCAAGTCGCAGTCCTCGGTCACCGGGAGCGTCTCGTTCAATGCGGCGCCCTTCGAGACGAAGGACTGCCAGGTGTCCGAATCGACCTCGACCTTCAGCGGTTCTTCGGTGACGACGCACACCGTCACGCTCGTCGATGCGTCCAAGCGCCGGCTCTCATTCAGTGACTCCGGCGGCATGCGCGTGTCCTATTCGAGCGGCAGCGCCTTCGACACCATCGGAGAGGGCTGCGGCAAGCTGAGCTTTGTCGGCAGCGTCAAAGGCGGCAACGCCAGCGGCCACGTCGAAGCGGACTGCACCGGCAGCGGTCACGTCGTGCGAGCGAACTTCGACTTCGCAAGCTGCGGAAAATACGGCTTGGGGCCCTGACGGGCCCGCCCCCGCTCAATCACAGGACCAGCCGACGTATTCATTGGTTCCTTCGCCGGAAGTCCCCTCGGTGCAACCCGCGGCGTGGAACTGCTTGATCACAGCGCCGGCTGTTTGCCCATCTCGACGAGCAGATGATCCGCCCCGTCCACCGCGTCCATGACCCAAGTCATGAAGCGCAGATCGACGTGGATGCTCCGGGTGATGTCCGGCATGAAGACCCAGTCGCTGGCCATCGCTTCGTAGTTGCCGTCGAAGGCGAGGCCCACCAGCTCGCCTCGGGCGTTCAAAGTGGGCGAGCCGCTGTTGCCACCGGTGATGTCGAGGTCGGCCAGGAAGTCCACGGGCACGCTGCCGAGCCGCTGGTCGGTATAAGGACCGAACTTCTTCGACTTGGCCAGCTCGACCAGGCGCGGCGGCGCGTCAAAGGGCTCCTTTCCGGTCACCTTCGCCACCAGCTCCTCTAGCTTGGTGAAGGGAGTGTAGGTCGGCGCATCTGGCTTCGGGCGGTAGCCGCGCACGGTGCCGTAGGTGACCCGCAGCGTGCCGTTGGCGTCCGGCGCAATGGGAGCGGGGGCGTGCTCGCGCAGCGCCGCCACGTAGAGCGGGCGAACCGACGCGAGGGCGCCCATCTCGGCATCAGCGCGGTCGTCGCGCGCTTTGAACAGCGGGCGCAACTCCACCGCCAGGCGCAGGATGGGATCTCTGCTGGCGCGAAGCCTGGTGAGGTTGGCCTTCTTCAGTAGCTCGACCCGCGCCGCGATGTCTTCGAGCTTGGTCTCGCGGTAGAGTCGCTCGACCACCTTGTCGATGTTGGCCTCGCTCGGCTCGAGCTTGCCGAGAAAGACGGGCAACACCCGGGACCGAGCGTTCTCGTCCGAGTGCTTCGAAATGCGCGCGAGCGCCAGCTTCAGCATGCTGCTGTCCAGCTTGCGCGAGTAGCGCTTCTCGAGCGCCTGCTGCTCTTGTTCCAGCCGCTGCCAGTTGCGCTCCTGGAGATCCGGTTTGCGGAGCGCGTCGGCCTTGGGGCGCTCTTCGGCCATGCGCACGATGGTGTGGGCGGCGCCGACCAGGCTCGACATGCGCTCGATTTCGCTCAGGGCGTAGGCGAGCTCGCGATGCTTGACGCGCTCAGTAGAGTGCTTCTCGAGGCGCGGCAGCACCTCACCAAAGCGCTTCTGGCGATCGGGATCGGCGGCGATGAAGCTCTTCAGCTCTGCCTCGCGCTTCTTGCGCAGGTCGGCGGCTCCCCCCTTCGTGAGGCCCTCGAGGGATCCCTTGGTGTAGGTGAGCGCGTTTGCCAAGCCGCGCTCGGTCGGCTTGGCCTTGATGGCGACATCGGGGTCCTCCTTCCCGAGCTTCTCGATCAGCGCGAGGTAGTCCTCGAAGAGCCGAATGCGCTTCGGGTAGAACCAATCGACGGCCTCAGCGGTCTCGTCAGCCGTGCTGAGGCGCATGGTGCGACCGGGATAGCCTGCGACGAACACCAGATCGCCGGGGCCTAGCCCACGCGACGCCAACCTCAAGTGCATGCGCGGTTTGTAGGGCACGTTGTCGGGCGAGTGCGCGGCCGGTTTTCCGTCTCTGCCAACGTAGGCCCGGAGAAACGCGAAGTCGCCCCCGTGGCGCGGCCATCGCCAGTTGTCGACCTCCCCGCCGAAGTTCCCGACTCCTCGTGGGGCGCGTAGACCATTCGCACGTCCTTGATCTCGAGCTTCTCGATCAACAGGTATTGGCCGCCGCCGAAGTAACTGGCCAGGTCGCAGCGGATGTTCGGTCGCTTCTCGCACTTCGCGATCAGCTCCTTCTCGCGGGTCTCGATGGTCTCGAAGCGCTTCTTGTCGTCTTGGATCTGGTCGAGTCCGGCCCGGACAAAGTCGGTGACGTCATTGAAGGCCTCGGTCACGTACACCCGCGCGGTCGGTCCGTTCCACTTCTCGTCCGAGCGCGTCTTCGCGAGGTAGCCGTTCTCGAGCAGGTTCTGCTCGGGTGTGGAGTTGTAACCCAGGGCACCGGTCACGCAGTGGTGATTGGTGACGATCAGTCCCTCGGGAGACACGAAGCTCGCCGAGCAACCCCCGAGGCTGACCACGGCCCCGAGGGGATAGGCCATCGGGTCGACCAGCTTCTGCGGATCGAGCTCGAGGCCGAGCTTCTTCAGCGTGTCGAGGTGAGCCTCGAGCTGCTTGGGCAGCCACATTCCACCCGGGTTCTCGAAGCTCGGGCGAGCGGTGAGCGGCGGGACGCTCGTCGTGCCGGCAGTGGGAACGGCGGTCGGAGCCGCGGCGGGCAGCTGCGTGGGCCCGTCGGCGCAGGCGGCGAGTGCGAACACGGCGGCGCACCGAAATGAGCGGAGAACGACACCCCATGTCGTGGCGCATACCACAGGCCCGACCGCGAGCGAACGGTGCTAGCTTCCGGCCCACCATGGCAAATCTGACAGTGGTCGAGCGGCAGCTCCGGCAGCACCGCGAGCTCGGCGCCGAAGCTCCTCGCCTCGGCGAGCAGCGCTCCCAGGCGCTCGTCGCCGCCCTCGCCGTGGAACACCTCGGTGATCAGCGCGATCGACAGGATGTCTGCAGGCATGCCCGCACGCTACCGCGACTGCCGGGCACAGGCAAGGAGGTCGCAGGCTCGGCTGCTTCTTTGATCGTCTCGCACTGGCTTGGAGACTCACCTCCCGTCCCCTCCCCCGCGCCGGCCTAAGGCCGGTCGGGGGGAGGGACCCCTCAAAGGAGCGGGCTCGACCGGCGAACGTCGGTCGAGCCCTGTACCATTGGCTCTGCGGAGAGGATCAGGTTTGTAGAGGTGTTTCTTGTTCTTCCCTCTTCTTCCTTCCTGCTCGCGCCTCGTGCCTCTTGCCTGTCGCCTGCTCCTACAGCTTTGCCGCCACAGCCTTCGCCATGTCGATCGTCGAGGCGGGGCCGCCCATGTCGTAGGTGCGCGACCCTGCCCGTCGGCGATGACGGCGGCCACGGCCTTCTCCACGCCGCCGCCCAGTCGCCTTCTCGCCGAGCCAGTCGAGCATCATCTTGGCGGCGAGGATCGTGGCGATCGGGTTGACCTTGTACTGGCCGGCGTACTTGGGCGCCGAGCCGTGGGTCGGCTCGAACACCGCCAGCTTCTCGCCGATGTTGCCGGAGCAGCCGAAGCCGAGCCCGCCGACCATCTGCGCGCAGAGGTCGGAGATGATGTCGCCGAACAGGTTGGTGGCGACCAGGACACCGTAGTTCTCGGGTTCTTCAGCAGCCACATGCAGATGGCGTCGACGTTGGCGTCGTCCCAGGCGATCCGGGGAAGTCCTTCGCGACCTGCTTGCCGGTCTCGAGGAACAGACCCTCGGTGGCGCGCACGACGTTGGCCTTGTGGATGACCGTCACCTTCGGGTAGCCGTGCTGCTTGCGCGTACTCGAAGGCGGCCCGGATGATCCGCTCGCACCCCTTGCGGGTGTTGACCTTGCAGGTGATGGCGAGTCGTCCAGCGGGACGCCGGCGAACGGCGCGAACGGCTTCGAGAGCTTGCCGAGCGTGTCGCGCAGCTCGTCGGGCACCGGGTGGAACTCGACGCCCGGAGTAGAGGTCCTCGGTGTTCTCGCGGAACACCACGAGGTCGATCCCCTCCTTGTAGTTGAGCGGGTTGCCCGGGTACGCCTTGCACGGCCGCAGGCAGATGTAGAGGTCGAACATGCTGGCGCATGCGGACGATCGGCGAGCGGTAGATCGAGTCCGGTCCGGTTGCAGCTCGGGGATGAGCTCGTCCTCGGCCTCCTTCACCGGCTTCGAGGTGATGGCGCCGAACATGGCGGCGTCGACGTTGCCCAGCAGGTCGACGGTGCGCGCCGGGCAGGGCGTCGCCCTCGCGGCACCAGAACTCCCAGCCGATGTCCCCGTGGATGTACGTCGCGTCGAAGCGCAACGCGTCGAGCACGAGGCGCGTCGCCTCCATGACAGTCGTTGCCGATACCGTCTCCCGGCATCCAGGCGATCCGGTAGTTGGCCATTGCGTCGATCCTCCTCCGCGGTACCGCCCGGCAGTCCGGCGTGCGGTCCTTCTGGTCAGACGTCTTTCGAACAAGAGAGCTCACTGCCTCCGCTTCGCCTCGACCCCGGACAGCGACCGCGGCGCCGCGCCGTCGTACTCGGCGGCAGACTGGTCGATGCGGCGCATCGGCCGCTCGCGCGCCAGCTCCTCGGCGACGTGGGCCATCCAGCCCGGCGGTGCGGGCCAGGATGAAGAATCCGTTGGCCAGCTCGGGCGAGAAGCCGAGGTCGGCGAGCACCGCGGCGATGGCGCCGTCCACGTTCAGGGGCAGCTTCTTGCCGCCCTTCGCCAGCGCTGCGACGATCGGCCTCGGCGAGCGTCGACGTGCGGCGCCGGCGACGCCGGCCTCGCGGGCCGAGCGCGAGCAGCCGCCCGCAGCGCGGGTCGTCGGTGTGGACGCGGTGCCCGAACCCGGGCAGGCGGCGGTCGGCGGCCTTCTCCTCGGCCGATCAGAGCCGCCGCGACGGCGCCGCGTCGACTCGACCCGACGGCGACCCGCTCGGCACCGCGCGCAAGCAGCTTCATGCAGTTCTCCACCGCGCCGCCGTGGTGGCGGTTGACCGCCAGCGCGCCCGCGGCCAAGCAGGCGTTGAGCGGCGCACCGGTCGGCGGCGGCGTTGCGCACCGCCAGCGTCGACGGCGGCGTCACGCCGTGGTCGATCGACGCGACCAGCATCGCCTCCATCACCGCCCCGACCGCCTGCGCCCGGCAGCTCGCCGCGCAGCGATCAAGTACACCGCCTCGCCGTAGGAGACGCGACCCATCAGCTCGTCGATGCGGTAGCCGCGCACCCGGATCTCGTTGGGGGCGATCGAGGTCACCGCCGTCTTCCAGGCGCGTCTCGCTCATGCGCGTGACTCCCGAGCCGCAGCACCGCGCCGCGGCAGCTCGTCGAAGCGCTCGTCCACCACGGTCGCGCCGGCTGCGCGCAGCGCCGCGACCTTGCCCTCGTGGGTGCCGCGAGCGCCTTCGACGATGGCGCCGGCGTGGGAGAAGCGCACCCCCGAGGTCGCGGCCCGGCCGCCGATGTAGGCCACGACCGGCTTGCGTGACCTCGCCCGAGCGCGATCAAGTCGGCGACGCGCTCCTCCTGGGAGCCGCCGATCTCGCCGAACATGGCGATGCACGACGGTCTCGGGGTCGTCCTCGAAGCGGGCGCACCACGTCCGGCAGCGGCAGGCCGACGACCGACGTCGCCGCCGACGTGCACCAGGGTCGACGAGGCCGACGCCGGCGCGCGACAGGTAGTAGCCGGTGGACGAGGTCATGCCGCCGGAGCGCGACGCGACACCGACGGTGCCCCGCTTGAACCACGCCCGCGCGGAGGTCGGCGCGACCGCCGATCATCCCGAGCACGCCGCTTGCCGACCGACAGCACGCCGAGCGTGTTCGGTCCGAGGAAGTCGACGCCGCGCCAACTCGGCCGCGCGCGCCACCTCCAGCACGTCCCAGACCGGCACGCGGTCGCCCACCAGCACCACCAGCGGGATGCCGGCGCGATCGCCTCGAGCGCCGCGTCCTTGACCAGCGGCGCCGGCACGAAGATGACGCGAGGCGTCGAAGCCGCCCTGGGCTTCTCGACCGCCTCCGCACGGTGTCGTAGACGGGGATGCCGTCGACCTCCTCGCCGCCGCGCCCCGGCGTGCAGCCGGCCACGACCTCGGTGCCGTAGCTCGCGCATCAGCCGCGCTCGCGCCCGGCCTTCGCGACCGGTGATGCCCTGGACCAGGACCCGAGTGCGTCTCGTCGACCAGGATCGCCACGGCTCTACTCCATTCCCGCTCGAGCGGCGGTACTCGTCGAGCCCGGGATCGGCAGGCTGACGTGCCCGCCGCCGCCGCCGAGCGCAGCAGCAGTCCACCTCGCACGCCAGGCACTCGATGCAGCGGCCCTTGCGCCGCCTCGGCCGGGTGACGTTGAGCACCGGCAGGCCGTCGTCGTCGAGCTTGAGGATCTGCGGCACGCACGCGGTGACGCAGATCTTCGACTCGCAGGCGGCGCACACCGCGTGGTCGTAGCGTGATCTCACCCGTGGGCGTGGCGAAGCGGTACGGCCGCTCGGCGGCCGCCGGTCGCGTGCGAACGCGGCGGCTTCGCAGGAGCGCACTGCCGTGCGACCAGCTCGGCGCAGGCCGGACGGCACAGTCGTCGACCGGGGTGTCCTTCCCGTAGCACTCGACCGGCACGCCGAGGTCGATCGGTGAACGCGGTGAGGATCTCGATCGCCTTCTCCTCGCCGTTGCCGCCCAGCCGCATCACGGCGCGGGACGCGCGAGCGGCTCCTCCCGGAACGCCTTGACCAGGCCGCGCGCCGAGTGGAACTGCTCCTGCGACGCCACCCCCGAGCCGGAGCCGAAGTAGCCGTCGACGCCCGGCTGCGAGAGCAGCACCCGGGCGGCACGGTAGACCTTGGAGGCGGGCGGGTTGCCGGAGGTGTCGCAGAAGTTGGCGACGCTGAAAAGCCGCGGCGCTGCAGCGCGTCCATGGCCATCATCGAGCCGCCGCCGCCGGCGCCGTGGAACGCCACGACGCCGCTCGCCGCGGGCGAAGTCGATCGCGCATCTGGATGAAGTAGAAGGTGCCGCGGTAGTCGTCCCGTTCGACCTCCCAGGCGATGCGCTCGAGCTCGGTCGGGCGGATGGCCCAGCTCGCGGGCCACCTCGATGCCGAGCTCCGGGTGGCGGAACACCGCGGCGTCGTCCACGGTGATGCGGCAGTCGAGCGCCATCGACGCGCCCGTCGCTCGTCATGCACCAGCGGGTTGATCTCGGCGGCGCGGGCCTCGACGCTGCGCGCCACACGCCACAGCGTCGCACCGTCGCCTGGGCCAGTTCGCGCATCTCGCGACCGCCCACGCCGACGCCGTCGCCACCGCTCGCGGGCGTCTGGTCGGCCAGACCCCTCGACCGGGTCGACCGGAAGCTCGGCCACGGCCTCGGGTGCTCCTTGGCGATCTCTTCGATGCCGGTGCCGCCCCGGGCCGACACCAGGAGCGACGGGACACCGGCGACGATCGTCCAGGACGATGCCCGCGTAGCACTCACGGACGACCTCCAGACGTTCCTCGACCAGCACCTCGGTGATCGGAGAAGTTGCGGATCCTGCGGCCGAGGATCTCCCGGCGGCCACCTGCTCGGCGCTCCGCCGGGGAGGCGACGAAGGCGGATCAGACCCCTGGCCTGCGCGACCGGTGGTCTACGCCTGACCCTTGACGACCACCGGGCCGCCGAGCCGGCGCGCGGCGGCGCCGCGGCGGCGGCGGTGTAGGCCACCTCGCCGCGCGGCACCGACACACCGGCCTCGGCAAGCATCTGCTTTCCCTGGAATTCGGCGAGTCGCGCCACTGCGGCCCTCCCTCAGGCGCCCGGACCGGTAACGCTACGCGACCGTCATGGGGGTGTCAAGCGAAACACCAGCCGCGGCGCGCCCCGCCGAGGCTGGTGTTTCACGGTTATCATGGTGCGTCGGCTGGAGGGAGCCATGCAGCGTCACGCGGTGTCGCCCGGGTCGTGCTACTTCTACTATCCCCGCCTGGTGGTGGTCGTCGGAGTCCGGGACGACGCCAAGACGACTGTCAACTTCGCGCCGGTGGCCTGGGCATCGCCGCTCTCGTCCGATCCGCCGCTGTTCGGCGTCTGCCTCTCGCCGCGCACCTACACCCACCAGCTCGTGCTCAAGACCGGCGAGTTCACGGTCAACTTCCTCAGGCACGCGGACGCCGCTCTGGCGGCCGAGTTCGGCCGCCTGTCCGGCCGCGAAACCGACAAGGTCAAGGCGCTCTCGATCGAGCTCGAGCCGGGCGAGGCGCTGCAGACGCCTTCGCTCGGCGCCGCCTACGCCTCGGCCGAGTGTCTGCTCCTCGACCGCCACCACGTCGGCGACCAGACGCTGTTCGTGGGTGAGGTTCAGCTCATCCACGCCGACGCCGACGCCTTCGACTCCGACGGCGTCCTCAGGCTGGAGCGCGCCGCCCCGCTGCTCTACCTCGGCGGCTCCCGCTACGTCACGACCGCGCCGGAGACGGTCGCCCGGCCGCAGGGGACGGTGGCGGCGAAGTAGCCGTCTCGCGCGCTGCCGTCGCCTCTGCCTCGTGCCTATTTTTGCGGTGCGCCGCTCGGCGCGGCGAGCGCGGTCGTGGCCAGCATGCCGCCGAGGCCCATGGTCTCGACCGCGGACGACGGCACGATCACCATGCTGCCCTTCTCCTTGATCGCCTCGTAGAGCATGTTCATGGCCCGCAGGTGCAGGGCGATCGGGTTGTCCTTGTAGAGCTCCGAGGCGCTTGGCGAACGTGCTCGGCGATCTCGGTCTCGGCGGTGCCGAGGATGATGCGCGCCTGCCGCTCGCGCTCGGCCTGGGCCTGGCGCGACATGGCGTCCTCGAGGTCGGCCGGGATCCGCACGTCGCGGATCTCGACCGACTGGACGGTGATCCCCCAGGGGTTGGTCTTCTCGTCGAGGATCTGCTGGCAGCTCGCTGGCCGAGCTTGTCGCGCTCGGTGATCATCTCGGCCAGATCGTGGCGGCCGATCGCCTCGCGCAGCGCCGTCTGCGACGCGAGGAAGATGGCGTCGAAGAACGACTGCACCTCGAGGATCGCCTTCTCCGCGTCCCACACCAGCCAGAAGACGATGGCGTCGACGTTGACCGGCACGGTGTCGCGGGTCAGCGCCGACTCGGCGGTCACGTCGGTGGCGCGCACTCGCTGGTCGACGAGATGGGAGATCATGTCGACGATCGGGATGATCCAGAACAACCCCGGCCCCCGCAGGCCGCGGAACTTGCCGAAGCGCAGGACCACGGCCTTCTCCCACTGGTCCACCACCTTGATGGAGAACATCAGCGCGAGACCGAGGAGGATGCCCGGGAAGATGATCGCCGGCGCCACCGCAGTCCTCGCGGGTGCTCTCGGAGACGATCACCGCGACCGGGATCGTCACCACCCACACCACGATCGCCACCGCGAGCGAGAACCCGTTGACGAAACGCCGTGAGTCGACCGCCCTGGTCGGTGCCGATCTGACCGACCTTGACCTTCTCCTCCTCCTCCTTCTTCTCCTTCGCCTTCTTCACTGCCGCTATCACCGGGATCATTGCCTCCTCCTTTGCGACGGTCCTATCTGCCGCCGCGCTGTCGCGAGAAACCAGAAGTAGACCGCCAGACACGTTCCGAGCACGAGCGCGAGTCCGGCCGCCGGAATCGTTCTCGCCACCTCGGCCGTGATACCGGCGGCCAAGACGAGCACGCCTGCAACGCGCAGCACCGCGTCCATCACCGACTCCTCCCCAACCTGTTTTCGATCTCCGTGACAAGCTCGACCGGCGTCAGGCCGAGCCCCGCGGCGCGCGCCAGGAGCTCGTCGACCACCTGCACGACCTTGCGTCGCCGCTCCACTCGTCGTGCTCCACCACTGCCGTTCCGATGAACGTCCCGGACCCCTGCTGGGTCGTGACCACGCCTCGAATCTCCAGCTCCTTGTAGGCCTTGGCCACGGTGTTGAGGTTCACCTTGAGATCCACCGCCAGCGCCCGGACCGTCGGGAGCTGCTCGCCGGGCCGCAGCGCGCGGGTGGCGATGCCGCCGAGGATCTGGTCGATGACCTGGCGGTAGAACGGGACGCCGGTCGCGCTATCGAGGCGGAAGGTGATTGGCATCGGATTCACCCCTTGTCATAGTTCACCATAACACTAGCACATTAAATCCCGGTGGGCGGTCTGTCAAGGGGGCTCGCAGGAGACCCTCGCGAAGGGCGCGCGACTCCTGCCAGAGCAGTGGGAGAAACGGCCTGGGACGGACTATCCACTGCTGATGACTGGTTGTACGGTGTACCGTTAGGCTCCGCGGACCGGCAACGGCACTGATGAGAACCTCACTCTTGACTGCGCTGGCGATGCTGGCGTTCGCGGCCAACTCGGTCCTGTGCCGCCTGGCGCTCGACGACGGGGCGATCGACCCGACCTCGTTCGCCGGGGTTCGGCTCCTCTCCGGAGCGGTCGCCCTCCTCGTCATCGTCCGCATGCGCGGCTCTCGCGCCGGCGGCGACTGGCGGTCGGGCCTCGCGCTGGCGCTGTACGCGGTGCCCTTCTCGCTCGCCTACGTCTCGCTCGCGGCGGGTACCGGAGCTCTCATCCTGTTCGCGGCGGTCCAGACGACGATGGTCGGCGCCGGTCTCATCGCCGGCGAGCGTCCCGACCGCCTCGAGTGGATCGGGCTCGCTGCCGCGCTCGTGGGCCTGGTCGTTCTCGTAGCCCCAGGCCTCGCGCGGCCGTCGCTCGCCGGCGCCGCGACGATGGCGATCGCGGGGGTCTCCTGGGGCGTCTACTCGCTCCGCGGCCGTCGGGCGTCCGCACCGATCGCCGAGACCGCCGGCAACTTCGCGTGGTCGCTGCCGTTCGCCGCCCTCGCAGTCGCCGCCACGGTCGCCCTCGACACCGTGCAGATGGGCGCGCGCGGCGTGCTCCTGGCTACCATCTCGGGAGCGCTCACCTCCGGGGTCGGTTACGTGCTCTGGTATGCCGCGCTGGCCCACCTGACGGCGACCCGCGCCGCACTGGTTCAGCTCGTCGTGCCCGTGCTCGCCGCCGGCGGCGGCGCGCTCTTCCTGAGCGAGCCGGTCACCGGCCGCCTGGTCGCCGCCGCGGCGTTCATCCTGGGCGGCTTGTGGCTTGCCGGGCGCTCGCCCCGACGCTGCGTGCCGGCGGACGGACGGTAGCGGCGAGGACGCCGAGCACCACCAGCGCACCACCCGCGATCAACGATGCGGTGACCTCGTCCGCGCCGGCGAGCACCGAGACCACGGCGGCGACCACCGGCTCGAAGGCGAGCACGAGGGCGGTCTCGGCGGCGGTCAACGCCCGCTGCGCCTCTGCCATCGCCCAGAACGCCGCGACAGTGGCGAGCACCCCGGTGATCGCGAGCGCGGCGACGGTCCAGGCGGCGAACGTCACCTGCCATCCGGTGGCCGCTGCCGCCGGGATCGCCAGAGCGGCGGTGGCCAGCACCTGGGTGGCGTTGACGGTCGCCGGCGACGACCGCCGCACCGCGCCCTGAATGAAGATGCCGTGAAACGCAAACGCCACCGCGCACCCGAGCGTCAGCCAGTCGCCCGCTGTCGGCGGCGTCGCCTCCGGCCTGAGCAACACTGCGAGACCGGCGATGGAGACAAGAGCGCCGGCGAGCGCGCGCCACGAGCGCCGGTTGATGCCGAAGGCCGGCTCCAGCACCGGCACCAGTACGACCGAGAGCGCGGTGAGGAACGCCGAGCGCGCCGGCGTCGTGGTCGCGAGGCCGATCGTCTGGAACGCGTAGCCGGCAAACAGCGCCACCCCGCACGCGTACGGCCACCAGGACCGCGGGAGCCTCACCCCGCGCGAGCGCAGCAGCGGCAGCAGCACCGCGGCAGCGATCAGGAAGCGCAGCGCCAGGAAGGTCATCGGCGAGCACCCTGCCAGGCCGCGCTTCACCACGATGAAGGTCGCACCCCATGTGCACGTTGCAGCAACGAGAAGCGCGAACGCCCGCACCCGGCCCATTGTCTTCACTCTATCCTCAACCGCTTGGCTTCGGCCACCCCGCGCTATCATCTGCCGCAGGGACGGGCAGGCGATGGAAAAGGTGGTGTGCATCGGGGTTGCGGGCGGCACCGGTTCAGGAAAGACGACGGTCGCCGAGGCGATCGTCACGCGCATCGGTCGGGAGCGCATCGCGTACCTGCAGCACGACTCGTACTACCGCGACCTCTCCGGCCACCAGCAGCGGCACCTGCTGCACCACAACTTCGATCACCCCGACGCGCTCGAAAGCGAGCTGCTGGTGGATCTATCGGCGGAGCTCAAGGCCGGCCAGCCGATCGCGGTGCCGATCTACGACTTCACCCGCCACGTTCGGACCGACGCGAACCCGGACGGTGGATACCCGCGGCGTCATCCTCGTCGAGGGGATCCTGATCTTCGCCGAGCGATCGCTGCGCGAGCAGTTCGACATCAAGATCTTCGTCGACACCGACGCCGACCTCCGGCTGATCCGGCGGCTGCGCCGCGACATCGCCGAGCGCGGCCGCAGCGCCGACACCGTCGTCAATCAGTACCTGGAGACGGTGCGGCCGATGCACCTGGAGTTCGTCGAGCCGTCGAAGCGATGGGCGGACCTGATCATCCCCGAAGGAGGGTTCAACCCGGTCGCGCTCGACGTCATCTGCGCCCGGGTCGAGGCGCTGCTGGGCCCCAATGAAGGAAGGCAACAGGCAACAGGCAACAGGCAACGTTAGGAAGGTGCTCTTCTCGTTCTGTTTCTTCTTACTGTTGCCTGTTGCCTGCTGCCTGCTCCTAAGGGATTTGCGGCTCGCGGCCACGCCGGCGGCGCTGGCGGAGCTCCTCCTCTTCCTTGAACATGTAGCGGATGGAGTGCTTGTAGATCATGAGGTTGGGACCATCGTGGCGGTTGAGCTTGATGCAGTCCTTGTCGTACCACTCGATCCAGCCGTGCAGCTCGGTGCCGTCGTCGAGCACCACGACCATCGCCGTCTTGTTCTGCATCTGCTTGATGAAGTAGTAGTTCTCGGCGTTGGTCTGCTCCGGCGGCGCCTGCTTGCGGTGCACGCCGCTCCGCATCGGGACGCGGTCCGAAACGTCCGAGATGGAGGGCCGGATCAGCCGGCGGCTGGTCAGGGCATCACCCTGGAAACGCTCGCTATCTCTCATATGACCATCGTTCTTCTACCGGGACTATACCACCTCGCGTAGCCTCTTTCCAGCATACGACGCTCGCCATCGCCGAGTTTAGGAGTCGCGCGACGAGCGCGAACGCCCTGCGCCGGGGGGAGCCTCGTGCGCCAGGCAGCACATCAGCCGGCCGCACATGCCGGAGATCCTCGCCGGGTTGAGCGAGAGGTTCTGCGCCTTTGCCATGCGAATCGAGATCGAGGCGAAGCGCGTCATGTGCGAGCTGCAGCACAGCGTCCGGCCGCACGGTCCCCACCCCGCCGCGTGCTTGGCCTGGTCGCGGACGCCGACCTGCCGCATCTCGACTCGGCGCCGCAACTGGCGCGAGAGCGTGCGCACGAGCTCCTTCAGGTCGACCCGCTCCTCCGCGGCGAAGGTCATGATCACGACATCACGGTCGAGGGGGACGAACGCCGCGACCGGGCGGATCGGCAGCTTCATCTCGCGAGACCGCTGGCGACAGAGCAGGAGTGCGTCCCGCTCGGCGTCGGCCAGCCGACGTGCGGCCTCGATCTCCTCCGCTGACGCGGTGCGCACCACGGTTCCGGCCGGACGGCCGGCGCCCGGCCGCACGACCGGGAGCTCGAACGCAGCGACGCGCCCCAGCCGCTCGCCGTCGCCGGTGCGGATCACGTACCACTCCCCGCTGCGAGCCGTGACCGCCTCCGTCTGCTGGCACACGCTGCCCGACCGTCCCGGCCGCGAACGTCACGCGGACCAAGGCGGCGGCGGCGTCGGTGGCTCGAGGACTTCAGCGCTCACGCCCACGCCCCGCCTCGCGGCAGCGCCGCATCGGCCTCTTCGACGGCCCGCGTCTGTGCCGCCCTCGCCTCCGCCACGCGCACCGCCAGGTCACCGTCGCCGAGCGCGAGGATCTGCGCGGCGAGGAACGCCGCGTTGCGGGCGCCCGCCTTGCCGACGGCAACCGTGGCCACCGGTACGCCAGCCGGCATCTGGACGGTGGCCAGGAGCGCGTCGAGGCCGTCGGCCACTCCCCCCGGCAGCGGCACGCCGACGACCGGGCGGGTCGTGGCTGCTGCCACCACGCCGGCGAGGTGTGCCGCCATTCCCGCGCCGCAGACGAACACCTGTACGCCGGCGCGCTCGGCGCGGCGCACCAGCTCCACCGTGCGGTCGAGCGAGCGGTGCGCCGAGGAGACGTGCGCCTCCCAGGCGATGCCGAGCTTGCCCAGCTCGCCGCCCACCTCGCGCATGATCTCCCAGTCGCTCGCCGAGCCCATCAGGACCATCACCGCGGCACTCACTCGCTCACCCTCCCGATGTCACGCCGGTAATGCATCCCTTCGAACGAGATGTGCTCGATGGCGCCGTAGCGCGCAGTCCGCCGCCTCGGCCGATGTGCCGCCACGACCGACGACCGAGAGCACCCGCCCGCCGGCCGTGACGAGCCGTCCTTCCTGGATCGCCGTACCGGCGTGGAAGACAAGGACGCCCGGGAGTACGAGCGCCTCGGCGATGCCGCTGATCGCGTCGCCGCGCGCGCGTGCCGCCGGGGTATCCCTCGGCAGCCAGCACCACGCACGCGCACGGCCTCGCGCTTCCAGGTGGCCCGGGGCCCGCGCAGCTCGCCCTGCGCCGCCGCCCGCAACAGCGTGAACAGGTCGCCGTCGAGCCGCGGCAGCACCACCTGGGTCTCCGGATCGCCGAGACCGGCAGTTGAACTCGAGCAACTTGGGACCGTCGTCGGTCAGCATCACTCCGGCGTAGAGGACGCCGCGGAAGAGGCGGCCCTCCTGCGCCAGGCCCTCGAGCGCGGGCTGGACGATGTGCGCGCAGGATCGCGTGCCGCCACCTCGGTCGGCATCGGCGCCGGCGAGATACGGCGCCCATGCCGCCGGTGTTCGGACCGCGGTCGCCGTCCCCGACCCGCTTGAAGTCGCGCGACGAGGCGAGCGGCACGATGCTCGCGCCATCGGTCAGCACCATGAAGCGTGACCTCGTCGCCGGTACAGGCACTCCTCGACCGATCACTCGCTCGCCGGCGGCGCCGAACGCCCGCTCGTCGAAGAAGCGGACCATCGCGCCCTCGACCTCGGCCTTGCGCGGTCACACCACCACTCCCTTGCCGGCCGCGAGGCCGTCGGCCTTGAAGACGACGGGTAGTCCCAGGCGCCCGGACGGCGCGCAGCGGCTCCGTCGCGATCGCTGACGATCTCGGCCGCGGCCGTCGGGATCCGTGCCGGAGGCAGAACGCCTTGGTGAAGACCTTGCAGCCCTCGATCTCGGCGGCGGCGCGCGTCGGGCCGAGCACCGTCAGCGAGCGTGCGCGAACTCGTCGGCGATACCGAGCACCAGCGGCAGCTCGCGGCCCATCACCGTGAGGTCGACCTTGAGCGAGGCGGCGAACTCGGCGAGCTCGACGGTGGCGTCGGCGCCGGATCGGGACGCAGGAGGCGACTCCGGCCATCCCCGGGTTTGCCGGGGGCAGCGTAGATCTCGTCGATCTCGCTCGCCCGACTCAGCTTCCACGCCAACGCGTGTTCGCGGGCACCCGCTGCCGACGACCAGAACTCTCGACGTGGCGACCCCCCGTGCCAGCGCCGCCTGCAGCAGCGACAGGCACGACGTTTCTACCACGTCTTGCGCCGAGCAGCCGCGCGAGAGGTCGTTGGCCGGCCGCGCGAGGCCCTGCAGCAGCGGGCCGAGGGCCCTGCGCGCCGCCGAGCCGTTCGGTCAGCTTGTAGCCGATGTTGCCGGCGTCGAGGTCGGGGAAGACGAGCACGTTGGCGTGCCCGGCGACCGTGGAGCCCGGGCGCCTTGCGCTCCCCGATGGCCGGGGATGAGGGCGGCGTCGAGCCTGGAGCTCGCAGTCGAAGGCGAAGTCGACCGACGCGCTGCCGCGAGCACCTCGCCTGCGGCGCGCACCTTGTCGACGTGCGGGTGCTCGGCGGAGCCCTTGGTCGAGAACGACAGCAGCGCGACGCGCGGCTCGCCGCCGACGATCGCCTTGAACGTCGCCGCGGCGCCGATCGCGATGTCGGCGAGCTGCTCGGCGTCGGGGTCGGGCAGCACGGCGCAGTCGGCGAACCCCATCAGGCCGCCCTCGCCCCAGCGCGCATCGGGGTGCACCATGATGAACGACGACGACACGGTCTTGATGCCCTGCTGCGGTCCGATGGCGTGCAGCGCCGCGCGCACCGTGTCGGCGGTCGTGCGCACCGCGCCGCCGACCGAGGCGTCGCACTCGCCCGCGGCCACCAGCAGCGAGGCGAAGTAGAGCGGGTCGGCGAGCGCCGCCTCGCTCTGCTCGCGCGTCCACCCCTTCGGGCCGCGGCGGGAGTGCAGCAGTTCGGCGAGTTGCGACCGGCGGCTGTCGCTCGCCGGGTCGGCAACCGTCACCCCCAGGTCACGCAGCCGCGCGTGCTCCGCGGTCTCCTGTGCCGCCGGGCAAAGCGCCGTGACGCGACAGATGTCCTGCTCCCGCAGCGTCCTCGCCGCCTCGATGATGCGGACGTCGAACCCCTCTACCAGGACCACGTGGCCGCGTACGTCACGGGCGCGTTGCGCCAAGCTCTCGAGAAACCCCATTCGCCCTCCCGATCCCCCGGCCGACATTGTACCGTCCTTTCACGAACACCTCGAAGAACCGTGCGGCCGCTTTCGGCAGCCCGCACGGAGCTTCCCGTGTGACGCCCCCTTGACATTGCAGCGATGCGACCGTATCGTGACGTAAGTGATGGTTACTGGACGCTCTTTACGGCGCGACGGCATGAACGACCCCAAGGTGGGTGCCCGTATGCGCCGTTGCACCCGGGGTTTCCGGACGTAAGTTAGCGCGGCGCCTGCGTCACACAGGCCCGTGGGGGAAAGGGGTGGGACAATGTTGCTTCATAGCCTTGGTGTCGCGCTGTTGTCGGTGGCCGCGGTGGGGTCGGTGCCGTCGCATCCCCCCGGCACGTCGATTCGCCAGCCGCTGCGCTCGAAGCCGGTGGCTCTCTACTCGGCACACCAGATGGAAGCGTACCTCTCCGCTGAGGACGTCGCCTACATCCGGCCCGGGTACAACATCACGCTGGTGAGCTTCCAGATCCCGGCCGACCGCCGTCCGGTGGCCGAGGTCAAGTTCACCGACGACCTGAACCAGCCGCTCGATCGGCTGGGCCAGGCCACGCCGGGCGCGGTTTCCGCGTCGTTCATCCTCTCCTGGTACGACGCCGCCAACCGCGACTACGTCGCCTACACAAAGCGGACGCAGACCAGCCCGATCACGGGGCAGGCGGCCGTACAGGCGTCGGCGGACTCGGGCGGCCAGTGGACCGAGGTCACGCTCGGCACCTACCGCTACCGCTTCGGCACCACACTGCCGGCCGGGTTCGATCAGACCAAGACCCACACGCTGGGCATCTACGGCTCGCGCAACGTCAGCGACGATCATCGGGAAGAGCTACTACGGAACCTCCTGTACGACTTCCGTCCCGACGGCGGTGCCGTGACCGCGAAGTGGGACGCCGTCGCCACGGCGACGTGCAACTGCCTGTCACGACCCGCTCGCCCTCCACGGCGGCTCGCGCCGCGAGGTCAAGCTCTGCGTGCTGTGCCACAACAAGACGCAGTCGACCGACCCGGACACCGGCAACACGGTCGAGATGCGCTCGATGATCCACAAGATCCACAACGGTCCGAACCTGAGCCAACGGCTACACGATCATCGGCTTCGGCAGACGCCGTCCACGACTACTCCCACGTCACCTACCCGCAGGACGTCCGCAACTGCGCGACCTGCCACGAGGCGACAACCTCGCCCGAGGGCACATCTGGTACACCAACCCGTCCCGCGTGGCCTGCGGCTCCTGCCACGACGACATCAACTGGGACCACCGGCGAGAACCACGTCGCCGGACCGTTGTTCGACGACCACGCACTGCGCCAGCTGCCACCAGCCCGAGGGCGAGAGCGAGTTCGACGTCTCGATCAAGGGCGCCCACACCATCCCGACCAAGTCCGACGCAGCTCAAGGGCCTCAACGATCGAGATCATGAGCGTGACCAACACCGCGCCGGGAGCAGAAGCCGACGGTGACTGTTCAAGCTCACGAACACGCGACGGCATGGTCGTCGCGCCGTCGTCGCTCAACAGCTTCCGAACTTCCTGTCTCGGCGGCCCGACCATCGACTACACCAGCTATTTCCGCGAGGACTGCCAGGACGCTCTCGACGTGGCCAGTGGCGGCACCTGCGACGCTACACCTTCACCGACGCCATTCCCGGCCGGTGCGACCGGCACCTGGACGCTCGTCCGCGGACGTACTACCGCAACGTCACGCTCACACCACGCGGACGCCGAGCGCGGCGATCCGCGAGGCCGGCGCTACAACCCGATCTTCAACGTCCTCGTCACCGACGCTCCAGGCGATGTCCCGCCGCGCACGGTGGTCGATCCCCGACAAGTGCAACGAGTGCCACGACGTCGCTCGCCTTGCACGGCGGCCAGCGCTCCGAGGTCGAGGAGTGCGTCATCTGCCACAACCCGAACGCGACCGACGCGTCCGCCGTCCGCGGCCAGAGCCGGCCGAGACGGTCCACTTCAAGTGGATGATCCACCGGATCCACACCGGCGAGGAGCTCACCCGCGACTACACGATCTACGGCTTCGGCGGCACGCCCACAACTACAACGAGGTGCTCTACCCCGGCGACCGCCGCAACTGCGAGACGTGCCACGTGGCCGGCAGCTACGGACCTGCCGTTGCCCGACGGGCCGCTGCCGACGCAGACGCCGCGCGACTTCGTGCCCGCAGTGGAGCCCGCGTGCGGCCGCCTGCCTCGTCGTGCCACGACAGCCTCGACGCCGCCGCCCACGCCTACGTCAACACCGCGCCGTTCGGCGAGGCCTGCGCCTCCTGCCACGGCGACGAACGCGATGGTCGCGTCGACAAGGTTCACGCCCGCTAAGTACGAGGACGACCGCCGGGCGGGCCGACCCGGGCCTCCCGGCTGGCCCGCCCCGCCCGGGAAAGGTGGATGGATGAAACGATCGCACTGCGCGGTAGCCGCCCTGCGTTCATCCTGGTCTCCTCGGCCGGTGGCGTGACTCGCCGACGGCGACGAGCCAGCGAGGACGCTACCCTGCTGCGGAGTGCCACGACACGGTGGCGGCCGTTCCCGGCGAACCCCCACGCGCGCGCGCTGGCGCGGGACGGCGCCGGCCGACGCGGTGTGCGCGTCGCTGCCACGCCGACGGCAAGGCGCACATCGAGGCGGGCGGCGACGCCGTCGCTGATCAAGAGGCCGGCACGGCGCCGACGGTGCGGCCGACCTGCCTCTCCTGCCACGACGGCCGCGAGTCACAACGACATCCAGCCGGACGGGGTCCACGCGCATCGCGAGGCGTGAACTGCGACTCACCTGCCACGCGATCCACGCGCGCCAAGCCGCCGGAGCCGCCTGCTGCGAAGCGCCAGGCAGCGAGCTGTGCGTCGTCCTGCCACCCGGACGTCCGCGGCCTCGTTCCGGCAAGCCGTACACCCACCGCATGCACTCGAGCGGGACGGCGGCGGCAGGCCGGGATGCAGTGCTCCTCCTGCCACAACCCGCACGGGCGACGGGCGAGGGCGCGCTCAAGCTAGACCGCGGCCGGGCGAGAGCGCCGTGCCTGACCTGCCACACCGACAAGCGCGGACCGTACGTCTTCAGCACGGCGGCCCGAGTCGCCGGCAGCCTGCCAGTCGTGCCACGAGCCGCACGGCTCGAACAACCCCGAAGCATGCTGACCCGCTCGCGGGTCGTCGCAGCTCTGCCTCGAGTGCCACTCCACGCATCGCCGGCGGGCACCCTGGGCTCGCAGCCGCCGTCGATCCACGACCTGCGCTAGCCCGCGCTACGCAGAACTGCACGACGTGCCACGTGGCGGTCCACGGGTCCAACGTGTCGCCGCGGCTGCTGCGATAGGAGGCCGAGATGAAAAGACGCGCATCCTCATCGCTCTCCTCCTCGTGGCCGCGGTGGCGTTCGTCCCTGCGGTGCCGGCACAGACGTCGCAGTTCGACCTCGGCATCGGCTACCAGTCGCTCGACGTCAGCGGCAACGAAGACGTCTTCCGTACCCAGGTCAAGGAGAAGGACGGCTTCCTGCTCGACTTCCTGAGCTCCTACTGGTCGAGCCCGAGGGCGGCCTCTTCGATCGCCTGCCGCTCGACGCGGCCGGCATCGGCGCCAGCCCCGACACCCGGTTCCGCGTCGAGGCGAGCCGCCGGGCGCGTACAAGCTGCGCGTCAGCTACTCCCGCGCCGACGTCTTCTCGGCGCTGCCCGCCCATGCCAACCCGTTCCTGGCGAGCGGGCGTCATCCCCGGCCAGCACACCTTCGACCGCCGCCGCGACTCTTCGACGTCGACCTCGAGCTGCTCCCGGGCGCCACCGTCTCGCCGCTCGTCGGCTTCTCGCGACAGCGCTACTCGGGCCCCGGCACGACGACCTACCACCTCGGCCAGGACGAGTTCGGCCTCGCACTCGATCTCGACGAGACGGTCGACGAGTACCGCGTCGGCCTCGCGTTCACGCTCGGCGACTGGCGCGCCACGGTGCTGCAGGGGTGGCGGAGCAGCGACTCGAGCTACGACTACACTCTCGAGCAGGCGCCTCGGGCGGCAACAACTCCCGCCCCGTCCTCGGCCGCGACATCTCCGCCAGCCTGCTCGCCGGTCACAGCCGCACGATCGCGAGCGCGCCGTTCACCAACGCCTTCGTCACCGGACGCCTCGGCACCCGGCTGCGCATCGTCGGCTCGTACGCCCGCGCCGACGGCGTCGACTCCGAGACCGACGAGACGTTCACCGCGCGCGGCCAGTTCGCGTCGTTCGCTCTCCAGCGCTTCTTCCAGGGAGCGATGGACACCGCCTACGGCGATGCCGAGAGCAACGGCTGGCGCGGCAACGCCCGCGTCGAGGTCGAGGTGACGTCGTGGCTCGATGTCATCGTCGGCTTCTCCTCCGCCACCGTGCGCTCACGGGCAGCGCGCTGGTCTATACCAACTACCTCGGATACCGTGAATTTCTCCAACGCCGACCCGGCGACGGTGGCGGCGCTTCTCGCCGCCGACACCGCCTGGGAGCGCGACGAGGACTTCGCCGAGGGCAAGGTGGTGGTGCGGCCCGTGAAGTGGCTGCGCCTCTGGGCCGGCGGCGGCTCGCTCGACCAGGAGGTCACGATCACCCCGGCAGCCGCCGAGATCGTGGTGCCGGGCGGCCAGGGCGGCTCCTACGGTCGCAGCATCGAGCGCCTCTCGGCCGGCGCCGATCTCGACCTCGGCCCGGTCACGCTCGGCGTCGACTGGCTCGAGGACGACGCCAACCGGGCGCTGGTCCGCACCGATTACCTCGACCGCGAGCGCCTGCGCGCCCGCGCCGGCGTCAAGCTCGGGTCCCTGGTGCGCTTCCTTGGCACCGCCGAGTGGATCGACCTCGCCAACCCGACCCCCGGGATCCAGTACGACGCCGAGATCGAGCACCTCGCGGCCAGCGTCGAGGTGACACCGGTGGAGGCGTTCACGCTGCACGCCGGTTACGACATCTACTCCTCCGACTCGACCGTGATCTTCCGCACGCCGCAGGATTTCTCCACCGGTCCCTCGATCTACGCCGAGGACGGCGAGAGCATCGACGGCGGCGTCTCCCTCAAGCTCGGCCGCTTCAAGATCGACGCCGGCGCGAGCCGCTACAGTAACGAGGGCGACATGCCGTTCGACCTCGACCGCACCTACGCCCGCTTCGACGTCCAGATCACCGACGCCATCGGCGTCTACGGCCAGTACGAGTCGCGCGACTACGACGAGACCTTGCTGCCGATCGCTGATTACTCGGCCGACCGCTACGGGCTGTTCCTTCGCTGGTCGAGCAAGTAGGCTCGCTCAGTTCATCTCCTTGCGGCCCCTCGCGGGGCCGCTTTTGTTTTCATGGAGTTGGCGGTGTCGCTCGGCTCGCGGCAAGGGCCTCCTCAGGTCGCGGAAACCGGGGCTGGAATAATTACTGATATTTGATACTATAAATGTCGTGAATACGACCGACGCCTACCGGATCGAGGCGCTGCTGGAGATCGCGGCGGCCTACCCTGAGCCGCTCACCGCCGCCGAGATCGCCCGCCGCCGCTGCATCCCGGCGCCGTTCCTCGGCCGGCTGGTGGCGGCCACCGCCCGCACCGGAGTCCTCGCCACGACCAGGGGCCCGCGCGGCGGCGTGCGCCTCGTACGGCCGCCCGAGCTGGTGACGCTCGCGGAGGGGGCGCCGGTGCCGCCCGCCCACCGAGCCGGCGGCGCCGCGGTGGCCTGGCTCGAGAGCGCGCTCGCCGGCGCTCGGCTGGCCGTGCTCGAGCGGACGACGCTGGCCGACCTGCTCGCGATCGAGCGCCGCGACAAGAGCAACGACGACTGGACCATCTAGGAGGCATCATGCGTATCGCAGAGACATCACCGAGCTGATCGGCAACACGCCGCTGGTGCGGCTCAACCGCGTCACCGCAGGGTGCGTCGCCACCGTGGCGGCCAAGCTGGAGTTCTTCAACCCGGCCCACTCGGTCAAGGACCGCATCGGCGTCGGCGATGGTCGAGGCGCTGGAAGCGGCCGGACCGGCTGCAGCCGGGCACGTCGGTGATCGTCGAGCCGACCTCGGGCAACACCGGCATCGGCGCTCGCCATGGTCGCCGCCGCCAGGGGCTACCGCTGCGTCCTCACGATGCCGGAGTCGATGTCGATCGAGCGGCGCAAGGTGCTGCGGCTGCTCGGCGCCGAGCTGGTGCTGACGCCGGCCGCCGAGGGCATGCGCGGCGCGATCCGCCGCGCCCACGAGCTGCTCGCACGAGATCCCCGGCGCGGTCATGCCGCAGCAGTTCGAGAACCCGGCCAACCCCGACGTTCACGCGCGCACCACCGCCGAGGAGCTGTGGCGCGACACCGACGGCACGATGGACATCTTCGTCGCCGGCGTCGGCACCGGCGGCACGCTGACCGGCGTCGGCCGCCTCTGGAAGGAGCGCAGGCCCGCCCTGCGCATCGTCGCGGTCGAGCCGATCCACCTCGCCGGTCATCTCGGGCGGCCAGCCCGGGCTCCGCACAAGATCCAGGGCATCGGCGCCGGCTTCATCCCGGCCAACCTCGACACCCGCTTCATCGACGAGGTCGTCGACGGTGAGCAGCGACGAGGCGTTCGCGATGGCCCGCCGCCTGGCCCGCGAGGAGGGCATCCTGGCCGGCATCTCCTCCGGCGCGGCGCGCCCACGCGGCGCTCGAGATCGCCGCGCGCGCCCGAGAACGCCGGCAAGCTCGTCGTCTTCGTCGTTCCCTCCACCTCGGAGCGCTACATCTCGACCGACCTGTTCGCGGGGATGGAGTAGGCGGCGAGGGGCGTGGCGGCTCGCGAGGCGTAGGGCAGGGTGCCCCGCAGGCGCTGGCATCGACCAGCGCTTCGACCCGTTTCAGTTCCTGAGGACTCCCGTAAGTGTGAGCGAACCTGCGGGCGCCAGTACGCCGCCAGAACAACTGCTAGCGGCGCTCCCAGCCTGCGGCGCTGCTGCAACAGGCTGGGTCAGGTCGATCATGCAGAGGCGATAGTTCCCCATCGCCATCATTGGTACCAGCAACGGCTCCGGGAAACTCGACCTCAGCCCTTGAGCGCGCAGCCAACCGAAGATCAGTGATTGAGGCACCAGAGCATCGTCCTGAAAGACCACGAAGGTGGTGGACGCAGCGGCCAAGCTATCGAATACAGCGCCGAGATCCAGCACGAGTGAGCCGCCAAATGGTTCTACACGAACCTCCATTGGGGTACGCTCCGATACCACGCGCCGGAACGCGCGAAGAGAAAATCCAGGAGCGAACACGGTCACGTAGACACTGCTAACGCCCATGGGCGTTCTAAGCCTGAAGGCACCGGAAGCATCCGTGACGGTCTGCTCCAGCGGCCTCGCCAACGCCTCCTGAAAGTCCGTCGAGTAAGCATAGACGACGGCTCGCGGCACTCCCTGGCCCAGGTGCGACAGGACCCGCCCCGTAAGCTCGTTGTCCGGGTGCAGAAGCAGGATGATCGGAGGGGGCGTCTGGCTTTCGGTGACTTGTACCGGCACACGCTCCGAGGTCCAGGTGCCGTCTTGGTCATGATGCTGAGCGTATACCTCCAGTCTCCCCTCTGCAGCAGCCCCTATGGAGAAGCGCCCATCACTGTCGGTGGTCGTCTGCGAATTGTCCGACCAGTTTCTCGGCTGCACCACTCTCACGTCGGCTCCGGCAACGGGCATCTTGCCTGCCTTGACGACGCTTCCCTCGATCATCGTGGCCGGCAGAACAAGCTCCACTGTTGCCGCACCGGACTCGTCCGCCGCGATGCGGACATTGCGCACGACGCGTTTGACCGTGGGGCTGGACGAGGTCACTCGAACAGACCAAACGCCGTCGCCAGGTAGGTTAGAGAAGAACTCTCCCGCCTCGTCTGAGTGCACCTCGACCCGCGCGCCGGAGTCGGACTTCATAAAGGTCAGACGAGCCTGGAGTGGGCGCTCGCCGACCTTTACGACGCCAGTCACTAGTAGACTCGCAACGCTCAATTCCAGTCGCGTCGTCGATTCGTTCAACTCATGCTTCTGCATCAACATCGTCATGCCGGCGCTATCGTAGAGGGCAGCGCGATACGTTCCAGGAGGCAAGTCGGGACAACTTACTGAGCCAGCGTCGGAAACTGTGGCTCGAAAACGAGACTGCCAGACTCCCGGGGCGATCCCCGCTTCTTTAAGCTCCAGAGTCCAGGGGTGCCCCGCCGGGTCTTGGGGCGGCGCAACAGCCACATTGAGCGCCAAAGGACGCTGGAGGGAGATCGCATGCCTCAACTCCGTCAGGGATCGTTCGACAACGGTCACGGAGCTCATGGTCGCCGTTGCGAAGCCCGACGCGGTCACCTTGATTTCGTAACTTCCCGGTTCCAGACCATTGACTACGAAGTGGCCATGCTCATCCGTGGTCGCGGTCAGGTTCAGACTTCTGCGGCGCGCCACCTCGTCCTTCCTTGGCGCGATTGCAAGTGACGGCGTTACAATCACCTGCGCGCCTAGCGCCGGCAGGCCGGTCTCACCGATGACCACCTTGCCTGCAACCTCCGCCCCGAGGAACAAGCGTCCATGTCCCCAGGTCTCGAGACACGCCACCGGCAAGAACCTCGTCCCATAGGTACCGCGATACGAAGGTCGGTGCGCGAAGGCGGAGGTCGAGTGAACTCGCAGGCACGGTGCACGTGAAGCGTAGGGCTTCGACCGGACAAGCAACCTCTCCGCTAGGCTTCCCGACGGGCTGAGCGCCGATGACCCTGGTAGGCGTCGCGGCGCTCAGTACCGAGGGTTGAAACCGCGCGGTGAGGACCGTGGGGGGCTGCTCCGACTGCGGCACAATGAGCTTCCCGGTAAGCATGGCCACGGGCCAAAGGAGTATCTGAACCGTCGGCGGGCGAGCATCAACGAATACCGTCGTAGACTCAGCCCAGTAGGACTCGGCTTCAACGCTGAGCTCCCAGACAATTCCCTGGTCCAATGCGAACTCAACGGAACCTGGAAGCTTCGGGCACGGAATGCCGCGTTGTGAGAGTCCCTGCGGTCAACGGCCCCCGTCCGCCTATGGGGACCGCTGTCACATGGCAGGTCTGCTCGACTCCGGCTCGCGTCAGATCAAAGAACCTGAGCTGCACGTCGACCTGGATTGGGCTGGTCGCCGCAGCGGCCACTGCAGCGATCAGACCGCTTCCAAAAAGCACGATTACCCCCAGTCTATTGGTGCATCGCCGGCCGCATCAAGAGACTCAACTCACCAATGAGAATTCGCGCGGTGAATCGGCTCGCCCCTGGTTGCAGTCTTACCGCACGATAATAACCTCGCAGAACTCGGCCATCATCACGCAGTCGCCTTCGTTGTGGAGAATGGGAATCCCCGTCTCGCGGCAGTCGCAGTTCCCCATCTCCTCCCAGAACACATCTACACAGTCCGCGAAGAGAATTCCCCCTTCGCATTTCTCGCAGTCGCAGTAACTGGCTCCGAGAGGTTGCGAAGTGACAAGCAAGGTCAACGCGAAAACGACAATACCAACGCGTCCAAGAAAGGTCTTCCTCATGATGAGCCTCCTTGCTGCGAATACTCCCCCCCCCTAGCCGCGGTTGTCAAGTGGGTGGGTCCAGAGCGTCAACGAGCGACTGACCTGCGCGCTTGCCGCAACTGTGAGCGAGTACCAGTCAAGGAGATTCGGGTGGAAGGAGGTTGTCGAGCTTCTCGAAGTTGACGATGCGCTCGCGCGGCACGGCGGCGACGGCCGCGAGCGCCACCGCGGTGGCGTCGAACGCGAGGTGGCGCGGGTGGTGCGCGTCGGAGGCGAGCACGAACGAGCACCCGGCCTCGCGCGCGAGGGCGAGCAGCGTCGGGTCGAGGTCCTGGCGGCGCGGGAAGCCGTTGACCTCGAGCAGCACGCCTGCGATCGGCGGCGGCGCGGAACACCACCTCCCAGTTGGCGCGTACCCCGCCCCGCCGGTTGAACAGGCGCCCCTGCGGGTGGGCGAGCGCCCACACGCCGGGCTCGTCGAGGGCCCGCAGCAGGCGGGAGGTCTGGTCGTGGCGCTCGGCGAGCCCGGTGTGGATCGCCGCGATCAGCACGACCCCTGAGCGCGCCGGACGCGGGAGATCGAGGGTGCCGTCCTCGAGGATCTCGACCTCCAGACCCTGCATCAGCACCAGGTCCTCGCCGTGCCGGCGGTTCCACCCGCCACGGCGCGCCGCTGCAACGCGATCCCCTCGCCGTCGAGACCGTTGACGCACGCCAGGCCGCGGGTGTGGTCGGCGACGATCGCCCACGAGGCGCCGCGCCGCTGGCAGGCGCGCGCCATCGTCTCGAGCGGCGCGGCGCCGTCGGAGGAGCGCGTGTGCCAGTGCACCGCGCCGCGGAGCTGGCGGACGTCGAGGCCCGGCGCCGCGGCGACGACCTGCGCCGCCAGCGCGGCGGAGAGGAAACCCTCGCGCGTGGGCTGACCGCGCATCTCGCGCGGACCCGCCAGGCGCTGCACGACGGCGGCAAGAGCATCGACGCCCGCCGCGCCCTTGAGCATCGTCACCGTGGGCAGGACGTCGAGCGGCACCGTGTCCGGCAGCCGCCGCGACCCCGAGAGCTCGCGCGGGTGATCGAACACCGCGTAGGCGGCGCGCAGCAGCGCGATCCGCTCGTCACCGGGCGGATGGCTCTCGGCGAGCGAGAACAGTGCGTCCGCGAGCTCGGCGTTGGTGAGCACGGAGGGAGGGTACTACGCGCATGTTCGATCGCGCTGCGGAATTGGAGCATAGCTTCTGCGGCGGCCAGAGCTTCCGTTTGCGGCGGCCAAAGCTTCCGTTCGGTGCCAGCGCTAACGATCGGCCGCTCCGTGCATAAAGCGCTGGCGGTGCTTGGATTGGCGGTCCGGGTGGCTGCGGGCGGCCGCTGGCAGATCGTTACCACTGGCACCGCGCGCCGCGCCATTGGGCGCGCGGCGCGGCGTCTTTCGGCGCCAAGGCACGCGCTGCGCGCGCTACCGGCTGGTCTGCCTACGCTCGCGGCGCTGCAGGGATGGAGCGCTGTTTCTGCGGCGGCCAAAGCCCCGTTCGGCGCCAGCGCTAACGATCGGCCGCTCCGTGCATAAAGCGCTGGCGGTGCTTGGATTGGCGGTCCGGGTGGCTGCGGGCGGCCGCTGGCAGATCGTTACCACTGGCACCGCGCGCCGCGCCATTGGGCGCGCGGCGCGGCGTCTTTCGGCGCCAAGGCACGCGCTGCGCGCGCCACCGGCTGGTCTGCCTTCGCTCACCGCGTTGCAACTCTGGAGCGGTGCTTCTTCGCCTGTCGCCTTTCGCCTTGCCTTCGCGTGCTACCGTTCTGGCATGCCTCGGTTGCTGCTGGTCGACGGTCACTCGAACCTGTACCGCGCGTTCTACGCGATTCGCACGGCACTCTCGGCGCCGGACGGCACGCCGACCGGCGCCGCCTACGGCTTCCTGCGCATGCACCACAAGCTGCTGCGCGATCTCGCGCCGACCCACGTCGGCGTCGCCTTCGACGTCGCCCGGCGAGACGTTCCGCACGCGCATCGACGAGCGCTACAAGGCGCAGCGGGCGCCGATGCCCGACGACCTCCGGGTGCAGGTGCCTCTGACCCAGGAGGCGGTGCGCCTGCTCGGGGTCGCGCGTGCTCTCGAGGCGGACGTCGAGGCCGACGACGTCATCGGCACGCTCGCCGCGCGCGCTGCCGGCGCCGGGATCGAGGTGGTCATCGCCTCCGCCGACAAGGACCTGATGCAGCTCGTCGCGCGACCCCCGCGTCACGCATGTGGCACACGACGCCGAGCGGCTGCTCGACGAGGCCGGCGTGCCGGAGGTGTTCGGCGTGCCGCCGGGCCAGGTCATCGAGGTCCTCGCCCTGATGGGCGACAGCCTCCGACAACGTACCCGGCTGCCCTGGCATCGGCGAGAAGGGGGCGAAGGAGCTGATCGCGCAGCTGGGGCCGGTCGCGGCGATCTACGAGCACCTCGACGAGGTCGACGCCGCCGCGGGCGCGCAAGGCCCTCGCCGAGCAACCGCCAGGAGGTCGAGCTCTCGCGCAGCGCCTGGTCCGATCCACGACGACGTCGAGCTGCCGGCCACGGTCGACGAGCTCGTCGCGGCGAGCCGGACCGCGAGGGCTCGCCGAGCTCTATCGCCGGCTCGGTTTCGACTCGCTGCTCGCGGAGCTGGGCACGGCCACAGGCCACCGCCGCGGCGAGCACCGGGAGGTCGCTACCGACCACCTCGGAACGGTCGAGCCGAGAAGGACGGCGCTGCTCGACGCGCCGCCGCCGTGGCGTCGCCTGGCGGGCGGCGAGTCGCGGTGGCGAGCGGCGTCTGACGATATCGTGGCCGCCCGAGGCCAGCCGCCGCGGCAGCGCTGCGCGCACCGTCTCGGCGGCATCTGGTGCCACGACGCCAAGGCGCTGCTCTCGCGCCTCCGCGACGCGGGGCGTCGCGCCCGAAGGATCCGCGCGACACGATGCTCGCCGGCTATCTTCTCGCCCCCGGCGAGAGCGTCTCGCTGACCGCGCTATGCCGGCGTCTGGGCGTCGCCGATCCAGCCGACGAGCGAGCCGCCGCGACAGCCGCGGCGGTCGCGGGCATCGCCCCGGGCCTCGCGGCGGGGCTCGAGGCGAATCCCTGACAGACGTGTTCACGACGATCGAGCTGCCCCTCGTGCCGGTGCTCGAGGCCATGGAGCGCCACGGCATCCGCGTGGACAGTGCCGTCCTCGCCGACCTCTCGGCCAGACTCGGCGCTCGCTCGCCGGGCTCGAGCGCGACATCCACGACGAGGGCGCGCGGCGAGTTCAACATCAACTCGCCGCAGCAGCTCGCGGAGGTCCTGTTCGAGCGCCGCGGCCTGCCGGTGCTGCGGCAAGACCGCCAAGACCAAGCGCGCCCTCGACCGACGCCGACGTCGCTCGCAGAGCTCGCCGCCCGCGGGCCACCGGCTGCCGGCGCTGATCCTCGAGTACCGCGAGCAGACCAAGCTCAAGTCCACCTACGTCGACGCGCTGCCGCGCCAGGTCGCCGACGACGGCCGCATCCACACCCGCTTCAACCAGGCGGTCGCGGCGACCGGGCGGCTGTCGTCCTCGGACCCGAACCTGCAGAACATCCCGATCCGCACCGCGCTCGGACGCGAGGTCCGCGGCGCCTTCGTCGCCGCCGCCGGGCTGGAGCTGGTCTGGCCGCCGACTACTCGCAGATCGAGCTGCGGGTGCTCGCTCACCTCGCCGAGGAGCCGGCGCTGATCGAGGCGTTCGCCCGCGGCGAGGACATCCACCGCGCCACCGCGGCGCTGGTGCTTCGGCGTCGCGCCCGAGCTGGTCGGCGACGACCAGCGGCGCGCCGCCAAGACCGTCAACTTCGGCTTGATCTACGGTATGAGCGCCTTCGCCCTGGGACGCGAGCTCGGCATCCCGCCGGCCGAGGCTCAGCAGTTCATCGACGCGCTACTTCGCCCGCCTGCCGCGGGTGCGCGACGTACCTCGACGGGGTCACGGAGGAGGCGCGCAGGACCGGCAAGGTGACGCACCCTGTTCGGTCGCGTGCGCTGGATCTCGGGCCTCGACGCGTCAGAAACGCGCAACCTGCGCGGCAACGCGGAGCGACAGGCGATCAACGCACCGATCCAGGGCACCGCGGCGGACCTCATGAAGCTGGCCATGATCCGCCGATCCACGAGCGGCTCGACGCGCGCGCCAGCCGGCCCGGATGCTGCTCCAGGTCCACGACGAGCTGGTGCTCGAGGAGCCCCGCCGCAGCGGACGGGGCAGCCGCCGCCGCGCTCCGCACGGCGATGGAATCGGTGGCGGAGCTGCGCGTGCCGCTGCGCGTCGACATCGGCCACGGCCCGTCGTGGGCTGCGGCAAAGGGTAGCCTCACCCCGTCATGAAGAGTCCAGGCTGACATCGGCCGATGCAGTCGCACGTGCCTGGTCGTCTGCTGCTTCCTCCTGGCCACCCCCCTGGCGGCACAGAAGCCCTGGGAAACGCGGGTCGATCTCCCAGTGCCGGTGCCGATCGAGCTGCCGAGGGTGCCGGCCACCAACCCGTTCGCGGTGCCGCTGACCGTGCAGCCGGTCGCGCTCGAGACACCGCTCGCCGATCGCCTCGACGTCGCCGTCACCGCCGAGGCCGCCGCGTACGTTGACGCGTACGGTACCTGCCGCCGCGTCGTCTTCACCCGGCTGCCGCTGCCCGGGCTGGCGCCCGACCTGCAGGAGAGCCTTGCCGAGACCGCCTTCACCCGCCGGCCGCCTTCTCGGCGCGACGGTTCCCACCTGGGCTCGCCGTCTCCGTGGACCTCAGCGGACGCATCGACGGCGGCAAGATCGTGCGTGTCGCACTGCTGCCGCCAGACCAGCTGGCGCCGCCAGCGCCAGAGCGCTCAGCCGGCGCCGGCGCCCGAGCCGCGCGACCTGCAGATCCCGACGACCCGCGTCGAGCAGCTCGACCAGCTCCCCACAGTCAAGCGCTTTCGCGTAACAGTCGGAGGTCACGACGTACGCCAGGGGGTCCGCCTGATGCTCGAGATTGGCTCCGACGGGCGCTGTCTCGGGCGGTGTTCTGTCAGCTGTCCCGACGGACTGCGCCAGTGGCTGCTGCGGTCACTGGCCGAGTGGCGCTTCCGCCCCCAAAGCGCCGACGGACCGACCGTCGTTGGGCTCTCGACGCCGGATCGAGGTCGAGATCGGCACGCTGCGCAGTGAGGCACTGCGCCTGAGCCGCCGAGCCGTACCCCTACATCACGCCCTGAGGCCGGCACCGGGAACCTGCCGGCTCAGCTCCGTGGCGGCAACACCCGCCGGGAGTCGCCCTCGCGACGGGTGACGCGGTTGGAGTCGAGCCACTCCAGCAGCGGGATCGCCAGCTTGCGGGTGAGGCCGAACCGCTCCTTGAACTGGGCCACGTCGAAGCGTTCCACCCCCCAGCTCCGCACCGAGGCCGCGACCTCGTCCACCACCTCGCGGGAGAGCACCCACTTACCGCCGATCCGAACCAACCGACCGCCGTCGATGAGAAAACGGACGATGCCCGCGACCGCCTTGGGCTTGGCGCCGAGTCGAAGCGCCGTCTCCTCCGGCGAGGGCGCCGCGAAGCGCGCCTCTCGGTAGGCCCGCTCGACGGCGGCGGCGAGCGGGTCCTCCACCGGGCCGAGGTTCGCCGCCACTGCACGGCCCCCGAGCTCGCGCAGCAGCCCCCGCCGCGGAACCGCTCGAGGATAGAACTCGCGCACCCGCAGCGGGCCAGCCGGCAGCACCCGCGCCAGCAGCTCCGCCGATCGGCAGGCCGACGCCGCCGGCCGTCTCGAGCGCGGCGCGCGCCTCGTCCTCGATCTCCTTCGCGGCGGCGCGGCGACGAACACGGGCGGCGCTCCGCGCATCACCAGGTGCCGGCCGGAGGACACCACCGCCCCGAGGGGCGCCTCGAGGGCGGCCGGGGCGAGGCCGAGGCGCCGGCCAGGCGGTGTTGGTCGATGCCGGCCGCGCCTCCTCGGCGACCCAGACGAGCGAGCGCCGTCGGCGAGATCGGCACGCGGATCCGGGAGGCTCGGCGAGCCGGGCTGCGTCGCGTCGTCGCAGCGAAACCGGCGGAAACGGGTCGAGCACCGTCTCCGCCGACAGGGGCGAGCGGGGAGACACCGGCGCAACGACGACCCGGTCGCCGGGGAAGGCGAGCAGTGGCGGGCTAGCCGGACGATCGCCAGCGGCCGCCGGCTGACCTGCCGCAGACGGCCGGGGGTACAGCCGCTCGATCCGCGCCCGGCACCCGCCCCGCCAGCAGGTGGAGCCAAACCGTCGTCGCCCTCGGCGAGCGCTGGCGCCGGGCAGCAAGGGTAGCGTCACCGCCAGACCGCGCGCTGGCCTCCCAGGGTCCGCGCCGAGGAGTTGGTCGCCGCGCGGTAGCTCGTCGACGGCGGCGCCGGCAAGTCGTAGCGCGACCCGCTCGCCGACGCTCGGCCTCGTCCGGGCGAGCCTCGCCGTGGACCTGCACGCCGCGCACCCGCACCGGCCGTCGCCGCGGGCAGCGCGATCACCTCGTCGCCGGCCTGGACCCGGCCCCAGCGCACGGTCCCGGTCACCACGGTGCCGGCGCCGGCCAGGGTGAAGACGCGGTCGAAGGCCAGCGGAAGGGGCGCGCCTCCTCGACCTCGCGCCGCACCGCGCGCGCCCGCCGTCAGCACCGCCTCGCGCAGCTCTCGAATCCCGGTGCCGCTGCGTGCCGAGCACGCCACGACCGGCGCCCCGTCGAACGGTCCGCCCGCGAGCGCCTCGCGCAGCTCGTCGGTGCGCCGCGCCAGCGGATCGGTGTCCGACCAGGTCCGCCTTGGTGAGCGCCACGACGCCGCCGGCGGACGCCGAGCAGGTCGAGCACGTCGAGGTGCTCGCGCGTCTGCGGCATCACCCCCTCGTCCGCCGCCACAACCAGGAGCGCGCGGTCGACTGCCGCCGGCGCCGGCGATCATCGTGTGCACCAGGCGCTCGTGCCCCGGCACGTCGACGAACGAGATCTCCATCTCGCCGCGCGGGTCGGCCATCGGGAGCGAAGCCGAGCACGAGGTGATGCCGCGCCGCTTCTCCTCTGGCAGCCGATCGCAGTCGACCCCGGTCAGCGCCGCCACCAGCGACGTCTTGCCGTGGTCGATGTGACCGGCGGTTCCGAGAACGATGGCGTGCACGTGCCTATACTAACGACCATGGCGCTCGAGCACGAGATCAAGGTGCCGGTCTCCTCCCTGGATGCGGTGCGGGCCCGGCTGCGGGAGTCCGGCGCCACCCTGCGCCACGACGCGACGCTCGAGGACAACTGGGTGCTCGACGACCGCGAGCGCAGCGTCGCGGCCGGCGGCTGCCTGCTGCGAGTACGGCGCTGGGGTGATGCGTCGTATCTCACCTACAAGGGACCGGCGCGTTTCTCCGCCGGCGTGAAGACGCGCGAGGAGTTGGAGACCACGATCGGCGACACCGGCGCCGTCCTGCAGACGCTCGCCGCGCTCGGCTTCACACCCGTCCGCCGCTATCAGAAACGGCGCGAGCTGTGGCTGCTCGGCGGTATCGCGGTGACCCTCGACCTGACGCCGATGGGCTGCTTCGTCGAGCTCGAAGGCCCGCCCGGCGCGATCCCGGGTGTTGCGGCCGCTGTCGGCCTCGACCCCGGCGCAGCGGTGCCCGGCAGCTATCTCGCTCTCTGGGAGGCCTATCGCACGAGCCACCCCGACGCCCCCGCCGACATGGTCTTCGGTCCCGATGCCGGCGAAGACAGGTAAGGACGAATGGGATCCAGCGGAGACTGCGAGCAGTGCCACGCCCGATCTCGGGCGGTGACTTGGTTGATGGACTCGAAGCTGTCGAAAAGAAGTGTCATCCCCCTGCCTGCGGCAGGACACGTGAGCGCAGCGAAGGATCTCGTCGCGTTGCGAGGGCGGCCGGCCGCGCTCCAGGCGCCACGGGGTCCTTCCGCTGCGGCAGGACACGTGAGCGCAGCGAAGGATCTCGTCGCGTTGCGAGGCGGCCGGTCACGCGCACGGTCCTTCGTCGGCCTACGGCCTCCTCAGGATGAGAGCACTGCCGGTAGGTCATTGGGAGGAGGCCGGTCCGCCAAAGGCGGGCCGGATGGCGAAGCGGTCTCCCTCGGCCGGGGGAGACCGCTTCGTCGGCCTCCGGCCTCCTCGCAGTGATAGTGACTACCTCGGGAAGGGGTGCGCCGAAGGCTCATGGGGAGTGCTTCGGTCCGTGGTGCGAGGTGCAGGCCGAGGCTCGCAATGAACGGGATGCTGCTCGCCGCCGGGCACGGCTCGCGGATGGAGCCGCTCTCCTCGTGGATCGCCAAGCCGGCGCTCGACGTGCTCGGCCGGCCGCTGCTGGCCAGCTCCCTCGCGCACCAGCGCGCCTTCGGCTGCGTCCGCATCGCCGCCAACCTCCACCGCCACCCGGAGCAGGTCGAGGCGGCGCTGCGCGGCGCCTCGGGCGGCGGCGCAAAGGTCCTGCTCTCCCGCGAGGCTGCCTTGCTCGGTGGCGCCGGCGGCGTGGCGGCGGCGCGGGCGCTGCTCGGCGACGGGTCGCTGCTGGTCGCCAACGCCGACGTCTGGGCCGAGCTCGATCTCGCGCCCTTGCGCGTCGCTCTCGGCGAGGACTCCATCGTGCTCGCCCTGACCGCGCATCCGGACCCCGCGCGATGGTCCTCGGTGCTGCTCGACGATGACGGTCGGGTTGCCGCGTTCCTCCCGGCCGGCGCGCGGCCGGACCGCACGCCGTACCTGTTCACCGGTTTTCAACTGCTCGGCGCCGGTGCCGTCGCCGCGCTCCCGGCGCCTCCCGCGGAGTGGCGGCCGGTGTGGCTGGCGGCGCAGGAGCGCTCCCTGCTGCGCGGCGTGATCGTCACCGGCTGCTGGCGCGAGGCCGGCACCCCCGCCGCGTACCACGATCTCGTGCTCGACCAGCTTGAGGGCGCGACCTCGTGGATCCACCCGAGCGCCAGTGTCGCTGCCGACGCGCTCGTGCGGCGCTCCGCGGTCGCCGCGGCGTGTGCGGTCGCGAGCGCGGCGCGGGTGGGCGACTCGGTGCTGATCGCCGGCGCCAGGGTGGGAACCGGCGCCCGTCTCGAGCGGTGCGTGGTCGTCGGCCCGGTTGCGATCGGCGCCGGCGAGGCGCTCGCCGACACGCTCGTGCTCCCCGACCGCCGCGTCCCGCTCTGATCCCCTTGCGCCGACAGAAGGTCACAGGGGCGGCTCGCGCCGCCCCCATGCCGTCCACGCCTCCTCCAATTGTATGCTGCTGGTTCAGAGTTGGTCGAGAAGACTGCGACGCCACCCTAGCGTTGCTTGCCCGCCTTGCCTCCGGCCGCGTCGTCGGCCGCCGGGGCGACCGCCTCCGGCACCGTGCGGGGCGCCCGCTGCTTCTCGGCCAGCGTCGTCTCACCCTTCACGACCACGTACGGCTCGAGCAGCGTGAAGCTCTTCTCGCCGATGCCCTTGACGCGCATCAGCTCCTCCGCTGCCTTGTACGGGCCGTTGGCGGTGCGAAACTCGATGATGCGCGCCGCCAGCGCCGGCCCCACGCGCGGCAGCAACTGGAGCTGCCCCGCGGTGGCGGTGTTGATGTTGATCCGCGGTGTGGCCGCGGGCTCGGCCGCGAGCGCCTCGCCCGCGAGAGCCGCTGCCAGTGCCAGTGTCAGAACCGTCCTTGCGATCATGCCGTCCTCCCTGGTGATCGAGCCCGGGTTCGTCCGGTCCCGCTACGCGCGCTCGCGGTGGCCTGTGCGACCCGCTCGTCCCGTCAGGCAGCAGTGCGGGCTCCGTGCCAGGTTGGTGTTCTTGTCGTAAATATCTGAGATAAATTATCTTGGCGTGCTCTCACGAATCCGGGACGAGGCGCAGGGGGTAAACTACGCTTGCGATGCGGTGGGGTGACAACGGAGCAGCCGGGCGTCCACGGTGCCAAAGACCTTTGACACCCGGCAGGGTCGCTGGCGGGCGCGCGCCGCGCATCGAGGCAGCGCACCCCGCAGATCTGGCCGCCCTGGTCGAGCTCGACCCGTCTGTTTCGGGCGCCGGCCTGGTCGCCCCGGGCCTGGGTCGAGGTGGTCTGCGATCCGGCCTGGACGACGCTGGTGGTGCGACGCGACCGCGGCATCGATGCAGCCACTGGTGCTGCTCGCCTGGCCGCCGGAGGCAGCGCTCGCTTCCATCGCGGTGCATCCCGCCAGCCGCACCCGCGGCCTTGGCACGCTGCTGGTGCGCGAGGCGCTGGTGCGCGCCCGCGTCGTCGGTGCCCGCTGGCTGTCTCTCGACGTCGACGCCGACAACCTCGGCGCCGTTCACCTCTACCGACGGGAGGGTTTCGGGCTGGTTCGACGTTTCACCGAGCAGGGGCGGTCGCGGCTGGAAATGGCGCACCGCCGTCGGAGGGACGGATGGGAACTGAGCTGGCGCTGATCGTGACCGGGGCGAGCGGTACTCGCCTCGCCGCACGCTTCGCCGAGATGGCGACCGAGCATGAACGCGTGGATCGCTTGCACGTAGTGCTGTCCGACGGCGCTCGCCTGGTGATCGCCGACGAACTCGGAGGCGATCGCGCCACCCCGCGCGGGTTCGTGGCCGGGCTGGCGGTCGCCGAAGCGAACCGCGGCAAGCTCGCCACCTGGGCCGAAGGCGACCTCAACGCGCCGATCGCCTCGGGCTCCCGTAGGTTGGCCGGGGTCGTCGTGCTGCCCTGCTCGGCCGGCACCGCAGGCTCGATTGCGGCCGGGGTCTCGCGCGGGCTCGGCCAGCGGGTTGCCGACATCGCTCTCAAGCAGCGCTGGCCGCTGCTGCTCGGCTTCCGCGAAACGCCCCTGTCGGCGATCCACCTGGAGGCGCTTCTCAAGCTCACCCACGCCGGCGCCGTGGTAGTGCCACCGATTCCAGCCTTCTATCTCGGCAGCGACGAGATGGAGCGCTTCGTCGACCACTACTGCCTGCGGCTTTTCGACCTCCTTTCGCTGCCGGTCGAGCGGCCCGACCTGCGCTGGCGCGCCGACGCGTGACCCCGCTCGGCAGCCTCCGCACGGCCGGCGAGCTGGTACGCTTCTCTCACACCCTGTTCGCCCTGCCCTTCGCCTTGATCGCCCTGCTGGCGGCGGCCGGAGGGATTCCCCGCTGGACGACGCTGACCTGGATCGTGGTGGCGATGGTGGGCGGGAGGACCGCAGCGATGGCCTTCAACCGCCTCGCCGACCATCGCATCGACGCGACCAACCCGCGCACCGCGACGCGCCACCTGCCCGCCGGTCGCGTGTCACGCCGCTTTGCCTGGGGGCTGGTACTGGCCGGCAGCGCCATGCTGCTCGTGGCGGCCGGCGCAGCTCAACCCGCTGTGCCTGGCGCTCTCGCCGCTGGCCCTGGCGTGGATCCTGGCCTACTCGTCGACCAAGCGCTGGACGTCGCTCTCACACCTGTGGCTGGGCGTCTCTCTCGGCCTCGCGCCGCTCGGCGCCTGGCTGGCGGTGCGCGGCAGCGTGTCACCGACGCCGATCCTCCTCGCCGCGGCGGTGACCCTCTGGGTGGCGGGGTTCGATGTGCTGTACTCACTCCAGGACGAGGAGTTCGACCGCCGCGCGGGCCTCCAGTCGCTCCCGGTGCGGCTGGGCAGCACGCGGGCGATCACCGTCGCGCGGCTGTTCCACGTGGGTGCGGCGGTCGGCTTTGCGGCCTTCGCCCTGTTGGTCGCCGCCGGCCCGGGCCTGTGGCTCGCCGTCGTCGCGGCCACAGGTCTGCTCATGTGGCAGCACTCGCTGGTCGCGCCCGGCCGGCTCGACCGGCTCGACACTGCCTTCTTCACCGCCAACGGCGCCCTTTCGGCCTGGTCATGCTGGGACTGCGTTACGTCCTTGATATGATGCGTGCTCCATGAGCGCATCACAGCTGGCGGCGCGGCACATCGCCGTGGAGGGGCCGATCGGCGTCGGCAAGACGTCGCTGGTCGAGCTGCTCGCTGCCCGTTTCGAGGGTGTGAAGATCCTCGAGGACGTCGCCAACCCGTTCCTCGACCCTTTCTACAGGGGCAAGGCCGGGGCGGCCTTCCAGGTGCAGATCTTCTTCCTGCTCTCGCGCCACCAGCAGCACGCCGAGATCGCCCAGCGCGAGCTCTTCACCCGCTCGTGGTGGCCGACTACACATGGCCAAAGGATCGCATCTTCGCCCGGCTCAACCTCTCGGACGAGGAGTTCCGTCTCTACGATCGTCTCTACAGCCTGCTCACCCAGCGCCTCCCGCGGCCCGACCTCGTGGTGTACCTGGAGGGAAGCGTCGACACCTGTCTGAGGCGCATCCGCATGCGCGGCCGCGAGTTCGAGCGGCAATCTCGACCCCGACTACCTGCGCGGCTCAAGGACGCCTACAACGCCTTCTTCTACCGCTACAGCGGAGACCCCGCTGCTGGTGGTGAACACCGACGACGATCGACTTCGTCAACAACTCCGACGACTTCGATAACCTGGTGGAGCAGATCTCGCGGGCCCGCAAGGGGACGCAGGTGTACGTACCGCTCGGATCCGGCTGAACGGACCGAGACGGGCTGACCCTAGGCCCGCCGCCGAAGATGGGACGCGCCGATCGGCGACGACGACGACGGCCCCCGGCACGGATCCGTCGGCCCGGAGGGACCAATGGAAGAAGCAGGCAACAGGCATCAGGCAAGAGGCAACGGGAGGCCGGCTCGCCGGCAGGCCTCGGGGCTCGGGGTTCGGGGCTCGGGGCTCGCGGCGCCGCCAGGTCGGCGACGTCCGACCCAACCGGTGACGGTACCGGAGGTGCTGGCGAGCAAGGGGCAGCGCCGACTCGTCATGGTGACGGCGACCGACGAGCCGTCGGGACGCCTCGCGGACGAGGCCGGGGTCGATCTCGTGCTGGTCGGCGACTCGCTGGCCATGGCGGCGCTCGGGCGCGCCGACACAGTGTCGGTGACAGTGCACGAGATGATCCACCACACCCGAGCGGTGAGCGCCGGTGTCCGCCGCGCCTTGCTGGTTGCCGACATGCCGTTCGGCTCGTTTCAGGCCGCGATCGCGGAAGCCGTCCGCAACGCCTGCCGGCTGGTCGCGGAGGGAGGCGCCAGGGCGGTCAAGCTCGAGGGCGCGCGGCCACAGGAGGTCGCGGCGATCGTTCGCGCCGGCGTTCCGGTGGTCGGCCACCTCGGCCTGACCCCCCAGTCGGTGCACAGCCTTGGCGGCTACCGCGTCCAGGCGCGACAGGTCGGCGAGGCCGTCACGCTGGTCGCCGATGCCGAGGCGCTCGAGCGGGCTGGAGCGTTCCTGCTCGTCCTCGAGGCGATCCCGGCGGCGGTCGCGGCGCTCGTGACACGGCGGCTCGCGATACCGACCATCGGCATCGGCGCCGGCGCCGCGTGCGACGGGCAGGTGCTGGTGTGGGCCGACCTGCTCGGTCTTTCGTTCGGGCCGCTGCCGCGCTTCGTACGGCGCTACGCCGATCTCGGTGATT
>CAVQUB010000028.1:0-57938 GCA_963716725.1 uncultured delta proteobacterium
CTTTGTTCGGAGCGCCCGAGGCCGCCAGCGCCAACAACGACGCTTGGGCAACGCGACTCGCCGCGGCCGACGGGAAGCCGGTGTGGAGTCGTCGCTACGGCGACGATTCGTTCCAGACCGCTCACGCATCCACGGGCTTGGCGCTGGCCGGCGTCGCTGGCGGCACCACGGATTTCGGTGGCGGCGTGTCGCTGAGCAGCGCCGCGTCGCCGTCCCCCGCCGCGCCCACCTTCGTCGCGGCGATCGACGAAACCGGGGGCGCGACCTTCGCGCGCGTCGTGGGAGGAGCGCTGAGCAACGCTGCCATCGCGGGTGACGGCAGCGGCGGCGCGCTGGTCGGGGTGAACGCGGCAGGCCAAGTCGACTTGGGACAAGGTCCCCTCGAAGTCGGCCTCAACCAGGCCGTCGTCGCGCGCTTCGATGCGAGCGGCGCGCCGCTGTTCGTGCGTGTGCTCTCCGCCTCGGGCCTGGGTCAGGTGCGCGTGAAGGCGGTGGGCATGGCGGCGGCCGAGACCAGTGTCGTGCTCGGCTTCGTCAAGGGCTCGGCAACCCTCGACGGCGAGAGCGTGGGACCGAGCTCGGACGCCGGAGCCCCTTTCGTCGCACGCATCGGTCCTTCCGGTGACTATCTGGGCGCGGCAGTGCTCGACACCTCCTGCGAGTTCGAGCAGCTTGCCGTGCGCGGAACGCACGCGCTCGCGACCGGGCGCTGTCCCGGCCTGAGCCTGTTCGCTTTCGAGTCCGATGGAACTGGGTCGTGGCAGCGCGAGCTCGGCGCCGCCAGCGCTGCGGTCGCGCTGACGGAAGCCGGTGACGTGTACCTGGCCGGGGGGTTCCGCGACACGCTCGTGCTCGGCGACAAAACGCTGGTCAGCGCGGGCGGCCTCGACGCCTTCATCGCCCGATTGCACGGCGATGGAACGCCGGTTTGGGCCCTGCGGTTTGGTGACTCCTGGGACCAAGCGCTCGGCGGGATCGCGCTGGGCAGCGACCTGTTCGTGGCCGGCAGCGCGCTCACCCCACCCGGTCCTGCAACCTTCGACCTGGAGACGGTGACGCGGATCGCCGTGGCGAACTGAGCATCGAACCGAGCGCGCTGGCGGACGCGCCACTAGCCAGGGAGACTCCACGGATTCCTACCGATTCCTGCCGAACTTACGGCACGATCATCGGAACGTTCGCAAGCGAGGACCCATGACAGCACGCATCACCAGGAACCGGCTGCGCAGCCCCTTGCTCGGGGGCGCCCCCGATCCGAGCTTGGCGGCATTTCATCACCGGATGCCCGCTTACGCACCGACGCTGCTCTTCAACGCACCGACACTTGCCGAGCGGCTCGGCCTCGGCAGACTCGTGATCAAAGCCGAGACCCAGCGAATGGGCTTGCCGTCGTTCAAGATCCTCGGCGCGTCCTGGGCCACTTACCGGGCGCTCTCTGACCACCTCGGGAGCGAACCCGAACCCTGGCACAACATCAACGAGCTCGCCGCCAACCTCGCCCACCTACGCCCCTTCGATCTCGCTGCGGCCACGGACGGCAATCACGGACGCGCCGTCGCGTTCATGGCTCGACTCCTGGGCTTCGGTTGTCACATCTTCGTGCCGGCCGGGATGGTGCAGTCGCGGATCGAGGCCATCCGTCGTGAGGGAGCGTCGGTGACGATCGTCGACGGCAGCTACGACGATGCGGTCACCCAGTCGGCCGCAATGGCATCCGACCGCTGTCTCGTCGTGTCGGATACATCCTGGGAAGGCTACGAAGACACGCCGAGCCGCGTGATCGAGGGATACGGCACGATCTTCCGAGAGATCGACGACGCTCTCGACGCCTCCGGGATGGAGCGACCGGACGCCGCAGTGCTGCCGATGGGAGTCGGGGCGTTCATGGCGGCCGGCGTCGCTCACTATCGGCGCGACGAACGCAGCCCGCTGATTGTCGGCGTCGAGCCCCTCGACGCGAACTGCATCCAGGAATCCGCCGAGGCGGGCGACATCACCGTGGTGCCCGGACCGCACAAATCGATCATGGTTGGTCTGAACTGTGGGACCCCGTCGTTGATCGCCTGGCCGCTCGTGTCGAAGGGTGTTGACTGGTTCACTGCGGTCGACGACGAGGCTGCCCGCACCGCGATGCGCGACCTCGCGTCGATCGGCATCGTCGCGGGCGAAACCGGGGCCGCTTCGCTGGCAGGGCTCGAGGCGCTGCTCGCCAGTGATGAATGGTCGGCCGAGGGTCGGGACCTCAGCGCCGCAACCGTGTTGATCGTCGTCACTGAAGGCGCCACCGATCCCGACGCATACGAAGCGATCACCGGGCGCCCGCCCGAGGCGATCGGTCGAGTGATGACCGCGTGATCGACCGACCACTGTTTCCCCGGGGCTTCCAGGATCTCGGGCTCGGCGCGCTCGCGCCGCTCCACGCCGCGTTGCCCGACTTGGTGCGCGTCGCCGACGACGGGGCGCAAGGTGGGCCACGGGGTGGGCCACGGAAGCGGAACCAGCGAGAAAACAGGGCGTCCCCAACGGGATTCGAACCCGTGTTACAGCCTTGAAAGGGCCGTGTCCTGGGCCGGGCTAGACGATGGGGACCGGCAGGGTCGCCTCACTTAGCAAAAACCCGAGCGAACGACAATCAGGGTCTTGCTTCAAGGGCCCAAAGTGCCCCGCGCCGCTGATCACCCACGAAAATACGGCCGTCAAACGCCGCCAGGGGGGCCGCGCAGTAGCCGTCGTCGATGGCGAAGGGAGACTTCTTCTCTTCGACCCGAGCCAGCACCGCGAGGCCTTTCGGCGTGAGCTCGAGCAAAGCCCGCTCCGCCATCACGAGCAGTCGCTCGCCCACCCGCAGCACGTCCGTCGGGCGCCCGGCGTCCGGGGGCAGCGTGACGAGGTCCCACCGCTCGCCGTCGGCGGTCACGCGCAGCTGACCGCCGTCGCCGCCGATGGTGATCCAGTAGAGCCGACCGCGATCGGCGTACCAGCGCAGGGTGTGCGCCCCGCCGGAGTCCGTCACCTGCACGGCGCGGGCGTGCTCGGGGGCGAGGGTGGTTGCGTCCTTGGGTGGTGCGACCACCAGGTAGTCGTGGCGATCGATGCCGAAGAGCGGGCTCACCGCGACGTAGAGGCGATCCTTGAAGCGGGTCATGTAGCCGAGGCGCACCGCGCTCTCGCCGCCTGCTCCCTCGTAGGCGTGGGCCACCTGCCAGCGATCGGGCTTGTCCCCCTCGACGAACAGGACGCCGGGGGATCGCGTCGCGGTGGCTTTGGGCGGCACCACTGCGCCGCTGGAAGCGTAGAGTTTGCCGCGAAAGCGGATCACGTCGAAGACGTGGATCGCGCCCGGCAGCAGGATGGTGCCGCCGCGCTCGGCGGTGGGCGCGCGGGGCGGTCGGTGACCGGGACGCCCGACGCGCTCGAAGCGACCCGTGGGGTCGCTGCTGAACACGTAGCCCTCGACGCCGAAGGCGACGCCGAGGCCGAGGTAGGGAGGATCGGCGTCCGGGACGTAGATCCGACCGCCGATGTCGCGCAGGCGAAGAAAGCCCTGCCCACCCGCGCCGCCGGTCTCCGGCTCGCCGGGGCGATTCCAATCGAAGAGCAGCGCGAACGCCTCCTTCTGTTTCGGATCGTAGCGCGTCACCGTGGCGCCCGTGTATCCGAGGGGCGCGGTGGCGTGCGCCATCAACAACGTGCCGCTGCGGACCGCGAAGTCACAGACGCGATGCAGCGCGGACCAGTGCCGTCCGACCTTGGCGAAGCGCGGACGCTCCGGCAAGACGATCGCCGGCTCGGCGACCTCGTCATTGCCGTCGGGATCGATCTGGGGTGGGGCCGGCGGGGCGGTGGGCGCCGGCGGGGGAGACGACGCGGTGGCCGCAGGCCGAGCGCTCGGTGTCGCAGCGGGTGGCGGGCGGGCCGCCGTCGGCGTCGGGGCTGGTGGCGCCGCGCATGCGTGGAGCGCGAACGCCAGGAGTGATGCGGTGCGGCTCACGGGTGGCGAGCATAGCCCGCAGCCGACGGGATGGCGCGCTGGGTCGAATCAGCTTCGAGGCTCAGCCAGGCCTGGCAGCGCGCGCCTTGGCGGCGCGCCGGAGCGTGACCATGACGCCCAAGAACCCCGCCCCCGCGCCGATGGCCGCCGTGGGGATCCCAATGCCCAGCGCCTCGCGCAGAAACACGACGGGGAGCGCCACGACGAATTGCGCAACGAAGAAGATCACCAGCGCGTGCCAAAACGGAAGCGGGTGCCAGAACTTCCACGCGGGCGGGGGCCCAACCTCGGCATCGTTCCCCATCGCTGCACCCTATCACGGCCTCGCCAAAAACTCGGCCAACCCCGTTCCCCTGACTAGGGTCGGTCGGGTTGTTCCGCCGGTCGTCCATCGCCCTGCTGCTCGTCTTCGGCTCCGCCTGCGCGTCGACCGATGACGGCGCGCCGCCGCCCGCGGCGAAGAGCGCGCCCGCCGTCCCGAAGCGCGTCAAGAAGCGCACGAAGGCTGCGCCGCGCGCCGTCCCTCGGCCAGCCGCCTCCGTCGCGCCCAAGACCGAGCCCGCCGCGCCCGCCTGTCCCGAGGGCATGGGGCTGGTCGAAGGCGATCACTGCCGGGCCGTGGAGCAGCGCTGCATCGAGCAGCACGGCGCCTCCGATGGCGGGATCGACGAGAACCGTTGCGCCAAATTCGAGGAGTCGAAGTGCACCAGCACCGCCGCCGAGCCGCGCAAGCTGCGCTTCTGCATGGATCGCTACGAGTATCCGAACAAGGTCGGCGAATTGCCGATGACGCTCGTGAGCTGGACCGACGCCCAGCGGGTCTGTGAATCTCAGGGTAAGCGACTGTGCACCGAGAGCGAGTTCACCTTCGCTTGCGAGGGCGAGAAGATGCTGCCCCACGCCTACGGCTACGAGCGTGATGCCACCAAGTGCAACATCGACAAGCCCTACCTGACGCCGAAGACGCATCTCATCCCCTACGAGCAGTGCCTCGCGAACCCGAGCTGCGCCGCGGAGTACGCTCGCGTCGATGGCCGCGAACCCATCGGAGCTCGCCCCGACTGCGTATCGCCCTTCGGCATCTACGATCTGAACGGCAACGCCAACGAGTGGGTCAGCCAACCCTGGAAGAACGCGCCGCACCGCTCCGGAATCAAAGGCGGTTGGTGGGGCCCGGTCCGCAACCGCTGCCGACCCATCACCCTCAGCCACGGTGAGAGCTACCTCGGATACGAGGTCGGCTTTCGCTGCTGCCAAGACGCGCCCAAAAGCCCGGCCGCCGCCCCGGCTCGCTGATCGGTCTGCGCAAACGGTGGCATCATCGGCGCCACCCGTGCGCCGTCTGCGAGGTCGTGCGACGCCGCATCAAGGCTTGAGGGGGGAAAGCCCTCCGCGCGCGAAGAAGTACGCTCCGAGCGCCAGCTCCAAGTATCCGTGGAACATCGCCAGCGACAGATACAGGTTGCGCGCGCCGTGCAGGTCGAAGCAGGCCGCGATGGGGACCAGGACCATGGTGCCCAGCGCGATCCAGAGACCGAAGCGGCCCAGCTCGCGAGTCATCGACCTCACGGCCATGCGCCAGGTCGCGGTGCCTTGCCCACGTACGTCTTCTTGCGGCAGGACCAGGAGCCAGGTCGAGTAGTGCACGGACTGCAAGAAGGTGAAGCTCAGGGTGAGCCCTGCGGCTTCGCGCAGGGGCAGCCCCGGAGCGAGCCCGTCCGCCGCCTCGAGCACGTGCAGACCCATCAGATCGAGGCTGCCGAAGCGCTCGGTCCAGAAGTAGCTCTCGCCGCTCAGGAGCAGCGCCGCCAGCGCGCAGATCAGCGCGAGTGGCAGCAGCACCGCCCGCAGGCGACCGCGGAACAGGAACAGCCAGAGCAGTAGGGCGATCAGGTTGTGCACGTGCGCGAAGGCGACGCGCACGGCGAAGGGATCGACCTGAGCCCAGATGCCCAGCGCGATGACCGCCACGGCTCCGACGAGGATCCGCCCGATCCGGCGCGACGCCAGGCCGCCCGCCATCAGCGCAGCGCCCATCCAGAGCGTCACCACCCCGAGCTCGAGCCGGCTCCCGATCGAGAAGGGGAGGCCAAACTCTGACGCCGCTCTGAGCAGGATCAGCGTGGCGCAGGCCAGGGCGATCACCGCCAGCCAGCCCCGGCCGAGCCCCCGGCGCAGCACCAAGAAGCGCAGATCGGCGATCACGTGGGCGACGCCGAGAAACACCGGGCCCACGGCCAGGAGCAGGGTTGGGGTCAGGACCGTCAGCGAAAACGCCACCAACGCGTGCAGGGTGGCCGTCAGCGCGACTCGGCGGTCCCGCAGCGTGATCATCGCCGCCAGCGGTCGAATGCCGAAGGCGAGCCGGTACATCCCGGTTCGCAGGGTGTCGAGGGGCAGAGCCGCGCGCTCGATGAGAGTCGTCACGATGAACCGGGTCGGCGAGCAGCTTAACACGCGACGAGCTCCATGCTCTGCTGCGCCGCCATGGCCACCTTCTATCTTCGACAGTTGCTCGTCGGTCGTGACGTGGGCAAGACCAGCTCGGTCGGTCGGCAGATGCAGAACTTCGTCTATCTGGTCGGTGATCGTGACGCCGGCGAGTGCATCGCCGTCGATCCGGCCTGGGACGTGAAAGGTGTGCTCGACGTGGCGAGCGCCGACGGCATGAAGTTGGTCGGCGCCTTCGCGACGCACTACCACCCCGACCACGTCGGCGGAGGGCTCTTCGGCTTCGGCGTGCAGGGCCTGCCGGATCTGCTCGAGCTCGAGAGCTGCCCGGTGCACACGCATCGGCTCGAGGCCGATGGCCTGCGCAAGGTCACCGGAATTTCGAAGGGCGACATGACGCTCCACGACTCGGGCGACAAGATCCGGGTCGGCGAGATCGAGATCGAGTGGCTGCACACGCCTGGGCACACCCCGGGTTCGTCGTGCTTTCGGGTCAAAGACGCCCTGATCGCCGGCGACACGCTGTTCTTGCAGGGCTGCGGTCGGGTCGATCTGCCCGGCGGTGATCCCGACGAGATGCGCCGGACACTGACCGAGCGCCTCGCGACGCTGCCCGATCAGGTCGTGCTCTATCCCGGGCACGCGTACGGCGGCGAGCACGCGCCGCTGGGTGAGGTGCGGCGGACGAACCCGCACTTTCCGCCGCCGCCGACCGAGGACTGACTACTCGAAGCGAGTGCGCGCCACGTCGAGGCGCGGGTGCGCGGGGAAGGCGAGGGAACGCACTCGCCTCGCGACGCAGCGTTCGCTGCCGGGAGCGCGCGGCGACATGCGCACGGTAACCCCGAGCGCTCGCCCGTTCTGCACCGCGGCGCATACGTCGACGCGAGTGCCTTCGGGCACTCCGCAGGCCCCGAGGTAGCCGCCGCGGTTGAGCACGCGCGCGTAGTCCTCGGCATGAAGATCGGCCGGGCCCCGCGGGCCACCAATCCGGATCTCGTCGTTCGCAGCGGCTGCCGCGGCTTCGCACGACAGCCCGTCGCTGGAACCCGGTCCGGCGGGCGGGGGGACCGGTGCGGGGGCTGGCGCGGGTGGCGGCGCCGGCGCGGGCGTCGGCTGCTGGAGCGCGGGCGCAGGTGCCGGCGCGTGCTCTGGCGCCGCGCGGGCCACGAGCTTCGGTGCCGGCTCGGCCGTGAGGGCGGGCGACGGGGCCCACGCTGGTGTCGGGTCGGGCTCGGGGCTCGACGGGGTGGGCTCGGCTGGCCGCATGGGCTCGGCAGTCGGCGCCGGTTTCGGCTCAACCGCGACGATGCGTGGCGTGTCGAGTGCGCGGGCTGGAGCCCGCGCGGGGCTTTGCTTCGCGCGGGCCGGCTCGGCTCCGGTCTCGAGCCACCGGTTGACCGGGATGGTGCCGGCGCTCACGCCCCACGCGACCGCCACGGCGGCGAGCCACGACAGCACGCCGACCGCGAGCACCGGCGAGCGCTGCGGGCGCGGCATCGGCGGCTCCTCGGGATCCGGCATGCGGACCCGGCGTTTGTACTCGAGCGGACGGGCCAAGGCGGGCCGGGTCGTAGCTGTTCTCCGCGAGGCCGTAAAGCGCTCAGCGCTGAACGCTCTTGCCGCCGCCGGCCGGGGGCAGTCGTCGCGGCGGGATGCGAACCGCGTCAGAGCGGCCGAGCTTGTCCTGCTTCGGGATCTTGAGCAGCTGTTTGAAGCGGATCTTGTTGTTTCGAAGACCGTTGGCGGCGCGGATCTCGGGCACGGTGGTGCCGTATTTCTTCGCGAGCATGCCCAGGGTCTCGGCGCGCTTCACGCGGTGGGTGACAAAGGCGGTGGCGGCGTTGGTGTAGCCCTTGGCCACCAGCGCTTGGTAGGCCCGCGCCGCGGTCTCTTGCGAAATCGGGTTGTGGAAGCGCACGTGCAGGTGCGTTGCGTGTCCTTTGGCGTGGAAGATCAGCGGGCGTCGCACACCGGGCACGCCCTTGAACAGGCCCTGGACCCAGGCCGGATCCTCGCCCACCGCCAGTGCGTGCTCGCTGAGCAGCACCTGCAGCGCGCGGTCGATCAGGATCAGCTCCACATCGGTGTCCGTGACCAGCGCTCGCACGAAAGCCCAGGTTCGCGCGCGATCGAGGTTGGTGTCGGTCGCGCGCCGGTACCACCGCGCCGAGTCGTCGTTGTAGAAGTAGCTCAGATCGACGTCGCGACCGGCCTGATGACTCACGTGGGGCCGGAGCGCGCCGCCGCGACGCGCGCTGATGTGCCCCACGTAGACGTCGTGGGAGTCGGGAAAGCGAGCGCGCACGGCGGTGATGGCGCGCACCAGGTAGTCGACGGTCTCCTGCGTCCCGTAGGCGTGGCCTGGATCCATCAGGGTCCAACCTTCACCTTTCGGCATCTGCACCCCGTTGATCAAGCCGCCGGCGCTGGGGCGTCCGAGGGAGATCGATCCGAGACTGGTCGGGTCGCGAGCGAAGGCCTGGGCGATCTCCTTCGCGCTCTTGCCCTCCAGCGGGTGCGGCTTGCGCGGCTGCAGCTTCTAGTTCTGGAGCCCGGAGGTCCAACTCGAAGGGCTCTTCACCGTCGTCTGGCTCATCGTCGTGAGCCTGACCGTCGGTTGCGTGTTGGGGCAGCGCGGGGCCGGCGGTCGCAGGCGGCGATGTCGGGGCGGTCGGCGGATCGGCGGGAGGCGGCGCCCGTGGGGTCGCTCCAGGTGCCTTCGCGACACAGCCTGCGACCACCAGGGCCGCGACCATCGGCAGAAGTCCGCGCATGGACGGCGGGAACGCTAGGCTATGGTTGGACCTCGTGCCAGCTTCCGCTGGTCGATCCTGAACCCATGTCCTGGCTTCTCGCGAAGATTTACGACTCTTTCATGGCCAAGGCCGAGCGGGCGTGCCTCTCGGAATGGCGCGGCGAGCTCTTGGCGCCGCTCAGCGGGGACCTGCTCGAGATCGGCGCGGGCACCGGCGCGAACCTCTCGCACTACGGTGCCGGCCTGTCGCGTCTGGTACTCTGCGAGCCCGACCCTCACATGCGGGGTCGGCTGGCGAGCAGGGTCGCGGGCCAGGTCGCGCGCGCGGAGGTGGAGGTGATCGACGCCGGCGTCGAGGTGCTGCCTGCCGATGCGGGCGCCTTCGATGTCGTGGTCTCGACCCTGGTGCTGTGCAGCGTGGAGGATCTCCAGCTCGCGCTGGGCGAGATCCACCGAGTGCTCCGGCCCGGGGGACGGTTGGTATTCCTCGAACACGTCGCTGCGGAGGACCACTCGCAGCGCTTGAAGTGGCAAGAGCGGCTCGAACCCGCCTGGGTGCGTCTCGCGTCGGGGTGTCATCTGACGAGGCGCACCGACCGCGCCATCGAGCGTGCGGGGTTCGAAATCACCTCACTCACCCGGCAGAGCATGAGAAAGGCGCTGCCCTTCGTGCGCCCGACCATTCGTGGGGTGGCGATCCGACCGTGAACGACTATCCTCGCGCCGAAGTGGTCATCCAGATCCCCGATCACGACGAGACACTGTCCGCGCTGGGACAAAGCGAGATCCACTCGCAACGCGAGCCCGGGGTGAGCTTTCGCATCGGGACGCTGCTCGGGACCGGCGCCATGGGTATCGCGTACTTCGGCATGCGCCGCGCGGCGGACGGCAAGTCGCCCATCGTGATCAAGCTGCTGAAGCCAGGCTATGTGCTGCAGGCAGGGGACACGGCACGGCTGGTGGTCGACAAAGAGGCGACGGCCCTGTCGCGGCTCAACAACCGGGTTCCGCCCACGCCCTTCGTGGTTCGAATGATCGACACCGGAGTCATCCCCGTGGTGTACAGCGGGCGCCGGCTCGAGTTGCCGTGGCTCGCCCTCGAGTACGTGCACGGCGGCGTCGAAGGCACCACGTTGACCGAGCGCGTCGCGTACAGCGTGGACAAGACCGGCTACGCATTCGATCCAGCGCGGGCGGGCCTGGCGGTGGACTGCATCTCCAAGGGCATCGATGCGGTGCACGAGATGGGCGTCATCCACCGGGATCTGACGCCCAACAACGTGCTCTGCTGCGGCTTCGGGGACAGCGAGATCTTCAAGATCACGGACTTTGGGCTGGCCCGTCCCCTGGGCATGAACGCCACCTTCGGCGGCATCGTGGTCGGGACCGTCGGCTACGCGCCGCCGGAGCAGGCCGCCCTCGACGATCGCCGCATTGGGACCTGGAGCGACGTCTTCACCTTCGCGGTCGACCTGTATTTCATGCTGACCGGCCGTGGCTACTTCCCGACGCGCAACGCCATGGATTCGTTGGCGCTGATTCGTTCGCCGGAGCGGACCAGCATCCTCGAGTCCGCCATGCTCTCGCCGGAACTCAGATCCCAACCCGCAGCCTGTGCGGGCATCGACCTCGCGCTCCGCCTGGCGACCAGTACGCGCCCCGAAGATCGACCGAAGACCGCGTCGATGTTCGCATCGATGGTGCTGCCCTGGCTCAAAGGCGTGCCTCGTTCGCGTCCGGCGTCGGCGCGCCTGATTGAGAGCGTGGCGCCGGTCACCGCGCCGACCGCGCCGGGCGAGTCCGCGTGGCGCTGGACGGTGCGCCACCTGCCCGGTGACGACCAGGTCGTTCGGAGCGTCGCCTGGGACGGTGACGGCCGCTGCCTCGCGGCCACCAATCAAGGCCTGCGCTTCTGGAACGGGACAGGTTGGCTCGAGGCACCGATGCACGATCTGCCGAATCAACGAGGCATCCGCTTCGTGCAGCGCGCCTCGGCGGGCAGCTGGCTGGTGGGCGGCGACCAAGCGACGCTCGCCACGTACTCCGCCGACGGAGTATCCGAGGTCGTGCGCGGTCCCTCGCCCGAGGTGAGCTTCTCCCACGCCAGCGGCGACTTTTCCGATCTCGCGGTGGTGGTGGGTGAGTCCGAAGGCCGACCCCCGGTGCTGTTCGCGATTTCGGCGCGGCGCTGGCTCAAGCCGCTCACGCTGGCGGACGTGGCGCGCGTCAGCGCCATTGCGCGCATGGGAGACGATCGTTGGCTGATCGTCGGACGTCGGGGCGACGGAGCCGGGTTTGCCGCGGTCTACCACCCGCTGATGTGGCAGGTGCAGATGTTGGACATCCCCCGGGTCCGAGCGATGCTGTCGTGCGCGGGGCGCTCCGATCGTCGAGTCGGCGTCGCGACGGGTAGTGAGGGCTTGGTGATCTGCGTCGACGACGGCGGCGAGAGCCACTGGTTCCTGAAGGGCAAACCCGACCTGCCGGCGGCGGCGGTCGACGTTGCGGGCCGGATCTGGGCCAGCGGCGCCGGCGGCATCTTCATGCGGGAGCCGGGCTCCGAGACCTTCGAGCCGGTTTGGCAAGATCCAACCTGGGTGACTCCCATCGTCAGTCTGTTCGCGGACATCGGCATCGTGATTGCGATGGGCGCTGACGGCGGCATCGTAGAAGGCACTCGCGTGAGCGTCGATCCGGTGACGTCGACGGACCGACCTTGGTGAGCTCAGCGACCGTGGCTGAGCATGATGGTCGCGCAGGGGGCGCGCCGCGCCACGTCGATGGCGAACTGACCGAAGAGTGCCTTGCCACCGACGCGGGGTAGGCCCAAGACCACCAGATCGAAGCCCTGGGCGGCGGTCACGACGGCGTCGACGGGCCCCTCGCTCCGTATTGCGCGCACGTCGGTCCTGCCGCCGGCCTCTTCGTGAGCCAAGCGCTCGAGGGCGCGCTCCGCTTCCCGAAGCCGATCGTCGCCGGTGTCGCTCGGCAGCACCCGCAGGTACTCGATCTTGCGCCGACCGCTCCGGTGGAGCGTGCCCAAGAGGCGAGCGCGCAGTTCGTGCTGCCGTCCGCCGCCCCCGGTTGGCACCAACACGCGAGCGACCCGTTTCAGATCGAACCCGGGCTTGGCGTTGAGCACGGCCACGTCGCAGTCGACCCGATTGAGCAAGCGCTCGAGCTCGCCGAGAGTGTGGTTTTCGTCCAAGCGCGTGAGGCCGAGCAAGATGCCTTCGCACTGGCGCCAGCGGGCTACCCGCTCGATCTCGTCCCAGGGAGAAGCGGCGATGGTCATCAGCGCTTCGGGTTTGTGCCCGCGTTCGAGCGCGCGCGTGACCGCTTCGACCAGCACCTCTTGGGCGCGCAAGAGGCTGGCTGGCGGGCCGTCGTAGAGCTCTTCTGGCTTCATCACGCTGAGCAAGAGCACGCGCCCCACGTCGGGAGGAGCCAGCGCGCTGGCGACCTCGACCAGTCCCTGCGCGCTCTCGGGATTTGCGACCGGGACCAGCACCATGGGCGAGCGACCGCGGAGGCGCAGCAGGGCCGGATCGCGAGCCTCGGCCCGGGCGTCCACGATCTCGGCCTTCGAGGCAAACGCGGCCACGTAGAGCAAGACGCCGAGGCCCAGCCAGACCGCGCTGATGCCGCCGGCGGCCGGCACGGTGACGGCCTGGAAGAGCGCCAGCGAGACGCAGCACACTCCGCCGACGATGGGCACGGCCGGAAAGAACGGCGCGCGAAAGGCGTCCGGCGACGCGCCGCCCCGCCGCCGCGACAGATAGGCGGTCCAGTGCGCGAGGGCGAACGACACCAAGAAGATCAGGCCGGCGGCCGCGCCCGCCGACGCGAGGTCGGGGACCATGAACAGGATCGAGACCACCGCGAGCATGGTGGCGTAGAGCGCCATCACCGGCGTGCCGTGGACGCGATGCTCTTCAGCAAGGAGGCGGGGCAGGGTTCGGTCGACGGCCATGGTGTGCGCCACCCGGGAGGCAGCGAGCAGGCATGCTTGCAGCGCCGACAGCGTCGAGAGCACCGCCGCCACCATCACCAGCAGGTAGCCGAAGGGCCCCAGGAACTCGCGGACCGCGGCCGCGGTCACCGTGTCGCCGTGTTGCTCCGCGAATGCCGTGATGTGGGTGCCCGCAGGCGTGCCCGCCGTGGTCATGATGAACAGGAGCGGCAGGTAGACGGCCATTCCGAGCCCGAGGGAGGCGAGGGAGGCCCGCGGGATGTTCTTGCGCGGCTCCTTCACGTCGCCGCCCACGCCCGCGATCAGCTCGAAGCCCTGCACCGCGATGAAAGTCGCGCCCATCGCCGTGAGCACCCCGATGAAGCCCTTTGGCATGAAGGGCACGAGATCCCGGGCAATGGGGTCGCCACGCCGCACGCCGAGCGCCCAAAGTCCGCCGGCGAGCAGCACCGCAAACACCACCAGCTTGCCGATGGTCGCCCACTGGCCGCCGCCCGTGGGTTTTCGCGCGAGCGCGACCACGTAGCTGCCCGACGCCAGGATGGCGGCCACCAAGGCCGCGCGCCTCCCGGTCAGCCACCCTGGGGCCGGCAGGCCCGCGGCCCGGAGTCCGTCGGCCAGCAGCGCGGTGCCGTACTCGGCGAAGCCGAGCGCGTAGAGCACCGCGCCGACGATGTACGCAAACCAAAGCACCCAACCCACGGCGAAGGCGGCGCGCACGCTCAGGATCTTCTTGGCGAACACGTAGGCGCCGCCGGACTCGGGGAATGCCGTGCCGAGCTCGGCGAAGGAGAGGGCCGTGATGGCGGCGATCAGCCCATTCAGAGCGAAGGCCAGGAGGGCAGCCGGTCCGGCCTCCCGAAAGGCGACGCCGGCCAGGACGATGATGCCGCCGCCGACCATGGCGCCGACGCCGATGCCGGTGGCGCCGAGCATGCCCAGGGTCCGCTCGCGGCTAGCGGACTCCAGGCGAGAGTCGGGGGACGGGTCCAATCGATCACATGTTCAGGCGGCGGGCGAAGGCGGGGTTCTTCTCCACGAACTTGGTGGAGAACACGCTGACCAAGGTGCCCTGGGCGGTGCGGACCATCAGCGCTTGGGTGCCGGCGAGGGCGCCTCCGGTGAGGTTGCAGTGAAGCAGGGCGCCGCCGTGGGCGTTCTTCAGCGCCGAGCCACCGCCGAGCTGCTCGCAAGTCACGTCCCCCGCGCTGGTGGTCGCGAACTCGAAGGCGTCGGGCTCGGCCTCCCAGTAGGTCACGCTGAGCTTGTGCTCGCTCGCCGTGCGTTCCCGGATGCACCAGCGCTCCGTCCCCTTGGTAGGATCGGCCGGTGCGGTGCAGGCGACGTTCACCGCCGCGCCCGCCGGGTTGCCCTTGTGCGTGGCCACCCACTCGGTGAAGAGCTTCAACAGCTGCTCAGTCTGCTGCTTCTTGGCGTCCGAAGCCGCCTTGCGAGTGGCCGCTGCTGACTGCTGTTCGACGATCTCCTTGTCGAGGGCGTCGAGGGTAGTGCGGTCGGCGCAGTGTTTGTAGGCGTAGTCGCGCCACTGCCGAGCGGCGTTGAAATCTTCGGCCGCGATGCCCTGGCGGATCACGCCCTGGGCGTTCTCGCACTTCTTCGGATCCTTCAGGTTGCACCCGGTGGCGCAGACGACGACCAGAGCAAAGAACGACGCTGTACGGGCGAGCCTCATGGGACGGGCATACTAGAGCGAACCGCCGTCAGCTAGCCAGCGGTGGATCGGCGGCCGAGAGCCGGGTTTCTTGGCCCTGTCGAGACTCCCCGCTGCGGTCGAGAGCGAGCTTGAACAGGATCGGGCCGATCACTTCGTTGATGGCCACCACCGCGATACACAGGGACCGAAGTCCCGGCCCGAAACTGGGAAAGGTGTTGGCCACCACCATCGAGAGACCGAGCGTCAGGCCAGCCTGCGAGACGAGCCCGGACCAGCCCCAGCGGCGGATCACCGCCGGATCTCTTGCCACGCGGGTGCTCGCGCGATGCGCGAGCCAGGTGAAGACGGCACGGCCGGCCGACAAAGCCAGGGCCAGAGGCCAGAGCGCGCGCAGCAGGGGGACATCCAGATGTGCGCCGGCCGAAGCGAAGAACACCACAAACACGATGGCGCTGGTCTGCTCGACCGCGAAGAGGAGCTTCTCACCTTGCCGAGAGAAGTTCTGAACCACGAAGCCTGCGATCAAGAAGGTCAGGAGCGGATCGAAATGCAGGTAACGCAGCCCCGCGGTGAGGCCGTAACCCATCGCCATCAGCACGACCAGAAGCTCCGAACTCACGAAGCGCAAGTAGAGCGCCAGCAGGAGACCGAGCGAGACGCCCAGTGAGGTGCTGCCCAAGAGCTCGTGCCCCAAGGCCTCGAAGTCCGAGAGCGATGCTTGCGCGCTCGGGTCGACGAGCTGGCGCGCGATCATCATGGAGAAGGCCAGGACTACCAGCACCACGACGTCGCTGGACATGACGAAGGCCAGCGTGAAACGCGTGACCGGACCGCGCGCGCGGGTCTGCGAGAGGATGGCGAGCGTCGCGCTCGGGCTGCGGCTGACGGCGAGCACGCCCCAGAGCAAGCCGGCGCCGAGGGTGGCCAGCGTCGCGTGCCCGGCCAGAAAAGGCATGAATCGGGCGAGAAAGAAGAACATGACCGTGGTCAGCACCAGCACGATCAGCGACTGGAAGAGCATCGCCGAGGCGAGACTCTTGGCCGATTCGCGCAGATCTGCCAGGCGCAGCTCCGCGCCGCCGGCCAGCGCGATCAGCGCGAGCGCCAAGGTGTTGACCACCGACAGCTGCTCGACCGTGTCGTGATCGATCAAGTGCAAGACGTGCGGTCCTGCGACGACGCCTGCCAGGATGTAGCCGGTGAGGTGTGGGAGGCCGACGACCTCACAGATTTCGCTCGCGAGGGTGCCGGCGAGCAGGAGAAATCCCAGCGCTCCGACCAGCGATGCCACGCCTTGCGATTGCGGCACGACCTGCACGCCCAGCCAGAGCAGGCCGAAGAGCGCGATCAGCGTCACGAGCTGCGTCAGGCGCGCGGCCGCGGACTTTGCCGGCGCGGCGCTGCTCACGCTGCCCCCGCGGGCGGTGCGGCGCTCGGGCGCTGGCCCGATCGCGAGGATGCGGGCGCATCGATTTCACCTGCGCGCTGCAGCGCAAAGCGCAGCGACGTCGGACCGACGAGCTCGCCGAACAGGGTCACGGAGAGCGCCGACACCAGCACCGTCTGGCCGACCTCGCCGGGAAACCTCAGGGCGAACGCCAGGCCGAAGGCCATGGCCAGCGCACCCGAGGGCAAGAGCCCGAAGCCGAGGAAGGGTCCCGAGTTGCGGCCGCCGCGGGACAAACGCAAGAGCGCGCCGCTGGTCCACTTCACGGCGGTGCGCGCGGTGAGCACCACCGCAATCAACAGGCCCAGGCGCGGCGGCGCCCCGAAGTCGACGTAGGCGCCTGCCAACACCAATACCGGCAGGAGCACGGAATGCTCGGTGGGCTCGAGCATGGCGCGGAGCTCCTCGCGGCGGCCGGCCAGGACCGCGACGGTGAGGCCGAGTACGAAGGAGATCCCCAGACCCGAGCCGCCGATGCGGGTCGCGATGCCGACGCCGAAGAGCGCGGTGCCCAGGACGATGCCCCAAGTCTGAGTCACCCGGGCTTCGACCCGGAGCAGCGCCGACGACAGCGCGCCGAGGAGGACTCCGACGCCGACCGTGGCGAGCGCGAGACCCCAATGGGGGAGCACAAAGGCGAGCCCGGGCATGGGTTTCAGCGTGAACGCGACGATGATGGCGAGCAGCGGGACGATGTCGTCACCGTCCGCGATGTCCGCCACCAATTCCGAGAGCGGACCGGCGGCGCCGTAGCGCTCCGCGACCCACCGCACCGCGTAGCGCGTCGTCTCGCAGGAGATGGCGCCCACTCCGATGCACGCGATCAGCAGATCTTGCCCCGCCAACGAAGTGAAGCTCTGTGCGAAGACGGCGAAGGCGGCGGCCACGCCGACCGCCGAACCCAGCGAGAGGACCACCGCAGCCAGCAGTCGTCGCAGGCGGATGCGCCGGCCGCCCACGAAGCCGTAGTCCACGCCAGTCAAGAGCGCGAGCCACGCGAGGGCGACGAGCGCGAGGGGCTCGAGCGCGGACAGGGTCGGCCGATCGACGGCGCCGAGCAAGTGCGGCCCGAGCACGAGCCCGAGCAGCACCCACTCGGATCCCGACGGCAGCCCGTGGCCGCGAACGGCGCGCCCGCCCACCAAGATGCTGCCGAGGTACGCCAGCACGAGCAGGCCCACCAAGACCAGGATCGAGCTCAAGCGTCCCCCGCGCCCTGTCCTCGACCGAGGCCGATGCCGCGCTCGCCCAATGCGTCGAGCAGCGCCGCCAGCACCTCGCTTCGCGAGGCTTCGACCTCGGCCGAGAGCAGCACTCGGAAGCTGAGGCCGTCAGCGCTCGCGGAGACGAGTTCGACCTTTGCGTCGGCGTGGAGCCGTCGGGCGGCTTCCAGCAGCGCTTCACCCGCGTTCGTCGGTTTTGCCGCGGCCGAGACCACGACGTCAATCGCACGCTCCCGAGTCCCCGGCACGAGCTCGGAGGTCTTGAACAAGAGCAGCAGGTGGGGCACGCGCACGAGCGCGCCTTGTTCCGTCTCGATCTGAACGTCGACCAGCCCAATGCTCTTGACGCGACCGGTGTGGGAGCCAATTCGCGTCAGGTCACCCGGCGACAGTCGCCGCGAATAGAGCACGGCCGCCCCGGCCAAGGCGGTTGCGAGCAGGGGAGTCGCAGCAAGGCCGAGCGACGCGACGACCACCGTGCCCACGCGCGCCAGCGCGCCCTGCTCGTCTCCGGTGACGACGGGCGCAGCGAAGACCAAGACTGCCGCCACGATGCCGACCCGCAAGAGCGTGCTGGTGGGCGTTGCGCGCTCGGCTGACACCCACTCCACATGGGTCTCGCCGCGGGCGACACTGGCAAAGAACATCGCGACGAAGCGCAGGACGACGAGCACCGCGACCGTGGCGATGATGGTGACGACCAGCATCGGCAGGGTCGCGACCGTGCGCCCGACGAGCCCGGTGATCGGCGAGACGACCAGGCTCGTGAGTTTCTGGGTGTAGGGGCGGGTCGTTTCGAAGAGCGAGAGAGTGCCCAGCAGCCACAGATACCCGATCCCGATCTGCCCGATGAATCGCAGCGCTCCGAAGCCGACGACGAGGGCGCTGCGCAGCGCCGCGGGCCGCACGACCTCGAGGGAGTAGATGCGAAGCGCCGGCACCCGATCCGGGTGTTTCACCAGATAGCTGCGCGCGCGCTCGGTGAACTCGGCGAGCTTGCGCAGCAGGTAGATGGCGAACAGCGCCGCGAGGACCACCAGCGAGAGCGAGAAGACAGTGTTCGCGATGGCGCTGCGCTTTTGCTCGCGCCGGATGGCCTCGCGGACCTGCGCGGCGACGACCGCCGCGTGGTCCTTGACGCTGCTCGCGCCGGCGGAGCGGGCGTCTTCGGCGTGAAGCTCGATGATCGGCGTCTTGTCGACGTAGACCACAGAGGCGTCGGCTCGATCTTCGACGCGCACGTCTTCGGGCTTCTGGCGCGCGACGGCTTGCTTGAGCGCGGCGGAGGCCGCGTCGGCTCGGGCCTTGGCGGTCTGGGTGCCGTAGCCCGCGTGGACCACGAAGACGGTCGCGTCACCCACGCGTACCGGGGCCTCCGATGCGCCGCTCGGCGCGGCCTGCGGAGCTGGTCCCGTGCTGTCGACCGGCGCCGCAGCTGCGCTGGGCGGCGGCGTCGCGGTCGCGCTCACGAGTGGCGCAGCGCTCGGGGCGGCTTCTGCCAGCGCGCTGGCCTCCGCGGCCCCGGCGTCGTCTGTGTCGACGACGATCATGTCGGCGTCGGGCGCGAAGGCCGGCGTCTCTGCGAGGGCGACTCCGGTCCAGGCTGCGACCAACGCGAGCGCGGCGGTCGCGAGCAGTCGAGCTCGCGACGCGCACTTCGACTTCGGTGCTTTGTCCCGCGGGGTCAGGCCGGCCAAGCTTCGACCATGCACGGTGGGCGTGGCAAGGGCGCGGAGCGGATCACGCCGCGCTGCCGCGAAGCACCCGGGCGATAGGCAGGCAAACGAGCAGGAATATTAGCGCCAGGGTCGCTTGCGAGGCCCCGACGGGGAACTCGAAATAGAACGCGAACAGGTAGCCCAGGCCGCCCGCCAGCCCGCCGATGACAGCGGCCAAGAGCAGCGCCCAGCGCACGCGCTCGACCAGCGCCAGGGCAGCCATGGCCGGCAGCACCGCGAAGGCGAAGACGGGCAGGGCGCCGATGGCGCGGGTCGTCACCGAGACCTCGACGGCGACCAAGGCCCAGAGCAAGAGGTCGAGGGCGCGGACCGGCAGCCGGTGCACGCGGGCGCCCTCGGGATCGAAGCCCGCGAACAAGAATCCGCGGTACATGGTCGCAATCACCACCAGCGTGATCAGCCCAGCGCCGATCACCAGTCCGAGGTCGAGGGGGCGGACCAACACCGCGGTGCCGAACAAGATGCTGGCGATATCGTGGGACTCCTGGGCGATGCGATCGCCGACCAAGAGCGCGCCCGCGCTCGAGCCGAGGTAGATCAGGCCGACCAGCGTCTCGCGCGGGAGGCGCATGCGCTGCATGCGGAAGCTGAGCACCGCGGTGGCGGCGAGCGCGAGCATGAGCGCACCGCCGACGGGCGGGATGGCGACGTGCCAGGTGAGCTCGACCAGGAACGCGAGAGCCACGCCGAGCCCAGCGGCCTGGCTCACGGCGGCGGTCACGAAGACCGCGCGTCGCAGCACCACGAACACTCCGAGCACGCCCAACACGAGCCCGGCAAACACGCCGCAATAGACCGGATCGCGATAGATCCCGATCTCCCAGCCGTGCGCGAACTCCGACCACGAAGGCGCGCCCTCCTGCGCGCTGCGCTCGGAGCCCATGGGGGGCGCGTCGGGCGTGGCCGCGGAGGACGCTGGGGGCGCGGCGCTGCCGGCGGGACCTGCACCCAGATCCCCGCCGAAGGCCTGCTGGAGCTCCTGATCGCTCAGCGCTTCGGTGCTCGAAGGCGCCGCTGCGTCAGCCATCTTGGCCGCCCTTGGCTGCCAGCGCCGACGGGCGCTCGCTGAATCGCGCCTGGAAGCGATCGTCGGCAAAGACCTCTGCCGGTGCGCCGCTGACCACCGTCTGGGTGTCCCGGTCGAGCAGCAAGGCCCGATCGGCGAAGCGCCGCACCATGCCCAAGTAGTGACTGACGATGACGATCGCGAGCCCATGGCGCTTGCGCAGGCCGTCGAGCAAGGTGAACGCCTCGTGTTCGGCGACTTGGTCCATGGCGCTGGTGGGTTCGTCGAGCACGGCCAGGTGCGCGCTCGAGACGCTCAGTCGTGCGAAGAGCACCCGCTGCTTCTGCCCCTCCGAAAGTCGGCGGAAGGGCTCGTTGGCGAGGTCGAGCACTCCCATCTCGTCCAGGGCGCGCTCGACCGCCGGCGGTTCTCCGCCGAACCAAGGACGCAGGAAAGACCAGCTGCGGTCCAGGCCCATGCGCACCACGTCCCGAGCCAAGAGCGGGTAGAGTTCGTCGATGGCCTTGCGCTGAGGCAAGTAGGAGAGGTTCAGATCGCTTCGGCTCTGCTCGACGCTGCCCTTCACCGGCGGCAGGAGCCCCAACATGGTCTTGAGCCAGGTGGTCTTGCCCGAGCCATTGCGGCCAATCACCGCCCAGAACTCGCCGGCGCGGATCTCGATCTCCACGGGCGGCAGGATGGCCTGGCCCAGGTAACCGACCTCGAGGCCGCGGCTGGCTAGAAGTGGTCGGGGGTCGGTCATTGTGCCTGGTACCGGCTCACTTGCCGTAGATCTTCACGAGTTGTTTCACCACCTGATCGAGGTGGTGAATGAAGGTCTTGCCGCCCTTCAGGTCGGGGCCGCCGTAGATCTTCACCAGGCTGGCGCCGGCCTTCTTCGCGATCAGCTCGGTGTTCTTCCCGGGGTAGTAGGTCTCTTGCAAAATGGCCTTCACGCCGGCCTGCTGCGCGACCTCGATCACGTGCGCGACGTGATGCGGGTTCGGCGGAATGCCCGGGCGGGGCTCCACGTACTCGACCACGTCGAGGCCGACCCAGTCCGCGAAGTAGGAGATGGTCTTGTGGTAGCCGATGACCTTTGCGCCCCGGGCCTTGGCGAGGGAGGTCTCCCAAGCCTTGGTGGCCTTGCCGAGCTTCTTGATGAAGCCCAGGGCGTTCTTTCGATAGTCGCTAGCGTGAGCCGGATCGAGCTTGGCGAGTCGATCGGCGATGCCCTTGCTGACGCGCGCCGCCTGGCGCGGATCCAACATGTAGTGCGGGTTGCCCTGAGGGTGCACGTCGCCTTGGCTCCGGTCGACCTTCTCGGCCGGCACCTCGAGGACCCGCACTAGCGTCGAGCAGTCGAGGTAGCCCTCGGCGCCGCGCTGGATCTTGCCGTTGCGCGATCCGGTCTGCAGGGTCGGCAGCCAGGCGGACTCGAGCTCGAGTCCGATGGCGATCAGTAGATCGGCCTTGGCCAAATGGAGCGCGAAGTGCGGCTTGGCATCCACGACGTGCGGGTCTTGGGTATGGAGCGCGAGGCTCTTGACCTCGACGTGACTGCCGCCGACCTCCTGGGCGATGGCTGCCAGATCCGGCGTGGTGGTCACGATCGCGATGGCGGCGCTCGAGATGCGGGGTAGCGCCAGCAGGGCCAGGGCCATCAAGACTGCAATGAAGCGAGACATGGGCATTTCTCCTTTCAGAACGAATGCGCGCCGTGGGCTCCCACCACCAGCTCTGCTGCCAAGAAGACCGCCCAGATGCCCTCAGCCGCGCCACCCGTGTCGCGGGAGCCCTGGAGCCGGAAGCGGGAGAACTCGGTCGGGTGGTGGGTGAGAGCGGCCGAGCCGCGGTGACGGGTTCGGGTCCACTCGGGATTCGAGCGGATCGTCGGCGACGTGGGCGCCGAGATCGTAGGCGGGAGTCCCGAGCTCGTAGCGGATCCCCGAGCTCCAGCGGCGCGCGAAGCGCACGTTGATCTGGCTGTAGCCGCCGCTGTCCCAGAGCAACTGCCCGCCGATCTGCCGGCGCCGGTGCAGCACCTCGGTTTGCCAGGTGACAACCGTGCTGTCTGCGCCGACGAGCGGTCGATACTTCAGGTAGAGATCGGTCCCGTAGACGGCGCTGCGATGCTCGCGGTCGGTCGGGCCGGGACCGAAGGCGCCCGAGACGCCCCAGAGCAGCGACCAGTCGCGGTCGAGATCGAAGAACTGCTTCACCGCCACGACCCCCAGCAGATTGCCCGGCCCTTCGACGCCGAGCTCGCTCTCACCGCGGAAGCTGCGATTGCTTCCGGCTCCGCTGGCCTCGGTCGCAGAGCCGACCAGCTCCACGTACCAAGGCAGCGGCAGGAGCCAGGACAGCTCGAGCCCGAGCCCGCGATTGCCCTCACCGCCGAAGGCCCGGCCGAGGGCGAAGGGCTGGTCGGCGAAATCCCAGGCGTGGGGGTGCGTCGGGTTGATGCGGCCGAAGCGCGTGAGGAACTGCCCGAAGCGGGCTTGTAGGCCCCCGGGCAACGCGAGTGAGGTGGCGTAGACCTCTTCGATCTCGACCTCCTCTTCAGCGAAGACCACGCTCGCGTCGAAGCGCAGGTAGGGATCGACCACGCTCCGCGCGTTGAGCTCGAGCCCCTGCAGGTTGAAGCCAGTTCGAGTCGGATCGTGCCCGCCGCTTTGTTGGTGATCCGCGTCAGAGAACCAGGCCGCCGCGAAGTCGGCGATCAGCGCCAGATCCGGGTTCATCGATTGGGCGCCACGGGAGCCCCCGGGGAACGGCCGAAGTGGTGCAGCGGTGGCCGCCGGCGCCGCGGAGTTTGCGTGAGGCTCGCTGAGTTCGCGTTCGAGCTCCGCAAACACGTCCTCCTCTGCCGCCGGCGGAGGCACGAGGGTTGCCGCGGGATCGGCTACGCGGCCCGCCGGAGCTGGCGACGGATCTGGAGTGGGCGCTGCGTCGTCAACCGGTGGGGACGCCACACCCCTTCGGGTGTTCCCCGGGGGCTCGGGCGGCGTCGCTTGGGCGAGCGCAAACCGCGCGCTGAGGCACGCTACGAGGATGAAGCGGGTCGTGAGTTGCATGCACGATTGTGGTGGTGAACGAGCGCTGGAGATTGGCGACGTGTCGCGGGACTCGGCGCCAAGACGGCGCGAATCGCGACGGGATCACGCTCCGCGGCGCGAGCCGCAGGAGCGGGTGAGGGCGACCGGGCCGAGGGCGCCGGCGCACGACATCAGCTGCGGGGTGGGCCTTGCTTGGGCGCGAGGGCGAGCAGCGGGATCGAGCCGTGGGCGAAGCGTTCCGCGGTGGCAAAGTCGGTGACCGCATCGAGCGGAGTGGTCGCGATCACGGCCGCAGCCGCGGCGGTCACAGCTTCGGGCAGCGTGCGCACCGGGAACGTGCAGTCGTCGTGGGCGCCGTGATCGCCGTCGCTGCTCGGAGCCACGGCCTCGCCCTGCCAGCGCTCGCCGCCGCGGATCTCCGGCTCGTCGCCGTGGTGCAGCGTCCCGTGCGCGGCGCAGAGGTAGTGCGCCACCAAGACGTGGTGACCGACGCTGCTGAGCTGCGCGCCGATCAGCAAGAGCGCCACCGTGCCCGCGATCGCGCGGATCGCTCGGGCGGCTGTGGTCGGTGCGCGGCGCATGGCGTTCGACGGAGTTCTGCCACGCGGTGCCCGGGCAGAGCAACCGGCAGGGCGCACCTGCGCCCGCGGTGATTGGCCCACATCAGGTGGCACGCCCGACACGGGGCCGATGGACCTTCGGGCCGAATCTGCGGAAATTTGGCTGGCTCGCGCCTTGCTCCGTAGGGTGAGTGCCCGGGCCCGACCCGGCAGGAGTTGCACGATGACGAAGCTGAGCGTGATCTGGGTTGTGTCGATTCTAGGGGCTTTCGGCTGCGCGCGCGGGGAGGATCCGCCGGGCGTCGCTCGAGAGCCGCTGGCGCGGCAGGCGCCGGTGGTGACCGCCGCCGCACCGACGCCTGCGCCAGCGCAGCCTGCGATCAAGCCGGTCGAGGTCGTCGTGAAAGCGCCCGCCGGCTTGGCGAAGAAAGCGTCGAAGGGCGTCGAGGCTGCCGTCGCAGGCGAAGGGCTCGTGATCAAGCGACTCGTCGTCACCAACTCCATCGAGCACCGGGAGCCGGTGACGGTCGAGCAGCTCGCGCTTTCGGAGGAGCCGCTGTTCGCGTTCATCGAGGTGGCCAACCCCGGAGAGACGCCCGAGCAAATCGAGGTCACCTTCGAGAAAGACGGCAGGAGCGTCGGCCACGTCAAGCTCGAGGTGCCGGCGAAGAACAAGCGCTGGCGCACCTGGGGCAAGACTCGACAGGTGCGTCAGGCCGGCGAGTGGGTCGCGGTGGTCAAGACGGCGGACGGCAAGGAGCTGTCTCGCAAGTCCTTCGTGGTGGCTCCCTGAGCTCAGCCCAAGAACCGCGTGAGCACCCCGGCGAGGGCCTCGGGCTGGTGACGTTGGATCATATGCGAGGCTCCCTCGATCACGACGCGCTCGGCGCCATCGAAGCAGGCGACGCGGCGCTCGAGGTTCTCGAGCACGCGAAAGGGTGACTCGGAGCCCTCGACCAAGAGCACGGGGCAGGTGACGGCGCGCCAGAACGTCTCGGCCACGTCGATCCGGAACGGGTAGGGGCCTCGGGTGACATGCAGCGGGTCGTGCTTGAAGCGTCGACTGCCGTCCGGCAGCGCAACGGTCCCGCGCTCGGCAAAGAAGCGCGCGTGCTCGTCGCTCAAGAGTGGGTCGGCCGCACGGAGTCGTGCAGCGGCCGCGTCGATGCTCGGGTAGGCGCGAGGCTCGGCCTCGCGGGTGCGCTTCCAGGCGCGGATCCAGCTGGCGACCCGGGTCGGGTTCGGAGTCTCGTCCTCGGGCGGACCGACGCCTTCGAGCAGCGCGAGGCGGTGCACTCGTGCGGGGAACGCGCCGGTGAAGTAGGCGGCGATGCTGCCGCCCATCGAGTGCCCGACCAGCGATACGCGCGAGCGCCCGACCTGATCGACCACGCTGGCGAGATCGGCGACGTAGTCCATGAAATGGTAGTAACCGCCGGGACCAGCGCGATCGCTGTCGCCGTGCCCGCGCATGTCCGGCGCCACGACGTGGTAGCGCTCCGCGAGCCCCTGATCGACCAGCGGAGCGAAGCCCCAGGCCAGATCCAAAAAACCGTGCACGAGCACGACGGTGTGATCGCGCGCCGCGTTGTTGGCGCCCCACTCGAGCAGCGAAAGAGAGAGCCCTGTGGCCAGCGGCAGGCGTCGCTCGGTCGGGATGTTCACGGCGGGCATGCTACCTGTGGTGCCGGTCTCGGTCTTGCGCTAGCCTCTGGCTTTACTTGGGCCGGCCCGGATGTGGTCGAGCGAGGAGCTAGCGTGAGAATTGCCACAATCAGTGCCTTGGTCAGCGTCACCCTGGGATCCGCGTTCTTCGCGGCCTGCACCACCGACGACAGCGGTGGCGGCAACACCGGAGGCAAGACGACGGTCGGCGGTGCGGGCGGCAGCATCGGTGGCGCGGGCGGCGCGGGCGGCGCGGGCGGCGCGGGCGGCGCGGGCGGCGCGGGTGGCTCCACGGCCGGCGGCAGCTGCAAGGGTGTGTGCGACTCGCCGGATCCTCAGGGCAGCGACAAGTGCTACTGCGATTCGCAGTGCACCGGGAGCGGGGACTGCTGCAAGGACTACGCGACGGAGTGCTCCGGCCCGACGGTCACGATGCCGGCCGGATGCGTCAAGCCGAACACCGTGACCATGGGATGCAACCCCGTGACCAACGAGGGCTGCACCGGCGATGGAGTCGCGTGCGACTTCGCTGAGGGCAACAAGTTCAGCTGCTTCAAGCCCCCGAATGACGCCAAGCTCGGCGAGGCATGTGACCTGAAGAGCGGACCTTTCTGTATTCCGAAGCACATGTGTCAGGACAAGGTGTGCAGGCAGTATTGCTGCGCGGACACGGACTGCACCAGCGGGGGAAGCTGCAAGCCGATGAGCGCCGAGATCGGTACCTTGGGCTACTGCGACTCCGGCGGCACCGACGGCGGAACCGACAGCGGAACCGACAGCGGAACCGACAGCGGAACCGATGCCGGTGCTGACGCGGCGAACGACGCCACGGCCGACGCAGCGGACGACGGCGGCGGCAACGACGCGGCGAACGACGTCTCCTCCGACTGAGCAGCTCCGAACGCGAAGAAGCCGCCCGGGTCCACCGAAGGACCGGGCGGCTTTTCTCATTTCAGCCGCGGGGAGGCGCTCTCAGCGCTTGATCTCGAGGCTCCAGCCGTTGAGCGTGCCGCTGTCGCCCGAGGCCACGTCCGACACGATCAACCGCCAGGTGCCCTGGCTTTCTTCGCCGACGAAGTCGCCGACGCTGAAGGTCTGCTTGCCGAAAGCGCCGCTCGAGGCGTCGGCTTCCTGCAGCACGACCTGCCCGACGCCGATGCGCTGGAGCTTGACCGTGAGGTCCCCCTTGTAGGGATGCGTCGCGTCCACCGTCACGCTGAGCGCTTTGATCTTGCCTGCCTCGGCCACCAAGATGTCGGTCGAGATCCCGGTCGGGTCGTTGTCCTTGATGGGCTTCGACTCGGTGCTCGAGTAGTTCTGGCTCGAAGGCGCCGCGCCGCCGCGGGTGATGGACAGCTTCCACGAGTTCAGCTTGCCGGCGTCGCTCTTGGCCTTGTCGATCACCACCAGCGACCAGGTGCCGGCGGAATCCTGGCCGTCGAAGGCCGTGACCGCGAAGGTCTTCTTCAGATCGTCGGCGCTGCCGCCAGCGCGATCCGAGAGCAGGACCTCGCCGCCGCCGTCGCGCACGAGCTTGACGATCAGATCGCCGCGGTAGGGGTGGGTGATGTCCACGGTCACGCTGAGCGAGCTGATGGATCCGCCCTCGGCGACCACGATCTCGCTCTTCACGCCCGTCGCGTCGTTGTCGGGGATCGCCGCGCCGGTGGTATTCTCGTAGTCCGCGCCGGTGCCCGTGCAGGCCGTGTCGGCGCTGCAGTCGCTGTCCGCGCAGTCGGTCTTGCCGTCGCCGTCGTTGTCGCTGCCGTCGTTGCAGATCTCTTTCTTGGGTTCGACCTTGGGCACGTCCGCGCCGTAGACCGTGCCGTACTCCTGCACGTACTTGTACGAGAGGTAGCCGTAGCCGGCGCCGTGGGGGTTCTGCGTGCCGAAACGGTCGGCGCCCCAGCTGTTCTTGAAGATGAAGAAGCCCTTCTCCTTGATCGGAGTGCCGGAGCCGTCCACGGCCGGCTTGCCCGCCTCGTCGAGGGGCTGGATCTCCTTGTCGTCGTCCCAGCCGACCAACAAGATGGCGTGACCAGCCCGGTGCGCCAGGCTCTCGGACTTGTCCTTGGCGTTCGGGTAGAAGACCACGCCTTCCTTCCAGTAAGTGGCGGAGTCCACCGGGATGGTGGACGAGCGGTGGTTCCACGCTTGATAAAAGAAGGTCATGCCCACGACCACGCCCTGCTTCTTGCTGGTCATGAAGGCTTTGATGCTGTTGGTCTTGGAGTTGACCCACTTGCCTGACGGCAGCTTGAAGCGCGGAGCCGCCAGGGCGCTCGCCGGGGGATCGCCGTTGGTGTAGCACTTGACCGGCATGCTCTCGCCCGTGCACTCGGGGTCGTTGGCGGCCGTCCACTTGGTTCCTTCGTAGGGCCAGTCCTGCTCGCGGACGATGCCGAAGCTGCTGATGGCCTCGAGGTTCGAGTTGGCGTTCGAACCTTCGGTGTTCGTGAAGTCGCCGCCCTCGACCTTCACCGACCACTGCAAGAACTGCTCGGAGAAGTCCGGGTTCGGCAGATTGCCGGCCTTGATATAGAGATGCTCCATCAGGGCGTTGGTGGCGAAGATGGAGCAGACGCCGCGCCCCGCTTGGCTGCGCACCGGGGACTGCTGCGTGACGAGCTCGGTGAAGAGCTTGGGGTAGACGGCGTCGGCCTTGCCGAGCTCGTCGAGCTTGGCGTTGTCCGGGGCGTCCTTGAACAGCGAGTCGAGATCCGAGAGCGGCACGTCGTTGTCGAACTCGCCGCCGGCGCCCGGTTCGCCGTCGGAGGACGAACAGCCGGCGGCCAAAAGGGCGACCAGCGGCAGAGCGGAAAGAACCCGGAACCTAATGGGGTGATGCATGTCGTGTGTCCTCCTACACTGTACGACAGTGAACTACACAATCTGCCCTCGGCGAGCGAGCGAAATCAACTGGTTGCCGCTCGGCCGGGCCCAGGCGCCCTGAAAATGACCTACGACCTCAGCCCGGGCCAGGGAAAAATCATAACCTTGTCGTCGTAGGGTCATCGCGTGCGAACCAAACTTGCTTGTCTCGGGTCTTGCCTGCTGCTCTCGGTCACCGCTTGCGGGGGAGGCGACGACAACAGCCCCCCGAAGCTCGACAACATCCCGGATCAGAGCGCCTCGGTGGGCACTCAGCTCTCGGTGGCGTTGCGCGCGACCGACCCCGACGGCGATCCGATCACCTTCGGCTTCAAGTCGGACATCAGCGACATGGGCAACCGAGCCTGGATCGACAGCGGCGCCGGCGGGACCGCTGTCTTCAAGTGGATCCCGATCGGCTCCGACGTCGGCATCCATTCCTTCGACTTCAGCGCCTCCGATGGCAAGGACAAAGCGCGGCGCACCGTTTCCATCGACGTGAAGTCGGCTGCGGCGGGCGAGGGCTCGCCCATCTTCATCAAACCGCTCGGCACCGGGACGACCCTGGACGTCACCACCAAGAAATGCGTCGACGTGCCGATCGTGGTCGCGGACGCGGACAGCACCCAGGTCGATTTGGCGCAAGAGCCGCCGCTCATCGACGGCGCGACGCTGGAGCAGACCGACGGCTTGGTCGGCAACTGGAGCTGGTGTCCCACGGCCGAGCAGATCAGCGGTGGGGAGCTCTTCACGCTCTCGCTCTCGGCCTACGACAGCGACCACCCCAAGGTGGTCAAAGACTTCTTGATCGTGCTCCAGAAGGGCAGCAAGCCGGACTGCCCCGGCGAAGCGCCGGTCATCGTGCACACGGCGACGGATCAGTCCACGAACCTCGATCTCTCGATCAAGGCCAAGGTCACCGATGACAAGGGGCTGAAGTTCCCGCCCTTGCTCATGTACAGCGACAAAGATCCGGGCCCGACGCCAGACTTCGCGAGCATGACCCAGCTGACCATGGACGAAGTCGCGGGCAGCACGGGCGATTACAGCGGCAGCATTCCCAACCCCGTCGCCGCGAAAGCGCCCGGCGCGACGGCCAAGATCTACTACCTGATCGTCGCCAACGACAACGACGACGCCGAGGGCGACTGTGATCACCAGACGCGCTCGCCGGCGACCGGATCCCACTCGATGACCGTCACCAACTCGCCGGGGGGCTCGGGCCTCGCGCCCTGTGCGACCTGCTCGAACGACGTGCAGTGCGGCGGAGCGAGCGACTACTGCGTGATCGTCTCCGGCGAAAAAGTCTGCGGCAAGGCCTGTAAGGACAAGTCCGAGTGCCCGTCGACCCACGACTGCTCGGCGTCGGCGGTGGTCAGCGTCGGCGGCAAGAGCAGCAAGCAGTGCGTGCCGACCTCGGGCAAATGTGGCGGCACCACCACGACCTGCACCGACGACAGCCACGAGGACAACGACACGTTGACGCAGGTGAAGACCAAGCCGGGGTTGCCCGCCGGGAACTACCAGCTCAAGAGCTGCCCCGGATCCTACTTCGACGACGAGGACTGGTACCCCATCGACATCAGCGCCGAAGCCACCGTGACGGCCACGCTGACCGGCGGGGCGGCGAGCAACCTCGATCTGATGCTCAAAGACTCGACCGGCAAGCTGGTGGTCAGCTCTGCCAAGCCGACTTCTTCGGAGACGCTCACGACCTGCCTGCAACCGGGTCGCTACTACTTCCACGTCTGGGCCTGGTCCAAGGCCGAGAACAGCTACACCCTCAACTGGTCGAAGCAGAACGGCTGCGCCGTGCAGTGCGTGGACGATTCGTCGGACGCCGGTGGCAAGAACGACGACAACAAGAGCCAAGCGCGCGACGCGGACATCTCCAGCGCCGCCTACAAGTCGGCTGCACAGCAGATCTGCGCCTGGGACGACGATTGGTACGAGGTGTTCATGGTCAAGGACGAGACCATCAACGCCACCCTGAAGTTCACCCAGGCCAAGTTCAGCGAAGACATCGATCTCTACCTCTACGATCCGGCCGGCGTGCAGATCACCAAGTGCACCGAGGCCGAGCCGGATGACTGCGACAGCGGCAACGGTCAGTCGTCCACCTCCAACGAGAAGCTCAGCTACAAGATCCCCACGACTGGCAGCTACTTCATCGTGGTGCACGGCTGGGAGGGCGCTCAGAACAAGTACGACATCTGCATCGACTACACGAGCGCTACCAAGACCACCAACGGGTGCCCGCCCCTGTGAGGCCCGATCCGAAGCTCAGGCGGGCGCGCGGTCTGGGTCGGCGATTGGCGCTGGCGCTCGCCGGCGTGCTGGCGCTGGGCTGGGTGGCCTGCGGCGACGATGCCTCCGAGGCGCCCGCCGGCAAGACCACGGACTTGATCGTGAACGAGGTCTTTCCCGCGGCCTTGGTCCCCGGCAGCGTGCTCGTGGTCGAAGGCAACTTCGTCGATCTGAAGCCGGCGTTCGTGCACCTGAGCGGCAGCATGAACGGGCAGCCGGTGGACGTGCTCTTGCCGGCCGAGCCCAAGGGACTCGGTCGGCTCGAGGTCAGCTGGAATGGCGGCGTGAGCATGGGCCTGCCCGGGAACGACGGGGAGTTCGTCGGCACCGTGCAGATCACTGCCAGCGTGCCGGCGGATCCACGCGAGCACCTGTCGCCCCTGCGGCCGCTGAACCTGCGCGTCGCCACCCAGCTCGTGCCCAAATTCTTCGGGGTCGAAGAGGGCATCAAGCAGGTCAACGACACGATCCGGGTCGATGGAGACGACTTCTTGCTCGGCGGCGGCGAGGGCCGCACCTTCGCGATCCTCGAGGGCTGCTTCCAGAAGGCCGGTGACACCTGCAAGCCGGTGCCCGACGTCGAGGTGCCCCTGGCGCCGGACGAGCTCCAGACGGATGTCACGACCCAGCGCAAGCTCGCGTCCTTCCCCTTTGCGCCCAAGATCGCGGGCATCGAGCCCGGGCTGTTCCAGGGCAGCGTGCGCCTTCGCAGCGATCACAAGTCGAGCGGTCCCAGCACCGAGACGGCGCAAATTCCAGTGGAGATCCAGCTGGTGCCGACGACCCTGACCTCGTTCTCGCCCGCGGCGGCCAGCCTGGGCCAGTACGTCGAGATCGGCGGCGGCGGCTTCGTCGGCAAGAACCCCGACGTCGCGGACTCGACGCCAGCGACCACGCGCATCCAGCTGGTCGGAACCTTCACGGCGACCGGCGCACCAAGCGGCAGCGCCGTGAACCTCGAGCTGATCACCGAGTACGTGAACGGTCGCCTGGTCCGCTACGTGCTCAACGAAGAAGACGCTCTGGGACAAACCGCGGACCTTCGCACCGTGACCGGCGCGTTCAAGGGGACCGCCAAGCCCGTGGCGACCTACGGGAGCCAGTCGGTGACCGGCGGCGAGATCCAAGTGACCCTGGGTATCGCAGCCGTGAAGCAGGTGGTGTGGGTCAACTGGATGCCGACCTACCGGGACAGCCTCGAGAACATGGGCCTGCGCGCCGCGGATCAGCGCATCCGAGAGCGCATCATCGAGGCCATGCAGGCGCCCTACATCGGCGTGAACCTGGAGTTTCGCACCGAGGAGCCCCGGGACTTCAAGCTCTACGCCCGCGTCGATCTCGAAGGTCCGGACCCCAACGGACTGGGGCTCTTGGGCTACGACAACACGGCCGGCAAGGACAAAGGCAACGACCGCCTCGAAGACCGGATCGGCGGCGTGAACGCGGTGACCCAAGAAGGCGGATATCCGGGCTACGGCGGCGTCTTCATCGACTCGCTCTTCGGCTTCAGCACGCACCCGGGCAAGTTCGCGACGAAGCTCGAGGTTGCCGATCCGCTCTTCGACCAGATCTTCGATCCCTTCCGGCCCGATCGAAAGGGCAAGCCGGTGCTGGCGGAGGAGTTGGCCGTGAACGTGCCGGTGCTGCAGAGCGGTGCGGGCTGCCCGGCGGCAAAGAACGATCGCAAGGGCCGCATCGCCTGCGCGATCTGGGTGCTCGGCTCCCTGGTGGGCACCACCGCTGCCCACGAGGTCGGGCACTCCCTCGGCTTGGCCGATCCCGAGGGCGAGGACTTTCACAACTCCGGCGACGAGCCGAATCGACTGATGGACTCGGGCGGTGCTCGGAGTCTCCGCGAACGCGCCGAGCTCGGCGAGGGACCGGGCGTGTTCTGCGACGACGAGTACAAATATCTGAAGCAGATCCTGCCGAGCCCGATCCCCGATCCGGTGGGCATGCGCCCGACCTGCAACTGAGGCGCTTGGCGCCCGCGCGGCTCAGAGTCCCTGGATCCACGCATCGACGGCGGCGAGGCCCGCGGTGTCAACGACCTCGGTTCCGAGGGGCGGCATCTGAGTGATGGTGCCGCGCTCGTTCATGCGGATGTGCAGGTCGCTCTTGCTCGGATCGCCCGGCACCACGCGGGACTGACCGGTGCTGGGGTTGGACGAAGTGAGCGACTTGTTGGCCGTGGTCAGGTAGGAGTCCGTGGTCTTGACCGAGCCCAGGTTCTCGACCCTGAGCCAGAGCTGCATGTCGACCATGGCCAAGACGAAGCTCTTCTCGTTGTGGCAGATGCCGCAGTTGGCGTGCAGGGTGCCGAGCGCTGCCTGGTCCTGGGTGCTGCCCGGGAGCGTGAAGGAGCCGGCGGGGTTCTGCGTCAACTGGCCGCCAGCCATGAGCTTGGCGAGGGTCACGCCGGCGTCGCTGTGCGAGAGCTGGATGGCGCTGAAGGACGCCGCGCGGTCGGGCATCTTGGAGTGGCAGACGCCGCAGTCGCCCTCGGACGGGATGTCGTGCTTCGTGCCCGACGCGTCCTTCACGCCCGCGGGCACCGCGACGGCGTCCGTCTGCGCGGTGTTCCACTGGTAGGCCATCATGTCCCAGACCGTGGCCGAGGTCTTGTGCATGAGCCGCGTCTCGACCCGAACCCCGTCGCGCACGAACTCTTTCCAGAGCTTGGTGCCGACCGGATAGACCCAGAAGTTCATGTCCGTCGTGTCGATCTTTGCGCCGCTCGGCAGATAGACCCAGCGCTTCTTCACCGCGCCGTCGGTCCAGAGCTCATACTTCGGGCGATATTCCTGGACTCCCGCCGCGAGGGTGCCCTTGGCCGCATCCGAGTAGAGGCCGGTCTGCGAGAGCTTGTCGGGAACGCCGCCGTCGGAGGATCCGCCGCTGCCCGCGCTGCCGCCGCTACCGCCACTGCCCGCGCTGCCGCCACTGCCCGCGCTGCCGCCGCTGCCTGCGACGCCGCCGCTGCCTGCGACGCCGCCGCTGCCCGCGACGCCGCCGCTGCCCGCGCTGCCGCCACTGCCGCTGCCGCCTCCAGTGCCCTTCTTCGCGTCGCTCTCATCCGAAGAGCAGCCCAACACCAGCGCCACGATCGCGACCGGAACGATGCGAGTCCACATGAGCGCGAGTGTAGCTCAGCTCTTCTTGTCGTTGGCGCCCGCCGCGGCGCCGATGACCAAGAACATCGCTGCGAGCAGGCCCACGACCACCGGTCGATGAACGAGCGGGCGCTTGTTGGTCGTGGATTGGGTCGCGATCTTGGGCGGGGTCGCGATCTTGGGCGGGGGTGCTTCGTCCGCCAGCGCGGGCGCAGCGCCGAGCGCGACCGCCAACCCGACCCCCAGGAGCAATCGCCGTCCCATCCCGTCACGAGTATTCTGGTGACCTCGGGCCGTCAAGGCTGCGGGGCACTCGGTTCCCGAGAGGCACGGGCCGTCCGCGATGGTGTGTCAGCGCGCCGCGGGGTGAGCGCGCTCGAGCTCTCCGCGAGCGAGGGCTGCCTCGCGCCGCACGTCGGGGTCCGGATCGGCGAGGGCCGCCACCAGGGCCGGCTCCGCGCGGGATCCACCGAGTCTGCCCAGGGCCCAGGCCGCGTGCGCTCGCACCAAGGCGCTGGGGTGCGAGGCCAGGGCCTGCGCGAGTGCGGGCACGACCGAGGCATCGCCGGAGTTGCCCAGGGCGACGGCCGCGTTCCGTGCGAGCACGTCGCGGCTGACGCGACGCAGCGCGGTCCGACGCACCAGCCGTCGATGGGAGGCGTTGCCCGCGCTCAGCAGATCCGTGAGCACGATGCCGAGCTGGTCGATGCGCCCGGCAAGCTCGGGAGCGTGGGGTCGCGGCGAGGCCGAGGCATCGAAGGGGCACACCGCTTGGCAGTCGTCGCAGCCGAAGATGCGCGCGCCGATCAGCGGGCGGATCTCCAGCGGAATGAGGCCGTGGTGCTCGATGGTCCAATACGAGATGCAGCGCCGCGCATCGACCACGAAGGCAGCGACGATGGCTCCGGTCGGGCAGGCGTCGATGCAGGCGACGCAACCGCCGCAGCCCGCAGGCATGGCAGCTCCCTCGTCAATTTCGAGATCGGTGATCAGCTCTCCGAGCATCACATTGGTTCCGATGCCCGGAATGATGAGCAGCGTGCTCTTGCCGACGAAGCCGAGGCCCGCGCGCGCCGCTAGCTCTCGTTCGAGCAATGGGGCGGTGTCGACGGCGATGCGCGCGTGGTGGCTCTTACCGGCTGCGTTCGCGAGAGCGTCTGCGAGGGCCCGGAGCTTTTCCTTCATGACCAGGTGGTAGTCGGTGCCCCGGGCAAAGGCGGCGACGCCGCCTCGGAGGGGTTCGCCCTGGGCCGAGCGACGCAGCAACGTGGGAGTGGGCGTGGCGAGAGCGGCGACGATCACCGAGCGTGCCCCCGGCAGGAGGGCGCGCGGATCGGCGCGGTCGCCGCCGCGCATGTAGTCGAGATCTGCGTCGTGCCCGGCCGCGAGCCAGGCGTCGAGGCGGGCTCCGCCGGCGTCGAGCCGGTCTGCGGGGGCCACCGCCATTGCGGCGAAGCCCAGGGCCAGGGCCTCGCGGGTCAGGCGCTCAGCGAGCGCGCGGCCCGAGAGCCCGGCGCCCTCAGTCTGGGGCTGGTGGTGGCCGGTCGCGGGGTCCTGCACGACAGGAGCAGTTCTACACCGGAAAAATCGACCGACGGGAATAGTCTCGGCGCCTTCCGGGTCCCGGGCGGGCGCGTCTTGTGGTAACGCGGGGCCCCCAATGGGTCCTCGGAAGAGCAGTCGACAGCCGTGATCGAGATCAGCGAGCTTTACAAGTACTACGGGGATCGGCGCGCCGTCGGTCCGCTGTCGGCCCGCATCGAGAAGGGCGAGATCGTCGGCTTGCTCGGCCTCAACGGCGCCGGCAAGACCACCACTCTGCGCATTCTTGGCCTGCGATCTGCTGCCGACCAGCGGGTCGGTTCGCGTCGGTGGCCTCGACGTGGTCGACGTCGCCCCACGAGGTGCGCAAGCGCATCGGGTATTTGCCGGACACGCCGCCGGTCTATCCGGAGATGACCGTCGAGGAGTACCTGATCTTCGCGGCGCGGCTCCGGGGTGTGTCGGGGAGCGACGTCGAGAAGCGGGTGGACGAGGCCCTCGAGCTCACCGAGATCGGGCGCCGAGCGCGATCACGCCCATCGGTGCGCTCTCCCACGGCTATCGGCAGCGGGTCGGCATCGCCCAGGCCATCGTGCACAAGCCGGAGTTCGTGGTGCTCGACGAGCCCATCAGCGGGCTCGATCCCGTGCAGATCGTCGAGATGCGCGATCTGGTGCGCAGCCTCGGTGGCGATCACACCGTGGTCGTCTCGAGCCACATCCTGAGCGAGATCCACGAGACCTGCGATCGGATCTTCGTGATCCGCGACGGCGAGATCGTCGCCTCTGGGACCGAGAAGGAGCTGTCGGAGCGCTTGCTGTCGGGCATGCGCATCACGCTCTCGGTGCGAGTGGGCGACGGCGGCGCAGCGCGGGCCACCGAGCTCATTTCCGGTGTCGCCGGCGTCTCGCAGGTCGAACTCGCAGCCGAGAACGCGCCCGGGGGGCGCAGAGGCGTCGCCAACTACCGGGTGGAGCTCGCCCGAGACACCCGAGACGAGCTGACCCGAGCCGTGGTGAACGGCGGGCTCGGGTTGCTCGAGCTGACGCGCGGCGAGCGCGAGCTCGAGAGCGTCTTCCTCGAGCTGGCCAAGAGCGACGAGCCGGCGCGCCGCAAGAAGAAGCGGAGGCAGGCCGCCGCCGCCGCTGAGCCGCCCGTGGAGGAGCCGTCATGAGTCAGGCATTGCTGATCGCCCGCCGGGAGTTGAGCGCGTACTCGGCGCTCGCCGCTGGGCGCCATCGTGATCGCCGGGGCGCTGCTGATCGACGGCATCTACTTCTACTGGAAGGGCCTCACAGAAAAGCTGGTCTCGGCCCAGGTGCTGAGCGAGTTCTTCTACGGAGCGAGCGGCACCACCATGATCGCCGGCATCGTCTTGGCGATGCGCCTCTTGGCCGAAGAACGCCAGACCGGGACCCTCACCCTGCTCAACACGTCGCCGGTGAAAGACAGCGAGATCGTGCTGGGCAAGTTCGTGAGCGCCTTTGGGGTGCTGGCGCTGATGACGGCCTTCACGGTCTACATGCCGCTCCTGATCTTCGTGAACGGCAAGGTCAGCGTCGGCCACATTGTCGTCGGGCTACGCGGGGCTGCTGCTGCTGGGCGCGGCGTCGCTCTCCATCGGCCTGTTTGCGTCGGCGGTCGCCAAGTCGCAGGTGGTGGCGGCGCTCATCGGCGCGCTGATCCTGGCGCCGCTGGTGCTGCTTGTGGGCGGTCGCCAAGGCGGTCGATCCGCCGCTGAACGGCGTGATGTCGGCCATGGCGATCCACCACGAGAACTTTCGCCCCTTCATGAGCGGGATCCTCGAGCTCGACGGCGTCGTGTACTACGTCGCCGTCACCTACTTCTTCTTGCTCGCGGCGACCAAGACCTTGGAGGCACGCCGATGGCGCTGAAGGACGACGATCGGGACTCGAAGCCCGGCAGCGAGCGCGAGCCCGAGGCCAAGGCGCCCGCGGCCGAGAGTCCGGCCCAAGAGGTACAAACCGCTGGCCCGGAGCTCCCGGGTCGCCCGGCGCCCCTGTGGGTGGTGCCCGCGTACGTGCTGGGCCTGGTGCTGGTGTACCTCGGCGAGCGCGTGCTCGAGCCGATGCCGACGGCTCGGTATCTGGTCACGGCCGTCGGGCTCGGGGCCGTGAGCGGAGCCACGGTCGTGCGCTTCCTGCCCCGGTTCCGCGTGGGAGGGGAGCGCCAAGACATCGAGAAGTTGCTCGGAGTCTTGAGCGTGTTCGGCGTCGCGGCCCTCGCGACGTACTTCCTCACCAGCGATTTTGGCTGGGAGAAGAGCGGGCTCATCGCTCTCGAGCCGGAGACCGGACAGCGACTGCGGGGGGTGCTCACCATCGTCTGGGTGGTGCTCGTGCTGGTGGCGACGTTGCCCATGCTCTTCGCCGAGGCGGCGCTGCTGCCCATGCGTCACGCCGAGCGGCCCGAGGCCAGGCGCGTGCGCGCGGCGGCCGTGAGCGGCCTCACGCTGGTGGTGGCTGCGACCTACGGAGCGCTCTTCGTGTACTCCGCCGACAAAGTCGCGGTCCGAGTGGACTACTCCTACTTCAAGACCTCCCGCGCCAGCGATTCGACTCGAAAGATCGCCGACAGCTTGAGCGAGCCCCTGGAGGTCGTGGCGTTCTTCCCGCAGGTGAGCGAGGTCAAGACCGAGGTCGAAAATTACCTCACCGAGCTCGGCCGCGGCGTGCCCAACTTGAAGATCGAGATCCAGGATCGCCTCCTGGTTCCCAAGCGCGCCAAGGAGCTGAAGGCCACCCAAGACGGGGTGATCGTGCTCGCCAAAGGCAGCGTGACCGAGAGCTTGACCATCGGAGTCGACGAGAAGAACGCCCGGGCCAAGCTCAAGACCCTGGACCGGGACTTCCAGGAGAAGCTCCTGAAGATCGTCCGAGCGCGCCGCGTCGCTTACTTGACCGTCGGCCACGGGGAGCTGAACGATCCGTCTCAGGACGACGGCAGCCAGCGTTCGGTGAAGATCGCGCGCACGATCTTGCAGAAGCAGAACTACTTGGTGAAGGACTTGGGCCTGTCCCAAGGCCTGGGCAGTGAGGTCCCAGATGACGCGGACGTCGTCTTCGTGCTCGGACCGACGGAGCCCTTCGCTCGCGAAGAGCTGGCCTCGCTCGAGCGCTTCGGCGCCCGGGGTGGGCGCCTCTTCATCGCGCTCGATCCCGACGCGGTGAGCTGGGCAGAGGCCGGCTCCGGCGCCGCTGACGGCGGAGAGGCCGAGCCCGCTCCGCCGGGGTCGTCAACGACGCCCGCGCCCTCGGCTGCGCCGAGCGTGGCTGCGGCCAAACCCGCGCCCTCTGGCGTGGCTCCCAAGCCCGCGCCCTCTGGCGTGGCTCCCAAGCCCGCGCCCTCGGCGGCGCCCCACGGCTCGGCGGCGCCCCACGGCTCGGCGGCGCCCCACGGCTCGGCGGCGCCCGCCATGCCGGAGGCACCCAAGCCCATCTTGTCGGCGGGAGCGAGCGGGCTTTCGGCCCTCGGTCGCATCGTGGGCGTCGAGTTTTCGCCCGTGGTGCTCGCGAACGACAAGCAGCACGTGCGACGGCGCTACAACGACTCCGACCGCACCCTGCTGGTGACCAACCGATTCTCTTCGCACGCCTCGGTCTCGACCCTGAGTCGGAACTCGGCGCGGGCTGCCGTGGGCGTGTTCGGCTCCGGTAGCCTCGAGCGCGCGGCCGGCGCCACCGAGAAGATCGACTTTGCGCTCAAGAGCGTGGCGGGCACCTTCGCCGATGCCAACAAGAACTATCGCGCCGACGCCGACGAGAAACCCGGCGCCTACAACCTGGCCGCCGCGGTCACGCGCCCGCGCAGCGCGGAGCCGCTGAAGAAGAAGGTCGAGCCCGAGCCGAAGGCTGACGCCAAGAAGGACGCGAAATCGGATCCCGACGAGATGCGGGCCTTCGTGCTGGCCGATGCCGACGCCGTCACCGACGTGGTGCTGGCCAACGTCGTGGCCAATCAGGTGCTCTTCGCCGATGCGGTCCGTTGGCTCGGAGGTGAAGAGAGCTTCGCCGGCGAGGTCAACACGGAAGAAGACGTCCGCATCGAACACACCAAGCAGAAGGATCTGGTCTGGTTTTACGCCACCATCTTCGGCGCACCGGCGCTGGTGCTCGGGGCCGGCCTGCTGCTGTCACGGCGCGGTAAGAAGAAGGCAGGTGCGGCATGATTTCGTGGCGTGCCTTATCCGGTCACCTGGTGGCGCTGGGAGTGGCGTCGGCCGTGGCGCTCGTGGTCTGGACGCGGAAGGATCCGGCGGCCAACACCCAGAAGGGCAACGTCGAAGTCTGGGGCGGCTCCGCCGACAGCGTCGAGCGGATCGTGTTCGAAGCCGAAAATCGCTCGGTCCGCCTCGAACGTCGCAAGGACAGCCAGGGCCTCTGGTACGTGGGCAGCGTCGACAAGTCCGTTGAGGTCCGGCCGGCGAAGCCCCCGGGCGACGCGGGGTCCGCCGACGCGGCCCCGGCGGACGACGCCGGCCTACCGCTGGAGAAGAAGCGCGAGAGCAGCACCTTCGTCAGCGTCGAGCAGGGCAAGAAGCTGGCGGAGAGCGTGGCGCCGCTGATGGCGGTGCGTCGCCTGGGCAAGATCGAAGAGGCCCGTGCCGAGGAGTTTGGGTTCAACAAGCCCGAGGGCACCCTGAAGGTCACGCTGGGCGGGCGAGAGCGCACGCTCGTGTTCGGCGGCACCACCCCGGGTGGCGGCGATCGCTACGTCAGGGACGACAGTGGCGAGGCGTTTGCGATCAGCGGCAGCGTCGCGCAGAGCGTGCTCTTTGCCGAGTCGCGCCTGATCGAGCGCAACCTGCATGGCTACGAGGCGGACGAGCTCGCGGGCGCCAAGATAGAGCGCGGCACGCTGTCTCGGGAACTCACTCGCATCGAGGATAAGAAAGACGGTTGGGCAGACTCTGCCTCGCCGACGACCTTGGATGAGACCGCGGGCAATTGGATGGCCAAGGTCGATCGCTTGCGCATCCTGAACTTCGTGGAAAATCCGGGAGAACTCGGCCCCGACGCCCGCGTGGTCAAGATCGAGCTCAGCGGCAAGGGCGGGCGCAAGCTCGGGTTCCTCGAGCTCTACAAAGCTGCCGGCGAGGGCGGCAAGCCCAAGTTCCTGGTCAAGACCGAGCACACCCGCTGGTACGCCGAGGTGATCGCGAGCGCCGCTGAGCAGGTGGAGCAGGACCTCGGCTCGGTGGTCAAGGCTCCCTGAGGCGATCAGCGCTGCAGCCGCCGCCGCACCAGGTCGGCCAAGGCCAGAATGGAGAACGGCTTCGGGAGGAAGTCGTCCCCCTCCCGCAGGGGGAACTCGCGGCCCGCGGCGTCCGCGCTGTAGCCGCTGGTGTAGATGATCTCGAGGTCGGGCTTCTGTTCGAGAAACCGCTGCGCCAGCTCCGCGCCGGTCATGCCGTCGGGCAACACCAAATCGGTCAACAGCAGCTGGATGTCAGCGCCGTGCTCCTCGAACACCGCCACGGCGGCGGGGCCGCTTCCGGCTTCGAGCACGTCGAAGCCGGCCTGGGTCAGCGTCCGGCGGATCACGGCTCGAAGCGCGAACTCGTCTTCGACCACCAATACTCGCTCCCCACGGCCTGGGAGCGGAGCGATGGGCGGAGGTCGCGCCGTGGACGGCCCAGTTGCGTTCGCGAGGGGCAGAATGACGCGGAACTCCGCGCCCGAGCCGGGTTCGCTGCTGACATCGACGAAGCCTTCGTGCTGTTGCGCAATGCCCAAGACGGTGGGTAGCCCCAGTCCCGTGCCGCGCCCGACGTCTTTGGTCGTGAAGAAGGGCTCGAAGATCCTCGGCAAGACATCCGACGGGATGCCGGTGCCGCTGTCCCCGACACTCACGCAGGCGTAGACGCCGGGCGTCGCCCCGGAGAACGGCCCAGCGCGGGCATCATCGAGGTCGACCAGCGAAGTCCGGATGCGAAGCGCGCCGCCGTTCGGCATCGCGTCCCGAGAGTTCACCGCCAGGTTGACCAGGATCTGAACCAACATGCCCTCGTCGGCGTGGACCGGCAGCGGCTCTGGGGTCGTGCCCACCTCGATCCGGATGTCTTCGCCGACGATCCGCTCGAGCATTCGCACGGTGTTGGCCACCACCTCGTTCAGGTCGAGGCCGCGTCGATGCAAGGTCTGACGTCGGCTGAACGCGAGCAGCTGTCGGGTGAGGCCGGCGGCTCGCTCGGCCGCGTCCTTGATTTCTTGCAGCAGCTCCTGCGCCAGCCCCGGGGGTGCATCCTCCTGCAAGGTGGCGGTGTCTCCGAGGATCACCGTGAGCAGGTTGTTGAAGTCGTGGGCCACACCGCCCGACAGGCGGCCGATGGCCTCCATCTTCTGGGCCTGCTGCAGCTGGGCCGCGAGCTGCAAACGCTCACTGATGTCGATGGCCATGCCGAGCACGCAGGGGGACTCGTCCACCACCAGGCGGACGCCGGAGATGAGGTGGGGAAGCATCGCGCCGGACCGACTCAGGATCGAGACCTCGACTTGATCGCGCCCGTGCTCGAGGGCTCTTGCGATGCTCGCAGCGACGCGCGCGTGGTCCGCGGGCGCGATGAAGTCCACGGGACTCATGGCCGAGATCTCGTCGTCGCCGTAGCCGCTCACCGCTTCGAAGGCGGCGTTCCAGCGCATGAATCGGCCGTCGTGCCGCAACAAGAACACCGGGCCGGGCAGGCTCTCGAACAGCGTGTCGGACAAGGCCCGCTCGGCGGCCAATACCGCGGCGCCCCGCCTCTTTTCCCTGACGTCTCGCACGAAGGCGGCGACCCGCGCGGCAGGGGGCCGACCCACGGTGAACAGCCTGACGTGCAGGTCCACCAAGGAGCCGTCTTTGCGCAGGTGCTGCGTCTCGAACTCCGCGGTGCGGCGCCGCACGAACTCCTCGAGGCGAGCGGCGACCTCCCGCGGCGAACGCGCGCCTTCGCGGTCGCGGATGTTGGTCCCTACGAGCTCGCCGTCGGAGTGCCCGACCATGCGCTGATAGCTCTCGTTGGTCTCGAGGATGGTGCCCGCGAGATCCGCCAAGATGTAGCCGTCGGCCATCGCGCTCAGCACCAGGCGGTTCCACTCGGTGGGCGAGACCAAGTCGGCGTTGCGCTCGGGCTCGTTCGCGTCGGAGTCGCGCGTCACGGGCACACCGCCGGTCGGCCGTTGCTGAGGCGACGCTTCGGTGAGGGCGAGGACAGTGGGCGCACGGGCGATGCTCGTTCCGGACGCCTGCGCGCCGATTGTCGGGCCGAGATTGTACCGTCAGTGGTTTCTTCGCGCGAGGGCTTCATTGGCAGGCTCACCAGCGATGAAAGGCCGGGTGCCCCTCCTTGACCGCGACAAACACGCCCCGACAGGTCGCGGTGGTCTTGCCGCCGGCCTCGAGGCTGGCCTCGACCACCACCTTGTCGCCCTCGACGCTGGTGGGTTTGGCGCGGAGCTTGAGCGGAGACAGCGGCGTGGGCGCGCGGAGCTTGACGTGGAACTCGGCGGTGACGGTGCAGGGTGGCGCGGCGAGAGACTGCGCTTGCATCAGCGCGTGGGCGGCTGCCCAGTTGCTGTGACAGTCGAGGAGCGCTCCGGCGATGCCGCCGTTGAGCACGCCGCCGAAGGCTTGATGGTGATCTTCCGGAAGGAACTCGGCGGTGAGCTCGTCGCCCTCGACGTGGCTCTTGATCCGCAGCCCCCGCTCGTTGGCTGGCCCGCAGCCGAAGCAGCGGTTGTTGGGGGCGTAGCGGTCCTGGAGGCTCTCGGACATGCGCCGAGGCTACCTCAGGGCCGACGCATGCCGAGGAGAGTTTCGACTCGATCGAGCAGCGCCCGGGCCCGGCGGGCGTCGTGGGACGCGGCGGCGCCATCGCCGGCGAGCAGGCGCACGAGCTCCAGGGCCTCGCGTCGCTTTGGGTCGACGATTCGATGCAGTTCCCGAGCGTGAAGGGGACGCTTTGGATCGGGGCGCAGCCCGAGGGCGCGCAGCGCGGCGTCGGTGCGCTGCCGGATGGTCGAATCGGCCTTCGGTACGCCATCGGCGTGGCAGCCTCGGGAGCAGCGCTGCTGGTCGATCCCGAAGGAGTGGTTCTTGCCCCGAGCCGTCGCGCTGGCGGGACGCCCCGCGTGACAGCCGACGCAGCCCTTGGGCACCAGGGCGTGGGCGCCGATTGCGTCGTGATCGAAGAGCAGGGTGGCGGCCGAAGCGTCCGGCCCCGCGTGGCACTCGACGCAGACGCGGCTGGGCAGCGCGGTTTCGGGCAGCTTCCACCCCCCGGGCGCGGGCAGCGAGCGCAGCAGGGCGCGCCCGATGTGATCGCCGTGCGGCGCGTGGCAGGCCGCGCAGCCAATACCCAGTTCGAGATCCGGGCTCGTCGGGCCGGCGTCCTTGCGCACGCCGATCCGGCCCAAGAACCCCGCCGTGGTGTGGCAGCCGCGGCATGGCGCGGTGAGGCGCGCCGCCGGATCGCGATCAGCCCGGGCCATGCGGGTGCTCAGCCAGGCCTCCACATGGCCATAGCGCGGAGGCGCGTCGTGGCAGGTCGCGCACAGATCCGTGCGCAGGACCGCCCAGCGCGCGGCCGGCTCCGGGATCGCACCCGGACCGTGGCACGCGGTGCAGGTCACGCCGGCGAGCCGTCGCAAGGGGCGGGGCAGATCGCGATACGCGTCGGGTCGGATCTCGAAGTGCCCGCTGAGGCCGAGCTCGTCGCTGATTTGGGAGAATCCTCCATCGGGAAGACCGGGCTCTCCCGCGGTGTGGCAGGGCAGGGCGCAGGCGACTTCGTAGCGTGGCAGCTGTCCGCTGATGCCGCGCTCGAAGACCCGCGTCATGCGCGAGGTCTTCACCTTCTCGGTGGCCTTGGCGTGGCAGTCGCTGCGGCCGCAGTCGAGCAGCGTCTCGGAGTGAGTGCCCACGACCAACGCGAGGTCGCGGCCGTCTCCGTCGACGAGTACCCAACGCCCGCGGGCGTCGGGTTGGAACGACGTGTGCGGGCCCTTCGTCATGATCTCGGCCTTGCCGTCCTTTGCGCGCTCCTTGACGCGCCATTGGGTGCCGCCCAAAAGCACACGCTGCGAGAGCGCTAGGCTGGGCAAACCCGACGAACGCGCCGCCGCCGAGACTCGGATCTTCAGCGAGTGCGCGCCGGAGGTCGCTGTCAGCTCGATCTGGCCGCGGGTCCGAGGGGAGAGCGGCACGATGCCCCAAGGCAGGGGCGCGTTGAACGGCGGTGTTCGTCCGCGAACGACCAGGCCGCCCTGCTCGGTGGAGAGCTCGACGGGCGCGCCCCCGGTCTGCTTCCACTCCACCTTCGAGGTCAACGCCTCACGGCAGCCGGGCGTCAGCGTCACGACGAAGGGCGCATCGAAGCCAATCTGCGTGAGATCCCCGCCCGCCGCGCTGAGCCAGGGCTTGACCGTCGCGCGCGTGATGGATCCGGGCTGCGCTCCCGCCACGGCAACCTCGAGGGCACAGGCGCCGGGCGTGTGCACGGTGATGGACGCCGAACCCGGTCGGACTTCGAGGTCCAGTTGGTCGGCGGCCGTGGTCATGCCGAGCAGCGCCGTCGTGGGCTCGACTCGACTCTGTCCGAGCGAAACCCCGGAGCCGACCTCGGCGCGCACGATGACCCGGGCGCCAGTGATCTCTGGATTCGCTGTTCGAGCTGCCGGCTGCGCACGCCGTGAGCATCAGCAGCGCGGCGGTCGAGAGGCGTCTCACCCAGTCTCCCGACAGCTGCCGTGGGCGCACTTCGCCGCGCCTCCGCAGTCCTTGTCCACCCAGCAGCTCGGTTTCGGTTCGAGCGGCAAGCAGCGTTCGAGCACGCACACGCTGCCGAAGGGACAGCCATCGCCGCAGGCGCGACCGAGCGGTCCCGGGCCGCCGCGAGTGCAGCTGCGTCGCGCGGCGTGAGACTCGTGGTGGAACCTGCAGCTCCAGGGCTCGCCGGCGGGACGGTCTGGCGCGAAATCGACGCAGATGCGCTCGCTCGGCGCACCGGCCCGGCCGCCGCAGTGCCAGCCAGGATCGACCGGGCCGGCAACGACGCCCGCGGCTTCGGACCAACCCCGACACACGACGACGCCATCGAGATCCGCGCATTCCCACTCGCCGTCGTCCGGCATGCGCGGGTGACGCTGAGTGCAGAAGTCGGCCTTGCAGCTGAATGGCTCCGAGGCAAAGCGTCGATCTTCGCAGCGCTGTTCGGACCCGCTGCCCGCGCAGCGCAGGCCACGATCGCCGCCCGAGGCCAGGGCGGCTCGGTCGACCCGACGAACCTCCGAGGCTCCGGGCCCGAGCCAGCACGCGCGTTGGTCCGCGACGTCAGCACAGGCGCGGCCGACGTCAGCCCCCGCCGGGATGGATCGCGAGCGCACGCCCAGCTCGAAGCGGGGCCGGGTCTCATCGGCGCGCGAGCAGCCCAGGGCCAGCGCGCCCAGCAGCAAGCCGCGACCGACTCCGATCACTGGCAAGTGACGATGGTGCTGCAGTTCCCGATGGACTTGTCGTCCTTGGGGTAGTTCTGGCAGCACTGGTTTGCCTTCACGCAACAGTCGGCGCTGTAGAGCGAACCGGTGCATCCGGGCGGGGGCGTTTGCGTCTCGATGCACGCGCCCCACTTGCCGTTGCTGCCGCACTTTTGCTTGCCCCAATGGCAGTACTGCGGGTCGTCGCACCAGCGCTCGCTGCCGGGAGTGCACTTCTGACAGTCGAGATCAGCGCAGTCAGTGCTTTTGTCGCAGTCTTCGTCCTTGCCGTCACTGCAGGCGGTCTCGGTGGGCGTGCAGCCGCAGTCGCCGGGACGCTTGCAGTCCGGATCATCGCAGTCGACTTTGCCGTCGCAGTCGTTGTCGACCTTGTCGCCACACAGCGCCTCGACGAAGAAGGGGAACTGCGGGGTGCAGTTGGGGACTTGCTTGCAGCCCGTGGCGTTCACGCAGTCCGCGTCTTTGCAGTCGACCTGACCGTCGCAGTCGTTGTCCTGGCCGTCGTCGCACTTCTCGGGGCTGCAGGTGCAAATGGCGGCGCACTCGGGATCAGCGCAGTCGACCAGGCCATCACACTCGTCGTCCGTGCCGCTCCAGCAGTCCTCGTAGGTCGCCGTGGGCACGCAGGGCCCACCGGAGTCGCCGTCGCAGTCTTCGTCCACGGCGTTGCCGGCGATCTCGGGTGAGGGCAGGACCTCGCCCACGCACTGGCCCCAGGCGAAGAACTCACCGTAGCTCTGGCAGGCCTGCTTGCCGTCCTTGCATGCGCCCTTGTTGCGACGTTCGGCGGGTCCGCTCCAGCAGTCCTGCAGCGCGTCCTTGGAGCAGGCGCAGCCCTCGTCCACGAGCCCGTTGCCGTCGTTGTCCTGACCGTCGCCGCAGGTGTCTTGGCTCGTGCCCGCGTCCCCGCTCGCTCCGCCGCCGCCCGCGGCGCCGCCGCTGCCCGCAGCGCCACCCAGATTGACGCCTCCCGTGCCGGAGTTGCCGCCGACTGCTCCCGAGCCGCCGGCGTTGCCGGCGCCGCCGCCGCCACCCTCGTTGCTGGTGGCGGAGCACGCCACGCCCGTAGCAATCAGAACCGCGAGCCCGAACCGCAAGCGCGTCGCCGCCATGGTCCGAAGAGAGTCGCACTTGCTGGCGGGGCGGGCAAGTCGCCCTCTGCGGGTGGCCCTGATCCGGCGGGGAGCTGATCGCGCTCTGCCCGCGCGTCGCCTCGGGACCGTCGCTTCTAGACGGCCGCGGCCGGCTCCTCCTTGGGCAGATCGCGCGCCTTCCACAGCGCGAAGAGGGCGGGGTACACCAGGAGCTCGATCAAGAACGAAGTGACCAAGCCGCCCACCATCGGGGCGGTGATGCGCTTCATCACGTCCGATCCGGTCCCGGTGCTCCACATGATCGGCACCAGGCCGATCATCGTGGTGAGCACCGTCATCAACTTGGGTCGGATGCGCTGAGCCGCGCCCTCCACGATCGTGTCCTGCAGGTCGCTGAAGGTCTTCAGCTGGCCGGACTCCTGGCGCCGCTTATGAGCGATCTTCAGGTAGAGCAGCATCACCACGCCCGTCTCGGCGTCGAGTCCCGCCAGGGCGATCAGCCCCACCCAGACCGCGACGGACATGTGGTAGTCGAGCAGATAGAGCAGCCAGATGGCGCCCACCAACGAGAAGGGGACCGCCAGGAGCACCATCGCCGTCTCGACGACCGACTTGGTGTTGAGGTAGAGCAGGAAGAGGATCATGGCCAGGGTGATCGGGACGATCAGCGTGAGCTTCTCCTTCGCGCGCTCGAAGTACTTGAACTGCCCCGCCCACTCGATACGCTGACCGGAGGGGATCTGGACTTCGGCCGCCACGGCCTTCCTGGCGTCCGCGACGTACTCGGCGATGGGCCGATCGCTGATGTCGACGAAGACGAAGCCGACGAGCTTGCCGCTCTCGCTGCGCAGCATGTCGGGCCCGGTCGTGAAATCGAGCTTGGCGACCTGTGAGAGCGGGATCTGCGCGCCCGATGGCGTCGCGACCAGCACGTTCTTCATGGTCTCGGGGGTGTCGCGGAACTCGCGGGCGTAGCGCACGTTGATCGGGTAGCGCTCGCGGCCCTCGACTGTCTCGCTGATGTTCATGCCGCCGATGCTCGACATGATCACGTCGTTCACGTCCTGAACCAGCAGCCCGTGCCGCGCGGCTTCGGCGCGGTCCACGCTGAAGTCGGCGAAGAATCCGCCGGCGGCGCGCTCGGCGTAGGCGCTGCGGGTCCCCGGCACCTTGGCGACGGCCTTCTCGATGGCCACCGCCGTCTTTTCGATGCCCTGCACGCTGTCGCCGATAGACCTTGATGCCGAGCTGGCTGCGAATACCGGTCGCCAGCATCTCGGTGCGAGTCTGGATCGGCATCCACCAGGCGTTGGGCATGCCCGGGTACTGGAGCGTTGCATCCATCTCCTTGACCAGGCCCTCCCAGGTCAGGCCCGGGCGCCACTGATCCTTGGGCTTGAGCAGGATGACGATCTCGGCCATCGACAGGGGGGCCGGATCGGTCGGCGTGTCGGCGCGCCCCGCCTTGCCGAAGACGGTCACGACCTCGGGGAAGGTCTTGAGCTGACGGTCCATCGACTGCAGCACCTTCACGGCTTCGGACTCGCTCATCCCAGGCGGAGAGGTGGGCATGTACAAGATCGAGCCCTCGTTCAGCGGGGGCATGAACTCGCTCTGAAGGCGCATGTACGCCGGGATCGTGAAGATGATGCCGAGCAGGGCGGCGACGATCATCGTGCGGCGGTAGCGCACGACGAGCCGCACCACCGGCGAGTACAGGGCGATCAGCCAGCGGTTGAGGGGGTTGGCTTCTTCGCCGCGGATCTTGCCGCGGATGAAGATGGCGGCCAGGGCCGGTGTCAGCGTGATGGCCAGGATGGCCGCGAAGCCCATCGAGTAGGTCTTGGTGAACGCCAGCGGCTTGAAGAGCCGCCCCTCGGTGGCCTCCAGCGTGAACACGGGCATGAACGAGACCGTGATCATCAAGAGCGAGAAGAAGATGCTGGGCCCGACCTCTTGCATCGCCTCGACGATCACATTGACCCGGTCGCCGGGTTTGCCCTCGGCCTGCCAGTGCTCCAGCTTCTTGTGGATGTTCTCGATCAGGATGATCGACGCGTCCACCATGGCGCCCAGGGCCACGGCGATGCCGCCCAGGGACATGATGTTGATGGTCAGCCCTTGGTAGTACATTGGGATGAACGCCAGCAGCACTCCGAGCGGCAGCGTCAAAACCGGGATCAGCGCGCTCCGGACGTGCAACAGGAAGAGGAAGATGATCAGGCTGACCACCACCATCTCCTCGATCAAGGTGTGCTTCAGCGTCTTGATCGACGCTTCAATCAGCTCCGAGCGGTCGTAGGTGACGACCAGCTTCACGCCTGGGGGCAAGGCCGATTCGAGCTCTTTCAGCCGGTGTTTGACCCGCGCGATCACGTCCAGGGCGTTCTCGCCGTAGCGCATCACGACGATGCCACCGACGGCCTCTCCTTTCCCGTCGAGGTCGGCGACTCCGCGCCGCATGTCGGGCCCCAGTGACACCTCGCCCACGTCGCGCACGTAGACCGGCGCGCCGTCCGGGCGCACCTTGAGCGGGATGAGTTCGAGGTCCTCCTTCTTCTTCACGTAGCCGCGGCCCCGCACCATCTGCTCGGTGCCCGCGATCTCGATCACGCGGCCTCCAACGTCTTGGTTCGAGGCGCGCACTCGGCGGATCACCTCCGAGACGCTGACGCCCTGGCTGCGCAGTTTGTTGGGGTCGAGATTGACCTGGTACTGCTTGATGTAGCCCCCCACGGAGGCGACCTCGGCCACCCCCGGAACGGCCTCGAGCGAGTAGCGCAGGGTCCAGTCTTGCAAGCTGCGCAGCTCGGAGAGGTCGTGCTTTCCGGTCTCGTCGACGAGCGCGTATTGGAACACCCAGCCCACGCCGGTAGCGTCGGGTCCGATGCTCGGGGTCACGCCCTCGGGCAGCTTGCCCTGGGCGGTGTTCAGGTACTCGAGCACCCGCGATCGCGCCCAATAGATGTCCGTGCCGTCTTCGAAGATGACGTACACGAACGATCCTCCGAAGAAGGACTGCCCGCGCACCGCCTTGACGTTGGGCGCCGAGAGCAGGGTGCTGGAAATCGGGTAGGTGATCTGATCTTCCACCAGGTCGGGGCTTCGACCCGGCCAATCCGTGTAGATGATCACCTGCGCGTCGGAGAGATCCGGGATGGCGTCGAGGGGCCCGTGCCTCATGCCGTAGACACCCCAGAGCGACATGGCCGCCACGAAGATCAGGGTCATGTACCTGTTCTTCGCGCACCACGCGATCACCCGTCCGACGACGCCGGAGCTTTCAGCCGAGCTCACGCCGCTCATCACCACATCTCCGTGGCGCTCTTCAGTCGGCTGTCGGCGGCGATCAGGAAGTTGCCGCTGGTCACCACGCGCTCACCCGCCTTCAGGCCGTCGAGCACCTCGAAGTAGTCGGCCGATCGGATTCCGACCTTGATCTCGCGGGGCTTCAGCCGATCGTTGCCGACGTCCACGAAGACGATGCGGCGCGGTCCCGAGTAGATCACCGCGGAGTCCGGCACCACCAACTTCTCGCCTCGGCTGACGGTCAGCGCGACGTTGGCGTACATGTCGGGCTTGAGCTCGACGTCTTTGTTCGCCAGCTCGATCCGGACCTTGCCGGTGCGTGTTGCCGGGTCGAGGTAGGGGTAGACGAAGGTGACCTTGCCGGAGAAGTCTCGGTCGGGAAGGTAGGGGAGGGTGACCTTGGCTTCGTGGCCGAGGGGTACGAGCGGGATCTCCTCTTCGTACAGCTCGGCCTCGATCCAGACCTTGTCCAAGTTGGCGATGCGCATCAGGCGCATGCCGGGCTCGACGGCCGAGCCGTCGAAGACGTTCTTTTCGACCACGAAGCCGCTGGCGGGAGAGGAGATGGGAACGTAGCGGACGGGCTTGCCGTCCTTCTCGACTTTGTCGATGGTGCCCTTCGAGACGTCCCACAGCCTGAGCCGCAGCCGCGCTGCGTCGACCAGCGTATCGGGTCGTCCCGCTCCGCCGTCGATGCCCCGACGGCTGGACAGAGCCAGCAAGAGCTCCTCCTGAGCGGCGTAGATCTCCGGGCTGTAGACCGTGAACAAGGTCTGTCCGCGGCGCACCTTCTTGCCGGTGGCGTTGGCGACCAGAGTGCCGATGTAACCCTTGAACTTGATGGTCACCTCGGTGAGGCGCGTCTCGTCGTAGGTGATGCGCCCGACGGTCTTGATCTGGCGCTCCACCGCGCGCTTCTCGACCAGCGCGGTCTTGACCCCGATCAGCTGCCGGCGTGCCGCATCGACCCGCACGGTCCCGGTCGCGAGCTCTTCCTTGGTGACGGCCACCAGGTCCATGCCGCAGATCGGGCACTTGCCCTGCGTCGGCTGCTTGACCGACGGGTGCATGGGACAGGTGTAGTGGGCGACTTCGCCGGGAGCAGCGTCCGCGGCGGCGTGCGCTGCGTGTTCGCCCGGCGGCTCGACCCAGGTGCTCTCCGATCCGCAGGTGAGCATCTTCTTGCCCATGTACGGGTTTTCGAGCCGTTCTCCCCGTTGAAGCCACTTGTTGAAACCCGACACCATTGGGCACTCGAAGATGCGACGCTCTTTGGCCAGGCGTTGATCGGCCGCGACGATCGACACGATGGACTCGCTCAGATCGCCGAAACGCTTGCGGCCGTCGTCGAGGCTCTCGGCCTTGGCTAGCCCTTTCGCCTCGCTCGATCCGGCTTGGAAGCGCTGCTTCACCTCGAGGGGCGCTTGCTCGAGGCCGGAGTGCGCGGCGGCGAGGGCCGCGGCGAGGCGCTGACTCGAAGCGGCGACGCCTTCGAGCGTGTCTTGCACCAGCGAGGTTCGGATCTCCTCGTAGGCGTCGAGCGCGGTGCGGACCGAGGCCAGAACCGGTTCGGGGAACTGCTGTTCGGGCAGCGGCGGCAGCCTCGGCTGACCGGGCTTGCCGGCCGCCGGACTGGCTGCGCTGCTCGTCGCGTGGGGCGCTACCGGCGAAGAACCGCCGGACTTCGGCGAGAACCAGGCCACGATGGGCCGGCGGAAGACGAGCCCGAGGATCACGGCGACGACCAAGGCCAGCGCCGGGAGCAGCTTGTATTTGTGGCGATCCAAGGCGCTCATCGGGCGCCTCCTTTCCGGGATCCGAGCGGGAAGCGGCCCTGGGATCGGTCGAGGCGTGCGCGTCGCTTCGAGAGCTCGGCGGCGGCGGCGTGACGCGCGAGCTGCACGTTGCGCAGGCTCTTCTCTGCCGAGATCACCGTGGCGAAGTTGGTGTTGCCGGCGCCGAAGTCGGCTCTGGCCGCCGCGACCTGGCTCCGGGCGGTGGGGATCAGTCGACTGTCGTACAGCGTTACCACCTGGATGGCCTCGACGACCCGCCTGCGATCGACCTCGACGCGCGCGCGGATCCTGTCGGTCACGCTCTTTGCGTCGTGATCGAGCTCGGCCGCCATGGCGCTGGCTTCGTCCACCATGCCCGCGCGACTGCCACGTTGGACCGGGATGGGCGCCTCGAAGCCGAGCATGAACTGGTGCTCGATCTCCGCGAACATGGAGCTGTAGCTCGCCATCAAGGTCACGTCCGGGTAGTACTGGCGTTCGGCGTAGCGGATGCGGGCCTGAGCTGCCCGTGACTTCGCGGCCAGCTTCTTGAGCTCCGGGCTCGACGCCACTGCCCGACGTTGGAGATCGACGCTCGCGGGCGGAATGCTCAGCACGACGCCGAGGTCGGCGGGCGGAGCGGGTAGCGGGCGCTGGGGTGGCCGGTGCAAGAGCGCGTTCAGCTGCGTCACCACGATGTCCCTCCGGGAAGCCAAGCCGAGATCTTGCTCCTCGAGCATGGCGATCTCGAGCTCGGCTTGGAGCGGATCCGAGAGCGAGGCGCGGCCGACGGAGTACTGAATTTCAGCGCTGCGTTTCAGCTCGCCGAGCAGGTTCCGGTGCTCGGAGTTCACCTCGGCGGAGCGATCGACGAGCCAATACTCGTCGTAGAGCAGCGAGGCCTCGAGGGCGAGATCCAGCTCGGTCAGCTCGAGCTCGTGCCCGCTGGCGGCGGCCGCGCGCTCCTCGGCTTCCGACGCATTGGCGAGCTTTCCAGGCCAGGGGAAGCGCTGGCTCAGGCGAACGGTCTGGCCAAAGCGCATCTTCGAGACGACGCTGAGGGGCGCGATCTCGTAGCCGAGCATCGGGTCGTCGAGGGAGTCGACCTGTCGCCCCTTGCTGCGCGCAGCTCGCCAGGCCGCCCGTCGAGCGTCGATGTCCGGGTTCTTGGCGAGGACCTCGCGGATGACGAGCCCGCGATCCAGTCCGGCACCGGCGACCGTGCCCGGCGCGGTGGCGGGGCGCTCTTCGGAGATCGCAACCGCCCGCGCACCGGGCGTGGGCTGAGCGCCCGAGACCGTGAGGCTCCCAGGCTCGCTTTCGTTGCCGGCGCGGGCCTCGGCCGCGGGTCGGGCCGGCACGCAAGCGGCGCTGAGGGCGAGAAGCAGGGCGCTGGGCGTGAGCCAGCGTCGGGGAGCGAGCAGATGGAACGATGGAACGAACATGAAAAACCTCTCCGCGTCACAGCGACGAGCGCGCCGAATCGACGGCGCTCGCCAGCCCAGCGCGACGCACCAGTGCGCAGCGCCCGAGCGAGACGGGGGAGGTTCAGATCAAAATCGCGCAGTTGCGCAGGAAGATCGGTGGACCCAGCGGTGGCGGACCGCGGGCACGGGGGGCGAAGGTCTTGCTCTCGGCCAGCGCCCACTCGATGCGCACGATGGCAGGCAGGAGTTCGAGCAGGACCGCCGGCGGCACGTCGGAGGCCGCTCCAGCCTGAACCGCCGACGCTTTCTCCGCGTGGCTCGTGACGTCCTTGCAGCAGGCGGCGCGATCGATGGCGGGCGTCTTGCAGTGCGCGGACTCGGGTTCGCTGTGCTGGCAGCAGCAGGCCTTGCCGGCACGTCCGCCCATGTTGCAGAGGCTGAGCACGCGGGCGAACGCCGTGACCGGGACCAGGAGGCCCGCCACCAACGTGATCACCAGGACGTGCAAGCGCAGCTGCTTCAATGCAAGGCCAGTGTAGCTGCCGCGCCCTGCGCTGTCACCCGGCGGCGGGAGGGGCATTTCAGGCCTCAGTTCGCCGGACCGCTGGCGGTGCCGCCACCCTCGAGCTTGTTGCCGCCGTAGGGCTTCACCTTCGGCAGGGGCCCCCAGACCTTTTGATAGAGCGCCTTCATCTCGGCCAGCTTCTCGGGCTGGGTCTTGGCGAGGTTCTTGGTCTCTCCGGGATCGCTCTTCAGGTCGTAGAGGTCGAAGCGCCAGTCGTTGCCGAAGACCAGCAGCTTGTAGTCACCGCTGATCAGCGCCCGGCGCTCGGGGTTGTTGCTGTCGGCGGGCAGGTCGAGCAACACCGGTCGGTCCTTGGGTGCCGCGCCGCCGAGCTCGGCCACCAGGGACTCGCCGACGAAGTCGTTGGAGGCTTTGACGCCCATCAGCTCGACGATGGTCGGAGCGAAGTCGATGCTGGATCGCGGCGACTCGATGCGGCGCGCCTGGATGTTGGGCCCGCAGAACATCAGCGGGACGTGCACCAGCATTTCCCAGAGCTCGAAGGCGTGCCGGTACATGTTGTGCTCGCCGAAGGCTTCGCCGTGATCGGCGCTCACGATCACCACGGTCTTGTCCCACCACGACTGCTTCTTCATGTGGTCGAGCAGCTTGCCGATCCACAGATCGGTGTAGAACACCTCGGAGTCGTATTTGTCCCGGACCTTCTTGCCGAAGACCGGCGTGTCCTTGTGCTGGTGGTAGACGTCGTGCGGGTCCATGTAGTGCAGGTACATGAAGAAGGGTTTGTCCTTCGGCGCGGCCTCGAGCTGCTGGATGGCCAGCGGCGTCACCTTGTGGCTGGTGACGTGGTTGTCGGTCTGCGCGTCAAAAGAGAGCCCGTCCACGATGCGCCAGTCCGCGAAGCCTTGATCCATGCCGTTGTGGCCCTTGCGCATGTACATATGAGCGTGCGTGCTCATGGTGTGCGCGCCGGCCGCGCTGAGCAGCTCGGGAAAGAACAGGTTGCTCTCCGAGTACTTGGTGAAGAAATAGCCGCTGCGTTTGAGCGTGCTCGGGTACTTGCCCGAGAGCGCAGCCGCGACGCTCTTCGCGGTGTAGCTGGAGGTGGAGTAGCCCCGCGTGTAGCTGGCGCAGGACTTCTCCAGAGCCGCCAGGTTCGGGGCGATGTCCCGCGGGTAGCCGCTCCACGGCATGTCGGCGCGCAGGCTGTCGACCAGCAGGAGGACCACGTTGAAGGGTCCCTGCTTCGGCGCGGGTGCAGGCGCTGGGGTCGCCGTGGTGGCAGGCGGTGCGGGCGCGGCGCCGGTCTCTGCTGGCGCGGCGCCGGTCGGCGTCGGCGGCGGCAAAGGCGCCGGCTCGACGGGAGGCGACGCACCGGCGCAACCCGCGACCAGCGCGGCGGTCCACAGCAAGGTCCTCACGGCTTCTTCTCCACGGGGCCGGTCGGGCCCTTGGCGCTGCCGCCTTCCTTCAGCTTCATGCCGCCGTAGGGTTCGACGAAGCCGATCTTGCCGAACTTCTCGGCGAAAACCAGCTTCATCTCGGCGAGCTTCTCGGGCTCGGCACGGCTGAGTTCCGTCTTCTCACCGGGATCGTTCTTCAGGTTGAACAGCAGGTGCTTGGACCCGCGGCCCCAGACCGTCAGCTTGTAGTCGCCACTGATCACGGCGCGCCGCGGCGGGTTGTGGCTGTCCTCGGCCAGTTCGACGGCGATGGGCTCGCGACTCTCGGCTTCACCGCCCGCGAGCTCGGGCTTCAGGCTCTTGCCCTGAAACTGCTCGAGGGGCTTCTCTCCCAAGAGCTCCATGATCGTGGGCGCGAGATCGATCAGCGAGCGACGGGCGTCGATGCGTCGTGGCTTGGTGTCCGGAAGCTTCACGATCAGCGGAACCCGGACCAGCACCTGCCAGACGTCGAAGGCATGTTTCCAGGCGCCGTTCTCGCCGAAGGCCTCGCCGTGGTCCGACGTGATGATCAGCGCGGTGTCCTTCCACCAGGGCTGGCCCTTGCACCAGTCCAGCAGCTTGCCGAGCCACAGATCCGTGTGGAAGACCTCGGCGTCATAGCGGTCGCGGTTCTTGTTGCCGAAGTCCGGCGCGTCGGAGTGCTTCTTGTACTCGTCGTGCGGGTCCATGAAGTGGGTCCACGCAAAGAAACGCTTGCCGGTGTTTTCCGGCTTGCCCAGGATTTCCATCGCGAGGTTGACGGTCTTCTCACTGGTGATGTGCTCGTCGGTGTTCGGGTTGAAGGTGATGCCCGGCACCAGCTCCCACACGTCGAAGCCCTGGTCGAGGCCCTTGCCGCGACCCAGGTACATGTGGGCTTGCCAGGCCAAGGTCCGGATCCCCTTCTCTTGGAGCACCTCGGGGAAGAAGGTGTTCGCCTTGGCGTAGCTCGTGAAAAACCACCCTGCTCGATACAGCGTGGCGGCGTAGCGCCCCGTCATGTACGTGGCGACGCTCTGCGCCGTGTAGCTCGATGGCGAGTAGGCCTCGGTGTAGACGATGCTCTCGTCGACGAGCTTGGTCAGGTTCGGCGCGATCTTCCGCTCGTACCCGGTCCAGGGCATGTCCGCGCGCAGGCTGTCGACAGTCAACAGCAGCACGTTCAGTGGCCTCGGCTCGGGGGCTGCCGCGGGCGGAGCGGAGGCTGAGGCGGCGGGGGCAGCCGCGCTCGGCGCCGCTGCTGGACTCGGGCTCGACGCGCTCGGCGCGGGAGGCTCGGATTTCGAGCAGGTGACGGCGGAAAAGGCCAGAAGGAGCGTTGCGAGCTTGCGCACGCTCGGCTCCTAACAGAGCTAGGTTTGCTGCGCTACTCGGAGATCTCTTTCTCGAGTTTGTCGAGCTCCGCCTCGGCGTTCTCCGCCGTGATCTTCTGCTCGGCTTCGTCCTCGAAATCTTCCTCGACCGGCATCTCGTCGCGGGCTTCCGCGGTCGCCGCGGCAGCCGTGGTCGGGGTTGCGGCGGTTCCGGCGGGCGCGGCAGCGGGTGCCGGCGCTTCTTTCTTGTCGCAGGCGGCCAGCGACAGTCCCAGGAAGGTGAGCGCGAGGATCAGCGCCGGCTTCATTGCGCGTCTCCCTGGGTCTTGAGCGTGTCCATGCGCCGCTGGTGCCGCGCTTTCTCCTTGTCGATCAGCTTGTCCACTCGACTCACCAATTCGGTCTTCTCTTCGGCTTTGGCTACGGCCCGGATGCGGTTCAGGCGAGCCATCCGCCAGGCGTGCACCTTGAGCTCGGCTCGCATTCCCGGATGCTCGCTCAGCGGGCCCCACTTCTTCTTGATCTCCTCGCGGCGCTCCTGGCGCCGGGCCTTGCGCGTCTCGCGGAGCTTCGCCCCGGCTTCAGCGAGCTCTTTCCGGGCCTCCTTGACCTCCTTGTGGGCCTCCTTGGCCTCGGCTTTCGCTTCGTCCTTCGCTTCGGCGGCGGCGTCCCGGGCACCGGCGACCTTCTCCTTGAAGTCGGCCTTCTTCTCCTTGAGCTTGTCGCGCGCCTCCTTGCGCGCTTCCGCAGCCTTGCCGACGGGACCTTTGCCTGCGGGAGCATCATCCGCGTAGGCCGGAACGCTGAACAGCGCGGCGCAGAGGGACGAGAGCACGAGCCTCGAGAGGGAATTCATGTCGTTCTCCTGTTGGACGAGCCGGGCCAACCGTCGATGGACCGCGGGGCGGCATCTTGAGCTGGGCGGCCCGGTGAGCGCCAGGCTGGGTTCGATTGAGCCATGATTTCGCCGGCTTCCGTCCGGGTCGCGGTGGCGAAGTCGGCTATGGCATCGGCGCAGCTCGTGCAATGATGGGTTCCGCGCATGTCCGCCACCGCCCGCGGCCTACTCGGTGTCTTTGCGATCGGGCTCCTCACCGGCGCTGCCGCCATTGGCGCGAGCGTGGCTTGGGACGACGCCTGGACCGAAATCGTCCGGCAGTTCTGGGTGGTGT
>CAVQUB010000029.1:0-42473 GCA_963716725.1 uncultured delta proteobacterium
GTGCGGGAAGGTGCGGCGCTCGGTGCGAGCACGGACCGTCAGCGCCTGGGTGCGATGGTCTCCACCGCCTCGAGTTCGACGCGCAGCGCGAGGCCTCGACGAACTCCGAGCAGAAGCCTGCTCACGCGTGGGCAGGCGCGCGGGCGCTGATCACCCGCGGGCGCTGATCACCCGCGGGCGCTGATCACCCGCGGGCGCTGATCACCCGCGGGCGCTGATCACTCGCTGACGCGGTATTCCTGCGGAAAGTAGAAGTTCCACGACACAGTCAGCATCTGGTTGAAGCGGAACTGCCGATCTTTGTCGTCGATCTTGTTGTCGGGGAACTGTTCGTCCTTGCCGCCACCCTTGGTGTCGAAGCCGCCGGTGTTCCACGAGAAGGGTAGGGCACGCCACTCGAAGCCCACGGCGTTCCACTTGTTTGCGTAGAAGGTGAACCCGAGCCCGAAGGTCGGGGCGATGGCCACGCGGCTCTGCTTGTCGAAGGTGGCCGCGCAGTCGGGATCGGCCGTGCCCGCATCGGTGTCGCAGTTCTTTCGCTCGCTCACGCCGATGAAGGCGGGACCGGCGAAGAAGTACAGATCCGTGTCGAGGTAGATGTTCTGAAACAGGGCCAGCTTGCCTCGGAACGGGACGCCGGTGATTTGCGGCGCGATGACCCAGTCCATGCTGCCGAGCTGTTTCGTGAAATCCTCGCCCATGTTCACCGCCGTCAGGCGGCGGTCCGTGCTGTCCGGCGGCTGGGTCTTGCGACGCTGATCGTTCACGTCTTGGATCTTCTCGCTCAGCCCCGTCGGCATCTTGAGGGCGCCGAAGCCGCCGAATGCCCCGATGGCCAGCCAGTCCGTGAAGTTGTAGTTGAGGCGCGCGCCGAAGAAGATCTCCCGCTGGTACTCGTCGAGCAGGGTGAACGACGCCGCCGGAGCGACCTCGATCCGCTTCTCGCGATAGAGCCGCAGCTTGCGCACGGCGGGCGCGCCGGCGAGGGGGCCCGTGAGGAGGATCTCCTGAGCTTCTGCCCGCTCGGTCACCACGCTCACGGCGATCAGCGCTGCGATGCCGGTGAAGAGCCTGCGTAGGGTTGCCGTCGTCTTCATGGTGCTTCCCATCGTTCCTTCCGCGCGCATCACTTCGGCAACCTGTAGTCGAAGGAGAACGGAATGAAGATCGACACGCCCACCTGAGCCTGGACTGCGTTGGTCAGCTTGGAGTCACCGTACCAGTTGGCTTTGTCCTGCTGCGCGGCCTGCGTGAGCGGAATCTCGGTGTTCTCGAGCTTGTCGTTGAAGATGTAGTCGCGCACCTCCATCGTCGCAGCGAACCAGCGGTTGAAGAAGATACGGAGTCCCAAGCCCGCGTTGAACGCGATCCGGTTCTCCCACTCGAAGTTGCGATTGTCCGGATCGATGACCGGGATCGGGCGGGTGCTGATGGCGCCCACGCCGCCCACGACGTAGGCGTCGTAGTGGAAGATGAAGTCGCCGAAGCCAGCGAACTTGCCGTAGGCCGGCACGTACGTGAAGTTCAGCGCTGCGCCCCAGTTGTACTCCGTCAGCGGAACACCCACGCGCGCCGCACGGCGAACCTGAGCGTTGAAATCGCTGTCGACGTTGAAGGGCTGGTAGTAGTTGAAGTTCGCGCCCACCGCGAGAACGTTGGTGATGTAGTAGTTGAGCGCGAGACCCGGGCCGGGATGGCTGACGAACTGATCGTTCAAGCTGAACGACCAATACGGGTTGACCTCGAAGCGACGCACGCGCAGCGCGAAGATCTGCTGCACGGCGTAGATTTGCTCTTTCAGAGGCTTGGCGGCCTCTTTGTTCATGTCGAGCTTGGGGCAGGCCGCCGGATCGATCTTGCAGATGTCGCCCAGGTCGCTGGTCGGTTCTTCTCCTCCCGGCTCCTCGCCCCCCGGCTCTTCTCCGCCCTCTCCGGCCGTTTCCCCGCCCTCGCCCGCAACTTCGGCGCCCTCGCCAGCCTTAGCGGCTTCGGCGGGCGCCGGCTTGTCGCCAGCAGCGGGCTTCTTGCCCTGAGCCCAAGCACCCGCGGGCGCTGCACAGAGCGCAGCCGCTACGAGGAGCCCGACGCGCGATTTCTTCATCGATGCCTCTTCCGCTTTCCGTGAACGACAACCGCTGCGGAGACTACCGCTACAACCAGCTCTGCAACTACTCAAAATAACTAGCGAAATCCGCTACGCCCGAGTTCCGCGCGACTATATCACGCGCTCTTTTTTGCAATCAACACGAAATTTCAAGGCAATCTCGCCGACGGCTCATGCGGCGCTCGCGTCGCTGTCTGCGCCGAGAAGTGCCTCGACGAACTCGTCGGGGGAGAAATCGCGCAGGTCGTCCGGGCGTTCGCCCAGCCCGACGAATCGGACCGGGACGCCGAAGGTGTCGCAGATGCCCAAAATCACGCCGCCCTTGGCTGTCCCGTCGAGCTTGGTCAGGACAATGCCGGTGAGCTCGAGCTGCTCCTTGAACTCCCTGGCTTGAGCCAGAGCGTTTTGCCCGTTGGTCGCGTCGATCACCAGCAGCACCTCGTGGGGGGCGCCGCTCAGGGCCTTGTCGGCGGTCTTGGCGATCTTCTTCATCTCCGCCATCAGGTTCGACTTGGTGTGCAGACGTCCGGCGGTGTCCGCGAGGACCACGTCGGCGCCGCTCTCCTGCGCTCTCTTGATCGCGTCGAAGACCACGCTGCCTGGATCTGCGCCGTCCTTGCCGCGCACGACCTCGCAACCCACCCGGTCGCCCCACACTACGAGCTGCTGAACCGCGGCGGCGCGGAACGTGTCGCCGGCGGCGAGCACGACCTTCTTCCCGTCTGCTTGCAGCTTCGTGGCGAGCTTGCCGATGGTGGTGGTCTTGCCGGCGCCGTTCACGCCGACCATGAGCACGACCGTGGGATTGCCGCGCAGCGGGAATGCTCCTGCCTTGCCGTCCACGTCCAGAATGCGCCTCGCTTCGCCGCGCATGGCTTCCCAGACTCGCGCCGAGTCCACCAAATCGGCCTTGCCGAGCGTCTCCTTGATCCGCGCGAGCATCGATTGCGCGGTCGGAACGCCGACGTCCGACGCCAGCAAGATCTCTTCGATCTCATCGGCAATGGCGGGGCTGATCTCTTTCCTGCCGCTGATCAACGCCTTGAGCTTGCCGAAGAAGCCCTCTTCGCCGCGGGACTTGGCGAGACCCTTGCGCAGCCCCGCGACGTCGCGGGCGTGGGTCAGAGAAGGGCGCGACTCGGAAGCGGGCGCCTCGGCCTCCACCGGGATCTCTGTCTCCTCGGCGCGAACTCCCGGGGCTTTGGGTTCGGCATCACGCGCTTCGGCCGCACGCGGCTTGGCCACCGGCTTTTCGGCGGTGACTGCCTTGGGCTCTTCGCGCTTCCCCGCCGACACTTCTTTCGGCTCGACGAGCTCGCGCTTCCGGGGCGCTTCGAGCTTTTCGGGCGCTTGCTTGCGCAAGAACAGGAAGTAAACGGCGACAAGCGCCACAATCCCGACGAGGACGTAGACGATTTCCATCGATTGGCGCGTGCCTCCAAGCAGCTGGGCGGCGGACTATATGGAGTGGGGCTTTGAGCAGTCAACGACTGGGATCGTCGACGCCTCGCCAAGCCGGCTCCTGCTCGCGGATACGGTCTTCCACTTCCGCGTCGGGGGCGTCGGGTCCAAAGGCGGCCCGCTCGACCTCGCGGGCCCAGTGCGCCACGTCCCGAGCGTGCCGGTCTCGCGCGACGGATTCCACGTGCTTGGGAGTGGGCTCGCCGGGCGTCGACCAGGGCTTGCCCATTCGGGTCGCCCAGTCGATCAGGCGACCGAGCAGGGCGCGTCGCCTCGAAACCAAGCTCACTTGCAGGTTTCCTGCGGGCGGCAGGTCCCGAAGCAAGCTCGAGTGCCAGGGGGACGAGACCTGGAGTCGCGCGCCCTCGCTGCGCTGGACCGCCGGAAGCTCGAATCGGCCCGATTCGTCGGAGAAAGTGCGGGCGGCGACCCCATCGGACGCGAAAGCGGGCAGCAGCACGACCACGCAGGCGTCGTGGATCGGAGTCCCTTCGTGCCCGTCGATCACCCGGCCTCGCCAGCCCGAACGCTCCGGCCCGAGCTCGATCACGTCGAGGGACGGGCGCCCGGGCGGCACGCTGACCCGCTCGCTCTCGGGCTTTTCCGTCCGCGGCGGACGCCACCAGGTGCGCACGACCCAGCCGCCGACGGCGATAGCCGCCAGGACCCATGGCACACGACGCCACGGGCTCGGGGGCGCGACGGGCACGCTCAAGACGAGGGGGTCGCCCGCAAGCCACCACGGCGCCTCCGGCAAATAGCGAAGGGTCACCGAAACGGCGCCCGAGGCGGGCAGGGGAAAGACGGAGGACACCCGGGCGGCGCCGGCGCTCACCGGCGCGGTGCCCACGCTCTTGCCGCCAACGAGCATCTCGACCGCGCCCGCGTCGACCGCGCCGCCGGCCGAGCCGACGGCAACGTCGAGCTCGACGCCCGAGCCCGGGTCGGCCGCCGGCACCTGTCCCGCCACCGAGATCGCCACCCGCTGGGTCCGCTGGATCGCTGCCGTGCGGCGCGCGGGTTGGGTTGTAGGGGAACCCGCGAACTCGGCCACCAAGGTCGCCGGGCCCACTGCGCCGAGCTTGTCGCTCCCGACAATCACTTCGGCCCGCTCTCCCGAACGGACGGTGGTGCCCGCGAGATCACGGCGGGTGCCGTCCCGTTCCTCCAGCCACAAGCGGATCTGCAGAGCTTCACTGAGCGAGTCGTCCGCCGCCTCGACTCGCGCGTCGATCCAGATCGCGTGCGACTCGCGCTCCAGAGGGAAGGGGTTGGGCGCCGGCGAAAAGGAGAGTGTCAAGGCGCGCCTCGAAGAGTCCACGTCTATCTCGGCGGTGCTGCGCTCGTGGTAGCGATCTCCGTCGAAGGAGACGGTCAGGGCCGCTCGTTGGTCGAGGTCCGGGAGCGCGACGCAGAACGCGCCGGCCGCGTCGGCGTCCACCAGCAGCTCGTCGGTGCCGACGTGAACGTCCCGCCGGGATGTGCTCGCGCAGCCGATCGGACGGCCGACCGCCAAGCCCGGGCCGCCGCGCTCGCGGCTCGCGCGCACCCGCATTCGCGCCTGGCCGATGGGGCGTCCGGTGTCGTCTTGGAGCACGCCACGCAGCTCGAGCCGTCCGTCGCGGATCGCGGCTCGCGCCTCGACGGCAGTCGAGCCCCGGATCTGGAGCTTGATGGCGGGCGCCGACGTCGCCCATACGACCAGGGAAAGGCCGAAGACCAAGGCTCGAAACGACACGGGTACGCGCATGAAGTCCGATGTGGGACGCCGAAGCGCAGCATAGCCCGATTGAAGCCCACCGCGCCGCGAACCGTCTCAAGTAGTACGGAACGAATGGGAAGCAGCTGATGCGTCCGCCGGGCCACACTCGGGTCGTGATAGGGTCATCCGGCATGTCTCGGGCGGCTGGCCGCGTTCTCGTGTCGCTCTTGGCGTCGGTGCTGCTGCTGCTGGCGCTTCCGGCTCGGGGTGCCGACGCCGTCGATCGCGCGGCCGACCAACTCAAGAACGGCAGCGACTTCCGCGTGCGCACCCAGGCGGCCTTGTCCCTCGGGTCCTCGAAGAGCAAGCGAGCCGTGGACCCTTTGTGCGGCGGGCTCGAGGACGGCAATACGACCGTTCGCGCGGCCGCGGCGGCGGCCTTGGGCAAGCTCAAGAAGGGCGGCGCCGATTGTCTCGAAAAGCGGCTCGAGGACGAGACCAACAGCTCGGTAAAGACGGCGATCAAGAAGGCGCTCACCAAGGTCAAGGGCGGGGGCGAGCCCGCCATCACCTCGAGCACCAAGGTCTATCTCGCCCTCGCCAAGGCTAGCGACAAGACCGGGCGCGACGGTGACGAGGTGGTGAAGCTCGTCCGCAGCGCCATGGTGAAGGCCGCGGGCAGCCAAGATGGCTTCGTCATCGCGCCCGCCGACGAAACCCCCGCGGAGGCGAAGACGCGCCTCGCCAAGTGGAAGAGCGTCAAAGCGTTTTATCTGTCCCCGAAGGTGCTCGAGCCCAAGTACTCGGGGGGCTCGCTTCAGATCAAGATCGACGTAGCGATCTTCAGCTATCCGGGCAAAGCGCTGAAGGGGAACATCCCCGTCAAGCTGACCCAGGACGGCGTCTCGGGCCGGGACACGTCGAGCGAGGACGACCTGATCAAAATGGCCTCGCAGCGCGCCATCGAGAAGTTCTCGCAGAACATGGAGCGCATCCAGTGAGAGCGCCCGTTTGGAGTGTGGAGCGGGCGCCTGCGTCCGGTTCTTGCTCGTCGAAACCCCGGCGCCCTACCATGGGCCTCGGGGACCACCCGTGCTCGGCCCGAACCGATTGAGGAATTGACCAATGGCAGATGCGGCAACCGCACCGGCGGCAGCGGGAGGAGGGCGCCACCAGCGCCGGCTTCGAAACTACCTGCTCGATACGCGATTTCAGCTCAAATATACCGGCTATTTGGTGGCTCTCGCCGTCGTGCTCAGCGGCTCACTCGGCTACATCTTGTGGCGGACGAGCGGCGCGGTCCTGGCCCAGAGCCACTCGACGGTCAACAAGGGCCACCAGGTCGTTGCCTTCGGCAAGCAGGTCGTAGAAGAGAGTCGTAAGGTCAGCGCCGTCGTCCGAATGAACATCGTCAAGGACGAGGCCTACCAGGATAACCCCGAGCTGCTCGCGGCTTTCAACATCGACTCCGAGGCGCAGGACGAGCGGCTCAAGAAGCAACAACAGGAACTCGAGGCGCAGGCCTCCAGCCTCCAGCAGCAGTCTGCCGACATCGCCACCCAGCGCCAGACCATGCTGGCTTCGCTGACGGCGGTGCTGTTGCTTCTGGTCTTCGGCATCGGCGTCGCCGGGATCCTGGTGACGCACAAAGTCGCCGGTCCCATCTACAAGATGAAGCGTCAGATCCGCGAGGTCGGCGAAGGCAGGTTGAAGATCCCGGGCCGGCTCCGAAAGGGGGACGAGCTCGTCGACTTCTTCGACGCGTTCAACGACATGGTCGTGGCCTGGCGCACGCGGCAAGAAAACGAGATCGCTCTGCTCGACAAAGCGATGGCGGCACTCGACGGCAAGGCGGAGCCCCAGGACCTCGACGGGCTCAAGAAACTCCGCGCGCAGATGCAAGAGACGCTGGACTGAGCCGTTCAGAACGCCGCGACGACGTACTCCACCACCGGCACACCGTCGTCGAACGTGACGCTTGCGGCGTCGAATCGCATCCGATCCACGCTGGTGTCGTTTCGATAGCGATGGCGCCACAAACGCTCGCCCGCGCGTCGCACGCGTTGGCGTTTCTTGGCGTCGATGCTGGAGAGCCCCGTGGTCCAAGCGCTGGGGCTGCGGGCGCGAACTTCGACCACGACCACCAAGCGTTCATGTCGCGCGACGACGTCGAGCTCGAGGCGCCCGAGCTTGAGATTCCTCGCGACGATCTCGTAGCCCCGCGCCGTCAGGTATTCGGTGACCGCGCGCTCGGCCGCTGCGCCGAGTCGCTGCCGGTCCGACTGCGTCAGGGATTCTTCCCGCCGTTGCCGCAGTTGCTGACCGCGGGGTTGCACTTCGCGCCGCCCTGCGCCGGGTTGTACTTGGAGCCCGACTTGATGCAGTAGCTGCCCGCGAGCTGCGCGGAGCCGAGGCCCAGGTCATCGATCAGCTTCGTGCACTCGAAGCCGCTCGGGCACTCGCAGTAGCGGGCGTTCGGATCCGGTCCGTCGCAGCGGCACGAGCAGTACACCGCGTCCTTCACGTCGTCGCCGCCATGCTCGGGCGAGGCCGCTGCGGAGCGCGACTGGAGCTGGGCCGGCACCGGAACGCTGACCACGTCCACCGGGTTGGTGCCGCTGGTACCGGGGATGCGGCAGCGCTTGGGGTCGGTCCCGGGCAGCGCCAGATCGCCCTCGGTCTGCCCGTAGGGGCAGCTGACACGACCACGGAAGTGATTGACGAGACAGACGCGCGTCTCGCACTGGAACGAGCGACTCTCGACGTTCACTTCGCTCTCGTCGTAGCCGCCGAAGGTCGTTTGGTATTCGTCCTCGGGGACGCACGGATCACCGACGCCCCCAGGCTCGCAGGCGAGAGCCGCGAGGCCCAGAGCAGACGCCAAGATCAGCCAACTAGCCGGAATCGAACGTGTCATTGTGTGCTCGCCACCTGGTTGCGCCCGGGGCGGCCCGTGCGCCTTTTGCTACTTAGTCGACCGAACGCCCTCAGACGTGCGTTCGCGGAAACGTAGTCGAGCGTGTCGAGAGCCGTCAACGCGAAAGGGACCCAAGGGTTTTTGCGGCCTCGCGTGTCGGACTCGTCACCGGCCCGGCGAGTGGGAGCGAGTAGGAGACCCATGGGTCCGGTTGCCGACCGACCCTGCCGGGCCGGCCGGGGTCCGCGGCCGACGGCGGCGGGCAACTCGAAAATCCCGTGTGGTGACGCTTGACAACGCCGCGTGGGCCCACCTAACATCAGCCCGGCCGCGCGCGGTATCTATCGGTTCTCATTGAACTTTTTGATACCGACTCCTGGGGGCTCCGAGCAGAGCCGCCGGCGCGCGCGCCAGCCGAGCGGCCGAACTCCCCAACAAAACGAGGATCCATGTTTCGAAAGCGCCTTGTCGCCACCTATATCGTGGCCACCGCCGCACTGGGAATCGTCAGCACGAGTGATGCGGTCGCGCAAGACGTGATCGATCTCGACGCAGAAGCCGCGAAGACGCCGAAGAAGCCAGCGGGCAAGCCCGCGGGCAAGCCTGCTGCAAAGCCCGCTGCGAAGGGCGACGCGAAGGGCGACGCGAAGGGCGACGCGAAGGGCGACGCGAAGGGCGACGCGAAGAAGGGCGACGCGAAGGGCGGCGTCGACATCGACCTGGACGAAGGACAAGAGGGCAAAGAGCAGGGCCCCGTCGTCGCGGGACAGATGACGGAAGAGGCGGCGGCGGCGAAGAAGCTCTTCGATCGCGAGCGCTGGAATGAAGCGGCTCAGGCTCTGTTCCGCGTGGTCAATGGCGAGACCAGTGACGATGCAGGCAACAAGCAGCTGGCGCAGTACTACCTCGCCATCGCGCTCTACCGGCTCAAGTTCTACCAGGCGAGCTACGCGCTCTTCAGTCAGATCGCCGACAACAAGAACCACCTGAAGTTCAAGGAGACCTTGCTCTGGCTCGCGAAGCTCGCGACGCAGCTGCCGGAGCCTGCGGACATCATCGAGCGCGTGGGCAAGTACAGCGACGATCAGGTCGCGCGCTTCGACAACGAGCAGCAGCGCGATCTGTTCTGGCAGCTCAACTACATGCTCGGCCGCTACAAGTACCGAAACCGCCAGTACGAAGAGGCGATTCGGCTCTTCCAGAAGGTCGACCGCAAGAGCGAGTACTACGTGAAGAGCCAGTTCTTCACGGGCATCAGCTACGTGCAGCTCCGCAAGAGCGTGCCCGCGGTGCAGTCCTTCCAGCGCATCGAGAAGGTCATCGAAGAGGGCGTCGAGGGCGTCGACGACGAAGATCGCCTGCGCGACCTGGCCTACCTGTCGATGGCCCGCACCTACTACTCGGCGTCGATTCGTCTCGACCCCGAGAGCAACACGCCTCAGGTCGACGAGAAGAAGCTCAGCGCTGCGGTGAAGTACTGGAACCAGATCGAGCCGGCCAGCGAGTACTGGCTCGACGCGCTGTTCGAGCAGTCGTGGGCCTACTTCATGGCTGGCGACTACCCGCACGCGCTCGGCAACATCCACACCATCCAGTCGCCCTACTTCCCCAATTCGTTCTACCCGGAAGCGGACGTGCTCAAGGCGGTCATCTACTTCGCGAACTGCAACTACGAAGGCGCGACCATCGTGGTGGCGCGGTTCAACAAGAAGTTCGTGCCCATTCGTGACGAGCTCGAGAAAGTGCTCAAGCGATTCAAGGGCGAGAACCAAGAGGAGCCCTTCTTCAAGTTCCTGAAGGAAGTGCGCGAGGGCAAGGCCAGCCTCGACTCCGAAGATCAAGCCGATCGTGGAGAACGCCCTGTCGGATCGCCAGCTGCTCCGCAACCTCGAGTACGTGCGCATCCTGGACGACGAGATGGACCGATTCCGCAAGTCGCCGCCGGCGTTCCGCGGTTCAGCCGTGGGCAAGCAGGTCGAGGACTCACTCAAGATCGCTCGCGACTTGGCCATTCGCCAGGCCGGCGAGCTTGCGATGCTGCGCTACCAGCGCAACGTCGACGAGCTCAACGAGCACTTGCGCAACGGAGAGAAGATCCTGATCGACATCACGGCGGCTCAGCGCAACCTGCTCGACGAGAAGATCAGCAAGGGCCAGGTCAGCAAGGCCGAATCCAAGATTTATGGCGTCGTCAAACCCGACGAGGAACACGTTTTGTGGCCCTTCGACGGGGAGTACTGGCGCGACGAACTCGGCTTCTACCGTCAGGTGGTCGAGTCGGCATGTGGGAGGTAACGAAGATGAAGTCCCTCAAAGCGTTGTCCGTTCTGTCGGCACTGCTGGGTGCGCTGATCGCCGCCCCGGCCACGTCGGCGGCTGCCGGCGATCTGTCCAGCTCCTGCGTGGGCCCCGAAGCCAAGAAGAACCTGAGCACCTGCCCCGGCGGGCCGAGCAAGTTCACCGTCGGCGGCAAGCGGCCGGCGGCGTTCAAGAGCGCCCCGCCGCCCCGAGAGCGCAAGGACGCCTCGAACACCAAGCCCACCAACCCCACCGAGGCGATGGCCGCGGGTTCGCGCGACTCGCGCAAGAACCGGCTGCAAGCTCGCTCTCGCGCCTTGCTCATCACCGAGATCCAGGGGCTGGAGCGGCTCTACCGCAGCACTCCGAAGAAGTCCCCGGATCGCCCGCAGCTGATCCGGCGCCTGGCGGAAGGCTACGTCGAGCTCGAGAGCGCGGCGCTGCGTGACAAGACCGCTGCCGACGTCAAGGCGCAGGATCAGAAGAAGAAGAACCCGGGCGCCGCCAGCAAGGCCCGAAGCGACGCGTCCGCTGCCAAGAAGATCGTCGCGGCCGCGCGCAAGAGCGCCATCAAGTACTACACCTTGATGAAGACGGCCTACCCGAACTACTCGAAGATCGACGAGGTGCTCTACTACCTCGCGTACGAACACGAGCAGGCCGGCGACCTGACCAACGCGCGCAAGGTCTACTTCGAACTGATCGAGAAGGCGCCCAAGTCACCGTACATCCCCAATGCTTACCTCGCGTTTGGCGAGCTCTTCTTCCAAGAAGCTCAGGGCGATCCAGCGAAGTGGGACTTGGCGGCTGCCGCCTACAAAGAGGTGATCAAGTACCCGGCGCCCGACAACAAGGTGTACGGCTTCGCTCGCTACAAGCTCGGCTACGTGCACTGGAACAAGAGTGAGTACACGGACTCGATGAACGAGTTCAAGAAGGTCATCGAGTACGGCGACCAGTATTCGGCCCTTCCGAACGCGACGCAGCTGGCCAAGAGCGCGCGCCGGGACTTGATCCCGGTCTACGCCGCCAGCGGTCAGCCCGATCGCGCCTTCAACTTCTTCAAGCCCTTGTCTGGCGACAAGGGTGGAGAGCAGGCCAAGACCCTGGACATGCTCAACGAGCTGGGGTTGGCCTACATCGACACCGGCAAGTACAAGGAGGGCATCGGGCTCTATCGTGACCTCCTGAGCCGCGACAAGGGTCCCAGGAACTGCCACTACCAGACCCAGATCACGATGGCGACGCAGGCCATGAAGTCGTCGGACAAGGACGGCATCAAGAAGGAGCTCGATACCCAGCTCGCCATGCGCAACTCCTTCGTGAAGGAGAGCCATCCGGCCGACAAGAAGCTCGAGTGCGCGAACCGCACGGCCGAGCTGCTGTCCGAGAGCGCAATGGCGTGGCACCTCGAGGCCGTCGGCTCCGGCGGCGTGCGTGGCACCGGCGACAAGAAGACGATGGATCTCGCCGCGTACCTCTACAAGAAGGTCGCCGAGAACTTCAATCGCGACGAGTTCAACAAGTTCGAGTTCCCGCGCATCGTGAAGAGCGACTGGCCGACGCTGTACAAGATCAAGTACGCGATGGCCGATCTCCTCTACTTCCAGCAGCGCTGGGAGGAGTGCGGTCCGGCCTTCGACTCCGTGGTCGCCGAGGATCCGAAGGGCGAGAGCGCGGCTGAGGCCGCCTACGCCTCGGTGCTCTGCTACCAGAAGATGTACGACGCCATGTACAAGGGTCAGTCGGACCGCAAGGGCAAGGGCCTGGGTCCGACGGGGGCCGACTCGAAGGACCGTGAAGCCAAGAAGGGCGAGTGGGAGAAGTTCAAGCCCAAGACCTTCACTGATCTGCAGAAGGGCATGATCATGGCGTTCAACCGCTACGTTTGCTACATCACGCCGGCGAAGGGCGACAAGACCGCGGAAGATCAGTACGTCGAGGTCAAGTTCGCTCGCGCCCGCACCTACTACGAGGCGCAGCACTGGGAGGAAGCGGCCCTGGGGTTCCGGGACGTCGCTCTCAACCACTCCGACCACGATTCGGGCATGTACGCCGCGAACCTGTACCTCGAGGCGCTCAACGTGCTCGGTGGTCGCGCCGATCCGCCCCGCCCGACTTGCTTCGACGACATGGGCAAGGACGTCCCGCAGTTCCTGAAGCTCTACTGCGAGGGCAAGAAGTACGACGACAACAAGGAGAACTGCGAGCTTCTGACCCGCATCCAGTTCGACATCCAGCGCCTCGGCGCCCAGAAGACCGTCGAGCTCGCCGACTCGCAGCTCGAGAAGGGCAACTCCAAGGAAGCCGTCGACAACTACAAGAAGGGCGCCGACGCCTACCTCGAGATGTGGCGTGGCTACTGCGAAGGCCCGATGAGCAAGGGCGAGAAGCCGAAGCAGTGCGAGAAGGCGAGCGAAATCGTCTACAACATGGCCCGCGCCTACCAGGCCGGTCGCCTGCTCGCCAAGTCGATCCAGTCGCGCCTGATTCTCGCTCGACCCCAAGTACGGGATGGAGAAGTCGGACCTCGCCCAGAAGGCGACCTACGAGATCGGTGGCAACTACCAAGCCATCGCCGTCTACGATCGCGCCGCGGACTTCTTCGAGCGCTACGTCGAGCAGACCTGCGGCAAGCTGAAGAAGTGCGGCGAAGAGGCTGACAAGGCCCTGTCTGACGCCGTGGTGCTCCGCCTCGGCCTGGGTCAGGACGACAAGGCCATCGAGGACGCCGACAAGTTCAATAGGTACTTCGGTGCGCGCAAGCCCGACCAGGTGGCCCAGATCGCCTTCGCGATCGCGGCGCATTATGGCGAAAAGAAGGACTGGGGCAACGTCGGCCAAGCGTCTCGGCGGCGCCATGCGCCAGATCGATTCCAAGGCTACGCTCGACGTGCGCGTCCAGGCCCACGCTCTCTGGGGCGTGCGCTGCGGGAGTCGAAGAAGAACGCCGCGAACGAGTACGGCGCGGTGGTCAAGCTCTGGGCCGATCCGTCCAAGGCGGTCGCCGAGATCGAGAAGGGCGAAGGCGACAAGCAGCGCCGCGTCGGTCGTGCGCTCGAGGCCGTCGGCGAGTCGCTCTTCTACTTCGCGGAGCAAAAGAAGGCGAAGGTCGATGCGGTGAAGTTCCCGGCCTTCCAGGGTCCAGCGACCAAGGACGAGGTGCTCAAGCACATCAACGTCAAGGTCAAGGACTGGATCGGCAAGAAGAAGCCGCTGATCGACGAGGCGACCAAGGAGTACAAGAAGATCGTCGACCTGCAGCCCGTGCCGCCGCCGCGCTGGGTCATCGCAGCCGGCTCGCAGGTCGGCAACATGTGGGGCAACTTCGTCGACGAGTTCCGCGCGGCGCCCATCCCAGACACGATCAAGAAGGACTACGAGCTTCGCACGGCTTACTACGGCGCCCTCGACGACGCGTCCGAGCCGCAGAAGAAGGTGGCGCACGGGGCCTTCGAGACCTGTCTCGGCTACTCGGTGAAGCACCAGTACTTCGACGAGTTCAGCCGCGAGTGCGAGAAGTGGCTCGCGAAGAACTACAAGACCGAATACCACCTGATCGACGAGTTCCGCGGCTCACCGACCCGCGTGAACAGCGTGCTGAACGAGCAGGCGTTCCCGCTCCGCATCGGCGGCGAGCCGATGGTCACGGTGGCACCGCCACCCGAGCCGCCGGCGCCCAAGAAGGCTCCCGACGAGAAGACGGACGACAAGAAGGGCGGGAAGAAGTGATGAGCGCCAAGGAGAACATGACAATGCGCATCACCATGGCAGCCGCCGGGGTCTTCATCGCCACTGCCATCGGCTGCGGTGGCGGCGGCAGCGGCAAGGGTCCGCTCACTCCGGCCGACGACAGCGGCAAGAAGTCCCGGGGCGGGCAGGCCGTCTCCAAGGAAGCGGCGGCCGGCTTCGACCGGGCGCTCGATGCCTTCGCGGAGCGCGACAAGAAGGGCGACTGGTCGGAGTCGAGCTGTTCGGGGCGTAGCCGATCAGTTCCTCGCCGCCAGCAAGGCGCAGCAGGCGGCCTCGGGCAAGCCGCTGCCCGAGGCCCTGTACAACGCCGGCCTGGCCTATCAGCGCTGCGACAAGGACGTCGGAAGCGCGCGCGCAGTTCCAGGCTGCGGCGGGCACGGACTCGAGCTTCCACCGCGCCAAGGCCCAGCTCGCGCTGTACGACTTCGAGAAGAGCAAGAATCTGGAAGGCACCATCTCGACCTTGGACCAGATCATCCGCGACGCGAAGTTCCAGAACGTCGAGGCGCTGGTCAGCCTCGCGGCGCTTCAGCTCGAGCGCAACGGCGAGTCGCCGGATCAAGACGGCAAGAACGACATGGAGCGCGCGAAGAAGAACCTGCAGCGCGCGCTGGCCATCGACGACTCGCTACATGGCCGCGTTCAACCAGCTCGCGATCTTCTACCTCGAGCAGGCCAAGGCCAAGGCCGACGGCGAGGGCTCCAAGGGCGGGAGAAAGCGCCGCGGCCTGGTGGCCGCGAGCACCAAGGCGAGAGACGTGAACTCGCAGCAGCTCGATCTCGCTGCGCTCGTCGCGTCGCAGGGCGTGCGCAAGAACCCGAACTACGCGCCGCTCCACAACACGGCCGGCCTGATCCAGGTCGAGCTCAAGAACTTCAACGGCGCTGTGAAGAGCTTCGCGGCGGCCCGCCGCTTGGACTCGAAGTTCTTCGAGGCGCACATGAACTACGCCGCGGTGAACCTGGGCTTCCGGGGCTTCGAGGAGGCCGAGAAGGCCTACCGCGACGCGATCAAGCTCAAGCCCAAGGAGTACGAGGCGCACCTCGGACTCGCGCTGGCCATCCGCGGCCAGATCAAGGTCGGCGACACTGCGGCGGGTCGCCAAGGCCCAGGCCGCGCTCGACGAGGCCAAGAAGATCGACGGCAGTCGCGCGGAGACCTACTACAACGAGGCCATCCTCACTCAGGAGTTCAGGCACCAAGGGCTCGGAGAAGGAAGCCGTCCCGATGTTCGAGAAGGCTGCTGCGATCTACAAGCAGTTCATCTCGAAGGCCGGCAGCGCGCCGGAGTTCGCGGATGCCGTCAAGCGCGCCAAGGAGCGCGCTCAGGACACCGAGGACACCGTCAAGTTCATCAAGGAGGGCGAGGCTGCGAAGAACGCGCCGCCTCCGCCTTCGCCGCCACCTGACGCGGCTGCTCCGCCCGCTGGTGACAAGAAGTGAGTTGCCCTGCGCGGGAACCGGAGCCTCGCTGAGTCGGGAAAGCTGCCGGGCTACCCTCCGCGCGGCGCATTTCGGCGACCATGGAACTTCGTTGGGGGAGGGCTGTCTCTACCCTCCGTGGTGTTCAGTTGCGCCCAACCCCGAGCCGGCAAGCGGACGGCCCCCGCGAAGCCATTGACGTTGACTCACGGGCCGAAGTACAATCACACTGTAATCACGTCGGAATTTTTGAGGAGGCTGGAACAATGGCTCGTTCTATCCGGGTTGGTTTTGCGGCGTTTCTGGCAATCGCAGCGTTCGTGGCCGCTCCTGCAGCGTTTGCGCAGGGGAAGGCCAAGGCCAAAGAGGCCAAGGGCGACGATGGGTACGGCTATACGTTCGACGACGATCCGCTGAATGCTGGCGGGTTCGGACCGAACGATGCAACCATCCGCGTTCGTCCCCGCGCGGCTCGCACCACGCTGATTCGTCCGCGCACGTCGTTCGTGCCGGAAATGCTGAAGTCGGTCGAGAACATTTGAACCTGTCCGGGTGTCGAGCTGCGGAAGCTCGGCCCGGCCGGGCCAACTAGGGAATCAGAACATGGCAAAGGCTGTTCTCACGTTCGCGCTCTACCAAGGGCGATGCTCTTCAGCGTCGCGAGACGATCGCGCAGGACATCGTCAAGGTGGGAAAGGACCCGAAGAGTCATCTGCGGGTCGATGACGAGCTCGCCTCGCGCATGCACGCCGTGATCGAGGTGGGAAGTCCAGAGGACATCACGCTGATCGATCTGGGCAACGAGCCCGGAACGATGGTGAACGGGGCACGCGTCAACAAGTGCAAGCTTCACGTTGGCGACCAGATCCAAGTGGGCGGCACCATGATCGTGCTCGAGCGGGCTGACGCAGCGGGCGCGGAGGTCGAAGCGGTCCCAGCGGCAGCGGTTGCTGCGCCGCCCCCAGGCGCACCGCCGCCCGCAGGCCCCTTCGGAGGCGCCAATCCCTTCGGCGGTTCGAACCCCTTCGCAGCCGCGGCGGCGTCGAGCCCCTTCGCGGTGGGTTCCGCGAACCCCTTCGAGGTCGGTGCTGCGGCGCTCAACCCGTTTGCGGCGGGCGCACAGCAGCAGGCGCGTGTGGAGGCGCTCCGGGTGCCCGACGATGCGCCGCCAGGGACCTACACGTACACGCTGATCAAGAGCGGTCCCGACGTTCCGGCGGAGGAGGTCGAGGTGCCGCACCTCCAGTCGGTCGAAGTGATGGTGATGTGGGGCACCAACGTGCTGCACGTCTCGCATCTGACGCCGCCGCGGACCTTCTACGTGGGTGAGGAGTCGGGCAAGAATTTCGGCTGTGACTTCTTCATTCCTGCGGAGAAGATCGGCACCACTCGCCTGCCGGTGGTGGTGGGTGACCGGGCGTCGCTCGCCGTCGTGATCCCGCCGGGCGCGAAGGGGCACATCGAGATCCCGGGCCAGCCGCGCATGACGTTGGACGAGGCGCGGACCAAGGCGCAGCCGAGCGCCGAGGTGAGTGGGGGCCATCAGTTCCCGCTGCCCGGTGGCGCGCGGGCTCGCATCGAGCTCGATCAGTTCGTGTTCCAGGTGGCCGCGGTCAACGCCGGCAAGCCCATCAAGCACGGTGTCGGCGCGGGCGTCGACTGGACGGTGTTCGTCTACTTCGCGCTGTCGTTCCTCGCGCATGCGGGCCTGATTGCCGCGATGGCGTTCTTCGTTCCGCCGCTGGGGCTGACGGACGACGAAGGCATCGACAAGGATCAGCTCTATCTCATCCAGCAGTACTTGAAGAGCGCTGCCGAGCGCGAGATGGAGGAGAAGGAGACCGAGCAGGTCACCGAGGACAACGCCGACAACAAGGAAGGCGGCACCGGGACCCGAGCCAAGGGCGAAGAAGGCTCGATGGGCAACCCGACCACCAAGGCCACCAACAAGCGCTACGCCGTGCAGGGCCCGAAGGACAATCCGGATCCGCACATCGCCCGTCAGGCCGCGCTGCGCGAAGCGCAGGAGTTCGGCATGATCGGCCTGCTCAACACCGGCGCGGCCGGTGATCCGAACGCTCCGACCGCGCCGTGGGGTCGCGACACGTCGCTCGGCCAGACGACATGTCGGCCCGCGGCAACATGTGGGGCGACGAGATCGGCGACGCCTTCGGCGCCGGCGGTCTCGGTCTTTCGGGCATCGGCGAAGGCGGCGGTGGTCGCGGCGAGGGCATCGGCCTCGGCTCCATCGGAACCCTCGGTCACGGCGCCGGCACCGGAACGGGACAGGGCTTCGGCTCTGGCCACGGTCGCCTCGGCGGCTCACACGCGACTCGCGCGCCGAAGGTCCGCATGGGTGCCACGACCGTCAGCGGTCGCCTGCCGCCCGAGGTCATCCAGCGCATTGTCCGGCAGAACTACGGTCGGTTCCGCATGTGTTACGAGCACGGCCTGTCCCGCAACCCGAACCTCGAAGGACGCGTCTCGGTGCGCTTCGTGATCGGTCGTGACGGCTCGGTGTCGAACGTGGGGAACGGTGGCTCCGACATTCCGGACAGCGGCGTGGTGGGCTGCGTGATCAGCGCGTACTACGGGCTGAGCTTCCCGCAGCCGGAAGGCGGCATCGTGACGGTCGTCTACCCGATCATGTTCAGCCCCGGCTGAGCCGTTCGGAATCCGCGCGATTCGGAAGAGCGCGCCATCCTCACGGGTGGCGCGTCTTTCGTTTGTGCCGACTTCGGGTTCCCCGCGGTCGAAGCTGCCGGCGCGGGCTCCGAGCGCGGGCTGCCCCGGCCGCTCGCCCCCGACGCCGACCTTGGCGCGGCTCGGTTCCAAGCGCGAGCGACGTGGCGCGTCCGACCGGCTCGGGGCAAAACCTGGAGGAATCTCGCCTAGATCCTGCGACGAACCGCCTTTACTTCGTTCCCCCCGTCTGCCTATGCTCGCTCACCGCTTTTTCGGCGGATGCCTCAGGCGTCTTGGGGCAGGGGTCGCTCCGATCGAGCGGACCCTGGGCTCGGGCTATCGACAGGGTGAGCTCACGATGAATCTGGCAAGTGTCTCCAAGGTTACGTTCCTCGGTGCGGTGATTTTGGCAGCATCTGCCTGCAGCCGCGACCACATCGAGGCGATCAACCTCGCGAACGAGGGTGATTCGGCGCTCAAGGTCAACACCGAAGGCGCGATCCAGAAATACGAGCAGGCCATCCAGCTCGACCCGGCCAACCACAAGATCATGTGGAAGCTGTCGAAGGCCTACGAGAAGAAAGAGGACTGGGACAAGATGGCCTCGACGCTGTCCCGCGCGGCCCAGGTCGCGCCCTCTTTTGCCAACTACTACTACAAGCGCGGCTACGCGCTGGTGAAGCAGGCCGAGGCCGGCAACCCCGACAAGTACGAAGAGGCGAAAGAGCCTCTCAAGAAATGCATCGAGAAGGATCCGGCCATGGCCGACTGCTATCACTTCCTCGGTGAGGCCAGCCTGTGGACCAACGACGAGCAAGGCGCTCTCGATAACTACACCAAGGCCATCGAGCACGACGCGAGCACGCCATACTTCTACCCGCCGCTCGCTGAGCTCTGCATCTCCATGCGCTTCTACAAAGAGGCCGAGGCGGTGTTGAAAGAGGGCACTCGCATCGTCCCGCCCGGCGAGAAGAACAACAACCACCTCTACGGCATGTACGTGCTGCGTTTCCAGGTCGCCCAGGCGTCCGGCGACAAGGCGGGCATGGTTGCGGCAATGGAGAAGGCCGAAGAGGTCGCGGGCGATTCGCATCCCGGAGATCACCTTCAACTTGGGCAGCACCTACGCCGTGATGGATCCGCCGCAGAAAGAGAAGGCGGTCCGCCTGTTCGAGTTCTTTCGTCAAGCGCGCCTGCCGGAGCGCGCAAGCGACGAAGTACAAAGAGCAGTGCGAGACCAGCAACACGCTCATTCAGAAGCTGGGCGGAAAGGTCAACTGACCTTGCTCTCTCCACGTCGGGCCGAACGCCGCGAGGCTCGTTCCGTCGGCTTCGCTCCGACCGGAGCGGCAGTGTTTGATTTAGTTGTCTCGATTGAAGCCATTCGAAACCGCGGCGCTCTGGCCGCGGGCTCGGGTGTGTAAGCGCGTCATTTGTCCGAGGAAGCATGGATCTAGAGCAGCGACTGAACCACCTCGAGCGTCATCACGATTGGGCGGGCCTCGCCGAAGCGATCGAGCAAGCCATCGCGGGCGCTCAGGACCCCGCCATCAAGGCGGACCTGCACCTCCGCCTGGGGCGCATCCTGCATTCGCAGTTTCTTCAGAGCGTCAAAGCGCTGAAGCATTTCCAGGACGCCTTCAAGCTGAATCCAGCCCTGGGCGAAGCGCTGGCGGACGCGCGGCGCATCTACTGGGAACTCGGCAAGCTCAGCATGGTGCAGAAGCTCTTGGAGCTTCAAATCAAGAACTCCAGCGAGGTGCAGGCGGCGGCGCTCTACCGCGAGCTCGGGGACGTGCTCTGCGATCTCGGCGGACTACGAACGCGCAGCAGACGCCTACGCGCGCGCCATGAGCGACAGCCAGAGCGGCGACGTGGGGCAGTTGCTCGACGACGTCATGGTCGGCACCGAAGACTGGCAGGAACGCATCGGCACCGTGCTGCGGGCGGCGCACGACAGTGAATCGTCGTCGGGCAAGGCTGAGGCGCTCTTGCGCGCGGCGCGTATCGCTCGGCGCTACGCCCCCGAGGAGGTCGAGGCCATTCTCGGCCGGGCATATTCTTCGGATCCCGGCAGCGTCGTGGTGGCGGCGCTCTACGAGGGCATGCTCATCGACGCGAGTCGCACTGACGCCGTCGTGGCCATGCAGCGCGAGGTGCTCGAGGCGGTCTCCGACACCAAGATGCGTGCGGACTTGGCGTTCCGCTTCGGAGCGCGTTGGGCGCTCCGGCATCAGAACTTCGAGCCGGCCATCGCCCTCCTCGATGAGGCGCTAGGGCTCGACCCCAGCCACGAGGCTGCGTTCGCGTTCTACCGAGACTTGCACGGCACCCGCGACGGGCAGTGGGCGCAGGTCGCAGCCAAGGCCGAGGAGCTCTCGGAGCGAGTTGCGGATCGCCAAGAGCGCGCGTACTTTGTTGGCGCAGGCCGGCCTCGTGACCTGGCGCGAGATCGGCGATCTGATTCGGGCGCGAGGCTGCTTCGAGCGGCTGGCCGCTGTCGAGTCCGAGCATCCGGCGCTGGCGGCCTTCGAGGCGCAGATCGGCGAAAAGATCGTGGGCGGCGCGACTGCGAGTCCCGCGCCCGAGCCGACGCCGGCGTCCGTCGAGTCCGCCTCGACGCGCCCGACTCCGGGCGACGACGGCGAAGCCGCGGCTCCGGCATCGGCTCCCGCCGCATCGGCTCCCGCCGCATCGGCTCCCGCCGCATCGGCTCCCGCCGCATCGACCGGTGGCGGTGACGAAGCGAAAATCGAGCAGCTTCGGGCGCAGCTGGACGAGCAAGAAGCTCACAAGAAGTACCACGAGTACGTCAAGACGCTCGTTGCCGCTCGGTGACGAGGTCACCGAGCCCGAGGAGCAGAGTCGACCTCTATCTGAGGGCCGCCGACCTCTACGTGAACAAGTTCGCCAATCAGGCCGAGGCCGTGACGTACCTACGAGCGGTCATTGGAAGTCGAGCCGGCCAACCCTGGCGCCATCGACTACCTGCGCCAGATGTACGAGAAGCGTCGCGACTGGGAGAAGCTCATCGAGCTCAAGACGAACGAGGCCAGTCAGTACGAGGCACGGCCCCGTCCGCAGCGCTGCATTCAAAGAGATCGCGCAGCTCGCCACCGAGCGCGTCAAGAAGCCGGAGGTCTGCATCGATCTCTGGGTCGTCGTGCTCGACAACGACCGCCGAAGACGCGGACGCCATCGAGGCGCTCGGCGCAGCTCTACGAGCGCGCGCGGGACTACGAGAAGCTCGCCGACGTCCTCGAGAAGCAGGCTCAGGTCACCTACGACACACGGCCGAAGATCGCCGATCCTGAACAAGCTCGGCCAGGTCTGCGGCGATCGTCTGAAGGACGACGAGCGCGCGGTCGAGGCGTACCGCGCAGCTGCTCGCGCATCCAGCCCGACGATCGACGCGCGCAGGAGCAGCTCAAGAAGCGCTACGTCACGCTCGGTCGCTGGGACGATCTCGAGGTCTTCTACGCCGAGAGCGGCAAGTGGGACGAGTTCATCCGCGTCCTCGAGAGCAACGAGGCGAAGGCCGAGACCAACGAGCAGCGCATCGGCATGCTGCTCAAGATCGCCGAGCTGTGGATGACGCAGAAGGGCAAGCCCGACCGCGCGGCGCGGGCCTACGAGAAGGTGCTCGAGCTCGAGCCGACGCACCTGGCGGCAGCCGAGCGCCTCATCCCGATCTACACCGCAGGCCAACAACGCCAAGGGTCTCGCCAGCGCGATCGAGGTCAAGCTCGGGCACGTCGAAGAGCCCGGCGAGCGGCTCGAGCTCCTGCGCGAGGTCGCCGCGCTCTACGAGACCCGCATCAACGACAAGGCGAAGGCCTTCGAGCGATTCTTGTCCGCGTTCGAGCTCGCCCCGCACGACGACCAGAGCCAGGCGGACGTCGAGCGCGCGGCGCACTCAGACCGGGGGGTGGGACGACGTCGTGGCCGCCTATCGCGCCGCGGAGGAACGCGCGGACCAGGAAGGGAACGCCACCGCCGGCAACATGCTCCGCCTGAGGCTCGGGCGGATCTTGGTGGATGAGGTCGGCCGGATCGACGACGCGCTGGTCGAGTACCGGGCGGTGTACGAGAGCGAGCCTGAGAACGTCGAGGCGCTCGAAGCCGCTCGAGAAGCTCTACCGTCAGACCGAAGCGCTGGAAGGACCTGCTCGAGGTCTACGCGAAGAAGCGCGATCTCGCCTACGACACCGAGACCCGCAAGCCCATCCTCTACGAAATTGCCCGCTTGCACCAAGGCCAGCTCGGCGATTCGGAGTCGGCCATCGCCACCTATCGAGCGGTGCTCGAGGACGATCCGGCCGACGGAGTGGCGCTCGAAGCGCTCGATCGGCTCTTCCTCGAGACCTCGGCGTGGGACGCCTACGCCGACGTGCTCCGGCGGCGCATCGATCTCGACGTGTCCGAGGCAGAACTCGTCGACCTCAAGTTCCGGCTGGCGCAGACGCAGCACCAGCACCTCGGGGACGCGGCCAGCGCCCTGACCAACTACCGTGAGATCTTGTTCATCAATCAGGACCACGAGGGCGCTCGGCTCGCCCTCGAAGGAATGCTCGGCGAGGAGGAGCAGCGGGCAGAAGCCGCAGCCATCCTCGAGACCATCTACGAGGCCCGGGAAGACTGGGAGAAGCTGGTGGGGGCCCTCGAGATCCTCGCTGTGGCTGATCCAGAGCCCGAGCGGCGGGTCGCACTCTTGCGGAAGATCGCCTCGGTTGCCGCAAACCAGCTGAGTGCTCTCGACCGCGCCATCGATGCTCAAGCCCGCGCTCTCAAGCAGGACCCGGCGCTCGCGGACACCCGCTTCGAGCTCGAGCAACTCGCTGAGCAGTCCGGCGCGTGGGGCGAGGTGATCCGCATCTACCAGGAGGTCGCAGCCTCGCTCGACGACGCCGTTCTCGCCCGCGACTACTGGATGCGCCTGGCTTCGATCCAGGAGCAGCTCCAGCTCGTCGCTGACGCGGCTCAGAGCTACGACAAAGTGCTCGCCCTCGACCCGGCTGACTCTGACGCGCTCGCCGCCATGGACGCCCTCTATCGCGGCACGGGGCACTGGGAAGAGCTCGTCGGCGTGTTCCGCCGGCGAATCGACTTGGCGCAGGACGGCGCCGAGACGCGAGTCGCTCTACGCGCAGATGGCCCAGGTCTACGAGGAGAAGTTGGGCAAGCCGGCGGAGGCGATTGCTGCCTACCGCGAGGTGCTGGCCCTCGACTCCGCGAGCGCTGTCGCGCTGACGGCGCTGGACGGCCTCTTCACGCGTCAAAGCGTGTGGGCGGAGCTGGCGGAGAACCTCGAAACGCAGCTGAACCTCGCCGCCGATGACACGACTCAGCTCTCCTTGATGCTCCGCCTCGCTGCTCTGCGCGAAGCGCAAATGAACGATGTCGAAGCGGCCATCGATGGCTACCGACAGGTGCTCGAGCGCGAGCCGACCAACGATCCGGCGCTCAGGCCCTCGAGCGCTTGGGCCAGACTCCCGAGCACGAGCTCACGATCGCGGAAATCCTGGAGCCGCTGTATCGTCAGCAAGGTGACTTCCAGAAGCTCATCGGCGTGCACGAGGTGCAGGTTCGGCGCGCGGAGGACGCCGCACGGAAGGTCGAGTTGCTCCACCAGAGTCGCCGAGCTCCACGAGGATGCAGCGGGCGACCTGAACGCGGCCTTCGACACCTTGGCGCGGGCGCTTGCGGCGGATCCTGCCCACGAAGCGACCCAGGCTGGCATCGATCGACTGGCGCGCGCGACGGGGCGCTTCCAGGATCTGGCGCAGGTGTTCGAGACAGCTCGCCGCGACGCAGAGCGATCCCGAGCTCGGGAGCCAGCTCTACACCTTTGCCGCGCGCGTGTTCGAGAACGACGTGGGCAACGTCGATCGTGCGATCGAGCTCTACCGTCAGGTGCTCAAGATCGACCCGATGAACCTGGCCGCGGCCGAGTCGCTTCAGACCCTGTTCCAGTCCACCGAGCGGTACGCCGACATGGCGCTGATCCTCCAGCGCAAGGCCACGATCCTCGAAGACACCGAGGATCAGAAGGCCGCGCTGTACCAGGCAGCGGCCATCGAAGAGGAAGTGCTCGAGCGCAAAGAGGCGGCGATCAACGTCTACCTGAAGGTGCTCGAGATCGACGCCGAGGATCTGAAGAGCATCGACGCGCTGATCAGCCTCTATCTCGGGCTCTCACGCTGGGAAGACCTGCTCGGCGTCTACGCCAAGAAGGTCGACCTGGTCCTCGACACCGAGGAGAAGAAGCTGATCTTCTACCAGGTCGGTGCCGTCTACGAGCGTGAGCTCAGCGACGTGAGCCGCGCCATCGACACCTATCAGAAGGTGCTCGAGCTCGATCCGGACGATTTCACCGCGCTCGGGCGTCTCGACGTGCTGTACCAGACGGCCCAGAACTGGCCTGAACTCCTGAGTGTCCTGCAGCACGAGTCCGAGCTCACCCAGGATCCCGCCGAGGCGGTCAGCTTCCAGTACCGGATCGCCGAGCTGTACGAGAAGCACCTCGCCGACGTGGAGCGCGCGGTCGAGCTCTACCGGGACATCCTCGGCATTCAGCCGGACCACCAGCCGACGTTGACTGCGCTGGAGGGCATCAAGGACGGCGATCGATCGGCGCTGGCGGCGGCTGGGGTACTCGAGCCGGTTTACGACGCCATGGGCGAGTGGCAGCGCCTCGTGAGCGTGCTCGAGGTCCAGGTTCGTCACGCCGAGGAGCCGTACTCGAAGGTCGAGCTGCTCCATCGAATTGCGCGCCTGTACGAGGAGAGCCTCAACGATCCGAGCAGCGCATTCTCGACCTACGCGCGAGCCGTGCAGGGCGACATCGCAGAACGAAGAGTCGCTGGCTTCCCTCGAACGACTGGCGAACCTGATCGAGAAGTGGCCGGCCGTGGCTGAACTCTACGATGCGGAGCTGGACAAGCTCGGTGAGGAGCCGGAGCGCGTCGTGGAGCTCGGGCTTCGAGTGGCGCAGGTCTACGAGGTTCAGCTCGAGAGCCTGGACAACGCGGTCGCGCGCTACCGTCGGGTACTCGACGCTGACGTCGAAAACCAGAGCGCCGTGCGTGCTCTCGACCGCCTGTTTTCCCAGAGCGAGCGCTGGGCGGAGCTGACCGAGGTCCTCAAGCGTGAGGCTGACATCGGGCAGAGCCCGGACGAAATCCTCGAGTTCAAGTTCCGGCTGGGCCAGGTCTACCAGCTGCGGCTCGGCGACGTGGATCGAGCCATCGATGCCTATCGCGAGGTCATCAACGCGGCCCCCGAGCACGCCGACACGTTGGCGGCCCTCGAAGGACTCTTCGAATCCGGGGTCAAGCAGCTGGAGATCGCCGAGATCCTCGAGCCGCTCTACCAGCAGGCCGGCGAGTGGGAGAAGCTGATCCGCGTTCGCGAGGCGGAGCTCATTCACATCACCGATGCCGATCAACGCATCGCGATGTACCACCGCATCGCCGAGGACGCCGAGGAGCGCCTGATGGATCCCGTGCGCGCCTTCGAAGTTCACGTTCGCGCGATCAGGGAGCGGCCGCTCGAGGAGCGGACCGGCGAGGAGAGTCGAGCGCCTCGCGGGCATGATCGACGGAGGCTGGGAACAGCTCGCGAACGCCTACGCTGACGTGCTCGGCATCGAGGGCAACGACGCGGCGACACAAGCCTCGATCGGGAAGCGACTGGCCCGAGTCTTCGAGGAAGAGTTGGCCGACGTGGCCAAGGCCGAAGAGACCTACCGATACGTGCTGACCGTCGTGCCGTCGGAGGTGGAGGCGCTGGCAAACCTCGATCGGATCTACTCGCTGCTCGAGCAGTGGCCCGAGCTCGCCGGAGTCCTCGAGCAGCGAGCCGAGGCTGCCGAAGACGCTCGCGACAAGGTCGAGCTCAACAGTCGCTTGGGTCAGGTATACGAGGAGCAGCTCGGGCAGGTCACCGACGCGATCCGAGCCTTCCGCCGGATCTTCGACCAACTCGAGCCCGCCAACGAGGACGCAATTGCGGCCCTCGGGCGCATCTACGAACAGACGGAGCAGTGGGTGGAGCTCGACGGGGTCTACCGTCGGGAGCTCGACAACTCGGCGGGCGACGTCCAGGAGGCCGAGATCCGCGCGAAGATGGCGGCCCTCGCCTCGGCTCGATTGGGCAAGGTCGAGGAAGCCATCGAGGGTTGGAAGCGTGTGCTGGACCTTCGCGGTGAGGATCCGGAGGCCCTCTGGGCCCTGGCGGGCCTCTACGAGCAGCAAGGCAAGTGGGCCGAGCTCACGGACATGCTCGAACGGCACTTCGACATCGCGGAGAGCGACGAAGACAGGGTGAACATCCTGACGCGTCGGGCGCGGTTGTTCTCCGAGCAACTCGAGCGCGACGATGAGGCGCTCGAGACCTGGCAGCGGGTTCTCGACATCGATTTTTCGAACGTGGCGTCATTGCGCGCCATCGCGCAGATCTGGCGCGTCCGGCAAGATCCGCGGGAGCTGGTGGCAGCGCTGCACGCATCGATCGATCGCGCGGCGGCGCTCCTGGACCCGACGGAGCTCGTCGCCATCTATCGCGAGCTCGGTAAGACCTACGGGCAGGTGCTCGAGCAACCCTTCGAGTCCGCGGAGGCGTGGCGCAACCTGCTCGAGGTCGATCCCAACGACTTCGAGGCGATGGCCGAGCTCGAACGCGTCTATCGCGCCGAGGAGCGCTGGCCCGAGGTGGTCGAGGTCAAGCTGCGACGCGCCGAGGCGCTCGAAGAGCCGACGGAGAGGATCCGTGAGCTGCTCGAGGTGACGCAGATCTGGAAGAAAGAGGTCAGCGACTACGACAAGGCGACGCCTGCGTTCGAGCGCGTGCTCAGCATCGAGCCCACGCACGACGAAGCGTTCGAGTCCCTGGAGCGCCTCCACACCGCGGCGGCACGCTGGGAGCAGCTGGTCGAAATTTACCTGAATCGCCTCGAGACGCGGGAGGCGACCGAAGAAAAGAACGATCTCCTTCGGCGTATCGCCCGCATCTTCGAAGACAAACTCGACGACAAGAACCAAGCCTTCGATGCCTTGGTCAACGCCTTCGCCGAGGATTACGGCGACGACGAGAGCGTGCGCTACCTCGAGAAGATGGCGGCGGGCACCGGGCGGTGGGGCGAGCTGATCAACACCGCCAACGCCTGGCTGAAAGAGGAAGAGGACGCGCGGCGCAAGATCGACCTCTGCCTTCGCCTCGGCAAGTGGTACGGCGAGGACCTCGGGCACCCCGAATATGCTCAGCCGTATTACGCGCAGGTCATGCAGCTCGACCCGAACAACGTTCAGGTCCTGCGACAGATGTCCGCCATCTATCGGCTCGGGGCGCAGTGGCAGAAGATGGGCGAGACGCTGACCCGTGCCCTCGACGTAGCCGTCGCCAACGACGACAAGAAGGTGATTCTGTGTGACCTCGGCGATCTGCTCGAGAAGCACATGAACCAGGCGGATCAGGGCATCACGTTCTATCGCCGTGCGCTCGACGTCGATCCGCTCTACCTCCCGGGGCTCGAGGCGCTCGAGCGCATCTACGACGAACGGGGAAACCACGCGGATTTGGTGCAGATCCTCACCAGCAAGGTGCGCGCCCTCACGGACACCGACCAGATCGCGCAGCACAAGATGCGCCTCGGCGGTCTGTACGAGACGGCGCTCGGCGACTTCGAGCGCGGCGGCAAGGTCTACCGCGAGGTCCTCGAGCTCGACGGCAGCAACATCTTTGCTCTCCGAGGACTCGAACGCATCTACCAGGCGCTCCAGGCTTGGCCGGACATGGTGGACATCCTCGAGCGGCAGCTCGACGTGGTGGAGACCGAACGCGAGCGCGTGGACGTCCTGCTCAAGCTCGCGCAGATCCAAGAGGAGCAATTCCTCAAGGCGGACATTGCGGCGCAACGACTGGAACAGGCCGTGGAGATCGATGCGAGCTGCGAGCCCGCCTACATCAGCCTAGAGCGCTGTTACCGGCGCCTGAAGCAGTGGCTCGATCTGATCAACACCTTCGAACGGCACATCAGCGAAGCGGCTGATCAGTCCACCAAGATCGAACTCTACGCCCAGATGGCCGAGGTGTACGCGCAGGAGGTCGGCGACGTCGACCGCGCCATCGACGCCTATCAGAACATCGTCGATCTGGACGAGAACAACATCGAAGCGCTCGACGCGCTCTCCAAGCTCTACGAGAAGCAGGGTGATGCGGCGCGGGCCATCGAGTCGATGACGCGGGTGGCCGATCTCACGACGGACGGCACGCAGCGCGTCGAGATGTACTTCCGCATCGGCAAGGCACTGGACGAAAAGCTCAGCGACCGTTCGCAGGCCCAAGAGCGCTTCGAGATGGCTCTCGATCTCGATCCGACCCATCTGCCGACGCTGGCGGCGCTTCGGATCATCGCTGTCGACGAACAGGACTGGGACCGAGCAGCCCGCTACTTGGAGCAAGAGCAGCTCACCACGCAGGCGCCGCGCGCCCGCGCCAAGCTGTTGGTCGAACTTGGCAAGCTCCGCGACGAGATGCTGAACGAGCACGAGCAGGCGGTGCTGGCTTACGAGCTCGCGATGCAGTGCGACCAGGACTGTGAAGAGGCGGCGCTACCGCTCCTTCAAGAGTACATCGGTGTCCAGCGCTGGTCGGATGCAGAGCCGCTGGCCGAGATGCTGGTCAAGAAGTCGAAGAACCACGAGCGCCACGAGCAGCACATGCTGCACAAGCTGCTCGGGACGGTGCATGCCGCGCTCGGCAACCACGATCGCGCACTCAAGGCGTACCAGACAGCCAACCACCTCGACCTCACGGATCAGGAGGCCATCCGCGGAATCGCCGATGCGGGGTACGAGCTGAAGGATTGGCCGACCGCCCTCACCAACTACCAGAAGGTGCTGACCGCGCTCGGGGAAGACGACGTCGATCATCGCACCGACGTCTACTACCGCCTGGGCTGCATCAAGCGAGAGCAGAACCAAGCCAAGCAGGCCATCAACAACTTCGAGAAGGCGCTGGCGCTGAACGGGGAGCACCGGCTCACGCTCGAAGCTCTGATCGACATCTACGCGCAGGCCAACGACTGGAAGCAAGTCGCCGCCTACAAGCGGCAGGTGCTCGACAGCGTTTACGACGGAGAGGAGCGCTACTCGCTCCTCAACGAAATCGGCGATTTGTGGGCTGAGAAGGAGAAGAACCCCCAGAAGGCCCTGGAGGCTCTGGAAGAGGCGCACGACCTCAAGCCGATGGACCACGTGCTGCTGCACAAGCTTCTACAGCTCTACGGCGAGGCCACCGAGTGGCAGAAGATGATCGATACGCTGCACTCGATCTCATCCATCGAGGAGAAGCCCGAAATCAAGAGCCGCTACTCCTACACGATGGCTCAGATCTACCGCGACAAGCTCAACGACTTGGATCGTTCGGTGGAGCTGTTCAACGAGGCGCTCGACCTGAATCCCGGGTACTTGCAGGCCTTTGAGCGCATCAACAAGATCCTGACGCAGGAAAAGAACTGGAAGCAGCTCGAGCGGTCCTACCGCAAAATGCTGCACCGCATCGCCGGCAAGGGAAATGGCGACCTCGAGCACACGCTGTGGCACCAGCTCGGGTTGATCTACCGCGACCGGCTGCAGCGCGCGGACGAAGCCATCGAGGCGTTCAAGATGGCGTCGACCATCAAGCCCGACGACGTCATCCAACAGCAGATCCTTGCCGAGCTCTACGAGGTCAACGAGCGCTTCGACGAGGCCATCGCTTCACAACGTAAGATCCTCGAGACCGATCCGCTCAAGGTCGATCCCTACCGTTCCCTCTACCGTCTCTACCTGCAGAAGCATTCCTACGACGAAGCCTGGTGCATCGCCGCAGCCATGGCCTTCATGAAGAAGATCGATGGTGAAGAGAAGCAGTTCTTCGAAGATTACCGGCCGCAGGGCATGCTGCCGGTCAAGGGCCGGCTGAGCAACGAGCACTGGGTCAGGTTCCTCTTCCACCCCGACGAGAACATTTACGTCTCGAAGGTGATGGAGATGATCGCCCCGGCCGCGCTCCAGGCGAAGATCGCCCAGCTGCAGGCCCAGGGAAAGCTGCCGACCCTCGACAAGCGCTTCAAGCAAGATCCGGCGACATCGACGGTGACCTTCGCGAAGACCTTTGGGTGGGCCGCTCAGGTCCTGGGCATCCCGTCGCCAGAGCTCTATGTCCGGAACGACGTTCCGGGATCGATCGTGGCGGTGCCCGCCGTTCCCCCCGCATCCCTCGCCGGCCAGACGGTCCTCACGGGGTTCCAGCCGCAAGAGCTCACCTTCATCTGCGGCAAGCACCTCTCGTACTACCGGGGTGAGCACTACATCCGTACCCTGTTCCCGACGCAGGCGGAGCTCACCATCATGCTCTTCGCGGGAGTGATGATCGCGGCGCCCAACACGCCAATGCCTGCCGACCTGCAAGCTCAGATCCGCGCAACGGCGCAAGAGCTCGCGAAGTACATGCAACCGGTTCAGCTCGAGGGCCTGCGCATTGTCGTGAAGAAGTTCATCGACGAGGGCGCCAAGGCCAACATCAAGCGCTGGAACCAGGCCGTCGAGCAGACGGCGTGCCGCGCGGGCCTCTTGGTCTGCGCTGACCTCGAGATCGCCAAGAAGATCATCGGCGCCGAGCCCACGTTGCCCGGAGATCTCACGCCTCAGGAGAAGATCAAAGATCTGCTGCTGTTCAGCGTGAGCGAGAGCTACTCGCAGCTCCGCAAGGCGCTCGGTATCGCCGTGGGCTGACCGGCCGCGTTTTCGGCCAGCGGCGGCGCCGCCGAAGGTCGGGGCGCGCCAGCGGCGGCGTTACGGTCGCCAGCACGGCTGGGCCGAGAACGCGGCCTCGGGGGGCGGACGGGCTGGGCCGCGAGCCACCGGCCCGTCGAGCGCGTGGCGCGCGTGGGCTACTTGCCAGGAAGATCGAGCGTGACGCGCAGCCCGCTCGACAAGTGCCAGTGCGCACGAGCGCTGCCCATGTCGCCCGAAGAGCGACTCGAGTAGTAGCCCATGTCGAGCTCCAAGTACGGACCGAAGCCGACCTTGTCGAAGGCGTACCAGTCGCCGCCGACCGCGAGTCGGAGCCACTCGATGCCCGAGTAGGTCACGTCGTCACCAACTCCGGAAATCGTGGTTGTGCGGTAGCCGAGGCCCGCGAGCATCCAGGGGTCGAAGCGAAAGCCCTGCACCAGGTGGTAGCGGACGAAGGCGCCGACGGCCATGCTCTTGGTCTTGCAGTCGCCGCACGAGTCGGGCTTGCCGAGCGCGAGGAACTGGCCGAAGGCGCCCACGGCAAGCGTACGGCTGACGCCGTAGGAAGCGTCGAGGCCGAAGGCCCAGCCGGAGCTCATGGCGTCGCTCTGCGGCAGATCCGCCTCGAGCGATCCGAAGGGAACCGCGACGCCCGCGAGGGGTGAGAGCTGGAGGTGGCCGGTCAGGGCGTCCGGGGCTGGGAGCACCAGCGGGGGCTCAGGTCCGTCTTCGTCGGGCGGCTCAGTCGGCGCAGGCTGGGGCTTGGGCTCGGTGCCCTCGCCGGGAGCCGGCTCCGAAAGCTCCTCTTCGCCCGAATCGTTGTGGGGTTCCTGCGCGCTTGCCGCGAGCGGGAACAGCCCGAGACCGGCACACAGCGCGACTGGCCAGAACCTCGACATGGGCGCCTTGTTAGCACGGTGGCGCCGGGCCTGGACAGCCCCTCAAGGCCCGGCCCCACGCGGGCACGACTTCGCCGTGCTGGAGGAGCAGGTCAAAAATACGATTTTGGACAGCTCGTCAGTGGTCGCTGAGCCGAAGCCGGCGCACTTGTGCCCAGCGAGATTGCGAACGCCGCGCGCAACTCAGCCGCTCAGGCCGCCGATGTCGTGATGGAGATGGATGCGAATACGCCGATCGCGCTGGACGAGACACAAGACCTGACCGGGGAGCGCAGCCGCGGTCCGTGGTTCCTCGAGATCGGATCGCCGGAAGGCACCGTGCGAGCGCGAATCGACCTCGTGCGACCGCTGGTGCTCGGCGCCAGCGCGGGTGCCGACATCCGAGTCCTGGATCCGACCGTCAGCGGTCGACACTGCCGCGTCACCGGAACGCCCGGCGGGCTCGTGGTGGATGACCTGGGATCGAAGAACGGAGTGTTTGTTGGCGCGGCGCGGGTAGCCCAGGCGGTGATCGCGGGGCGAACCGGGGCCTTCGTGATCGGGCGAACGACCGTGGTCGTTCGCATGGTGGAGGCCAACGGGCGCTCGACGGGCGCCGGTATCGCGGGGCTGGTCGGAACTTCGTCGGCGATACTGCAGGTCGCGGAGTTGGTCAGGCGCCACGCGCCACTGCGCGCGCCGGTGTTGGTTCGCGGTGAGTCCGGGACCGGTAAGGACATCGTCGCCCAAGGTCTACATGGCTCGAGCGGCCGCGCCGGTGCCTACGTGCCGCTGAACGTCGGCGCCATCGCGGAGTCCCTCGCCGACGGGGAGTTGTTCGGACATCGTCGTGGCGCGTTCACCGGCGCCGTGGCGTCACGTCCTGGCGCGTTCGAGCAAGCGCAGCACGGGACCCTGTTCCTCGACGAGGTCGCGGATCTGTCGCCTGCGGTCCAGGTGAAGCTCTTGCGAGTCGTCGAGGACGGCATCGTGCGGCCGGTGGGCGCAACCAAACCAGTTCCGGTCGACGTTCGGGTCGTGTCGGCAACCTGGGCGCCGCTCGAAGAGCGCGTGCACGAGGGGAGCTTTCGGGCCGATCTCCTGCACCGGCTCAGCACGGTGGTGATCGAGATCCCCCCGCTGCGCCAGCGCAAGAGCGACATCCCCGTACTCTGTCAGGCCTTACTCGGGCGCTACCTGCCCGAGGTGGGGCCAAAGCGGCTGACGAGCGCCGCCCTGGCGAAGCTCGTGGCCCACTCTTGGCCTGGCAATGTTCGTGAGCTCGGAGCCGTGCTCTATCGTGCGGCGGTGGACGCGGTCGGTGTCGTGATCGACGCTTGCCACGTCCAGCTGCCGTCGTCGTCCCCCGGACGACGGCCGGGGGGCCTCTCTCCAGCAGAGGCCATCGAACTGCTGACGCGACATCGCGGCGTGACTGCGGCCGCTGCGCGGTCGGTCGGCGTCCCGAGATCGACCTTTCGCTCCTGGCTCCGTAAGGCCAGCGCCTGAAGCTCAGAACTGGCCGATGAGACCGAGCCCACGCGAGGTCTCGCTCACCATGGGAACGACCGCCGCTCGCAAGCCACCCGCTTTCGAGGCACGAGTTCGACCTTGCCGCGTCCCGACGGACGCTTTGTTCGACCCGGTATCGATGAAGTAGTAGGCGACGGTGCCGGCGGCGGCCACACCCGCAACCACGAAGCTCACCGTTGCCCACGTCTTCTGCGAGTCGGCGTCGTCGACGCGCTGCTGGTACTTGGTGCAAGCTTCGGTGAAGTCCACTGGCGTCGTCTTCGGCGCCGGGGGACCGCAGGGACCGACGACGCCTTCTGCTTTGGCCTTGTCGACGATCTGCAACCGGATGGAATCGGCGTCGTCGTAGCTCTTGCTGGACGTGAGCGCGAAGCCTGCGCCCGCCGCGACGCCCACCACCGTGAGGCCCCCGCCGACCCAGGCGAGGGGGGTCTGTTTCGCCCAAGTCAGGAAGCCGGGCTTGCCGGAGCCCTGATCCGGCTCCGGGCCGCCCGGGCCCTGCGGCGGCAGCGGGCCCATTCCGGACAATCCGGGGGGCGCAGTTCCCGCGGCGCCCGGGGGACCGGGAGTGGGGATCGGGCCCACCGGTGTGGAGCCGTCGTCGAAGCCGAGGTCCACCGAGCCGGTCTGACCCGCGATGGCCGTCACTGCGGAGGTCGCGGTCTTGCCGTCCTTGCGAGCCTCGACGCTGTGCGCCCCAGGCTTCAAGTAGATGGGCGCTGCGAGGGGCGAGCGCCCTTCGACGTTGCCATCGACCAGCACCTCGGCGCCGTCGACGACGTTGACCTTGATCTCAGCGACGCTGGCCTTCGCCGTTGCCAAGCCGCGCTCGGCCTCTTGCCGTTCGGCGGCGGTCGCCTCTTTATTCTCACGAACGTACTGCGCGAAGTGCTTTGCGGAGTCAGCTTCTCGTCCCGAGCGAAGCTCGCTCTGCGCGAGGTTGAGCAACACCGCGGGATGCTTCTTGAGCGCGTAGGCCTGGAGAAACGCCGCTCGCGCCTTGTCGTACTGCCTCTGGTCGTAGAACTTCACGCCTTCCTGAAAACGCTCCCGCGCCATCTGGATCGTGGCGTCGTCCTGTGCGATCGCGACGGTTGGAACGGCGAGCGGAACGGAGGCAGCGAGGAGGGAGGCGAGAGCTAGGGAAAATCGACGCGTCATGGATACTCATCAGGGATGAGGCGGCCGCCTCAGAACGGGGTCTCGCGCACTATAGATCCGCCGCCGGGCTTCGGGGGAGGCGGCTTGGCCGGCACGCCCGCGGGTTTGGCGATGACTGGCTTGGGTGGGGCTGGCTTGGGCGCCGGCCCGGGCTTGGTCTCCGCGACGGGCTTCGGCGGCGCTTCCGGCTCGGCGGTCGGTTTTGCCGTTTCTGTTGGCGTTGGCGCGGCCGTAGCGGCTGGCTCGACCGTCTTGGGCGGGGTCGGGGAGGTGGCCTGGGTCTGGGTCGGAGCGGGCAGCGAGCTGGCACGTTCCGCCGGCTTGTTCTCGTCTTCCGACGAGCCGCCGCCCATGACGACCTTCACTCCGACCAGCACGAGGATGAGCGCTGCGGCACCCACGACGATGAACACGACGTTGTTGCGTTTGACCGGCGTGACCGGGACGTCTTCTTCGTAGCTGGGTGACGCCGCGGGAGCGCGTCGCTGCGAGCGCGGTTGCTCCGCCACCACGACGGAAGCGACGGGCATACGCGCCGGATTGATCGGCGCCGCAGCGGGCGGCACTGCTGCGGCAGATGCCGAGACCGCCGCAGCGGGAGCGGCTGTCGCGGGCGGAGCCGCGGCCGCGGGCGGTGTCGCTTTAGCGGTCGAGATCTGCCCGGGCGGCGCTGGTGCTTCGTCGACGCTGCCCAGCACGAGGGTCTTGCTCGCACCGGTGGGAGCCCGCGGCGCTGCAGCGGGAGTCGCGGGGGCCGCCGGTGAGCCAGAGATCATGGTCTGCTTGGGATCGGCCTGAGCGTTGTCGGCGGGAGGTGGCCTGGTGCCGCCGGCCGCCTTCACCGGGACCCCGACGATGCTCTGCACGCGAATGCCTTCGTTGGCGGGCGCGGGTGCCTTCGCCTCCGGCGCGGCGGGAGTCGCTGCTGCGGCGGGGGTCGCTGCTGCGGCGGGAGTCGCTGCTGCGGCGGGAGTCGCTGCTGCGGCGGGAGTCGCTGCTGCGGCGGGAGTCGCTGCTGCGGCGGGAGTCGCTGCTGCGGCGGGGGTCGCGGTCGGAGCTGTTGCGGGGGCCGGAGCTGCCGACTCCACGTCCTCCGACTCCCACATCGGCTTGAACTGGCTTGCGAGCTCGTCGGCTTCGTCGGTATCGACGCCCTGTTCTTCGTTCGCCATGGCCCTCTTCCTCGAGCAGACGACAGGAACCCTAGCACCCGGCCCCCCCCCCTCGCAATGCGGCGACTCTGCGAATTCCCTAGGAAAAGCCCGGGAGACGGGCTGCGGGCTTGGCCCACCCCACCTCTCTCGTGGCAACACTTGGTCATGCTGCTGCCGCGTGGCCCCTGGGTCAGCTCGTTGATGCTCGCGGTGGGGGCCTGCTCGGGTGGTGCCGCGGCGCCCGGCGCCGCGAGCTCTGCGGCCCCGCACGCCGACTCTGCGAGCGCCGAGCTTCCGCCCCGCGCTGAGGCCGTGGCTGCTGCGGATGCCCTCGCCGTCGCTGCAAGCAAGGCCGCGGGGGACGACGTGGTCAGTCTCACGCGGCGCGCGGCGGAGCTGCGTGCGCGGCTCTGGCGGATGGAACACCGCGAGCTCGACGCGCTGGAGGCCATCGAGCTGTATCGCGGAATCGAAGCGACGCCGGGTGATGCCGCTTGTCTGGCAGATCTCGACCGCGCGCTGCTCGAGGGCGAGCTGCGCGGAACTCCGTCTGAGACCTTCTCCCGCGCGTATCGCGCCAAGGCTCGCTCGGGATCCGGCGAGTGCAGCGAGCGAGCACGGAGCGTGCTCGCTACACTCACGGCCTTTCGTCCGTTGCCGACGGTCCTGGCGGAGATCGACCGCCACGCCGGTTCGGATGGAGGAGGCGCGGATGCTGACGTCGCGAGGGCTGGCGCCAACGTGCGAGTCGATGCTCACGGTCCGGTGATCGTGCCGACGGTGCAGGCGAACAAACCCTCAGGGCCGGTGCGCATCACCAACATCGAGCGCTATGGGGCCAAGGACTCGGCGCGGGTGGTGGTGTTCGTGACGCATCCGACCGTGTTCGACGTCGGGTTCATCCCAGCGGCGGGTGCGGAGCAAGGGCCGCGGTTGTACGTGGACATCGACGGTGCTGGCTACAAAGGCGCGCTAGAGCACAAGGTCGGTGGGCTCGTCGAACGCGTGCGCGTCGGCAAGCGTGAAAAAGGCACTCGCGTCGTCCTCGACCTGTCGGCGCCGGCGCATCGGAAGGTCTTCTATTTGCCCGAGCCCTTCCGCTTGGTGATCGACGTCGCTACAGGTGCCGAGCCCACCACCGCCCCGGGGCTGACCACCGGAACCCGGCCCGTCCGCCGCGTCGTGCTCGACCCAGGTCACGGGGGGCACGACCCCGGGGCCGTGGGGCCGGCGGGCCTTCGGGAGAAAGACGTCACCCTCGACGTTGCTCACCGCGCGGCCCCTATCCTCGCCCGGGAGCTGGGCGTGTCCACTTTGCTCACTCGCGACTCCGACGACTTCATTCCACTCGACGAGCGCGCCGCGCGAGCGAACGCGTTCCAGGCCGATCTCTTCGTGTCCATTCACTGCAACGCGAGCGAAGACCCGAGCGCTCGTGGCTTCATGACCTTCGTGCTCGACAACGCCCGTGACCCGATGGCGTCGTCGATTGCCGCGCGTGAGAACGCGGCGTCGCCGGCTGCTGCGGCAGAGCTCGCGAATGCCATGAGCCGAGTCATCGACGCGAGCTCGCTCTCGCGGTCCGTGCGGCTCGCCGAGGTCTTGCAGAAGTCCGCCTTTGCGTCGCTCTCGCAGTCCTACGCCGACGAACCCGACGGGGGCGTGAAGCGCGCCGGTTTCTACGTGCTGGCCGGGGCCCGGATGCCAGCCGTGCTCTTCGAGACCACCTTCATCTCGAATCCGACCGGCGAGTCACGGCTCAATACGGGCGACTACCGGCAGAAGCTCGCCGACGCCATCGTGAACGCGGTGCGCGCCTACCGCGAGGGCCGCTGACCTCTATTTCGAGCGTTTTGGCACGAAACGGCCTTGCTCGAACACGAATCGCGTGGGCGCATCCGGCTCCCCGGTTGCCGCCGACGGTTCTGGGTAAAGTGGATCGCCGGGCAGCGCCAACACCGCCTCCGCGCCGTCCATGACGAAGAAGGGGCAGACGGGCTCGAGCGAGTGTCGACCTGCGATGGCCCGAGCGTCGTCGATGCTGCGCGCGGCGGACAAGAGCTGCAGCGTACGTACGGTGGGGGGCGCGAGGAAGAGCTCTTCTCGTTCCCAGGCCGAGATGATCTGGGAAGGTGCAGACCAAAAACTCGAGGTGGTTTCGTGCTCGTCGTGTCGACCGCTCTGGCCAGGTGGAGCGCCGAGCACGTAGAATCGTGTGTCGTAGCGGCGTTCTTCCGCGGTCGGCGTCACCCAACGCGCCATGGCTTCTAGCGCATGCGTGTCGAGAGTCAGCCCACGCTCCAGCATGAGCGCGAGGAACTCGCCGGCGCCGTCGCTCTCGGGTGGAGTGCGAGCGCGGAGCTCGGCACGCATGCCCTCGACGGCGGCATCGTCGAGCGTGGCGCCGACCACGGGAAGCAGTCCGGCCTCCTCGAAGAGCTCGCGGAGCGCGGCGACCGCGAAGGCGAGGGCGGCGGCTGGGTCGCCCGAGACGCGGGCGGACCGACCCCCCAGCGAGGTCGTGGCGCGGACCCACTCGGGCGCCCGGTCAGCGGGCGATACCTTCCCGCCAGGGAACACCACGGCGCCGCCGAGGAAGCCGGAAGCCGCGTGGCGCTTCACGCAAAAGAGCTCCACTCCAGCCGCCGAGGGCCGCACGACGACGACCGTGGCCGCGTCTTTGGGGACGACCGGCTGTCGGGTCGGGTCGAGCCTGAGCATGGGTCGAGCATAGCGAAATCCGGACAAAGCGCCGCGCAACCCCCGGTCGCTTCGATGATTGACGACCGGCTGGCGGCGTCTTAACTTCGTCCGCTCTCGGAGCGAGAGATGGCAACCAAGTCGAACGACAAATCCGCGAGTGGCGAACCGAAGCTGACGAAAGCTCAGCTCAAGAAATTCAAGGAGCTGCTCGACGAGAAGCGGATGGAAATCATCCGTAAGGCGCAGCAGACCCTCGACGAGGACATGACCCTCGACGCAAACGATCTGCCCGACGAGATGGATTTGGCGTCGAGCGAGTATCTGCAGTCGTTCACGTTCCGCCTGCGCGGGCGCGAGAAGGTCTTCCTCGACAAGATTCAGAAGGCGCTCGAGAAGCTCGAGACCGACGCCTTCGGAGTCTGCGACGACTGCAGCGAGCGAATTTCCGCCAAGCGGCTCGAGGCTCGCCCCGAGACCACGCTCTGCATCCGCTGCAAAGAAGATCAGGAACGGGTCGAGAAGGACTTCGGCTGATCCGAGCGGTGCTCAGCGAGCGCCGCGTCGCGATCCGGCCGCGGGTGCCGATGGGCCGCGGACCTTGGCTCGGTTGCCCGAGGGCGCCCGAGCCGACGTGCGCTTGAAGAGCTCGCGCAGGTAGCGGCCGGTGTGGCTCTCCGGGGCCGCCGCGATGTCCTCCGGCGTTCCGCGGGCGACGATACGGCCGCCGCCTTCGCCGCCTTCCGGACCCAAGTCGATCACCCAGTCGGCGCATGCGATCAGATCCACGTTGTGCTCGATGAACACGATGGAGTTTCCCGAGTCGCGCAGCCCGGTCAGCGCGTGCATCAGGAGCTCGATGTCCTGAAAGTGCAGCCCGGTGGTGGGTTCGTCGAGCACGTAGAGCGTGCTGCCCGTGGCTTTGCGAGCCAGCTCGGTGGCGAGCTTCACTCGTTGGGCTTCGCCGCCGGAGAGCGTCGTGGCGGGCTGACCGAGCTGAACGTACCCGAGCCCGACCTGCCGGAGCGCGGCCAGGCGCTGGGCGATGCGGGGCAGCGACTCGAACAGACCGAAGGCGTCATCCACCGTGAGCTCGAGCGCGTCGGCAATGGACATGCCGCGGTACTTGATCTCGAGCGTCTCGCGATTGTAGCGCCGACCGCCGCAGGCATCGCATTGCACGTAGACGTCCGGGAGGAAGTGCATCTCCACGCGAAGCACGCCGTCGCCCTGACAGGCCTCGCAGCGACCCCCCTTCACGTTGAAGGAGAACCGCCCGGGCTTGTAGCCGCGGGCGCGGGCGTCAGGCAGTCCCGAGTACACCTCGCGAAGGTGGGTGAAGATCCCGGTGTACGTCGCCGGGTTGGAGCGCGGCGTGCGTCCGATCGGTGCTTGGTCGATGCTGATGACCTTGTCGATGTGCTCGAGACCCTCGATGCGGTCGCAGGGCCCCACCCAGCCGGTGGCGCCGTAGAGCTCGGCGCGTGCCGCCGACAGGAGCGTGTCCACGATCAGGCTGCTCTTGCCCGAACCGCTGACGCCCGTCACCGCGGTGATGCACGCCGAGGGGGATTTCGAGCGTGACGTCGCTCAGGTTGTGCGCCCGCGCGCCGACCACCGCGAGCTGCTTCTTGCCGGGTTTGATCCGGGTCTTCGGCAGCGGCAGGCTCTTGTCTCCCGGAGAGGTAGGGGCCGGTGACCGATGCGGGATTCTTCATCAGCTCCGCGGGCGTGCCCTCGGCGACGATGGTTCCGCCATGAGCGCCCGCACCTGGACCCATGTCGACGACGCCAGTCGGCCGCCAAGATGGCGTCGCGGTCGTGCTCGACCACGATCACGCTGTTGCCCTTCTCGACCAGGCGCCGCACCGCCAAGAGCAGGCGTTCGTTGTCGCGCGCGTGCAGTCCGACGCTGGGCTCGTCGAGCACGTAGAGCACGCCGACCAGCGATGCGCCGATCTGCGTGGCCAGTCGGATGCGCTGACCCTCGCCGCCGGAGAGCGTGTGAGCGGGGCGATCGAGCGTCAGGTAGTCGAGGCCGACGTCGATCAAGAAGCCCGTGCGCTCGACCACGGCCTTGAGCAGCGGCTTGGCGATCGCGGCGTCACGCCCCACCATGGAATCGCTGGCGAAGAGCTCGGCGAGGAGCTCCTTCAGCTTTCTCAGCGGTAGCGTGCTGACCTCGACGATCGAACGCCCGCCGATCTTCACCGACAGTGCCTCGGGGCGCAGACGCTTGCCGCCGCACTCCACGCAGATCTGGCTCACGGAGAACCGCCCTAGGTCGTCGGGGCCGACGGCGCCCTTCGTAGTCGTCGTGGTCCTCCTGGTCTTCCAGCTCGCCAGTTTCGAGCATGCGTTCGAGCCGCACCACGATGCCTTCGTAGGCTGGGGCCTTCTTCTTGCCCTTGGCGCCAAAGAGGATCGCCTGCCGAGCCTCCTCGGGCAGCTCGTTCCACGGCAGATCCGGATTTACCCCGAGCGCATCCACCAGCGCCGACACCTCCGTCGCCGTGGCCACGGAGCCCCGGCGGCCGAACGCAGCCACCGCGCCCTCTCGCAGGGTCCGGCTGGGGTCGGGCACCACGCGGGCGGCGTCGATGCCCGAACGCATGCCGAGCCCGTCGCAGACGGGGCACGCGCCGTGCGGGCTGTTGAACGAGAACAGCCGTGGCTCCAGCGGGGGCAGCGTGATCCCGTGCTCCCAGCTCACCAGTCGCTCGCTCATCACCACCGGCTCCGAGCCGTCCACCGCGTCGATGAGCACGGTGCCGTCGCCCAGCTTGAGTGCCAGCTCGATCGAGTCCGTGACGCGTCCCTTCACCCCGGCCTTGACCACGATGCGATCGACGACGACGTCCAGGTCGTGGGGTTGGCTTCGATCGACGTCGACGTCTTCGCCCAGGTCGATCTGCGTGCCGTCGAAGCGCGCGCGTACGAAGCCGTCGCGCCGAAGTTGCTCGAGTTCGGCGCGGAGGTCGCTCTTCCGTTGGCGAACCATCGGGGCCAAGATCGCGGCGCGGGCCCCTTCACCCCGCGCCGACGACCGTGTCGACGATTTCTTGCACGGTGTAGGCCCGCAAGACCTTGCCGGAGACCGGACAGTGCGGGACGCCGACCCGCGCGAAGAGCAAGCGCAGGTAGTCCGCGATCTCGGTGACGGTGCCGACGGTCGAGCGTGGGCTCTTGCCCAGCGCGCGCTGCTCGATGGCGATAGCGGGGCTCAAGCCCTCGATGCTCTCGACCCGGGGCTTCGGCAGCTGATCGAGAAACTGACGCGCATAGGCCGAGAGGGACTCGACGTAGCGGCGCTGACCTTCGGCGTAGATGGTGTCGAAGGCCAAGGACGATTTGCCCGAGCCGCTCGGACCCGTGATGACCACCAGCCGGTTGCGCGGTAGTTCGCAGCTGACGTCCTTGAGGTTGTGCTGCGAGGCGCAGCGCACGACCAGTTTGTCGAGCATGGCGGGCCCAGCAGGTTAGCGCTCTTTCGGCCCGGCCGGACCTAGCCAAACGTTGGGGTTTTTCCGCCCGGAACTTGGCCTCCATTCCGGGGCTCTCTCATAAGGAGTGGCCGTGATTCCTCCGGACTTGGGTCCAATCATTCCGCTGCTCTTGGCCGCGCTGCCGCTGCCGAGCGCGATCTCGCCCGGCGCTCAGCTGGCGGCGGCCTCCGCGGCCAGCGTGTACGTCGTTGCCGAGCTGCCCGCCGCGTGTCCCGCGGACATGGCGCTCGTGGACGGAGATTCGTGCGGGGACTCGAGTACCAGTGCGACCGCTTCGTCGACGAGGCCAGCCCGAGCTGCGCCGAGTACGCCCGCAAGCCCGAGTGCCGCTACAACCAGGAGCCGCGTCGCTTCTGCGTCGATCGCCACGAGTGGCCCAATCGCGTTGGTGAGCGGCCCGCGGTCTTCGTGACCTGGTT
>CAVQUB010000030.1:0-113689 GCA_963716725.1 uncultured delta proteobacterium
AAATCTGCAACACTGCGGGTACGGCCTGCGTCGCGTGCACGGCCGACGGGCACTGCGGTCCGGGGAAGTACTGCACCGCCAATGTGTGCGCGAACTGCACCACCAACCAGAAGTGCGGACCGGCCTGCGCGGCCTGCGGCACCAACCAACAGTGCACCAGCGGCGCTTGCCAGGTGTGCAAGTCGAACACGGCTTGCGGGGCTGCGTGCTCCGCCTGTGGCGGCACGACGCCGCTCTGCCTCGACCAAGGCACCACGTCCAAGTGCGTCCAGTGCTTGGGCAATGCGGACTGCACCGGCGGGCACATTTGCACCAACAACGCCTGCGTGCCCTCGGGGTGCCCGCCACCCGCCGAAGCCTGCACCAATGGCAACCAGAACCGCGACAAGTGCTCGGGCGCGCGGGTGATCGGCCGAATCGACGCTGGCGACTCTAATGGGTTCAGCATCAACGCCGACACCTGCTACGCCTACAACCGGCTGGACGACAGTGGCAGCTGCTACGACGCCGGCGCGGACCATACCTACCGGATCTACCTGCGCGCTGGCGAGAGCATGGCGGTCACGTTGACGGACTCTTGGGCGTGCCCCACGTACAACAGCTCGTTCTGGGACGCGACGCTGAAGATCTTCTCGAACGCCGGCTGCAACGATCTGCTTTGCACGAGCAGGGACTTCTGTGACGACTACTTCAGCGGAACCAAGAACTACGTTGCCGCCAAGGACGGTTGGTACATCATCGTCGTCGACGGTAGCACGGCCTTTGACGACGAGGGCGACTACACGCTGAAAGTCAAGCTGACCTGTGGCGCGCAGGGTTGCGCGTGCACGCCTTGACGCTCACTCAGATCACGGTGGTGGGCCGGTCCGCCGGAGCCCCGAAGCACGGACTTGCTGCTCGAGATCGCGAAAGCGATGGGCGAGCGCACGCACCAGCGCACCGGTCCAGCCGTCGACGCCGAGCCCTTCGCTGAGGGTTTCCTTGTCGAGCACGAGCAGGGTCACCTGGTCGACGGCGATTACGCTGGCGGCCCTCGGTTCGTAGAGCAGGAGCGCCATTTCGCCGAACACGTCCCCGGGCTCCATGGTGGCCAGGGTTTCTTCCCGGCCATCGACGCTCCGGTAGGCGCGACAGGTGCCGCTGGCGATCATGTACGCCGCGTCGCCCACGTCCCCTTCTCGAATCACGATTTCTCCGGGGGCGAAACTCTTGGTCGGCAGGTACAGCCCGCCGCGCAGGAACCGCCGTACATCTTCCGCGAGCGCGGCGACGGTCGGGTAGCGGTCCGCCGGTGACGCCGCCACGGCACGCATCACGACCTGCCGGATGCGTTTTGCCACCGGCAGGCTCCCGAGGGCCGTGTCGATGGGCACCACCTTTCCGGCGAGCGCAAGCTCGAGGGTCTCCTGAGCCGGTCGCGGCGGTCCGTAGGGCAACCTGCCGCTCACGATCTGATAGAGCACCGCGCCGAGGCCGAACACGTCCGTGCGCTCGTCCATCTCGTGCGGGTTTCCCCGCGCCTGCTCGGGGGCCATGAAGGGCGGCGTGCCGACCGGACCCTTGGACTCCATCGAGGCACGCGCTCCCGAGGCCGGGACGCTCTTGGTCAACCGTGCCAGTCCCCAGTCCATCACGTAGACCTGGCCGAAGCTCCCCACCATGACGTTGTCGGGCTTCAGGTCGCGATGCACGACGCCGCGGTCGTGGGCGTAGGCGATGGCCTCGCAGACCTTCAGGAAGATCTCCAGTCCACCCTCCAGCCGCTCGATCGAGCCCGGCGCCCGACTTCGTAACCACTGGCTGAGGGACACGCCCTGGACGAGCTTCATGGTGAAGTAGGGCACTCCCTCGGCGCTGGTGCCCAGCTCGTGCACGGGAACGATGTTCGGATGTTCGAGCTGTCCGGCAATCTGAGCCTCGGCCACGAAGCCCTCACGGTAAAACGGGTGGTTCGCCAGCTCTTTCGACAGACGCTTGAGCGCGACCTTGCGCAGCAAGAAGCGATCGAAGGCGGGATGGATGCGCCCCGCGACTCCGCGACCGAGCTCCGGTGACAGGAACAGCGCATCCGGCGTCGGGATGCCTTCGCTCACAATCTCCGCTGGGTCGATCTGATGAGCGCCGCTGACGGGGATGGCTTCGCAAACCTGAACGGGCTGGAGGAGCTCGGTGGTCATGGCCGCGAGGCTACCAGAGCAGCGCGGAGCGGCTCGCGCCGCGCGTTCAAGCGTGCTCAACCGTCCAGCAGGCCCGACTCCCGAACCGGGAAAGCACCGCTCGCCGCTTTCGATGGGCCGGACCCGGGCTCGATGACGGTGGACCTCACACCAGTTATCGTGGCGCCCATGAGCCAATGCGAGCACTGCGGCGCGCCCCTGCAGCGGAATTTCGAGAGCCAAGCCACCTGTGAGTTCTGCGACCGCGTCAACGCGCCCTTGCAGCGCCAGGTCGAAGTCCCGGTGCCGGTGCAAATAGTCCAGAAGGTGGTGCACGTCGTTGGGGCCGGCTCCCCGGAGGCGCTGGAGCTGCGCTGCCCGCACTGCCGCAAGCGGTTGGTCAGCGTGGTCGCCAAGGGCGTCGAGCTCGCCGGCTGCGGCGGCTGCGGCGGGATCTGGATCGACAACCAGAGCGCGCGTCAGGTGCTGAGCACACCGGATGCGGTGTTTGCCGATCTGGCCCGGCGCGCCGGCGGCAACGCGCGGGATCGCGGCCCTCGCGGGTCGAGGGCGAGCTGTCCGGTGTGCACGGCGGTGCTCGATCGCGTGGTCACGAAGGGCATCGAACTCGACGTCTGCGGCGAGCACGGCACCTGGTTCGATCCCTTCGAGCTGGCGGCGCTGGTGGACACGCTCGGGGGGCGCACGCCGAGCAGGATGCCGCTCGGTGACACGCGGGCGATTCACTGTGCGACCTGCAAGACCGAGATCCGCGCCGACCGCGCCAACATCACCGAGGACGGCTTGTGCTGCGAGGCCTGCTGGCGCTCCCAGCAGGCGGTGGTGATCGCCGATGCGGACCGCCGGGCGCAGGCGTCCGGCGCGATGGCGGTCGGCGGAGTGCTGTTGGGCGTGGCCGCCGTAATGCTGGGCGCCGCGGCGGGCTCGAAGAGCGCCTGAGGCCGGCGGTGTGCCCAGCGTGGAGCCAGGCAGCCTTGGGCCGAGTCCTCAGCCCTGTCGCCAGGGCCCCATCGACAAAGGCGCGTCGGAGCGGTCGGGCAAGGATGGTTCGAGCTCGACCCGGTGTTCTTCGTAGCCGTAGGCGGTGGGCGTGAGCTCGACCAGCGTGTGCAGCGGGATGGGCACGTGAGGACACTCCTCTTGCGGGCGCCCGGTGAGGTAGCCATAGAGCGCCCGGATGATGGCTTGGTGAGCGACCACCAAGATGGGCTGTCGCTGCCGCTCGAGATCCACGATGACGGGCTCGAGGCGCTGGATCACGTCGGCGTAGGACTCGCCACGCGGGTAGCGGTAGCGAAACTTGTCGGAGCCACGCGCACGGAACTCGTCGGGCAGATCGCGCTTGATCTCTTCGTAGGTCATGCCGTCGCAGATGCCCGCGTCGATTTCGTCCAAGGCCCTCCGCGCGATGGGTCGGAGCCCGAGCTGGGTGGCGGTTTGCACCGCCCGCTTGAGGGTGCTGGTCCACACCACCAGCCGCTCGGTCTTGGGTTGTCGAAGCATGTGCGTGGCGAGGCTCCGCGAGTATGCCATGCCGCGCGCAGAGAGATCGCTGTCGCCGCCGATGCGGTTGGCAGTGTTGAACACGCTCTCGCCGTGTCGGGTGAGCCAGATCTTTCGCCGTGCTGGGTGGATGTTCATCAAGAAGAACATCAGCCGCGCGCTGAAGTAGCCCGCCATCCGATTGACGACGACCTGCCGCCCCTCGTCGATGATCTTCACATAGCCCTTGTCGGGCTCGTTCACTGGTTCGTAGTTGCGCTCGTAAAACGCGATGCGCTGGCGGAAGTCCCGCACGGCTTCTTCGGTGTCGACGTCGGCGTAGTCGGGTGAGCGGAGTTTGTTCTCGCGCACGTTGCGCTCGACGACGGCTTCGTCCTCGCAAATGCTCTCGACGAACACGACTTGGATGCCAACGGCGTTGCAGCGTTGCCAGATGGCATCACGGCGAGACTTCTCGATGTTCGTCGCGTCGTAGATGGCGACCTCGCCGCCGCCGATGAGCCAGCCCACTAGATCGTCCAGCGCGCGGCGGGCGATGGCTTCGCGCACCTCGCTGTTGCTGGCGTCTTCTGGGTCGAAGAAGCTCGCCGGCTGGCGGGCTCCGACCTGCGAGCGCCGGTACTCTCCCACGTTGAAGGTGCGGGTGTTGTAGCCGAGCCAGGACAAATAGCGGGCGATCTTCCGGGCGATGTAGGTCTTGCCCCGAGCCGGCAGCCCCACCATCACCAGTGCGTGTTTGGGGATCTCGTGGCCTTCGTGCAGCACGGCGCAGTCTCTCTACTTGGCCCGCTCGTCGCAGCGTGCGAGCTCGGGCTGGCTGTTGGCAAACTGCACGCACTCGAACTGCGCGCGGGTACCGTGCGACATGCAGCCGTCGACGGTGGTTCGTTGCTGCTTGCTGTTGACGCGCCCGAGCTCCTTGTCGCGAAGTTCGTTGACGCGGATGGTCATCTGCACGCACTCGGCGCGGCTGAGCTCTCCGGTCGCTTCGCCCGTGTCCGAGCCGATCTTGTCGCAGCCGACGAGGGCGAACGGCAGCAGGAGTAGGCCGCGATGCATACACCGATCTTGTCGCCATCCCCTTTGTTCCGTCAACTCGGGGGTTCGGTGGCGATCGGAGCCCGCCCGTCCTAACCTGTGGTCCATGTACAAGCGCGCCTTCGTCGGGGGGGTGTTCGCATGTGGTCTGTTGGTCCTGGGTTGCGGCGAGGACTCGGAGGACGCCGGCCCCGGTAGCGGCGGCGCTACCAATACCGGCGGCTCGGCTGGAGCGGGCGGCTCAGCCGCGGCGGGCGGCTCGGGTGGCACGGCCGGCGTGCCGAGCAAGGGTGAGCTGGTCACCATCGAGCCTGGGGGCGACACCATCTGCTCGCGTGGGACTCCGTTCCGCTTCTTCGTCGCAGGAGGTGATCCCGAAAAGATCGTGATCGACTTCCGAGGGGGCGGAGCCTGCTGGAACGAGATCACCTGCTCGATCTCCGATGCCATCTTCTCCCCCGAAGCCCCCACCGAGATGGAAATCGCAGCGGCGCTCGGCGGCGGAGCGAGCGGCATCTATCGCCTCGACGATCCTAAGAACCCAGTGGCCGGTTGGAGCCTCGTACACATCCCGTACTGTACCGGCGATATTCACTGGGGAGACGCGGTCAAGGACTATGCGCCCGACCTGAAGATCCACCACAAGGGTTTCGTGAACACCAAGTCGGTGCTCGACTGGGTCTTCGCCCGTTATCAGCCCAAGGAGGTCTTGATCACCGGCTGCAGCGCGGGCGCTTACGGAGCCATCGGGCACGCGCCCTACGTGGCGGACCAGTACCCGAACGCGAAGATCACGGTGATCGCGGACTCCGGTTGCGGCGTCGTCAGCGACTCGTTCTTCAAGGACAGCTTTCCGAACTGGAACGCTCAGATCCCGCAGCAGGTCCCGGACCTGAAGGGCAAGGACATCACCACGCTCACCATCGTCGACCTGTACGTTGGCATCGGGAAGCACTACCCAAACATGCGCATCGCAGAGCAGACCGCGGCCTTCGACAAGGACCAGACCAGCTACTTCCAGGTCATGGGCGGCGACCCGGCGGACTTCACCGGGAAGGTGCAGAAGTCCCTGGCGGACATCAGCGCAGGGACCCCGAACTTCCGCTACTTTTTGTCGCCGGGGCCGCTGCACTGCCTGCTCCCCTACGCGTCCATGTACGATCGCAAGAGCGAGGGCACGCCCTACCTCACGTGGATGGACGGGATGCTCAACGGCGCCACCGCGCCGCCCAGCGTGGGCTGCACGGCCACCAGCTGCAAGACGGATCCAGTCTGCGACGCCTGCAAAGCGGGTTCGGGCTTGCCAGAGTGCAGCTGGTGCGAGGGTTGGACGGGGCAGTAGCCGACGGCAGGGCTGGCGCCGGCAGGGCAGTGGTGTAGCCTGCCGCCGCCGTGTACTTCCAAGACCTCATCCTCACCCTTCAGAGCTTCTGGGCGGCGCGCGGCTGCCTGATCGTGCAGCCCTACAACTCCGAGGTCGGCGCGGGCACCTACAACCCGGCGACCTTCCTGCGCTCGCTGGGCCCGGAGCCCTGGAACGTCGCGTTCGTGGAGCCCTCCCGGCGCCCGACCGATGGTCGCTACGGTGAGAACCCGAATCGTCTTCAGCAGTTCCACCAGTTCCAGGTGATCCTGAAGCCGAGCCCGCTCGACCTCCAGGATCTCTACCTCGAGTCGTTGGTCGCCCTCGGAACCAATCCGCTCGAGCATGACGTGCGCTTCATCGAGGACGACTGGGAGAGTCCGACCTTGGGCGCGTGGGGGCTCGGCTGGCAGGTCTGGCTGGATGGGCTCGAGATCAGCCAGTTCACTTACTTTCAGCAGTGCGGCGGCTTCGACTGCAAGCCCGTGAGCGGCGAGCTCACCTACGGGCTCGAACGCATCGCGATGTACCTCCAAGACGTCGACAATGTGTACGACCTCGCCTTCGACAAGAGCGTGAAGTACGGTGAAATCTACCGGCGCGCCGAGTGGGAGTGGAGCACGTACAACTTCGAAGAGGCGGACGTTCCCGCCCACTTCGCGACCTTCGACCACGCCGAAGCAGAAGCCAAACGCCTGCTCGACCGCCACGAAGACCCACTGAAGAAGCTGGTCTTGCCGGCCTACGATCAGGTCGTGAAGGCCGCGCACGCCTTCAACGTGCTCGATGCCCGGGGAGCCATTGGCGTCACCGAACGTCAGCGCTACATCCTGAGAGTTCGCACGCTGGCCCGAGCCGTCGCCCAGGGTTGGATGGCGCAGCGCGAAGCGCTGGGTTTTCCGCTACTTCGTGGCGCCCGTCAGGCGGCGGAGTAGAAAGCGGCTGCGGTCGTGTTCTGAGGGTTCAGCGCTTCGGCGCCGGGCGGTCGAGCCCCTGATGCTTCATGGCCTCGAGCACCCTGAGCACTTCTTGGACGTGTACCGCCGGGTCCACCTCCGGAAAGATCCGGCGGATGATGCCCTCGGCGTCGATGATGAACGTGGTGCGCGCGGCGTAGCCTTTGGCGTTGCGGGTCACGCCGTAGGCCTCCAGTACGCGGCCTTCGGCGTCGCTCAGCAGTGGGAATGGGAGCGCGTGCTGTCGCTTGAAGGCCGCGTGGGACTCCACGCTGTCGAGGGACACTCCGAGCACTTGGGCGCCGGTGGCCGACAATCGCTGCCATTCATCGCGGAATGCACAGGCCTCGCGCGTGCAGCCCGGCGTTCCGTCCTTCGGGTAGAAGTAGAGCACCACCGGGCGACCGCGGAACTCGGCGAGTGAGCGCAGCGTGCCGGTCTCGTCCGGCGCTGAGAAACCGGGCGCTGCCGTGATGGGCTCGAGTCGCTGTGGCCCAGCCCCGCCCGACTGCTTCGGACCGCAGGCGGGGGCGAGCGCTACCGCGATTGCGAGGACCCACGCCGGCGAAGTGGCCATGGGCCGGTGGTAGTGCTCCTTGCGTCGCAGGGCAAGTGCCGCTCGATCATCCGAGCCAGACGACCGTGAAAGCATCGCCGCCGTCGTCCGGCCCGGCGGGCTCGGCCCGGCGCACATGCGGGGCGGCCGAGAGGTGAGAGCGAAGGGCGAGCTTCAGCGCACCGGTTCCGTGACCGTGCAGTACGAAAGCGACGGGTTCGCTCACCCTGAGCATTCGATCGACGAACGCATCGGCGGCGTCGAGGGCTTCGTCCACGCGCTGGCCACGCAGATCCAAGGTGTTGTGCGAGGTGCGTACCGGCACGAAGCCATCGAGGATCGCGACCTTGCTCTGGTCTTTGGGAGCTGCTGCGCGCGGCTTGGGACGCTGGTGCTGTGCTGTCAGCTCGATGTCCTCGAGCCGGACGGTGAGCCGCATGGATCCCACCAGCACTTTGAGTTGGCCTCGGCTCGGCGCTTCGGTCACCTCGGCGACCTGGCCGAGTTTCTTCAAGAACACGCGGCTGCCCGCCGAGAGCTCCGCGGCCTGGGCCGGGCGTCCGTCGGGACGTGGCGGCGCGAGGGCACGCTGTGCGTTTTCGAGGGGGCTGCCCACGGCGACCTGGCCCGCCGCAGCGTTCACGCTCTTCTCCGCGGCTTTCAGCTCACCAATTCCGACCTCGCCGCGAGCGACTCGCCGTTTTGCCTCGGAGAGCTCGGCCCGCGCGCGCCGCACTTCACCGAGCAGCTCGCGGGATTCCGCCGCGAGTCGCCCTCGCTCCTCCTCGCGCGCTCTCTTGCGTTCGTCTTCGATCTCGGCGCTGAGCTGCCGCTGCCGACGCAACTCTTCCTCGGCCGCGTGCCTCGCGGCCTCGAGCGACGCTCGCTCGGCTTCGAGCTTCTGCACCAGCTCTTCGCGATCCAGCGCGCGTTGTGGCAAGAGCGACTGCGCTCGCTCGACCACCGACTCCGGAATGCCGTAGCGCGCCGCGACAGCCAGTGCGCTCGACGCGCCCGGGACGCCGATGGTCAGGCGAAACGTGGGCGCCATGCGCGAGAGGTCGAAGCCCACCGAGGCGTTGACCATCGGTCCGTCCTTGGCGCCGAGCTCTTTGAGTCGTTCATAGTGGGTGGTGACCGCCACCGCTGCGCCGCGACTGACCAGCGCTTCGAGTACGGCGGCGGCCAGTGCCGAGCCTTCCTCTGGATCGGTGCCCGCCGCGACCTCGTCGAGCAAGACCAAGGCTCTCCCGTTGGACCGATCCAAGATCGACGCCAGATTCTTCACGTGGGCGCTGAAGGTCGAAAGTGATCGGGAAAGCGACTGCTCGTCGCCCACGTCGGTCAGCACCGGCTCGAAGAAGCCGAGCTCGGAACCAGGCTCGGTCGGAATCGGGATGCCGGAGCGAGCCATCCATGCGGCCAGCCCGAGGCATTTGAGCGCGACGGTCTTGCCGCCGGCGTTTGGTCCAGAAATGACCAGTGCTTGGCCCGCCCGCAGGCTGATATCGCTGGGGATCACCTCGATCTTCTGCGTCACCAACAGCGGATGCCGCATGCCGAGCAGATCGAAGGCCGCGGAGTCACTCAGCTGGACCGCAATCGAGCGCGTCTCCTTGGCGAAGCGACACAGCGCCGAGAGCGAGTCCGCCGTGATGCAGGCCTCGAGGGCCGTAGCGAGGGCAGGGGAATGACTCTGAACTCGAGCCGAGAGCTCGGCGAGCACGCGAGCGACCTCGCGTTCGACCTCTGCCTCGGCGACCTTCAAGCGGTTGCCGAGCGCGGTCACTTCCTCGGGTTCCACGTAGAGTGTGGCGCCCGAAGCGCTCGAACCGAGTACGATGCCGCTCACCTTCAAGTGAGCGTCGGATCGGACTGGGAGCACGAAGCGGCCATCGTGCTCGGTCCAGTACTCGTCGCGCAGGACCTCGGAGTAGCGGCGCATCAGCTGTGACAGCCGAGTGCCCAGCTCCCGACGGACCTCACCGACGCGGCGTCGAACGCCACGGAGCGTCGGGGAAGCGTCGTCGGAGACGCTCCCGTCGGCCTCGATTGACCGGGAGAGAACCTTCGCGAGTTCGTCCAGCGTCGGATCGCTCTCGAGTGCGCTGGCCAACACAGGCCGCAGATTGCGCGCCGCGCGGGCGTAGCTCCGGAGGGTGCTGGTCAACGCGAGCAGGAGCCCGATGTCGCGGAGTTCTTCGCCGCTCGCGACACTTCCCTTCGCGACCCGCACCAGCGCTGGCTCGAGCTCGGGCAACGCGCGGGCCGGGATCGGAGCGTCGTCGTCGTGGGCGTCGATGGCCTCGGCCGTGAGTGTCATGCGCGCCCGCGACTCGGCCGGGGTCGTGGCCGGCGCGAGCGTCAGCATTCGTTCCGCGGCTGGCCGCGAGAGGCAGAGTCCGGCGAGGTGTGCGAGCAGATCGCGCCACTCGAGGTCTTGCGCGGTCCGCGCTCGCGCAGTGGCCGAGCTGTCGTCGGTCGTGCTCACGGCGGCGGCCTATGGCATGGCTGGCCAAGCGATGCCACTCGCGCAGGCGGTGCGGCGGCGAGGGGGGGCGCATCGACGCGAAACGAGCGGGCCCCTTCGGACGACGGGCTCGCTCACGCCGCGTGCACCTCGGCGACGCGACGACCCGCAGGTTCCATGTCGTAGCCCAGCGCGGTGAGCTCGCGTCGGAACTCGGCCGACACCAAGACGTCGAACAACCGCGCCAGGCGCGGATCCCGACCGACGCAGAAGGGACCACCAGATTGTAGCGTTCTTCTGCCAGCGGGAGGAAGCGCAGGCCAAACGCCAGCGCAGCGTCCCGGGTCGCGACGCCCGCGTCCGCGGCGCCCATGCTGATGGCCCGGGCGACTTCGAGGTGTCCCGGTGCGACCAGCTTCGCCGAGCGCGCCAGGTCGGGCGAGAGCCCCGCAGCACGCAGCTCCTGCTCGAACAAACGCTGAGCGCCGGCTCCGGGCTCCCGGGCGACCAGCCGGGTGCCACGTCGCCCGAGATTGGCGACACCGGTCAAACGTCGCGCGTCTTCGGCCCGGGTGATCAGGCCCACCTCCCAGCGCGCCAGGGTCACGAGCACCACGGAGCCGGAGGTCGCCGCGCGGCGCGCATCCACGACGTTGGCTTCCCCGGTCTTCGGATCGACCAGATGGACGCCGGCCACGTGCGCCGTCCCCTCCCGCAGTTCGTCGAGCGCCGCCGTGCTCGACGAAGCGAACCAAAGAAAGCGGCCTGGTCCCGGTCGCGAGTTGAGTCGGTCCGAGAGCACGCCCAGTCCCGCTGCGCAGCCCGTCAGGAACACGTTTTCACGAGCCTCGCTCACGGTGCGCACGAGATCCACTTGGGCCTTTCCTCGACGGGCCGACGACACCACGCCGTCGGCCGAGACCCGTGCGCCGTCCGCCGAGAGCGCTCGCGATACCCAGCGACCCCCGACTTGCGCGACGGCGACGCGTCCCGTGACCATCGACGAGGTCGAGGTCGTCGACAGACGTTCCAAGCCGGTGCTCGCATCGAACAGGTCTTCGACCCGACAGTCGAGGGCGCGGGTGAGTCGAAGCGCGACGTCCACGGCTGGCGTCGCACGTCCCGCCTCGATTGCCGCGACGCTCTGCCGGCTCAAGCTCGCGCGCTCCGCCAACGCCGTCTGCGAGAGCCCGCGGGCCTCGCGCCGCTCGCGGACACGATTGGGAGGGGAGGGCATGTGAAGCAAACGCTACATCACGTATTGTTTGCTTTCCAGCCTTGGGCCGCCGCCTTGACGCGGGCGGCCTGGGGAGCCAGTTTCGACGGGTGACTGCCGCCGAGAGCGACGCGCCGACGTCGCGAGCCCCGCTCCGAATGGGCATGGTGCTCGCTCCGACCCGAAGTGCCTTCGGCGGCGGGGAGGCCGAGGCGGCGCTGCTCCGGGAGCGTCTCGTCCGATTCTGCTCTGCGCTGACCGACGCGACCGGGCTCCCGGCCGAGCCTCGCGAATTCGACGACTACCCGAGTCTGCTCGGTGCGATGGCGATGGGCGACCTCGACCTGGCCTGGTTGCCGCCGATCGTGGCGATGAGGGCGGCCGCCTCCGGCCGAACGCTGCCCATCGCGCTGCCGGTGCGTCGCGGCGTGTCGACCTTTTATTCGGCAATGTTCAGCGCCATGGGCTCCCACATACTGCGCCCGTCGGATCTGAACGGCGCCCGCGTCGCGTGGGTCGACCCACAGAGCGCTTCCGGCTACTTGCTGATCCGCGCAGCGCTTCGCGCCCAGGGCGTGGACGTTCAAGCTGCCTTCGGAGAGGAGCACTTCTTCGGATCTCACGAGGCGGTGGTGAGAGCCGTGCTCGGCGGCACCGCGGATGTAGGCGCCACCTTTCTCCACCACGATGCCACCGGAACAGGCGTCTGGCGTGCGGGTTGGGGAGACGCCAGGGTGCACATCGTCGCTCGCGTCGGACCCATCCCCTCCGACGTGATCGCGGCCGGCATCCATGTTCCGGTCTCCGAGCTACGCGGCGTGCAACTCGCCCTCACGGATGCGGTAAATTCGCAGCTGGTAGCGGCGGCGTCGTTGCTGATGGAGGCCGAGAAGTTCGTCGTCGCCGAGTCGTCCCACCTCAAGCAACTCGAGGAGTTGCTCGACTTCCTCGAAGACGCGGTCCGGCCGTGGCAGTCGATGCTGCCGCCGCCAGCATCGAGCCTGCCTCAGGACGACGACTGAGGATCACGCGCTGCGGATCTCGACCTCGATCTTCGAGAAACCGAGCGCCCGCAGCAGATCTTCCACCGTGCGCCGGGCGTTCTTGGAAGCCTTGCCGAGGATGCCGGCCTCCAGCGCGGCGGCGGTCAACTCGCGCTCGGCGCGCGCGCGCGCGTCGGATTCCAGCTGGGCGTTGTGGGTTGCCAAGAGATCCGTTCGCCGGCTGTGCACGTAGGTGCGCCCGCTGTCGAGGCGCGCGCTGAGGATCTTCGCCGCGGGCAGCGTGACCTTGACTCGGCGCGCCTGGTGGTCGACTTGGATGTCACGATCGCCGAGCGCAGATAGATCCACACCCGCGACCACGTCTCCGGCGGCGACCAAGAGCAGGTGGTCCTCGGATTCGAGCAAGCCGAAAGCCCGCGACTGGCGATCCTTCACGTCCAAGACTCGCTCGAGGTGATACTCTGCGCTCTCGAGCCGCGCGAGGTCGCGGATGGCGGTCACGACGTTGGGGGTCGCTCGAACCACCGTCACCGAGCGTGTCGCGCGTCCCGCGAGCAGCGGGGACGACAGATCGAGCCCGTGGCTCGCGACTCCGATGCCCACGCCTGTTGCCAGAACCAGGACTGCCCACAGTGCGTTTCGACCACGCTCTCTCGAGATCATGCGATCAAGGTAGCGCCGCGCGGCAACCTGTCGACGTGACAATCCCGACGCGGCCTGCGAAACGCGATTCGCACCCCCCGCGCGTAGGTTCAGGGCGCGGCAGCGTGGGGCGTTTCCCACTCCATGCCGATCATCGGCTCGCGCCGGCCAATTCGCAGCGCCACCCGGACTTTCGCCCGGCGAGCATCGGAGTCCAGTGCCGCGGCGAGCCCGAGCAGGTTCTCGCACACGCGCGCGCTCACCTGATCAGACACCGTCAGCGTGATGCTGCCGCCGTTGCTCTTGGAGAGCCGCGCGAGCAGGCCCCGCGCCAAGACGCTCCGCGCCGAGAACGCGGCCGGATCGGTGCGGTCATTCGCGACGAGCACCGTCGAGCCAAGGCGCCACCCTGTAGCCTCGAGTCGCGCGATCCGGTTGGCAACCTGGGTCACCAGCGATGTCGGCTCCCCTTCGTAGTGCTGAGCGACGACCGCTAGGTCACCGCCGCGGCTCGGCTCGAGCCAACGCGGCCAGCTGGCACCGAACTCGATCACCACCAACGTTGCGTCTCGTGTCATCGAATTCTCCCTCGGACCCCACGGGCATAGGGTGCTCGGGGTGAACTGGCCAAAAAAACGGGGCCTGGCTCCGGGACCAAAACGGCGTAGGCTCCAACCATGGCTTTGCGGGCGATCTGGGGAGTTTCGCTGGTTTGTGTGGGGCTGGGGGCGGGCTGCGCGGCTGATGACTCGGACCTTGGCGGCGGCGGTGGGAGCTCGGGCTTTGGCGGTGTGGTCACCGGAGGCAGCGGTGGCGCGAGCGGAGGCAGCGGTGGCGCGAGCGGAGGCAGCGGTGGCGCGAGCGGAGGCAGCGGCGGAACCGGAGCTGCGGCCACGGGCGGGACTGGTGGCGCGAGCGGTGGCGCCGGCGGAACGGCGGGCGGCGCGGGCGGCGCGGGCGGCGCGGGCGGCGCGGGCGGCGCGGGCGGCACAGGCGGCACAGGCGGCACGGGCGGCACGGGCGGCAGTACAGGGGGCGCGGGTGGCAGCGGAGGCGCCGGGGGCTCCGGCGACACGACGCCGCCGACGGTCACGTCTACGACGCCAGCTCCGACGACGACGGCAGTCGTCAAGAGCGCACCCATTGTCGTGACCTTCAGCGAGCCGATGCAGGTGACGTCGATCAGCGCCGCGACGTCGGGAACCACATGCACGGGGACGCTTCAGGTCTCCAAGGACGAGTTCGCGACCTGCATCGCCATGAGTGGAAACCCCGTCGCGAGCGGGGGCAACACCGCGTTCACCCTGACGCCATCCGGCGGGCTCGCCAGCATCGGCATCTACAAAGTGCGCGTGACGACTGCGGCGAAGGACGCCGCAGGCAACAGCCTTGCCGCGCAATACACCGCGACGGACCCGTTCACGGTTCGCTACTTTCACACCATCACCATCGATGGCAACAACGACTTTGCCTCGAACGAAAGCTTCACCAGCTCATCCGGCGGCTACACCGGCTATTTGGCCTGGGACGAAGGCTATTTGTACGTCGGCATGAGCGGCGCCGACGTGGGCTCGAGCAGCGCCAACAAGTGGGTCGCGCTCTACCTCGGCGGAACACCCGGCACGAACGCCGGCTTCACTTACAATACCCAGCAGCCCACGGTCCCCTTTGCGGCGCGCTGGCACCTGCGCTGGCGCGGCAGCAACGATCTCACCAACACCCAGGCCTGGACCGGCTCGGCTTGGGCCGACGCGGGCTGGAGCTTCGCTGGCGACGTCTACAAGACGGGCAGCTTCGTCGAGCTGCGCATCCCGTTGGTCGACATTGGCTCTCCGACCACGCTGTCCGCGCACCTCGGCATGCTGAACGACAGCGTGGGCGTCGAGGCAACCTACGCCGCCGTACCTTCGACCTCGCATTCCGACGGCTACGACCCCAACTTCAGCAAGTACCTCGAGCTGTTGATCGGCGGCTCGATCGCGCCGAATGCCTCACCGATCAAGCCTTGAGCCAGACCAGCGTGGCTCCCCACCCGCCGCGGGTGGCGGGGGCGTCGCTGAAGCGACCGACCAGCGGGTGAGTCTCGAGCACCTGTCGCACCCTCGAACGCTGAAATCCGGTGCCGCGACCGTGGATCAACCGGACCTCACGGAAACCCTTCTCGTGGGCCGCTTCGAGGTACGACAGCACCACGTCTGGGATGTCCCGCGGCTGAAATCCGTGCAGATCGATGCTGTCCTCGATCTCGACGACCGCCGCGGGCTGCTCGTCGTCGGGCGCGTCCTTCACTTCTTGGCGCCACGACGGCGGGTGGCGACCTTCTTCTCCGCAGGAGCCGCAGCTTCGCTCCGCGCCTTCACCAGCGGCTTGGGCGCTTCCGTCGTGTTGCCGACGCGCTCCTGGGCCTCGGAGAGGCTCCGCTTGAGCGCCTCGAAGAGATCGATGATCTGTGCGCGCGGCGCTTCGGGCGCCACGCTGATCTCTTGTCCGGCCACCTTCTTCTCGACCGCAGCCCGCACGCGTTCTTCGTAGGTGTCGCTGTAGCGCTCCGCAGAAAAACCCTTGCTGGTGAGCTGGTCGACGAGCTTCGCGGCGAGACCGCGCTCGACTTCGCTGAAACTGAAGCGCGCACCCGCGTCGATCTCGTCGAAGGCGCGCACCTCGTTCTGGTAGTAGAGTTGGTGCAGCACGAGCCCGTGCTCGGCGTAGGGTCGGATCAGCACCAGCTGCTCTTTGCCCCGAGCCGCCCAGCGTCCCACGGCCACCACGCCCTGCTCGCGCATGCACTCGCCGAGCAATTGATAGGGTTTGTCGCCTCCTTTGTCCGGTCCGAGGTAGTAGCTCTTCTCGACCTGTACGAAATCCACGCTCGAAAGCGGCACGAACTCGGTGATCTCCATCGAGCCCGATCGTTCGCTCTCCAGGGACTTCAGCTCTTCCTCGCTGAAGAGCACGAACTGTCCCCGAGAATACTCGTATCCCTTCACGGTAGCGCTGCGCTCGACGACCTCGTCGTCCACCGGGCAGAGGTACTGCTGCTTGAGCCGACTGCCGCATTTGTCGTGCAGCATGTTGAACCGCACCTGTTCGCTCGACGCCGCGGTGTAGAGCTTCACCGGAATGGCGACGAGGCCAAACGAAATGGTGCCGGAAGAGGTGGCGCGTGCAGCCATGGTGAAGCGAATGGTAACGACCCGAGTGTGACGTAGGGAAACATTGTGGCGTTGCCCGCGACTGCGAGCTGAACGCGGGAGCAGGCGCGCGGAGGCCCGAGCGGCGCTCGGTGCCAGCTTGTGCCAGGCGCGGCGGCACGTGCGTTGCACGCTTCGACGAGACCATGGACATCGCCGCGCGTTCGGTGGGAGTCGAGCTGCGTTTGCCCTGGTACATGGGCATCCAGAAGTTCTACGGCGAGGAATACTCGACGAACCCGGGGGTGATCGAGCCTCAGCACCTCGCGCCCGACGACGCCATGGTGTTCAATCAGATCGTGGCACCTTGCGCCGCTTCGGCGTTCGACGCCGCCGATCCGGTCGAAGTGGTGGTGCGCTGGCAGACGCCGACGGGGCACGCCAAACAAGAGACGTCGGCGAAGACGACCCTCGCGGCGCTGCTCTCGTCACCGCCCAAGTACCTCGGCAAGGCCAAGGCCATCATCGCCTACGCCGAGGCGCTCAAGGGCCCGGTCACTGCGAAACAAGACCTCGCCCAGGCCAAACAGCTGGCCAGCACGGCCAACCCCGGCGGCACCGATCCCGAGCTGAACGAGATCGCCGCGCTGATCGACCAGGCTCTGTCGGTGTACTGACGCCGGTCGTCAGTCTCGCTCGACCAGCAGCGCGCGGGCGCGGTCGGCGCGTTTTGCCGAGCGCTCGACGCCGATCGCGTCGAGGCCGTGCGCGTTGGCCACCGCGAGCATGGTGCCCATCCCGCAGAAGGGGTCGACCACCGTCGTGGCCGTCGTGCTTTGTTTCAGGAAGCGGCACACGGCCGCGCACACATCCACCCCCATCGCTCGCGGCCACGGCATCTCGCCCAGGCGCGGCAGCACGTCGGCGAACGAGTCCCGAGGCTCGAGGCGCAGCTCACGGGAAAAACAGAGCAGGTGGGCGTAGGCGGGTCGCCCGAAGGTGGCTCGTCCGGCGGGCGCGCGGCACACGACCTTGTGCCAGAGCAGCTCGACCGCGGCGAGCTCCGCGCCCTTCGCGACGAGGTATGCCTTGTCGACCCAACGACCCTCGCGCTTGATATCGGTCTGGAAGAAGATCGCGACGGACTGGTCGGAAATCTGGCGCAGCGCGAGCGCGGCGGTCTCCACGAACCAAGCCTTCCAGCCCTCGAAGCCCAGCTGCGGCAGCTCCGACGTGTCGGGCATCGATGTGACGACAGCGTGTGACGCGGGCAAGCGCTCGCGGGCGAGCCACGCGACCCCGTCGCCGTGATGCACCGTGCGGGTGGGCATGTCCGAGCCATGTTAGGCTGCGATGATGGCGAGGCGTCGGGGATTCGGACGGGGTGTGCTGATGGGGTCGCTGCTCACGGTCTTCGCGACCCCAGTTGCCGCAGAGCAATCGAAGCTCTGGGGGGCGAAGGGTGAACTCTTCGTGCCCACCGGACGGATCATGGATTGGTCCTACGCCGGCTATCGCGCTGGCGAGGTCGCGCTTCCGAGCCTGAAGCCCACGCTCAACGTCACCGATCACGGGGCGAAGGCCGACGACAGCACGGACGACACGGCGGCCTTCGTGGCGGCTCTCGGGGTGGCCAAAGCTGGAGACGTGGTGGGCATCCCCGCTGGCATCTTCATCATCAAGAAGAAGTTGACGGTGCCGAGTGGCGTGGTGCTCCAGGGCGCTGGGCAAGACAAGACGATCCTCGACGTTCCGGTCAGCCTCACCGACGCCTACGGTAACCCTGGGCTCGCAAGCGGGACTTCGACTTACTCCTTTGGTCAGGCGTTCATCGAGGCCTCCGGCAGTGACGGTGGAGCCACCCTCGCGACGGTCACTCAAAAGGCGCTGCGCGGCGACACCAAGCTCACGCTGAGCACCACCACTGGCATTGCCGTGGGCGACTGGATCCAGATCGAACAGACCGATGTGGGAGGTGCACTGATGAAGCGCCTGCACGCCGGGCTGCTCGACGGCGGCAGCGACAACATCGGCGACAAGGGCATGGACTTCTACACGCGGGTGAAGGCCATCGGTGCCGGCGGGATCGAAATCGAGCGCGCGCTGCCCGTCGACGTCGAGCTCGGGTGGTCACCCACGGTCAAGAGCGTGAAGCCGAAGACGAGCGAGGTCGGCATCGAACACCTGGCCCTGCGCTTTCCACCGACGACCTACCCCGGGCACTTCAAGGAGCCCGGCTACAACGCCATTCACTTCAAGAGTGTGCAGAGCTCCTGGGTTCGCAGCGTGAAAATCGTCAACTGCGACTTCGGAGTGAACATCACCGGTAGCCAGTTCGTGACCGTCCAGGACGTGGTCATCGAAACCACGAACTCTCGCAGTGGCCATCACGCGCTGAACAACGGTCACGGCGGTGACAACCTCTTCGTCGGCTTCGACTTGAAAGTGAAGCACGTGCACGACCTGACCAACGAGTGGTACGCGACCGGCGTGGTCTTCACCCAAGGCCGCGGCGACGATTTGGCGATGGACCATCACCGTGCGGCTCCGTACACCACGCTCTGGACCGAAATCGACTGCGGCGCCGGCACCCGGCCCTTCGCGAGCGGGGGCTCGTCCAATCGCGGTCCCCACACCGCTGCCTACGACACGCTCTGGAACGTGACCGCCGCCAAAGACATGGTCTTTCCCAAAGACGACTACGGGCCACGCATGAACTACGTCGGTTTTCGGACCGCCGCGACGAAGGTCACCTCGCCCTACGATTGGTGGTTCGAGGCCGTCGCGCCCAAGAACATCGACCCTCCCAACTTGTGGATCGCGATGCGCGACCGCCGGCTCGGCGCGGGAACCGGCGGCAGCGCAGGTTCGGGCGGCAGCGCAGGTTCGGGCGGCAGCGCAGGTTCGGGCGGCAGCGCAGGTTCGGGCGGCAGCGCAGGTTCGGGCGGCAGCGCAGGTTCGGGTGGCGTTGGGGCGAGCGCTAGCAGCGGCGGGACCGGCACCGGCGGCACGGGCGCGGGGACCGGCGGCGCCGCCGCGAAGCCGACGACGGACGAATCGAGTGGCTGTGGGTGTCGTACCGCGCCGCTGCGGCACGACGCGTGGTGGCTCGCCGGGACCCTGCTCTTGTGGGGTGCTCGCCGCCGGAGGCGCTGAGCTCGCGCGGCCATGTCCCCGCGCCGTCGTGCGCCGCCCAGCGGCACCGATCCGCTCGAGCGCTATCGCGAGAAGCGCGATCCCGCGGGCACGACCGAGCCCTTCGCGACGGCGCCCGAGGGCAAGAGCTCGACGCGTGTCGGTCGCTTCGTCGTGCATCGTCACTCGGCGACCCGCGACCACTACGACCTTCGGATCGAGATCGGCGGAACGCTGCAGAGCTTCGCGATCCCGCGCGGTCCGAGCCTCGACCCCGACGAAAAGCGGCTCGCGGTCCGCACCGAGGACCACCCCGTCGACTACCTCGAGTTCGAGGGCGTGATCCCCGACGGCCACTACGGGGCCGGCCCGATGATCGTCTGGGATCTCGGGCGCGTGCGCTATCTCGAGACCAGCGCCGAGGAGGGCGTCGCGGGTGGAAAGATCGACTTCGAACTCGCGGGTTTCAAGCTCTCGGGCCGCTTCGCGCTCGTGCACACCGGAGCCCGTCGCGGTGAAGAGAGCCACTGGCTCCTGATCAAGAAGGCCGACGCCCACGCCCGAACCGATGCCGAACTCGACCCACGCAGCGTGCTCTCGGGGCTCGACCTCGCCGAACTCGCGGATCTGCCGGCCCTGACCCGGCAGATCGAAGCGCATGCCGCCCAGCTCGGTGCGCCGGCCGGCGAAGTCGATGTCCGCGCGCTTCAGCCCATGCTGTGTGCCCTCGAGGGTGCGTCGCTCGACGACCCAAGCCGGCTCTACGAGCTCAAGCTCGACGGAGCGCGCATCCTCGCGTCGCGTCGAGGCGGCGCGGTCGTCCTCCGCTACCGCGCCGGGCGCATTTGCACCCAGACCTTTCCGGAAATCGCCCGGGCAGTCGCCAAACTGCCCGCCGAGCGCTGCGTGCTCGACGGCGAGATCGTCGCCTTTGACGACTTGGGACGACCTCGATTTCAACGTCTAGCGCCCCGGCTCATGAGCGTGCGTCCCGACGAACTCCTTCGAGTTCGTGACGAAGTCCCGGTCGCCTACTTGGCCTTCGATCTGCTCGAGCTCGGCGGCCGGTCCCTCGTTGGCCTGCCGCTCCGCGATCGCAAGGTATTGCTCGCCGAGCTAGTTCGCGGCCGCGGCCTGGTGCGCGCCCTCGATCACCTGGAGGGGCACGGCCGCGCCCTGTTCGACTTCTGCCGGGCTGAACGTCTCGAGGGGGTCGTCAGCAAGCGCGCTGACTCGCCCTATCGCCCAGGCCCTCGGCGCAGCGGCGATTGGGTCAAGATCAAGTGCGAGCGCGACGAGGACTTCGTGGTGGTCGGTTGGGAAGAGGGACGCGGCGCGCGCAAGCGCCTGGGATCACTCCGGCTCGCCAGCTTCGACGGAGAGGCGCTGGTGCTGCGCGGCAAGGTCGGTAGCGGGCTCGACGGCGCGACCCTCGACGCGATGGCAGCGCTGCTCGCGCCGTTGGAAGTGCCGGAGTGCCCCGCCCAAGCAGAACTCGATCGGCCGCGCGGCGGGGTCCACCACACGCGACCGGAGCTGGTGGTCAGCGTGCGCTTCGTGGGCTTCAGTGACGACGGCCGCCTGCGCGAACCCGTGTTCCGCGGCATCCGCGCCGACATGCCCGCGGGCTCGTGCACCGCTGCGCCACCCGGAGGCGACCGTCTCGACCCCGCGACGCTGCCCGAGGCGCCGCCGGCATCGACCCGCGTTTCGCTGACCAATCGCCAGAAGGTCTACTGGCCCGAGCAGGGCTACACGAAGGGCGATCTGCTCGAATACTACGCGACGGTATCGCCGGTGCTACTCCCGTTCTTGGTCGATCGCCCGGTGATCTTGCTGCGCTACCCGGACGGTATCCAGGGCAAGAGCTTCTTCCAGTGGCGCCCCCCGGATGGCGCCCCGTCGTGGCTCCACAGCGTCGAGCTCGGGGAGGGTGACAAGCGGGTGTTTGTCGTCGACTCGATGGACTCGCTGCTCTACGTGGTGAATCTCGGCTGCATTCCCCTCCACGTGCTCGCGAGCCGGAAGTCGGATCTCGACTCCGGTGACTTCTTCACGATCGATCTCGATCTCGGCGCCGGATCGTTTCGCGACGCCATCTCGCTGATGCGAACGCTGCACGAACTCTTGTCAGTGGCGGGCTTGACGGGCTACCCCAAGACCAGCGGTCAGACCGGGCTTCACGTCCTGGTTCCGGTCGGCCCCAAGGTTTCTTTTGCGGTCACCCAGTTGTTGGCGGAGCTGTTCGGAAGGCTGCTCGAGGCACGTCACCCGAAGATTGCGACCACCGAGCGCAGCCTGGAGCGACGTGGAAAGCGGGTGTTCATCGATACTGGACAGGTGGGACGTTCGCGCGCCATCGTGGCGCCCTACTCGGTGCGTGCCGTCGAAGGTGCCACCGTGTCGACTCCCTTGAACTGGGACGAAGTCTCCCTCGCCCTGGATCCACGCAGCTTCGACATCCTGAGCCTGCCCGTTCGGATCGCCGCCCGCGGGGACCCACTCGCAGACTTCTTCGAGCAACACCCCGACGTGGCCCGGGCCGTCGAGGCCCTCGAGGGCGCCACGCGCGGGGGCTGAACCCATTGCGGTGTGCTACGGCTCCAACTGGCGAGGTGACGGTTTCGTGAAGAACGACGACGCAGCGGACGACGCAAACCAGCTCATCGCGGGTGGGCTCGGAGTTGGAGCCATCGGGGTCGTGGGTGCCGTGTTGCTCGGGGCGACCTGCCCGGTCTGCGTCGTGGCGACTCCGGCCTTGCTGGGCGCCGGGCTCTACAAGAAGTGGAAGCAAAGGCGGGCCATCCTGGACGACGAGCCCCCAGCCGCGCCAGAATGACTGGATGTGGCGCGCTGCCTTCATCTGCATCCTCGCGCTGGTCGGCTGTAGCGGGAGCGATTCGTCTGGTTCGAACGGGACGGGTGGCGCGGCTGGTGCCGGTGGCGCGGCTGGCGCCGGTGGACTCGCGGGTGCGGCCAACGCCGAGCAGGTCAAGGGTTGGGCCCGCCAGGTCGCGCTCGGGACCGAGTACGGTTCAGGTGACAAGGTCATCGCGCGATGGAACACCTCGCCGTCACTCTCGGTGGTGCAGGGAACTGCGGCGGACCGCGTCCACCTCGACGAGCTGATCCCGGTCTTGAACAAAGAACTCGGCGCCAACAAGATTCAGGTGGTTGCAGATGGCGACGAAGGCGCGCAGATCCGAGTGTATTTCGTTCCGCTCGCCGAGTTCGACGGCATTGGTCAGAAGAACGGGTTCCCGGTCGTGCCCGGGAACTACGGCTACTTCTACATGTTCTGGGACCAGAGCCGCGCGCTGACCAAGAGCTTCGTGCTGCTGGCCACGGACGTGCTGTCGGGCGACCAGCTCCGTCACTACACCTTCGAAGAGCTGACGCAGTCCCTCGGGATGGCGTCGGACTCGGAGGTCTTCGACGACAGCATCTTCTACGCGAGCGGCTTGGAGGGCGGCGACGCCACCGAGCTCAGCAGTCTGGACAAGCGTCTGCTGCGTTTCGTCTACGCCCGCACCACGCCAGGCGATGGTCCGGCGGCATTCGACGCGGCTTTCGATCAGTTCTTCTGAAGCTCAGCGGACTTCAGTGCCCTGCGTCTCGACCACGTGGGGCGCCACGTAGGCCGGTTGCCGCGATTGCAGGGCTTGTCCCTGATCTCGTTGGTAGCGGCGCAGGGCGAAGAGCAGCCCCGTCCCGGCGCCGAGCAACGCGACGAGGTCGTCGATCCAGCCCACGAGCAGCACCACGTCGGGCACCAGATCGAGGGGCATGATGACGTACAAGACCGCCAGAACTAGGAACGCCTTCGCAAAGAACCCCGCCTTGGGGTTCAGGAAGAAGCGCAGGGTCGTTGCCAGGTCGGTCGCTCGTTCTTTCATGGCTCACTCCGCGAGACAGACCCGCCCAAGCTAAGGCCCCATCGAATTCGTGCAAGGGGCGCCCTTGGCAGGTGGCACGGCAGGCCTTACCAAAGGCCGCCATGCCGAAGTACGATCTGGAGGGCAAGACGTTCGTGGTGACCGGGGCCAACACCGGGATCGGCAAGGAAACGGCACGCAGCCTGGCCGCGCGGGGCGGCCGAGTGGTGCTCGCCTGCCGGTCCAAAGACAAGACTCTGCCGGTGATCGACGAGATCCGCGCCCAGACGGGCAGCGACGCTCTGAGCTTCGTGCCCCTCGATCTCGAGGAGCTCTCGTCGGTGCGGCGCGCCGCGGAGCAGATCCTCGCGGAGCAGCCTGCCATCCAGGTGCTCGTGAACAACGCCGGCCTCGCCCGTGCGCCCGGGCTCACCAAGGACGGCTTCGAGCGCACCTTCGGCGTGAATCACCTCGGCCACTTCTTGCTCACTCGCCTCTTGCTCGAGCGGCTCGAGGCATCGGCGCCGGCCCGCATCGTAAACGTCGCCAGTCAGTCGCACTACCGAGCCCAGGGCATCGATTTCGGGGCTTTGCGGGAGCCCACGAAGACTTACTCGGGCATGCCGGAGTACGAGGCGAGCAAGCTCTGTAACGTGCTATTCACGGCGGAGCTCGCGCGCCGCCTCGAAGGCAAGCCGATCACCGCCTACGCGGTGCATCCTGGCGTCATCGCGTCGGACATTTGGCGCGGGGTTCCCTGGCCCTTCGGCTCCATCGCCAAGCTCTTCATGAAGAGCAATGAAGAGGGCGCCGCGACCTCGCTTTATTGTGCGACGTCGGACGAAGTCGCTACCCACTCCGGACGCTACTACTCGAACTGCCGCGAGAAGAAGCCGAATCCTGCGGCTCTCGATCGCGATCTCGCCCGAGAACTCTGGGAAAAGAGCTCGCAGTGGGCCGGGCTCGACTGAGCGGCACGGACCAAGTTAGGGTGCGGCCCCATGAGCTTCGGAGTCGAACACGCCCATTCCCTGACCGCCGACGATGCGCGCGCGCGTATCAAGGCGCTCGGAGAGTACCTCTCGAACAAACACGGCATCGCCGTGACCTGGACTGGCGACGATCAGGCCAAGATCGCCGGTAAGTACCTGGTCGTCTCCATCGAGGGGACGGTCAGTATCGAGAGCAACCGAGTGCGTTTCGAGGGCAAGGATCCGGGCATGCTCTGGCGCGGCAAAGCGAAAGACTACCTCGCGGCCAAGCTCCAGAAGTACTTGAACCCCGCGACCCGCCTCGAAGACCTGCCGACCCGCTGAGCGCGTGCGGTCAGTCGAGCTCGTTCTCGACCTCGAGCTCCGGAGCGACGGCCCAGCGCCCGTCTTTCCCCCGCGAGAGTGTGACGCTGTACTTGGAGAGCACGCCGTCTCCGTCGAGATCGCCGACGGCGCGCACGACCACCTTCTGTCGGCCCGGCGCGGCCTCCACTTCGTAGGCGAAGTACTGCCTGCCCGTGACGCTGAAACTCGCGGCGGTCCAGGTTGGGTGCCTCCACCACGTCGCATCTGAAGTCACCGCGGCTCCCTTGGGCACGTCACGGGGCGTGCGCGGGGCCGAAGCGGGTACGGCCTTCCCGCCCTCGAGATGGCTGAGCAGCCCTTTCGCGATGATCATCACGTTGTGTTTGGCTTCCGACTCCTTGGCGCGGCCGAGGTATTGCCGCGCGCCGTGCACACCGATGGAAGCGAGGGCGCCGATCTGGCGCACTTGCGCAGCTTGATCGCCATCGATGGTCAGCTCGTGGACCACGCGCCGGTCCTGGAGCCAGGTGCGCTGGGTTCCGACCAGGAGCTGAAGACCCTTCGCGGCGAGGCTCTTGGGATCGATCCTCTGCTGCATCTCCCGCGCCGCCTCGACGCTGTCCAGCTCGATCTCGGTGTGCACGAGCAAGCGCTCTGGCGCGGGTGCCACTACGAGCGCGCCGCCCACTATGGGCACTCCGGCCTCGGCGGCCGGCAAACGCATGGCTCCGGCCAAGGCAGCGGTCGAAAACGACAGCGCTGCCCGGGCGAAGTCCGGAACGCTGGGGCCGCCTCCAGCTTCGATACGGCTTCTTGCGGATCGGACCGAGGCGTCGTCGCCGGCCAGCACCAGCTCCCCGACGCTCTCGACGGCGAGGCCAGGCAGCAGTTTCTGCACGCAAGTGACGACCTCGCCCGGTGGCCGATTCGTGGAGATGGCGGCGGCACCGGTGAAGTCCCGCTTGCCGCCACCGGTCGCGGTGCCGGTCCAGGTGATGAAGCGGATGGCCTCGACCGGGTCAAAGCCGCAGCTCGCTCGCGCCGCCGCCAGCGGATCGTCGCCGAGCTTGGCAACTGTCTCGCGGTAGGCGACTACCAGCGGGCTCTTTCGCAGGCGCTCGCCGTCGATGTGCACCACGACGGAAGAGCTCGAGTCCACGATGGCGAGAGTTGGCGCCGTGGGAAGTGAGCCTTCACCGAGTCGAGTGGGCTCGGTCAGGCTGTCGGGCTTCGCCACGACCGTCTCGGTCCGCGACTTCGGCGGGGCGTTCGTGGTTGGCGGAGCGCAAGCGGCGCACCCCAACGCCAAGATGAAGAGCACCGTTCCGTTTCCTGCCATGCAGGGCGAGCTAGCACGGATTCCTTCGCCGCGTCACTCGACGATCAGAATGCACTGACGCCATCCGTGCGGAGTGCCGACTCGCGCCGCGTCTGCGGCATGGAGTCGCATGCCATGGGCAACAGCAAGCCCCATGCCCAACGCTGGCGTGGCTAAACCGCGCGATTCACCAGCTGCGCGGTGCCGCAAGCGCGCGCACTGTGGTCGTTCTGCGACACCTGGCAGGGACTCGGCTGCTTCTCGGTGGCCAGCCGCTGCTATGATCGCCGCGAGGTGCGGGTGCGCGTGGCCATCGTGGTCGTCGGCGACTCAGCGAGCGAAAATGAGCGGGGCGCCGCCTTGCCCTACGCCTTCGGCCCGCGGCGCGTGCACGCCTCGTTGCTCGATCCCCGGATGGACATCGAGGTCACCGTGATCGAGTCGCGCACGCCCGACGCCGACGTGATTTACGCCGAAATCGAGCGCTTCGATCCCGACCTGATCGGCTGCTCGGCATACGTGTGGTCCTTCCCGACCCTGGTGGAGGTGGCACGGCGGGCCAAGGCCGCGCGTCCGGATTGCCTGGTCGTGTTCGGCGGGCCCTCGGCGCGCCCCAGCATGTTCGGGCTCGCCCCCTTCGTGGACGGGGCCTCCAGCATCGACGCGCTCGTGCTCGGTGAAGGCGAGATCGCCATGCGCGAGATCGTGGCGGCAAGCGCCCACGGGCGAGACGCGCTCGCGAACGTGGCCGGGCTCGCGTTGCCCGACGGTGCCGGGTTCAGGCGAACATCCTGCGAACTCTACGCGACTCATCTGCGGGACGAAGACTTCGAGTTCCTGGAGGGATGCCGGACGAGACGGGTCGGTGTCGGGCTGCAATCCTTCAACGCCGCGGTGAACGCCGCGATGGGGCGTCCCTTCGATGCGGACCGCTTCATCCGTGGCCTGAGCCGCCTCGCGACGGTGGCGCCGGTCACCATCGAGATCATCCTGGGCCTGCCTGGCGACAACCCCGTGTCCTTCCGCGACACAGTCAGGCGTGCCTTGGCGCTACCGGGCAAGAACCTGCAGGTCTTTCACTGCCTGGTCTTGCCCGACGGGCTGATGACGCGCGCGCCGCCGGGATCCGATCTGCTCTTTGACCCCTTCAGCCTCGAGATGCGCTCGTGTCGCGGGTGGAGTGAACTCGACATGGGTCGTATTCGCGACGAGCTGAACGAAATGGTCCAGCGTCGCGGCGGACGGAGTCACGACGGTGGTTGGGAGATCCCCATGGGGTGAGGGGTCACTCCGGGGACTGCTCGCGCATCAAGAAAGCGATCACCACGTGGGCTTCAGCTGTCTTGGTCGGGCCGGGGGTTCCCGTCAGCTGGCGGTACCTGGCCGCGATGCGGCGCTTCTTGTAGCTCGTGAACAGCGCCTGTGGCCCGTCGGGGTGAGGCGCCCAGGACGCCGGGCGGAGCAGTGACCGGGCCTGCTCCGGTGACATCGCGCTCTGCCCCGCCGCCACCATCCGCTCTCTCACCGTCGCAATCTCCTCCCAGGACAGCCCGAGTAGGAATTCTTGGAATGCTTGGAGGTGTTCTTCCGGGACCTCGCTGCCGAAGTGGTCGAGGAATCGGGTGTCGGTGCCTTCGCGCAGCAAGGCAAAGAACTCACTGGTCCCCAGCGTGGTCCCGATCACCGGGCGCACTTTGTTGCGCGCGCGCCACACGGATTCGAGCACGGGCGAGAAATCGTCGATTTCCGCGACCAATCGCCGTTCCCAGATCTCGAACAACGCACGCGCTGCCGCCGCCCGCACCGGCCGGGTGCAGGTGGTGTCGGTCATGATCGAGATGTACAGCTCTTCTCCGAGCTTCGAGTAAATCGACTGACTGATCTCTCGCTCAGCGAGCGCTCGCAACGGCTCGGGTGCGCGCGTTTCTTCGAGCGTGTAGCCAACGGACTTGAGGAAGTTGATCTTGGCGACCAGGTAGGCCTGGCCGAAGATCACCCGCACCGGCACGTGCAGGTCGAAGTCCCACTCCGGCACGCTGCACATCAGCTCCAGCAGCGTCTGGTAGGTTGCGCTGGAGCGAGGCGTCTCCATGCTGCGCAGGATCGACGGGCTGCTTCGCACGAGATCCGCGGCGCGCTCGAGGCGCTCGAGTCCCTCGCGAAGCGAACCCGCCAGATCGGGATCCACGGAACTGACGACCGCGAGCGCATCCGAGACCAACGCGCGTTCCGATTGGTCGAGGCAGTCGTCGACAATCGCGTCCGCGCTGCGCACACGCCGAGAGTAGCAGGAAACGACGGCGCGGGCGCCGAGCGTCACGGACAGTGCAGCGACGTGAGACGAGCTTGAGCGAAGCGCGCTCGGTCCGGCTGACCCTTGTTCTGGGCCAGGTTGCGTGCGTCTTCGAATAGCTGGCAGGCGCGCACAATATCCCCAGCCTTCTCCGCGCAAGTGGCGAGGTTGAGCAGCGTGCCGATGGCCACGTCGAGCGCCAGGCTCCGGGCAAAGAGCCCACAGGCGTCGTCGAGGCGTCCCTGGCTCATGGCCTCGCGCGCCTCGCGGAACAGGCTCTCGGCGCGCGAGCCCTCGCTCGGCGATGGGGACGTCCCGGGACTCGATTCTGAGGCCGCCTCGCGCGACGGCGACGCTGGGTCAACCGTCGAGTCGCCCTGCGCGGTCGGCACGACCACTGTGGTCGACGCAGGGCGACCGTCGGGCCGCGCGCAAGCGACCGCGAGCAAAAGGAGGCCGGCAGAGAGCACGACGGCAGGCGGGGTCACTTGGCCCCCGGCAGCGCCGACGGCGTTTGCCAAACGAGAGGCCCCGTCGCCAACTCGGTGCCGTCGCTGTCGCGGCCGCGCGCGATCAGGACCTTGCCGTCGGGGGCGAGCCCGAGGGGGCGCCCCGAGATGGTTCCCACCAGCCTTTCGGTGTCGATGTTCACCACCGCTGGCGCGGCGACGACCATCGGCGGCTCGGCGATCGAATCGAGGCTCGGCGAGAGCGCAGCCTCCAGCGGCCGCTCGGAGCTGCGATCGGCATCGTGGAGCAGCAGCGAGCGTTTGCGCCGAACCAGCGAGCGTCCGCCGTGACTGGCGAGTACCGCGTCACCCGCAGCGAGGGGCAACAGCTTCTTCTCGCTCAAGTCGAGCAGCTTGGTGTCGTTTCCTGGGTAGAGCGCGAACAGGCGCGCACGGGAGCCGTCCGTGAGATCCTGGCTCTGATGGGCGACGTCCGCGTCGAGAGCCAGCGTCTTGCCGACGGAAATGAGTTCGAGCTTCGGACGCCCCTTGGGCTTGGTGCACGCCACGACCAGCTGCTCGCGTTCGTGGTCCACGTGCACGACGCGGGCGCCGCACCTCTCGCCGGAGAGCTCCTCGGTCTTGCCCGCTCGTCGGAGCAGCAGTCTTCCAGGCGCCTCGCGCACGACGACTCCATCCCCGAGGGTGGTCACGAACCCCGGGACCGTCTCAGGCTTGCCCCCGTCGAGGGGGATCAGGCGCACGACAGGCGAATCTCCGCGGCCGACCCAAGCGTCGTAGGTCGTGACCGGTCCGCGGCAGGGGCGCGGTCCGGTCCGGGCTGGCGCCGGCCAGCTGAGCTTCTTGTCGCGATTGGTATCATCCACTACCAAACGGACGACGACGTAGCGCCCTGTCGGCTCGAACTCCACCCGCCAGATGTCTCCGTCTCCGGCTTCGAGGATCTTCTCGACGCCATCGGCGGACGCGCGCACGACGATACGCGCGTCTTTGCCCGTGCCGCGCAGGTACACGAGTCTCGAGCCGCTGGCGTCGAAGGCGACTGCGCGGTGCGGACGGAAGGAGAGCGAGTCGTCCCGCAGATCGAGGGAATCGAGTCGCACTTCGTGCCCGGTGTCAGTGTCGATGAGGCTGGCGGCGCCCGAGCGCGTCACGACCACCCAGCGACCGGAGTCGTCCCTCGTCAGCAAGTCGTCGATGTTCTCGCCGAGCCCGGCGCCACGGGCGAAGAAGCGCTGCACCTCGTCTCCGATCAGCTTGCCGCCCGGCCCAATTCGCGTCGAGACATTGCCGTCCCCGTCGCTGTCGGTCCGCGCTTGGCAGAACACGACCCAGCCGCCATCGCGGGCGACGGACTCGACGACGACTGGCGCCGCCGTGCCAATCTCACCGTTGGGTGCCCGTGCTTCGCGGGCGGGGACGCCGGGGTGGGGGGGCGGCGCCGTGGGGGCGGGGGCCGCGCTCGCGCTGGTCGTGCTCGTGGCCACCGGCGGGGGAGCCGTCGGCGTTGCAGCCGGGTGCCGCGGCTCGACCGCGCACGCGCCGCTGACCGCGACTAGGCAGAGGCCGAGTGCGGCTCCGATGACCCTCGGCGCTGGCATGCTCGAAATGTCGTTCACAATGCCTCCGGGGCGCAAGCCCGAGGACCGATGCTATGCTCTCGGCGCAATGAACCGCTCGATCACGATGCTTGTCGCGCTGGTGGCGCTGGGCTGCGGCAGCAAAGACAACATCTCGGTCAGCGCCACGGTGAGCGACGTGAACCTCAGCGTCACGGAGAAGACCCTCGGCACCCAGCTGAGCGGGAGCTTCTCGCTTCAGCTGGAGGTCGGCGAACAGGCTGAGCGCGACGCCACCGTCGAGCTGGGCAGCTTCTCTTTGGTTCGCGACGGCGCCACGTTGGTCGGGGCGCTGAAGGTAGTGCCCCAAGGTGTCACCTTTCCGGTGAAGGTCGGCAAGGGCCAGTCCAAGGCGATCCCGTTCACCTTGGACGACTCGGCCCTCCTTCCCGCGGGCGACAAGGCGAGCCTCTGCGCAGGAGACGTTCAGCTCGTAGGCGCCGTGACCCACGACCTGAACGGAGGCGAGACCAAGCCGCTTCGAGGCAAGCCCGGGCTGCCTTCTGGTTGCTGACGAGAGGCGGCTGGCCAAGCCGGCCCCCCTTCGCTATTTCCATCCCATGACACAAGAAGTTCGGGCCGAGCCGTCAGACGCGGGCGCATTCTCGGGCGAAGGAGAGAGTCCCGAGGGCTTGAGCGAGCTCGCGCGAGCGGTGAGCGATTGGCGCCGGCGCGACGTGGCAGCCAGCGTCGCCAAGATGCCGGCGCGCAAGGCGCAATTCACCACCTGGAGCGACCTCGAGGTGCCCGATCTCGTGACTCCCGCCGAGCTCGATCTCGACTACGCGCGGGACCTCGGGTTGCCGGGTCAGTATCCGTTCACACGCGGCGTCCAGCCGACCATGTACCGCAGCCGCCTCTGGACCATGCGCATGTTCGCGGGCTTCGGCACACCGTCTCAGACCAACGAACGCTTCAAGTACCTGCTGCGGGAAGGTCAGACTGGTCTTTCCACGGCCTTCGATTTCCCCACCCTCATGGGCTACGACTCCGACTCTCCACGCGCGCTCGGCGAGGTCGGGATGTGCGGCGTCGCCGTGGACACCCTGCGCGACATGGAGATCCTGTTCGGGGACATTCCACTGGAGCAGGTGACCACGAGCATGACCATCAATGGTCCTGCCATCGTGCTGTTGGCCTTCTACGTTGCACTCGCCGACGTGCGCGGCATCGCCCGCGATCGCATCGGCGGCACGGTCCAGAACGACTGCCTGAAGGAGTTCATCGCCCAGCACGCCTGGTTGGTCCCGCCCCGCCCTGCCATGCGCATGGTGACCGACATGATCGAGTTCTGTTCGCAGGAGGTGCCGCGCTGGAACACGGTCAGCATCAGCGGCTATCACATCCGCGAGGCTGGTGCGACGGCTGCTCAAGAGCTGGCGTTCACGCTGGCTGACGGCCTGGCCTACGTCGACGCCTGCCTCGAGCGCGGCATGGACGTCGATGCCTTTGCGCCTCGACTTTCGTTCTTCTTCGACGTGCACAACGACTTTTTCGAGGAGATCGCCAAGTTCCGCGCGGCCCGCCGGATGTGGGCGCGATTCATGAAGGAGCGCTACGGCGCCAAGAAGGCCGAGAGCTTGAAGCTGCGCACCCACGCCCAGACCGCCGGCGTCTCGCTCGCCGCGCAGCAACCCTACAACAACGTCGCGCGTGTGGCGTTGCAGGCGCTGGCGGCGGTGCTCGGCGGCACGCAGTCGCTGCACACCAACTCGCTGGACGAGACCTACGCTTTGCCCACCGAAGAAGCGGTGACGATTGCGCTTCGCACCCAGCAAATCGTCGCGCACGAGAGCGGTGTCGCCAACACCATCGACCCACTCGGTGGCAGCTACTATCGTCGAGTGGCTGACGAATCGCCTCGAGCAAGAGGCCCTGGACTACATCCGCCGGATTGACGAGATGGGCGGCATGGTGCGCGGCGGTCGAGAAGGGCTACCCGCAGCGCGAGATCGCCCGCAGCGCCTACGAGTTCGAGCGCAAGCTGAACCAGCGCGACCGCATCATGGTCGGCATGAACGAGTTTCAGCAGGATGAGCCCGATCGCATCCCCACGCTGAAGATCGACGAAGCGGTGCAAAAGCTTCAGATCGAAGCGCTCGGACAGGTGAAGGCGGGGCGCAGCAAGACCGAGGTCGAGGCGTCGTTGGGCGCCGTGCGCGAGGCCGCACGCGGGAGCGACAACCTGATGCCGCCGATCATCCGCGCGGCTCGTGCTTATGCCACCGAGCAGGAAATTTGCGACGTGCTGCGCGAGGTCTTCGGGACCTACACGGACCCGGCGGAGTTCTGAGCGCGAGGCGTTAGGGGCCGGTCACCGAGAGCGGCGGTGACGGCGGTCAGCGCGCCAAGTCGATCACCAGGCGCCCTTCCAGGCCTCCACTCCGCAGTCGCCGCTGCCCGTAGTCCGCGCGTTCGAGCGGCAGTCGCTCCTGAATGCAGATCGACAGCGGCCATCTCGCGTGCAGTTCCAGCAGCTCCGCCATGTCGTGCCGAGCGGCCCCGGCGCTGCCGCAAATGCGCACACCTCGCGTCACGACGTAGCCGAGGTTCAACTGGGGTCGGTCGGCCGCGACGTTTCCGACCACGACCACGGTGCCGCCGCTGCGCACGGAGCGCAGCGCGGAGTTGAAGGTGGGAGGGCCGACGCAGTCGAGCGCTACGTCGACGGGCTGAGCGATCTGCTTGTGGAAGCCCGCGCCCGCATCGACGATCACTCGGTCGGCGCCGAGGCGCATCAGATGAGGTACGTGTTTTTCGTTGCGAACGACCGCGATGACTTCTGCGCCGAGCCGCTTGGCGACTTGTACGGCGGCGTTGCCGACGCCGCCGTTTGCACCCGTGACGAGGACGCTACCCCCCGAGCGTAGCTCGCCGAGCCGGGCGAGCCCGCGATAGGCGGTGCCGAAAGTGCAGTGCAAGATGGCAGCTTCGGGTGCCGGCAGCGTCGCTGGCAAGGCGTAGAAGGCGCGCTCGGGAGCCACGAGCTCGCTGGCGTATCCGCCGTCGATGGTGAGTCCGAAGAGAGACGCGCCGAACTCGCACAACGACGGGCTTCCGCTAGCGCAGGCGCGGCAGTGGCCGCAGAACTCTCGGTGCATGCTGGCCACGCGGTCGCCCACGCGGAAGTCCTTGGCGTCGGGCCCGAGTGCGATGACCCGACCCGCGGCCTCGTGGCCCGGTGTGATAGGGATGCGGATGAACGGAAAGCGCCCGTCTCGATCGATGATGTCGCGATAGCAGATACCGCAGGCTTCGACGGCGACGCGGATCTCGCTCCCCGCGGGCGGCGAGGGATCATCCGCCGCGGATTCAATCACGAGATCCGTCTCCCAACCCACCGCAGTGAGTCGCGCGCGCCGCGCGGTCATCGAGGCCTTCGGCCGCCGCTGGAGCTGGCTTCGTCTCTGGCCATGGTGCGCGCGCAACCCGGGGGTTCACCCCGATGACGACGAGGGTTCATCATCGCGGGTGCTGCGGATGCCCGATCGCGGGGTGCTCGGCAAGGTGTCGGTGCGAGCTGGATTGTAGGCTCTCGGCTCCTCCGCCAGGGTCGCCGGCCGACGACTGCGCACCGCGACGATCTCGTCGGGCCCTGCGGTTGGTGGCGCGACGCTGGCCCGCTGCAAGATGCGATCGAGCGCCTCGAGAGTGGGCTTGGTGGTCGCCAGGTGCGGCTGCGAGCCACGGCGCTTGGGGGCGCGCGCCTCTGAAATGGGTAGGGGGGCGGCTGGTGCGAGAGCGCCGAGCCTCGCTTCGACGCGCGCCCGCTCACCGAGCGACTCAACCGAGATTCGGACCTCTTCGCTCGTGCCCTCCCGTGCGAAGCGCTGACAGGCACGCACGAGCGCGACCGTGAGGTGTGACAGAAGGCGGGTCGTGCGCGGTCGACCACGCACGCCGATGAACAATACGAAGCCGTCGCGCTTCTTCGACAGATCGAAGCCGACGGGGAGTCCCACGAACAGGTGCTCGAGTGGGGCCTGCATGCGCGCTACCGTCCCCATCAGGTCACCCGGAATGCTGAAGCCGTCTTGGGAGAGCATTCGGCCCAGCTGCTCGGCGGCCATGCGCTCGAGTAGCTGCCCACTGCCGTCGCTCAGCGCCGAGTCGAGCCCGAAGAGCAGCTCCTCGGCGTCGGCGACGTCGATCGCGTCGGCGTGGGCGGCGCCGCGCAACGTGGCTCGAACCCCGGCTCTCGATAGACGCGGCTCGAGCCGCATCACGGCCCCGATCACCGCGTCGGCGCCCGACTCCCGCTCGAACGAGTCGACCAGGTCGCGGACGAAGCGAGCGCGCAGCCCTTGCATGGTCGGCCAAGCATAAGTAAGTCGCGCGGACTTGAGAACCGCCCTCGTCGCTCGCTCATCATTCTGGGGCGCGAAGGTGGCAGTCGCGCTCTGCCCCCAGGCGGAGTCGCGGAAAATACATACCAATGGCAAACGCGCCCAGCGAGAGCGCGAAGATCACCCAAAACACCGGGGACAGGCTAGCCGCCAGGACGTTGGACAAGTGATCTCGCTGGCTTTGCACGAGGCCGTCTCCACCGCCGGAACCCGCGAGCAGTCGCGCCGCATCGGCCGCCAGCGACGGATCGCGTCGCAGCGCGCCCGCCAGCACCTCCCCGAGCAGGCCGACGGCGAGCGCCCCCCCGATGGTGCGAAAGAGCATGGTGCTTGCCGTCACGACGCCCCGCTCTCTGAAATCGACGCTGCCCTGCACTGCGATCAACGTGACCGTGTTGGCGAACCCAAGCCCCACGCCGAAGAGCCCGCTCGCGATGCGAGGCACGAGCCGGCTCGCGCCGGGCTCCAAGAAGAGAGCGAGGCCGAGCGCCGCCAGGGTGGTCACCGCCAGCCCAGTGCGGATCAAGGGGCGGTATCCGACGCGGCCGACGAGGCGTCCCGCGAGCGCGCTCGAGAGCGGCCAGCCGATGGCCATCGGCGCGATGGCGGCGCCGGCGTCTGCCGCGGTGCCGCCGTTCACGCCTTGCACGAACAGCGGGACGAAGGTCAGCATGGAGACTAGCGCGGCGCCGATCAGCGTGCCCAGAGCCGTTGCGATGCGGATCAGCGGACGGGACAGCAGCGCCACGGAGAGCACCGGCTCGGCAGCACGACGCTCGACCCAAATGAAGGCAGCCAGCAATCCGGCCGCGATGGCGATGGCCCACGCGCCAACGCCGCCGCGCACGCCGAAGAGGATCAGCACGATGATCGCGCCCAGCATGCTCGCGCCCAGCAGATCCAGCTTGGCGTCTCGGCGCTCGACCCGCTCGCGCAGCGAAGTCGCGAGCAGGATAGCGGACGCCACTCCGAAGGGCACGTTCACGTAGAACACCCAGGGCCAACCCACGTGGTGCACGATTGCGCCGCCCACCAGCGGCCCCAGGATCCCCGCCAGCCCCCATACCCCGCCGATCAGCCCCTGCATGCGTGCGCGCTCGTGCACGGTGAAGATGTCGCCGACGATAGTGAGCGCCATGGCTTGCATCGCTCCGCCGCCGAAGCCCTGGAGCGCGCGGGCAGCGATCAAGAACGCCATGCTGGGCGCCTGGCCCGCGGCCATGGAGCCGACCAAGAACAGCGCGATGGCGCTGAGCATCACCGGCTTGCGCCCGTAGAGATCGGCGAGCTTGCCGGCCATCGGCATGCTGACGGTCGAGACCACGATGTAGGCCGTGAAGACCCACGCATAGAGCGAAACGCCTCCGAGATCTCCCACCACCGTCGGCATCGCGGTCGAGACCACGGTGATCTCGAGCGCCGACATGAACACGGCGAGCATCACCGCGAGGACCGTCAGCGGCCGGTGCGTCGAGGCGTCGACGGACACGGTCCTCAGATCGCGCGGAGCGCGTCGTCGATGTCCGCGAGCACGTCGGACGGCTCTTCGATCCCCACCGAAAGCCGGATCAGTGCCGGATCGATGCCGACGCGGGCCAACTCTTCGTCGGAGAGTTCGAAGTAGCTCATCAGCGCAGGCTGCTCGATCAAGGTCTCGACGCCGCCCAGCGATGGCGCGATGGCGGCGAGGCGACAGGCGTCGACGACGCGGCCCGCCGCCGCGCGGCCGCCTTTGACGACGAAGCTCACGACGCCCCCACCGCCGCGCATCTGGCTTGCGGCGACGGAGTGCGACGGATGACTCGACAGCATCGGGTAGTAGACGCGCTCGATCGCCGGGTGGAACTCGAGCATCTTGGCGACGGCCAGCGCGCTGGCATTCTGCTTTTCGACGCGCACCGCCAGGGTCTTGAGCCCGCGGCCAATCAAGAACGCCGCGTGGGGGTCCAGGTTGGAGCCCAGTACGCCGCGTAGCTCGCGGATCAGCGAGATCAGATGGGTCGGTCCTGCGACGAAGCCCCCCATTACGTCGTTGTGACCTGAGAGGTACTTGGTCGCGGAGTGCACAATCAGATCGATGCCATGATCGCGCGGCCTGAGGTTCACCGGCGTGGCGAAGGTCGAATCCACCAGCGTGCGTACGCGCCCCTTGCTCTTTGCGATGCGCGACAGTGCCGCGAGATCCGTGCAGTAAAGGTAGGGGTTCGTCGGCGACTCTCCGATGCAGAGTCGTGTCTCCGGCAAGATGGCTGCCTCCAGCTCATCGAGCGCGGCAGGTCCCACCAGCGTGTGTCGGACGCCGAAGCGCGCGAGCGTCTGGCTCACGAACTGGCGCGTGCGGCGGTAGCAGTCACGGAACAGCACGACGTGATCGCCGGACTTGGTCAGCGCCAATATCGACGTGGTCACGGCCGCCATGCCCGTGGCGAAGGCGACGGCGTCGTCGGTGCTCTCGAGCGCCGCGACACGCCGCTCGACCTCCCGCACCGTCGGGTTGCCGTAGCGGCCGTATTCCTCCCGGTCGGCGTCCCGGTCTTCGCCCCGCATGTAGCGCTCGAGATCCGCCGTGTCCTTGAAGGTGTACGTGGCCGTTTGGGCGATGCTCGGCGTCAGCGCATGGTGTGGGCGGTGGGCGAGGGCGCCCGCGTGCACCGCGTCCGTGCTGCTGGCGCCCTTGCGCTCGTGCTCGGACATGCTGGTCAGTGCCCGAGCAGCTGGCGAACGCGCGCGGAGATGGTCTCCGCCGCGTCGGCGAGCGGCACGATCTCGACCTGCTTCGGATCCGGCTCACTGCGTGGTTTGAGTTCCACGCCGCCGCTCTTCAGCGCCCTGGCTCCGATGGTGACACGCAGCGGGATGCCGATCAGGTCGGCGTCCTTGAACTTGACCCCGGGGCGGTCCTCTCGGTCATCGACCAGCACTTCGATGCCCTTGGCTTCGAGCGCTTGCTCGAGCTCAGCCACGGCGGCCTCGACCTCCGGCTCGGCGCCGAGTTGAACGATGTGCACCTGGTAGGGCGCCAGGGCCATCGGCCAGGTGATGCCGTTTTGGTCGTGGTTCTGCTCCACGGCGGTTGCGACCAAGCGGGACACGCCGATGCCGTAGCAACCCATGACGATGGGCTGCTGCTCTCCTTTGTCGTCGAGGTAGGTCGCGCCCATCTTGCTCGAGTAGTGGGTGCCGAGCAGGAAGATGTGCCCCGCCTCGATGCCGCGGTAGATGCCCAGCGGAGAGCCGCACTCGGGGCAAAGGTCGCCCTCTTTCACGCTGCGGATGTCGCAGACCTGTCCGGTGAAGTCGCGGCCGGGCTGGACGTGGTTCAGGTGGTGGTCGGTCTGATTGGCACCGGTGATGCCATCGACCACGCTGGCGGCGCTGCCGTCCACGATCAGGCGGCCAGAGAAGCCCACCGGCCCTGCGAAACCCACGGCCGCGCCGGTCGCCTTCTGCACGTCCTCGGCGCTGGCCATGAACACCTCTCCCACGCCCAGGGCGCGGGCGAGCTTGATCTCGTTGACCTCGTGGTCGCCCCGCACGACGGCCATCACGACCTGCTTGTCGGCGACGTAGAGCAAGCTCTTGAGGAACTTGTGGGGGGCGGCGCCGAGGAAGGCGCTGACCTCTCCGATGCTGCGTTGGCTCGGCGTGTGCACCCGCTCGTGCGCCGGTGTCTGCTCGGGATCCGCGCTCCGGGGCGCGGGAGGCGAGCTCGCCACCTCGAGGTTGGCCGCGTATTGGCACTTGGTGCACGCAGCCAAGAAGTCCTCTCCGCTCTGGACGAGCACCTGAAACTCGGCGCTGCCGGAGCCGCCGATGGCGCCCGAGTCCGCGCTCACCATGCGATAGCTGAGGCCCATGCGATCGAAGATCTGCGTATAGGCGACCCGCATGGACTCGTAGCTGGCCCGTGCCCGAGTTTCGTCTGCATCGAACGAGTAGGCGTCCTTCATGCTGAACTCGCGGCAGCGCAAGAGTCCGCCTCGCGGTCGGGGCTCGTCGCGGAACTTGGTCTGGATCTGGTAGAGGTTCTTCGGCATGTCCCGGTAGCTCTTGATCTCATGCCGGGCGAGATCGGTGATGATCTCCTCGTGGGTGGGGCCCAGGTGGTAGTCCGTGCCTTTGCGGTCCTTGATTCGGAACAGGACCTCGCCGTACAGGTCCCAACGGCCCGTCTCACGGAAGTACTCGGCGGGCAGCAGAGCCGGCAAGAGCACCTCTTGGGCGCCTGCTCGGTTCATCTCGTCACGCACGATCTTCTCGACGCGCCGGAGCACCCTCACGCCCAGCGGCAAGTAGCTGTACACGCCGGCACCGACGCGGCGGATGTATCCTGCGCGAAGCAGGAGCACGTGGCTCGCGCTGGTGGCGTCGGAGGGGGCTTCCTTGAGGGTCGGCAAGAGCAGGTTGCGGTACCGCATGGCGGTCCGGCTCCTACCACGAACGTCCCCCAGCGCCCTGTTCTTGACCAGTTTAGTGGCCTTTGTTTTAGACCAAGACAGCATGTTTTGTGCTGGACCGGGTCGTCGTCGCAATTGCCGAGTTGTCGGACCGGGAATTGCGGATAATACAGCCGCAGATGCCGACGCTGGCCCCGACCACCTGGAAAGCGCTGCTCGCTGCTCGAACCCGCGAAGACTGGAGCCGCGAGATCGACGTGTTCGAGAGGCAGATCGAGCTGAGACAACTCGGCAAGATCGAGGAAAAGCTGTTCGCTGAGACCCGGCTGCGGCGCGGAGCCTACGGGCAGCGCTACGACAACGGTCAGCGTCACGACGGGCAGAAGTCTCAGGCGCTCGCCTTCCCCGCACGTCCGACCAAGGGCCCGGGAACGTTCTGGGACGCGCCGGGCATGATGCGTCTGAAGGTCCCCTACGGGAAGCTCGCGGCCGAGCAGCTCGAAGCGATGGCCGAGCTCGCCGAGGAGTACTCGGATTCGATCTTGCACGTCACGACCCGACAAGACGTTCAGCTGCACTTCGTTCACATCGAAGACACACCTGACCTGATGCGCCGACTCGCGGCCGTCGGCATCACCAGCCGCGAAGCCTGTGGCAACTCGGTCCGCAACGTCACGCAGTGCACCAGCGCTGGTGCTTGTGCGGGAGAAGCCTTCGATACGACGCCCTACGCTCGAGCGCTGACCTTTTTCTTGCTCGGGCACGACGACGTCCAAGACATGGGTCGCAAGTTCAAGGTTGCGTTTTCGGGCTGCCGGCAGAGCGCCTGCGGGCTAACGAGCTTCCACGACATCGGCGCAATCGCCGCTACGCGCGACGTGGAAGGCAAGACCGAACGCGGATTTCAGCTCGTCGTCGGCGGCGGCCTCGGCGCGGTGCCCCAGGCCGCGCAGCCCCTCGAAGCGTTCACGCACGAGTCGGAGCTCCTACCGATGTCGCAGGCGATCTGCCGCGTCTTCGCCCGCCTCGGTGAGCGCGAGAACCGGCAGCGGGCGCGCCTCAAGTTCCTGGTCAAGCGGCTGGGCATCGAGGAGTTCCGCCGGCTCGTGCGCGAGGAGCGGGCCGCGCTCCGTCCCGACCCGCGCTGGACCGCGTTCCTGGACGATCTCCACGCGACGGACGAGCAACCGCTCCGGCCACCGCGCCCTTTGTCCAACCAGGCCGCGGCCGCGGCCGGCGAAGGCTTCGCCCGCTGGCGCACGGACAACGTCCGCGCCCAGAAGCAGCCGGGGTACTCGCTGGCCACCATCACTCTCCCGCTCGGAGATCTGACGAGTCACCAGGCGCGCGCGGTGGCGGTCATCGCCCGGCGGTTCACCGGAGACACGATGCGAACCACCGTGGACCAGAACCTGCTCCTGCGCTGGGTGAGCGACGCCGATCTGCCGGAGGTCCACGCCGCGCTCGCGAGCGTCGGGCTCGACGAAGCGGGCGCCGGGACCATCGCGGACGTCACGGCGTGCCCGGGCACGGACACCTGCAAGCTGGGCATTTCGGCGTCACGCGGCCTGGCTGGCGAACTCCGCCGTCGCCTGCGGGTCGTGCAAGCGGCGGCGGCGCGGGAGCTGCACGTCAAATGCAGCGGTTGCTACAATTCGTGCGCGCAGCATCACGTAGCGGACATCGGATTTCTCGGAGTGAGCCGAGTCGTGGCAGGTCGCCGGGTGCCGCACTTCCAGCTGGTGGTCGGTGGCCAGTGGAGCGAAAACGCCGGCGCGTTCGGTCTTGCGATCGGCGCGGTTCCGTCCAAGAACGTGCCGATGCTCATCGACGCGCTGGTGGCGCGCTTCGTGGCTGAGCGCGCCGAGGGGGAAGGCTTTCGCGCCTGGGTCCAGCGGGTGGGCAAGAAGTCGATTCGCGCCATGGTGGACGCTCACGCTCACGTGCCTCCCCGCGACGTCGACCCGTCGTACTACTCGGACTGGGGCGACCCCCGGGAGTACACCATCGGCGACATCGGAGAAGGCGAGTGTGCAGGGGCCGTGGTGAGCTATCTCGAGATGGGCCTCGCTGCCAGCGAGCGCGAGGTGTTCGAGGCGCAGCTCATGCTCGACGACGGGGACGCGGCTGCTGCGGCCGCTCGAGCGCTCAGCGCCATGCTTCAGGCCGCCCGCGCCCTCGCTCACGAGAAGAACAGCAACGTCTCCGACGATCCGTCGGAGGTCGTGGCGGAGTTCCGGACGCACTTCTACGATACCAAGCTGTTTTTCGATCCCTTCGTGGGTGGCAAGTTCGCGCACTATCTGTTCAACGCTCAGGCCGAGCGAGCCAAGAGCGCAACGCTGGAGTCTGCGCGTCAGCTGCTCGAAGAGGCGCAGCTCTTCCTGGATGCCGCGCACGCCTGCCACGCGCGGCTGGTGGCTGTGCAATCACCCACGGCGGCGGAGTGAGCGGATGAAGGCCCGACGCGTCGAACTTTCGCTGCCCATCGAGGCCGGCACGTTGCCGGATCCCGAGGACGCGGTGCCGGTCTTTCACGCGTGGATCGGCGACGAGACGCTGGGGGAGGTTTTGGTGGACGTTGCGCGCTACGGACACGTGGCCAACGCGCCGGCGGTGATCTTGGTTGGGCTCCTGAGCGATTACGCCATTGAGGTGACACCAGTGGGCCAGCGCTTCGCGGCCGTCAGGAAGCGCGATGCGGCCACGGAGGAGGACCGCCTCGGGGACGTGGCTGAGAGACTGCTGAGCGCGGCGAGGCTCTTCGGGCTTGCGCTGCCGCAGGTCCGGTTTCGCACCGACGAGCTGACGCTTCGAGTGCTCGATCGACTCAATGCACCGAATACGCCTGAGACCTTCACACGCATCGCGGAGGAGGTCGGGGTGTTCGCGAGGGCCTGGCTCGGAGAAGTGAGACTCGAGCACGCAGCGGATCTCGCCGCGCCGCTCGCGATCCGCATCCATCGCTCGTTGAACGAGCCCTTGGACGCCCTCGCGTCCCGCTTGCCCGGGCGCACGGGCTGAACGACGCACAAAAAGTGACGGGTCCCTTTCGGGACCCGTCGTGTCGGGGTTGGGGGGTCCGGGATGAATCATTCACCAGGTGGCTTGGCGAACTGGCTCGGGAAGGGATCCGCGCCGTGGCGCTTGTCCACTTCTTGTTGGTTCCAGGGGAAGCTCGCGCCGCGCTCTTCGAACAGTGCGACGCCGATCACGCCCACGTTGCGATCTTCGCCCTTCTTGCCCGCGTACGACTCGCTCACGCGGCCGAACCGGAATGCAGCCACGGTGTCCGTGCTGCGGCGCCAGCCGTCGATATCGACGGTGGAAAATCCGTTGACGATATAGCCGCGGTTCGAGAACGAGCCCGAGCGGCCGCTGATCACGTCGAGCCCGTCGACCGTCGTCACGGCTTCGAAGCGGACGCCGGTGTTGTTCTTGATCTGGATGATGTATCGCCCGCCGTGGTCGCCCACGACGTAGGTATTTCCGCTGGACGTGAAGCCTTCGAGCGGGCGACCGCCGCCGTCCAGGAGTCGCACGGTCAGGGCGCCACGAGTCGAGCGACCCGAGCTGTCACGGAAGTCGCTGACGCCGGCCCGACGAGCCATGGCGCGAACGCCTTCGGAGTCGTTGTAGAACATCTTCACGACGTCGAAGGGTTGCTCGGGCCGTTCACGGAAGAAGGTTCCGGTCGACACGCGGCTCTCGCGGTTCTCACCCCACTCCGTGCCGAGGCCGGGGCGCTCGCTCTTGGCGCTGTCGGCCGCCATCGGCTCGGCCTCGGAGGCCGGTGCGCCCGGTTGTGCCGCCCGGGACTCGCCATATCCCGCCGATGCGGACTCGGGCGCGCTGGCCGGGGCGTATCCGCCCCGCGAGCCGCCACCCGCGCAACCGACTGCCATCAGCCCAACCGCAAATACGCCCAGAATCGTTGACTTTCGCATGACTTGCTCCCGCTTTCGCAACCGACGCTCGAAGAACGCGACGCCCCCAGATGGGCTTACACCTCTCGGCCGCACCGCGAAAGAGTCGCTGAGGGACACTCAGGGGACATGCGGCAGAGCGCCATCGTGGCCATCGGCGGCTTCGTCCCAGTGGGGTGCCTGAACATTGCGGAGGTCGACTCCGCGCAGGACCCCGACGGAGGTGGGAGCGGCGGGACGGGGGTGGCCGACGCGTCCTGGGACACCAGCGCGACCGGTGGCATTGGCGGCGGAGCCGCCGGGAGCGGGGGATTCGTGGCGGCTGCCTGCACCAGCTGCGGCGCCGGCGGCTGCGAGTGTGTTCCAGAGGTGGGTCACGGTCGTCCCACGTTCGGATCGCCGAGGGCAAGCTCTCCAAGTGCTCCGGCTGCAAGGCTCGTTGGGGTAAGGCGCCCGGTCGCGTTGGACCGCAAGACGCGCATCGCCATGTGTGTGCGGAGCACACATCGTGAGACTCATCTGCCAGAACTTCGAGTTGCGCGAGCACCTCGCGACTTGATGTGACCGCGACGGACGTGATGCTATCGGGTTTCACGCGGGGAGGTAACACATGCGACTGAATCGAGTGGCCGCCTTGGCACTTATCGTGCAGGGGGGGGCCTTGGCGTGTTCTGGCGAGACTTCAACTGAAGCGCTGAGTACGAATCGTTCGGAGGTGTTTCAAGCGGCAGGCGGCGCGAACAACGGCAACTTCGGCGGACCTTGGGTGTTCAACACCATGGCTGCGACGAATCTACCGGCGGCACCCGTGGGGATGCTCGGCGGCTTGAAAACGTGTTCCGCCACCGCGATCGAACGCGACGTGATTCTCACCGCGGCGCATTGTTTCTGTCCCTTTGACAACAATGCTTTGGACGCGACGAAGTACACATTCCAGTTGCCCACCATGGCAGCGCCGGTGGCCGGCGTAGGAACCGCTGGCTACAAGATCTTTGACAAGGACAACTGCGACGGAGGCGCGAGCCTAGCCACAGACGGAAACGCCGACTTGGCGATCATGAAGCTCTCGCGCAACCTGACGTTCGCGGAGCTGCCTCAGGTGATGCCTGTCTACACCTTCAGCGATCTTGAAGACCGCTTGTTTAACGCGAAGACCTTGTCGCAGCACGGCCCGCTCCAGATGACGGGCTGGGGAGTCCCGAACAGCGTAGCGAGCAGCATCCGGGCGACCGGCTTCATGAGTGCAAGCAACGAAGTAACCTTCACAGATTTTTGCAACATCTTCGGCAATAACTGCGACCCCAGATACATTCACGCGAAGAACATCGTTTCCTCTGGCGTGAATACGATAAGCGGCGATTCAGGCGGCCCGCTCACGATCAGACTGGCCGGCGAGCCCAACGAGGCGGTGATTGCTACCTACAAGGGAAGGTACACTGGCTTCACGGGCGCGATCATTCCCGACGAATGGCAGCTTTATTCGCCGACCTGGGACAACGGCGGCGGCAATGGCGCGTTTATTCGGCTGCACCTGAATGATGCGGACGGGGACGGTTTCGCGGAGAACCAGGACAACTGCCCCGCAACGCAATGCGAGGTGCTGTCGCAGTGCAACAACCCCACCCAGCTGGACACAGATGGTGACGGTTTCGGTGACGCCTGTGACAACTGCCCGCTCATTCAGAATGCTGCGCAGGGAGATTTCGACAAAGACGGTGTGGGCGACGCCTGCGATCCGTGTCCGGAAATTGGAGGCGTCGGCTCCGGCGGAGACGACGATGGCGACGGCGCGCCGAACAGCTGCGATAATTGTCGCAAGGTGGCCAATCCGCCGCTGCCGTGCGGCGCCAGCGGCAACTGTGAGGGCAATCCGAAGTCCCAATGCCTGGTGGATCTGAACCGCTGCAGTGGCCAGCCGGACGGCGATGGAGACGGCATCGGCAGCGCCTGCGACATCTGCGCGGGCCTCAAGCAACTTGGGCTTCAGGCCAACTCAAACTCCGTAGCGGAGATGAGAGAGCTTCAGGCCGAACTTGGTGACTTTTGCGAACCCGTGCCCCAGTTCATTGCGAGGCAGGTGCGGAAGACTCTGCAGTCGCCTCCCGACCCGCCCGACCCGAATGCGCAGGAAGGTGTGGGCAACACGATTACGCTGGACGCCACCGCCACTTTCGGCCGTGTGTCCAGTCCTGGCGTGCCGGCCGGCGTGGCGGCTGCGCCGAGAAGCGGAAAGGTGGGTTTCCGCTTCTGCGATTGTTTCGATGTCGGAAGCGGCACTTTCCGCGACAAACAATCTTGTCTTGACTCGGGCCTTTGCACGCCCGATCCGTTTCAGTTCGATCTGCCGGCATCGCTATGGAAACCGATCACGGTTGCTAGCACCTACCCAGGATGGAATAAGTTCGGTCCGGTTCCGTCCACTCCGGCGGCCCGCGGCGCGGTGTTCGGGCGGAGCAATGCGTTCACGGGCGACCTGGTCGTGAACAACGAGGTCAGCTACGCCAATCCGGACGAGGCCGAATCAGGTCGCATCGGGCGCAGGGAGATGCTCGCCTGGAGATTCGCCAAGGACCTAGTCTCGTCGGGCCTGGGTGGCGCGGTGCAGGGACATGTCCTCGCTGGCGTTCAATTCGAGCAGGTCGCGGGGATCTTCTGGAGCCGAGTGTCGTCGGCGAACTACGAATCGAGCCGGGACGCAACCACCTTTGGCAGATTGCGGCACACTCACACCTACGCGCGCAGCAACGCTTGGACGTTGGCCTTTCCAGCCGCGGTCGAGCCGCCGGAGTGCGCCCCACCGTGCGGGCTGTTTTTCGATCCGGGTATCGCCGGCTGGCTCGTGCAGCCCAGCATCGACTTCACAACCCGGCGCGGCTTGGCTGAGCTCTTGCCGCAGCCCGGGTGGTTACTCCCGGGTGCTGCTGGTAGCGTGGTGGCCATCGGTGGCGGCCTCGGCGCGGGCTTGGATGTCTCGGGGCTGCTAACACCCACCCTGCGCCAGCTCTTGGCGGCCGGCACGACCCGCTGGGTGGCGCCGGTAGAGACGGGCGCCAGTCTGCGCCAACTGGGCATCACGACTCAGGCGGTGCTGCTGCCCGCAAACTGGACGCAGGACAGCGTGATTGCCGAAGTTGTCTCCACGCCGGACGGCGCACTGTCCCTGCCATCCGCGCCGCCCAGTGTACAGTGCGGCGCCGGGCGGGTGCTGGCGCAATGCTCCGGCGGCTTGCGCTGCGTGATTCCCTGCGACGGCGTCGTTGGGAATTCGCCAGGCAACGACGATTTGCCTGATCCCGGTTGTGTACTGGTGGCGGGCACCGACTACAACGATGAATCGCCCTTTGTCTGCGAAAGCAATTCCGGGTTTTGCATGCCAGGTGAAGTGGCGTGTGCCAGCGCCTGTTTCACACCGTGCGACGGCTCCGTGGGCTGCACCCTCAACGGTCGTTTTGGCGACGAAAATCCCTCGCTGTGCGGAGCGGAGGCGCCCGGCATGGCCGGAGTGCTGCTACAAGCGGCCTTCAGCGAGCCAGTGTTACAACAAGAAGCGACCTCTGAGTTTGTGCCGGGAGATCGCGTCGGGGACTCTGCAGTGTTCTCCGCCACAGAAAACAGCGTATTCCTGATTTCTGGCAAGCGCGGGTCTACACACACCAGCGAAGTTTGGAGTTACAACCTTGCCGCGCGCAGCTGGCAGCACCTGTTCCGAGGTGCGTCGGTGCATCCGCGGCGGGTGCTGGCCGCGACCTATGACTACAGCGCGAGGCAGCTCCTCGTTCTGGATGAAGTGCAGGTGGAGGACATTTTCATATCCAGTCAAGACGATGCCTACGGCAACGGAAAGGCGAAAAAGAAGACCAAGCTTCCGCCCGGATTGAATGCCCTGACCAAGCTGCGCCGGGCGCGCCTGATCCGCTACGATCTTGCCACAGGCGCCTCAAGTGTGGTGGCAACCTGGCCGCGCCACAAGATCACTGATCGCTTTGCGATGTCGGTGTTGCCCGACGGATCATTCGTCCTGTTCGCAAGTGGGAAGAAGCTTCCCATCACGTTTGCGCTCAAAGGGCGTGTGACGGACAAGCTTCAGTGGCAGGGCGTGCGCATTCTGCACGGTCGGTTCTTCCTGGAGCCTTCCGCAACAGAGCAAGGCGTCGCCGTGGCGCTCAGACGCAACAACCACAACGAGTTCGCGTTGCTCGCGTCTGATGACTTTCACGGGGGAGCCCCGCCCGGAGAGATGTAGTGAGTGCTCGGCGCGCCAGGGCGCGTCTCGTCGCGCTGGCGCTCGTTGGCAGCGCAACGGGCGCAGCTTGCTCTTGTGATGACAAGTCCGACCGAGCACGGGCGGACGCGAATGCCTCCGAGTCCGGTGCTGGCGACTCGGCTCCGGACGGGGTGGCAAAGGACGGTGCGGGCACGGACGCGGCGGACGTGCACGACGGGTTCGCACCGATTGACGCGCCTTACGACGTGGATCTGCCCGGCTTCGATTGGCTGGGTGATCCTGCTTGGAAACCGGTATCCACACTGCCGGGCTGCGATGTGCGCGTGGCGGACGGAGGCGTGCTTCCGCCGTGGCCAGGTTTCTTGTGGAAATCCTGCGGGCCGGGGTGCGAGCACGCGGACGTGGTCGCTGGTCCGGAGGCAATCTTCAAGGGCGCACAGCGTTTCGGCTCGCGCAGTGTGCTGGTGGGCGGCGAACCCATTCTCACGCTCGCGGCTGCGGTGCGGCAAACCAACCAGCCCGGTGTTGCCTGGGGCATGACCATCCATGGCCGCACCGAGTTGCCCATCGCGTTCCTAGGCGAGTTTAGCGCTACCTGTTTGGGCTCTTTCCCTGGACTCTCCACGAATGCCTTTGCGCTGCGCGTCAACGGAGCCGGCGCAACCGTATTGGTTGGGCATGTTCCTGTCCAACCGGGTGGCACTGTCGTGTGGGCTAGTCCAGTGTTGACGAACAGCAACGGCGCGTTCCTCGCACGCCCCGCAGGCTGGATGGAGTTGCGCGCTGAGGCTTTGCTTCGAGAATCTCCCGCACTGACGTCCACCGCGTTCACGACCGTGCACACAATCCCGGGCGGAGCCTACCGCGCACTGCCTGTCGGCGAGACGGTCGCATGGGTTGAGTTTGGCAGCCGCATCACCATCGGCGGCTGGTCCGCGAAGCGTGGTGGGCGCACGCTCGTGCAGGACCCGGCCTATCACGCGGCTCACTTCGCCGCGGGCTCGAACTGGCTGGCCTGGGTCGGCGTCACTGGCAGCCAGGCGGATCAGGGTTCCTATGACACCGCGCGCCTGTACTGGGCGGCGTTCAATTCAGATCCCGAAAATGTGACCGCGGAACACAGCATTTCCTTGCCCGTGGCCAACTCCGTAGAACCCATCGTCGGAGGCGGGAACTACGTCGCGATGCAGGCCGGCACCGCGCCATTGCCGTCCCGGATGATCGTGGTCAACGTCACGGACAAGTCGGCGTGGAGCATTGACGGCAGCCTGGACGGTTACGCTACGCCACTCGCCGTTTTTGACGACACGCTCTTGGTCATGCGGGCCACGCCGGGCCTGCTGCAGCCCGCTCAATACTACGACGACCTTATTCGTTACGATTTGAAGCAACTCTCGTCTTTCGCGAAAAAACTGCCATGAAGCTGCGGCAGGTCGCGATCGTGCTCGCTGTCGTGCGCGGGTCAATTTCGTGTGGCGGTTGTGACGACACAGGAAAGAGCACGAGGCTGATCGTCTTGGACGCGGACAACCTCGATCCGGTCTGTGCTCTTATTGAGTCGCCCTTTCCTGCCCAGGCCTGTGCCAGTGTCTGGCACATCAACATCGGAAGCTCCAGCAATGAGGTGATGGTGACCGCAGACGGGTATCAGGCACGCTCAGTCGTTGTCAGCCCGGTGCGCTTCACATCTTGCGGCGAATCGGGCGGCTGCAACCTCGTCTTCATGGTCAAGCAATGACGCGATTTGTCACTCGTACTTTGCTGTTCATAGCCCTCGTCGGAGCGTGTTCTTGCGACAACGAAACGGCGTGTCGTACGAGCCGAGTACTCATGGTAGTAGGTGAACAAGACGTACCCGTCTGCGATGCAACCGTGCGCCGCGAGTCACCAGGACCGCCGGTGGTGTTGGACACAACCGCAACGTGCAAGGCGGTCTACGAAATCGCCGTCGATGGAGACGTGGCTATAGAAGTCTCCGCGCCCGGCCGTGCGACGCAGCGCGCGACTCTCGCCCCAGCCGTCGCCACGGATGACCGCCCATGTCGTTCGCAAGCATGCGCGATTGTGATCCTGGAACGTACGCCGTAGCCGGGACCCGCTCTCGGTTGTAGTGGGCGAGTAGGAGGTCCATCAGCTTCTTGTCCATGACGAAGTAGAGTCCGACCGGATCGGCGCGCGTTTCTTCCAGCGCCGAACCGTAGTTCTTCAGCGCCTCGCCCGAGACACCCGCTTCCCACTGCCCCGAGGCGTGCCCGATCAGTTCGTGCATGTCCACCTTGAGGTTCTGCCCCTCGGTGCCGTGTTCATCGGCCAGTTGGACCTCCTCCGGGGAGAACGCGAACTCGTTGAGCACGCCGCTGTCTTTCGACGCCTCGTCGTAGGCGTCCACGATGTTGTCCACGGACTCGTGGGTCGCGCGGTAGCCCAGCGGGTCTTCGTAGGTCTCGATGAAGCCATTGACCACGTCGATGCGCGACGCGCGCGGCCCGAGGTGCTCACCGAGCAGGCGCGTGATCTGAGTCCACGATCCGCCCGGCGCCCGCGTAGACGTTGAAGTTCGGCCCGCGCGAAAAGCCGATCAGGGTGAGCCCCGCGCGCGTCGCGGTGGCCACCGCCATGGAGGTCGGCGCCGAGACGGAAACGAGCGCAGCGAAGCCCGCCACGACCGCCTTTTGAACGATCTCGAAGCTGGTGCGCCCGGAGACGACCAGGATCTTGCCTTGGGCGGGCAGCGCGTCGTCGAGGATCAGGCGTCCGACGGCTTTGTCGACGGCGTTGTGCCGACCCACGTCTTCGCGGACCAGCAGCCACTTGCCTTGCGCGTCGGCGACGCCCGCGGCGTGCAGCGCGCCGGTTCGAGCAAATACCGGCTGTTCCGCTGCGAGCCGAGTCGTGAGCGCGGCGAGCATTGTCCGCGCGAGTTCCGTACTGTCGTCGATGGGGGTGACGCGGTCCATCAGATCGTCGATGCTACGTCGCCCACACACCCCACAGCTCGCGTTGGTGAGCGTACCGCGCCTCGCGAGCTCGAAACGCTCTCCGTCCAGCCGCGTGCCCGGCGCTGCGGTGACTTCGATGGTGTTGCCGAATCCTTCGTCGCCCGCACGACCGCAATGGGCCAGTCCACCGAGATCGTGCTTGCTCCGGATCAGGCCCTCGCCCAAGAGCAATCCCGCTGTCAGCTCGGCGTCTTGGCCAGGGGTGCGCATGGTGATGGCGAAGGTCTCACCCGCGATGCGGATCTCGAGAGGCTCTTCCACCACCACGAAGTCGTCGGTGGGCTCGGACGCCCCGTCTGCTCGGTGGCGCACGGCACGGTGCTTCGCCACCGCCTTGTCGGTCATTGGGCCTCGATACGCTCGAGGAAGCGCGCGAGGATGCGCTGACCTTCGACCAAGCCCGAGATCAGCGTCCACTCGTTCTTCTGGTGGGCCTGAGCCTGGACGCCTGGGCCGAAATTCACCGCGGCCACCCCGAGGGCTGCAAAGCGCGCGACGTCGGTCCATGCCTGCTTTGGCTCCACCGAGTGGACTCCGCTCGCGGCGAGTGCCTCCGCGAGGGGGTGGTGTCGGTGCGGGTGAGCGGCGGGCGACAAATCGATGAACTCGACATCCGCTTCGCCGGCGACCAGCGCGAGCACCTCCGCTTGGACTTGATCCAGTCCGCGATCGGGTCCGAATCGGCGATTGAGGTTGAGCTCGAAGAGGTCCGGGATCACGTTGCGTCCGCGACCGCCGCTGGCCAGCGTTGCGCTGGTGACGTGGACCCACTCGAGCTCGTCCACGCGGACGCGCTCCGGCTCCAGGGCGTTCAGGCGAGAAAGCAACGCCGCGGCTTTCTGGATCGCGTTCTCGCCCTGCCAAGGTCGCGCCGAGTGGGCCGTGCGACCGCGGAAAGACAGCTTGGCGTGCACGGAGCCGCCGCATCCCAGCTGCAGCTTGTTGTCGCTGGGCTCGAGGGCGATGGCGAAGTCCACGTGTGCGAGCTCGGGATCTTCTGCGAGCACCAGCCCGAGCTCGTTCTCGGCAAAGGGACCTTCCTCCCGCGCGTAGAAGACCAGAGTGAGGTCCACGCGGTGCCGTTCGGTGCGCTCGGCCAACTCGAGCATCAGCGCGAGCCCGCTCTTCATGTCCGCCGCCCCCGGACCGTAGAGGCGATCGCCCTCTATCCCCGGCGGGTGCTCGTGCTCGGTGCGCACGACGTCGAGATGCCCCAGCAGGGCCAGCTTCGGGCCGCCGCTGCCCCGCGTCAGTGGCACCACAATGGAGTCGCCGAAGCGGCGGATGGGCGCCGCCAGCGGCACTCCGGCGAGGCGAGCCACGACAGCGTCGCACAGCGCGCGCTCCTCCCCGATGAACGACGGGGTTTCACACAACCAGAGCAGCGTTTGGGCGAGCTGCATCAGACGGCAACGTTGAACTCTCGGAGCGCCGCGTTCAAGCTAGTCTTCTTGTCGGTGCTGTCTTTGCGCTGACCGATGATCAGGGCGCAGGGCACCATGTACTCTCCGGCGGGGAATTTCTTGGGGCGCATCCCCGGGATCACGACGCTTCGGGCCGGGACCCGGCCGCGGTGCTCTACGGGTTCGCTGCCGGTCACATCGACGATGGGGGTCGACGCGGTGAGCGTGACTCCGGCGCCAACCACCGCTTCGCTCTCGACCAACACGCCCTCCACGACGATGGCGCGGGAGCCGATGAAACAGCCGTCTTCGACGATCACCGGCTGAGCCCCCGGCGGCTCGAGTACGCCGCCGATGCCCACACCGCCCGACAGGTGGCAGTTCCTCCCGATTTGGGCGCAGGAGCCGACGGTGGCCCAGGTGTCCACCATGCTGCCGGCTCCGACCCGGGCACCAATGTTGACGTAGCCGGGCATCACGATGGCTCCGGCTTCGATGAACGCGCCGTAGCGCACGGTGCCCGGCGGGACGACGCGCACGCCCGCGGCGGCGAGGCCCTGCTTGAGCGGGATCTTGTCGAAGAACTCGATGGGCCCGGCTCTGAGGCGGCGCATCTCGGCGACGCTGAAATAAAGCAGCACGGCTTGCTTCACCCAGGCGTGGGTCTGCCAGCTCCCCGGCCCGAGGGGGGAGGCCACGCGGATCTTGCCTTCGTCCAAGAGCGCGATGGCCGCATGGACTGCGGCGCGGTGACGCGGCTCCTCGAGGAGAGCGCGGTTCGCGAAGGCTGCTTCGATCAACGGGCGGACGTCGGAGGCTTCCACGACTGGCGTGGATAGCCCGAATCGACCGGGAGCAGAACGAAATCCGTCAGGCGGACATCAGCAACGAGACCCGAGGAATGCTCTCGTCCCACTCGAGGCGCGCTGAACAGCCATCTGCCGCGGCCCGGGCGCAGGCCAGCGTGGGCTCGACGAGGGGGAGGGTCGGCAATGAAACTATCTCTGCCAGCGAATCGCCGACCTCGATCACGAGGCAGCTGTCGGAACCGCGCCGCACGATGGGCGTGCTCTGGGTGTGTCGGTGCACGAGGCTCGCGCCGATCCCCAACACCAGACCACACACGCGTGGGTTGACCGAGACCTCTCCAGACAGTCCCGGTTCGATGCCCACTTTGATCTGAGCACCGTCGCCGTGAGACATGGCTGCGTTGCGCAGGAAGTCCGACAGTTCGAGGGCCACATGGCTCCCGGACACGGCGTCGTCCAAGAGATCGACCAACGCTCGACCCACCTCGAGCTCCAGGCACAGGCGGGCGACCGACTGCTCGAGCGCCAGGCGAGCCTTGGCGTTGACAGGTTTTCCCGATGCGCCCACCAGCGTCCGCTCGAGCTCGCGAGTGCGTGGCGCGATCCAGTCGAGCAGCTCGTCGACCGCCGCGCGACCTCCCGGCAGCCGCTTGGCCACCGCTTCGAGAACGATGCGGATGTTTGCCTCGATCGCGGCGCCGGAGTCACCGACTTCGGGCAAGACGCCCTCGATGGAGCGGGGCCCGACGCGAACGCTCTGCAGGCCGCGAAGGAGGTTCTTCACGCTCCCGAGGGCGTCACGCAGATTCCCGCGCGCAGCCGCGAGCCGTTCCCCTTCGGGTGTCGCGTCGGAGGTTCCGCTCGGCATTGGGCGGAATTGTGGGGCTCAGAGCAGGTCGTGACCAGGGAAGAAGTAGGCGCACTCTTTCACGCCATTTTCCTCGGAGTCCGAGCCGTGACAGGCGTTTTCGCCCACGTTCGTTCCGTAGAGTTTGCGAATCGTGCCCTCGGTAGCCTTGGCCGGGTCCGTCGCACCGATCACGTCTCGGTAGTGTTGGACGGCGTTGTCGCGCTGGAGGGCGACGAGCACGACCGGCCCGCGGGTCATGAATGTGCACAGCTCGTCGAAGAACGGCCGTTCGCGGTGGACCGCGTAAAAGCCCTCGGCCTGCACGCGCGTGAGGTGGGTCTGGCGCATGGCCACCACCCCGAAACCCTCGACCAGCAGTCGCTGGAGGATGTGTCCTTGGACGCGCTTCTCGACGGCGTCGGGCTTGATGATGCAGAGCGTTCGCTGGGTCGCCATGGTAACTCCGATGATTTTCGCTAGGTTATCCCGCCCGATGGGCGGGCCTCTTACGGCAGGGCCGGGCCCCGATCAACAGAGAACTGCCTGCTGAGCACCCGGTCAGTGGGGGTTTGTGCGGCTCTTGCCCAGCGATCAACTGGCCGCGCACTGCTGGAGAAAGTGTGAGCGTTCTCGGGAGGTCGTCCAGCGCGTGAGCGTCCGGACCACCTCGGCATCGTCTTGGAGCAGCTTCTCGAACAGGTAGTCCTGGATGCCCTTGTGCACCTGGCACCAGTCGCTCTCTCGCATGCGCCCGTGCAGCGAGCCCTGGGTCTCGTAGTTGTGCACCGGACAGATGCCGCAGTAGGCCGCGTAGGTGCAGCTCACGCAGTCGGGTTGAGCGTCGAGGTTGGATGCGGCCAGCATGGCTCTCACCGTGTCGTGCGTCATCAGCTCGCGGTACTTGGCCTCGCCTGCCGTGCCGAGCATGAAGAGGTCGTCGCCCATCTCGTGCAACATGCGCCCCTCGTCGCAGGTGAACAGGCTGCCGTCGTAGTTGTAGGCGAGCTGACCGATGCCCGCCCCGCAGGGTGATCGGATGTCCAAGAAGTTCGGATCGTCGTCGGTGAGGATCTTGGTCAGAAAGATCGCCGCGTAGCGCTCGAGGATCTCAGAGCCCGCGGCGTTCTTCTCGAGCATGTAGTCGACGGCCTCCCGATAGAAGTCCAGGTAGCTCCGGCGCGCGTACTCGATCTTGTGCGAGGTCTCGCTGGCGAAACCGAATGGATCCAGGGGTCGCAAGAACAGCGCTCGACAGCCGAGCTCGAGGTAGGTGTCCACGATCTGCCGCGGATGGTCCAATGCTGCGCGCGTGACCGTGATCAAGGCCTCGACGTGGTACAGGGTCGGGTCGAGACCGAGGTCCACGTAGCGCTGATTGATCGCGCGGATCCAGTGCGCTGCCTTGTCGAAGGCGCTGCCGCCGGCCAAGATCCGCTGCTTGTCGTGCAGCGCGGGCGGCCCGTCGATGCTGGTGCAAATCTGCACCTTGTGCCGGACCAGGTAGTCGAGGCGCTCGTCGTCCATGAGCGAGAGGTTCGACACCATGGTGAACTCGAGCTCCTTGCCGTAGGCGCGGTTCTTTGCCAGCGCGTACTCGATGGCGTGCTGCACCACAGGGAAATTCGCCAGCGGCTCGCCGCCCTGAAACTCCAGAGTGATACGCGGGGCCGTGGAGCGCAGAGCGAGATCCACACACTTCTCGGCCGTCTCCCGCGACATGTCGGTATCCACACGGTCCATCGGGGCGCGACTGGCGTGGCAATACACGCAGGTCGCGTTGCAGCGAAGGGTCACCACGAGCACGTGCAGGTTGGGCCCGTAGCGCAAGAAGGACTTCTTGTGCCGCAGGCGCTGGGCCAGCGCGTTCGAATCGAGGGAGTCGACCAAGAAGCCCTTGTCGCGCAGACGGCGCTCCAGCTCGGAGCCGCTCTCGAGCTGGCCCTGCATGAGGCCGGCGAACTCCTGCTCGCTGACGAAGACCCAGTCGCCGAAGTGGGTGGTGAGCAGCACCGCGGCACCAACTTTCCGATGCCGCACCGGCACCAGGTTGTCCGGTCGCTTCGGGCGTGTCCCCAACTTCGCGAGCTGCATGGGCACAAGCGTAGCGTGCTAGTGTTCGAATGTGAAAGCCGCGCGACGATTGGATCTCAAGCTCGGCTTCGCCTGCAACAACCGTTGTCTATTCTGCGCCCAGGGCGAGAAGCGAACGGAGTGCGCCGCGCGTCCCCCCGAGCAGCTCTTGTCCGAGCTCCGCGCGGCTCGACCTGAGGCCACCGGGCTGGTGCTCACCGGCGGAGAACCCACGCTCTACAAGAAGCTGGTGCCGCTGGTGCGCGCGGCGAGCCAGCTCGGATTCTCGAGTATCCAACTGCAGACCAACGGGCGCATGCTGGCGTACCCCGACGTGCTCGCGAGGCTGGTCGAGGCTGGCGTGACCGAGATTTCTCCGTCACTCCACGGACCCACCGCAGAGGTGCACGACGCGCTGACCCGAGCTCCGGGCAGCTTCGACGAGACCACCCGCGGCATCGAGAACGCGGTCACGGCCGGGCTTTCCGTCCTCACCAACAGCGTGATCACTCGAAGCAACGTCGAACTGCTGGGGGAGACCGTCGAGCTGCTGGCGGGCCTCGGCGTACGCTCGGCGCAGCTCGCCTTCGTGCACCCGGTGGGGACGGCGCTCGAGGAGTTCGACGAGGTCGTGCCGCGCCTCTCGGCGGTGGTGGAGCCGCTTCGGCGTGCGCGCGGCGTTGCTCTCGAGCACGGTGTCCGACTGTGCACCGAAGCGATCCCGGTTTGCTTCCTGCGGGGCATGGAGGAGCTCGCAGTGGAGGCGTGCATTCCCCTCACCACCGTCAGCGACCTCGCGGGTCGGCTCGACTATTCGGCGTGGCGAGTTGCCGAAGGCAAAGCGCACGGCCCGCCCTGCGAAGCCTGCGCGGCGCGTCCAGGCTGCGAGGGGCCTTGGCGCGAGTATCCGGAGCGACGTGGGTGGAGCGAGATGCAGCCGCTGTGACCGGGCCGAGCGATCAGAGCATGCTCTTCAGCGTTGTGCCCATGTCGCTCGGCGTTGGGGCGACCTTCACGCCCGCCGCAATGAGCGCGGCGATCTTGTCTGCCGCGGTGCCCTTGCCGCCGCTGATGATGGCGCCGGCGTGACCCATGCGCTTGCCCTCGGGTGCGGTGGTGCCCGCAATGAAGCCCGCCACGGGCTTCTTGAAGTGGGCCTTGATGTACTCGGCCGCGTGCTCTTCGGCGGTTCCACCGATCTCGCCGATCATGATCACACCCTCGGTGTTCGGATCTTCGTTGAACAGCTTGAGAACATCCACGAAGTCGGTGCCGTTCACCGGATCGCCACCGATGCCGACGCAGGTGCTCTGGCCGATGCCCAGCGCCGTGAGCTGACCGACGGCCTCGTAGGTGAGGGTGCCCGAACGGCTGACCACGCCGATCTTGCCGGGCTTGTGGATGTGTCCCGGCATGATGCCGATCTTGCATTCGCCCGGCGTGATCACTCCGGGGCAGTTCGGGCCGACCAGGCGCACGTTTCGGCCTTCGAGCACGCGACGTGCGCGGATCATGTCCATCACCGGGATGCCTTCGGTGATGGCGATGACGAGGCGGCAGCCGGCGTCGGCGGCTTCGAGGATCGAGTCCGCGGCTCCGAGGGCTGGAACGAAGATGCACGACGAGTCGGCGCCGGTCTGCTTCACGGCGTCGGCCATGGTGTCGAAGACCGGGATCTTCACCTTCTTGCCGTCGGGGCCCTCGGCCTCGAAGGTCTCTCCGCCTCGGCCCGGCGTGCAGCCGGCGACGACCTGGGTGCCGTAGGCGATGCACTGCTTGGCGTGGAAGGAACCGGCCGAGCCGGTGATGCCCTGGATGACGAGGCGAGTCTGCTTGTTGACGAGGATTGCCATGGTTCGTGTGCTTTCGCTCAGGCGCCGCGCGTGAGGTCGACGATCTTCTTGGCGCCGTCGGCCATGGTGGTGGCCGAGACGAGCGTGAGGCCGCTCTGTTCGAGGATCTTCTTGCCCAATTCGACGTTGGTGCCCTCGAGGCGCACGACGCAGGGCACCGACAGGCCGATTTCCTTGGCGGCGGCCACGACGCCTTCGGCGATGACGTCGCACTTCATGATGCCGCCGAAGATGTTGACGAAGATGCCCTTCACCTCGTCGCTGTGAAGGATGATCTTGAAGGCCTTGGTGACCTGCTCTTTGGTGGCGCCTCCGCCGACGTCCAGGAAATTCGCCGGCTCACCGCCGAAGTGCTTGATGATGTCCATGGTGGACATGGCGAGACCGGCGCCGTTCACCAGACAACCGATGTCGCCGTCGAGGTTGATGTAGGAGAGGCCAGCCTCTTTCGCCTCGAGCTCCACGGCGTCTTCTTCGTCCTTGTCCTCGAGCTCGTCCCACTCGCGGTGACGGGCCTCGGCGTTCGAGTCGAAGTTGATCTTCGAGTCGAGGGCGACCACGTCGCCAGCCTTGGTGACGATCAGCGGGTTGACCTCGAGCAGCGAGCAGTCTTCCTTCTCGAAGAGCCGCCCGAGCTTGGCGACGATGTCGGCAAACTGCTTGACCGTCTCCTTGGGCTTGGGGCTGCCCTTGCCGATTTCGAGACCGTAGGCCAGCTTGCGGGCTTGCCAGGCGCCGAGGCCGAGCGCGGGATCGATGTGCTCGGTCAGGATCTTTTCCGGGGTCTCCGCCGCGACCTTCTCGATCTCGACGCCACCCTCGGTGCTGGCCATGATGGCGATGCGCTTCTTCTCGCGGTCGACGACCATGCCCAGGTAGAGCTCGCGCGCGATGTCGAGCCCTTGCTCGATGTAGAGACGGCGGACCTTCTGGCCGCCGGGGCCGGTCTGGTGCGTCACGAGCTGCATGCCGAGTAGCGAGCTTGCGGTCTCGCGGGCCGCCTTCGGGCCGTCTTTGACGACCTTGACGCCGCCGCCTTTGCCGCGACCGCCGGCGTGGATCTGCGCCTTGACGACCACCACCGGCATCCCGGTCTCGTCGATCAATCGCTTCGCGGCGGACTCGGCTTCTTCGGTGCTGAAGGCCGGGTAGCCCTTCGGCACCGGAATGCCGTACTTCGCGAAGATCTGCTTGCCCTGGTACTCGTGGATCTTCATGACAGGTCGAGCGCGTAGATCGGCGCTCGGCCGGGGGCAAGCGTTGGCTGGAGACGTTCGCGGGCGAGGTGGAACGCTGCCGCCGGAGCCTGCCTGTCGAGCGCTCCGACGCCAGTGGCAGCCTTCAGCGGCAATCTGCGAGGCACGAGACGCTTTTGCTCTTGCAGTCGCCGTTGCAGTAGAGGTTGCACTCGAGCAGGGTGTCGCAGAACTGCACTTTGCCTTCAGCGAAGGTGTCGTCGCAGACCGCGCCGATCTGCTGATGGGTGGTGCAGCCCGGGATCAGTTTTCCCCGCACCGCGGAGAGGTCGCTCAGGATCTTCGGGTCCAGGGTTCCCTCGCACTTCTTGCCCTTCCACGACGTGCTCAACTTCTTCCCGAGACAGGCCGCGATGTGACACTCGGTCGGCGAGGTGCCGAAACAGGCGTACTCGCAGGCCTCGGTCGGATCCGACAGGCGGCGGGCGTCGTCATTGTCCTTCAAGGCCGCCTCCGTATTGGCGTCGTGGGTTCCGTCGAAGTGCAGGAGTTCGTGAAACGCGGTCCCCAAGGATTCCGCGTGTGTGGGCGATTCTTTGAACATCTTCGTGTGGAACGCCAGACGGAACTTCTTGTTGTTGTACAGGTTGGCAAAGCCGCGGTCGTTGAAGGCAATGAAGCCCTGGTCGACATCGGTGCACTCGATCTTCTGCAACTTGTGCGTGAAGATGTTGAGCACTTCGTGCCCCTGAGCGTTCCGTCCCATCGCAGACAGACACTCGGCGCCCTTGGAAGCGGCGGTTCCGAGCGTCTCCATGAGGCTCTCGCGCTCTGCATCTGAGCAGTCGCGCGTCTGGGAGTCCTTGGCCGGCTGCTTGCTGTTGAGGTCCTTGACCGGGGGCTTGTCTTTGGGGAATTCGCAGACCGCCTGGCTCACGGGGGCCCAGGTCGTCGTGACCTCCGGCGCGCCGCCGGTATCGAAGCGCTCGACCTTGATGTCGTAGAACCACTGGTCCGCCGTGAGCGTCACCGTTCGCCGCCACTGCACCCCACCCGCAGTCGCGTGCACCTCGGCCACCGACTGTTTCTCGTACGCTGAAGTAGTGCGGTACTCGAAGAACTGGTCGGCATTCATGTCCGCGTAGAAGCTCTCGCCGGTGGCCGAGGGGACCCAAGCCGAGAGCGCACCGGTGTAGGGCGACAGCTGGGTCGGATCGGTGGTCGTCACGACCGCGTAGGGCGGCGAGACGATCCAGACGCTCTTCACGCTCGTTACGTCGCGGTCCACGAACATGCGCGTGCAGCCTGAGGTGGACAGCGGCAGATCCGTTGCACCTTGAGCAAACTTGTCCCGAGCAGCTCCGAGCAGCTTCGAGTCTACGGGATCGCCGACGTAGTTCACATCCGACGTGATGCAGATCAACGCCAACTCATCGAGCTTCTCCTTGATGTCCGCTGGCGGCGCCGGGCCTCCGATCGGACCGCCGGCGCTGCCGCCGGTCCCTCCGGCACCGTAGCCGGCCTCGCCACCCACGCCGTAGCCCGCCTCGCCCCCGAGCCCCGAGTCCGGACCGAGTCCGGAGCCGCCGGAGTTGGAGCTGCCGCAACCTCCCGCCAAGAGCACCGCCGAAGCGCCGCTGGTCACGACCACGCCCAAGAAAGCAGAGACCTTCATCGCGAGAGGCTAACGCGAGATGGATCCGGCGCGTAGGTCATTTTCGAAGTCGTTCGAGCATGTTCGGCCGACCGTCCGGCGCCTCATCTCAAACGAACGCGCGTGCCACGTTGAACCGCGTCTCTCGCGCCGAGAGCACACGGCGGATCGCGGCCAGCGGGCGACCCTCCGGGCGGGCGCCGAGATCGAGTTCGGTGGCGGACGAGAGCGGCTGACCGCGCGCATCGGTCACCACCCGCAAGACCGGCTGCGTGGCGGATCGCGGTGACGAGCCGATCACCACGGCCCACTCGCCGGAGTCGAGTTCGACCACGCTGCCGGCGGGGATCAGTCCCAGCGTGCGCACCAGGAGCTGGAGCAGGAAGCGATCGGTGGTGCGGTCCGCGGCCATCGCATCCAGCGCTTCTGCTGGAGAGAGCGCGTCGCGTGCGTCGTGCGGTGCGAGATGGTCGACGAGCTTGCGCACGAACACGAGGATCTCGGCTTGAGGTAGGGGCTCTTCGCGGAGCTTCGCGCCGGGGTGGGACACGCGGCTCTCGAGCCAGGTCGTCTCGTAGGCGGTCACGGCTCGCTCCGCGCTGTGGGGGTTGATGCCGCCTGTCGCGACGCAAACCAACGCGGTGACGGCAGGCACCAATGCTTCGTCGCTGTCCGACAGGCCGCCAAGCGGGCTCGGTGAACGCGCTTCGAGTCGTCGCCGCCCGCTGTCGGCCAAGAGCGCGGTGGTCGCGAGGCGCACCAGGTGCTGGCGCTCGGTCGTGATCTCGCGCGCCAAGAGCGCGGCGAGGATCGCGGTCTGTACCGAACGGGCGGCGGTGTCACGGTGCGCGGACGCGAGAGCGGAGATTCCCAGCAAAGCCGGGTTCTTCTCTTCGACCAGCATGACCATGCGTTGAGCGAGGCGCTTGACTCGATGCGGGACGAGACGGCGCCCCGCCGAGACGTCGTCGTAGAAGCGGCGCATGGCCACCAGCGCGGTGGCGTAGAAGCGCACCACGCGCTCGGAGGGCAAGTTGGTGTCGTCTTGCCGGCGCTGCAGCAGCGCGGGCTCCACGGCTCTGAGCGAAACGCCCGGGATCTTGGCGTTCACCAGGGCTTGCCGGCGTTCGGGATCGCGCAAGGCCACGGCCAGCGCTTCACCAAAGGCGTACAGTCCCTCGCTCGTGAGGTGGGGCTCGAAGCTCAGCTCCGAGACGCCCGCTCGTGCCAAGATCTTCCCGAGCTCGGTCGCGGACTCGTACACGCCTCGCGACGCTCGGAGCAGCTGACCGCACACGAAGATGGTGTCGTCGGCGAAGGTGACGGTCGCCGCGCTGCCCACTTCGCGGGCGAACGCCGTGAGGGTCTCCAGCGCTCTGGCCATGGACTCCGTCACGGCGTCGTTGTCCATCTGGTGCACCAAGGCGTTCTTGGCGAGCCGGAAGACGGCCAAGGTGACGTCCGCGCCGCGATCTTGGATCTGCTCCGCCAAGGCGTTGGGGGCCAGGCTCGGCAAGAGCGGAGCGGCCGCGCTCAAGAACCCCTCCGGAAAGCCGCTGAGTCCGACGGGTCGGCGACGCCGTTGCTTGGAAGTGGTGTGGAACTGCTGCGCGGAGCCGCTGGCTGCAGCGAGAGGCGCACGACCGCCAGCTCGCGGGCGGACACGGCGGAGTTTCGCACGCGTTCGCTGTAGCGAAAGCGCCCGGTGCACGCATCTTCGAGGGCAGCGAGGGAGTCCCGCGAAGACGCGAGCTGCCCCAGTTGCTCGGCGGCGAGCGCGCGGCTGTCCTCATGGGACCCCAGCGTGAGCAGCCGCGAGTCCTCGAGGATCTCGACGCAGAGCTCCTCCGCCCGCGCCGGGGCCAGCGCCGCCAGTGAGAAAAGGATCTGCCGGCGCTCTTCCAGCGGCAGCTTGTCGAAGCCGGCGGATTTGACCCTCATGGCGAGGTACGGACCAGCCGCCCGGATCTGGCGTTCGCGAATGGTTCTGAGGGCCACGTTGCGCACCTCCGGCGCCGGGTCCTCGATCAGGGCGCGGAGCTCGAGGCGCAAGCGCTCGCTGCCGGCGTCCGCGTGGGACAAGGCCTCGATGCGGAGCACCGCGTGAGGGCTCTCGGCCGCGCGCAGCATGGCCTCACGCGCAGCGGGGGTGGCCAGGCGTCCGAGGATGCGGACGAGCGCGAGGCCGGGGTCCAGATCCGCTTCGGCGAAGGCAGCTGCCAGGACCTCTTCGTTGTTTTCGGCGGACCGGGTCAGGTAGGCGTGGACCGCATCGCCGAAAGCCGCCGCACTCCCTTGAACGAAGAGCTCGAGGACAGCGGGAACGAACGAGCCGTCGGCGACGGCCAGCAGCTCCCGCAAGAGACCGACGACGGCGCCATCGGCGTCGGGCGACGAGGCTTCGGCGAGAAGCGCCCGCAGCGCCTGATCCGAGACCACTTCTCGAGCCAAGCAGCCGCGCAGCGACGCGGCTTCGCCCGGAGCCTCTCGGTCTTCGAAGGCCGCGAAGAGGGCGCTCACCAGGCGCACCGCTGAGGAGAGGGACGACGTCGCGAGACCGTCCATGGCGGCGCGCAGTGGCACGCTGACCGCGCTCGCACTGCCAAGCGCTCGGCCGGCGCGGTAGGCATCGGCGAGGACCGGCACGAAGCGGGCGTCGAGCCGCAGCCGATCGCTGAGCTGCGCGCGCACGACCTGCAGCGTCGCCTCGTCGAGCTCGAGCGCGTGGCGTAGGTCGCCCTCCGAGGCCAGATCGCGCATCTGGAACGACTCCGCCTGGACCAAGGCCGCGCGGTCGCGGGTCTCGCCGAGCGTGAGCAAATGGCGAAGTCGTTGTTCGCGAGCTGGCGCTGTCTCTTGGGCCGGACCGCCGCGGGCATCTTGCCAGCACTCCTCCAGTTGAAAGCTCGCGTCGAAGCGCACGAGAGCGCTGACTTCGTTCGCCGCCTTTTCGAACGCGGCGCGACTGGCCTGCTCGCCCTCGCTGAAGGTGTCGATGGCCTGATACACGATGTGCTCGAACCCGGCGTCCCAGAGCACCGTCACGAAGTCGTCGTCGGGGGCGAGATCTCGCACCCTGTCCAGCGTGATGATGCGCAACAGCTCCATCACCTCTTGGTGGCGCACGCCCCGCACGAAGCCCAAGAGGCGAAGGCCGTCGGCGAAGAGCTGGTAGGGCACGCGATCGAAGGGCGCTCGGGGTTCCCAGACGACGCTGCCCGCGAGCGTGAAGGCGTAGGGTGTGACCCGCCAGACCAAGGCGTCGTCGCTCTGCGCGAGCGCGTGCTCGCAGGCGGACAGCGCTCGCTCGAATTGGCGGCCGGTCTCCGGGTGGCTCGCGCCGTATTGCTGGCGAGTGAAGAGCGCGTTCTCCAGCTGTCGAAATGCCTCTGCCAGCCCGGCCACGTCGCCGGACCCCGTGAAGCGCTCGTCGAAGGCGTCGAGGGCGTCGCCGCCGCTCTCCCTGGGCCTTTCTTGCGCAGGATCGGGGTTGGGTGGGGGTGCGCCCGCCGAGTCGAGTTCGAGCTTTGGGACGCGCGCGCCGGGAGCGGCCGCGGGGCCCCCGGCCGTCGGCGCCGGCACCGACTCGCGTGGCAGCTCCGAGAGCACCCGCAGCACGTCGCCGTGCATGGTCGCCGCGTCGTCGAAGCGTTTGCTCCGATCGTAGGCCAGCGCGCGATCGATGCAACGGACCACCGCTAGCGGCGCGTCGGAATGGCGCGCGAGCGATGGAGCCGGGCGAGAGGCCGCGAGGACCAAGGTCTCGTTGCCGCTCGGCGCTTCGTGCACCACGCGCCCCGTGATCAAGTTGAACGCAATGGCGCCGATGGCCCAGAGATCCGTCCGCCCGTCCACCTGGGACCATCGGCCCAGCGCCTGTTCGGGCGCCATGAAGGTCGGCGTCCCCATCAGCAGCCCGGTTCGCGTACGGCTCTGGCCCTCATCCGCCTCGACCAGGCGAGCGATGCCAAAGTCGAGGACCTTGATCTCACCCTCGCGGGTCAGAAAGATGTTCTCGGGCTTCAGATCGCGATGCACGATGCCGACCGCGTGGGCCTCCTCCATCACGTCGAGCACCCGCTCGACGAGGCGCATGACCTCGCCGGCGGGCAGCTTGCCGCCTCGGCGAACCCGAACCTGCTCGAGGGATTCGCCATCGAGTAGCTCCATCACCAAGAAGGGCAGCCCGTCTTCGGTGCAGGCGTCGTCGTCGATGCGCACGACGCCCGGGTGATGGATCTTGTTGGCGATGTAGGCCTCGCGCAGGAAGCGCTCACGCACCTGGGGCGTCGACGAATGCGCGGCGTGGAGCAGCTTCAGCGCGGCCGAGCGCCCGTTCTTGTGGGTTGCCGCGTACACCGCGGCCATGCCGCCGACGCCGAGCAGGCGATCGATGTCCCACTTGCTCGCGAGTCGGCTTCCGACCCGCGCCTGGCACTCGGCTTCGACGAGCCCCTCGCTCCCCATTCTTCTGCCCCAGCAGCCCCGCGAAGCTACGGCGTGGTCCGCTCGACGGCAAGACCCTGGCGTCAGGGGCGCGGTTCGGGCTCGGCCCGGGTTTCGGCCCCGATCTCGAGGCGTTCGACCCGGTACCCGTCTCGATCGCGCAGCATCTGCGCGGATCCCGCGCGCGGAGCGGCGTGCAGATCCCGCACATGGGAGTCGGATACGAGCACTTCGAACGACACGAGCGATCGCAGGTCGTCGATCCGAGATGTGCGAATCTCGCGCAACGTGATCACCGGGGTGCGGGCGCGAACGAATGCGAGGGTCTTGCCGATGACCTCGGCGCGCCCCTGGAGCTCTTCGCCACTCGGAAGCAGGACGCTCACCTCCGCGGTGAGCAGGGTCGTCAGCTCGACCGTCAGGCGCGCGCTCCGCGCCTCGGGGGTCTCACTCGCCCGGGGAGCCAGCGCTGTTGCGAGGCGGTCGAAGGCGGCGCGGGCGTCTTCAGTAGCGCTCTTGGGCCGCGCCAGCAGGAGCAGCACGCCCACGGCGACTGCGGCGACAAAGGCCCAACGGCCGCGGGTCACGTCGCCCTCCCGGCCGACCTGATCGTCTCGTGGCTCCCAGGCGCTGGCATCGGCTGCGAGCTTAGATCGGACGTGGCAGCGGCAGCGAGGGTCGCGAGAGCCTGACTCGCGCCGGGAGCCGCAGCGACCTAGTCGCCGTCGGGTCTCATCGTGGAAACGCTGCCTCGGGCCAGCGCGCGCGAATCCACGAGAGACGTCGGATCGATCAGAAACTTCGGATCGATGATCCGGTCATCCGCCGAGAAACCAGCGCACTCGCTCGATCTCCGAGTCGAGTTCGCGATGGAACGCGCGATCGCGCGGCGGGCGGCCCGTGACGTAGCCGACATCGACCATGAGCGCGCCATCCCGCTCTGCCAGGTTGCCCCAGCCGACGACTCGATCGCGAAACAGTAGTGGCAGCGCGTAGTACCCGAGCTTGCGCTTCTTGGCCGGAGTGTAGGCCTCGAATCGGTACGCCCAGCCCCAGAAGAGCTCGAAACGATGTCGATCCCAGACGACCGGGTCGAAGGGTGCGACGAAGCGGGCCCGTTCGACCGGCGAGTCGGCGACGTCGCGAGGCTCTTCGCCCTCCGGCCAGTACCAGTCGACGCTTCCGGCCCGGGCACGTGGGAGCGTGGTGCGTGCCCGAGCGAGCGCAGCACGAAGCTCCGTCACGAGCTGCGGCGCCGAGTGGCGCAATCGGCTGGCGAGCTGCCCGAGCGTCGCGGCGGGCACCGGCGCATACAGCTTCAAGGCCAGCGCGAGCAGCGCCTCGGCCTGTTGCCGGCGCGTCTCGGCGGAGCAGCGCCCTCGCCAAGGCTTTCGCGCCGCGTACACCCGGATCCCGGCTTCCCGTCGGACCACCCGCAAGAGCCCGCGGTAGTGCATCCCGTCGAGCAGGTGCGTAGTGGCGTTCGAAGTGCCACCCCAGTAGTTCTGGACCGTGCCGTGCGCGAAGCGCTCGTCGACCTCGCGCGGATGCGCTTCGCCCCGCTCCCTAACGAACGCGAGCACCCGTGCGGAGAGCCGGCGCGTCGGCGCGTCCCATGTCCGCTGCGGAGTGCGCGGGTGCATCAGCTCCAGGTGCCGGCGCGGCAAAAACCCGTAGTTGACGAAATGGTCTTCTTCCACGGGAAGCTCCTCGTAGGCGCGATCGAGATCGCCCACGCGGTAGCCTGCCAGCCGGTGCCGAAGCGTGAGATCCTGCGCCCGAGCCGGCGCGCGGATCGGATCAGCTTGTACGAAACCCAGGCGGTCGATGGCGCGCGCCAAGGTCGTGGACTCCACGAAGCTCCTTGCCACCGCGAAGCGCCGGAGGTCTGGCAGGCTCAGAGCTCGTGTTCGAGGCGACATGCTGGCGGAAGCGGAACCAAACCGCTCGAAGGCTACGCCCGCGCGGGGCTAAGGTCGAGGCGGCCCATCGCGCCTGGGTCTGATCCGGTGGAGCGATCGCGCACAAGTACCCCAACAACGGCACAGCGACGGGCACGGGCGGCGACGCCAAGGGCACGATCACGATCGTGACGACCGGAACCGTCGCCAATCCGGAGTACGTCTACGTCACCGCGACGAAGACGAGCTGCAAGCTCGGGCTCAACGGCGCCGACAAGCTGTTCCTCACCGGGCGCACACCGGTGGCGATCAACGTCGCGACGACCGGCGGCGGGTTCGAACTCAGCAACTGAGCATCTTCAGCGCCACTCCCGGATAGGCCGCTGGTGAAGGCTCAGTCAGGCTAGGCGCCCGCAGCATTCTTGATCGCCGCGGCGACGCTCGCTGGCAGACCCGAGCCATCCACAGCACGGAGCAGTTCGTTCGTTCGTTCGGGGTTCGCCGCCGACAGCCGCGCAGCGTTGTCCGCAAACCACGCCGCGTCGTTCTGCACGAGCGCGATGAACAACACCTTGCTGGAGCGTTTGGGGTCGAGTGCGAAGGAGTGCGCGAGCTCGCGCAGCGCCGGGTTGACCGGGAACTCAGATCCGGAAACCCGCCACACGAGGAACTCGAGCGTCCTCTCGAAGTTCATCACGCCGAGCGGGTTCGGCACGTCGACGAACAGTTCGGGGTGCTGGCCGAGCAAGACGTCCGCGTGCATGTGATTGGCGAAGTGCGGCGCGTTGACGAAGAACTGCACCGCGCGCGATCGGATCCTCGCGTCGGGGTGGGTGAGGTGCGCGGCTGCCGCCGCGACCACGGGCTCTTGGTGCGGCGTGCCCTCGAGGCGGATCGCGAGCCGGGCAGCCCACACTCCATCGCGCTGGTCGCTCTCGCGCAGGTCCGCCGGCAGCTCGTTCGCCAGCGCTCGCGCGACGACCCCGGCGAGGTTGTCGGCGGTGACGCTCACACCATCGAACACATGCGGCAGCTCGGCGATGGGATGGCCGACGCAGGTCCACTGCGTCGCGACTTGTACGCCCTCCTTGTCGTCGAGGGGGCGCTCGCCACCCTCGAGGTGATACGCGCAGTGACACACGTAGAGCCGAAACTGCGTGCTCGGCACGAGCAGGGTGGAAGCGCCGAGGTCCTCGAACAGCGCCCGGGTGTCGATGCCACCGTGCACCTCCCGCGGGATCACGCCGCCGACGCTGCGCACCTTCTGATAGCACAGTCCGCACATCAGGTTCGTGCAGCCGAGCTTGGGCAGGATGGGCGCATCGTGATCGCTGGGATCGGACGCGAGCGTGCGACTGTCGACGACCCAACCATCGTTCGAGCATAGGTTTCTCGTGCAGGCCCCGGGCTTTTTCCACGCGGCAGGCCAGTCATCGATCGCGTAGACCCCTTGTCCGTCGATGTGCAGCAGGTACATCGCTTCATCGGGGAAGGCACCCAGCCGGATCGTGAGCTCGTGCCCGCCCACGGCGAGTCGATACGGCTCTTCGTTATCGCCGGTCGATTCCCAGCGCAGCGCTGCGGTCGCGTAGCCCTCGAGGAGCGGCTGCCGAAGTCGATCGAGCAGATTCATGTACGCCGCCCGCTCGACTTGCGGGGCGGAGACCATCGCTCCGGTGGCCGGATCGAGCGCGAGGACGTCGGCACCTCCGTCCTTCGCCACGACCTTGATGGGGCGACCATCGATGACGAAGTACCAGGGATAGGGACTCGACATGCGCAGACTCTACCTCTCCGTGACCTCCGTGCCGATCAGCTCGCGGATGGTCGCGATCTCCCGCGCGCGTGCCGACCGTGACGCGGTTGCGGGCGCGAGTGTCATCACGGTCTGCCGGGGACGCTGGATGCTGGGCGGACTGAGCCTGCGCACGGTCTACGTCAGCTTCGTGCGCGGCGAGGTAGCCGCCGTGAAGCTGCTGAATCGGCCGCCCACTCGGCCGACGACGCACCGGCACGCTCGGGGCCAAGGGCGGAAAAAGCGATATTCCTGCCGAATCCGCCCGAGGCTCCGCAGGCCGCCCGCCCCGCTCTATGATCCTTCGTCGAGTGCCCCTTCGCATCGCGCTTCTGTACCCGCCGCCGTGGAAGATCACCACGGAGGGCGAAGCTCCGGCTCCGAGCGGGGAAGGGCCGCCAGCGGACCACGCCCCGGGCGATCTCGACTCGGACTTCTTCCAGACGCCTTACGGTTTGTTCTCCCTCGGAGCGCAGGCGATCCGCGCGGGTCACCGCGTCAAGGTGCTGAATCTCTCCGGGTTCGCTTGGTCGCGGGTCGAAGAGGTGATCCGCGCTCTTTCTGCCGACGTCTACGGGTTGTCGTGTTGGACCGCGAATCGCCGGGGCGTGGGCTACGTGGCGCGCTTCATCAAAGAGCACCAGCCCGGCGCGACCGTGGTGGTCGGTGGCCCGCACGCCACGCCACTGGCGAGCGAAATGCTCGCGCATCACGCCTCCATCGATCTGGTCACGCGGGGCGAGTCGGAGGAGAGCTTCCACGAGATCCTCGAGCGAGTCGAGGCGAAGCAGCCCCTCGCGGGCATCGCCGGCACGGTGTTCCGATCCGACGGCAAGCCCGAGATCGGTTCTAAGCGCCCTGCCATCGCGAACTTGGATCTGCTCGAGTCCCCGCACCGGCATTTTGACACGCACATCGTGATGACGTCGCGGGGCTGTCCTTGGCAGTGCACGTTCTGCGGCGCGGAGACCAGCTGGGGTCGTGGCTACCGCGCGCAGAGCATCGACTACGTCGTCGACGCCTTGGCCAGCGCGCTCGGGCGGGTGCCGGTCCGGATGATCCAGATCAAGGACGACACCTTCACGACCAACCAGAAGCGCGTGAAGCAGCTTTGTCAGGCCATCCGCGCCCGAGGCCTGTCGTTGTTGTGGAGCTGTGACACGCGCGTGGACGTGCTCAGCGAAGAGCTCTTGACCGAGATGCGTCTGGCCGGTTGCCAGCGATTGAGCCTCGGAGTGGAGAGCGGATCCCAGTCGATCCTCGACGCCATCAACAAGAAGATCAGCGTGCAAGAGATCGTCGACGCCGCCGCGATGGCGAAGCGCGTCGGTATCCGCGTGCGTTTCTACATGATGCTCGGGAACCGCGGCGAGACCGCCGCGACCTTTCGCGAGAGCCTCGACTTCCTCGAGCGCGCCGCCCCACACGAGTATCTGTTCTCGTGTCTCTCGATCTACCCGGGCACTCCGGATTTCGACGCGGCCCAGAGCGCGGGCTGGCTCGATCCAGAAGTCTACTTCAGCGGCGCGTTCCAAGAGCTGAAGACGCCCTTCGACGCCACTCCTGAGGACGCGAAGCTGATGAGCGAGTGGTTCGCGCAGAACAAGGGCCTGCGCATCGGGTTCCGGGAGAGCGCCGCCGACTTCCGCGAGATCCTGGATCGACTTGGGGATCACCACGCCGCTCACCTGGATTTGGCCGGCGCGCTCTACGACGAGGGCGACCTCGACGGGGCCGAGGCGCACGTCCGACGCGCCCTCGATCTTGCTCATCCGTGCCCGGGGCTCTGCCTCAACATTCTCGGCTGCATCGCCTATCGGCGGGGAGACCTGCCGGCGATGCAGGAGTACTTCCTCCGGGCAGCGAAGACCGATCCACAGCACGCCGTCTTGATCCAAAATGTGCAGCGGACTCGGACCTGGTTCAAGCAGCGCGGCCCCGAGCGCCAGCTCCCGCTCGAGCTCGAGGCGCACCATGAGTTCGTGTTGCTCGAGCGAAACACGCAGCCCACGTTGCCTGGGCCGTTGGCGGAGGACTTCGCCGTCTGGAAGGACCACGAGCGCGAAGGCCCCGAGCTGGCGACCGGCGGGCGACTGCGGGTGGTCGGGAGCTCGGGCTAGGGATCTCGCGGCGGGTCCGACGGCCACGCGGGCCGGCGCACCCGGGGCCGACGACGGCGCCCGCATGCCGCGGCGGGACGAGTTGCCCGCCCCCGGCCGCGCGGGTATGTCCGTCGCGGGAGAGAGGTGCGATTTGGATCCCGGCCTGCAAGAAGCGCTGGCTGCGCTCGGACTGACGTCACGGAACTACCGGGTGCTGATGCTCCTGCCTCTGGTCTACGTGGCCTGGGCCGACGGCCGCATGGAGGCCGTCGAGATCGAGCGCATCGACGACATTGCGCGAGAGAAGTTCCGCCTCGACAAGCGCGGCGTCGACATCCTCGACGGCTGGCTCGCCGAGCGCCCCCCACAGAGTTACTTCGATGACGGGCTTCAGAGCCTGTTCCTCCTGGCCCAAACCGAAGACGGTGAGCCGTTGATTCACCCCGAGGAACTCTCGGATCTATTGCTCCACGCCGAATCCATCGCACGGGCGACCGCCCACGCTCTCGACGCGCCCACTACCGTGACGAAAGAGGAGGAGGCTGCGCTTGCCGAGATCGCCATGCTGCTCGAAGTCGACAACGGCATCAGCTGGAGGAAGCTGCTCGACGAGCTGGACGCTGGACCGGCGTCGGTCGAGCGCGGGCGCATGCCGCCATCGCGACGGCTCTGAAGTTCAGAGGGCGCAGCGTTTGATGCTCGCGCTCTGCCAGAGCTTCGGGCCTAGCCGCACAACCCGACTTCTTCGCCTGTGGCGACCTGGCAGGTCGTTCCGCCGGTGCAATCTGCGCTGACGCCCGCGCGGCAGAACTTGACGCAGGTGAGGCTCGAGCCGCCTGTGGAGTAGCACCCGCCGCGCCAGGCTTTGCCGTCGCTGCCACAGGGCTCGCCGGCGGTGGAGCCGCTGGAGCAGGTCCCTCCCAGAGCAGCCGAGTCGCCGCTTTCGGCGAAGCAGAGGCTGTTCACCGCGCAGTGCTGGCCGCTGAGGCAGCTTGGGCTGGTGGACCAGAATGTGCATTGCTTGCGACATACGCTGGCGCTTTGGTCCGTTGCGCAGAGCAGGCCCTGGGCGCAGTTGGTGTTGATGTTCGAGGACGAGCAGGTTTGACCTTGGCCCGCGCTGCCCGCGGCCCAACAGAACCCTGACGCGCCCGCGAGACCCGGCTTGCAGGTCGCTCCTCCAGCGCACGGCGTTCCATTGAAGGTGCACTCGGGGTAGCACGCGCCCACCGTCGCATTGTCTTCTTGCGTGACACAGGTCTTGCCGGTCGCGCAATCGATGATGTCCGAGCACTGCCCCGCGACGCACTTCGCCGTCGCCGGATCGCACACCATGGTCATCGGGTTGGCGCAGTCGCTCGCGTCGCTGCAGGTCGTGCCGCCACCTCCGCTCGCACCCGATCCGCCAAAGCCTCCGGTTGCGCCCGAACCCCCGGTTGCGCCCGATCCGCCGAAGCCCCCGGTTGCACCGGATCCGCCGAAGCCCCCGGTCGCACCGGATCCGCCGAAGCCCCCGGTCGCACCGGATCCGCCGAAGCCTCCGGTGGCGCCCGATCCGCCGCCGCCTCCGGTAGCGCCGACTCCGCCGCCGCCTCCGGTAGCGCCGACTCCGCCGCCGCCTCCGGTGGCGCCGACTCCGCCGCCGAAGCCCCCGGTCGCACCTGCGCCCCCGAACCCCGAGCTGCCGTCGGGTCCCGCGTCGCCCACGCCGCCACCGCCGCCGGTGGATGAGCAGGCAACCAACAGCAATGCGAAAAACGGAGTTCCGGCTTTCATGTGACCTCCTACGAAAAGCACCCCGGAGAGCTTCCTCCCGTCCATCAGCTCTTCACCCTCAGCATCGCCGGATCGTAGAGCGGCTTCATCGACGCGACGGCGGGGTACAGCTTGCCGGCGATATCCACCTGCCATGTTCCCTGATCGAGGTACGCCGAGGTCACGGGCTCGCCCGCCTCGATCATCGCCAAGCCCACCGCGCCGCCGAGGGTGTGCCCATACGAAGCAGCGCGGATGTAGCCGACCGGCTTGCCGTTCCGATGCACGATCTCTGCGTGGTACATCAGCGGCTCCGGATCCTTCACCAAGATTTGCACGATGCGCCGCGTGAGCGGGCCCTGCGCCTTCTTGGCCGCGACCGCGTCTCTGCCCAGGAAGCCGCCCGGTTTCTCCAGCGCTACGGCAAATCCTAGACCGGCTTCGAGCACCGAGTCGGTGTTGTCGATGTCGTGACCGTAGTCGCGATAGCCCTTCTCCATGCGCAGGCTCGCCAGGGCTTTGAGCCCCGCGTGCCGCAAGCCGACCTTGGCGCCGGCCGCGACCAGGCGATCGTAGACATGGGTCGCTTGCTCGGCAGGAACGTACAGCTCGTAACCCAACTCGCCGAGGTAAGTGATGCGCACGCACAACGCCCGCGCGTAGCCGATGTCGATCTCGCGCGCACAGCGGAAAGGAAACGCCGCGTTGGCCAGGTCACAGGTCGTCACCAGCTGCATCAACTCGCGGGAGCGCGGGCCTTGCACGTTGATCTGCGCGTAGGCCGAGGTCACGTCGGTGACGAAGGCGTGCGCGTCGTCCGGCATCTGACGCCGCATCCAGCCGAGCACGTGGCGGTGGGCCGTGTCCGAGGCGACGACCCAATAGCGATCGTCGCCCAGCTTGGTCACGGTGAGATCGGCCTCCAGCGTGCCGCCTTCGTTCAGCCACTGCGTGTAGGTGATCATTCCGGCCGCACCGTCCACGTCATTGGCCGAGATGAAGTTCAGGAAGCGTCCCGCGTCCCGGCCTTCGACCCAGAACTTCGCCATGAACGACATGTCCATGAGGATCACGCCTTCCCGCGCCGCGCGGTGCTCGGCCTCCCAGTGCGGAAACCAGTCCTGTCGTCCCCAGGACAGCGGGCCTGGCGTCGGCTCGGTGCCGGCCGGCGCGTACCAATCAGCGCCTTCCCAGCCGCTCACGTCTCGGAAGTAGGCGCCTTGGGCCGCGAGCCGGTCATAGATCGCCGACTTCTTCGCGCCGCGCGCCGTCTGCATTGACCGCGTCGGATAGTGGCACTGGTAGACCATGCCGAGGGACTCGACGGTTCGGGTTCGGCGGTACTCGGGGTTCGCCTGATAGGTGTGCAGGCGATCGATGTTCATGCCGGTGACGTCCACGTCCGGGCGGCCGGTGACGATCCAGTGTGCCAGCACGCGCCCGAGGCCGCCGCCGGTGATGATACCGATGGAGTTGAGCCCCGCCGCGACGAAGTAGTTTCGGAGCTCCGGGGCCTCGCCGATCACGGGCGACAGATCCGGCGTGAAGCTCTCGGGACCACAGAAAAACTTGCGAACTCCAACCTCGAGGGAAATCGGCACGCGCTGCATGGCCTTCTCGACGTAAGGACCCATGCGGTCCCAGTCCGGCGTGATCTCACCGAACGAAAAATCTTCGGGCACGCCCTCGACCTTCCAGGGCGCGCACACCGGCTCGAAGAGGCCGATCATCAGCCCGCCGACCTCTTCGCGATAGTAGCCGTACGACGCCGGATCTTCGATCACGGGCCATGACTTCGAGAGCCCGGGGACCTTGTCGGTGATGAGGTAGTAGTGCTCCGCGGCCTGGAGCGGCACGTTCACGCCGGATTTGTCGGCGAGCTGCCGACCCCACATGCCCGCGCAATTCACCACCACCTCGGCCTCGATGTCGCCGAAGGGTGTTCGAACGCCGGTCACAGTGCGGCCACGAGTCGAGAGTCCGGTGACTGCGACGCCTTCGAGCACCGTCACGCCCTTCAGGCGCGCGCCCTTGGCCAGCGACATGGTCGCGTCCACCGGGTTCACGCGTCCGTCTCCCTGAACGTAGAAGCCCGCGAGCAGGTCGTCGGTCTTCGCGAGCGGGAACAGTTCCTTGACCTGGGAGGCGGAGATCTCGTGCACGTCCACGCCGCAGTGGCGGTTGAACGCGGCCACGCGGCGGTACTCCTCCAAGCGATCGCGCTGGGCGGCCAGCTCGATGAAGCCGACGGGCTCGAACCCGGTGGACAGCCCGGTCTCGGCTTCGAGCCGGCTGTAGAGATCGCGCGTGTACTTGCGCATCTCCGTCGAAGTCTCCGAGGTCGAGCCGAAGGTCACCATGAGGCCGGCGGCGTGCCAGGTGGTGCCCGAGGTCAGTCGATCGCGCTCGAGCAGCACGATGTCCTTCCAACCCAGGTGAGCCAGGTGATAGGCGACGGAGCAGCCGATCACTCCGCCTCCGATGACGACGACCCGCGCGTGTTTCGGCAGTACCGGTTCGGACATGGCGGGCGAGCATATCAAAGTCCGAACAGCACCGGTCACCCGGGACGGATCTTCCCCGCGATGTTGGCGAGCCAGTCGGTGCCTGCGCGCTCGAGGTGGTCGAAGGTTGCGTCGTCACCGTAGGCGACGGCGGTCCACATGGCGCGGGACAGATTCACCAGCCCAGCGATGCGCGCCGAACGTGTCACATTTCCGAGAGCGACGGCAGCCGCTTCGGTTTGTGCGAGCGACGACATCAGGAGCGCCCGCGGCGCCGATGCCGAGGTCAGCCCGCACCAGGCTTCCCAGTCGTCTTGATAGGCCTCCGGAGTCGTGGAGCCGAGACCGAGCTTGCTCGCGAGGTTCGAAAGGAAGTGCCACCTGGGGGAGGGGTCACTCGCATCGTAGTCGTCGCCCGAAGCGAGCCAGATCTCCGTCGCACTCTCGACGGTCTCAGCGTCCAGCTTCGCGGCCGCCGGGGAAGCGTGTTTCGAGAACGCCTCGATCACGCTTGCACCCGTGCTGCGGGAGCCATCGTTCACGGCTTGGGCGAGCCAGACGCGTGCCGCGCGATCGGGCTCCCACCCGAGCAGGGCGAGCCACAGCTTGTCGGAGCCCGCCTTGGAGAAGCGCTCTGCTGCGGTCTGCCGCTGGAGCGCGTCTCGGCTGGGAGCCGCCCGGGCGGCGGTGTTGGGCGAGTGGCCCTGGGCTCGGCGGAGCTTCCTTTTGTTGGACACGGGGCGGATTGTACATGACGCGGCGCTACTGGTCGTTGATCGCCGGGGCCCGCGCGAGTAGTCCTGATCGAGCCACGCCTGGCGGGAGGACACCGATGCTCAAGGTCGAAGACATCATGACCCGGAATGTGATGACCGTTTCGCCCACCACCCCGCTCGATGAATTGGCGTGGGGGCTCACGCAGAAGGGCGTGAGCGGCGCGCCGGTGCAGGACGCAGGCGGGCACCTGCTCGGATTGGTCACCAAGAGCGACCTCGCCGATCCCAACCGTCCCAACAAGTTGCACGCAGCGACGGTCGAGGACGTGATGAGCCCCTTCGTCTTCGCCATCCCCGCGACCGATTCGGTGCTCGACGCTGCCAAGCGCATGGTCGATACCGGCAGCCACCGGCTCGTGGTGGTCGACGGCCAAGGGCATGTGGCGGGCATCATCTCGACCATGGACGTCGTGCGCGCATTGGTCGACGGCAAGCTTGGCCGGGCATGAGCCCGAAGGACAAAGGCGATCGCGAAGCTATCCTCTCCCGACGTCGGCTCTTCGTCGCGTCGGCGATGGCGAGCATCGTGGTTGCGGAGCCGGCCTGCGACACCCTGTTCAGACCCTGTCTGGAGCCGGCGATGCGCCCCGACGCGGAGCCGACGATGTGCCTCGCCGTGCCGCTGAGTCCCCGCGACGCATCGGTGTCGATCGTCACCGACGCCGGATCGGGCGCGGACGCCGCCGCCGAGCCCTGCCTGAGCGTTGCGCGCCCGCCGCCCGACGCCGGGCGAGACGCAGCGACCGAGCCGCCCCGTCCGTGTCTGGGGCCGTCGCGTCCGAGGCCCTGCCTATCGCCGCCGCCGCCGCCGCCGCAACCCTGCCTCAAGCCTTCGGGTGGCGGCTTCCCCTGATCCGACGACGGAGTCGCGCCAGCGCGAGCAGGCCGAGGCCGATCAGCGCCGCCGACGAGCCGGGACGTCCGGGAAGCTGACAGCCACAACCGGAGTCTTCGTCGCTCTCGGCCGCCTTTTTTCCACCACCACCGCTGGCGCCGCCGCTGCTGGCGCCGCCGCTGCTGGCGCCGCCGCTCCCAGCACCGCCGCCGGCCGATCCGCCGCCGCTGCCGGAGACACCGCCGCCGCCGGACACGCCGCCGCCGCCACCGCTGGAGGAGCCTCCCACGCCGGGTCCACCGTCCGGGGGCACGACGCTGCCGTCGTGCCACTCGAAGGCGCCGACGTCCACGGCGCTGCCTTGAGGACGTGGAATGCCTTCGATGTCGATCTTCGGAGCCTGATCGCTGGAGCCCTGGTTGATGGCGGGCGCGGTGGGGATCAGGTGCAGGTCGTTCTTGGCCGCGCTGACGAAGAACTGCGCGTAGTCCTTGAGCTCGATGTTGTGATCCTCGGTCACCCCCGCCGCGGCCAGGTTCAGATCGGTGGTCAGGTTGTTGCGCACCAAACAGCCCGTGGGCGCGGTGCCGTTCTTGTGCGCCCCGATCTGGATCCAGGGGGGGCCAGGCTTCTCCGTGTTCGGATCGATCACGGTGTTGTTCACCACCCGGCTGTTCTTGGCGCCCAAGAGCGTGATGCCGTGCCAGTGATCGGTGATGATCACGTTGTTCTCGATCACCCAGTCGACGAAGGTGCCGTCGAAGCAGCCGATGCCCTGGAGCGGGCCGCGGAGCGTCTGGTTGGGGTCTTCGTAGTTGATGATCACGTTGCCGCGCAGCATGACGCCGACCACCTGTCCGGTGCCGACCTTGCCGTCCCCGCCCACCGACCACGACTGGAAGCCGTCGTCGTGGTTGTCGTTGACGTCGTAGCAGTTCTTGACGGTGTTGTATTGGAAGGTCGTGTAGTCGCCGAGGCCGCGCAGGCCGTCGCCGGCGAAGGAGTCGACGACGTTCTTCTCGATCAGTGAGTTCTTGGCGGTGACGCTGATGCCGAAGTTCACGTTCTTGATGTCGTTGCCGCGGATGGTGATCTTGTCGCCCGCGACCTGGAACACGTTGGCCGAGAGCGTGTCCCACTCGCTGGCGGTCCAGGCCGAGACGTCGGCCTTCGATCGGAGCACGCAGCTCTCGACCGTGATCTCGCTCACGGGCCCTTGGGAGGCGTGGTTCTCGATGGCGACCATGGTGGCCTTGGCGTAGGTCGGCGCAAAGTCCGGGCTGATGGCCAGGCCCACCAGCTTCCAGTTGGAGCTCGACCGCACCAGCACCTTGCTCAACTTCGGCGTGTGCCCGGCCTGGGCGGCGACGGTGATGAGGCCCGTGTTGTAGTGGCTCGTGATGTCCAGTGAGCCGTGGTAGCCGTCGCGCAGCCAGAGGGTGTCTCCGGCTTTGACCACGCCGCTCGCGTTCTTGGCCACGAGCTTCGAGGCGCTGGTGTGGGGCACGACGTCCCACCCCTGAGTCTGGACCTTGCCGGTGCTGATCACCTCGTTGATGCTCTTCCACGGTTTGGCCGAGCTGCCATCGCCGGCCGCGCTGCCGTTGACCGGATCGACGTAGAAGTCGGCGGCGAGGGCGGTGGTGGAAAAGCAAACGATGGCGGCGGAGATGCCCAAGGCGACGCTACGCATGCCGAGAGAGTACTGGCCTAGAGCAGCGGCGACAATACCCGCGCTCCGCCTTCGAAGAGGCGCCGCGAGAGCGGCAGACGAAGGCGGCTGGCCACCGTGACTTGCTTGGCGTCACTGAGATCCCGCTCGAAGTTCGCGGCCAATTCTTCGGCAATCCGCTTGCTGTAGACCAGGGCGGTGACCTCGAAGTTCAGGCGAAAGCTGCGGTTGTCGAAGTTCGCCGTTCCGATGCTGCCCATCCAGTCGTCGATCACCAGCGTCTTCGCGTGCAGCATGCGCGTCTGGTACTCGAAGATCCGTACCCCCGCGCGCAGCAGCGGGTCGTAGTGCGAGCGCGCCGCGGCACTGACGGTGCGCGAATCGCTCTTGTGGGGCACGAGCACGCGCACGTCCACTCCGCGCAGCGCCGCAGCCTTGAGCGCAAACGACATGGCCTCGTCCGGGATGAAGTACGGCGTGCAGAGCCAGGCCCGCGACGCGGCCATGTTGATCGCCGCGAAGAACGCCGCCTTGATGGTCTCGTGCTCCTTGTCGGGGCCCGAATCGAGGATCTGCACCAGGTCGCCCTGGGCGACCGGATCGGTCGCGAAGAGCGAGGGCTCGCTGGGCGCGGGCTTCTTCGCGTAACACCAGTCTTCGAGGAAGACGAGCTGAAGCTGGGCGACGCAGGGCCCTTCGAGCCGCAGGTGCGTGTCGCGCCAGGCATCGGGTCGCAGCTGAGTGTTCTCTTCGTCCGTGATGTTGATCCCTCCGGTGAACCCGATACGACCATCGACGACCAAGATCTTGCGGTGGTTGCGGAAGTTGAGCACTCGCCCCCAGAGCGCTGCGGGTCCGAGCGGGCTGTACACGCCGACCTCAGCGCCGGCTGCCAGTAGCGGGCCAAAGAAGCTGGAGTCGCGGCGGGCGCGAGCCGAGCCCACGGCGTCGACGAGTACTCGCACTTTCACCCCGGCGCGCGCACGTTCGAGCAGCGCGTCGCGAAACGACCGGCCGGTCTCGTCGGGTTCGAAGATGTAGTAGAGCACGTGAACGTGATCGCGGGCGCCGGCGATGGCTTCGAGCATGGACGCGTAGGTCGCCGCGCCGTCAATCAAGACCTCGGCTCGGGTTGCCCGGGCGAGCGGCGCGCGGTTGACCGCCTCGACCAAGTGCGCGAGCTGGGCGGCGTCACGAAAGGTGCCGGGGTCGCGGATCGCGAGGGCTTCGGCCGCGAGCGCGGGGTGCAAGATCGCGTTCTTCGCCCGCAGGCGGCGTAGGCGGCGGCGCCGCATGCGGCGCGGGCCGAAGAAGAAGTAGATCAAGAAGCCGGCACCCGGCAGCGCGACGAGTCCGAAGATCCAGGCCAAGGTCGCGGCTGGACTGCGCTTCTCGAGCAGGATCCAGCCTGCGAGCAGCGGCACGTAGATCGCTTCGACGATCGTCAGCGCCGTCCAATAGGACGCGAGGTCGCTCGGTAGCATCTACTGACGCATCCGTCCGCTGAGCTGATCGGTTGCAGGTCGTGCCCAGCGCCTCACGGCCCGCACTATATCGCGTTCGGCGACCTCGGTTCCTGCTAGCTTTTGTGCGAAATGCCTCCGCCAGAGCTTCGCCACCGCACAGAGAGGCGGGTGACCGCCGGCAGGTTCCATCCGCTTGGCCCGACGCTGCACGCGGACGGCGTGAACTTCGCTCTCTACAGCCGCGAAGCGACCGACGTCTTCCTCCTGCTCTTTGACGCCGCGGACGGCCCCCCCACCGACGTGATCCGCCTGCCGCGGAGGACGCGCTACGTCTTCCACGGGCTGGTCCACGGCGTTGGGCCCGGGCAGCTCTACGCGTACAAGGTCCGGGGCGCCTTCGAGCCCGCGCATGGGCTGCGGTTCAACGAGCACAAAGCCTTGCTCGACCCCTACGCCAGGGCGTTCACGGGCAAGGTGCAGAGCGTAAACGACGTGCTGTTGGCCTACGATCCCTATTCGCCGTCACGCGACCTCTCGCTCGACACTCGCGACTCGACCGACGCGCTGCCCAAGTGTGTCGTCGTGGACGACCGCTTCGACTGGCAAGGAGATGTGCCACCGGACGTGCCCTTCGAGCAGCTGTTGATCTACGAGGTGCACCTGGCGGGTTTCACCGCCCACGAGTCTTCGGGCGTGCGCCAACCGGGCACGTACCTGGGCTTCATCGAGAAGATCCCGCACCTGGTCGAGCTCGGGGTGAACGCCGTCGAGCTCTTGCCCATCCACGAGCACTACGTCGAGAGCTTCTTGGTGAAGCGGGGGCTGACGAACTACTGGGGGTACAACACGCTCGGCTACTTCGCGCCCGAGAGCTCCTACGCCTGGGGCAAGGCGCCCGCGGCATCGGTGGTCGAGATGAAGACGCTGGTTCGTGAGCTTCATCGCGCGAAGATCGAGGTGATCCTCGACGTGGTTTACAATCACACGGCCGAGGGCGACGAACTCGGGCCGACGCTGTCGTTTCGCGGAATCGACAACCGAACCTACTACCTGCTCGAAGGGCGAGCGATCGAGCCGCAGCGCCGCTACCTGAACTACAGCGGCTGCGGCAACAGCCTGAATCTGGCGGATCCGGCCGTCATCCGCCTGGTCATGGACTCGCTCAGGTACTGGGTCGAGGTGATGCACGTGGACGGCTTTCGCTTCGACCTGGCGTCGGTGCTGGGCCGCGAGGAAGGCGCGTTCCGAGCCGCCGCGTCCTTCTTCGACGCGATTTCGCAGGATCCAGTGCTGTCGAGGATCAAGCTCATCGCCGAACCCTGGGATCTCGGTACCTATCAGGTCGGCAACTTCCCGGTGGACTGGGCCGAGTGGAACGGGCGCTTCCGGGACACGTTGCGGCGTTTCGCTCGCGGCGACTCGGAGCAGCTTCGGGAGCTGGGGTTCAGGCTCACCGGATCGCAGGATCTCTATGGCGATGACGGGCGGACCCCTTACAACAGCGTCAACTTCGTCACCTGCCACGATGGGTTCACGCTCTGGGATCTCGTCTCCTACGACCACAAACACAACGCGGCGAACGGCGAGGACAACCGCGATGGCTGCAACGACAATCACTCGTGGAACTGCGGCATCGAAGGCGAAACCGACGATCCGCGGGTGAACGCCCTTCGCGGGCAGATCGCCAAGAATCACGTCTGTCGCCTGCTGTTTTCTGCGGGGACCCCCATGTTGCTCGGCGGCGACGAATTTTTGCGAACCCAGCGGGGCAACAACAACGCTTATTGTCAGAACAACGACATCTCGTGGATCGACTGGTCGCTGCGCGACGAGAACGCCGCTTTCTTCCGCTTCGTGCAGAAGGCGATTCAATTCAAGCGCAAATACCCGGTGCTGGCCCGGAGCAGCCACTTCTCGGGGCGCGACCAGAACATGAATCAGGAGCCCGACATCCGGTGGTATGGCCAGAATTTGGACGAGCCAGCGTGGTCCGATCCGGAGAGCCGTCTGGTCGCCTATCAGCTCGATGGTACCGAGGCGCAGCTGCGCGCCGGCGACTACTTTCTGTTCGTGATCCTGAACGCGGATGCCCAGATGCGGGGCGTGAAGCTCCCCCAAGTCGAGGCGTACCGTTGGCACCGCGTGGTGGACACTAGCCTGCCGGAGGGTGCCGACTTCGTCGACGACGGGCAGGAGGTCTTGCTGGTTCCGCAAGGCGAGTACCTCGTCTCGGCCCGCAGCACCGTGATCTTGCTCGGCTCATCGCGCTGAAGGCTGGCAGCGGCGCGGAAGTCGTGGTGGAATGGCCCCTATGAAGCGCGCTTTCTCGTTCGTGGTCCTTGGCTCGTGTGTCGCGGTCGCCCTCGCTTGCTCGAAGAAATCCGATCCGCCGCCACAGGAGCCACAACCCTACTACCAGCAGCAGCCCCAGCCGTACCCGCAGCAGCAACCCCAGCCGTATCCGACCGCGCAGCCCCAGCCGTATCCGACCGCGCAGCCCCAGCCCGCGCCCACCGCCGCTCCGGCGGCGACGGGATCGGCCGGCACGCCGACGGCGATCCCCGGGGTGACCAAGAACGCCGACGGCACGTGCGCCATCATGGTGCCGGGTGGTACCGCGCCGATGGTGATGCCCTGCCCGCCAGGGATCTGATTCACCCCCGGAGCACGTCGGCGAGTCTCTCGACGGCGTGCACGGCGGTGTCGGTGGGAACGCCGGCGAAACACAGGCGCATGAAGCCGGGCTCGCCGATGTGGCAGGCCGAGCCCGGCGTCAGGTTCACGTTTGCCAAGTCGAGCAGGCGTCGCCAGAGCGCTGCTTCGCGCTCCCAAGTGGGAGCCGAGAGGAACTGGCGCAGGTCGAGCAATAGAAAGAAGCCCGCGTCCGAGGGCAGGTAGGGCACGCCCTTGTCGGTGAGGGCAGCGGTGACGCGTCGATATGCTTCGCCGAGGCGAGCCCGCATGGTCGTGACGTAGCGGTCGACCCAGGCGTCGTCGGAGATCATCTGCCCCAACACGAACTGGGTGTGACCGGAGCAGCACGCCCAGTAAGCGAGTCCGTCGATGGCCTGGAGCACCGCGGCGTTCTCGCTGACCAAGACCCCGGCGCGCAGGCCGCTGGCGGCAAAGTCCTTCGAGAACGCCCAGACCAAGTGCAGGCGTTGGCCAAGGGTGGGGACGAGGCGGGCAGCGCTGGTGAAGGGCAGCGAGCCGAAGACGGAGAGCGCGTACACCTCGTCCATCACCAGATGCACCCCCGCGCTCGCGGCCCACTCCATCACTTGGCTGATCTCGGCTGGGGTGTACACGCGGCCCATGGGGTTGTCCGGAGACGTGAAGAGCAGCGCCCGGACCTTGCAGCCTGCGTTTGCGACGGCGCGGTCGAGCAAGGTCGGTGACAAGCGAAAACCATCGCTCGCGGAGCTGTGGACCGGAACGATGCGCAGCTCGTCCCGGGTCTCGAGATCCGGCCAGAAGCCCGCGTAGCTCGGGGTCGGGACCAGAACGCCATCTCCCGAGTCGGCGATGACGTGGAACAAGAGCTCCAGCACGCTGCCCGCTCCGTTGAGCACCGCGATTTGATCGGGTCGGACCTGGCGCCCCAGGAAGCTGCGCCCCATGAAGTGGGCGACCCTTTCGCGGAAGTCGAGGGATCCGGTCATCGCGTCGTAGCCGAGGACGCGCGGCGGGATCTCCCGAGCCTTGCCGAGCTCGGGGGAGAGCAGGTCGTGGACCAAGGTGTTCTCTGCGACGCAGAGCGGGATGTAGCCGTCGGGTCGGCTCGGATCGTGGCTCGCCGCCAAACGCGAGAAGTGCTCGCGCAGATATTCGGCCGCCGGCGGGCTCTCGACGAGGTGCCGGCCGCGGCGAGAGAGGTCGGACATGAGCGGAGAATAGAACAACGATTCGGACTATGCTCGCGGAGCGATGTCGAATCGATTCGCCTTGCTGGCGATTGCAGGCGCCATGTTTGCTTGTGGGGCTGCTCCGCCGCCGGCGTCGGCCCCCACGAGTTCGCCGCCGGCTCCGGCTTCGGCGGGCGAGCGATGCCTCGCGGAAGCGAGCGCGCCCCGCACACCGCGCAAAGATGCACCCGAGAAGATCACCGTGGCTCATGTGCTGGTGCGCCACCGGGAGCTGAAGCGTGCCGAGGGTGCGACCCGCACGCGCGCTGAGGCGTGTTTGCATGCGCAGAAGGCTCGCGAGAAGCTGCTCGCCGGTGCGGACTTTTCCGAGGTTGTCGCCGAATACTCGGACAGCGGCGATGCGACTGGCGGCAAGCTCGGCAGCGTGTCGAAGTCCGACCTCGACGAGACCTTCGCGAGCGCGGCGTTTGCCCTCGACGTTGGCGAGCTCGGTCACGTCGTGGAGACGCCCCGGGGCTTTCACGTGATCGCGCGCAGCGAGTGAGCGGAGTTCAGAGCGCCGGCGGGAACAGCTTCGTGTCGATCTTGGGCTTGGTGAGCGAAGCGCTGACGGCCTTCCACGCGCCGCCGCCTTGTGAGAGCTCCAGGTCGCGATCCACGAGCGGGTCGTTGCAGCGGAGGATCATGGCTTCGATGGGCAGGTCCTGCGTCGGGAAGGTGGCGCTTGGGGCGTCGGCGGTCAGATCCGCCGTGGCGTGGCCGTGCACTTCGAGGAAGAGATCGTTGGCGTTGGCGCTGCCCACCGCGGGGCCGAGCCAGGCCCAGAGCCCGTCGCCGACGGCGTCGTCCTTCTCGCGCAGGGAGATGGAGCCCGCCGGGTGATTGAGGGTGCCCAGGTAGAGCACGACGAAGTTGAATTGATCCGAGAGTTCGGTACCGCCGAGCTGATCCAAGCCCGGCACGTTGGTGATGGCGAACTGGTTGAGCCCCGTGGGATCCGTCCACTTGGTCGGCGCGGCTCCCGCCACGATGTCTTCGCCCAGGTGGGCTTCGCTGGACTTGCCCCGGGCAAACTCCCAGATCACGGCGCGGTTCGGCGCGGTCAGGCTGCTGGCTTCGCAATAAGCGTTGGCCATGGCGCCGGTCGACGAGAACGCCCGCACGATGGCGGTCAGCCCGGTCGCCGGCGCGGGCCAGGGCCCTTCGTCGAAGACCTCGGCCTTGCCGTCCTTGGTCACTCGCAGTTGTTTGGGAGGACCAGCCAGGAGCTCGACCGTGGACGATTCTTTCTTTCCATTCTCGATGTCCGACGGCCAACCGCCTGGGACCGTGATCGTGGTGTTGACCGTCTTGCCGTCGGTCTGCACTTGCATGATGCGAAGCTGACGTTTGCGGGCCGGGCCATAGGGGTTGCGCGTCTCTGCCCAGAACAAGTTGAGGGCGTCGAACTCGAGTTGATAGGCGCGCTGCTTGCCAGCCCGCGTTTGCTTGCCATGCCAGACGGTCTTGCCGAGCGCGGCCAGAAGCTCCGCCGCGGGGCTGCCTCCACTGCCTCCGCTGCCTCCGCTGCCTCCGCTGCCGCCTCCCGTGCCGGCGAGCCCGCCGGATCCACTCGCGCCGCCCGTGCCGCCCGTGCCGCCCGAGACCACGCCGCCGCTCCCGGCGACCGCGCCTCCGCTGCCGCCAGGGCTGCCGCCGCTGCCTCCGCTGCCCCCAGCACCGCCGCCCGCCGCGCTGCTGCCGCCGTCATCTGCGCTGCACCCGGGGAGCACCAGCAAGAGAGCGAGGGCCGCGGCCCCGCGATTGCGTCGTCGGCGAGCCATCACCAGCGCGGCGAGGGCGAGCAAGGAGAGATGAGAGCCGGTGCTGCGTGCGGGGCCCGGCACCCGACAACCACAGCCACCGTCGTCGCCGCTGCTCGACGGTCCAGTCGATGAGATGCCGCCGCCCGTCGATGCCCCGCCGTTGCCCCCGCTGCCGGTTCCTCCCGAGCCGGCGCCGCCGACACCGACTGGAGGGTCCGGCAGCCCTTGGATGGTCAGGCCAGTGCATTCCACCGACGGCGTTCCGGGCAGCGGGGGGTGTGCCCGGCTCAGACTGCCGCGATGCGCCGAGTCGCTCACCAGATCTTCGAGGGCCGTGAGCTTGCAGACGCCGGCGCTGGGCGCTGGCGTGAACGCGAAGAGCGACCCGTCGTGGCACTCGACCGGAGCGTCGTCGTTCACCTGGGCCGACAGTACGGTCCCGGCCTTCCACAGGCTCATCAGTCCCTTCACGTCGAGGCCCAAGGGAAAGATGGCCTGACGCAGGTATTCGCAGACTCCCGCCTGCATCCAACTCGGTGTGTGTGAGGCGTCGAAGCTCGCCGGACCCACCAGTGGATCGGTGCCGGCAGGCAGCACGGAGCGGTGATCGGCGATGGCCGTCGCCGCGATGTTGAACGAGTGGCCGTAGAGCCCGCTGTCGAAGAGCTGATCGAGGAAGGTTCCGCTCTGTCCCACGGGCGCCGCCTGGGCGAGCCGCTGCAAGTACTCGGGCCGAATCTGGGCATACTGCGCCTTGTACTCGTCCACCAGATCCTGGACGTACTTGCTCGCTTCGTCGATGACGTAGGTCTTGATCGCGTCCTTGATGGGGGTCACGACCGGATCGAGCAATGCCGCGATCAAGCTCGGAATGGAGATATTCACGCCGACGACCTGGAGCGCGCTCTGGAGATCTTGGAGCCACTGCGGGGCCACCGCCGTGGTCAGCGCCTGGTAGTCGATGGTGGTCAGATCATCGGCCCACTTGTTGAGGGGCTGAAATAGCTGAACGACCTTCGACTTCTCCAGGGAGAGCCCGTCGCTGCCCGGGATGAGGGGGGTGTTCAGCTCGTTGGACAGGCTCTCGACCACTTGCAGGTAAGCCGGCGTGAACTTGAACAGGTCGTCGTGAAGCTTGTCGCTGATCTTGTCGAAAGCCGAGGGCAGCGGCTGGTTGGCTGCGTCGAAGCGGGGAGCGAGCAGAGCGACGTACACCTTGTACTTCCCGTACAGGCTGGCGCAACTCGCTGAGCAGGCCGTCGTGTCGTCGTTGGTGCCGAGTTTGCCGTCGGCGCCCGGCTTCACGCCCAGCGTCTTTCCATCCGCAGTGCCTGCGTTTTGCAGGTCGGCGATGCTCTTCTCGATCAGTGTCCGGATGCCTTTTCGCTCGTCGTCCAAGAAGCGCAGGTAGCGGGGGGTCAGCGCCAACGACTCGGCCGTTGCGAGCTTCGCCTGGGGGATGAGCAGCGTCAGCAGCGCGCCAGGGTTCGATGCCTTGGTGGACTCGAATTTCTCGAGGGCGGTTCCGGCCATGACCTTCCAGAGCGGGCTCTGCTCGTTGAAGTAGGCGCGCTCGACGAAGCTCTTGGGGATGGAGTGGGCGAGCTCGGTGTTCGTGAACGACTCTGGCGACAGGTTGAATGCCCCCTCTTGCACCATGTTCTCGGCGATGATGTGCCGGACCACGTTACTCCAGGTCTGCTGGCGCCCGCTGGTGACCGGCGCCAAGGTGAACGTCTCCCCGGTCATCCAGTTGACGTAGTGGTGGGCAACGGCGTCCGTCGACCCGTGCAAGAAACAACCGAGCGCGTAGGCGCGCTCCCCAGGCAAGATCGCCTCCTTGTACAAAAGCTCGCACTGCTCGTAGGGGCGCTGCCCGATGGCGTGGGAGGGGTCGGTCATGCCGGGGAAGGCCATGTTGTCCGGGCCCACTGCCCCCGCGCGGAACTCGAGGGGGTGATTGGTCAAAGCGTCTACGTCCTCTGCCTTCAGCACCACAGTGTGATTGCCGAAGCGAAGTGGAACGCCGGCGCCGCCGTGCTGGATCAGCGATTTACGCACGTCGTTGGCCAGCTTGATGTGGAAGCGGGTGGTGAACGCCGGCGCGCTCCGCGCCGCTGACAAGGTCGCGCACAGCGCCAGCGCCCCCAACCCGACGGCGAGCCTTCGCATTCGACGAGTATACACCCCTTCGGAGCCGGCCCCCCCGCTGCCGTTCGTGGTATTCGGCGGACATGACCGTGCTGGTGCTCAACGCAGGCTCGTCGTCCCTGAAGGCTCAGTTGCTCGATCCAGAGTCAGGCGCCCTGGTCGAGAAGACCATGGTCGAGCGCATCGGCGAAGCCGGGCGCACGCACGAGCTGGCCGTGACGGAGGTGCTCGAGCACCTGAAGGGACCCGCCCTCCGCGCCGTTGGCCATCGGGTCGTGCACGGGGGCGCGGACTTCACCAGCGCCGTCGTGATCGACGACGCCGTCGAGGCCGCCATCGAGCGCTGCATTCCCCTGGCTCCGCTCCACAATCCGGCCAACCTCGCCGGCATTCGCGCCGCGCGCCGGGCGCTGCCCGGGGTGCCCCACGTGGCGGTGTTCGACACGGCGTTTCACGCGCGCATGCCGCGCCGAGCCTCGACCTATGCCATCGATCAGGAGGTCGCGCTTCAGAACGGTATCCGCCGCTTCGGCTTCCACGGGACCTCCCACGCCTATGTGGCGGATCTCGCCGCTCAGACCCTGGGGCGGCCGCTGTCCGAGCTGCGGGTGATCAGCCTGCACCTCGGCAACGGAGCCAGCGCCTGCGCCGTCGAGCACGGACATTCGACGGAGACCAGCATGGGCATGACGCCGCTCGAGGGGCTGGTGATGGGGACCCGCTCGGGTGATATCGACGCTGGAGCGGTGCTCATGCTCGTCCGCGCCGGCTGGGACGCCGAGCGGCTCGATCGGCTGCTCAACCAGGAGAGCGGTCTCAAGGGGTTGTCGGGCGTGGGCAACGACCTCAGAGACATCGAGGCGCGGGCCGAGGCCGGCGACGATCGCTGCCGGCTGGCCATCACGGTCTTCTCGCACCGCGTGCGCAAGTACATCGGGGCCTATGCTGCGGCCATGGGCGGCCTCGACGCGGTGGTATTCACGGCGGGCATCGGCGAGAACGCCGCGACGATGCGGCGGCGCGTCCTGCAGCGCTTCGATTTTCTCGGCATCGTCTTCGACGAAGACAAGAACGCCGATGCTCGCGTGACCGCACAGTCGCCGGTCGCGTTCGTGACGGCGGAGCACTCGCGTGTGGCCGCCCTGGTGGTCAAGACCAACGAAGAGCTGTCCATCGCCCGGCAGGCCGTCGCCGTGGTCCGGGAGCGCGAGCGCGCGGCGCCGGCGACGCCGATCCCCATCGCCATCAGCGCCCGGCACCTGCACCTGACAGCCGAGACCTTCGCGGCGCTGTTCGGCGCGGACGCCACGCCGACCCACTACCGGGACATTTCCCAGCCGGGCCAGTTCGCCTGCAAGGAGCTGGTGAACATCATCGGGCCGCGCGGTCGGATCGACGGCGTACGGCTCCTCGGCCCGCTGCGACGGTCGAACCAAGTCGAGGTCTCACGGACCGACGAGTTCAAGCTCGGGGTCGATGCGCCGATCCGCGATTCGGGCAAGACCGAAGGCTCCGCGCCCATCGTGATCGAGGGGCCCAAGGGCAGCGTCAACCTCGCGGAGGGCCTGATCTGCGCCAAGCGGCACATCCACATGGCGCCGGCAGATGCCGAACGCTTTGCTGTGCGCGACGGCGACGAGGTGGAGGTGGCGATCACCAACGGGCCACGCGACCTGGTCTTTGGCGACGTGCTCGTGCGAGTGAGCCCCAAGTACAAGCTCGAGATGCACATCGACACCGACGAGGGCAACGCGGCAGAGCTGAACCCGGACGCGGTCGGCGAGCTCACGTACACGGACGTCCTCGGCGCCCAGGCCGTGCTGAGCACCCGACGCGTGCGACTGCCGGGTTGAAGGTTCCGGCAGCCGCAGCCCGGGGTTCAGCGGCGAAGGGCGGGTTCAGCCCGCCGACTTCTTGACGACGTCGACGACGCCTTGAACGCTGGCCGCGCTCTTGGCGAGCATGCCCTTCTCTTCGTCGTTCAGCGGGATCTCGAGGATCTTCTCCACGCCGCCGGCGCCGATCACCACCGGCACGCCCATGTAGAGATCCTTGTAGCCATACTCGCCGTTCAAGTAGGCGGCGCAGGGCAAGAGGCGCTTCTGGTCGCCCAGGTACGCCTCGGCCATGGCGATGGCGGCTGCGGCCGGCGCGTAGTAGGCGCTGGTCCCCATCAGGCCGACGATCTCGCCGCCACCCTTGCGAGTGCGGTCGATAATCGAGGCCAGCTTGTCTTTGGCGATCAGCTGGGGCACGGGCACTCCGCTGATGGTGCAATGCGAGAGCACCGGCACCATGTCGTCGCCGTGGCCTCCAAGGACCATGGCGCGGATGTCTTTGATGCTCGCGTTCATCTCACGCGCCAAGAACAGCGTGAATCGCGCGCTGTCGAGTACGCCGGCCATTCCGGCGACCTTCTCGGCGGCGAAGCCCGTGCGGCGCTTGAATTCGTAGACCATCGCGTCGAGCGGGTTCGAGATCACGATCACGAACGCGTTGGGGCAGTGTTTCTTGGCGTTGTCGGCCACGTCCCGGATGATCGGCAGGTTGACGCCCACCAGGTCGTCACGGCTCTGCCCGGGCTTGCGAGGGATGCCCGCGGTGATGATCATGACGTCGGCGCCGGCGCAGTCTTCCCACTTGCCGGTGCCCACGACGCGGACGTCGCCGCCATTCATCGACGAACTCTGCTCGAGATCCAGGGCCTTGCCCTTGGCAAAGCTCTCTTTGGCCGGGATGTCGAAGAGCACGACGTCGCCGAGTTGTTTCGTGACGCACAGGTTGGCGAGTTCGCCGCCGATGTTGCCTGCGCCGATGAGCGCAATCTTCTTCCTTGCCATGTGACGTGACCTTTCTAGTTGACGAGTGGCGGCTCCCACCCCCGGCGAGCGCGGCGCGGCAGACTTAGCTCGACGCTTCGCCGGCCGCAATCGCGGCAGAACGCGCCAGCTTTGCGTGACATTGCCGAGACGGGTACTCTTTCGTGGATGCGGCGCTGCTCGGCGATCTTTGCCTGCCTGATCGCGGCCTTCACCGCAGCTCTGGCGTGCAGCATCGAGCAGACCGGCGCGAGCCGACCCGACGCCGGCACTGCCAGCGGCGGCAGCGACGGCGGCCAGGTCATCAGCACCGGGACCTGCTTCCCGGGCGCCAAGGCCTGCCCGGACACCACGGGCGAGTTGGTGTGCGAGGACGCGAACGACCCGGCGAGCGGGTGCAAGGGCTCGACCGCGTGCGCGCCCTGCGTGCTGCCCCACGCCCAGGCCAAGTGTTCCGACCCGCTGGGCTGCGACATTGGCGCTTGCGATTCAGGGTGGAACGACTGCAATACCGACCCCAGCGACGGCTGCGAGACGAGTCTGCAGAACGATCCACTGAACTGTGGCGCATGCGGCACGGATTGCTCGGCGGGACCGATCCCCGGCGCCGTGTGCATCGAGGGCGCCTGCGTCGAGAACCCCTGCTCCCCTCCCACCACGGGCAACTGCGACAAGAACCCGGCAAACGGCTGCGAGGTCGATCTGACCTCGGACCTGAACAACTGCTCGTTCTGCGGCAACAACTGCGTGCTGCCTCACGCGACGAGCAAATGCGAAGCGGAGCCGAGCGGTTCTCCCGTCGCGCGCTGCGCGGTGGACAAGTGCGACGCGGGTTGGTTCGACTGCGACGGCAAGGCCGCGAATGGCTGCGAGAGCAGCGCGAGCACGGATCCCTCGAGCTGCGGCGGCTGCGGCAAGAAGTGCAACTCGACCAACGGTACCGCCGGCTGCGTCAACGGCGTGTGCGACCTGCTCTGCAACACGGGATTTGGCAACTGCGACAATGACAAGGACAACGGCTGCGAGACGGATCTGAGCGCGCACGTCTCCCACTGTGGCGCCTGCGGGAACGCCTGCTCGGCGACGAATGGAACGCCGACCTGCGTGGGCGGCAAGTGCGCCACGGGTGGCTGCACCGCGGGATGGGCCGACTGCGACGCGGTGCCCGGCTGCGAGACGGACACAAACACCGATCCCAAGCACTGCGGCGCTTGCGGCAAGAACTGCCCAGGGACGGCCAACGGCTTTGCGACCTGCGCGGCTGGTGCCTGCGGGCTCGGTTGTTCGGCGGGATTCTCGACCTGCGGGACGGGGACCACGTGTTTCGACACCACCACCGATGCCACCCACTGCGGAGCCAGCTGCACCGCCTGTCCGGGACCGGCCAGCGGCAGTGGTGCCGCGGCGTGTCAGGGTGGCAGTTGCAGCATCACGTGCGCCAGCGGCCTCACCAAATGCGGCACGCGCTGCGTCGACCTTCAGACGACTGCCGACAGCTGCGGAGTCTGCGGCAAGGTGTGCACGGCGGCCCTCGGTGGGACCGCCAGCTGCGTCGCCGGTCAATGTGTCGCATCGTGTCCGACCAATGTCGCGGTGTGCAACGACCAGTGTGTGGACGTCTATACGAACTCGAGCCACTGCGGCCAGTGCAACAAGAAGTGCGGGACGAACCAGAAGTGCGAGAGTGGGAGCTGCGCGTGCCAGTGGTCCTCGGCGAAGAACTGCGGCACTTACTGCGCGCTTTGCTGCAAGAACCAGGACTGCGGCGGCAACAGCAAGTGCTACTTCGGGCTTTGCGTGTAGCCGCGGCGTTCAGCGCCGGTACGTCGCAGGGTCGATCCCGAAGCGCTTGAAGGACTCGTAGACGGTGGCCCGGCGCATGCCAAGGGCGCTGGCGACGTGGGTGACGTTGCCGGCGTGCTGGGTCAAAGCGTCGCGCAGTCGGGCTTCCTCGGACCCGGGGCTCTCGGCCGCGGTCCCCCCGCGGCTGCCGATCAGGATGTCCTCAGCGTCGATGCGCAGCGACTGGCGCGCCTCGACCCGGGCCGTCGCGGCGGCGATGACGTTGCGGAGCTCGCGCACGTTGCCGGGCCAGCCGTGCAGCATCAGCTTCTCGATGGCGCGGGCGGTGAAACACTGATCGGAGCGAATGAAGCGCTGGGCGAGCGGCGCGATGTCCTCGCGGCGCGCGCAGAGCGGGGGGAGCGACACGCGCCCGGTTGCGATGCGGTGAAACAGATCGGCTCGGAACTCGCCTTGCTCGATCATGCGATCGAGATCGCGGTTGGTCGCCGCGATCACCCGCACGTCGACCCGGGTCGGCTGGTCTTCACCGACCGCGCGGACCTCGCCGGTCTCGAGCACGCGCAGGAGCTTGGCCTGGGCCGCCAGCGGCAGGTCGCCGATCTCGTCCAGGAAGAGCGTACCGCCATCAGCGGTCCGGAACAGGCCCCTGCGGGGGCCGGCGGACGAAGAAAACGCTCCGCGCGAGTGGCCGAAGAGCTCGGACTCGACGAGCTCGCTGGGCAGGGCCGCGCAGTTGATCGCGCACAGCTCGCCCCGGCGACTGCTGCCGCGGTGGATGGCCTGCGCCACCAGCTCCTTGCCAGTGCCAGTCTCGCCCTCGACCAGCACCGGGACGCGGCTCGGACCGACCACGGCGATCACCTGCCTCGTCTCGTCGAGAGAGGGCCCGCCGACCAGCAGCGGGTCGTCGTTCGCTTCGCGCAGGTACGGATGCACGTTGGCCACGACGATGAGCACGGTGCGGCCCACCCGGACGATCGAGCCGACCTTGGCAAGGGCACCGGCTGAGCTCAGCGGCGCGCCGTCCAAGAACGTGCCGTTGCGGCTGTCGAGATCGGTCACCAACACGCCGGCGCCTCCCGGCAGGAACTCGGCGTGACAGCGCGAGGCCTTGCCGTCGTCCACTGAAAGCTCGAGGGCGGGCTCGCGGCCGATCCGCACTCGCGCCTCGACCGCGACCGCACGGAGGGCCGGCACGCCTTCGCTGAATGCAACGACGACCCCAACCGCGGGTCTAGCATTGGAGAGCTCGGGCAAGTCGAGCGCCGTGTGAGTGTCGGTCCGTTCGCTCATTCGCTGTCCGAGTGTACGGACAGTGTTCGTACACCAAAACCTCCAGGAAAACCGGGCATTGCTCCGCCCTGGGCGCGAAGCGGGCGGACGGCTGTCCGCCAGAAAGCTCGGAAAACCTCCGGTCACGGGCGATGGCACGCCGGTTGCTCTTGGTGAGTCACCCGCTCGCCTTGGAGGAAACAGATGATCGCTCGCGTCTTCTCGTTCGCTACCCTCGCTGTGTTGTCAGGCCTCGCGCTCGCCGTGGGTTGCGCCGCTGCCAGCTCCGGCGACGGGGTCGCGACCAACGAGAGCAGTACGATGTCGCCGCTGAACGACAGCTGCACGCCGGGCGCCAGCGCCGCATGCACCGTTCCGGATGCGGAGGGCTGCGGGGCCGGCGAGCGATACTGTAACTCCCAGGGCAAGTGGGGCGCCTGCCAGCCCGCACTGCCCGCCGAGGAGCAGTGCGGCGACGGAGTGGACAACGACTGCGACGGCGTGATCGACAACGCCTGCCTGCAGGGCGGCGGAGGCGAAGGAGGCAGCGCGTCGGACGGCGGTGGGGGCTACGGCGGCGGGGGACCGTGTCCTCCGAATCAGGTGGTTTCGTGCACCACCGAGTGCGGCTCGACTGGCGACACCTTCTGCCGACCGGACGGCAAACCCGAGAAGTGCGCGCCTCCCGAGGAGCTGTGTGGCAACGGGAAGGACGATGACTGCGACGGCGTGGCCGACGAAGACTGCGGCGACACCTTCGATTGCAGCGATCTCGAGCCGCACAACTGCAACGGCAATCTCGGCTACGGCGACAAATGCAGCGTGAAAGACAACGTCAACGGCTGCGCCTGGGACTGGTTCCAGGCGTGGTGTCACCGTCGGGACGAAGCCAACAGCGGCCCGCAAAACTGGGACGACGCCGTCAAGAAGTGGGTCGAGTCCAAATGTGACGGCAAGGTCAGCATGAGCGGAAACACGTTCCAGTGCACCGACTCCAAGGGGAGGACATGGAAGTGCTCGACTCCCCTGGTGTTGTCTTTCGACGGAGCACCGGCGGACTTCGCGCCCGCGGCGGGCAGCTTCGACCTGGATCGCTCCGAGGCCAGCATCCAGAGCGATTGGCCCACGGCCCGGACGCCTTGGCTCGCCCTGGACCGCAACGGCAACGGTCGCGTCGACGATGGCGGCGAGCTCTTCGGCTCCGGTACCACGCTCTTGGACGGGACTCGGGCCGACAACGGCTTCTTCGCTCTGCGGGAGCTCGATGCCAACCGCGACGGCGCCATCACGGCGGACGACCCAGCCTACGCTTCGCTCGTGCTCTGGGCGGACTCGAATCGCGACCGTGAGTCGCAGCCGACCGAACTCGCGTCGCTCGCGTCTAGGGGTGTTCACCGCATCGAACTCGGCTACCGACAGCAACCGCGCTGCGACGCCCGTGGTAACTGCGAGATCGAGCGCTCCGTGATGGTGTTCGAGGAGCGAGGAGCTCCTCGCATGGGCCAGGTCGTCGACCTGCACTTGATGCAACGTTGACGGCCGTCGCGTTCGGCTGACCTACCGCACGAGGGTTGCGAGCTCGGTGCTCGCTTCGTCGATACTGAAGGACAGCGCCGCCGGATCTCCCGTACGCAGCCCGCGCGCGGGCACCGAACAGAGCGCCGGCTCTTGGAGCGCTTCGAGCCGCGCAAAAGCGTCCGGCGGACCGCTGTGGTGACCGTTCGCGTCGAGGAGCGACACGCCGAGGTCGATGGGCAGCTCCGGAGTCGGACCGCCGCGCTTGAGCAACAGAGTGAGCTGCAAGGTCGGTCCCGCTCGGCGAACCGTCACGTCGAGGGCGCGCACCAGGCGGTCCAGTCGCTCCTGGCGGTTGGCGCCCGCCAAGGGCGTGCCGACGATGGCGGGGTTCTCCACCGGCTCGGGCCAAGTCGGATCCGAGTCCTCGGGCTCACGCACCACCGACTTTCCGCACGCGGCGCAGGTGTCCCGCTTCAGGTCCAAACGCTGACCGCAGCCCACGCAAACGACGCTGGGTGGAGGGAGTGCCCCGTGACTCACGTGCCGGGGACCCTAGAGCAACTTCAGACGCGATGGAACCGTGGCAGCCCAGGAGCCCAGCGCCGGTGAGGCGCCGGAACTCCCGAACAATCTCTGGGAGCCGGTGTGCGCGAAGGTGCGCGACGCCGCTCGCTCACATGTGCTCGATCATCGCGCCGGCGAACTCCGAGCACTTCACTTCCTTCGCGCCTTCCAGTAGGCGCGCGAAGTCGTAGGTGACCGTCTTGGCGCCGAATCAGCCGGTCGGTCGCGGCAAGAACGCTGACCCCGAGCCGATCCGAATCGGCTCATCGAGCGACGAACGGGGCAGGAGGCGCGCATGGCAGCGATGGCTGAACGGTATGGGTGTGCACGGCGTGCGGGGTCGGTGGCAGCGGCGGGGCTCGCCCTGGTGGGGGTCTCCGGCTGTCTCGACCGGCCTCTTTCCACCACCGAGCCCCAGACCAGCAACGTCGTCGTGAGACAGCTCGCGCAGCAGCCGCCGAGCAAGATCGACGTGCTGTTCATGATCGACAATTCGCAGTCGATGGCCGACAAACAGGCGCTGCTCGCCGGCGCCGTGCCGGCGTTGGTGCGCCGGCTCGTGGCGCCGCGCTGCGTGGATGAAAAGGGCAATTCGCTCGGCAGCAGCCACCCATGCCCAGCGGGTGAGCCCGAGTTCCGGCCGGTCGACGACATTCACGTGGGAGTGCTGAGCTCGAGCTTGGGCGGGCACGGATCTGCGATCTGCACTCCGAGCTGGAGCGAGTGGCACCCGTCGCAGGATCAGTCGGCGCGCTTGCTCGCGCCGCACCTCGAATGGAGCCCCGCCCAGAGCTCCGACGACCCGAGCGCGTTCATCGGCAGCTTCGCCAGTCAGGTGCACGCCGCAGGCGACGACGGATGCGGCTACGAGGCATCGCTCGAGTCCTGGTATCGGTTCTTGATCGATCCAGAGCCGCCGGCGAAGATCAGCGTCAAAGATGGCGTCACCGTCGCCGAGGGTGTCGACGAGGTGCTCATGGCGCAGCGCAGGGACTTCCTGCGCCCCGACTCTTTGCTCCTGATTGTCATGCTGAGTGACGAAAACGACTGCTCCATCGTCGACCACGGCCAGTCCTGGTACGTGGCCCAGCAAGAACTCGACCTGTACCGTGGGACGCAGACCTGCGCGACCGATCCCCACAGCCCGTGCTGCCGTTCCTGCGGTTCGAGCGAGAGCGCACCGCCCGAGGGCTGCACTCCGCTCGCCGCCGACGAAAGCTGCAAGCTCGGACTGCACGATTCGTCGACCGACAGCCGCAACCTCAGGTGCTGGGACCAGAAGCGCAGGTTCGGCTTGGACTTCCTGCACCCCGTGCAGCGCTACATCGACGGGCTCACGAAGCTCACGGTCACCACGCGTTCCGGGCAGATCGTGCCAAATCCACTGTTTTCGGCGGCGCCGGGCCTGCGCGCCCGGAGTCCGGAGCAGGTGCTCCTGGCCGGCATCGTCGGCGTGCCGTGGCACGACATCGCGACCGCGGAGAGCCTGGCGCAGCCCTCGACCATCCGTTACCTGTCTTCCAGCGAGCTGGCGCAGTCCAATCGCTGGCCCTGGCTGGTGCCGACGGCGGGAGCGCCCCCCATGGACCCGTTGATGCGCGAATCAGTGGCGCCGCGCAGCGGCGCGCACCCCGCCACGGGCGTCGAGTTGGTCGCTCAGGGCAGCAGCGCCTGGCATCCAGTGAACGGAAAGGAGTGGAGCACCGGCGGCGAAGATCTGCAGTACGCTTGTGTCTATCCGCTGGAGCAACCTCGGGACTGCGCGAGTGCGTCCGGTGACTGTGACTGCAAGGACGTCGCGCCGGCCGATCAGAACCCGCTTTGCCGAAAACCTGGGACGACGGAGTACGGGACGACGCAATACTTCGCCAAGGCGTATCCGGGCACGCGACAACTCGAAGTGCTCCGCGGGGTGGGCGAGAGCTCGATTGTCGCGTCGATCTGTCCCAAGTTCGCCAGCGGAGACCCGGCCTCACCGTCCTACGGATACAGCCCCGCGATCGAGTCCATCGTCGAGCGTCTCCGCGACAAGCTGCTCGTCGAGTGCATGCCGCGCCCGCTCTCCATCGCGGAGGACGGCAGCGTGCAGTGCAAAGTAGTCGAAGCGCTTCCGGCGTCGGCTTGCGCTTGTGATCCTGGCAAGAACCGCCACCCCGTCGCGAGCACCCTCGCGGCTGCGGCACGCCGCGAACTCCGGAGCATCGAAGAGTGCGGGCCCGCCTCGCCGGGGCAGACGCCCTGCGAAGCACTCTGCCTGTGCGAGATCGGCCCGGCGACGGATCTGGCGTCGTGCCAAGCGGACGCCAAGCCCCAAGGCATGGGTTGGTGCTACGTGGAGGCTGAACGAAACATCGGCGATCCCGCGTTGGTTGCTGGCTGTCCGTCCACGAGCCGCCAGGTCGTGCGCTTCGCCGGCGACGAGACCCCGGCACCTGGGGCCAATGTGGTCGTGGCGTGTCTTGGAGCGGCGCTCGACGAGTGAGGTTGACGTCTCGCGAGCGCTCGTGACAATGACCTGCGTGATGGCCGGCCGCTGCGTGGTGTCGCTGACCTCGACGTTGGCGCTTTCTTGCGGCGCTCAGCCACCGGCACCGGCACCGGCACCGGTACACGTGCCCGCCGCGCCGCTTTCCACGCCGACGGAACCAGGCGGGGCCACGCCCGCCGGCGAAGCCCGAGTGGTGCTGCGCGGCAGCTGCGGCAAGAGCTGCGACGGGGTCGCGAGTGAGGCGCTCACCGGGGCCGTGGTTCGACGCGCACGCCACGCCCGCGACTGTTACGAGCGGGAGCTGCGCAAGAACCCCAAGACCGCGGGCAAGCTGTTGGTCACGATGTCCATCGCCGACGACGGCGCGCCCTGCGCCACGGTGGTCACGTCTTCGACCATGGACGTCTCGACGGACTTCGAGGGTTGCTTGATTCGGATCTTCGAGAGTGGCTATCCCGCCCCCTCGGGCGGGTGCGTCCAGGTCGTGCTGCCCTTCAATTTCGTGCCGGCCGCGACGTTACCGAAGCCTTGAGCAGCCTTCACAGCCAAGCGAAGGCCTCCAACAGCACGCGCCGCCCGTCGTGCGCGACCTGCCCGCCATGCGCCAGCGTGATCTTGTCGATGTCCCAGGCCGCGATGCGATCCACTTGGCGACGTCCGAGGCGATAGTCCCGGACCGCGACGCGCTCGAGGTAACCCTTGCCTGGGCCGGTGTTGGCCATGAGCCGGGCGACGGCGCGGGTCATGCGCGACGGGTGCTGCGAGAGGTTCAGGAGCGCGTCCGCGCAGACCAAGGTGCGGCTCTTTGGATGAAAGAAGACGATCTCGTTCTCGAAACGTGCAGTGAACGCGGCTTGCTCGACATCTGCCTTCCAGACCTCCGCCGGCGTGTCACCCAGCACCCCGTTCCAAACCAGGTCGGAGCGCTTCCGTTCGAGCCCCGGGCACGCCCAGACCGAAGCCTCGGGGTAGGCCTGCATCCACTGCCCCACGTAGAGGTGGTGGAAGAGGCTGGGCGCGACCACGGCCCGCACCGGCCCGAGCGCGTCCACCTCACGTCGCAGCTCCGGGTCGATCGCAACTGGACAGTGGACGAACAAACCCCCGTCGCCGAGGCGGACGATTGTCATCCGTGTTCCGGTCTCGAGGCCCCAGAACTTCTGGGGGCGCGATACGGTCCAGAGATCCTCGGCGAAGGGCTCGAGCTGAGCGGTCACGGCGTTGCAAGATAGCGCGACCAGGACCCGACCGGTGTATCGTCGGCGCCGTCATGCGTGCCGCCCTGTGGTCGGGTCTGATCATGGCCCTTTCGTGCGGAGGCGCGCCGTTGCCACCCGAGCCAGCCCCCGAGGCTCCGGCGACGGCTCGCAGACGCGCCGACTTGGTGGATGACTGCGCGCCGGTCGCTGGCCAGCCCCCGCCTGCGCCGCTCGAGAAGAAGTACAGCGGAGTGGCCGCGAAGGCTCGCTGCCAGCGCGAGGTGTTCACCATCATGGGCGGCGTGAAGCACTTCCTCGGAGTCGAGTGCTCGTTCTGTCACGACGAGCGTGACTACGCGAAGATGACCCACCGGAAATACGTCGCCAACTGGATGGCCCGCGAGCTGATCCCATCGCTGGAAAAGGCTAAAGGCGGCGACGTCTGGTGCAACGACTGCCACATGGTGGATGGCAGAGGCACCGCCAAGATCCTGGGTCAGCCTCGCGACAGACGCTGGGCCGCGGAGTGGATGACGACTCATTTGGTCGAAGACCTTCGGGCGTCGGATCATCGCCCGCTCCGCTGCAGGTCGTGCCACCAAGGCAACCCCGGGACCCGCGAGTTCCAGAAGAAGATCATCCTGACCGACCGCCTGCCGGTGAAGCCTGCGGTCGAGCCTGCGGATGCCTCAGCGCCGGTCGACTGATCTCAGGTGCACGAGGTGTAACACGACGAGTTCGACGGGCAGGCGTCGCAGGCGTGCCAGTCGCAGGTGGTCTTGCTGCAGTACTGCCACTTCTTGGCGCCGCAGCACTGCCACTCGCTGCCATTGTTCCAGAGACACTTGGACGTCGACGCCTTGCCACAGGTACCGAAGGTGCAACTCGAGCTGCAGGTCTTCTCGGCGCAGGGATCGGCGCAACCGGTCGTGCTCTTCTCGCCCGGGTTGCACTCTTTCTGATCTTCGCAGACCGGATCACCCCAGGTCCCGGTCGCTTTGCAGGTCCGCCGGGAGGTTCCGCACTTTTGGCAGGTCCCGACCGTCTGCTGGGCGCCGGGCGTGCACCCGGTGGAGGTACCCCCGCTCCCCGCGGCTCCGCCGCCGCCGGTCGCGCCCGCGCTTCCGCCCGAGCCTGCCGCGGCGTCCGAGCCCGCCGACCCAGCGGCTCCCGCCGCACCGGCGGCTCCCGCGGCTCCGCCGCCGCCCGAGGTGCCGCCCCCCGAAAGCGTCTCGTTGGTCGCGATGTAGTTGTCGTCGGAGCAACCGTACGCGATGCCAATCCAAACCATCGTGACCAGCGAAACCAATCCGGCTCTCATTGCATCACATCCACATCAGCAGCCGCAGCCCGAGCAGGCTTGGCAGGGAAACCATTGGCAGCTCGAGCCGCAGAACTGCCACTTGCCAGCCCCGCAGCACTGCCAGCTGGTGCCGGCCTTGTACTCGCACTGATTGCCCGCCTTGAGGGCGCACTTGGTCGGCCACTGGCAGCTCGAGTTGCAGACCTGATGCGAACAGCTGTCGCAGCTGCCCTGTTTGGTCTGACCCGGCGCGCATTCGCCGGTGCCGCCGCAGGTTCCCCACGAGCAGGTGCTGGTGCAGGTCTGGGTGCCGCAGTTCCCACAGTCCTTCTTCGCTCCGGGGGAGCACACGCCCTGGCCCGTGCACGCGCTCCAGCTGGGCCAAGTGCAGTCCGCCTGGCAGGTGCGCGCCTGAGTTCCACAGTCGGTGCAGGGCTGGCTCGCAGGATCGCCGGGGTTGCAGTCCTTCTGACCGCCGCAGGTCGGAGCATCCCACTGCCCGCTTGGATTGCACTTGCGCGATGCCGTGCCGCACTTCTCGCAGCTGCCCAGGTTCTGTACGGAACCCGGGGAGCACGAGCCGCCGCCGCCGGATCCGCCGCTGGGCGCTCCACCCGACGCGGCGCCTCCGCTGGCCGCTCCGCCCGATGACGTTCCGCCGCTCGGCGCTCCACCCGACGACGCACCGCCACTCGACGTTCCGCCTGAGCTGCTGCCGGCAGCGCCACTCTGGCCGGCAGCGCCAGCGCTGCCGCCCTGGACCCAGCCCCCACCGGTGCCGATGCCGGCGTAGCCGCCCGAACCCGCGGAGCCGTCTGGCGTGTCATCCTCGGGATCTTCCGCCTCTGCGCCCACGGCGCAGGCGATCGCAGTCGCTGCGAGGCCGACCACAATGGCTGCTTTGCGCAAGAGCGGAAGCACAACCGGAGTTTAACCGGAATCGCCACCGGAGTCCCGGTTCGTCTTCAGTCGCCGCGAACCGGCGGCGCTGCCTGGGAGTGGGTCCGGGTGTCCATGAAGCCCTCTGCGCGGTCGAACGCCTGGGGCAGATCGTCACACATCACGACGCCAGTGGCTTTTTCCAGCTCCGCGCCATCGATCAGAGTCCGCGGTTGGGGCTGCGCGCCGACGATCAGCGCCAAGGCGTTTCTGGAGCGCAGCCGAAGTAGCGCGCTCTCGAGGTTGACGATGCCCGTCGCGTCGATCGCCGGCACGTTCGACACGTCGAAAATCACGACCTTGGACTCGCGGCCGATCTCTCCGAAGGTTTGCATGGCCTTCTGCGCCGCCCCGAAGAACAGCGGGCCGTCGATGCGGTACAGCGTGACTCCGTTTGGCACTTCGACGCCCGCGTACTGACCTCCGGCGCTCACGAGCTTCGCGTCGGATACCTCAGCCATGCGACGCATGAACAGGATCGCCGCGAGCATCACCCCGACGGTCACCGACACCACCATGTCGAATACGACCGTCAGCCCGAAGCAGGTGGCCAGCACGGCGACGTCGCTCTTGGGGGCGATTCGCACCATGTGGATGACGTGTCGCGCTTCGCTCATGTTCCAGGCGATGACCAGCAGCAGCGCTGCGAGGGATGCCATCGGCAAGTGCCCGAGGAGTGGCGCCAGCGCGAGCACGGCCGCGAGCACAAACAGGGAATGCACCACGCTGGCGATGGGCGAGCGCCCTCCGTAGCGGACATTGGTGGCGGTCCGAGCGATAGCTCCGGTGGCCGCAAAACCTCCGAAGAAGGGCACGACCAGGTTCCCGATCCCCTGCGCCACGAGCTCGACGTCGGGGTCGTGGCGGGTGCCCGACATGCCGTCGGCGACGACGGCAGAGAGCAACGACTCGATGGCGCCCAGCATCGCGATGGCGAAGGCGGGGCCGGACAGCTCGCGGACCAATGACAACGAGAGCCCGAGGCCCTGGCCGCTCGGGCCCGGGATCTCCCAGGGCAAGATCGGCAGCGGGAGCGCCCGAGGTATGCCCGCGCGCGTCACCCCATCGGCCACATAAGTGAAGCGGCTCGCGATGGTGTCCACATGAAATCCCAGGTTCGAGTGCGCCAGCGCGTAGGCTGCGCCTGCGCCCACGGCCAACGCAACCAGAGGAGCGGGTACTTTCTGCGTCAGCTTCGGCCAGAGCACGAGTAGCGCCAAAGTCAGAGCCCCGATCAGCAGTTCTTGCCAGCGCAAGCTGGGAATGGCGCGCGCCAACGCCACCACACGTTCGGGCGTGTGCTCTGGCATGCTCCGAACCGTCAGACCGAAGAAATCCTTGAGCTGCAGGAGCGCGATGACCACGGCGATGCCCGCCGTGAATCCGCTCACCACCGGGTAGGGCACGAACTGCATCAACCGCCCGAAGCGTGCGATGCCCATGACGATCAACAGCACCCCGGCGAGGGTGGTCGCGAGCAGGAGGCCGCCGAGCCCGTAGCGAGCCGAGATCGGGGTGAGCAGCACCACGAATGCGGCGGTTGGCCCCGAGACTTGGACCGGCGAGCCGCCGAGCAACGCGATCAGCGCGCCGCCGATGATGGCGGTGTAGAGCCCATTTTGCGGGGGCGCGCCGCTGGCGACGGCCAGCGCCATACTCAGGGGCAAGGCGACGACGCCCACCACGAGGCCCGCCAGCACGTCGGAACGAAGGTCCGCCTTGGTGTATCCGCGCCGTAGGCGCTCTCGCAGCGCCCACCCCAAGCGTAAAGGTGTGGCGAGCGGGATGGAGGACGCGACCTGCGCGACGCGGCGAAGTGGCATGTCGGGCCAGGAGCGCATGCGCTCCTGTTTGGACCAGGTTCAATACGCCTACCCGAGCGGCATGGCAACCACGGCCTCACACGGGCTGGCACCCCAGGTACTTCCCTCCGCCGCAGATGCAGTCGCATCCGGGCTTGCCCGGACACTCGTAGTCGCACTCGCAGATGCAGCTGTCGGTCACGGCCTTGCAGTCGACGCGGTCGAAGCACTCGCAGGGGCTGAGCTTCTCGCAGGGCATCGGCGCGCAGTTGGCTGACTGAACGTTCCACACGCCGCCGCTGCACTCTGCCATGGTCTGAGGAGTGTCGTCGGCGCACAGACCGTAAGTGCAGGTGTCGTAGCCGCCGCTGCAGGGGTCGGAGTCACACGAGCTGCCCGCCTGCGGCGGTGTCGACGGGCAGGGGAGGGGCGGTGGGTGTGCGCAGCCGGGGATCATTCCCACCCACTCTCCATTCATGCACTCCGCGACCCAGGGGCCGCAGCAGTCACCCTGGTCGTACGTGCACGTCGTGCCCTTCGGCAGGGTGCAGTTCGTGCCGAAGTTGGGGAACGACGGCGGGCATTTCGCGTCGTTGCCTCCCGCGCCTCCGGAGCCGCTCGCGTTACCGGATCCTCCCGATCCGCCGGCGTTGCCGGAGCCGCCGCTCCCGGTCAGATCGGCGCTGGTCGAGCCGCCGCAAGCTGCAATGGAGAACACGGCGATGGTTGCTGCGAACATTGCACGGAACATGGGGGCTCCAGTTCGGCACAGGCTGTGCCAGAGGCTGACCGAGTGATCCGGCGCGGACTGGGTTTCCTCGCCTTTTCGGTCCATCTCAGCAATGCGCGTGCCACGAGCGAGGCGAGCGCAAGTGCGCTCGTTTTCCGTCTCGGCGTGGCGTGCTAAGTGCCGCACCGCTCGCAAGCGCCGCGTGGCGTCGCGCGAGCAGACAGGGCGCGATGAGACTGAATCGAAACTGGTGGATCGTCTTGGGCCCGGTGACGGTGCTCGCGGCCTGTGCGGCGACGCGCGAATCCGAGCCCGTCGAGCAAGAGAATCTCGCGGGTCGAAGCCGCGACGGTGCTCGCAGAGCGCTTCGAGCGGACCATTGCCTGGGGCCACGGCCCGAGCGAGCTCCGCCGCTCGGAAAAAGTCGCGCAGAGCGTCGTTTACGGCCCCAACGCCGTCGCGCTGGCCGCCGACGGCCGGACACTGGTGCTCGACCGACTCGCCGGACGCGTGGTGTCCGTCGACGCCGCGTCACCGCTGCGCACCGTCGCGTCCGTCGCGGTGGACTCGGAGGATCTCGCGGCGGGCAGCGACGGCACGTGGCTCGCGTTCAGCCCGGTACGAGCCGAGGCCGCGGTCTTCGACGCGCAGGGCAAGAGCGTCGGGACCATCGCTGTCCCGCGAACGCTCCGCGACGCGGTCGGCTTCGACTTTGGACCGTCGCGACGGATCCGGGTGCGGACCGGCTTGCAGGAGGTCATCGAGATCGGTAGCCCGGCGGCGCCGCTGGCGCTCGACGTGGTCATGCAGAGCAAGCGCGAAGGCGCGCTTCAACTCGCCGACGGACGCGGCGTCGCGGTGCAGGCGACGAAGGCCGGGGTCTCCCTGCTCTTGCTGTCCCAGCCCGCAGGCGACGACACCCGCAGCGAGACGCAGAAGGTCATCGCACTGCCAGGAGCCGCCGCGGCCGGGCGGGTCGTCGGCGCCCACGCCAACGTGGTGTGCGTGCGCACCGAGTCGGTCAGTTCGAAGCCGGCCATCTCCGTCGGCCGCCGCGCGGTTTGTGTGAACGTCGATTCGAGCGCGGTCGTGTTCGACGAAGCGTTGCCGGCACCGGGGCTCTACGTCCCCCGCACCGACGTCGCGTTCAACGCGGGCCGCCTCGCCTACATTCGACCCACCGACCAGGGCCTCACCGTGACCAGCGTCCAGGTGGTGGGAAAGGCGGTGACGCCATGAGCCGCCGCCTCTTCACCGCAGCCGTCTTGGGTCTCGGGCTCGCCGCGGCGACCAGCGCGTCGGCCGTCACCCGCACCGAGGTGCTGATCAAGGCCAAGGCCTTTGCGTACCACCCGTGGACCGCGACCAGCGCCAACACGACGGCGTCGTGCAAGGCGGCGTACAAGAGCATCTATTCGCCCGGAGACTTCATGGGTCTGCCCTACGACTGGGGCGGGTACATGTCCCTGTTCCAGTTCGATCAGCAGATCGCCCAGGGTTACGGCGCGGGCTCGTATCCGGAGGACGGCATCTTGAGCTGTACCTCGGGCGTCGACTGCTCGGGCTTCGTCAGCCAGATCTGGAGCGCGGGGCACACCACGACCTCCGGCGTGGACCAGATCTCCTCGACCATCAGCAAGGCTCAGATGCTGACCGGCGACATCTTCAACGACGCCGGCAACCACATGGCCATGTTCAGCCACCTGCTTGGCAGTGGCGAGCCCGCGCTCTACGAGTCGGTGTTTTACAACGTGCACTACAGCATGCCGGGTTGGTCGTGGCTGAATGGCTACATTCCCCGCCGCTACGCGAACATCACGGGCACCACGGCGGACGACCCCTCGGGCACCACCCAGAAGCCCATCGCCATCACCAGCTTTCCTTTCGTCGACTCGCGCAACACGGCGCAGTCGTCCAGCGACGTGCTCGACGGCTGCGGGGCCGACCCCAGCACGTCGGAGTCGGGTCCCGAGTACATCTATCAGATCACGCTCACCCAGCCGGGAACGCTCACGGTGAGCGTTCAGGACGACGTGGGCGTCGACATCGACGTTCACCTCTACACGTCCATGAACACCAACGACTGTGTGGCGCGTCACGACACCAGCTTCAGCAAGAACGTCGACTGTGGCACCTACTACGTGGTCGCCGACACGTTCTCGAAGTCGGGAACAGCGCTCAGCGGGGCCTACACGCTCACGGTCAACTTCACGCCGAGCAGTGGACAGGCCTGCGGGGCCGGGCCGAAGAAGTACGGTTTCAAGGGCGGCCCCGGCTCGGCCTGCGCCTACCCGGGAAACAAGAACTTGCCGTTCTGCAACCCGAACCTCGGCGTCGACACCTGCCTCTACACCTCGACCTCGAGCTTCTGCAGCGCCCCCTGCGTCAGCGCGGCCGACTGCGGCAGCTTCCCCGGCGGTTGCTGCAGCGACATCGGTAATGGACAGAAGTACTGCCTCGCCGCGTCCATGTGCGGCGCGCAGAAGCCCGACTCGGGCGTGGCGCCAAAGCCCGACGCCGGCGGCGATCCGGCGGACGCGAGCGCCGGCGGGGCGAGCGGCGCAGGTGGCGGCGCGGGAGCTGGCTTCGGCGGCGTAGCGGGCAGCGCGGGCAGCGCGGGCAGCGCGTCCGGCGGCTCACCGAACGTTGGAGGCGGGACGTCGAGCGGAGGTGGCCCCGTCGGCTCCGGCGGTGGTCTGGCGGCGGGCCCGGGCTCGGGCAGCGACTCGGGGTGCAGCGCCACAGGACGCGCAGCAGGGCGTTCGTGGTGGCTGCTCGCCGCAGCGATGGTCCTCGCGCTGAGGCGTCGCGGCGGGAACTCGCAACGCTGAGCGCGCGTCAGCTCGCGTAGTGGATCTTCAACGTCCGGAGAATGGTCGCGATCAGCTCCTCGACCTTCTCCGTGCGCTCGTGGCGGACGATCACGTAGCCGTCCCCCTCATAGCCATCGTTGCGTGGGGCACCGATGGTCGGCAGCTTCGCCTCCACGATCCACTCGCCCACCGCCTCGTGGGTCTCGCGCACGCCGGACACACCTACGACCCGTCCCCGGCCCAGGCCGCGCAGATAGGCGCAGCCTGCGGCATATTTGCGGTTCCAAGGCGCGTCCAGCTCTCCGTCGACGACCGCGCGGGCCCAGGCCCGATACACGTCGATGTCGTGCACCACGCCGGTCATGTGCAGGAGCTGGGCGCCGGGCGGGCGGGCCGCGATCTCGCCGATGGCCAGCGACCCATCGGCTCGTTCGAACCACTCCATATGGCTCATGCCATCCTCGAGTCCAAGGGCCTTGACCGCGGCGAATCCCAGCTCTCGTGCCCGCTCGGCGCGCGGCGTGTCGACCTCTCGCGGCAGCACCACTGCCCACTGGATCCACGGAGTTTCGAGGACCTCGAGGCAACCGGGCAGGTAGTCCGAGATGGAGAACACTCGCGGCTCTCCTCCGACGGTGATGGTCTCGAAGCTGTGCTCGCTGCCCCGCAGCATCTCTTCGGCGAGCACCGGAGAGATGCGGTTCACACCGAGCCCCCGGATCGCACGCAGCAGCTCCGCCGTAGTGGACACGCGGAACGTCGCCTTCGCGCCCATGCCTGCTGGCGGCTTCAGGATCATCGGGAACCCGACTTGCTCGGCGAAGGCGGCGGCCTGGGTCTCGGACGTGAGCAGCCGGTGCTGCGCGACGGGCAACCCTGCGGCACCCAGCGCCTCCTTCATCCGCGCCTTCTCGCGGAACAACTCGGCGGTCTCGACCGACGTCCCGGCCACGCCGTAGCGTGCGCGGGCTTGCGCGAGCGTCACCATCATCAACTCCAAGATGCCGACGATCCGGTAGGGCGCCCCGTGCCTTCTGCGGAGCACTTCGACGCCGTCGAGCACGTCCTCGAGACTCCCAGGCTCGGTCACGCGGACCAGATCGTGGTAGACCCCGGCGTCCTCACCCGTCGGAGGGGTGTGAACCACACCCAACAGGCGCACGTCGTCCAGCGACGAGACCGCTCGGACGAAGCGCATGGTCGCATCGGAGGGAAAGGGCGCGACGAAGATTACGTTGCGGGCCAAGCACTCAGGGTCGGGCATGGGCGGGCACGCGTCAACCCGCTCGATGCGTAGTGCGAAGCCGGCTCACAGCAGTACGGTGGTCGCCAGACTCAGGGTCAAGAAGAACCCGCACATGTCGGTGACCGTCGTGAGCAGGGGGCTCGAAGCCAGGGCGGGATCGACGCCGAGCCGCTTGAGGAAGAGCGGTACCGTGCTGCCGATAGTCACCGCGACCACGCTGTTGATGGCCATCGCAGCTCCGACCACGACGCCAATCATCGGCCATTCGCCTCCGCGCATGAGCCAGGCGATGACGCCAATCAGGGAGCCGAGCACCACGCCGTTGACGACCCCGACGCCGACTTCTTTGCCGAGGGTGTGCATGACGTCGCGGGGCTTGAGCAGTCCCAAGCTCAGCTCGCGAATGCTGACGGCGACCGCCTGGTTGCCCGCGCACCCGCTCATGTCGCTCAGCATGGGGAGAAAGATCGCCAACGCGGTCACTGCCGCGATGGTCGGCTCGTAGAAGGCGACGATGGACGCGGCGAGCAAGTTGAGCAGGATGTTGGGGCACAAGAACGCCAAACGACGCACGATGCGCGTCGTGGTGGGCATGGTTCTGAGCTCGTCGCCGCCGATGATGCCGCCGAACTGAAGCAGCGCCCGGTCGGCCTTCTCCGCGTGCGCACGCTCCACGGCGGCTCGACGTACGACGCCGACCAGGACGCCGGCCGCGTCCACCACCGGGGCGGCGAAGAAGGAGTGGTGATCGAAGAAGTGCTCCACCTGATCCAGCGTGTCACTCACCACGACCCGCGCCGGGTTCGGGATCAGAATGCTGGCCAGCTGACGGTCGCCGGGGGTCATCACCAGGTCGCGCAGGCGGATCACGCCCGCCAGGACGCCATCGTCGTCGGTGACGTATACGTACTGCACGTCGTACGTGGAGTACTCTTTCGCGTTTGCTTGGAGCTCCGCCAGGAGGTTCGCGACGGTCTCGCTCCGGCGCCGTGAGAGGTACTCGGTGATCATGAGGCCGCCAGCGCTTTCGGGCGCGTGGGCCACGAGGCGCCGCACATCCGCGGCCTCGGCGGGGTCCATGCGTTCGAGGATCGCCTCGGCGTCCTTCCGATCGAGCTCGGTCAGGATGTCCGCCTGATCGTCGGAGTCCATCACGTCGACGATGGCGGCCGCGGCCTCGGGAGGCAGCACGCTGATCAAGTCCGCGGCGTGCTCGTCGAGTAGGTGCTCGAAGAGGGTCGCGGCGAGATGTGCGTGGCCTTGGGCGAGGGTCGAGAGCAGCGTGGTGCGCAGCTCGGTGTCGAGTCGGTTCACGACGTAGCCCAAGTCGTCGGGAGGCAGCGCGTCGAGGTGGGCAGCCAGCGCGTCAGGGTCGCGTGCCTCGATCACGCGCTCCAGCTCTTTGGCGGCGTCTTCATTCGTGGCCATGGACCGTGCCTCCGGGTTCAGGGTTTCTTCTGTACGTGACCGGCGCCATGGATGCGCTGCCGGAGCTCGTCGCTGACCGGCGTCTTCTTGCCCACCCGATAGTCGAACACGACAATGACGCTCTCGCCTCTGGCGACCACGGCCCCGTTCTGCGCCTCGCTCACGATCTCGTAGCTCAGTGTGATCGAGGTCGTGCCGACCCGGGTCGCGCTCACCGACACCGAGACCCGATCCGGATAGACCAGGGGGGCGATGAAGTCGATGGATTGACGAGCGAGGATCGCGCCGACGCCATCGTCGCCGAGCAGGCCGACGCGCTCGAAGTAGGCGATGCGTGCTTGCTCGAGCCAGCGCGAATACACCGCGTTGTTGACGTGCGCGAGCGAATCCATGTCGCCCCAGAAAACAGCGAGCTCGATGCGTGCCGAGACCATGGTCGGCGAGCGTGGCGGAGGCGGGCGACGACCACAAGTCGAGGCCGTCTCGACCCAGAGGCCGGGCCGCCCGGGAGCTGCCCGGCTTCGCCCTGGCACCTACGCAGTGCTGCTCTGCGCCGTGCTCTTCGAGCAGGTGGACCTGCTCATTCGCGTTGGAGCCCGGCGCTCAGTTCTGGTTTCGGCAGCAGAGGGCGCCGGCGGTCGTGTTTCCGGAGCAGCCACCGAAGTGCTCGGCGGGCGTGGGCTGCCCAGACCGCAGCCGCTCCAGTTGCAGGCGTTGCCCTCCGGGTCGATGGACATGCCCCGCCGCGTCGGGGAGGCAGACGCGCATCGGGGTGGAGGCGCCGCAATCAGTTCCGGTCGACACCGACACCGAGCAGGAGCTGGGCGTGCCGTTGTACTTCAGCGCGTCGTTCGTCCAGTAATGGTGGGACGGGATCTGCCCGCCACGCTTCGCGACCCACTGGGCCGCGGTGCACACGTAGCTGCCGGTGGGGCAGAGCGCCGCGCGCTGATCGAAGGTGACCTTGCCGGCGCAGCCGATCATGCCGTCTCCGAAGGCCTGCTCGACCGAGCCGTCGGCGCAGGTTTGGGTCGGGCAGCAGAGGACGCCGGCCGTCGCGTCGTCGCAGCCGCCCATGTGGTCGTTCTCGAGCTTGGTGCCGAACCCGCAGCCGTAGTTGTGTGCAGGAGTTGCCCTGCGCATCGACGCTGACACCCGTCTTGGCGTCCTTGCAGACGTGCGCCGGCGCGGTCTTGCACGAGTTAGAGGCGGTCTTGGTCGTCACCAAGCAGGAATAGTTGGGGCCGTCGTCGTACTGCAGTGCGTCGTTGGTCCAGTAGTGGTGGCTGGGGGCCGCCGCGCCACGGAGCTTGTTCCACTGAGTCGCGGTGCAGACCTGATAGCCCGCCGAGCAGTAGCTACTTCGGACGGCGTAGGAGATGTGGTTGGCGCAGCCGACCATTCCGCCCTGGAAGCCGTCCGCGACCGCGCTCTTGTAGCAGGCTGGATAGCAGACGGTGTGGGCCTGGCCGGTGCCAGCACCGGTGCAGGTCGCGTTGCACGTTCCGCAGTTGTCCACCATGCCATCGTCGCAGGTCTCGGTGTCGGGGCACAGCGTTCCGTCGCCACAGTACGAGCCGCTACCGACCGCGGTGCAGGTGGCGTTGCAGGCACCGCAGGCCGTGGCGAAGCCGTCGTCGCATTTCTCGGTCTCGGGACACACCGTGCCGTCGCCGCATTTGGAGCCAGTGCCAGTGGCAGTGCAATTGGCATTGCAGGGGCCGCAATTGTTGGTGCCGCCATCGTCGCATTTCTCGGTGTCGGGGCAGAGCACGCCGTCGCCGCAGAGGGAGCTGGTGCCCGGACCGGTGCAGGTGGCGTTGCACACGCCGCAGGCGGTGGTGAAGCCGTCGTCGCACTTCTCGGTCTCGGGGCACAGCGTGCCGTCGCCGCACTTCGACCCCGTGCCGGGGCCGGTGCAGGTCGAGTTGCAGGGGCCGCAGTTGCTGGTGCCGCCGTCGTCGCAGGTTTCGAGGGCGTCGATGACCCCGTTGCCGCAGATGCAACTCACGCCCGTGCCCGGCCCGCTGCAGTTGGAGTTGCAGGCGCCACAGTCGTTGGTCTGGCCGTCGTCGCACTTCTCGGTGTCCGGGCAGACGACGTTGTCGCCGCAGGTCGAGCCTGTACCCGTGGCGGTGCAGGTGGCGTTGCAGGCGCCACAGGCAGAGGTGAAGCCGTCATCGCACTTCTCGGTGTCGGCACACACCGCGCCGTCGCCGCACTTCGACCCCGTGCCGGTTCCCGAGCAGGTGGCGTTGCAGGCGCCGCAGGCGGAGGTGAAGCCGTCGTCGCACTTCTCGGTGTCGGGACACACGGCTCCGTCGCCGCAGGTCGAGCCGGTGCCCGGTCCGGTGCAGCTGGCGTTGCAGGGCCCGCAGGGATTGGTGCCGCTGTCGTCGCAGGTCTCGGTGTCGGGACACAGCGCTCCGTCGCCGCAGATCGAGCCGGTGCCCGGTCCGGTGCAGGTGGCGTTGCACGAACCGCAGGCGGAGGTGAATCCGTCGTCGCATTTCTCGGCTTCGGGGCAGACCTTGCCGTCGCCGCAGGTCGAGCCCGTGCCCGGTCCGGTGCAGGTGGCGTTGCAGGGCCCGCAGTCGTTGCTGCCGCCATCGTCGCAGGTTTCGCCCGAGTCGATCTTGCCGTTGCCGCAGACGCAGCTCCCGCCTGTGCCCGCCGCCGTGCAGGTGGCGTTGCAGGCGCCGCAGTCGTTGGTCTGGCCGTCGTCGCACTTCTCGGTGTCCGCGCATACGACGTTGTCGCCGCAAATGGAGCCGGTACCCGGCCCGGTGCAGGTGGCGTTGCAAGCGCCGCAGTCGGTTTTGAAGCCGTCGTCGCACTTCTCTGTCTCGGGGCACACCTGCCCGTCGCCGCAGAGCGATCCCGTCCCGGGCCCGCTGCAGTCCTGGTTGCAAGCGCCGCAGTCGCTGGTGCCGCTGTCGTCGCACTTCTCCGTGTCCGGACAAACGAAGCCGTCGCCGCAGAGCGATCCCGTCCCGGGCCCGCTACAGTCTTTGTTGCAGGGACCACAGTCGTTGGTCCCGCCGTCGTCGCAGGCTTCGCCGCTGTCGATCACCGCGTTGCCGCACGGCGCGCCGCCGCCGGTGCCTCCGGTCGAACCGCCGCTGCCCGCTGCGCCGCCGCTGCCGGCCGCTCCGCCGGCGCCCGCCGCGCCGCCGATCGAACCACCGCTGCCGGCCGCTCCGCCGGTGCCCGCCGCGCCCCCGGTCGTGCCCCCGCTGCCACCGACCGAAGCGTCGCCGCCGGCCGTGCCGCCGGTGCCGCCGGTGCCCGACTCGTACTCGCGATCTCCGCTGCAACCCGGCGTGGCAGCGCTGGCCAGGCTCACCACGCCACCGAAGAAGACCAACGTGAACGTTTTCTTGAGGCTCATGGGCGTCCTTGCAGGGTGTCGCCGGTCGAAGCAGCAGACCGACGGTCGGTAGCCGGAACCCCACCCCACACGACGGTGTTGCGACGGTCTGGCTCCCGAGGCCGAACGAAACTTGTACCACGAATCGCGGCGACCTCACGCCCTGCGTGACGCGAGCGGCCGGTCCGCCTCGAAATCGGCCCACCACGCCCGCGCTCTTGTACCCAATCCAGGGAGTGACCCGGAGCGCCGGGGCGCGGGCGCTCTGGCTCTTGGGGGCCAGCAGCAGCAGCGTCACGCCGGTCGCGACACCCAAGCCGCCGATGACGAAGCCGGCGACTGACAGCGTCGAGGCGCTCTTTGCGTCCTCGTCCAACGACTCGATCTCGGACTTCTTGTCCTCGGGGCACTTGGCGCCGGGCAAGGTGCACAGGTCGTCGGCTTCTCCACGCTTGCTGGACGCTGACAGCGCGAAGTAAGTGCCGCCGATGAGCCCGACGGCGCCGACGCCCAGCGCCACGTAGCCGCCGATCCGCATCCCGTTGGGGCTTGCACCGGCGTCAGGCGGCGGGGTCTCGCCGCCGGGGTGCTGCTCTGGGGTCTGGTCGGGGCCCGTCACGGGAGGTGCACCCGCCGCACCCGGCTTGGCGACTAAGGTGAGCGCGACGATTTCTTTGGCGCTCTCTTTCACGCTGACCGTGACGACATCTGATTCCATGCCCTTCGCGAAGGCCTGGAACTTGTGGTCGCCCGGGATCGACCGGCCGCCGGACGCCAACCAGCGCGCTGGGGATCTGCGCGCCGTTCATGGTCACGGTGACCGGTGCGTCTCCAGCGCCTTGTACGTTCACGGTCACGTAAGGGAGGCGGGGTTCGAGCACCGCGAGCTCGGCTTCAGCAGCCTGCTTGGCCTCGGTGAACGCGGCGGGCGCGTCGTCCGCCAGCTGCATCCGCTTGACTTGTAGGTAGTTCTCCCGGGCCTTGACCAACTGCCCGAGCTTCTCCTGGGCCCGGGCGATGTAGAGCAGATGAGGGGGAGCCTTCACCAGGGCCTGTGCCCGCGAGAAGAGGTCGACGGCGTCCGCCCAGCGCCCCTCGTTGAACGCCTTTGCGCCGTCTCTGGCCGCCGTGCGCGCTCCGGCGCGCTCTTCGTCGGACTGCGCCCAGGAGCGACTCGGTACCGAGAGCATCACCAGCAGCAGGGTTGCGGCGGCGAAGGGTCTCCGCATGCTTCGATTCGTGGTCGACATGGTGGCGTAGCCTAGCTCAGACCCCGGGTGTCCGGATACCAGCGGACGCCGGGGAAAAATCCGCGGATCCATCCCCTCCGTTCCGCTACGCTGTGGGGGTGACCGACAGCGGACACCGAAGCCCCAAGGCGCAGGACGACAGCCCGCCGACGCTCGTGATGCGGCCCTCCGAGCGCCCCCAGCTCCCGGCGGATCCCACGAACCTGATGACGGCCTACGCGCCGCCCAGCGAAGATCTGCTGGAGCTCGCTCGCTACGAGTCGCCCGATTCTGGAT
>CAVQUB010000031.1:0-27162 GCA_963716725.1 uncultured delta proteobacterium
AGTGCCAACTCGAGCCAGGACGCTGAACGCGACCGAGTTCCTGACTCTCGAGCACATCGAGCCGTTCGCAATGGGCGGACCGACGACGGAGGACAACTGCTGTTTGCTCTGTTCAGCTCACAACTCCTACCGCGCGCGACAGGTCTTCGGCACCGAGCACATCCGGAAGAAGGTCGCGGAGGCGGGGACGCTTCGGAACGAGGCGCGAGCGCGTCGGGCTGAGGCGCGAGCGCGTCGGAACGCTGGCAACGCGCCTCAGCCCGAAACGGCTGCGGTTTCTGAAGCGCCGGCGTTCCCGGCCACGCGCGATTGCTTCGAGAAGGTCGTCGCCGGACTCACGGGTCTCGGGTTTGCGCGATTGGAGGCGCGGCGAGCCGTCGAAGAAGTGCGACAGCGCGGAGTCGAGCCGCTACCCGAGCCGGTGCTGCGCGCGGCGCTCTGCGTGCTCACACCCGACCGACCGGGCTGAGTCCGTACATCGAAGGCCTCCGGGCCCGCCGCGAGGCCGAGCGCTGCGCCGCTGAGGAACGCGCCGCGACGGATGCGGATCGACAGCCTCGAGCAGGCGTCACCTGGACGGCGCCGTGTTGGGCTTGGCTGCACTGGGCTGAGCGAAGGTGTCCACGGCGCACGTCCGCACGATAGCCAGCCCTGCCCAAGGCCTGGCACACCAGCATTCGAGGGGTCCGCTCGGGTTGTTGCTGCCGCATGCCACGTGGTCCTTGGTGGCTGACTTGATAGCGCCCACGCAGGTTCCGTTCTGCCCCCATTGGTAGAGCACCGTGCTCTCCGGACGGTGGCGGAAGCGCGGGCTCTCGGGCTTGAGCGATTGTGCGCGCGCGGGGCGACCCACGCCTCGCCAGCATCAGCGAACCGCGTGGCTGCTCCGGCCCGCGCGGCGGAACACGCTTCAAGGGGAAGCGTGACGAGCTGACCAATCGTACCTTCAGGGTGTCCTGGCGCAACGCAGCCCGACGTCGTTGACGCGATCCGACGGCGAGATGTTGCTGCGGCTCGACGTGAGCAGGTACGACGCACTGTCGTTGAACGAGCCGCCCCGCCTCACGCGGTAGGAAGCGGCACCTAGCTGGGAACAATTATTGCATGGGTTGACGTATGAGCTCGAGTGCCAATCCAGGTTCCACTCCCACATGTTCCCCCCGAGGTCCGCCTGGCCCCACTTGCCGTTGCCCGCGGCGACCGAGCCGACCGGCGCGATGTTCGTGAACCCATTGCAAGAGCCCGTCCCGTTGTAGTAGCAGCCGTACACTGCGAGGTTCGCGTTCGCTCCCGGTGCCGTGGCCCCCCACGGATACGCCCGCTGCTCACTTCCCCCCGCCGCCGCGTAGTTCCACTCCGCCTCGCTCGGCAGAAACCCCCCGTCCCAGGTGCAGAACGCTGCTGACTGAAACCAGTTCACGCAGTTGATGGGACGCGTCTCGTTCGATCCTGCACTCGGCGTCCACGTCGAGTACACCGCGCTGCAATTCAGCGAACTCGCGCCATCCCAGGTCGCCTGGCTCGTGTGCAGCTCCGTGTTCCACGTCGTGTCCCACCCCGGCTCGTTGCCGCCTCCCGTCGCCGCAAGCCCGCTGCCTCCGTTCAGGTGCGTGTGCTTGCCCGAGCCCGCTGCCGGCTTCCAACCCCCCACCGCCGCCGCCACGAACTTCCGGAACCGGCCCACCGTCACCTCGTGCTTGTCCAGGCGGAAGTTGCTCACCGTCGCGGGGTAGCTCGCGTCGTTGCTCCGGTTGAACGTCCCGCCCGCCACCACTGGGCTCGTGCAGCAGCTCTCGTTTCCCGACGGCCCGCAGTTCGATGTCAAGCCCTGGCAACTCGGCGGCGTTGCCGTGCACGCTACCGGGTAGCAGAAGGGCGTGGCGCCGCTGCACGCGGCGGCCGTGCCCCACTGGCCGCTCGACGAGCACGTCTGCACGCCATTGCCAGAGCACTGCGTCGCGTTGGGCGCGCACACGCCCGTGCACGCTCCGCCCACGCACACCTGGTTCGTGCACGCCGCCGCCGTTCCCCACTGCCCGCTCGACGAGCACGTCTGCACGCCATTGCCAGAGCACTGCGTCGCGCCGGGCGTGCACACGCCCGCACACGCTCCGCTGCTGCACACGAATGGACAGGCTGCGACCGTTCCCCACTGGCCGCTCGACGAGCACGTCTGCACGCCATTGCCAGAGCACTGCGTCGCGTTGGGCGCGCACACGCCCGTACACGCTCCGTTGATGCATGCGTAGGAACAGACCGAACCGCTCACCCAGTTCCCGTTCGTGTCGCAGGTCTCTGGCACAAGCCCGGCACACTTCTTCGCACTCGGCGTGCACACGCCCGTGCACGAGCCCGAGACGCAGACGTACGCGCAGGGCGCACCGTTCTGCCACTGGCCGCTGCCGTCGCACGTCTGCACGACCAGGCCGCTGCACTGCTTGCTTGCCGGCGTGCACACGCCCGCGCCGCCAGTCCCTCCCGTCGCGCCGCCAGTCCCTCCCGTCGCGCCGCCAGTCCCTCCCGTCGCGCCGCCAGTCCCTCCCGTCGCGCCGCCAGTCCCTCCCGTCGCGCCGCCAGTCCCTCCCGTCGCGCCGCCAGTCCCTCCCGTCGCGCCGCCAGTCCCTCCCGTCGCGCCGCCAGTCCCTCCCGTCGCGCCGCCAGTCCCTCCGCTGCCGGCGCCAGCGTCCGGGTCGGCCACCTCCACCTGTTGATCCTCGGAGCCGCAGCCGCCGAGAAGCAACGCCAACACAGTGAGCTTGCCCCAAGAGATCGTCGTGCGTCTTGCCATCTTGCCGTTCATGTTTGCCAGCTCCCTACCGCCGCAATGCCGAGCGTCCCCCGCGCGACGCTGGGACCCACCATCATCCACCGTGCGCCCGAGGGCGGCGCGTTGGACGGCGCGGGCACGACGCCGCCCGCGAGCAACGCGCCTCCGCCAATGAACGAAACGCCCTCGAGACCAGCCGCCCGCGACACGTCATCGCCCAGCGCGATGGTCGATGTGGCGCAGTTCATGTTCGACCACCCAAGCCAACGGCGCTCGGCGGAGTGGCCGGCGCAACACTGGGTTTCTCTGTCGGCTTCGTGGGAGGCGTCCCTGGCTTTTCGGCGGGGGCAGGCTTGCCAACCGCAACGGGCTTCACGCCAGTCGGCTTCGACGTGGGACGACCGGCCTTGTCGATCGTTGCAGCGGAGGCAGACGGCGCGGCCAAGACGGGTTCGATCACCGGAGCCGCGACGGGATCGGCCGGGACCACGGGGACCTCAGCGCTCGGTTCCCCCGACGCTGCGGACGCTGCCGACTCAGCCGGCGCACCGGCGTTTCCCAGCGCACTTCGCGCCACGAACACCAATCCGACGACTCCGACTAGCGCGGCAACCGCTCCGCCCGCGATGAGGAATGGAAGTGCGGAGCGCTTTGGGATCTGCGGCGCCGTCTCGCTCCAGGCCGCAGCCGTCGCGGCGCCCGAGCCGCTCAGCGCGGTCGCCCCCGTGGTTGTGTTGCGCGCTTGCTGCAGGCCCTCCACGGCGTCCTGCGACGAAGGCGGCATCGCCAGCGCGCTCGCAGACAACCCCGCAGTGCTGATGATCCCCGAGATGCGCCTGACCGAAGCGCGCGCGTGCTTGGGCGCGAGCTCCGCGAGGGCCACCGCGAACTCGGCGACGTTGGCGTAGCGCTCTGCCGGCGCCTTTCGCAGGCAGCGCGCGATGACCGCATCGACCGCGGGCGGCAGATCCGGGCGGCGCATGCGCAGCGCTTCGTGCTCCTGCTGCAGCACCATCGCGCAGAGTTGCGGCATCGTTTCCGCGTTGAAGGGCGGCACGCCGGAGACGATTTCGTACAAGATCGTCCCGAGCGCCCAGATGTCGGTGCGCGTGTCCACGTCCCGCGCGGACGACATTTGCTCGGGCGACATGTAGAGCGGCGAGCCCATCATCGCGGTGGTCTTGGTGAGGCCGAGATCTGGCCCCGAGCCCGCTGTGCCGGTGAGCTTCGAGATCCCGAAGTCGAGCACCTTGACCAGCGGCGTGCCGTCCATGCGCTTGGTCAGAAACAGGTTCGATGGCTTCAGATCGCGGTGGATGATGCCCAGCGCGTGGGCTTCCGCGAGGGCTTCGCAAGCCTGGAGCAGGTACTCCGCCGCGACGTCTGTCGCGAGAGGTCCGGCCTCGCGGATGACGGCCGACAGGTCTCGACCCTCGAGATACTCCATGACCATGTACGGCGCGCCGGTGTCGAACGTCCCGACATCGATGATCCGAACCACGTGCTCGTTCTTGATCTTGGTCGCCGCGCGGGCTTCGCGCGCAAACCGCGCCACCGCCTCGGGCACCACCAGCGCCTCGGGCAGCAGGAACTTGATCGCGACCCGCTCGTCGAGCTGCAGATGGTGTGCGGCGACGACCGCGCCCATGCCGCCCATGCCGAGCAGCTTCTCGACGCGGTACTTACCCGCGAGAACGTCCCCTTCGTTGACGGTCATGGATCCCTGGCCAACCCGCTGCGGCTCGAGAGTCGACCTCGCGCTGCGCTTGTTGTTACCGCTAGACCGGAACGTCGTCCATGGTCATTTGTTCGAGGCGCGCCCGTGCCGCGCGTCCTGCGTTGGAAACAAATGACTATGGGCAGCGCTCCGCGGCGCCCGGACCTCCTGCCTAAATCGGCCATCGACTCACGGCGACCGCGCACACCGAAACCCCGCGTATTCGGTTCGGTCGGAGCGCGCGCCGTAGAGACGCAGCGCCGCGCGCATGGCTTCGCTCTCGTTCGTGAACACCCCGCCCCGTCCCACTCGAACCGCGACGTCGCGGGTGTCGGCGTAGTCCACGGACGCCGACACCGGGTAGAGATCAAATGCGTCAAACACCACCTCGGAGAGATTACCCGCCAGGTGGAGGTGTCCCCAGCGCCCTGCGCCCTGCGGCAAGCTCCACACCGGCGCGATGTCGTCGCTCCAACACGGGTAGGTCGCAGGGCCGCAAAAGACCGCCAGGTTCGGGTCGGGCGCGTTCATGCCCCACGGGTATCTTCGGTTCTCGTCCCCGCCCGCGGCGGCGTACTCCCACTCCGCTTCTGTGGGGAGGCGGCCACCATCCCACGCGCAAAACGCGAACGCTTCGTACCAATCGACGCAGTTGATCGGGAGGGCGTCGGCCGGACCGCTCGTCGGCGACCAGGTCTCACCCTGGATGCAGCTCAGCAGCCGGAGCTCCCACTCGTCTGGGCTCTTGGGCAAGCGCGACGCTCCCGACGAAGCGCCCGACCCGCAGCGCCTTCCCGACGGTCATCGTGCGCAGCGGAAGCCCTCCATGGCGGTGCGCGCCGCAGCTGCAGAGGCTCCTCGATCCGCGCTTCGCAGGAACTGGAGGCCGACGGCCCACGCTCCCCCCCGGATGCTCCGCAGCGGGACGTCGTCGGTCTGCGCATAGTCCTGGCCAGCGTCCGCCGGGTACTCGTCGAATACGTCGAGCACCCATTCGAACATGCTTCCGGCGAGATTCGAGATGTCCCCAACGGCCGGCTCCGGCTGGAGCGCTCCCGACCGAGGGAACGTCCGCGAGGCCACAGCCTGGGTAGGGTGCCCCGTCCCACGCGCATCCGTAGATCGCGCGGTCGTTGGTCGGGAGGGCCGCGCCCCACGGGAACCTCCTGTTCTCGTCTCCGCCGGCAGACGCATACTCCCACTCCGCTTCGGTGGGCAGGCGCCCGCCGTCCCAGGCGCAAAAAACGAAGGCGTCGTACCAAGTGACACAGCTGATCGGCTGATCGGCCTCAAACGAGTCGAGCGGGGCTCCGAAGCACGTTGATTCCAGCCGGGACTCCAGCTGTGCACGCCCTGCCGGCAACATCGCGTTCCAGCTCGAGCGCCAGCCGGAGTTCGGGATTTTCGGGTGCGCCCCCGCGCCCGCTGGAAGCGGCTGGTAGTCCCAGTGCTGAACGAAGCGGCGGAATCGCCCCACCGTGACTTCGAAGCGATCCAACTCGAAGTCCGACACCGTCACAGGCCGCTCGGGCTTCTCGTCCGAAGCGGCGATGGGGTCGGCCGCCGGTGAACCCTGCTTGAAGGTGCCGCCGGGCACTGCGATCTGATCACAACAGCTGATCCCCCCACATCCGAGCCCGCCTGCGCACGACTGCCCCGACACACCGTAGGTCGCGGCACAGATGCCGCGCTCGGCATCCACGCAGGTCGCCCCGGCCTCGCAGCACGAGTCCGCCCCGCAGAGCGTCTCGGTGGAGAGGCACTTCGTACAGCGTTCGACCCCCGTGAAGTCGGTGGCGCACCGCAGGGTGCCTTCACAACAAGTGGGTCCGCACTCGGTCGTTCCGTTCGAGCAGTCGGGCACGCAGACTTCGGCCGCGGCGTACCACCTGAGCCCGTACTGACAAACGCCGCAGGTCGCTCCGGTGCAGTGATCGACGGCGGCGTAGTCGCTCGCGCCGGTAACCTGGCTGCAAGCAGCGATGACGCCTGCGAACACCGCCGGCGAAGCCAGCCTTCGCCGCCACTGCACCCGATGAAGATCCCGCGATCGCCGCATGTTGTCGTTCACTCGTTGCGCGCGCAGCGCAGGCCCTGCCAATCGTATGCCTCGCCGACTGACGCCGCGGCTTCCCGGTGCGCAGACCGTAAAGTGATCGTCGCGAACGGCCACGCCCCCCCCCGAAACACCCGAGCCGGGCTGTCGGCTGCGAGCGCGTAGTCGCTCGTTGCTGTCACAGGGTACTGGCCGTACGCGTCGAGCACCCATTCGGTCATGCTCCCTCCCAAGTCGAGGTGTCCCCAGCGTCCGGCGCCGAGCGGTCTGCTGCCCACCGGAGGCATGTCTTCTTTCGTGCAGAGCCCTGGGTTGCCTCCGAAGGTGCAGCCCCACACTGCCAAATTCAGGTTCGGCTCCAGCGAGCCCCACGGGAACTCTCTGTCCTGTTCCCCGCCCGCTGCCGCGTACTCCCACTCGGACTCCGTGGGCAACCGCCCCCCATCCCAGGCGCAGAACGCGAATGCCAGATGCCAACCCACGCAGTTGATGGGCTTCGTCTCGTCACCGTGGTTCCAGGTCGAACCGAAAAGCCAGCTGATGCTCGCCTCCAGCTCGGGCCGGGAGACCGGCAACTTCGAGTTCCATTGAGTTCTCCAGCCCGAGTCGGGGATCTTCGGATGTGCCCCCGCCCCTGCGGGTGGCGGTACGTAATCCCACTTTTCGACGAAGCTCCGAAACCGCCCGACAGTCACCTCGAGCCTGTCCAAGGAGAAGCCGGAGACCGCCGCAGAGCGTTCCGGTTTCTCGTCGTCGCTCGCGGCAATCGCGGCCTCGGGCGAGCCTTGAAGCAAGGTGCCGCCAGGCACCTCGATGCTCGCGCAGCAACTCACGCCGCCACAATCTGCGCCACCCGCACACGACTGCTTGGGCACGCCATACGCGGACCAACACACGCCCCGGGCCGGGTCGACGCAAGTGGCGCCAGCCTCGCAGCAAGTGTTTGCCCCACAGGCGGCTGCGCTCGACTCGCACCTGCTGCAACGGGACTCACCCGACCCATCGGTGATGCAACTCAGTTCGCGCTCGCAGCACGTGGGGCCGCACACCTTGGTGCCCTCGGCGCACGCCGGCAAGCAAGTCGCAGCAGGGGCGTGCCAGCGCTGTCCTGCTGGACACACGCTGCAGAGCGGCCCGGTGCACCGCTGGGAGTCGGTGTATTCGTCGGCGCCGGTCACGGTGTTGCACGCGGCGAGGCAGGTCGCCGACACGGCGAGGGTTCGAAGCCGCACGTTCAGGAATGGGCCGCCGAACCGCACGGCTCAGAAGCCTCCACGAACCCCAGCGCCGCCGGGGATCATCACGACCTCGACCCTTGGGGGCAACCCTCTCCGCGGCGCCGTCGTGAGCAGACCGTACACGCCGAGCCCGAGGCCCGCCGCGCCGACGCCGAACGCCACGGTGGAAACCGTGCCCCAGGTCTTGGATGACTGCAGATCCGCCTGCGCGGCCGGGCCACACTCTTTCGCCGTCTGGTCACACTGCTCTTTGGCTTTGTCGAAGCGCGAGAGAGCAAGGATGCCGCTCACCGTGCCGGCGGCGACGCCGGTCGCACCCACGCCAAACCCCAGGTAGACGAGAGTTCGGTCGGGCGTGGGCTCGAGCGCCACGGACAGCTCCACGCGCTTCGCCGGCTCCACAGTCACAGTGCTCCGCTGCGACTCGTGCCCCGCGGCTCGGACCTCCACCACGTGGGTGCCCTGCTTCACTCGCACTCGCGTTGGTGCAACGCCCGCAGCGACACCGTCGACAAACACGCGCGCGCCGGCAACGTTGGCGGCGACCGCAATGGCGCCGGAGAAGTCGACCCGCTGCAACACCACTCGCAGCTCGCGGGATTTCGCGCCAGGGAGCTCGATGTTTGCTTCGAACGGCTTGTAGCCCTCCGCGACCACTTCGACCTTGGCCGCGCCCGCGTTGAGAACCACCGGCGCGATCAGCGGTGTCTTGCCCACCACCCTGCCGCGCACGAGGACCCGAGCGCCGTCGACCGAGCAGTGGAGCTGAAGTCGGGCAATCTTGTCCTTCAGAGCTTCGACCAGAGTGAAGAGCTCTGACTGCTGTGATTCGTTGAGCGTTCCCGCCTGAGCCTCCGCGATGAACGCCTGATACGACGCGAGGGCCTCGGGAAATCGCTCGAGCGCCGCAAACGCTTGGGCGACGTTGTAGTGCAAGCGCGCGTCGCGATGTTTTGCGAGGGAGGCCTGGTAGGCGCCGAGGGCGTCGGCGTACCGGCGCCCATCAAAGGCCTCGTCCGCCTTCGACTTCAGTGCCGCGGCTTCTTCTGGGTTGCCCGCCGCGACACGGGGCGCGACCGCGAGCACCGCCGCGAACCAGCACGCCGCTGGCAGAGCGCGGCTGCTCCTGGGACGTCCACCGGCAATCACGCGCGCGAGATGCTAACAGAATCCCACCGAACCCCGTAGCGGAACTGCCGGTTGCCTTCCCGCGCGCCGCGAGTCCGTGATAACGAGCGCCGGGTTCAGATGGGAGCCGCCATGAGAAAAAACTACCTATGCTCGTTCGCTCTCGCGGTCGCAGCCGCGCTGGGAAGCGCATGCGGCACCAGCAACGACCCATCCGGAGGAGGCGGCGGCGGCACCGCCGGCGCCGGCGGATCGCCTGTGGGTGGCGCGGCCGGCGCGGGGGGCGTGTCTGGCGCAGCCGGTACGGGGGGCGGCGATCTCAACCCACTGGGGAGGCGGTGCACGGCCGACGCGGATTGCGGCGACCTCGGCCTCTTCTGCCTGACCGCGAACTCCACCGACCTCGACGGTGAAGGGCCCGCGAAGGGTTACTGCACCATCGAGTGCTCGGACGGCGAGTCCTGTTCGCTGGTCGGCGAGTCCGCGCGTTGTCGCGAGCTCCAGAACGGCAAGCAGTTCTGCTTCGAGGGGTGCTCCTTCGGGCCACTGGGAACGACGACGCTGGAAGACACCAAGTGCCACGGGAGGCCCGAGGTTGCGTGCACTCCGTTGTACGTCGGTCAGAACAATGTGTTCGACGCCCCGGTCTGTGTCCCGCGCTGCAACTCGGACGCCGACTGCGGCGGGTCGCTCCGGTGCAGTCCGCGCACGGGAACCTGCACCACTGCCGACCCTTCGGGAGGCGCCGTGGGCGACCCCTGCACACCGGATGAATTCGGGGGCAACTGCAGAGGCTGGTGTTCCCCGGTGGTTCTCCCCGGAACCAGCACGATCTACACCCACATGTGCACGGAGGGTTGCACATCCGGGGCGTGGCCGTCGTGCGGCGGCGACACGGGCAACGGCGGGGCGGCCAGCGCCGCGTGTGCGGGTGAGAACACGACGGTTGGCAAGAACGGCGGCACGGGCGCCGGCGATCTCGCCGTCTGTGTTCCCACCTGCAACTGCAACGCCGAGTGCAAGAACCCCGACTTCGCCTGTTACGCGTCCAAGGACCCCAGCTTCGAGAAGAAGTACGGGAAGCCCGGCCGGTGCTATGGCCCAAAGACGAGTGCGAACCCGGGCATCGAGGTGTGTCCGGGGTGATCGGCGGCGCGGGTCTTCAGAATCGAGGAGGCAACCCGACGGTTGCCGTCGGCAGGGCCGGCGCGGGCTCCGGCGGGCCCGGCTTCGGGACGGCGGCCTTCGGCCGCGGCTTCGGTGTGGCTCCCGCGTCACGCGAGTTGAGTGAGGACGCGCTGGCGGCCGGAGCACTCGCGCGCTCGCTGGTCGCAGTCGCGGGCGTGGCCGGCAACTGGGCGGCCTCCTCGGATGCCGGTTCGGCAGAGAAAGCCGGCGGCTGCGCATGCGGCGCCCGCGCCCGCGCCAACACCCCGCCCAGCGCCGCGAGCGCGACGACCGCGATCACCACCGCGGCCGGACGAGGCCACGAGGGAGCGGAGGCCTGCGCCGCCAGTGCTCTGACCAAGTCATCGCAGTTGGCGAAACGATCCTCTGGGCGCTTTGCAAGGCAACGCTCGACGATGCGTTCGAGCGCCCGGGGCACCGCGGGATTCACGCTCGAGAGCCGCTTGGGGCGATCCCGGTCGATGGCGATCAGCAGCGCGACCGCGCCAGTGGCCACGAATGGCTTCCGCCCTCCGAGCATCTCGTAGAGCACGACGCCGAACGAGAAGATGTCGCTCCGCTGGTCCACGGGATCGCCTTTGGCCTGCTCCGGAGACATGTAGCTCGGCGTGCCGAGCACTCGCCCTTCCACGGTAACGATGTCGCTGTGGTCGGTCGTGTCGCTGTCCAGTGGGACCTCGCGGGTGCCGATGGGCTTCGCCAAACCGAAATCGAGCAGCTTCACCGAACCGGTCGGCGTGACCATCACATTGTCGGGCTTCAGATCTCGGTGCACGATCCCCGATTCGTGTGCCTTCGCGAGTCCGAGCAATATTTCTCGACCAATGCCCACCGCCTCGGCGACCGGGAGCGCCCCATCGCGGAGTCGGGAGCGGAGCGTGTGCCCTTCGACCAGCTCCATGGCGATGTACACGCTCGAGTCGGCGATCTCGTCCACCTCGAACACGGTGGCCACGTTCGGGTGCGTGATCGTCGAGGTCGCCCGAGCCTCGCGGAGGAAGCGCTGCCTTCGATCCGCATCTGCCGCGAACCTGTCGGGCAACACCTTGAGCGCCACACGCCTGCGAAGCTTCTTGTCCTCCGCCGCGTAGACGATCCCCATGCCCCCGCGCCCGATTTCGGCGATGATGCGGTACCTCCCGAACTGAGTGCCCACGCGGTTCGTCTCTGGCTGCGGGGGGGCGACCTCGGGGGAAGCAGCGGCTGCTCGCAGGAACGACTCCTCTGCGCTGTTCCAGCCCTCCTCCGAAGCGGAATCGAGTTCCGACGAGTGCTCGGGGACTTCTGGCGGAGTCTTGGCGGTACTCGAATCGCTCATCGACCGTCCGGCCCGCCTGCGTTCTTTGGGGAACTGCCCATCACCCGCTCGAGAGCAGGATAACACGCCGCTCCACCGCAGCGCGGAGCGGTGCTAGCGTCGGGACACCGGCGGACGTGGCATGGACAGCGAAGGACCGAACGAGCTCGAGCAAGAGATTCGGCGGCGCTTCGATTCCGGCGACATGTCGGGAGCGGCCACGGCGGCGATGCGTGGATACGGGCCAGAGCTCTTCGGCTTCCTGATGACCTTCCATCGGGACGAGACCATGGCGTCCGAGGCGTTTTCAGAGGCCGGAGAGCGCATCTGGCGAGGCCTCCCCAGCTTCGCCTGGGACTCTTCGTTCAGGACCTGGGCCTACGCGGTGACGCGACGGGTCGCGCTCACCTACCAGCGCGACACGCGGCGCCGCTGGCGCCGCCAGCAGGTCCTGCCGGAATCGGCCGAGCTTTCCGGCATCGCCGAGCAAGTGCGCAGCGCTACCCTGACGTACCTCAGGTCCGAGACCAAGACACGCGCGGCCCAGCTCCGCGAGACGCTCTCCCGAGAAGACCAGGAACTCCTCGTGTTGCGCATCGACAAGGGGCTGGCATGGAACGACCTGGCCCTCGTCCTTCATGAGGGAGAAGCTCCGCTCGAAGCAGTGGAGCTTCGACGCGAGGCCGCCCGACTGCGCAAGCGCTTTCAACTGGCAAAGCAGAGGCTGCTGGAGCTCGCAAAGAACGAAGGCCTCGTCGGGGCCGGGCGTGAGTGACTACTCGCAGAGCCACCACTCGTTGTTGGGACAACCCTCCTCGAACTCGGCGCGCTGCGAGCACGCCTGCGTGGGGTCAACGGCCAACAGGTAGCTGCCCGCGAACTCTCGACAGTCTCGGGATAAATCGGCCGCGAGCATCCATTCGCCGCTCGCGGTGGCCCGATACTCGATCACGCAGTTCGCGCAAAGCGACACCGGTCCGAGCTCGTTGTCCGGCAGCTCCGTGCAACGATGCTCGTCCATCGACTCGACTTGGCCCTCGGCTCCCAGTCCGATGCACACTCGGGATCGCGCGGCCGGGTTGAACGAGCTCCGCAGTTGCCCGACGAAAGACTCCGGGCGTGGGGGCTGTTCCGGTTGGCCCGCGCCGCTCGGCACAGCTGAATTTGACTCGGAAGGAAGCTCCTGCTCCGCGGTTTCCGGGGCAACCGCGCAGGCGGCGCTGAGGGTGCCGAGCAGGGCAATGATGACAATTTTCGGCATTTTTGCGTCTCCGCCGAGACAGACGCCACCACCGACCGATGTGAAGTCCTGCGGCGCGAAAAATTGACCATTCTCCAGCAAGGCATCGGGTGGCATCAATTCGCGTCATGTGCGACGAGATCCCGGCCCCCGACGGCGTGTCCAGCGTGATCGTCGAGGGCGACGACGGCGAACTGATGCTCATCGGGTTCTCCATACCGGAGCCGGTGATCCCCGATGGACTCTCGCCCTCTGAGGTGGAGGTGGCCAAGTTGCTTCTGGCCGACATGAAGCCAGAGGCCATCGCGGTCGCGAGAGACTCGTCCGTCAATACCGTGCGAAACCAGATCCGAAGCATCCACGCCAAGCTCGGCGTCGCCAATACTGCCGAGTTCGCCCGGCTGTGCTCCGCGAAGCCCTCTCGCTGAACAGAGACGTTTCACATCCGGATCCGTCGGCTTCTGCCTCGACGGAGAACGGATGGCGAAGAATCAAACTTCGGTTGCGAGCGTGCTTGCACCGCGGGTGTCGCGGACCGACCCATGCCCCGACACGGCGATCGAGTGCGCGCCCGCAGCACACTCCATCGTACGTCCGCTAGCCATCTGCACCGCAAACGCCGCGTCGCTCTCGCCGGGCGACAACGCTGTCTCGCGCGACACCGCCCGAGGCGAGGGTGAGCCAGCCGAACTGGGCTCTCTGGTCGACGCGACGCGGGCGGCCGTTCGCTCGCCGAATTGCCGAGTTGTCCAGATCGGCGACGGCTGGGGAGCCTTGCTTTCTGGCGACTGGTCGCTGGTCGACCACGCCGATCGCGACGGCAAACGCTGGCTGGTAGCCCGTCGAACCACGTCGAAGACGACGGGGCTCAAGGCTGTCGAGCGGCGGGTTCTCGCGCTCGCGACCCAGGGAAACGGACACAAGCAGACCGCCTTCGCCCTCGGCATTTCCGTCTCGGCGGCCTGCGAGCACTTGCACCGCGGACTCCGAAAACTCGGCCTTCGAAGTCGAACCGAGCTCGTCGCCCATTGTTCCAAACCAGAAATCGAAAGCAACCCCACATGACCCAAAGTTCCGACGTATTTGAGCCCACCCGGCCCACGCCCACGACTGCTCGCCGCCCTTCGCCATCCCCCGCCGACACTTCCCCGCTGCTTCGGGCACACACAGCCAGAGTCGTCCGAGATCTGGAGCGCTACCTCGCACACTTCGATCGCATCGACGCCGAAGCCGCGTCGCTCGAGCCCGACCAGGGTGAACGGATGCGAGCTCTGTCCATGGAGCAACACGGCCCTGAGATGTTGGCTACGATTGACCTCCATCTGGCCGCCCTCGAGACCGTCGATGGACGACTGGCACCCGAGTCGCGAGTCGCGGCTCGCAGCTACTTTCGCGAGCGGGTATGGAAGTATTTGCAAAGGTCCGAGTTCCACGCACGGACGGTCTTGAAGCCGCGCGGCTACGCCGGCGACTCGGTGCTCATGCAGTGGATCTACGACGCCGAGCGCGTTGGCGATTCCACGTTCGGGATGCTGCTCCACGGGCATGTCGTCGGGGTGGAAGCCGCGCAGGCGGTACGCAACCGTCGTCGCAAGATCGCGGCTGAAGTGCGAAGCTCGAGCGCCGCGCTGACGGGCCGAATGAGCCGGCCCTTCGAGATCCTTTCGGTTGCTTGTGGACCCGCGTGGGAGCTTCGCGACCTATTTCAGCAGCGCGAGGACGCCGCGCGCTACTCGTTGACCTTGCTCGACCAGGATCCCCAGGCGCTCAGCGAAGCTCGAAGCGCCGTAGAAGGTGCGGCGCGAGCCATCGATGGCGAGATCCACGCTCGCTACTTGTGCGAATCGGTGAAGACCAAGCGCACCGCCGCGGAGCTCGCAGAGGTCTGGGGGCGCTTCGACTTCATCTATTCGATGGGCCTGTTCGACTACCTGACCGAGAAGACGGCCAAGGGCCTACTCTCGACGCTGTACGGCCAACTCCAGCCCGGTGGGCGCATGATCATCGGGAACTACCACGTTGGTTGCGCGACCCGGCTGTACCTGGACTACTGGATGGATTGGCCGCTCGTCTATCGCACGGAGAGCCAGCTCTTCGCGTTGGCCGGCGGGCTCCCCTCAGCGCGTACCAACATCTCGTTCGAGACGACGCGCAGCCAGATGTACCTCGAAATCAGCAAGCCGGTCGAAGCCACCTGATCCGTCTCGAAAGAGGGCCAGATCACCGGGCACACCATCGGCATGAGCACGCGCGTGGGGATGGGTGCGCGGCTGGGGTGTGCGCGGTGAGGGTGGCCCCTTCGACCGGAAAGACCTTCTCCGCCACGTCTGGGCCGTAGAGCCGGTCCGCCAGTCGGTTTCGCACAGCGCGGTCGGCGAGCGCAGGGGCGTCGGCCCTGATCGCAGCCTCGGCAAGCGTTCTCACCATGGAAATTGCGCGTCTCGGCGGCGGGCGACGTGTCGTGCAAGGCCCCTCCAGAATAGGGCGGGCGCACCAGCGCTCGCAAGCAGCGGTGCATGGGCACGCGCGTCGGCATGAACATGCGGGCCTCCGTTTCGACCGGCCGCCTGACGGGCGTCAGTTGCGCGGCGTAGCGCGTGGACGTAGGTCGGGGCCCCATGATCACACGCACTCGCACTTTCGCCTTGATCGCCATCGGGTTGAGCTCCGTCGCCTGCAGCGGCAGCGACGAATCAGAAACCAAGAAGTACCAGAGCACCGAGGACTTGGTGTTCGTCGCGGACGAGGACAGCGGGACCGTCTCGGTGATCGAGGAGGGCAAGAACCGGGTACTCGAGACGATTGCGATCCCGAACATGCGCATGCCCCACAACGTGCAGGTCTCCCCCGACGGCAACAGCGTCTGGGTGGCCGCCGCGGCCATGATGCACGGTCAGCAGGACCAGGCCATCGTCATCGATCCGAATACGATGAAGGTCGTGGCCACCGTCGACCTCGGGGAGGAGCTTCATGTCGCCCACGTGGTGCTCGACGCCACGTCGAAGCGCGCCTACGTGACGGCCAACGAAGGAAACTCGGTGTTCGAGATCGACGCGGAGACCAAAGCGATCACCCGCACCATCGATCTTGGCGCCGATCGCGGCCCGCACGGGGCGCGCTTCTGCGGCGACAGCTTGTACGTCGCCGGCATGAAGTCGAAGACCTTGATCATCATCGACCCCGTCAGCGGCTCCACCAGCGAGGTCGACTTGGGTGGCGTCGCGGTGCAGACGGCCTGCACCCCAGACGGAACGTACGTATTCGCCACGCTCTACGACACCAAGGAGGTGGTCCGCTACGAGATCGCCACCAAGAAGCTGGATCGTGTCGCGTTGCCCGGCGACGCTCAGGGGCCGGTGCAGCTCTATCCTTCGCCCGATTCAGCCACGCTCTGGGTTTGCGACCAAGGGCTGCTCGAAGGCCGGCCCGCGTCCAACAAACTGTTCAGGGTGGACGCGGCCAAGCTCCAGATTTCCGGCGCCGTCGAGGTCGGGAGTGGTGCGCATGGCGTCGTCGTCAGCGACGACGGTGCGCTCGCCTACGTCACGAACTTGGCGGACAACACTGTCTCGGTGGTGGATACCGCCGGGATGAAGGCGATAGCGACCGTGCCGGTGGGGACGAAACCCAACGGCATCTCCCACTGGCACCGCAGTGGCGGAATGCCCTAGAGCGCACTAGGTCCCGCTCACACCCGCGTCCGCCTCAGCCTGAGCGCGTTGCCGATCACCGACACCGAGCTCGCGCTCATGGCCGCGGCTGCGAGGACCGGGCTGAGGAGCAGGCCAAACGTCGGGTAGAGCACGCCCGCCGCGATCGGCACCCCGGCCGTGTTGTAGACGAAGGCGAAGAACAGGTTCTGCTTGATGTTCGCCATGGTGTGCGCGCGCAGAGCCTGCGCGCCCGGACGATGCCGCGCAGATCGCCTTTGACCAGGGTGACGCCGGCGCTCTCCATGGCGACGTCGGTGCCGGTTCCCATGGCGATGCCGACGTGGGCCTGCGCCAGCGCCGGGGCGTCGTTGATGCCGTCGCCGGCCATGGCGACGATGCGACCCTCGGCCTGCAGTTGCTTGACCGATGTCGGCCTTCTGGTCGGGCAGCACCTCGGCCATCACCTCGTCGATCCCGAGCTGCTTCGCCACGGCCTGGGCGGTCGTCTCGCTGTCCCCGGTCATCATCACGATGCGGATCCCTTCCTCGTGGAGCATGCGGATCGCTTCCGGCGTGCTCTCCTTGATCGGATCCGCGACGCCAACGAGCCCGGCGGGCGCACCGTCGATCGCCACGAACATCACCGTCTGACCGTCGGCGCGCAGCTCCTCGGCGCGCGTCGGCGAGCTCGCGACGCGTCGACTCCCAGAGTCTCCATCAGCGCTCGGTTGCCCGAGCGCGACGTCGCGTCCGTCCGACACGCCCCTTCACGCCCTTGCCCGTGACCGACTCGAAATGCCTCCGCACTGGCGAGCTGCGACGCCACGCTCTTCGCGCCCTCGACGATCGCCGCGGCGAGCGGGTGCTCGCTGCCGCGCTCGAGCGTCGCGGCCAGCCGCAGCAGGTCTGGCTTCGTCGATGTCGCCGGCGGTGACGACGCAGACGAGCTTCGGTTTGCCCTCGGTCAGCGTGCCGGTCTTGTCGACGACCAGCGTGTCGACCTTGCGCAGAACCTCGATGCGCCTCGGCGTTCTTGAAGAGCACGCCCATGGTCGCGCCCTTGCCGGTGGCGACCATGATCGACATCGGCGTGGCCAGGCCCAGCGCGCACGGGCAGGCGATGATCAGCACCGCGACCGCGTTGACGAGCGCGTGGGCCATGCGCGGCTCGGGGCCGACCAACGCCCAGACGCGCGAAGGTGACCACCGCGACCGCGATCACCGCCGGCACGAAGTAGCCGGCGACGCACGTCGGCCAGCTTCTGGATCGGCGCGCGGCTGCGCTGCGCCTCGGCCACCATCGCGCACGATCCGCGACAGCAGGGTTTCGGCCCCGACCTTCTCGGCCCGCATGACCAGGCCGCCGGTGCCGTTGATGGTGGCGCCGATCACCGTGTCGCCCGGCCGCCTTTTCCACCGGGATCGGCTCGCCGGTGACCATCGATTCGTCGATGCTGCTCTGACCCTCGAGCACCACGCCATCGACCGGGACCTTCTCGCCCGGGACGCACCCGCAGCCGATCGCCCACCTGCACCGCGTCGAGCGGCAACGTCCTCTTCGCTGCCGTCGTCGCGGATGCGACGCGCGGTCTTGGCCGCCATGCCGAGCAGCTTCTTGATGGCTGCGCTGGTCTGACTGCGCGCGCGCAGCTCGAGCACCTGACCCAGCAGGATGAGCGTGACGATGATGCCCGCGGCCTCGAAGTAGACGGCGACCTCGCCGCTCTCCAGGCGAAATGAGGCGGGAAACCCGGCCGGAAACAGCGCAGCGATCAGGCTGTAGCCGTAGGCCACGCTCACGCCCAGCCCGATCAGCGTGAACATGTTCAGGCTCTTGTTTCGGACCGACTGGACGGCCCGCACGTAGAACGGCCACGCTGACCACAGACACACCGGCGTCGCCAAGGCGAGCTCGAGCAAGCCGCGGCTGCGTGGAGACAGGATCGAGGAGACCGGCTGTCCCGGGCAGCATGTCCCCCATGGCCACGAAGATCAGCGGCAGCGTCAGCGCGGTGGCAAACCAGAGGCGCCGCTGCATGTCGATCAGCTCGGCGTCGTCGCCATCGTCGTCCGCAGACACGTCGAGAGACTCCAGCGCCATGCCGCAAATCGGGCAACTGCCCGGAGCGTCCCGCACGATCTCCGGATGCATGGGACAGGTGTAGCGACGGGTTGGCGCTCCCGGATCCGCGATCGGGCTCTCGGCCGACGCTGGCTCGACGAGGAACTTCGCGGGGCCGGCCTCGAACTTGTCGCGACAGCGGGCGCTACAGAACACGTGCTCGCGGCCCGCGTACGTCGCGCGGTGCGGGGAGTCGAGTTTCACGTTCATGCCGCAGACCGGATCGATCAGAAGCGTCGCCAGGGATCCGCGCTGGTTGTGGGCTGCCTGCGGCCATGGTTGTTCGGACCGCGGCGCTCGGCGCCGACGCTCCGCCTCGGGGTCAGTCCTTCTTCGGGACGAGTTTCATCCCGCACTTCGGGCACTGACTGGGTTTGTCGTCCGTGACCTCGGGGTGCATCGGGCAGACGTACCGGGTCGCCTCCGCCGTCGGCTGCGCCTGGGACGGCTCTGCCGCGGGCTTGCTGTCGCAGGCCGCGGAGAGCGCAGCGGTCGCCAGCGCGACGGCCAATCCGGAGAACACTTTCTTGGAGTAGCGGGTCATCATGCGGGGGCTCGTCGCAAGCTTCGCGCCACCCGACCCGCCCGGGGATCGAGCGAGCAATTCCAGAATTCGCCGGCGAGCTCGGGGCCTCGCCCTGGGCAGCTGTGACCCGATGGGATCCGGTGTGACCGAGCGGGTCACCGGGGCGCGCTCCTCGCTCAGCCGCCGCAGTTGGCGCTGTCGTTGCCCCGGCTGCGGCAGCCGCGTGCCGCATGCCGCCTCAGCCGCTGTCCGCTCGCACGCCGTAACGTCGCAAGAGTCGGTAGAAGCTCTCGCGCTCGATGCCCGCGTGCGCCGCCGCATCTGCCACGCGCCCACCGAAGCGATCCATCACCGCCGTGAGGTAGAGCTGCGCCGCGTCGTCACGCGCGCGGTCGAGGGCCGCCTGCCAGCTCGAAATCGGCTAGGTCACCACCGTCGCCCGGCGCGGGGCGTCGGAGCACTTCGTCCGGCAGGTCGCTGACGTCGATGGTGTCTCCCGGCGCCAGCAAACACGCGCGCTCGACCGCGGATCGGAGCTGCCGCACGTTGCCGGGCCACTCGTAGGCGCTGAGTTTGGAGAGCGCCTCGTCGCTGAAACCCAGGATCCGACGTTCCGAAATGGTCGCGGCGCGCTCGCGCAAGAAGTGTCGCGAGAGCAGCGGCACGTCCTCCTTGCGCTCGCGGAGCGGCGGAACGCGGACGAGCGCCACGTTCAGGCGGTACCAGAGATCCTCACGGAACGATCCGGCCCCCACCATCGCTTCCAGATCACGATGGGTCGCGGCGACCAGACGCACGTCGACCGCGCGCTCGCGGGACTCGCCCAAGCGGCGCACGGCCTTCTCTTCGATGGCGCGGGTGAGCTTGGCCTGAAGTGACAGCCGGAGCTCCCCGATCTCGTCCAAGAACAGCGTGCCCTGGTGGGCCTCTTCGAACAGGCCTCCGCGGTCGCGCCCGGCGCCGGTGAACGCACCGCGCGCGTATCCAAACAGCTCACTCTCCAGCAGCTCGGCCGGAATCGCGGCGCAGTTGACCGCCACGAATCGCTGGGAGGCCCGGGCGCCCAGCCCGTGAATGGCGCGGGCGATGCGCTCCTTGCCGGTGCCGGTCTCCCCAATCACCAGCGCGGTGGCGTCGCTGGTGGCGTAGCGCTGGACCAGCGACGCGAGCTGTTGCATCGGCTGGGAGCGCCCGACCAAGCCCGGCAACAACTCCTTGGGCAGCGCAGGGTCGTCAGCCGGGTCTCCAGTCGGAGCCGAGCGCCCCACGGCGCTGAGGACGACTCCACGCAACACCTCGGGCTCGAAGGGTTTGGTGATGTAGTCGTAGGCGCCGAGCCGCAGCGCCTCGACGGCGGTGGCCACCGAAGCATGGGCCGTCATCAGGATGAACTCGGTGTTCGGCCGCAGACGCTTGCACTCGCGGAGAACTTCGATGCCCTCCATGTCTGGCATGCGCAGATCACACACGACGACGGACACGGGCTTGGTCTTCAGGAACTCGATCGCCTCGCGCCCTCCGGACGCCGTCCAAACGCGCACGTCCTTGCCGAGCACCTTCTTGACCAGGCTCAGCATGTTGGCTCGGTCGTCGACCACGAGCACGCTGTGTTCAGTCACTCTTCGCCTGCGCTTTCTCCGGGCGCTCCCGCAGCGTCACGACCACGCGCGTCCCGCCGCCCGCGCGGTCCAACAGCTCGATGCTGCCATCGTGCGCCTCGACGATGCCCTTTGATACCGCCAGACCCAAACCCGAGCCACCCCGGCGGCCCGAGAAGAAGGGCTCGAAGGCGCGGATGCGCAACGAGTCCGGCACGCCCGGCCCGCAATCGGCAACGGTGATCCGGTAGCCCCCGGGAGCGCCTCACCGGTCACCTCGACCACCGCGCTCGAGTCCGTGGCCTGGATGGCGTTCCGCAGGAGATTCTGGACCACCTGCCGCACCCGGACCACGTCCACCGCGCGTTCGGCCGGCTCGACTTCGGTCGCGATGGTCCGTCCCTTGGCGTCGGCGCTCGCCCCAAACCGATCGGCGGCCTGGCGGACCACCTCGTCCATCGGAGCACGCTCGACGACCAGCTCGCCGGATTTTGCGTAGCTCAAGAGATCCTCGGCGATGCGCTGGCAGGCGACGGCCTCTTCGTCGAGGATGGCGAGCTCCCCGGCCAGATCGTCGTCCGCTTCCTTGCGCATGGTGGCGACGTAGCCCCGAATCACGGCGATGGGATTGTTGATCTCGTGGGCCACCCCCGCGGCGAGCTGCCCGATGGCGGCCATCCGCTCATTCGCCACCAGCTGCTTCTGATGAAGTCTGAGCTGCTCGGCCATCCTATCGAAGGCGTGGGCCAAGAGCCCCAACTCACCCTGGCCGACCTCGCCGACGCGGGTGTCCAGATCACCCGTCCCCAAGCGCTGCGCTGCCGCGGTCAGGGTGGCGAGGGGTCGCAACACCACCCGGCGCAAGCTGAGCGCGAGCGCCGCTGCGACCGCGGCCAAGAGCGCGATGCCGGCGATGCTCGACCACCATGCCATGCGCGCGGCGGAGATGGCGTGCATGTGGGCCCCAGCCATCAGGTCCTCCACGCCCCGCGCCACGAGATCAGCTTCCGCCGCCGCAGCCATCGACAGCTCCTCGATGCGGGCGTGGGGGCCGCGGATCGCCGCCAGATCACGCTGCCCGAGGGCCGGCACGATTTCGCCGCGGAAATACCCGATCCACCTTGCGACTCGCGTCGCCGATGGAGTCGACGCGGCGGCGCTCCGACGCGGGAACGGCGCCGCGGAGCGTGCTCGCCGCGACGCTGACCTTCGCAGCCCAGTGCTCGTAGTGCGGCAAGTGGTCCAGGTTGCCGTGCACGATGCAGTGGGCCACGTGGATGTACTGCTCGCGAATCGCGGCCGCGAGGCCCAAGCTGTCCCGGATCGCCATCTCGTCGGCACGCATCTGTTCCAAGTTGGCGTTCACCCCCCGCAGCAGCGTGAGGTGCACGACGCTGAGCCCCGCCGCGATGATCCAGACGATCAAGAATGCGGCGGAGAGTTGGCGGCCGATGCGGCGAGGCGGCTCCGCATGGGGCGCCCTGCGGCCGCTCAGGGCTGTTGGCGCGGCGAGGCCTTCGGCGGCAGAGTCGGCGGTCATTTCGTCCCGAAAGGTACCAGAACCCCTGCACATGCACGCCTGTCGACCGCAGGCAGCCGGAAAACGAGACGCACGCCGCGGCGCGCGCGCGAGGAACACTCGCGTCGGGGGGAAGGTCACGTGCCTCCGCTTCCCGGCTGCGCGCTGAAGACGCGTGCAATCGCCACTGAATGCCGTTCGACGCCTCCGTCGTGCGCAGCTATCGGGTCGGCGCCTTCCCGACCAACTACTTCGTCTCGAAAGAGGGCCAGATCACCGGCCACACCGTGGGCATGAGCACGCGCGTCGGCATGGGTGCGCGGCTGGGGTGTGCGCGGTGAGGGTGGCCCCTTCGACCGGAAAGACCTTCTCCGCCACTTCTGGGCCGTAGAGCCGGTCCGCCAGTCTGTTCCGCACAGCGCGGTCGGCGAGCGCAGGGGCGTCGGCCCTGATCGCAGCCTCGGCAAGCGTTCTCACCATGGTGCTCAACCGAAGCGCAATCGCCAGGCGCTCAACGGGCGACCTCTCCGCGAGCAGTTCGAAATAGCGCGTCTCGGCGGCGGGCGACGTGTCGTGCAAGGTCCCTCCAGTATAGGGCGGGCGCACCAGCGCTCGCAACCAGCGGTGCAGGTGCACGCGCGTGGGCATGAACACGCGGCTCGGGTGTGCGCGGAGAGGCTGCCAGAGGCGTCCGCCGGAGCCGTTCTGGCCGTAGCGCTTGCGACCGTGCTGGCAGCGGAGGGCAGATCGCGGTGAACCTGCGCCGCTCGTAGAAGGCCCCGTCGGTCCGGCTTGGCACCCATGTGGCCGGTCCGGTTTGTCAGCTGTGTGGCCGGCTTGATTTGTTACCTCTTTAGCCGGTCTGGACCGGCGAATTGTGTTGAGATCTAACCGGCCAATCTCGGGTCGCCGATATGGGCGATTCGTTCTGTTCCCTCTGCCCCGAGTTGGCCCGTGCCGTGTCGAATCAGCCATGATCACGGCGGAAGAAAGTGAGAGGGCCCGGATGGTCACTTCCGAGCCCTCAGGTCGTCGCGGTGGTCGCGGTCGACGGCGCTACCCTCGCATGCCACCCCGTGCTGCGGCCAGCTTTCTGCATTCGCAGCGGTGGTCGTTTTTCAGCAGGCGAAGTGTTCTCGCGTTGGATGCCACAACGTGCTCGACGTTTGCCCGGCGTGCAACTACGGCAGGCTGTTCTGCGACCCGGAGTGCCGACGCTTGTCGCGCGAAGCGTCCGTGCGCCGGTACCGCCGCAGCAAGCTGGGGCACACGACGACGGCGGCGCGAGTGGCTCGCTGGCGTGAGCAGCAGAAAAATGTAACGCACAGCACAGCCGAAAAACTTGGCCATCGTGAGATGGTCGTCCCGTTCGTAGCCGAGGCCGTCGTTGGGGCGGCATCGAGCTCGGAGCGGGAGTCGACCCATGAGCTCGATTTGGATGGGCGTTGCACCTGGGCCCCAGGAGATGCGCGTGCTCGCAATGGCCGGCCCGAGCGAGACGATTCTAAAGGCCCGGTTGCTGCGCCCGCCGACGCACCCTCGGGCGTTGCCGCTTCTGCTCGAGGCGCTGGCGCTGTGGCAGGGGCAACCGGTCCGCGTTGCGCTCGCTGCGGAAGAGCGGGGCGTCGAAGCGGACTTGTCAGCCTACGATGGGATCCCAATCGACAACGGGGCGCCGCTGTACACCGTGGACTGGGTACCACCGCCCGCTCGCGTTCGTCGCCGTCATCGCGACCTCGTGGGCGTCGGTGAATTCTGCGATTTGAGGCAGATGCTGCTCTTCGGAGTGCCTCGATGACCGCGCCCAGCCCCGACGGCGCGAGCAGCGCCACGGCCGTCCTCGCAGCGCTCGAGGTGCGCAATCTCACGCCCTTGCTCGAGGACGTCTGCCGTCGTCGTGGCGTGGTTCGGGAAGAGCTCTGCGGCCGAGCTCGGACCTCGAGCGTGTCACGTGCACGCCAGGAAGCTCTGGTGGCTGATTCGTAATCAGTCCGATCGCCATTACAGCCTCCTGGAGATTGCATCGCTGTTCCGTCGCGATCACGCCACCGTGCACCACGGCATCCGAGCGCACCAGCGACGTGCAGTGCCATGAGCAGCAGCCTGCAATGCGACCTCGGTACCGCCTTGCGCGTGGTCGCGCACTCGGAGATTGGCCATTCGCTCGTGGATGCCAATGGCGTGGTCGCCGAGGTTCATGAGTTTCTCTCGGCACTCGGGGTCCGCGGATTATCCCGGCGTACGGTCCGGGCGTACGCATATGATCTGCTGCTGCTCTATCGATGGATGCGTGCTGAGGGGCGCTCGCTTCGGCAGCTCGAGGCACGCGACTTGTTGGGGTTCATCGCAGCGCAACGCAAGGCCGGCGCAGAGCCACGCTCAATCAATCGCCGGTTGACCACAGCCCGCCTTCTGTATCGCTTCTGGATGAATCGAGAGCTCGGCGTCGGCTCTCGCGTGAGCTTGCCCGCTGCGCACTACAAGGGGCCCGGTCGTGATCACGACCTCGGCATTCACCGGCTCCGACGACGCGGCGTGCTCAAGCTCCGTGTCCAAGAGCCGCGCAAGCTCGTCGAGCCGCTCACGCCCGAGCAGGTGCGAGCGTTCCTTCGCAGTCTCACCCGCTACAGGGATCTCGCCATCACCCATTTCATGCTCCTGTGCGGCCTTCGCTCGGCTGAAGTTCTCGGGCTCGAGCTTGCCGACGTCGTTTTCAGCGACGGCCGTGTTCGCGTCTGCGGCAAAGGGCAGCGCGACCGCGCACTGCCCTTGCCGCTCGTGCTCTCACGCACGTTGCGGCGGTACCTCGAGCTCGAGAGGCCCAGGCAGTGTAGCAAGCCGAGTCTGTTCGTCGTCTTACAGGGTAAGCGCCGCGGCCAGCCCATGACGCCGGCTGGACTGAGGAGCTTGTTCCGGCATCGTCGTCGCCGGCGCGTGCTCGCGATCGCCAACCCCCACCGGTTTCGACACACGTTCGGGGCCGACATGGCGCGCGCTGGTGTGCGCTTGCCCGTTCTGCAACAGATGATGGGCCATGCCGATTCTGAAGACAACACTGCAGTACGTACGGTTGTCCATGGCCGACGTGGCCGACGAGTTCCGGCGCGCGCTCAAGAAAATCGCCGCCCGCTATCGGCAATGAGATTGCATCATGGCGCGCCGCGACCCCCTCGCCCATCTGCCCCCTTTCGCGCTCGAATTCTTGCAGCGCGAGCCGAGAGCGCGCGGCGTTCTGAGCCAATTTCCACCTTTGGTTGAAGGCCAGCTGCCGGCCGATCCTGCAGCTCGAGAGCTCGGAAATCGATCGCTTCCTTCAGCAGCCATCCAAGGCGCCGGTGCCCGAGCATGTGCGCGCCCGCCAACGCCGCCTCGCCCTGATGTATTTCGAGTGGCTTCATGCACGTGGTCTCCTCGGCTTCGACCCGCGTTGCGCTTGGCCGCGTTCGAATTTCCCGCTGCCACCACATGCCAGCCGCTTCCTCGAATTGCTCAAACCCACGCACTCGCTGCAGACCGGTACGCGCCTATCAAACCCATCTCCGACAGTTTCACATCTGGCTCAACGCCAACCATGTGTCTCTCGTCGGCCTGGAGCGTTCACACATCGAGTCCTGGCTCGCCTGGCTCCACGCTCGCCACCTCGCTGCCTGCACCCGAGTTCACGCCATCCAGAACATCCGCGCGTACCTCGAGTCGCTCGAAGAGCAGCGCGTGCTCTCTGTGCCCGCCGACACATTGATCCGTGGCAGCGACCTGCCGAAGCTCCCCAAGTACCTGCCTCGCCCGGTTCCTCCTGACACCGACCTCCTCCTTCAGCGCCGGTTCAAGAAGTCCGGGTGCATGTATCAGCTCGGTTTGCTCCTGATGCGACGCACCGGACTTCGCATCGGCGAGCTCATCGCATTACCGTACCACTGCATCCGCACCGACCACAGCGGCAACACCCTGCTCAAGGTCCCGCTCGGCAAGCTCGCCACCGAGCGGCTGGTCCCGCTCGATCCGGCGCACCGTCACGCTCGTTTCCAGATTGCGGCGGACAGGCCCGCGTAAGCGCACCCTGCTGCTCGCAACTGCCGCCGGTCGCAAGACCCTTTACGGGTCCTATAGAGAAGCACTTCGCGAGGCCTGCCGTGGCATTCAGTTCGCCGAACCGATGACGACGCATCGCCTCCGTCACACCTACGCGACATCGCTCCTGGCCGCAGGAATGAGCCTTCCCTCGGTCATGCGATTGCTCGGCCACACCGCTACCGCATGACCCTGCGATACGCGGGGATCACCGGCACCACCGTGTTCGCCGAATTCGCCGCGGCACTCGAGCGAATTGCCGAGCGCTACCCCGTGATCACTCCCACGGCTGCTACCGCCTCACCCCCCGCTCCGGAGCCCCTCAAGTTGCTGGCCGACCTCGCTAGATACGTGCAGAAGCGCACCCAAGACGATGGGCTGATCGCTTCGCACGCATGCTCGTCCGACGTGTCCGCCGACTGCAAGCCGATCTCCGCAGACTGCTTCGCAAATCTCCGCGCTGAGGAGCGCGGCACGATTGGCCGGTTAATTGACCCACTTTCGGACGACTCGCGTTCGCGCTTCGTCGAGTGCGTGGAAGTCGGCCCTCGCACGCACGAGGTCGAGCGCTCGCGTCGTTTCGCATGCGCGACGACCTTCGACGCGTCCGAGTGCTGAGAACGCGTCCAGCGTGGCAGCGGCGAGGCCCAGGTTCGCGTGTTATGCGAAGACATGCACGCCTCGCCCTCGCCCTCGCCCTCGCCCTCGCCCTCGCCCTCGCCCTCGCTCGCTGCTCTCACCGATGCCGAGCTCATCGCGCGCTTGCCGGAGGTTCGTCGCGACGAGCGCCGAGCCATCGCCGAGGTCATTGCCTGTCGCTGATCGCCGTGGAACAAAGCAGCGCTCAGAAACCGAGACACTGCGCCGAACGGCGCGCGATGAAATCCGGGTCGCGGCACGTGCCATGGAAATCCAACGCGCGAGTGCGGGAGCATGACGGCAACTGGGTCAGCTTCACTGACGCCGGGCGGCGCTACTCAGCGGATCAACTTCATACCAGCCAGACCGAAGAACTAATTGCAGTTTCTCGAAACAGTCGCAAGAA
>CAVQUB010000032.1:0-341732 GCA_963716725.1 uncultured delta proteobacterium
GGAATGCAGCGCGACGATGCGCACGAGCCGGCCGCATCCGCTGAGGGCCAGAGGCCGCAATCTGCTGCCGGTGGCCAGCGGTCAAGAAGCCGCGGGCAGGGACCATCTCGTGCGAATTCCAGCAGTTAGCGGCGCGGTGCGCCCTGGAACGAAGCTTGTATTGCTCAGCGCACGATGAAGCGCGTGATGGCGGCACTGATTGCGACCCTGCTCCTCACCGCGATCCCGGTGCGAGCCGCCGAGGCGCCGGTGTTGCGCACGGCGGCGACCGCGGTGGCCCAGCTGGTGGCCAGAGTCGCCGAGCGTCGCAGCGTCGAGGCCGTCGCGCCGGCACCGAGCGGCACCCGGATCGACCAGCCGCTGCGGATCGTCCGCGGGCGAAAGATCGTGACCGTGCCCCAGCTTTGCCGTGACGCGAACGGGCGCTACGATCTCGTGGTCCACTTTCACGGTGCGCCGGAGACCATCGAGCCGGTGTTCCAGCGGGCGGCCATCGACGCGGTGTTCGTGGTGGTCAACCTCGGCGTTGGGTCGGGGCCCTACGAAGACGCCTACCTGCAGGATGGATCGCTCGCTCGCCTGCTCACCGAGATCGATCAGGTCGTCGCCAAAGCCTGTCCGCACCCGACCGGTGGGCGCGGTAGGTTGGCGCTGAGTGCATGGAGCGCCGGCTACGGCGCCGCCTATCGCGTGCTCGCCAACAAGAACGACCGAGAGTTGGTCGACGCGATCTTGCTCGCCGACGGGCTTCACGCCGGCTTCCTCGACAAGTTTCGACAGAAGCTGAACGACGCGCAGATGGCTCCCTTCGACGCCTTCGCCGAGCGAGCCGTGGACGGCTCGAAGCTGTTCGGGATCACGCACACGGGGATCGTCACTCCGAGCTACGCGAGCACCACCGAGACCGCCCGTTACCTGATCGACCGGCGCGGACTCGAGCGGCGCGAGGTCGATGAGCCGGGGCCGCGCGCTTCCATGAAGCTCACTTCGCGCGCCGATGGCGGCGCCTTCCACGTGCGAGGCTACGCGGGCCGGGACACGGACGCCCACTGCGATCACCTCTACGCCTTGGGCGACACGCTGTACTCGATGCTTCGGGAGCGCTGGACCCCCTGAAAGGTGGCCGGCGCGGCGGTCGATTCGGGTATGATGCGACCCGATGACCGAGTCGCTCGCCTTCCCGCCACCCGAAGCCAGTGATCTTGAAGACGTCGCCTGGAACCTCCAGACCGGAGGCACCATGTGGGCGCGGGGCGACCACCACGAAGCCGTGCGATGGCTCCGGCGCGCGGCCGAAGCCGCGAGCGACGCCAACAGCGACATGCGCGCCGTAGCGTTGGCTCGCGCCGCTGCGGATCTGACCGCGGCGCTCGAGTTGCCGCCGTCGATCCTGCCGCCGATCTCGGCAGCTCCCTCCACGGAGACGACGCCGGTGCCGGTCACGCCGCGACCCGCGCCGCCTCCTGTCTCGGCCTTGTCTCCCGACGAAGCGACCACTCCCCGCCCGATGCCGGTCAGCCGCCCGAAGGCTCCGCCGCCGTCGCCTCCAGACGAAGCGACCGTCCACGATTTCAGCATTCCGGCCGACGTCGAGGCGATGGAGCAGCGACAACCGCCGCCATCGCGGCGCCCTCCGCCCCCGTCGCGGTCATCACCGAGCGCGGCGCCGCCGCCCCCGGTCCGCTCGTCGCCGAGCGCCGCGCCTGCGCAGAGTTCTGCACTCCCGTCGTCGCCCTTGTCGTCGTCGCCGAACACGTCGCGGTCGTCGCCGGTCTCCTCCCAGGGCGCCGTGGTGTTCAGGCCGCGCCAAGCGCTGCGCGTGGCCGTCATTCCGTCGGCGGACGACAAGACGCTGATGATGGTGCGCGCGTTGGCTGACGACGAGCCCGTACCGCCTGGGGCCCACGAAGCGCTGCTCACGGCCCTCGAGGCCGGGGTGCACCTCACCAGCAAGAAGCGCTAGCCGTTCCGGCCCGCTTCAAGCCCGCCCGCCCAGGGCTCGCGCGATGGCGGCTTCACGCTCGGAGATGATGCTGCCCGCGCGGCCCTTGACGAAGTCGGCCAGCTCAGCGGCGCCGATGGGCGGGCCCGAGTAAGCGAGCCACTCGTCGAGCGCCGACTCGAGCCGGAGCGCAGACGGGTAGCGATGTGCCGGCTCGATGGCCATGGCACGGCGCAAAATGCGCTCGAGCGCCCGGGGAAATTCGGGCACGACCTCGCTGGGGAGCTGGAAGTCTCCTTTGATGAGCCGTTCCAGCGTGGCCTCGCGGTTGCCGGTGGCAAAGGGGCGGGCGGCCGTCGAGATTTCGTACAAACACACGCCTAGAGTGAACACGTCCGAGAGTCGACTCAGGCGTTTTCCCGCCGCGTGCTCCGGCGCCATGTACGCCGCCTTGCCGTCGATCTGTGGGAAGTCGCCGACTCGCCCGCTCGCCACCGAACGCGCGACGCCGAAGTCGACCAGCTTGGCGCGTCCCGTCGTGGTCAGCATCAGGTTCTGGGGCGATACGTCGGCGTGAACGATGCGCACCAGGCTGCCGTCATCAGCGCGGACCTCGTGGGCGGCGTGCAAGGCGCTCGCGCACTGGGCGATGATCTTGGCCGCCAAGCGCGCTTCGACGGGTTGAGGCGTGTCTCCTCGATTCGGCTTGAGCACGCGGGCGAGGCTCTCGCCGGTCACCCACTCCATGGCGATGTAGAGCACTCCGCGGGCCTCCCCCGTCTCGAAGACCTCGCATACGTTGGAGTGCTTGACTGCCGTGGCGAAGCGCGCCTCGTCGGCGAAGAGACGCTGGTAGGTGCGATTGGCCGCGAACTCGGGGCGGATGGTCTTCACGGCGACCACTCGATTGGTCGGCACGTGCCGCGCCGCCCACACCCGCGCCATGCCGCCCTGGGCGACGGCTACGAGCAACTGATAGGGACCGAGTTTGGAGCCCTCTTGCAGCTCGTCGTGGGCGGAGGCGTCGCTCATGCGGATCGGGGAGGCGGATGTTCGCCTCGACGCGTGGCGCCGTCAAACCCGCGGGGGGCCCTGCGGAGTTCAGTCGTGCCGCACGTACTCGAACTCGACGGGCTTGCCCTTGATGCCTTTGTGGGGCGCGGCGATCCAGTGCGCCATCTTGCCGGGGTCGAGCACCGCCCGCGACATGATGCTCGCGAGGTAGGCGCGGTCAGCGTCGCTCGGCAGCCAGTCGCCGCTCTTGGCTGCCCAATCGTCAGCGCTGAGCGCGCTGCCGTCGGGGGCGAAGTGAAGTCCGGCGTACAGCCCGACTTGGCGGTTGAAGCGTGAGCTGGGTAGCGTGAGTTCGAAGGGGACCCCGAACTCGGCGATGGTCTTGTTCCACTTGTCCACGCCGCGCTGGCAGTCCTCGATGTACGAGGCGCGCAGGACCTCGTTCATCGCGTTGCGCATCGGGATGGACTCTTGGACCAAGGCGCCGTCCTTCGGAACCAGCATGTCGAGGCCGCCCTCGAGCGCCACGTGGTCTTCGTAGCGGTCTTCGTGCGCGCGCCCCTTGAGCCCGGACGCAAAGTACTGGGCCGCGTTGCTGGAGATCTCGCCACCGAACAGGTCCAGCGAGATCGAGAACCAGTAGTTCACGTAGCGCTGGACCATCGGCAGATCGATCAGCCCCACCGAACGCGGCTCGACGTCCTTCTGGTCGCGCATGTGCGCGGCCGTGCGCTCGACCACGCGTTGCACGCCGGTCTCACCCACGAACATGTGATGCGCTTCTTCGGTGAGCATGAAGCGGGTGGTGCGCGAGAGCGGGTCGAAGGCGCTCTCGGCCAGAGCGAGCAGCTGGTACTTGCCGTCCCGATCAGTGAAATAGGTGAACATGAAGAACGACAGCCAGTCGAGCATCGGGGCGTTGAACGCCCCGAGAATGCGTGGGTTGTCCGCGTTTCCGCTGCGGCGCTCGAGCAGGGCTTCGGCTTCCTCGCGGCCGTCGCGACCGAAGTGCGAGTGGAGCAGGTAGACCATCGCCCAGAGGTGGCGGCCTTCTTCGACGTTCACCTGAAACAGATTGCGCAGGTCGTACAGGCTCGGGCAGGTCTGGCCGAGCTGTCGCTGTTGCTCGACGCTCGCGGGCTCGGTGTCGCCCTGGGTCACGATCAGTCGGCGCAGCGCGTTGCGGTGCTCGCCGGGGATCTCTTGCCAGGCTGGCTTGCCCATTTCGTCGCCGAAACCGATGGTGCGGTCCTTGACTGGATCGGCCAGGAAGATGCCCCAGCGGTAGTCCGGCATCTTCACGTAGTCGAAGTGGGCCCAGCCGTCGCTGTCCGCGCTGATCGCCGTGCGCAGCCACACGTCGTGCTGCTGAAAGCCCTCGGGGCCCATCTCGACCCACCACTTGACGAAGTTCGGCTGCCACTCCTCGAGCGCGCGCTGCAGGCGGCGGTCGGACGACCAGGTTCACGTTGTTTGGGATCTTTTCGTTGGTCGCAATGCTGCTCATGCTGGTCGTCTCGGGAACGGTTCGGGATCGGAGGTGCGGCGGCTTAGGTTCTGCGGTAGTCGAAGACCGGCGCGCTCGGGCGAGCCGTAGAGTGTGAGCGCGCCCTTCGGGCCAACGGCGTTGGGGCGCTGGAAGATCCAATTCTGCCAGGCGCTGAGGCGGCCGAAGATCTTGGTCTCCATGGTCTCCGGGCCGGCAAAGCGCAGGCTGGCTTCCATGCCCGTCAGCGCGTCCGGGGAGAACGCGGCACGCTCTTCGATGGCGATGCGGACCTCGTCGTCCCAGTCGATGTCGTCGGGTGTGAAGGTCACCGAGCCCGAGTTCGCCAGCGGCCGTCCGTTGACAGAGCACCCTTGCGCTCGCGGAGCTCGTTCACCCGCTCCGGGGTCGCCAAGAAAGCGCGTCTCCAGCCGGGTCAGGCCGTTGGACATTGGCAGCCCGCCGAAGTTGAGCAGCGAGAGCTGGACGCTCGGGCCACCTGTCGGCGTCGAGCATGAAGGAGCGGTCGGCGGAGAGGGCGAGTCTCGAAGAGCGAGCCGGCGAAGCACGAGCCCTGGACGGATGATGGCAAACGAGCTCTTCGCGGAGAGGTCGAGGCGCTTGAGCACCCGCTTCTGGTGCAGCAGCACCTCTTTGGCGAACCAATCCGAATTGGAGAGCTCGGCGATGACGCGGTCGCTCTCGATCACCCGAGCCGGATCACCGACGGTCTCGAGGACGATCAGGCCGATTTCCAGGTGGTTGAAGCGGAGGTCGAGCAGCGCGTCGTCCAGCTCGCGAAAGGCTCGGAGCGCCCACAGCTCGGCACCCGCCCCGCGCAGCTCGTCTGCTGTCTTGGGCATGCTGCCCGAGGGCGCGTGCACCGTGAGGTTCGCCACGCGTTTGTCCGGATCGACCGCCAGCGTGACGTGGCGGTACTTGGTGACGTTGCCCAGCCGTTCCGGCGAGAGCTTGGGCAGCATCACGCCCGGGCCGCTGCGAAGGGACGCCTTGTCAGCCAGGCGCTGGGCCGCGCTCTCGACCGCGGCGTTGAACTTGCTGCGTGGGGCGCTCTCGTCGATCGAGTCGCCACTCGACGGCGCGCTTGCCGCGGACACCCTCGGCGACCGTGCTGAAAGCGTCCGCGAGGTCGCGACGCACCTTGCGTTTGTCCACCAGGCGAGTGAGCCCCCCGGTGCCGGGCAGCACGCCGAGCAGCGGCACCTCGGGGAGGCTGACAGCGCTGTTGCCGTCGTCTTGCAAGATGATGTGCTCACACGCCATGGCCAGCTCATAGCCGCCTCCGCTGGCGGTGCCATTGAGCGCTGCGAACGTCGCGATCCCGCTCTCGGCGGCCATTTCTTCCAGGTAGAGGCGGGTCTCGTTGGTGAACTTGCAGAAGTTCACCTTGAAGGAGTGGCTCGAGCTGCCCAGCATGTAGATGTTGGCGCCGGAGCAGAAGACGCGGTCCTTCAGGCTGGTGATGACCAAAGCACGGACCGCTGGGTGTTCGAAGCGGATGCGCTGGATCGCGTCGGCCAGCTCGATGTCCACGCCCAAGTCGTAGCTGTTGAGCTTCAGCACGTAGTCGCCCTGGGAGCCCGCGTCCTCCGGCACATCCAGGCCCAGCGTCGCTACCGCCCCGTCGACGCGGAGCTGGTAGCGGCGATACTCGTCCGGGTGGGTCTCGAAGCGGATGGGATCCATGGGTGCCCAAGGTGTTAGCGAAATGATTTCCGTCAAGCAAGCAGTATTTTGCATTGTCAGGCAGGTGCGTTTGCAGTAATATTGCAGCTTCCCCATGACGATCTCCAGAACGGCGGTGCTGCACGCGCTGGGACGCGCGGTGCGAAATCGCCGGCACGAACGCGGTCTGACGCTGACGGTGCTCAGCGAGCGAGCGGACGTGAGCCCTCGCTTCCTCGCCGCCCTCGAGGCGGGCGACGGGAATATTTCGGTCGCGCGCCTCTGCGACGTCGCCCAGGCCTTGGGCGTCACCGCCGCGCAGCTCCTCGCGGGCGTCGAGGGCGCTGCCGCCGGGGGGCGCCCCGTCGCGCTGCTCGGCCTCCGAGGCGCGGGCAAGAGCACCATCGGTCCGAAGCTCGCTGAGCGGCTCGGCGTGCGGTTCCTCGAAATCGACCAACTCGTCGCGCGAGCGGCGGGCATGTCTCTAGGCGAGGTGTTCGAGCTGCACGGTGAGGCCTACTACCGCAGGCTGGAACGCGAGGCGCTCGAGCTCGTGCTTTCGGAAAGCGTGCGGGCGGTCATCGCGACCGGTGGCAGCATCGTGCACGACAGCGAGTCCTTCGAGCTGCTCCGCAAGAGCGCGACGACGGTCTGGCTCAAGGCTCGTCCCGAGGACCACATGTCACGCGTGGTCGCCCAAGGTGACGAGCGTCCGATGCGAAATCGCAAGGACGCCATGGCAGAGCTGCGCACGCTCTTCGTCGCGCGCGCGGCGCTCTACATGCAAGCGGACCACGTCGTGGACACGACGCTGCTCGGCGTGGACGGCTGTGTCGACACGCTCGCGGGATCCCTCGCGAGCTGAGCGATCACCACTTGACCGTCACGGATGGCGGCTGGACCTCTGCCACCGCGCCGGCGACATCGACGATCACCTTCACCGTCGTCGAGCCATGAACCTTGAGATCGACGCCCTCGACCTTGGTCAGATCCACCCGTGGGACCACCTGCTCGGCGCGAAGCGCGCGGATCACATCGGGAGCGCCGATCAGGTTCACGTCGACCTGCCGCGGCGTCACCACGGCGTTGGGCACGCCCACGACTTCGATGATCCGCTTCGGGAATCGGGCCTCCGACACGCGCTGGGCGATGATCGCGGTCACGGTCGCGCTGCGCGGGCCGATGTAGCTGACTCGGTTCGGGGGCGCGTCGATGGCGATGGGCCGCCGGTAGATGCCCTCCGTCAACCCCGAGACGTCGAAGGCCGCGAGTCGCACGTATTGCAGCACTTCCACCAGGCCAACGGGGCCGCGCGCCGTCATCTCCTTGGGGTCCACGTCGAGCTCTCCCTTGAGCACGAAGCCATCGGCTGGTTTGCCCGTGATCGACGCTTGCAGCGGGATCTGGCGCGTGACGACGTCTTGCCACTCGAGCTCGATGCCTGGCGGGTCGATGATCGTGATCTCGATGCCGGGCGGAAGAGTGAACATGCGCGCTTCGAAGTTCACGGCATCCCGCTGACCATCCCTCAGGTCTAGCTCGACGGGTGCCACGCCGGACTGGATCAGCTCGTCGATGGCACGGCTGGGTCCCTTCAGGGTCACGTGGATGCTCGCCGGGATCGGTGTCATCAGCTCGCGTTTGGTATTGTCCGGCGGAAGCCGCATCACCACGCCGATGGGCACCGTGCGCTGTTGCTGATCTTGCTGACCCTTCTGGTAGACGAAGAGTCCGACGGCGAAGGCGAGTGAGAGCGCCTTCAGCACGAGGTTCTCGGTGAACGCCGCCCGAAGCCAGGTCGCGATGGCGCCTACGAGGTCTCCGCTCATGATCGCCCTCCCTTGGTGTCCGGGGCCTCTTCGTCGGCACCTCCGTCGTCGTCGGGCCGTGACGCGCGTGTCTCGTTGGTGCGCGGCATTCCAATCCGGGGCAGAGGGGTGTGCAGCGGCTTCGCGCGCGGCAAATTGACCGAGCTGGCGCCGGGCTCTTCCGCCGGAGCGGGTCGGGGTCTCAGGGGTGGGGGCGGAGGCTCGCTGTCACGCGCGCGCTCTGGCTCGGGCGCGTTCGGGATCCCCGAGAGGCGCTCGGCCTCGGTCATGGGCTCGAACTCGCTGATGCGCACCCCGAGCGGCGGCCGCGTGCGCTCGCTGGCCGCGGCGGCGCTGGTCGGTGCTTCGGCCTCCGCGCGCCTAGACTTCTTCTTCTTGCCGCGGACCTTGGGGCTGAAGATGGCCTCCAGCATCGTGCGCAGCTTCGGACCGTCGAGGTTCGACGCGATGTTGCCGTTGAAGCAGAAGCTGATGGTCCCGCGCTCTTCGCTCACGACCACGACAACAGCGTCCGTCTCTTCGGTGATGCCCAACGCCGCCCGGTGTCGCGTCCCGAAGCTGTCGTCGAGCACGCGGCCCTCGGGCATCGGGAAGAACACGCCCGCCTTCGCGATGCGGTAGTTACGGATGACTACCGATCCGTCGTGCAGCTTGTTCACGCCCTCAGGAACGAACAAGGAGACCAAGAGCTCGCGCGACACGGCGGCGTCGAGGATGTGGCCTTTGTGCACGCCGACGAACTCGTCCAGGTTGGCGTCTTGCTCGAAGGTGATGATGGCGCCGATCCGGTGACGGGCGAGCTCCGTCGCTGCCTCGACCACTTCGTCGATGACCTTGGTCTCTTGCGCGCGTCCGATGCCCCCGAACAGCGCGCGGCTCCCGACCCGCTGCAGCCCGCGTCGGATGTCGCTCTGGAACACCACGACGATCACCAAGATGATGCTCGAGATCAGCGCGCCGAGCACCGACAGCACCGTGGCGAGCTGAAGGAAATTCGCCACCACGTACAGCAAGAACACCATGCCCAGGCCAACGCCCACCTGCATGGCACGGGTTCCTCGCAGCACCATCAGCGCGCGGTACACGACGTAGTAGACGATCACGACGTCGAGCAGGTCGCGAGCCAGCTGCAAGCCGTTTCGCTCGGCGAGGAAGCGCCCAATGCTATCGAGCATGGGCGATCTCCCGAGCGTCGCGCGCGACCCGCGTCACGTCGAGCGCCTGGCGGACGGCGCGCACGTCGTGCACGCGGAGCACGCGAGCGCCGCGATCCACCGCGTGGAGGCAGGCCGCGATGGTTCCTCCGAGTCGCTCGGCAGACGGCGCCGAGTCGATGGCAGCGATGAAGGACTTCCGGCTCGGACCGACCACCACCGGGACTCGCTCGAGCGTGAGCTCGGTCAGTCGTTGCAGGAGTTCGAATGACTGCCGCGCGTTCTTCGCGAACCCGATGCCTGGGTCGAGCCACACGTCCGGCTCCCCCATGCCTTGGCGCAGGGCGCGATCTCGGGCGCGGCGCCACTCGGTCAGGACCTCGGTGACCACGTCGGCGTAGGCCGACGCGGGATACTCGGAGAAACCCCTGAGCGCGCTCATCGGCTCACGGCTGTGCATCAGGATCAGCACGCCTCCGCCGTGCGCAGTCACCCGCGCGAGGCCCTCGTCCGCGAGGCAAGAGACGTCGTTGATCAGCCGCGCGCCGAGCGCGATGGCGCTTGCCGCGACCTCGGCGCTCGCCGTGTCCACCGACACGATGGCGCCTCGAGCGACGGCGTGAGAGAGCGCCGGTCCGATGCGTCGCAGCTGCTCCTCCGCAGGCACGGGCGTACACCCGGGTCGGGTGGACTCTCCGCCGATGTCGATCAGATCGGCTCCTTCGTCGAGCAGGGCATCGACGCGGGCGCGGGCGTCGTCGGCGGCGAAGTGCCGCCCGCCGTCGTGGAAGGAGTCCGGCGTCACGTTGAGCACCCCCATGAGCCACGCGCCGCGGCGAGGCGGGAGCGTCGACAGGAGGTTCTCCGATGGCCCCACATACATCGGGTAGCAAGAGCCAGGCCTACGCGCAAGATATTGTTTTTGGTACGGAATCCGCCGAGAGCCCGGGGGGGCCCGGGGGTGGGGGGAGGAGCGGGTCGCCGACCGGGTGTCTCACCGGGACTTCGCGATTCGCCGCGGTTTGAACTAGCTTTGCCCTTCGAGCCCCTCCGGGCTTCGAGATCACGATGCTCCGCACTCGCGTCAGAGCCGGGCCGGTCGCGGGCCTCGTGATGAGCGTGCTCTTTGCGCTCGTCCTCACCGCGGTGCAGCTCGGCGACCGCTACGTATCCGCTTGGACTCCCAAGATGGGGGAGTCGCTGGGGCTGACCCTGCGCGTCCCCTACGGGCCGCGCGTGATCCGAGACCGAGCCACCGGCCGCTCCGAGCTCCGCTATGAGCACCAGCGCATCGTGGTTCCGCGCGGGGCGCAGCTCCAACGGGACAGCGACGCGCACTGGACCGCCGTCAGCTACGAGTCGCGGCACCGACCACCGACGTTGCCGCGCGTCGTGGCCATGTTCGCGATCTTCTTCACGCTGACCCTCGGCCTGACGACCTATCTGCGCCGCGCTGGGCAGCCGCGGCTCAAGCTCCTGCGCGCCCAGGGCGGTCTCCTGGCGACGATGGCCTTGGTCGCGATCGCGTCGAAGGCGGTGCTCATGCTCACCGCGCTGTCGGAGTTCTGGCTTCCCGTGGCGGCCGTCCCGCTCTGGGTCGCGACCAACTTCGATCGGCGCACATCCTTCGTCATCACCGTGGTCTTGGCCTTCGTGGTCGCGTCGTTCCTGGACTTTGACCTGATCTTCCTCTGCGTCCTTCTCGCTCGCGGCATGTCCGCGACGCTGCTCTACCTGGACCGAAAACGGTCGAGGCAAATGATCTTGGCCGGCGCTCTGGCCGGCGTGAGCGCGGTCGCGCTCTACATCGCGATCATGGTGACCTTCGAAGGGTCCTTCGACTGGCGCGCCGATCTGTCCGCGCCGCAGCGGTCGCAGGTGATCGCTTGCCTGGGCGGTGGCTTGGCCGGCGGGCTCGTGGCCGCGGTCTTCCGCGCATCGGCCGCACGCATGCTGGGGCACGTTCCCCGCGAGCGGCTGCTGGACCTTTCGGATCTCGAACAGCCGCTGCTCGTACAGCTGGCGCGCGAAGCTCCGGGCACCTTCGAGCACTCGAGGGCCATGGCCAATCTGGCCGAACAAGTCGCGAGCGCTATCGGCGTCGACGCGCTGCTCACCCGCGTCGGCGCCTACTATCACGACATCGGCAAGTCGACCCAGCCGAAGTACTTCGTCGAGAACCTCAGCCCCGACGAGCGCTCACCCCACGACGAGCTCGACCCCGACGTGAGCGCCGACGCGATCATGGCTCACGTGGTGCTCGGGGCGAAGATCCTGCGCGAGGGCGGGGTGCCGGAGCCGGTGACCGAATTCGCTTACACCCACCACGGCACGCAGCTCGTGGAGTACTTCTGGACGAAGTGCCTGCAGAGTGGAAATCCGAAGGAGCTGAGCGAGAGCGCGTTTCGCTATCCTGGCATGCGCCCCCAGACGCGCGAGACCGCAATCGTGATGTTGGTGGACTCCATCGAAGCCGCCTCGCGCACTGTCGACCCCCCCGACCGCGAGGCCTTCGAGACCATGATCCAGCGCATCGTCTTCACCAAGCTCAAAGACGGTCAACTCGACGAGAGCGGACTCGGCATCGACGACCTCAACGTGATCGTCAACCGGATGGCGGACGCGCTGGTGAACATGCACCACCATCGCATCAAGTATCAGTGGCAGGCCAAGCGCGCCCAGGAGTTTGGTGTGCCCTCGACGGCCGTCAGCGACAGCCTCAGCCCGGTCGACGAGCGCCTGCAAGGGGACGTCAGTACGGCGGCGCTGCCCCCGGTCGAGCCCGTGCGCCCATCGGCGCCAGGCATCGAAGTGGGCGTTGAATCGGTGCTGGCTTCCGATCTCGCGAGCGTCTTGCCGGAGCCGCCTCCGGCGACGACCCGCTCCAGCCTCGAGGGGCCGGTTCCGTCCGAGCCTCGGTCGGAATCGGCCGTCGACGGGAGCCCGGCGCCGCGTCCCGAGAGCGGGGCGCACCCGGCTGCCCTCCCGCTCGGGAGAAAGAAGTCGAGCAACGCATCGTGAGCGCCGGTGAGGCCAGCTTTTGCAAGGCGCTTTTCTTCGGAGTGGTCGCCGAGGATCTCATCTTCCCCTTTCCGCGGGTCCAGGATGCCGTCATCGCCGAGGTTCACGACCGCGTCACTCGGGTGCGCCGATTCGTCGAGAGCGAGGTCGACTCCTCCGCCATCGACGGTGACGCTCGGGTCGATGCGAGCACTCTCGGGCGTATGGCCGAGCTGGGACTGTTCGGGCTCTCGGTGCCGCCCGAACTCGGCGGGCTCGGCTTGTCGCGCATGGCGTCCTGCCGAGTCGTGTCGGAACTCGCCGCGGGCGATCCCTCCCTGGGGCTCGTGGCGGTGGCGCACGAGGCGATTGGCCTGCGGGCGATCCGCTCATTTGGCAGTCCGGAATTACAGCAGCGTCTGGTGCTGCCCCTGGCGCGTGGGGAGCGTTTGGTGGCGTTTGCGCTCGCGGAAGACATCTCGGGCACCGACGCCAGCACCACGCGCACCATCGCCGAGCGCAGCGGTGATGGTTGGGTGCTCGACGGAGACAAACCCTGGGTCACGAACGGCGTGCACGCCGACGTGTTTGTGGTCCTCGCGCGGACCAGCCGGCTCGACGAAGGCCACAAGCCGCGGCTCACGCCCTTCGTCGTGGAGCGGGGCCCCGGCGTCACCGTGGGCCCGCTTCGCCCGACGCTCGGCCTCCGCGGCGCGGGCGTCGCTCAAGTGTCGTTCCGAGGCGTGCGCCTGCCCGCGGACGCGATCTTGGGCGAGGTCGGGCGCGGCTTCCGCGTGGCCATGGAGGTGATGACTGACGCTCGCGTCGCGCTCTCCGCGTGGCTCTTTGGGCAGCTGCGTTCCCTCGTGAGCTGGAGTGTCGCGCGGGTGCAGGACCGACGCAGCTTTGGCCGCGTGATCGGCGAGTTTCCCATCGTCAAGAACAAGGTCGCCAAGATGCTCGCCGACGCGTTCGCCATCGAGTCGATGACCTTTCTAACAGCGGGGCTCATCGACAACGGCGTCGAGGACACGTCGCTCGAGAGCTCGCTGACGAGAATTGCCGCTTCCGAGGCGCTCTGGCGCACGGCCAACGAAGCCATGCAGATCGCCGGTGGAAGTGGCTATGGCACGGCGCTGCCGCTCGAGCGACGCCTGCGCGACGCCCGCGGCGGGTTGGTGGTCGACGGCACCAACGAGACCTTGCGCTGCTTCGTCGCGCTCTCGGGGCTGCGGGCCCCTGGCGAGCGGCTGGCTGGCGTCGAACGCGCCATGGTCGAGCCAGTGAAGGGCTTTGGGCTGCTCCGCGACTTCGCGCTGCGCAAGGTGAGGGGAGCGATCCGACGCGAACGTATGACTCGCGCCCACCCGCTCTTGGGCCGTGAGGCGGTGATGTTCGAAGAGGGCACGGACGCGCTGCAGCGGGCCGCCGAGCGCGCTCTGCGCGACCACGGCCGGGAGATCGCCGAGGTGCAGCAGGCCCAGCTGCGCATCGCCAACGTAGTGATGGATCTCTACGCCTTGGCGGCATGCATCGCCCGCACCACGCTGGCGATCGAAGAACGCGGCGAGAGCGGCGCGCGGCGAGAGATCGACCTCACCAGTATGTTCGCGGCCGCGGCCCGAGCGCGCATGGAGGAGAACCTCGCTCGCCTCGAGCACGCGGACGACGCTCTGCGCAAGGCCATCGTGTCGCGCACCTACACCGACGGCGGCTATCCCTTCGACGTGATCTGAGCCGCGCGGACTCAGTCCACGATTTCGGCCTTGGTGATGGCATCCAGCCCGGGAAATTCGCGATCGAGGTAAGCATTGCCCTCGCGCTGGATCTTGGACTGATCCGGCTTCTGGCCGTGTGCCGAGCTCACCGCCCGTAGCACGTCCATGCCCTCGACCACCTCGGCGAAGGGCGCGAATCCCATGGCATCGAGCCGCGCGTTGTCGCCGAGGTTCACGAAGACCTGAGTGGTGCGCGAGCCGGGGCCGGCCATGGCAAACGAGAGGCGTCCCGACGCGTTGGACTCCTTGACCGGATCATCTGGGAACTTCGCCGGGCGCCAGCGGCTCATCACGGGCTCCCCGTCGCCGTGGATCCCCCATTGGGCGACGAAGCCCGGCACCACGCGGAAGAAGCGCGTTCCGTCGTAGAACCCGAGCTTCACCAGGTTGTAGAAACGCACGGCGCCGTTGGGAGACCAGTCACGGACCACTCGCACCACGAAGCTGCCCCGTGTGGTCGAAAATCGCGCTTTGTACTCGGCGGGCGCGTCGAGCGTGGCCTGCTCTGGTCCGGGAACGGCCTTGCCCGGCGGAGACTTCTGTGACGGACAGGCGGTGATGAGGAGGGCGGCGCCGAACGCTGCGATGCGCATGCAGGGATTGGTACACCCGAGATCCGGAGGCAGGGAAGGCTCAGACAGGGCCGGGGGCATCCAGCGCCGGACGGGGCGGCGGCGCACTCGGGGATCCCCCGAACCGTCGCTCGACGCCATGAGAGTGCTCGCCATCACCGTGCTCGACGGTGAGCCTTCGCGCGCCGACATCAGCATCGACTCCGTGATGCGCGCCAGCTCGTCGAAGCTACGGAGGGTCCACTCGGGGTGCTCCTCGAACTCGAGATGCGGCGTGTGTCCGGGCCCGCTGACCCGGAGCACGCTGCGCCGAGAGAAGCCCAGGGCGTCGAGGGTCTCGAGCACGTGTGCCTCGGGGGCCACCGGGTCGCTCTTGGCGACGACGATTGCGCAGCGATCGAGTCGATCGGCGGGCTCAGGTCGAGCCCGGGCCAGTGACCGACAGAACTGGGCCAGTGACCGGGCTGGGATCGCCAAGAACTGCTCGAGCATCCGCTCGCGCTCGACCACCTTGTAGGCTGCGAGCGCCGGACCGAACCTGAAGACGAGCTGGCCGAGCCAACGCTTCAGTGTCCCGACGCGACCCAAGACCCGCAGCGTCGCGGAGAGGATCAGCAGCCCCCACCGCAAATGCGCCGGGTGGCCGGGAACACCGGCGTCACGGCCACGCGCGAGGTGCGCTCGCCGAGCCGTTCGTCCGACACACCCAAGAGCGCCGTCGCCGAGGCGGAGTGGCCCACGAGCACGGTCGGCAGCTCGCGCACACCCAAGAGGTCGAGCCATCGCTCCAGCGTGTCGACGAGGTTCGTGGTCGTGAAGCAGTCGAGCGCGGCGCCTTCGTCGAAGGGCGACTCTCCGGCGCCGAGCAGATCGGGGGCCAACACCACGGCTTGCGGGTGGTTGCGGCAGATGTTGGCCGCCACCGCGGACCAGACTGCCCGCGTACACAGGGTCCCATGCACCAGGACGACGATGTCGGTGGCACGAGACAGCACCATCGAGTCGGCGATGGATCCGAGCCGACTCTCGTGCGCGTACATCGAGAAGGCGAGCTCGGTGAGTCCTGCGCTTGCGAGGAGCGATCGCACTGAACCCTTCGGCAGGAGATCGGCGCGTTCGATCGCCGAGACCGCGTAGTCGGCTCGGGCGACGTCGTGGGAAACGCGCTCGACGCTTCGAGCGGCGCTGCACCAGGCGAAGGGAGCGCGGACCCTCAGCTCCGGGGCCAGTCGCACCGGGGGCGCGTTGCCTCGAAACGAGATCCCGGAGAGCGCTTCGGCGAAATCCCCCATGCTCTCGTAGCGCTCGCCAGGCTCCGGCGCGCAGGCCCGCCGCACGATGGTCCGCAGCGCTTCGGGGATGCTCTCCGGAAGCTGAGCCAGCGCTTGGTCGATGTGCGGCGAGACGGGCCCCCCCGCCAGCATTTCCAGCAGGGTTCGCCCGAGCGCGAATTGATCCGCGGCCGGGCCGACGCCGACGCCTCGAATTTGCTCGGGGGCCATGTATCCCGGCGTGCCCGCGCGCAGCGACGTCCCGTCGAGGCTCTCGCCAGCGATGGTCGCCAGCCCGAAGTCCCCCATGAAGGCGTTACCGCGACTGTCGAGCAGGATGTTTCCCGGTTTCGCGTCGCTCGCGATCGAAGAAGCGGCGTGACCGCCCGCGAAACGACGGGTTGTCTTTCAGCAGCTTCACCGCCGCCGAGCTCTCGGTGTGCCGATGCCAGCCGAGCCAGACCTCCCCCATGGCGCCGCTGCCCAAGCGCCGCTTGAGCACATACGAGCCCACGACCCGCTCAGCCTGTCCCTCGCGGGCGTCCCTCGTCCCCCCCAAGTCCGCCATCGGCCGTCAGTCTAGCTCACCCGGGGGATCGGGCGGTGACGGGGTTCAGAGCTCCACTCGGACAATCCAAGCCCGGGCCGCCCAGTCCCTGAACCACGCGCTCAGCTCTCGCTCGAGCACCTCGGCTTCCCGGGGGGCCCGGCTCACCGCCTGAGCCGCGGCGGGGACCAGCGCCACTCCGGAGTGCAGCGCCTCGAGCAGCGCGAACTGAGCGTCGCCGACGATCTCGTGTCGGAGATCTCGGTCGAGTCCTCGGTACACGACCAGATTCTGGGCGGACGGCTCGGGGAGCTCGAACGCGCGTTTCAGCCGGATCTCGCGCCGCAGCGCCGCCACCGGGTAGCGCACCCGCAAGAGCCGCAACGCGGGGTTGAGCACCAGGCGTGCGCTCTCCCAGGCGCGCTCGGGGATAAGGGCGAGCTTCTCGGGATCGAGGGGCGCGGCATCCGCCGCGTCGAAGACCTCGATGTAGGCCCACTCGACGCGAGTCATGTCCACGCACAGGTCATGGCGCGGAAGCCAGGACGAGCCCTCGACGAAGTCTGGCATCCGATGGCCGAGATCGCGCAGGCTGAACGAGGTGGGTGGGTGAGCGGCCAGGTACTCTTCGACCAGGCGCTCCCAATGCCCTTGCTCGAGCAGCCCGCTGAGACCCTCGAAGTCGTCGAGCAGGCAACTGGTGTGGCGCAGCCAAAACTGCTCACGGTAGATCTCGATCTGTTCGGCTGGCGAGAGACGGTCGTTGCCGGCAGCGATCTGAGCCGCCAGCTCGCTCGCGTCCGGATCGGTGTCGATGGCGCGGCGACGCTGCAGGAGTTCCGCGAGCTGGGCCTGAAGGGCGGCGACGGTACTCACTCGGCGTCTCCGTCGTTCGTCGCGTGCTCGCGGGGTCCACCTTGGGCCCAACCACGGTGCGCGCCGGGAGTTGCGGGTGAGACGCGAGGTGCTCCGTGGGCTGTCTCCAGATCGCCCCGCCGACCGGCTTGCCGACTCTCGACGGCCCGATCACGAACCGCGCGCGCGCGGCTGGCCTCGGCGGCCAACACCGAAAACTCCGGGATCCGGTCGTCCCACTCGATCAGCGTCGACACCGAACCCGTCAGCTCGATGGTCTCGCGATACAGGTCCCAGACCGGATCGATGACGGGTCCGCCGTGAGTGTCGATGATGTACTTCCCGAGGTTGTCGTGGCCGGCCAAATGGATCTGAACGATGCGCTCGTGGGGGACGTTTCGCACGAACTCGTAGGGGTCGAAGCCGTGGTTGTAGGCGGAGACGTAGACGTTGTTGACGTCGAACAAGAGGCCGATGTCGGCGGCTTCGGCGATGCGCGAGACGAACTCCCACTCGGGCATCGTGCTCGAAGCGTAGGTCATGTAGCTGGATGTGTTCTCGAGCAAAAGGCGGACGCCGAGGGTGTCTTGCACGCGTTTCGCCCTTTCGCTCACCAACCGCACGACCTCTTCCGTGTAGGGCAGCGGCAATAGGTCGTGAAGGTTCGCGCCGTTGGCGCTGGACCAGCACAAGTGATCGCTCACCCACGGGGTGCCCGTCTCACGGGCGAGCTTGGCGAGGGCTCGCAGGTAGTCGTCGTCCGGCGCACTGGGCCCGCCGATGCCCAGGGAGACTCCGTGTTGCACCACGCGGTAGGTCTCCCGGACGGCCGAGAGGTGGTAGCGAGGCTTGCCGCCAGCGACCATGAAGTTTTCGCTTATCACCTCGAAGAAGTCGACGCTGGGCCGATTCTCGAGGATGTGTCGGTAGTGCGGCACGCGAAGGCCGACGCCGATTCCGAGATCTGGGAGTCCGAGTCGAGGGGTCATCGTTCATTGAGAACGGCCCGCGCTCGGTTGGACTCCGCGCGGGCCGCTGCCGTCAGGTCGTGATCGTCACTTCGGGCAATGCGCGTTGCAGCCGCCCTTGCCCTTGCACTCGTTCTTGCCCGCGCACTCGTTCTTGCCTTCGACCTTGCAGGCACCCTTGCCCGCACACTCGTGCTGACCCTTGCAGCAGGCCTTTGCTCCCGCGGCTGCGCCGGCGGGATCTCCCGCGCCCGGCGCCTTCGCTTCGGGTTGGTTGCCGCCGCAGGCCACGGCTCCGAGCATGAGCCCTGCCGACGCTGCTGCCGTGATGGTCTGGGAAAGATTGAACGCCATTGCCATGTCTCCTCTTGGTTCGTGCCGACGCATCCCGAGGGATGCCGTCCGCCCCTGCGGGGCACGCACTTGATTACGCGCCGGGACTGTACTGGTTTCGGTCGAAATTGAAACGAACGAGCCAGAGTTCTGTGCCCGACGGGAACAGCGACTCGCTCTCGGACCCAAATCTCGGTAGATCGCAGGGATGGCTGCCATGACTCTGCCCGCTGCCTTCGTCGCCCGCCGCCGCCGGCTGCAAGACCGACTCGCGGGTCCCGCGTTGATCGTGTCGGGGCACGCGCGACCGAGGAACTTCCTCGCCAATCGCTATCCATTCCGGGCGGAGAGCCACTTTCTCTACCTGGTCGGCAGGCCCCTCGAAGGCGCTGCGCTCTGGATGGATCCCGCGAGGGCGGTTCTCTACGCGGAGCCTCCCGATCCCGTCGAAGCGCTGTGGAGCGGGCCCATGCCGACCCTCGCAGCGCTGTCGCGCGAGCTCGAGGTCGAGGTCCGCCCCATCCAAGAGCTCACGGCAGACGAAAGGTGTGCGGTGCTCCCGCCTCAAGACCGCGAGACCGCCAACTGGCTCGAGGAGATCGTCAATCGCCCCATCGACGCGGGCGGTGCCGAGCTCGCCGAAGCCGATGCCGCGCTGGCGGACGCGATCATCGAGCTTCGCCTCAGGCACGACGCGGCGGCCGTCGAGCAGTTGCGCACGGCGGCGAGCGTCACGGGGCTGGCGCACCTCGCGGGCATGCGAGCGACTCGAGCGGGCGTGCGCGAGTGCGTGGTGAGAGCGGCGATGGAAGCGGCCATCATCGGCCAGGGAATGACCACGGCCTACGGCTCGATCGTCACGGTTCACGGCGAGGTTCTGCACAACGAGCGGCACGACGGCGAGCTGTCGGCGGGGGACTTGTTGCTCGCCGACGTCGGTGCCGAGACACCCGAAGGCTGGGCTGGCGACGTGACGCGAACCTGGCCGGTTTCCGGGACATTCAGCGGCTCGCAGCGGGAGGTGTATCAAGTCGTGCTGGCCGCGCAGACCGAGGCGATCGCTGCGATTCGGCCAGGAGCGAGCTTCCGCGAGGTGCACCGGATCGCCGGTCGGGCGCTGGTGCGCGGGCTGACCGAGATCGGGCTCCTGCGCGGTGATGCTCGCGAGCTCTACGAGCGCGGCGCCGCCGCCTTGTTCTTCCCGCACGGCATCGGCCACCTCTTGGGCCTCGACGTGCACGACATGGAAGACCTGGGCGATCGCGCGGGCTACGCCCCAGGCCGCCTGCGCTCGAACTCGGGAGGTGAGCGCTACCTCCGGCTCGACCGCGAGCTCGAGCCCGGGATGTGCGTGACCATCGAGCCGGGCTACTACCGAATCCCCTTCATCCTCGATGACCCGCGCCAGATCGGCGACCTCGAGTCCGCCCTCGATCGAAACGTGCTTGCCCGCCTCGCCGACGTTCGCGGCGTCCGTATCGAAGACGATGTGCTCGTCACCGAGAGTGGCGCGGAGATCTTGACCGCGACACTCCCGAAAGCGGCCTCGGACGTCGAGGCACTGGTCGGATCGTGACCCGAACGCTCAGGCGCGCGCGCCCACGACCCGCGCCTCGGCGTCGAGTACGACCTGTTTCCAGCTCGCGTCCACCGGCGCGATGAGCTGGGTGACGTCGGCGGGGTTTGCTCCGCCCGCGATCGCTTCGCGCGTCTCCGCCGAGCCGGTGAGCAGGTCGAAGGCCGGCACCTCTGCCTCGAACTCGTAGGTCTGGGTTCGGAAGGCGAAGGACTCGGGGGCCTGAAGGCGACAGAGCGCAATCAGCGTCAGATAGGCGGCGACCGGGCGGAACAGTCCCGGATCGGTGACCTGGAGGAAGACCCCGCTACAGACTTCGCCGGCGTGTTTCTCGAACGATGGACGGAATTGGGTCGCGCGGACCTGCGCACCGACGATCCGGTGTTCGTCGAGGGCGCGCGCGAGCCGAACGCCATCCAAGTAAGGCGCTCCGATCAGCTGAAATGGCCGCGTCGTGCCCCGTCCTTCGGAGAGGTTCGTGCCCTCGAGCAGGCAGCCCCCCGGGTAGACCAACGCCGTCTCGAGAGTTGGCATGTTGGGTGACGGGGGCGAGAAGGGGCGACCCCAGGCCGACGCGGTGCGGAAGCGCTCCCACCCCAGCGTGGGAACGATCGAGAGCGCTCCCTCGGGGCCGAGCGGGAGTCCGTCTCGCTCCGCGAAGAGCGCGACGAGCTCGCCCAGCGTCAGCGCGTGGCGGATCGGGAGCGGCTCGAGCCCCACGAAGGACAGGAAGCCTTCCTTCTGCGGCGCGCCCTCCAGCGTAGTGGGATCACCGGAGATGGGGTTGGGCCGGTCCAGGATCACGACGTGCACGCCGGCTTTCGCGGCGGCGCGAGCCACGAGCAGCGCGGACCACGCGTAGGTGTAGTAGCGGCTCCCGACGTCGACCAGATCGATCACCAAGACGTCGAGCTGCGAGAGCTGCTCGGCGGTCGGTTCGAGTGACTCTTTGCTGCTGCCGTAGAGGCTGACCACGAGCGGCCCCTCTCCCGGCTCTCCACTCGGCACGGGCTCCTCGGCCTGCGCGACCCCCTCGAGGCCGTGCTCGGGAGTGAAGACCACCGAGGGACTCGCGCCGAGCTCCTCGAGGACCATGAGCAGGCTGCGCCCCCTTCGATCGACCGCCGCGCCGTGGGTGAGGGTCCCGACTCGGGCGTCCCGAAGGCGCCGGCGGAGGTGGGAGAGGTGGCCGCTGAAGAGTTGGTCGGAGCCGGTGAGCATGGGGGAGGTCTACGCCAAACCGGGGCGCCGGCGAAGCGAAAGCTCGCTGAAATGGTCGGGTTCGTCCCCGGAGCGGGTGGCGGGGAGGTACGCAATCAGTTGCTAGCCGCCCGGCGCGGGACTAGCATTTTTTGCACAGTGCGCCGAGTCCTCGTAGTGGATGATGAAGAGAACCTCAGGCTGGTTCTGCGGACGCTGCTGCGTCGCAACGGCTACGAGGTGGAGACAGCCGGCAGCGGCGAGGACGCCCTGGGCATGGTCGAATCCTTCGGCCCCGACTTCGTCATCACCGACGTGCGCATGCCCAAGATGGGAGGCCTCGACCTCTTGGCGACTCTCAAGGCCAAGGGCAGCGACGCCACCGTGATCGTGATGAGCGCGTACGGCAACACGGACATGGCCCTCGAAGCCATGAAGGGTGGCGCCTACGACTACATCCAGAAGCCGTTCAAGCCCGACGAGGTCGTGCTCACGCTGCGCAAGGCCGAGGAGCGCGAACTCTTGCGCCGCGAGAACCGCGCGCTTGCGCGAGGAGATCCGCAAAGAGAACAAGTTCGAAGACATCCTCGCCAAGAGCCCCAAGATGCAGGCGATCTTCCGGACAATCTCGAAGATCGCGGAGTACAAGACCACGGTGCTCGTGACCGGTGAGAGCGGATCGGGCAAGGAGCTGGTGGCTCGTGCGATCCACCGGCGCAGCACTCGGCGCGGCGGTCCCTTCGTTCCGGTCAACTGCGGCGCTATCCCCGAGAACCTGCTCGAGAGCGAGCTCTTCGGGCACAAGAAGGGCGCCTTCACCGACGCCGTCGGCGATCGCCGTGGGCTCTTCGAGGAGGCCGACGGCGGCACGCTCTTCCTCGACGAAATTGGCGAGCTGCCGCTGGCGCTGCAGGTCAAGCTGCTGCGCGTGCTCGAGGACGAGAAGATCCGGCGCCTCGGCGACACCCGAGACGTCAAGGTCGACGTGCGAATCATCACGGCGACGCACCGAGATCTCACCGCCGAGACGAAGGCCGGGCGCTTTCGCGAGGACCTCTTCTACCGGCTGAACGTGCTGCCCATCCACGTACCGCCGCTACGGGAGCGACGCGAAGACATCCCGCTGCTCATCGAGCACTTCATCACGCGAAACAATACCCGGCTCGGCACCAACATCCGGGGCATGGACACCGAGTGTCGGCGGCTGCTTTATGAGTACTCCTGGCCGGGCAACGTTCGCGAGCTCGAGAACACCATCGAGCGGGCGATGGTCCTGGCCGAGGGCGATCAGCTCGTCGCAGCGGACCTGGCCGAGCGCATCCGCGAAGCGCGCGACCCCGTCCAGATGCAGCTGGCCAGCGGGGAACTCTCGGTCAAGAAGACCATGCGGGTCATCGAAGAGCTCCTGATTCGGCGGGCGCTCCAGAAGACCAAGGGCAACCGGACCCGGGCCGCCGAAGTGCTGGAAATCAGCCACCGGGCTTTGCTCTACAAAATCAAGGACTACCAGATCACCGATCTATGAGTGAGCCTTGTTGGCTCGCTCGGGCGTCTGGATCTAGGATTGCCCCCATGAAACGCGCCTGCCTCGTCGTCCTGTCCGCCTTGCTCCTGTCCGCCTGCGGCGGCCCCTCGAACGAAGGTCAGGGGGTGAAGACCCCGGACGAGCTCTTGGCGGAGCAAGAGCGCCTCGCGGACGAGCAGGACCGAGAGCGCCAGAAGCACGCGAGCGGCTCCACCGAAGAGACCGACCTCGAGAAAAAGGCGAAGTTCGACAAGCGGCAAGCCGATCTGGAGCTGAAGCGCGCCGCGCGCTCCGCGGAGACCTGTCCAGGCTCCGTTCCCGAGGAGAGCCCGGCGGGCACTGCCAAGGTCACGGTGGTCTTCGGGCCCGACGGGAACGCAAAGAGCGCCACCATCACGGCGCCCTACGACGAAAACGCGGTCGGCAAATGCGCGATCAACGCCTTCAACAGCGTCATCGTCCCGCCCTTCGAGGGCGCCGACGAGACCATCGAGTGGGAAATCACCTTCCCCGAGCAAGAGAAGAAGGATCCGAAGAAGGACCCGAAGAAGAAGGGGAAGTGAGCTGGAGCGCTCCCAATGGCTGATCCCGCCACCCGGGTTCCTCGTTAATTCGCGGAAAAAGTTTCCGCGAGCGCGGACAAATCAAACTCGGGGTGAGTCCGTCTTACAATGAGTGAAGGCCAAGTCCGGCCACCCTCGTTCGATGAACTGCGCGGTCTGCAGCCACCAAAACCCCGAAGGCGCCCGCTTCTGCCAGTCCTGCGGTGCGCCCATGGCGCGTCCATCGGACGAGCCCGCGAGCCTCATCGGCCAGCTGATCGGCGGGCGCTACTTGGTGACCCGGGTGATCGGCGAAGGCGGCATGGGGGTCGTCTACGAGGCTGAACAGAAGATGGGGGCGCACACCCGCAAGGTCGCCATCAAGACCTTGCTGCCCACCCTCAGTCGGGACCACACCGTGGTCTCCCGCTTCTACCGCGAGTGCGGCGTAGTCGCTCAGCTCGAGCACCCCAATACCATCCGCCTCTACGACTTTGGCGAGACGCCGGACCAGCGGCTCTACATCGCGATGGAGTTCGTGAAGGGCGAGCCGCTCACGGCGCTGATCGCTCGCGGCCCCATCCCGACGGAACGTGCCCGGCAAATCTTGAAGCAGGTCTGCGGAGCCCTCGCCGAGGCCCACCACCTCGGCATCGTGCACCGCGACCTCAAGCCCGACAACATCATCTTGTCTCGTCGCGCCGGCGAAGACGACTTCGTGAAGGTGCTCGACTTTGGCATCGCCAAGACCACGGGCGACACCAGTGGGGAGACGAAGCTCACTCAGCAAGGCGTCGTACTCGGGACTCCACCCTACATGAGCCCCGAGCAGCTCGCGGGCAAGGAGCTCGATGCTCGCAGCGATATCTACTCGCTCGCGATCATCGCTTACGAGATGGTGACCGGACGGCTGCCCTTCGAGGGTGAGACCCCGTGGCAGTGGGCGACCCAGCACATGACGGTGCAGCCGCCGCCGATGCGAACTCGCACCGACGCGCCCATCCCGGACGCTTTCGAGCGCGGCGTGCAGCACGCGCTCGCCAAGACCCCGGTGGAGCGGCCGACGACCATGCTGGAGTTCATGGCGGAGGTCGCCGGCGACCAAGCGCAGCGCGTGAAGACCGCGCCCGATCACGCCGCCTTTCCCCAGACCTCACCCATGGCACCGGGCGGCGGACTCACGCAGCCGGGCGGGGCACCGCCCGTCGTCCCGGCGTACCGCACCGACGTGGCAGTCGCGGCACCAATCCCCCCGGCGCCGCCGCCCCGCCGGCGGTCGAGCCCTTGGGGCTGGGTGCTCGCGGCAGCCGGAGTGGCGCTCGGCGGAGCTTTCGCCTCAGTCGCGGCCTGGACCTACTACTACGAGCCGTCGGACCCCGGGACGGAGCCGCCCCCAATCGCTTTGCCCACGCCCGACGGGGGCGCGGCAGCGGTGGAGCCGACCACGCCGACGTCGGAGCCCTCGCCAGTGGCGCCTCCGCCGGTGGCGCCGCCTCCTACGCCGCTGCCGACCCGAACCACAGTCAAGCCGCCCAAGCCGCCGCCCACCACTCCGCCTCCGCTTCCTCCCCCGACGACCACCCAGCCGCCCCCACAACCTCCACCGCCGGCATCCACGCAGCCCCCTCCTCCTCTTCCTCCTCCTCCTTCCGGTCCCCAGGGCGACGCTGCTTGCAGCGCCTCCCAGCAGGCGGCGACCGGGTGGAACATCGAAGGGGCCGTCAGTCTGTATCGTCAATGCGAGAAGACCGGCGGAACGGCCGGAGCGCTCAGCAACGCGCGCCTGAGGATCCGGCTGTCGTCCCCCAAGGCGGTGCGCGATCGGGCGTTTCTGGGTAACTGCTCCGGCGCGAAGTCAGCCGCGAGCGCCGCGAGTTCAATCGGCGAAGGCGGGCCGGCTCAAGCCGAATACGCCAAATCGAGCTGCGCCGGGAAGTGAGCCCCGATCACCAAAGCCAGAGGCCCAGGACGACGAGGCACGAGGCGAGGGCTACCGTAGCCATCGCCGCTACCTCCCAAGGCCCGGTGCTCCGATCGGAGAACCTCAGCTCGATCGATGCGAAGCGGCTGGCTTCGCGGCGCTGACGACCCCCGAGGGCGACGTTCGCCGCGCGGATCGCCGAGTCGAGCTGCTCCACGTCTTGCATCGGCCCGAGCATTTGCCATGAGTCCGGGGCGAGTGTCGAGGCGCAGTCAGAAAAACCTAGCCTTTCCGGATACTTCCCACCACTCACGGTAGGCGCGCTGGGCCCGCTCCCGCTCCTTGGGGGGCAGGTCCTCGTAGTAGCCGAAGTACTCCTTCGAGACGGACTTGAGCTCCTCGCTCGCCGCGCGCCGGATCTCGAGGCTCTGCTGCTGGAGCGCGTCGATCAGCCACTCGATCCGATGACGGCCGGAGTTGGTCTGCCACCACGCCGTCCAGACCTTGCCTTCACGCCCGAAGTCCTGGCGGGTCAGGGTGGCCAGCGCCCAATGCACCGAGCGCACCACGGCCGAGTTGTCGGTACCGAGCAGGGGGATCAGACGTGGAACCGCCCGGGGATCCCGGAGGTCCGCGAGGGCTTCGATACTGCTGTGGCGCACCTCCGGCGCCTGCGATGGCTCCGCCGCCAGGGTTGCCAGCCCGTCCCGGAGCGTCGTGCGAGCCTCCGAATCCGTCTGCATCAGGCGCCCCGCCGCCAGCGCGCCGCGTCGTACGTCCGCGTCGGCGTCGCTGAAGCGGCGCACCACCGCGCGCGCCGCATCCGCAGCCGGAAGCTCGCCCAAGAGCCACGTCGCCCAACGACGAACATTCGAGTCCCGATCCGCGGTTCGCACGACCAAAAACGGAACGGCCACGGTGCCCATCCGCACGATGGTGTGCAGTACGGGCCCGCACTCGGAGGCTCGGGTACCGGCTTCGGCAAAGCGTCGAGCTCGGTCCTGCGGCACGGGACCGGGAAACTCCGCGACCAACACGCTGACCGCGGGGTCGCCGATTTCGACCAGACGATCGCCGGCGGATTCATCGCCTTCGAGCAAGCGCGCGAGCAAAGCTCGGCACTCGGCGTTGATGTCCACGATCACCGACGGCAGCAGTCGGTCGCTGGCGTCTTGCCGCCGAAATGGCGCCCGGGGCCCGAGGGAAATCTGGCGCGACGCCGGGGCCAGGGGAGCTTCGTGTCCAACGTCGCTCCGCTGTTCGAACTCGAGCTCGCCGAAGGGCCCGGGGGCCGCCCGCGCGTCGGCTTCCACGTCCCAGGCCGCGTCGATGGTGGCCTCGTTCTCCAGGGACGGCGCAAGGGCGCCCGGAGCGCCCGACTTGGTCCGACGCGTCAGGGGAATGGGCTGTTCTTGTGCCGCCTCGTGGTTGCCCGGAGTTCCGTGCGGGGGAGTCTCGCGGCGTGGCGAGCGCCCGACGGCGATGACCGGGACCGGGATCGATTCGGCGCTCGTGCGGCCCTTGGCCTGGGGGCTCTCGGCCGGAGTTGGCGGCGTGAGGCTCGCGATGAACTCGTTCGGATGGCTGCGGGCGAGAGCTTTCGGCGACTCGTCCGAAGTGACCGGTCCCGCAATGGCTTGCGGTGACGCCGCGACGGTCACCGGGCCTGCGGGAGGGCTGCCTTTTGCGGCGGGCGTGGCGTGGGCAGTCGTCGGCGGACTGCTGGGGCGGGCGTTGGCGTCCAAGGCCCGGGCCAGGGCCTCCACCCGCTGCTCGACCCCTGGCAGTCGTTGGCGCTGGCGCCGCCGACGCGGCGCATCGCTCAGCGAAATCTGGGTGCTCAGCTCGCCCGAAGCGCGCCGCCCACCGTGCTTTCGCTTCATGATGATCCGCTCGAGCGCGGCGGCGGCGAGGGGTGCAAAGGCGAGGATGTCGCCCACTTCCGAGAGCAGCACCTCCTGATCGCCTTGATCGCCGTAGAGCAGCAGCACCGGGCGACCTCGCACCACGAGGGGCAAGGTCAAGACGGTCTTCGACGCCTGGCGTTCGAGGTCCTTCGCCAGGCTGGCGTCGAGTCCGTCGTCGCTGAGCGTGACCAGTTGAAACGCACCCGCGTTTCTCGCACTCGCGAGCGCGCTGGGCAGGTCCAGGGGCACGCCGATCGCTCGCAACCTGGCTCGATCCGCGCCGGGCCCGTGCGCGTCGCGTCCCTCGGCCACGTCGCCTTGCACGGCGAAGAGGGCCGAGTACTCGAAGTACTGCGACGCAAAGTCGAAGAACGCCGCCAGCACGTCGTCACGACAGTCCGCGTCGAGCAGGTCCTGCTCCGCTTGCGCTGCCGTGTAGGGCCCGCGGTGTCGTGTCCGCCCGCGCTCGCGGTTCGGGGGAGTCGACAGCCACTTGGGTGCGCTCGGCCGGTCCGCCTCGACACGTTCCGAGGGGTGTCGCGGGGTGATCAGCGTCGCTACCTGAGGCGCGGGTGGTGGCGCAGCGGTCTCCGCGGGGGGCGGCGCGAATCCCGGCTCGCTCGCGCGTCGCCCGGTCGCCATCGAGTAACCCATGGGAGGAACGCTGGCAGGCCGGGGCAGCTTCGGGAATCCGACCATCCCACCGCGCAGCGGCGCGGGCATGGAGCTGGGGCTCGGATCCGGATGCCCCTCGAGCTTGGCGACCAGCCGAAGCATGCGGCGATCGAGCGCGACACCGTAGTCCCGCGCCAGCGCTTGACGGATCCGAACCAGAGGCGCCGCCCACTGCTCGATGCGGACCCCCAGCGAGAACGCCAGGTCCCCCTCGACTTCTGCCGGCAGCGGCTCGCTCACAGCGATGGTCAGGATGCCCGCGGTCTCCTCGAGCGGGTGGAACGAGTGGCGCGCCGCGAGCTCGGCGGGGACCAGACTCATCAGCTCGTCGGGCGCCCTTGCCAGCTCACCGTGCGGTGCTGGGGGCAGGCCGAAGCTCTCCGCCAAGAGCGGAGTCAGCAGGTGCTCGCTCACCAGCGCGAGCTCGAGCAGGTTGGTGACCAGATCGCCTCCGTAGAGCACCTGTCGAGCGAGCGCCTCCTCGACCTCCCGCATCGATGCGACGTGCGCCTTGACGATCGCCGAGCTCAGGGTGGCCATGGTCTCGCCGGGGCCCCGCCCCCCGGTGGCTGGAATTTCGGCGGGAGGCGCCGCAAAGTCAATGTTCTAATGGGCATTTTCGTCGTTCGTGACTACGGCGGGGCGAAATCCCGCAGCCCCGCCAGCATCCCCTGGGCGAGGCTCAGGTAGATGAGGATACCCAGGACGTCCACCACGGTCGCGATGAACGGGGTCGAGCTCGTCGCCGGGTCCACGCCGAGGCGGTGCAGGAGCAGGGGCATCATGCCGCCGACCACACAGCCCATCACGACGATGGCCACCAAGCTCAGGGCGACGAGGCCAATCATGCCCGGCGGGTCCCCCGCCACCAGCACGCGCGCCACGCCGAAGGTCGCCAGCATGGCGCCAAGGACCACGCCCTGTGCCAGCTCACGCCGAAGCACGCGGTGCCAGTCGCGGGCGGAGATTTCGCCCACCGCCAGGCCCCGGATCACCAGCGTGGAGGACTGCGACCCGGAGTTGCCGCCCGCGGCGATGAGCAGGGGAACGTAGAACATGAGTTCGGCCACCCTCGCGAGCACGCCGTCGAAGGTCCGCATGGCGGTGGTGGTGAAGAAGCCGCCCACGAACAAGATGGCGAGCCAGGGAGCTCGCTTGCGAATGTACTCGGCGAACGAAGCGTCGAAGTAGCCTTCTCGAATCGGCTCGACGGCCCCCATCTTGTGCACGTCTTCGGCCTGCTCCTCGCTCATGACGTCGAGGATGTCGTCGGAGGTGATCAATCCCAAGAGCTCACCCTTCGAGCTGACCACCGGCATGGCATGCAGATCGTACTTCGCCAGGACCTTGGCGACCTCTTCTTGATCGAGATCCGGCAGCACCGAGATCACGTTCTCGCGCATGGTGTCCCCGACGCGTTCGTCGGGAGCAGCCAACAGCAGATCGCGCAGGCGGAGGATCCCGAGGAGCCGGTCACGATCGCCCACCACGTACACCGAGTCGAGGGTCTCGGCCTCACGCGCGCGCCTGCGCAGTTCGTCGATGGCCTCGTTGATGGTGAGGTTGGGTGTGATCGCGATGAACTCGGTGGTCATCAGGCCGCCGGCCGAGGTCTCCGGCCATTGCCGCAGCTCTTCGACCTCCTCGGCGGCCTCCGGATCGACGCGTTCGAGGCTCTCCAGCACCGGTTCAGCGAGTGCGGGTGGCATCTGGCTGAAAAAATCGGCGCGTTCGTCGGCGCCCATCTCGGCGGCGATGAGCGCCGTCGAGTCCGCCCCGAGCGCCTGCGTCATCGCCTCTTGGTCTTCGTCATTGAGGCGCTCGAAGACCTCGGCGGCGTACTCGGTGGGCAGGCGCTTGAGCAGCTCGCCCGCCTGTTCGGGCTCGAGCTCGGCGACGATGTCGGCGATATCCTCGGGGTGGATTTCGTCGAGCAGCTCCCGAACCTCGTCCGGGGCTTCGCGCAGGAGCGACTCGAGCTCCGGTCCGATGAGGCGCACCAGCCGCATGGCGGCCCAATATCACAGAACCGCCATGCTTGAGTGCCGGCGCGGGCTCTGGCATGGGGCGCAGATGACCGTTCGGGCCGAGCTCACCCCGCCCATCCTGATCCTCAGCCTGGACCGACCCAAGGCAAACGCGTTCGACCAGGCCCAGCTCGATGCGCTCGCGAGCGCGGTGGAGGAAGCTGAAGCCGTCGATGGCGCTCGGGCGCTCGTGATCCGGGCGACCGGGGAACGTGCCTTTTGCGCGGGCGCCGATCTCACCGGCGTCGGGCCATTCGCTGAGCCCGGCGGATTCGCGCGCTGGACAGCCCTGGCTCATGCGACGCTGGATCGGATCGCCGGCTTTCCGGTGCCGGTCATCGCCGCTCTGCAGCGCCCCGCGGTTGGCGGCGGGTTCGAGCTGGCGCTCGCCTGCCACCTACGCGTCATGGGGCGCGACGCCCACCTGTCCCTGCCGGAAATCCATCGGGGCTACTTGCCGAGCTGGGCTGGGCTGGAACGCCTGGTGCCGCTGGTCGGATTGGGGCTCGCGGCCGACCTGGTGCTCACCGGACGGCGGGTGGGGGCGGACGAAGCGCTGGCGCGGGGGCTCGTCCACCGGGTGGCGGACGACGCCGACGCTGCCGCGCTGGAGCTGGCCGAGACGCTCGCGAAGCTGCCGCCGCTCGCGGTCCGGGCTGCGATGGGGCAGCTCACGGGCGTCGGGAGCGGCGACGGTCGCGAAGCGTTGCGCGCGCGAGAGATCGCTGACCTCGAGCGGTTGGTGCGCACCGAGGACACTGTCGAAGGGGTGCTCGCATTTCTCGAGAAGCGCGCCCCTGGGTTCAAGGGGCGCTGATTGGCTCAGGGACAGTCGCCGTTGATCTTGAACGCCGACGCCGAGAAGTCGGCCTCCAGCTTGTAGGCGTCCTTGCAGGTCGTGTCGGCTGCGGCGTTGGTCGCCTCGCACCAGTCGCCCGGGGGCCGCTGGCCGCCGATCCAATTCTCCGAGCTCTGGCAGTCCTTGTTTGGACCCTTCCAGCTCTGTCCGGCCAGGAGCACGCAGAGCGTCGCGCCGAGATCGTCGACCATGACCTTGTCGGCCTCGTTGACCGTGATGTAGCCCCGGAGGGAGCCTCCCGGCGTCCATGCTCGTTGCGGCGGATCGAGCTTGGTATCGGGCGCGCAGCTGTTGATTGGTTCCAGCTCGGCGCCGTTGAACTTGCCGGAGCAGTTGTGGGTCTCGTCGTTGAACGTCGCTTCGAGCGTGACCTTGTGGAGCGGCAGGATGATGGGGTTCGTGAGATCGGTGGGGCTCAGGAAGATCGGAACATTGACGTCCAGATCCTTCACGCTGAACGTATTTCCCGCCAGCGTCACGCTCGTGGTGATGGGGGCGACCGGCACAGCCGCGCCGGGCAAGGAGACGAAGCAGCCGCCAGCCTGAGGATCCGTGATCGGAAGGCTGCCGCCGGTCTTCATCGACATGGCGGTCGAGTCGATCTCGAACAGCCACGAGAATGTACCGTCGCCGTTCTCGTTGCATTTGGGCTGGTTGAGCGAAATGCCTTTGTCGATCACGTTCTCTTGCACGAACTCGCCGGCCAGGCTCGCAGGGTACTTGACCCTGATGCTGGACAGCCGCCCCTGCCAGGTGGCTTGTCCGGCGTTGTCGGCCTTGGCCAAGCACTCGGCGCCTGGGCCCTTCGGGCCGGCGACGTAACACTCGGCCGCCTGAGGCACGCAGTTCGCGTTGCCGTTTCCGCCTTTGCTGCCGTCGTCGTCCCCGCCGCAGGCCGCGGCACTGCCGACCGCTACGCACGTCACCGACCAAAGCAAGAACTTTCGCATCTGCTCTCCTCCGAAACGCGAAGACCATAGCACCATGCGCCGCGCTCGACGATACTCGCGGACCCATGGGCGGTCGGTCGGCGGAGCTCCGGATCTGGTGGTACGCCGCCGGATACTTCGGCTGCTACGTGCCCTACAGCGCGCTGGCGAAGGCGCTGAGCGGCGGCGATCTGCCCGGCATGCAGCGCGGACTGTCGGGGCTGTCGCTGTTGCCGATTTCGACGCTCGCGTCCCTGGTCGGAATGTTTGCGTTCCTGAGCGCGATGCGCTGGTGGCGCTTCGCGGGGCAACGCCGGGTCCTTGGCCTGAGCCTGCCCTTCCCTGGGTTTTGGACCTTCCTATCCGGCGTCTGCACCGCCGGCATCATCGCGACCACGACCCTCGCCTACACCTTCGACGGGGTGTCGATCGTGTTCATGATGCTCTTGATGCGAGGAGGCGTGCTGGTCATCGCGCCGCTGACCGATTTTGCGAGTGGCCGCAGGGTGCGCTGGTTCTCCTGGATCGCTCTCGGGCTCTCGATGGCGGCGCTGCTCGTGGCCTTCCTTGGCAAGAGCGAGAGCAGCCTGGCGATGACCTGGGTCGCGGCTGTGGACGTGGTCTTTTACCTGCTCGGCTACTTCGTGAGACTCAGGTTCATGAGCCGACTCGCAAAGAGCGACGACCTCGACCTGACCAAACGCTACTTCGTCGAAGAGCAAATGACGGCCACGCCCCTGGTCGTCGGAACCCTCGCGCTGCTAGCGCTGATCGGCCATGGGCCGGAGATGCTGGAGATCCGTTCGGGCTTCACCCAGCTCTGGTCGAGCGGGCATGCCGCGACCATCATCGGCGTGGGTGTGCTTTCCCAAGGCACCGGCGTCTTCGGCGGACTCATCCTGCTCGATAGGCGCGAGAACAGCTTCTGCGTGCCGGTGAACCGCGCCTCGAGTGTGCTGGCCGGGCTGCTGGCCAGCCTTCTGCTCGCGGTCGTGCTCGGCCTCGAGATGCCCGGTGGCGCCGAGTTGGCCGGGGCCGGCCTGGTGATCTCGGCGATTGTGGCGCTGTCGTTGCCTCCTCTCTTCGCGAAGCGCGCCTGAGACCCGCGGCCCCAGCGCGGTCGCAACGATCAGCCGGCACCACGCGGCGCGCCACTGCTGCCTCACTTTGAGAGCCCTGCTGAAGCAGAGCCGCCTTCCCGCCGCCGAGGAAGAGCGCGGACTCGCGATCGATCTTCCACGAAATGCTGCCAGGACCGTGGATGCCCCCGCGCGGGTCGAGGATCCCGCGTCTCACCTGTTCGATTTGGCTCTCGAGATCGGCGCGCGTCACGACCTGGAGGACGCCCGGCGGCGGATCGGTCATTGGAGCTTGCCCGCGCTTTTCAACGCGCCCATGGTCGGCTAGTTCTTCCACCCCGGCGTTCGGCCGGCAAGGCGAGTCATGGACTATTCGTTCCGTCGCGACGAGACCAGCGCAGACGCGGCCCGCCGCATCGCCAGCGAACAGCTCGAAGGAGCGCTGAGCGAACTTTGCGCGACGACCGAGGTCGACAAGAGCGTCCACGGCGTGCGCAAACGCCTGAAGAAGCTGCGCGGGCTCTTGCAGCTCTTGGAGGGCGCGCTGGGCCGGCGGGTCGTCGCGCGCGAGAACCGCTGCTACCGCGATGCGGCTCGCGCTCTCGCGGGCGCGCGCCGTGCGGCGGCCATCGTGGCCGCCTTCGATGCCTTGATGAAGCGTTGCCCGGACGCGATCCCGGCCGAAGCGCGCGCCGAGTTGCGCGGCGGCCTGATCGCCGAACGCGACCGCCTCGTCGCACTGATGCAGGGGGGGAGCCAAGTTCCAGACGTCACCGCTGCGCTCCGCGCTTCCGTCGCTCGGCTCGAATCGTGGCCCCTCGAGGTCGAGGGCTGGCAGGTGCTCCGGAGCGGCTTCCGCAGGAGCTACGCCCGCGGTCGCCGCGCGCTCAAGGTGGCCATGCGCGAGCCGACCACCGAGAACCTCCACGAGTGGCGCAAGTTCGCGAAGCACTACTGGTATCATGTGCGGCTGCTGGCACGCCTGTGGCCCGAGGCCATGAAGGTCCACGAGGCCGCGCTCGAGCGGCTCGGAGACGATCTCGGTGACGAACACGACCTGGACGACCTGCGACTGTCGCTCATCGCGCACATGCCGCCCGAGCAGCTGCGCGAGGCCACCGGTCGAGTGCTCGCGGCCATCGAGGCGCGGCGCGACGAGCTGCGGGCGAGCGCCTTCGCCCGAGGCAGGTACCTGTACGCGGAGCGTCCGCGAGCGGCGACGGAGCGCGTCGGGGCGTATCACGCCGCCTGGCTGGCGCGGTCGCCCGGGCCGGGGGACGACGCTGACCGGGACGGCTGAAGATCTCAGCCGGGGAGCCGCGCGATCACCGCGTCGGTGAAGGCGTCGGTGCCGAGTTGCCCGCCGAGGTCTCGGGTCTTTTGGTTCTCCTCGAGCGCGCGGTCGTAGGCGACCTTGATGCGCGCGCCCGCAGTGCGACAGGCTTCGTCGTGGCGGGTCTCGGCCAGGTGGTTGAGCATCATCACCGCGCTCATCAGCAGCGCCAGCGGGTTGGCCACGCCCTGGCCGGCGATGTCCGGCGCGGAGCCGTGCACCGCCTCGAATACGGCGTCGTCTTCGCCGATGTTGGCACCGGGAGAGACCCCGAGGCCTCCGACCAGGCCGGCGCACAGATCCGAGACGATGTCGCCGTACAGGTTTTCGCACATGATGATGTCGAACTGCTTCGGGTTCTGGACCAAGCGCATGTGGCCCGCGTCGACGATCACCTCGGAGTACTCGATGTTCGGGTAGTCGCGCTCGTGGACCTTGCGGGCCTCGTCCAGCAGCATGCCATCCGACATCTTCATGATGTTCGCCTTGTGGAAGACGGTGATCTTGCGTCGTCGTCGGTGCGTTGCGTAACGGAAGGCCCAGTGCGAGATGCGGTGGCAAGCGCCGCGGGTGGCCACCTTCATGCTCACGACCACGCCGTCGGTGATCAAGTTCTCGATTCCGCTGTAGAGCCCCTCGGTGTTCTCTCGAATCACGACCAGATCCACGTCTTCGTAGCGGGTCTTCACCCCCGGGAGGCTGCGGAAGGGGCGCACGGCGGCGTACAGGTTCAGCGTCTTCCGGAGCGCGACGTTGACCGAGGAAAACCCGCGACCGACCGGCGTGGTGCAGGGCCCCTTGAGCGCGACGTGGTGCTCGCGGATCGCCGCCACGGTCTCGCTCGGCAGGACGTCGTCGAGCCCGCGCTCCAGGGCCCCTTCGCCGGCGTGCCGCTCGACGAACCCGATGGGAGCGCCGGCGGCGGCCAGAACCTTGCGGACCGCGGCGCTGACCTCGGGTCCGATACCATCACCTGGAATGAGCACGACGGTGTGCATGACTCGGGGTCATACCCCGGGGGGCGCTCGGTCGGAACCCCGTGGCGATCGCCAGGCCTCGCCGCGGCGACCGCCGCGCCGCCGCGCACGCCTGCCGGACAAACCTCGGGTTCTGGCCCTGGCACGAAGGCTGCTGAAGGGCTGGCGTGGCCCGCTCGCACGACTCGACCCTCACGCTCCCCGACCGAACGCTCGGCGCGGCCACCGCGCACACCAGCGTGCTCGTGGGGCTCGAGGCGAACCCCATCGCGGTCGAGGTCACTTGTTCGCGGGGTCCGGCGTTCTTCCAGCTGGTCGGGCTGGCCGAGGCCGCGGTGCGAGAAGCGCGCGTCCGCGTCGCCTCGGCGCTGTCGCGGCTCGGAGTCCTACTCGGCGAGTACGCCATCACGGTCAACCTCGCGCCGGCCGATCTGAAGAAGCGCGGAGCCGGCCTCGACGTCGCGATCGCGCTGGCCTTGCTCGGCGCGCTCGGTCGGCTGCCCGCGGCTGCCTTCGACGGCGTGCTCGTGCTCGGGGAGCTCGGGCTCGACGGCAGCTTGCGCCCGGTGAGAGGTGTGCTGCCGCAGCTGATCGGCGCCCGCGCTCGGGGTGTGCGTCGGGCCATTGTGCCTGCCGCAAACGCCCGCGAAGCAGGGCTGGTGGCCGACGTGCAGGTGTTCATCGCCAGCTCGCTCGAGAGCGTCGTGTCGCACCTCATCGGCCAGGCCCCACTCGAAGCCGCGCAGCCCACGGCGCTCGTCTCCGCCGCTGAGGTGCCCAGCGACCTCGATCTGCGACACGTGCGCGGACAGTCGGGCGCGAAGCGTGCCCTCGAGATCGCCGCAGCGGGCGCCCACAACCTGTTGATGATCGGCCCGCCCGGAGGCGGCAAGACCCTGCTTGCGCGCCTGCTCCCGGGCTTGCTTCCACCCCTGGAGGTCGACGAAGCCATCGAGACGACGGCGATCCACAGCGTCGCCGGCCTGGTGGATCCGGCCGTGGGCGTGGTGCAGTGCCGGCCCTTCCGTGCGCCACACCACTCGGTGAGCGATGCGGGGCTGGTGGGCGGTGGGGAGCATCCTCGCCCGGGCGAGGTGAGCCTCGCTCACCACGGCGTGCTGTTCCTCGACGAGCTCGCCGAGTTCCGGCGCAGCGCGCTGGAAGCGCTGCGGCAGCCCCTCGAGGACGGCGTGGTGTGTATTTCGCGCGTCCGAGCCCGCGCTTGGTTCCCGGCGCGCCCAATGCTCGTCGCCGCCGTGAACCCCTGCCCGTGCGGTTACCGCGGGCACTCTCGCCGCCCCTGCCTCTGCTCGCAGCAGCAAGCAACGCGCTACCTGGCGCGCCTCTCGGGACCCTTGCTCGATCGCATCGATCTGCACGTCTCGGTGCCGCCGGTCGACCCCATCGCGCTCAGCTCGCCCACGCTGGCCGAGTCCTCTGCCTCGGTGAGACTCCGCGTGCTGGCGGCCCGGGAACGCGCTCGCCAGCGCGCCCGCACGCTGGGGCTCAGCGCCACGGTCAACGCCTCGCTCTCCGACGCGGAGCTCGACCGGGTCGTGGTCCTCGACGCCGAGAGCCGCGCGTTCCTCGAGCACGCCGTGACCACGCTGGGGCTGAGCGCCCGCGCCTTCACGCGCATCCGCCGGGTGGCGCGCAGCATCGCGGACCTCGAGGGCGACCGCGAGGTGAGGGCCGCCCACGTGGCCGAGGCCATCCAGGGGCGGCTCGTCGACAAGACCCTGTCGGCCTGAGCGACACGAATAGGAGATGAACATGAACGACAAGAACAAGAACCGAGACCACGTCGTGCGCGAGGTGGTCGATCAAATCGAGAAGGCTCACGGCAAGGGCGCCATCATGCGCTTGGATAGCGAGGCCGGCACCTGTCCGGTCCCCGTCATTCCCAGCGGCGCGCTGGCCATCGACCAGGCGCTGGGCGTCGGCGGGTACCCCCGCGGCCGCATCGTCGAGGTCTTCGGACCCGAGTCGAGCGGCAAGACGACGCTCTCGCTGCACGCCATCGCCGAGGTGCAGAAGTTGGGCGGCGTGGCGGCCTTCATCGACGCCGAGCACGCCTTCGACATGCGCTACGCCAAGGCCATCGGCATCGACCTCGGCAAGCTCTTGGTGTCACAGCCCGACTCCGGGGAGCAAGCGCTGGACATCGCGGAGGCCCTCACGCGCTCGGGTGCCGTCGACCTGGTGGTGATCGACTCGGTGGCGGCCCTGACGCCCCGCGCGGAAATCCAAGGGGATATGGGCGACGCGCACATGGGTCTGCAGGCCCGTCTGATGAGCCAGGCGCTGCGCAAACTCACGGCCATCACCCACAAATCCGGCACCACTTTGCTCTTCATCAACCAGCTCAGGCAGAAGATCGGCGTCGTCTTTGGCAACCCCGAGACGACGCCGGGCGGCACGGCCCTGAAATTCTATTCGAGCGTGCGCCTCGACGTGCGCCGCATCGGCAAGGTCGAGGCGGGGGACGCCGTAGTTGGCAACCGCACTCGCGTGCGCGTGGTCAAGAACAAGGTCGCGCCGCCCTTCGCCGAGGCGGAGTTCGACGTGCGCTGGGGCATCGGCATCGACACGGCGACGGATCTGCTCGACAGCGCCTTGCGTGTGGGCGCCCTCGAGCGGAATGGCTCGCACATCGTGCTCGACGGCAAGAGCATCGGGCAAGGGCGCGAGAAGGCGCGCGAAGCGTTGCTGGCAAACCCGGAGCTGCGTGGCGCCCTCGAACTCGCCACGCGCGGGCGCTCGCCGGCGCTGGCAGCGCGCATCCAGAAACGGGCGGCATGAGCCGACCCGCGGTCAGAATAGAAGAAAGAAAGCGAAAGGAATGAAGTCATGAGCGATGGAATCAATCAGGTCATTTTGATGGGCAACCTCGGCGCGGAACCCGAGCTGAAGAACCTGCCGTCGGGGGCGAACTTGCTGCGCTTCCGGATGGCGACGGACGAGAGCTTCTTGGACAAGAACAAGGAGCGGCAGACCCGCACCGAGTGGCACGACGTCGTGCTCTGGGGAAACCGCGCGGAGCCGCTGTCGAGGTTCTTGTCGAAGGGCTCCCGCGTGCTGGTCGAGGGCACGCTCCGAACGTCCAGCTACGAGAAAGAGGGCGTGAAGCGCAAGCACACGGAGATCACGGCGCGGGACCTGCACCTGATCGGCACGCGACGTCCGTCGAGCGATCCCAGCGAGGGCAGCTGGCTCGCCGACACCGAGCCGGTGGCTCAGGCGCTCGACAGCGCGGTCGGGTACTGAAGGCACTCGCCGCTGGGCGAGCCCGCGCCTGCCTCGTCCACCCCCTCGCGTCCGCCCGCGGTCGCTCCGCGCGCGAACGCGAGGGGGAACTTGGCGACGCGCCCGTCTGCCACGATCTCGGCTAGAGTGCCCGGCGATGAGCACCGGCGAAGGTCCGAAGGCCCAGCAACTCGAGCTCTACGACCAGGGCTTCACGCAGGCCGTACCCCACAACCGGGCGCTCGGGCTCCGCTTCATCGACTTCGCTGACGGGGAGGCCACCATGCTCTTGCCCTTCGCCGAGCACTTGGTCGGAAATCCCGAGACCGGCGTCTTGCACGGAGGCGCGATCACTTCGCTGCTCGACGCGACCTGCGGCGCTGCCGTCTTCATGAAGCTCCAATCGCCGGAGCCGATCGCTACCCTCGACTTGCGCATCGACTACCTGAAGCGCGGCGAGCCCCGCCGAGACGTGCGCTGCAAGGCCCAGTGTTACAAAGTCACGCGGCACGTCGCCTTCGTGCGAGGCACCGCCTACCACGACGACGAGAGTGATCCCATCGCCGCGGCTGCGGGCAGCTTCATCATCCAGGGCCGCGGCCCCGCCATTGTCGGCAGGAGCACGCCGTGAGCGAGCTCGTGCGACGAATCGCCGAAGCCAAGGCCACGGGCGACTACCGCGCGCTGCTCGATCTCATTCCTTACGCGAACTGGCTCGGTATCGACGCCGCGCTCATCGACGGTGAGCTGGTGGGCAAGCTGCGCTTCGCTCCTGAGCTGATCGGTAATCCGGCGTTGCCCGCGCTCCACGGTGGCACCATCGGGGCGCTGATCGAGTCCACCGCCATCTTTCGGCTGTTCTGGGACGCGGAGACGGTGGTGATCCCCAAGACCATCAACCTCACCGTGGCGTACCTGCGCTCGGGCCGCCCGGTCGACACTTATGCGTTGGCGCGCATGACCAAACACGGCCGGCGCGTCGCGAGCGCTTGGGTGGAGGTGTGGCAGGAAGACCGCCAGCGCCTGATCGCGACCGGCACAGTGAACCTGCTGATCGAGCCGCTCCGGACGGAAACGCCCGAGGCGTCGCCCCCTGCTGACCGCTGATCGCCCGAGTCAGCACAGCCGACCGCGGGCGCGCGGCAGGAGCCCGTTCACGGTGTCTTGCACGACCCGATCCGCGGCCTCTTCACCACTGACAGCGGCGAGTTCGGTACCGACCCCGCGTCCGCCCGCGCCGCAGCCCGCGGCGTACAGACCGCGGACCGGCGTGTGCACCGGGGGCCGGCGGTTCCCGACCTGGTCCGGCGTTTGACCCGTGGTCACTGCGGCTCCGGATGCCTTCCCGGTCCAGTTTTCCACGGCCTGTGTGGTGAACGTGTCGACCCACATGAGTTCGTCGTCGAGGCCTGGGATCAGCGCACGCAGAGTACTGAGCAGATTCTCGGTCCAGCGCTTGGGTGCGTCTTCGAGCGCGATGCCCGTCGTCGGAGCGACGGCGCAAGCCGTGATGAGCTGGGCTGATCCAGGCGCGAGCGTGGGATCGAAGTTGGTCGGCACAGGCGCATAGATGGGCGTGATCGGCGCCAGGCGACCCTGGCGCACGTGCTCGTACATCGCGTCCAGATCGTGGAGTCCGACGTCCGACAGCGAAAGGCCCGGGGCGTGGGCGCCCACCAGCGCGCCCGCTTTCACCAGCGGGCGACGCAGCGCGACCTTGGCCTGGACCGCCACCATCGAGCCGCTGAGCCCGCGCACGCGCTCGACGTAGTCTGGTGGAAACGCGCCAGCGCCCACCAGTCCGACCAGATCCGCCAGACTACTCGTCGAGATCACGGCCGGGGCCTCGTAGCTGCTGCCGTCGCTGCACACCACCGAGTGCACTGAGCCGAGGCGAACCTCGATGCCGGTCACGCGCTTTCGTGTCAGCACTTCGGCGCCGTGGGCGCGGGCGGCAGTCAAGAACGACGAGGGCACCGCAAACGCGCCCCCCTTCGGATACGACAGGCCGTGCTCACGCACCATGCGCTTGAAGCACCAGATGCCTTCGCCCGCGCTCACCTGGTCCAGCGGCAAGATGAAATAAAGGCCGAGCAAGAAGCCGAAGAGCCCGACCAGGCGCGGGTTCTCGGTGTAGCGCGTGACGAAGTCCCACATCGTCACCCGGTCCACCTCGGGCAAGCGCGCCTCGTCGAAGCGGGTGATGTCGTGCAGGAAGCGCGCAGCGTCGCGCACGTCCCGCGGCGACAGCTCCAGCTGCCGGATGGTGGACGCTACGAAGGCGGGCAGTCGCCACTTGTCGCGGGGCACGTCGATGGCGCCACCGAAGCCGACGACCCGGGCGAGATCGCGGGTCTGCACGAACTCGATGGTCGGGCCGCCCACGCGTCGCGCCAAACGCGCCAGAGGTCCGCGGGCGCCGCGCGAGAACATGTGCGTGCCGATGTCGACGCGGAATCCGCGCTTTTCGTAGTAGGAGCACACTCCGCCGGTGCGGTTGTTCTTCTCGAGCAAGAGCGTGCGGAACCCCTCCCGCGCGAGAACGGCGGCCGCAACGCTGCCGCCAATCCCGGACCCGACCACGATGGCGTCGTAGCTCACCTTCAGGCGAGCGTGCGCCGCTCGAAGCGCGGGAGCAAGCGATCGAGCTGGAGCGAGCTGCTCCTGATGTCGGTGCGCACCGGATGCTGCCGCACGTGCGCCGGTGGTGTGCACCGCGAACCCGCGCCGCGAGCTTCGACCCGATCCGGCGCCAGCAGTCCTCCGCGGCGACCGCGGGCACCGCCCGGGTGCCCACATTCTCGCCGGCCCGCTGAAAATCCGGTGAAATCGTCTGGGACCCCTTGCCGAGCCGAGCCCCAAACGCTAACCCCGTGGCGTTCCGGCTGGATTTGCACTCCGGCGGAGCACTCCCGTCTCGCAGCCAACCATGAGCGGCATTGCCCAAAAGCTTCTCCGCGCGCTCTTGCCTATCTTGGTGCTCGGCGTCGGGGTCGCCGTGCTCGCGGCGTTCATCGCGACACGACCGAAGCCCATCAAGAAACCCCGGGACGAGCGCGGCGCGCTGGTGGAGGTGGTGAGCGTGCAGCCGGTGCGGCAGCGGCTCCGTGTTTCCGAGTTCGGAAGTGTGATTCCAGCGGAGCAGGTGGTCGTGCAGCCGGAGGTTTCTGGTCGCGTCGTCTGGCAGCACGACGAGCTGGTGCCCGGCGGTAGGTTCAAGAAGGGCGAGACGCTGCTCCGCCTCGACGGCCGGGACTACCGCCTCGCGGAGCGGCAGGCTGGGGCGACCGTCGATCGCGCGGAGCTCGAGCTCAAAGTCGAAAAGGCGCGGGGCGAAGTGGCCAAGGCCGAGTGGGATGTGATCGATCGGGGCAAGCGTGCCAGCGACGAGGGACGCGCGCTGGGGCTGCGCGAGCCGCAGCTGCAGGCTGCCCGAGCCGGGCTCGACGCGGCGAGGGGCACACGTGCACAAGCCAAGCTCGCGAGCTCCAAGACCGTGCTCCGGGCCCCCTTCAACGGATTCGTCAAGATTGAAGCCGTGGACGTGGGCCAGCTCGTGACGCCGCAGATGCCGTTGGCGACGCTGGTCGGAAGCGATCGCTTCTGGGTGCAGGTCTCCGTTCCGGTGGATCGACTCACTGCGGTCGACGTTCCGGGCATGAACGCCGACGAAGGCAAGGGCGCCGTCGCGGTCATCGCCCAAGACGTCGGCGGACAACGCATTGAGCGAACGGGACGAGTCCTGCGGCTCTTGGGTGATCTGGATCCGGTGGGCCGCATGGCGCGCCTGCTCGTGGAGATCGACGACCCGCTGGGCCTTGCGGCGCCGCCGAAGCCTGGCTCCAAGCAGACCCCCGCACGACCCGGGTTGCCGCTGCTCCTGGGCGCCTTCGTCGAAGTCGCCATCGAGGCCCGGGAGCTGGGTGAGGTCATCGAGCTCCCGAGGTTGGCGCTCCGCGACGGAAGCGGCGTCTACGTCTACGGGCCCGACAGCCGCCTCGTCGTCCGCGACGTCAAGATCGCGTGGCGCACCGAGAAGACCGTCCTGATCCGCGAGGGCGTGACGGCCGGCGAAGAGGTGATCGTCAGCCGCCTGCCGAGCGCGGTTCCAGGCATGCTGCTGCGCAAGCCGGCGGCGCCCGACAAGCCCGCTCAGCTGGGACAGCGATGAGCGCTGGGCACGAGCCGCCCGTCGAGCCGGGACCGTCGTCGTACGGACCGGAGTCGGCGCGGCGACGCGATGCGATCGCGACCAAGAAGGATGGACCCCTCGCCTGGATGGCGAAGAACCCGGTGGCGTCCAACCTGCTGATGCTGCTCTTGATCGTCGGCGGTCTGCTGACGGTGCCGCGGGTCAGACAAGAGGTCTTTCCGGAGTTCGAGCTCGATCTCGTGTTGATCAACGTGCCCTATCCGGGGGCGAGCCCGGCCGAAGTGGAGCAGGGCGTGATCCTCGCCGTCGAGGAAGCGGTTCGTGGAGTCGACGGCGTCAAGGAAGTGCGCTCGACCGCCTCGGAGAGCGCCGGCACGGTCGTGATCGAGCTCTTGCTGGGGGCCAGCCCGGATCGAGCGCTGGCCGACGTGAAGAGCGCCGTCGATCGCATCACGAGCTTTCCGAAGGACGCCGAACGACCGGTGGTGAGCCTCGCGCAGTCGCGCCGACAGGTCATCTCCGTGATGGTCAGCGGCGACGTGAGCGAGAAAGCCCTGCGCGACGTGGCAGAGCGCGTCCGGGACGATCTGCTCGATTCGCGCGCCGTGACCATCGTGCAGCTGGCTGGCGTGCGGCCGCTCGAGGTCAGCGTCGAGGTCCCGCGCGCCGAGTTGCGCCGCTACGGGCTCACCATCGATCAAGTGGCGCAGCGAGTCTCGGCGGCTTCAGTGGAGGTGCCGGGTGGCGGCGTGAAGACTCCGGGCGGAGAGATCCTGCTGCGGACCGCCGAGCGCCGCGATCGTGCCCAGGAGTTCGCGGACGTCGTCGTGTTGTCCCGACCCGACGGCAGCGAGGTGCGAATCGGCGACCTCGCACGGGTCGAAGACGGCTTTCGCGAGACCGACCAGGAGGCCTTCTTCAACGGCAAGCGCGCGGCCATGGTCAACGTGTACCGGGTCGGCGACGAGAAGCCGCTGGAGATCTCCGCGCTCGTCAAGCGCTACGTCGAAGATCACCGGAGCGCGCTCCCTCCGGGCGTGGACTTGTCCATCTGGTCGGACAGCTCCGAGATCTATGCCGACCGCGTGGACCTACTCAGGCGGAACGCGAACTTCGGGTTGATCCTGGTGTTCGTGGCCTTGGCGTTGTTCTTGGAATTGCGCCTGGCGATCTGGGTCACCATGGGCATCCCGATTTCGGTAATCGGCTCGATGCTGCTGATGCCGGCGTGGGACGCGTCGATCAACATGATCTCGCTGTTTGCGTTCATCGTCACCCTCGGCATCGTCGTGGACGACGCCATCGTGGTGGGCGAGGCCATCCACACCAAGCGACAGCAGGGAATGAGCCCCTCTGAGGCCGCCATCGCAGGCGTGCGCGAGGTGGCGATGCCGGTGGTGTCCGCGGTGCTAACCACGATCTTTGCCTTCGCCCCCATGCTCTTCGTGCCGGGACCCGCCGGGAAGTTCTTCCGGCTGATCCCCATCGTGGTCATCGCGGTGCTGCTGATCTCTCTCGTCGAGTCGCTGCTGGTCCTGCCCGCCCACCTCGCTCACCGTGGCTTCGGCATCTTGGTGGTGACCGCTGCCATCGCCGCGGCGCTGATCCTCGGCATGCCCCACGGGCTGAGCTGGGCCATCGTGGTGGGCCTGGCCAGTCTCGCCATCGGCGGCGTCGTGCTCTTGGCCGCCCAGCGCCTGGCCTCTGGTCGAGCCTTTCGTTTTATCGAGCACCAGCAGCAGCGCTTCAGTCGCCTGGTCGAGTGGATGATCGGTCACACCTACGTGCCGGTGGTCCGCCGAGCACTTCAGCGTCGCTACCTCACCGCCTGCATCGGCGCCGCCATCCTTCTGGGGTCCATCGGGCTGGTGGCCGGTGGTCGCCTCAATTTCACCTTCATGCCCAAGGTCGACAGCGATGTGGTCGTGGCGGGTCTCGAGATGCCATTCGGGACTTCGGTGTCGGACACGCGGGGGGTGGGCAAGCGCATCTTGACCGCGGCCGAGCAGGTCATGGCTGAGTTGGGAGGAGGCGCGGTGGTATCCCGGGGTATTTTCTCGCAGGTCGGCGACTCGGGATCCATGGCCGGTGGGCCGAGCGCCGCGGTGAAGGCTGCGGGCGGCAGTCACTTGGCGGAGGTTGCGGTCTTCCTCGTTCCGCTGGGCGAGAGGAAGTTCTCGTCCACGGAGTTTGCGCGGCGCTGGCGCGAGAAGATCGGCGACGTCGCGGGGGCGCGCACTCTCAAATTCGGCTTCAGCACCGGACCGAGTGCGGGCGCCGCGGTGGACGTGGCCTTGGCCCACCGCGACATTCGCGTGCTCGAAGCGGCATCCGCGCAGCTCTCGGGAAAGCTCGCCGAGTACTCGGGCGTCTACGACATCGACAACGGGTTCGCGTCCGGAAAAGAACAGCTCGATCTGCGACTCAAGCCCAGCGCTCGGGTGCTGGGCCTCACTGAAGCCGAGCTCGCGCGGCAAACTCGGGCGGCCTTCTACGGCAGCGAGGCGGTCCGTCAACAGCGCGGCCGCGACGAGCTGAGGGTGTACGTACGTCTGCCCAAGAGCGAACGCTCCAGCGAGCACGACATCGAGCGCCTGATGATCCGCACGCCGCAGGGCGGAGAGATCCCGTTGACCGAGGCGGCCGAGATCGTCCGCGGACGTGCTTATACCACCGTCACACGGCAAGACGGGAGACGGGTGGTGCGAGTGACCGCCGAGGTCGACGACGCCGTGACCAACGCCAACAAGGTGGTCGGCGACATCCGCAAAGACGTGCTGCCTGGACTCCTCGCCGAATACGATGGCCTGACCTACTCCCTCGAAGGCGAGCAGAAGGCGCAGGGCGAGACCATGGGCGCCCTGGGCAGAGGCTTTGGCTTCGCGCTCCTCGGGATCTTCGGGCTCTTGGCCATCACCTTCCGCAGCTACATCCAACCGATCATCATCATGGGTGTCATTCCATTCGGCTTGGTCGGCGCCATGTGGGGTCACGTGGTGCTCGGCTACGACCTCTCACTCATGAGCATGATGGGCGTCGTCGCGCTCTCGGGCGTGGTTGTGAACGATTCGCTGGTGATGATCGACGCGGTGAACACCTTCCGCAAAGAAGGCATGTCGCGGCGCGAGGCCTTGGTCGCGGCGGGGGCTCGCCGTTTTCGCCCCATCATCCTGACGTCGCTCACCACCTTCTTCGGCCTGATGCCCATGATCCTCGAGACCAGCATGCAGGCCCGCTTCCTGATCCCGATGGCCATCAGCCTGGGCATCGGCGTCATGTTTGCGACCTTCGTGACTTTGTTGATGGTGCCTGCGGCCTACGCCATCGTCGACGACGCCACGGCCGCCTGGGCACGCGTCAAGGCGTTCTTCGGGGGCGATCCCAGCGATGAGGCGCCGGTCGCGGGGGAGTGAGCTGGCTGGCTACCGGCAGACCGCCGCGAGGTCGATCTCGTAGTGCCCCGCGAAGTCGACGCAGTCGCCGGCGCTCACCCGCGCATCGAGTCGGATCTTGCCGTCCGCGGCCTGTTCGACGTGCAGCAGGCAGGACCCGCACCAGAGCCAGGGGCAGTCGCCGGGCGCACATTCGTGCATCATCGTCGCGACCGTGCACTCGGCTTCGTCGAGGCGGCTCACTACGCCGCTCGCATCGAAGGAGGCGCACACGGTCGCTCGTGCCGACGGCAGGTGCGCTTCGAGCAGCAGACCGCGTCCGGTCGTGGAGGAAGGCGCCGGCGTCGGGCCCTGGCACTGAGCGGATGCTTCACTGAGGCGGTACGTTCCCCCGAACATGTTGCACTCGCTCGAGCGAGGCCGGCCCTCGAGCATCCACGGCCCGCTCGCTGGCGTGTCCAGTCGCATCAGACAGCCGCCGCAGTTGCTCCAGGCGCCGCAGTCCTCATGGCAGAACGCGCCCGCTTCGACCTCTGAACAACGGGTGTCGTCGATGGCCGCGACCCGGCCGTCGCGGATCGAGACGCAGGTTTGGTCTCGCGCGGAGGTCGAGAACGCCGAGGTGAGGGTCCCGATCATGGCGAAGTTTTCGCGCGCCGGCGGGCCGTGCTGTGGCCCCGCAGGGGAGTGTTCGGGTCTTCGCGGCGAGTCTGACTCGTGCGGCTCGGGAGCTCCGCTGCACCCCGCGACCGCGATGAGAATGCCCAGCGCCACTCGTCGATGCCCAACCATAGCCTCCACCCCTTTCCATCGTCTCTCGACGAGGACCCTCTGGTGGACTCCTAGCGGACGGCGTCGGCGCGGTCGATGGTCATTTCTTCTGGAAAATGGTGCCTATGAGCCTCGGCTCGCACGCCGGCGCGATCAGAACCGCCCGTACACGCCGACCTGTCTTGGTCCGACGTAGGGCGTCACACGGCGAGCGCCCGCCTTGCTTTCGACCTCGCTCTTGCCGCCGGTGAGCAGCAGCACCGCGCCCGCGCCAATGCCGACGGCGCCGACGATGAAGCCAACGGTCGCGATGCCGGCCTGCGTCTTGCCCTTGTCGTACAGGTCCTGCTGGTCATCGCCGCAGACGCCGTTCTTGCACTTCGAGTCGAGCTCGCTCTTCGTCGACTTGGCCTGCAGCCCCATGAACGTGCCGACTCCGACACCCACCACGCCGACGCCGAGCGCCACGTAGGCGAGGGTCTTGCTGCCACCGCTCTTTTTGGGCGAGTCCCCGGGTGCACCTTCGGAGTCCGCGGGCGCCGACGTCGGCAGCTCGGTCATCAGGACCGAGAGGTTCTTCCTGTCTTTCTCCGCCAGCTCGATGGTCTCAGTGTACGGCTTCATGCCTTCCGCTTCGGCGCGCACCTCGTGCTTGCCCGGGTTCGCGGGGACCGCTCCGCCGAGCGCGTCCTTGGACAACTCCTGGCCGTTGAGCTTCACGGTGCCGTCGAACCCCTGGGGCAGATCGAAGGTGATGGTTGGAGTTCGCTTCTCGAGACTAGCGAGTTGTTTCTTGGCCTTCGCGCGCTGGACGCCGCCGAGCTTCTTGACGGCGAGAGCCACCTTCAAGTGCTCCGAGGCCTCGACGAAGTGGCCCAGCTTCTCCTCGATGGCCGCCAGTCGGAGTCGCGTTCCCGGTTTGTCTTCGAGCTCGAGCGCCTTCTCGTAGGCGCTCTTGGCTTCGTCGAGGTTGCCCTGCTTCTCCGCCTTCTGGCCCTCCTTTTCGGCTTGCTTCGCAGTCGGAGCGCCCTTGGCGAGGGCGGCCCCGGGCAAGGTCACGATTGCGGAGGCCAACACACATGACAGGAGCAGCGGGCGCAGCATTGCCCGAGTTTCGCCGAATTCGCGCCCGCGGGGAACGGTCCTTGTCGTGTGTTCAGCCTGGGCAGACGTTCGCGCCGACGGATGCGCAGTGATTTTCTGTTCACTCCCGGGATCGGCTCTGGTACGGAGGATGCGCCGCTTCTCCGGGAAGCGAGGAGGAACACGCTGTGAGATCGAAGAAGCGCGGCTCTCGAGCTGCCGGCGCTGTGCGCACGCGCAGGCTGAACGCAATGTCGGTGGCAGGCAAGAAGCCCGTTGCGAAGCGGAAGCCCGTCGCAACGAAGAAGCCCGTGGCGAAGCGCAAGCCCGTCGCAACGAAGAGGCCCGTCGCGAAGCGGAAGCCCGTTGCAACGAAGAAGCCCGTCGCGAAGCGGAAGCCCGTCGCGAAGCGGAAGCCCGTCGCAACGAAGAGGCCCGTCGCGAAGCGGAAGCCCGTTGCAACGAAGAAGCCCGTCGCGAAGCGGAAGCCCGTTGCAACGAAGAAGCCCGTTGCAACGAAGAAGCCCGTCGCGAAGCGGAAGCCGGTTGCAACGAAGAAGCCCGTTGCGAAGCGGAAGCCCGTCGCAACGAAGAAGCCCGTTGCGAAGCGGAAGCCCGTCGCAACGAAGAAGCCCGTTGCAACGAAGAAGCCCGTCGCGAAGCGGAAGCCCGTCGCGAAGCGGAAGCCGGTTGCAACGAAGAAGCCCGTCGCGACGAAGAAGCCCGTTGCGACGAAGAAGCCCCTCGCGGGCCCTCCGGCTCGACCCGAGGCCGCGCCAGCTGTCGGCTATCCCGAGTCCGCCGCGAGCCAGGTACTCCAAGCCGCGGACTCGCACTCCGCAGCGCCGCTCGTGGGAGGAGGCGGCAAGCTCGCCGTGCGAGTGGGTCGGCTGCCGCCCCGCGGCGAGGCTGTCGGCGCGACCCCCCGGAACAGCGCGCGGCCGGCGATGGCCGCGCCCGCGAGCCGAGCGCCCGCGAGCCAAGCGCCCGCGAGCCAAGCGCCCGCGAGCCAAGCGCCCGCGAGCCAAGCGCCCGCGGTTACGCCGCCGCCGCCGCGTCCCGCGTTCGACGACGCCTCCTGGCAGCGCGTCGAAGACGTCGCGCGCGAGCTCGACCTTTCAGAGCTCAGCGGCGATCAGCGCAAGGCCATTCGCGCCGCGCTCGAAGGCCGCGACGCGGTGGTCTCGATGCCATCGGGGCTCCCGCGTGCGGCGTGCTTCGTGATCCCGTCGCGGCTCCTCATGCAGCCGGTGCTGGTCGTGGGACCGCGCCCGGCGATCCTGCGAGAGTTGCACGACCGATTGAGCCAGCGCCGAGTTCCGGCCATTCGCTACGACTCGAGCCTCACTGATAGCGCGAATCGCCAGGCTCTGGACCGCATCGCTGCGGGTGGCCCCCTGGTGGTCTTGACGACCGCCACCGCGCTCATCCAAGACGAGGCACTCCGCGCGCTCTCGCGCTCCGGAGTTGCGTTGATCGCTGTCGACGACGCGCAGGTTGCGACCGCGGCCACGGACGAGTTCAACCCCGCGACCACCGACCTGAGCCGGGTGTTCGACCGCCTCGGTCGGCCCCCGGTCATGGCCTTGATGGGGGCTGCGGCGCCGGCGGCGCGGCACGAAGTCGTCGACGCGCTCGCGCTCCGGTCTCCCGTCCACGTCGAGGCGCCGCTGCTACGCAAGAACGTCGTGCTCGACGTGCTCGACCTGCGCGGGGAGGCTCGGCAGAGGGCGTTGGTGCAGTTGGTGATGTCCCTGCGCAGACCCGGGGTGATCTTTGCGCCGACGGCCCGGGAAGTGGACTCGATCTACGGATCCCTCACGGCTTTGCGCTTGCCGGTGCACCGCTACCACCCGCACATGCCGCCGGGCGACCGCGTCGGAGAGCAGCTCAACTTCGTGCTGCCCGGACGCCGCTCGATCATGGTGGCGACCAGCGCATTCGGTACGGCGTCTGGGCTGGTCGGAGTCGGGGAGGCAGCGCTTCTCGACAAGGCGCCACAAGATTTCGGCTTGTGCTTCGAGAAGCGAGATCTGCGATTTGTGCTGCATTGGTCCGCGCCGGCATCTCTCGAGCAGTACCTGCGCGAGATCAGCTTGGCAGGGCGCGACGGCGAAGAGAGCACCTGCGTGCTCTTCCACGATGGCAGCGATCGCGCGCGACACGAGGCGCTCCTGGCCCAGTCGCGGATCCCGTCGCGGCACCTGACCCACCTGGCCAAGGCGCTCGAGGTGGCGGCCATCGATGGGCGTCCGCGCACGCTCGAGTCGCTGGCCTTGTCGAGCGGGCTCAGTCGCAAGTTGACCGAGATCCTAGCGGCAGTCCTGGACGATGCCCGCCTGGTGAACGTGGATCAGGGGTGGCTGCGCGTCGTGGTCCCGGCGCCGGCGCTCGCGGCGGGGGCGCAGCGACTGGCGTCGCGCCTAGACCGGCTCCGCAGTCAGGACGGAAAGCGTCTCACGGCGATCAGCAACTACGTCGACACCGTGGGTTGCCGGGTCGCCGCACTGTCTCGCTATTTCGGCGACCTCGGTGCACCGGCCTGCGGACGCTGTGGGGGCTGCAAGGGCAGCTTGGTTCCCGGATTCGACGGCGATGCGGCCCTCGAAGGTGGGCACACGCGGCGGACGGCTGCGGAGGCTTTCAGTCTCGGCGGCGCCGAAGCGTTCGGCATGGGCGTTGCCGAGCCGTGCCAAGGGGCTCGCCCACTCACCGTGAAGATCGCCGACTTCCGGCGCGGACGCTGACTCCTCTCAGGGTTCGCCGTCGATCAGCGAGCCGTAGCCTTCGCGGAACGTTGGGTACGCCAGGGCGTAGCCCGTGCGACGGAGTCGGCTGTTCGAACACCGCTTGTGTCCGCCTCCGCGACGAGGGCTCTCTCCGGATCCCTCCACCGCGCGAGGGAGCGCTGCGCCGAGGCGCTCTGCAATCCAGACCATCACGTCGCGACGCGGCGCCGGCTCGTCGTCGACGCCAAGGTAGATCGACTCCGGCGCTGAGACTCCAATCAGGTGAGCCAGCGCTCCCGCGCAGTCGTCCCGATGAAAGCGGTTGACGTAGCGCACGTCGCCTTCGTTCCAGGTCGCCTGCCCGCTCCGCGCTCCGGCCACCAGGCTCGCGCGACCCGGGCCGTAGATCCCGCCCAATCGCAGAATCACTCCGTCCGGGCGGCGCGCGAGCAACAGCGCCTCGGCCTCGAGCAGGGTGGCTCCGGAAAAGTGGCTGGCCGTTGCCGGTGAGGTCTCATCGACCCACGAGCCGTCGGTCTGGGCGTAGACAGCGGTGCTCGACGTGAAGAGCACGCGATCCGCTCGATCGCCGAGCGCGTCCAGCACGCTCGTCAGCGCATCGATGTAGGTTCGGCGATACGCTTCGGGGCGGCTCTCGCCCGGGCCAGCGCAGAAGATCAGCGCATCGAACTTTCCGCCCAGTGCTCGCAGCGCCGAGCGGTCGAGGAGATCCGCCGCGATGCCTCTGACGCCGCGCGGCAGCCCGCCGGGGGAGCGGCGCACTGCCGAGACTTCGACCCCACGCCCGGCACAAAGCTCGCCGAGCCGCGCGCCGACGTATCCGGCGCCCGCGATCAGGATCCGCTGGGCCAGGGTGTCCGTCCTTTCGATACCTGTCCGCCGCCGCGTGCGGTGTATGCTCCGCAGTGCTCGAGCATGCGCCTGCCCGTCTCACCCGAAGTCCAAGCACGCCTCGCCCGGCTCGAGTTGCCGTTCAACGCTGACGGCCTGGATCCGTATGGCATCGATCGTCGGCGCCTCGGCTTCATGTTCACGACCTTTGGGCTGTTCTACCAGCGATACTTCCGCTGTAGGGCCTTCGGTGTCCAGAACATCCCGAAGCAAGGCCGGGCCATGCTGGTCGGCAACCACTCCGGGGGCGTCGCCTTCGACGCCATGATGGTGATCGCGTCGTGCTTCTTCGAGCTCGAGCCGCCGCGCCTGGCCCAGGGCATGGTGGAGAAGTTCATCAATCGGCTGCCCTTCGCCTCGGAGTGGTCGAGCAAGACCGGTCAGTTCACTGGATTGCCCGAGCACGCCCTGCGCCTGTTGAATGAGGACCGGCTGCTCATGGTCTTCCCCGAGGGCGCGCGCGGCACCGCCAAGCTGTTCGTCGAACGCTACAACCTGGTGCGTTTCGGGACGGGCTTCATGCGACTCGCGCTCGCCACCAAGACGCCCATCGTGCCCTTCGGATTTCTCGGGGGAGGCGAGGCGCTGCCGACAGTCGCGAATCTCGAGAAGATCGGGCGCCTGTTCGGGGCGCCGTACGTGCCCGTCACGCCCTATCTGCTGCCGATCCCGCTGCCCGTGCGGATGGAGGTCCACTACGGCCAGCCGATCATGCCGAGCGGTACCGGCGACGAGGACGACCAGGTGATCCTCGAGCAGGTGAACGCGGTAAAGGCCAGCATCCGCCACCTCATCGAACGCGGCCGGAAGAGCTACGAGGCAACATGAAAGTCCTGGTCACTGGCATTTCAGGCAGGATTGGCCAGCTCGTCTGCCACGCACTTCTGAAGGGTGGCCACCAGGTGGCCGGCATCGACCGTCGGCCTTGGCGAGGCTGTCCCGAAGGCGTCGTCGTTCACGAAAGTGACATCCGCAAGCGGGGCGCCGAAGACGCATTCCGCAGTGAGCGCCCTGACGCGCTGATTCACCTGGCTACGGTCACTCACCTGACAGCGCAGAGCGAGGACCGCTACCGCATCAACCTGGGCGGAACCAAGTCGGTCTTCGATTCTTGCGAGCGCTACGGGGTGAAGCAGGCGATCTTCGTCGGTCGACACACCTACTACGGAGCCGCGGCAGATTCTCCGCTCTACCACACCGAAGACGAGCCCCCGCTCGGGCTCGAGACCTTCCCGGAGCTCGCTGATCTCGTGGCCGCCGATCTATACGCGGGCACCACCCTGTGGCGCTTTCCGGAGATCGACACCGCCGTACTGCGGATCGTCTACACCTTGGGTGCATCGCGTTCGGGGACTCTGGCGTCGTTCCTGAGAGGCCCCCGGGTCCCCGTCATCCTGGGCTACGATCCGCTTTTCCATTTCATGCACGAAGAAGACGTCGCGAATGCCATCGCGCTGGCCCTCGACAAGAAGCTTCGGGGAGTGTTCAACGTGGCGGGACCGCAGCCGCTGCCGCTCTCGGTGATCATCAGCCAGGCGGGAAAGCAGCCGCTCTTGGTCCCCGAACCGCTGTTTCGCGTGCTGCTGGGTCGTTTCGGGCTGCCGCGCTTACCCCGCGGCGCGCTCAATCACATCAAATATGCAGTGGTGATCGATGACGCGTCATTTCGTGAAAAGACGGGATTTCGACACCAGCACGACGAGCACGCCACCCTGCAGGCCTTTCGCCGCGCGGTCGGGCAGTAGCCCTCAGGGGTGCAAGGTGCGCCGCAGGCCCAGCACCTCGCGGATCTTCCAGATCAGATCGCCTTCGGCCTTGGTGATGCGAGCGCCGCCGGGAAACGGGCCAGCCGATGCGGCGGCGACGTGGTTGGCGAATTTGACCAAGAGCTCCGAGTAAGCGACAGCGTCGGCCTCCCCGACTCGCGTCAGCAGTACCGCGTAGAGTTCTCGCAGGTGTGCGTCCAGCTCGGCCTCTGAGATACTGCTGGCACCGTGGGCCTGGGCGGGCGTCGGGCGCGCCGCGGTCGCAAACGCTGCATGTATCCATGAGCCGCTCGGTGACTGCGCGGCGCAGCGATCGAGCCATTTGCCGAAGGCGACCTCCTCTTCGTCGAAGGAATCGACCGCCACGTCCACGCTGAGCATGACCAGGTAGACCTCCAGCGGGATATCCGTCACGAGGTCCCACTCGTCCTCGGTGAAGCCGAAGTGCTCACTCACTCAGAAATTCTCGACGATGGCGGGGGAGTCGTCGAGCGCGAACTTTGCGCCGCCCCGGTCAAGCCGCCAAGCGCTGCACTTCGATGCGTTCTGCCACTCGCGTGGCCAAGGCCATGATGGTGATTTGTGGGTTCACGCCGATGGCGGTGGGGAAGAGGCTCGCGTCCGCGACGTACAGCCCAGGCAGATCCCAAAGCTGCCCCGAGAGGTCGACCACCGAGCGGTCGGGGCGAGCGCCCATGCGAGCGGTGCCCATCAAATGCGGAGTGAAGAGTTCGAGGGTGCTGGGGTCTCGCTGGTGCTCGTCGATCTTCCGGAGATCATCCGCGCTCTGGGCCAGGTGCTGGTTGAAGAAGGGCAACAGGACCTTCTCTGCTCCCATCGCGAAGTGCATTTCGGCCAGCAGCTTCACCCCCCGCAAGAAGCGACGATGGTCCAGCGCAGTGATCGAGTAGCGCGGGATCGGCGGCCCAAAGAGGCCGCGCGACACGCTTCCGGACGACGAGTCTTCGACGAGCACGCCCGACACGACCATCTGGTTGTAGCGCTGCATCAGCTCCCAAGCCTGGTCTCCGTGGACCGGCAGGTAGGCGCCGAGCACGCTGGGGGTCACGAAGTTCTCGGCCATCAGGATGCCGTCTTCGTGAAAGTGGCGAATCTGGGAGCTTTGACTGACCCCGCGCCAGCCTTGGATGTCGTGAGGGTAGATCGCGACGACCTTGGCGTTGGGGTGGCAGTGGAAGTTCTTCCCAAGCTGGCGGCTTGGGCGACCGAGCTTGTGTCCGAGCAACAAGTACGGCGTCTGAATCGCCCCGCAGGACACTACCACCGCGCGAGCGCGCACACGCACCTCAGCGCCTGCACGCCGGGTGCGAGGGCAGACGGCCCGGGCGATGACGCCGACCGCGCGGCCCGCTTCAATCCAGAGGCGCTCGACCTTGAGCTCCGTGAGGCAGCGCGCTCCGGCGGCGAGCGCCCGTGGCATGTAAGTGACGAGCGTGGACTGCTTCGCGCCAGTAGGGCAGCCGAACCCGCAGTTGTTGGCGCCGACGCAGGCCTGTTGATTGCGCTGGTTGACCGTGTATGACCAACCCATCTTCCTCGCGCCATCCGTCATCACGCGGTTGTCGTCGCCGATGCTCTCGGGAAGTTGAGGACCGACCGACACCTGCTTCTCGACGCGCTCGAAGAGCGGCTCGAGAGCACGCGCGCTGAGATCGGGGCTGATTTTGGCCCACTGGTCGAGAACACGTTCTGGTGGTCGGTAGGCCATTCCGCCGTTGATCGTGGTGCTGCCGCCGACGCAACGCCCCTCGACGTAGGGGATCGGCGGATTGCCGAGGATGACCGTGGCAGCCGCGTCGCGATAGAGGCGCGGGATGCTCTCGCTGCTGTAGGGGTTGAAAGCGTCGGTGCTGACCCAGCTGCCTTCTTCTACGAACAAGACGTCGCGACCGCTCTCGGCCAGCTCGGTCCCTACCACCGCCCCGCCGGCGCCGGTGCCGACCACGACCACGTCGGCGGAGAAACTCCGCTCTCGCTCGTAGTCCGAATGGGAGAGGATCATCGTACACCTCCGACGCGCACTGGTGGCGCAGCGACCAACTGCTTGCGGCGCTCGACGCGCTCTCGCAAGAACGGCAACGGCGCGTAGCCCAAGGCTTCGTGCACCTCGTCTTGATCGAAGTAGGCGCTGAGCACGAGCCCGCGCACGGCGACGACCACCGTCCGCAAGAGCGCGAAGCGTCCGGATACCATCTCGGACAAGAGGCGCGAGGCGCGCGCCCGCCCTAGCGCGTGCAATCGCTTCACGCTCACGAACAGAAAGCGAGGCGCCCAGTCCAGCAGCCACAGGCAGAGCCGGAAGCCCCAAGCGGCGAGGGGGTGCATGTAGCGCATGTGTCGTCGGACGTGGAACTCGACGCGAGCGAACAGCTCGGGCGAGCTGGGCGCGGGAGCCGAGGGGCATAGCGTGACGATCAACGCGCGCAGCGCGCGCAGCGTAGCTGGACCGAGGGCGCTCGGGTCGGCGATCCGCCAGCCGTCGTCCGGGTGGCGTGAGAGCGGCGCGCTAGCAGTTTGCAGCGGGAGGCGCTTCTTGCGCACCTGGCTGGTCTCGAACGCTCCGCTCTCGTCGGTCATGGGCTCCTCTTTCGCTTGCGTGGTTCCGGCCCGTCCGCTGTGCTCACTCGGTCGCCGAGCGCGCCTTGCATGGCCTTGGTGAAATTCTGATCCACCCTTCGGTAGTAGGCGCGGGTGACCTCGATGGCGCGCTCTTCGCTACCGGCATCGAGAGCGGCGATGAAGTCCCGCAGGTGTTGCGGAAAGCTCGGCTCGAGCACCCAAAGCGCCGGGTAGCGGTCGATGATGTTGCGATACGCATCGAGGAACGGGTTCGCCACCCAGCGGACCGCGGTCGAGTGCCCGGCGTCGATCAGAGCCTCGAGCCAACGCTGAAAGCCGTGGGCGATGACGACTTGATCGCCACGCTCGAAGGCCGGGATCAAGAGCTCGGTGATGTCTCGGAGCCGCTCGATGTCGCTGTTGTTGGCGCGGCGCACGGCAAGACGAGCTGCGAACTCGAGCACCAGCAAGCGCGCGGGCAGGATGTCTTCGAGGATGTGGAAGAGCTCCGCGGGATCTGGCGCCGACTCGAGGAATGCCGGCAGTAGCTCCATCGTCCCGGTGCGCCGAAAATCGGCGACCGTCACGCCCTGCCCGTGCCTCACCGTGACGAGTCGCGCTTGCTCCAGGCGACGCACCGCCTCGCGCAGCGTGTTGCGGTTGGTGTTGTATTTCGACGCGAGCTCTCGCTCACCGGGTAAGCGTTCTCCAGCGGACAGCTCCCCGCTCAAGATCTGACGGCGCAGATCTGCGTAGACGGTGCTCTCGATCTTGGAAGCGGGTTCGGCCATGGCGGTGCCTTCAGGTTGGGGACCCAAGGGCGACTGGTTGAACCAATGATAGCTGGTTCAACCAGTTAGTCAAGGCCGCCTCTGGGTCGTGGTTGAACCCCTTTCCCTCGGCCCGGGGGGCGCTGCCAAGCACCGAGGCAAAACCGCGAAAATCGGGCAGTTTTGCGCGGGGGTGCTGGCGGATTTACAGGAAGGCGGGAAGGGGATTCTTGGGCGCGCGGCGCAGGCTCACAGATGGTGAGCAGGTCGGTGTCGGTCCCCGATCACCGGTGCGGACCAGCGCTCGAACCTTCTCGCCTTCCTGTTTCATTCCGCCCTGTCGGTCAGCTGCGCACTGCGGCCCGGGGCCTGCGATGCAAGCGGGGATGGGCGGTACTCAGCGGGCGCTATTCGACCAGGTCTGCAGGATCTGAATGTAGTTGGCGCGTTCGTAGGCGCGCGGATCGGGGCAGCGCAGCAGGCTCATGCTGCCGTGCATCTGCGCGACCGACTCGTATTCGTGCGTTTCGAGCCAGCCCTCGAGGCCGGCCAGCATGGTTGCGAAATGCCCGGGCCCGTGGCGGAGAACGGCGCTCACGATCTGGACGGCGTTGGCGCCGGCCATGATGGCTTTGACCGCGTCGGTGGGCTCGTGCACGCCGCCGGTGACCGCGAGGGATTTGGCGAAGCGTCCGTGCAAGATGGCGAGCCAGCGCAAGCGCAAGAGCAGCTCGCTCGAGCTCGAGAGTTGGAGCTGATGGCGGATCTCGAGCTCCTCGACGTCGATGTCCGGCTGGTAGAAGCGGTTGAACACCACGAGTCCCGCCACACCAGCGTCGGTGAGGCGCTTGGCGAAATGCGACAGCGCAGTGTGAAAGGGCGAGAGCTTGACTGCCAGTGGAACTTGGATGCTTTGCTGGATGTCCGCCACCATCGACGAAATGCGGGCCTCGATATCCTCGGCGCTCTCTTCGACGTCGGCGGCGAGCTGGTACACGTTGAGTTCGAGGGCGTCCGCGCCCGCGTCCTGCATCAGCTTCGCGTAGCGCAGCCAGCCGCGCGGCGTCACGCCGTTCAGCGAGCCGATGACGGGGACATCGAGTTCGCGTTTCATCCGCGCGAGGGCCTCCAGATACTCCGCGGGGCCGAGCGCGTAGCCGACGGGCGGCACAAGCCAGCCGTCGGCCTCGGCGAATTCGCCGCGGCCCGGGCCTGCGTGCCGATCGTGGGCGAGCTCTTCAGCAGCGAGTTGCTCTTCGAAGAGCGAATGCATCACCACGGCCGCTGCGCCGGCGTCCACCGCGCGCCGGACCGCGTCGAGGTCGTGAGCCAGCGGGGAGGCACCCAGCACCAGAGGGTTCTTCAGCGTCAGACCCAGGTAGCGAGTCGAAAGATCCATGTCATTTCTCCGTGGGCAGCGAGAAGCGCGCGAGCTCACCGTACAGCACCAGGCGTCGCTTGGCGTCCTGCTCCGCCTCCTTCATCAGCTTGGCGAAGCGTGTCGGGTTGGCGCGCTCCACCATGCTGTAGCGCGCCTCGTTTCGGGCGTACTCGAGCAGGTTGCCCTTGGGGGGCCCCGAGTCCAGCTGCAATGGCGGGTCGCCTCGATCCGTGCGCTGGGGATCGTAGCGGAAGAGGTTCCACACCCCGGACTCGACCGCGAGCTTCTGCTGCCGTGGGCCGTGGACCAAATCGTAGCCGTGAGCGATGCAGTGGCTGTAGGCGATGATGATCGAAGGCCCGTCGTGGGCCTCGGCCTCGACGAAGGCGCGCACTGTCTGGGCGTCCTTGGCCCCGTAGGCGACGCGTGCCACGTAGACGTGACCGTAGCTCATGGCGATCAGGCCAAGGTCCTTCTTTGCGATGGACTTGCCGCTGGACGCGAACTTGGCCGACGCGCCCCGCGGCGTCGCCTTGGACTGTTGGCCACCGGTGTTGGAATAGACCTCGGTGTCGAGCACGAGCACGTTGACGTTCTTGTCCGACGCCAGGACGTGGTCGAGACCGCCAAATCCAATGTCGTAGGCCCAACCGTCGCCGCCGACGATCCAGACGCTCTTTTCGACGAGGTAGTCGGCGACCTGATTCAGCTGCCGTGCGTCGAGGGAGCTTTGCGAGGCCAGCTTGCCACGCAGCGCTTGGACTCGGTCCCGTTGGGCGATGATCCCAGCTTCGTCGGCCTGCCGCGCGTCGAGGATGCCTTGGGCGAGCTCACCGCCGATGACGCTCTCGAGAGAGCGAACGAGGTGCTGGGCGCGTTCCCGGAGATAATCGACCGAGAGGCGCATTCCGAAGCCGAACTCCGCGTTGTCTTCGAAGAGGGAGTTCGACCAGGCCGGTCCGCGCCCGTCTCGATTGGTGGTGTATGGGGTGGTCGGCAAGTTGCCGCCGTAGATAGACGAGCAACCCGTGGCGTTGGCGATCAGGAGCCGGTCACCAAAGAGCTGGGTAAGTAGTTTGACGTAGGGCGTTTCGCCGCAGCCCGAGCAGGCGCCCGAGTACTCGAACAAGGGCTCGAGCAGCTGGCTCTCTTTCACGTCGAGCTTGACGCTCTGTCGCTGCACTTCGGGCAGCTTCAGGAAGAAGTCATAGTTTTCGCGCTCGACGGCCCGCAGCGGCGCCTGGGGCGCCATGTCGATGGCCTTGTGGCGTGGGTTCGACTTGTCTTTGGCGGGACAGACCGCCACACACACACCGCAGCCCGTGCAGTCCTCGGGCGCGACCTGGAGCGTGTAGCTCTTGCCCGCGAACTCGCCGCTCTTCCACTGGGTGCTCTTGAACGTCGATGGCGCGTGGGTCGAACTCTCCGCGTCATACACTTTGGCGCGAATTGCGGCGTGCGGGCAGACCATCGCGCACTTGTTGCACTGAATGCAGAGGGGCGCGTCCCACACCGGGATCTCTTGGGCGAGGTTGCGCTTTTCAAAACGCGCGGTGCCCACCGGCCAGGTGCCGTCGACCGGAAACGCGCTGACCGGCAGCAGATCGCCCTTGCCAGCGAGGATCATGGCCGAGACCCGCTGGACGAAGTCGGGAGCTTCGACCGGGACTGGTGGCGTTCGGCGTTGGCCCTTCGCTTCGCCGGATGGCGGCGAGAAGCGCGCGAGCCGGTCGAGCGCGGCGCGGGCCGCGGCCACGTTCCGGTGGACGAGCTCGTCGCCCCGCGAGCCGTAGCTCTTCTTGATGGAATCTTCGATCTGACGAAGGGCTTCGTCCCGGGGCAGCGCGCCGGAAAGCACGAAGAAGCAGGTCTGCATCACGGTGTTGATGCGGCCGCCGAGCCCGTGCTCGCGCGCGAGCTCGTGCGCGTCGATGACGTGACACTCCAGCTTCTTGTCCAAGATGGTCGTTTGCACTTCGCGAGGCAGCGCGTCCCAGAGCTCCGAGCCGCTGTGCGGGGCGTTGAGCAAGAAGATCGACCCCTCGCGCGCAGTGGCCAAGACGTCGTAGCGGTCGAGCAGGTCGAACTGATGGCAGGCGACGAGTTCGGCTTCGTCGATCAGGTAGGGAGCACGGATGTGCTGCGGACCGAAGCGCAGGTGCGAAACGGTCACGGCGCCCGACTTCTTCGAGTCGTAGACGAAATAGCCTTGGGCGTGGCCTGAGGTTTCTTCGCCGATGATCTTGATGGAGCTCTTGTTGGCGCCGACGGTGCCGTCGGAGCCGAGGCCCCAGAACACCGCGCTGTAGGTCTCGCCTTGGGGGACGTGGAAGCTCGGATCGACCTCGAGCGAAAGATTCGACACGTCGTCGACGATGCCGACCGTGAACACCGGCTTGGCCGAGGGCCTTCCGAGCTCGTCGAAGACGGCCTTTGCCATGGCTGGCGTGAACTCTTTGGACGAGAGCCCGTAGCGCCCCGCGACGACGCGCGGCTTGGGTGATCTCGTCGCGTCGTTGGCCAGGGTTGCCACGACGTCCAAGTAGAGCGGCTCGCCGGGGGCACCCGGCTCCTTGGTTCGGTCGAGTACCGCGATGCTTCGAACCGACTCGGGCAGCGCACTCAGGAGGTGGGTCGGGGAAAAAGGCCGATAGAGCCGGACCTTGAGCACGCCGACGCGCTCACCGCCCGCCACCATGGTTTCGACCGTCGAGTGCACCGTCTCGGCGCCGGAGCCCATGATCACGATCACGCGGTCGGCGTCAGGGTGCCCGACGTAGTCGAACAACCGGTAGCGCCTGCCGGTCTCTCGCTCGAACTCGGACATCGCCGTTTCGACGATTCCCGGGCACGCCGTGTAGAAGCCGTTGATGGCCTCGCGCGCTTGGAAGAACGTGTCGGGATTCTGCGCCGTGCCGCGCAGCACGGGCCGGTCTGGGGTGAGCGCTCGGGCGCGGTGTGCGCTGATGGCATCTTCGGGGATCAACCTACGGAGCGAGGCGTCGTCGATGCTCTCGATCTTCGCGATCTCGTGGGAGACGCGAAAGCCGTCGAAGAAATGCAAGAAGGGCACCCGAGCGCGGAGCGTCGCGACGTGGGCGATCGCCGCAAGGTCTTGCGCCTCTTGCACTGAACCCGAGCACAGGAGCGCGAAGCCTGTCCCCCGACACGCCATCACATCCGAGTGATCACCGAAAATGCTGAGAGCGTGGGTCGCGATGGTGCGCGCTGCGACGTGCAGCACGCAGGGCGTGAGCTCGCCCGCGATCTTGAACATGTTGGGGATCATGAGCAAGAGCCCCTGCGACGCGGTGAAGGTGGTGGCGAGGGTGCCCGCTTGAAGCGCACCGTGGACGGTTCCTGCAGCGCCTCCCTCGGACTGCATCTCCATCACGCTCGGGACGGCGTCCCAGAGGTTTCGATCGCCCTGGGCGGCCCACGCGTCGGCGTGCTCCCCCATGGCGGAGGCCGGGGTGATCGGGTAGATGGCGATCACTTCGCTGGCGCGGTAGGCGACGGACGCGACGGCTTCGTTGCCATCGACTGCAATGTGCCGAGCTGAGCTCATCTTGGCTCCAAGGTTCGTTTGGGGGCCGGTACGGCCGGATTCACTTGGCTACTCCGCCGCGGAGTCGGCGCGGCGGATACGTCGTGCGATCGCACAGTTAGTACGGGGCAGGGGGCCATGTCGAGCACGCGGCGCGTGACGCTACCGAAGCTCTCGGGATCGCCTCCCGACGCCGCCACGCCCATCACCATCAGATCGAAGTGTTCACTGGCGGCCAAGGTCACCAGAACCTCGTGGGGTACGCCGACCTCGACTCGGATGTGCACGGCGTCTCCGCCGACCATGCGGCGCAGCGCGTGCATGGCATTTTCCCGCGCAAGCTGGCTGAGGGCCGTCGGGCTTTCCGCGTGTGCCTGCGTCGTCAGCGGCACGCCCTGCGGGGGCGGCCACACATAGACGACGTCGAGGCTGGCGCGCGTCCGCGTGGCCATTGCCAGGCCGACGCGGAATGCCTCGCTTGCGTCGCCCGAGAAGTCCGTGGCGACCAGGATACGTCGAAGCGAGTTCATCAGAGCGCCGAACGCATGAGTTCGTCCCTCGAGGTGCCGTACTCGTGCAACTTGTACTGGATTTTGCGGACGCTGATCCCGAGCACCCGCGCCGCCCGTGACGTGCTGCCACCGTTGGCTGCAAGCGTCTGCAAGATGGCGTAGCGCTCGATGTCGGAGAGGCGAGCGCCGGGGATCACCGGCCGCGGTGGAGCGACGCCGGCGGGCAGCGTCAAGTGCTCTGTGCGGATGAGCCCCGATTTGCAGCGCGCCCGCGCCGCATCCAGTACCTGCCTGAGCTCGGGGATGTTGTTTGGCCAGTCGTAGCGGCGCAGGCGGTTGACCGCTTCGGCGCTCAGACCCGGGCCGCCCGATCCCATCAGCGAGCGCGCCAGAGGGATCAGATCTTCACGCCGTTCACGCAGCGTGGGCACCCGGACATCGACGACGCAGAGCAGGTGAGCGAGATCGTCGCGGCAGCGACCGCTCGACGCCAGCACGCTTGGCGGCAACGAGCCCGACGACACCACGCGAACCTGGCGCGCGGAGCTTCGGCTCGAAGGCAGCGCGTCGAGAAGCGCCCCCTGGGTGCCGGGTGGGAGCTCGCCGAGGTCCTCGACGTAGAGGGTTCCGCCCATGGCGCGAGCCACGGCGTCTTGGACCTCGTCCCGAGAGTGCCCCAAGGTTTGCTCGGCGACCTGGCGGCAACCGAAATGGACGAACGGCCCGCTGGCGTGAACAGAAAGAGCGTGAATCGTTCGGGCCAGGCGCGTGCGCCCCGTGCCCGCCTCGCCGTACAGGTAGACGTTTGCATGGGTCGGAGCGACGCGCGCCAGTTGACGCACGCACTCACGCATCTCCTGCGACTCAGCCACGACGCCGGGCAGTTCCGTCTCCGCGGGTTTGGCTGGCAGCTCCGGCCCGCGTTCCGCGCTCTCGAGGGCCTGCGATACGACTGCGAAGAGGCGCGTGGAGTCCAGGGGCTTGACCACGAAATCGAGGGCGCCCTCTCGCATCGCGCCAAGCGCGGCGTCCACGCTGCTGAAGCCGGTCATCACCACGACCGGTGCGCCGATATCGGAGCGCCGCAGTCGACGGATCAGCTCCACGCCGTCCATCGAAGGCATGCAGAGATCAGTCAGAATCAGATCGGGCCGGCTCTCTTCGGCCCGGCTCAGGGCTTTGAAACCATCGCTGGCCGTATCCACGACGTAGCCGGCCTCACGGAGCAGCTCGGCCAGCGCCATCCGCGCTGCGCCCTCGTCATCGACCACCAAGATGTGCGCTGGATTTCCCATGAGCGTCCCTTTCCAGGGCCGACAGATGCATCCACCGTGCCCCAGCTACTCACGCCAAAGTTTGGTCAATTCCGGCTTCCATCACGCGCCGTCTGCGGCGGCGCGCATCCGCGACGAAACTTTTGCGCACGCGGCGTTCACTCGCGGACTTGGGGTGGGAATCGGATCGTGAACTGGGTGCGCCCCGGACGGGAGTCGAAGTGGATGGTCCCGCCGTGCTCGCGGACGATGCGGTGCACGATGGCCAGCCCCAGTCCCGTGCCCGCCTCCTTGGTCGTGTAGAAAGCGTCGAAGATCGGGGCGTTTTCGTCGAGGCCCGGTCCCGTGTCTGCGACGATCGCTTCCACGCCCCCCTCGGCGTCCGAGCGCACCGCGAGATCGAGCACGCCGCCGCTGGCTTGCATGGCCTCGATTGCGTTGCGCATCAGGTTGAGCATGATCTGTCGGAGCCTCGGGGGGTCGCCGTCGATACAGGAGTCTTGCTCCAGCCGAAGGTCGATGGTGACTCGCGCGGCCTCGGCCTCGGGGCGAAGCTGTGCGATCACGGAGGCGACGAGCTCCGACAGATCCACGGACTCGAGCACGAGGGGGTTCGGGCGCGCAAACGCCAAGAAGTCGGAGACCAAGCGATCGAGCCTCCGGATCTCGTCGTGGACGATTTCGACCACGGGAACGAGCAGCTCGGGGGTGTTTTGTCCGCGCTCGACCCGACGTCGCAGCACTTGCAGCTGGAGCGTGGCCGAGTTCAGGGGGTTGCGCACTTCATGGGCGAGGCCTGCGGCCAGCGTGCCCACCGCGGCCAGGCGCTCGTCCATCAAGGTCCGGCGCTGTGCTGCGCGTTCCGACGTCACGTCGATGCCCACGGCCAACGTGGATGGTGCGACGTGGGCCAGCTGCCATCGGATCCATCGATGGCCGCCCGACTTCAACGCGAGCCGCCGCTCGCCGCCCTCGCCTACGAGATCGCGCCCCGGTTGCCCGAGCATCTCTTCCCGCGACAAGCCCGTGACCTCTTCGAGCCTGCGGTTCCAGACCTGGATCTCGCCCTCGGCGCCCAGGGCCATCACCAGCGCTGGGACGGCCTCCACGAGCTCGCGGTGGCGGGATTCGGATTCTTCCAGCGTGGCCGCGCGTTCGGCGCCGCGCACGCTCTTCGACAGTTGGTCGTGGTAGGCGTCGAGCAGGACGGCGAGCTCGAGATCCACGAGCGCGCGAATCGCGGACTCTCCGGCTGTGAACCTGCCTGGCTCGCGGAGCCACACCCGGCGAACCAGCTGGATCAGGCCGGCGCGAAGTCGAGTGGTCGCGACCAACAACGAACAAGCGGGAAGCCCCAAGCGCACGTACATACTGCCGACGCGCTCGAGGCCTTCGATCCAAGCGTGGTCGTGTGGGCCCGAGAGCGACGTCGCGAGCTGAGCTTCCAGCGCGAGCTCGACGCGATTGGGGTCGACCACCGCGTTTCGCACGATTGTTTCGTGGAATTCTTCCGCGAGGCGGCGAAGCTCCGGAGTGGCGAGGGGCGCGAGCTCCGCCAAGGTGCCCTCGGCGGCGGCATCGAAGCCGACGCAGCGTCGAATCCGCTCGAAGTCAGCTGGTTCCATCTACGGTCTCGGCAACCCGCGGGCTCTGCTCGCGCGGGTCGCGTCAGGCCTCGGTCTCGGCGGTGCGCACCGTGAGTACCGGACACGACGCGCGTCGCACGACCTTCTCGGCAACGCTGCCCAGGAGCAAGTGCGCAAACCCGCTGCGTCCGTGCGTTCCCATCGCGATCAGGTCGTAGCCATCGCTATCGGCGAGGGTCACGATGGTATGCGATGGGTCTCCTTGCTCGACGCGCGTGTTTGCGATCTCGATGCCGTCCTCGCGCGCCTGAGCAACGAACTCTCGCATCGCTGCCTGGGCCTGATCGCTAGCGAGCTGTGCGAGTGTCTGCGTCGTGCCCGCCGCCCCGACCATCGCTTCCGGCGCGATGAAGGCCGGTGCCTCCCACACGTAGAGCAGGTCGATGGTGGCGTTGAAGCTCTTGGCCAACATGGCCGCGTGCTCGAGGGCTGATCGCGAGCAGGCCGAGTAGTCGACGGGAACCAGGATGCGGCGCAGGTTGTTCATTTGGGATCTCCTTTGAGCGAGGCGTGTTCGTCTGAGCCGTCGCGCTCACCAGGCTCGGTCATCGGTATCACCAGCACGGGGCAGGGTGCGAGCCTGACCACGCGTTCCGCCACGCTCCCCAGCACGACGCGTCGCGCCCCGGTGCGGCCGTGGGTCCCAAGCACCAGCAGATCGACGCCGGAAACCTTCGCTCGCTGCAGGATTACGCCGGAGGCGTCGCCGACCTCGTAGCTCACCGTGACCATCGCGCGGTCCTCGGCCGAGAGAGGCGCCAGGAACCGCTCGACCTGGGCCTTGGCTTGATCCTCGGCCAGCTCCCAGAGGGGCCGCGGGCCGACCGCAGCCCAGACCAGGATGCTCGGCTGGACGTAGGCGGGCACGCTGTGGACGTGCAGCACCTCGAGCGTCGCCGCGAACCGACGCGCCAGGGACAGCGCCGTGAGCAAGGCCGCCCGCGAAGGATCCGATGTGTCGATGGGGCAGAGGATGCGACGATAGCCGGTCACGGGGATCTCTCTCGAGCAAGTCTCATGCCGCTCAGGGGCGGTGGTCGGGGACGGCGTAGCCCTCGGATTCGAGCCAGCCACCGCAACACGTCGAGGGAGCTCAAGATCCCCACCACCTTGCCCGCCTCCGAGACGACAGGAACGCGGTGGACGCCTTCGAGGGCCATCAGGGCCGAAGCGCGCGCGATGGAGGCGCTAGAAGGCATGGTGAACGCGAGGGGAGTCATCACGTCACGCACGGTCGCGTCCCTGAATTGCTCGACGTGCATTCCCCGGTCGAGCCGGGCCTGGATCCCGCCGCTGCTCACGGCCGGGCTGCTCCGCTCCAGCGTGTCTCCGCGATCGGCGAAGTCTCGGAGCAGATCGGTCTTGGACACGACGCCAAGGGCGCGACCCGAGGCGTCCACCACTGGCGCTCCGCTGATCCCACGTTCTAGAAACAAAGCTAGCAGCGCCTCGATGCTCAGGTCCGGCGACACCGAGACGACGTGGTGAGTCATCACCTCGGAGACGGGGGTGGTATCGGCTGGACCGGCCTCCTGACCTGCCGGGCGCTGAGCGGCGCCGACGGATTCCAATTTGGAACTCATGATGTCATCCTCTCGCGCACTGCCTGCGCCGCCAGAGCAACCAGCGCACCCATTGCGCAGGTCTGCTTCGACGCCGTCGGCGAAGGCCCGAATTGCAAGTGTCGAACCAGGGCATGTACGTTGCATCGTATCAGCGCTAGAACCGCGCACGGAAGAGAGGATTTCGAGCAATGGTCGTCCAAGAAGTCATGACCGAGGATCCGATCACCGCACAGTCCAGCACCGCCATCGGGACAGTGTTGAACACTCTCTTCGAGAGCGACGTCAGGCACCTGCCCATCGTCGACGGCGATCAGCTCGTTGGTATCGTGAGTGATCGCGACCTGCGCGCATTCCTTGCCCCGTCAATGCTCGAGTTCGAAAAGCCCGAGGACGTGCGCAAGCGCCTGGCTCAGCCGGTGTCCACCGTGATGAACGCGGACGTGGTGAGCGTCACTCCCGAGACGGACTTGTCCGAGGTCATCGAGATGATGATCGATCAGAAAGTCGGCGCCGTACCCGTCGTGCAGCCGGGAACCGACGAGCTGGTGGGCATCGTCAGCTACATCGACGTACTTCGGGCGGCCCAAGACCTCTTCGAAGAGTGATCCGGGCGTGCGGTCGCGCCGCTCACGCGGCCGGCCACGCGATGCGATGCTGCGGCTCGTAGCCCAGTTGGTCGCGAGCGCGGCGACCGTCGAGCACGGCGCTGAAATGGAAGCGCCGATGGTTGAGATCGTAGCGGAAGTCCATTCCGAGCGCGTTTGCGCGCAGGGCGTAGAGCGGTGCCAGTAACGGTCCCGGCACCGGGACCTCGAGCCGACCCCAGAGTCGGATCGCGGACGAGAGCGGTAGGACGTCGGCGCCAGGGACGTTGAACACGCCGTTGGTCCGGCCGCTCGCGGCGAGCACGAGCGCCCGGGTGGCGTCCTCGAGCGAGAGCAGGTTCAGCATGGGGTCGAAGCCGAGGGGCCGAAAGCACACTCTCGAGGAGAGGTAGTCGTGAAGCTGGCTGCCGACGTTCGCGGCCAGGATTTCCGCGCAGCGGAGCACCACCACTTCCAGTCGCGACATGCCCATGCGTGTGCACACCGTCAGGTCTGCCTCCACGCGATCTCTCACTTTCTGCGGCGCGCTCGGGGAGAGATCGAGCGGGTCGTCTTCGACGAGCAGCGTGGAACGGCGCGGGTCCAGGCGGTAGACGGCGCCGGCGCTTCTAAACACGAAACGCCGGATGCTGGGGTGGCGCTCGGCCAAAGCCAGGAGCTGGCGGGTACACTCGACGTTCAAAGCGTGAACGCGGGCGCCCTCGGCGCGAGCGCGTCGGTGCAGCGCGTTGTGAATGATCACCTCGATCCCGAGCTCCCGCGCGTCCGCGAAGAGGAGGTCGTGAAGCTCCCTCGAGCGCGTCAGATCCACCTGTCGATAGCGGTAGCGCGCCGAGGCCTGGCCCCCCAGCGGCATCGGATCGGGCTCGGCGCCGACGGCGAGCACCAGCTCGGTAGCCGGGTCGGCCAGCAGCGCGCCGATCAGCTGACCGCCGAGGGGCGTCGTCGCGCCCGTGACCAACACCCTCATCGTCACCAGAGTCCCTCCCTCTGGGCGAGTCCACGGGAGATGAGCGTCTGGACGGACTCCTTGACCACGCGCGCTGCGTCCCGCACCGCGGTCGGATCGTCGGCATCGCCGAAACGCTCCGACAGTAACAGTGGCTCGCCGTAGTGCAGGTGGAGACGCACGGGCAGGGGCAGCGGGGTGGCGGGAATGGGCAAGAACGGTGCGCCGAAGGCGTGAAACGAGTCGATGCGTCCGATCCCGGGCCAGGCTTCCTCGGCGCCCACCACGGCCACCGGGATCACCGGCACGCGATGACGGAGCGCGAGCTCGGCGTGGCCGACTCGCCAGTCCTGGAGCTCGTAGCGCTTGCGAAACCCCTTGCCGATGCCGGGCACGCCCTCGGGGAACACCAGCACGAGTTCACCGGTCTCGAGCAAATGGCGGAAGTTCCCAGCGCTCCCGGCCACGACGCCCAGCCGGCTGAAGGTCGTGCCCACCCAGGGCAGGAGCGGGATGAAGATGTCGCCGATGACGCGGGCGACTCGCGGCGGCGATGTGCGGCGGGCCACGTCTGCCACGATCATGGCGCCGTCGATCGGCAAGAGGCCGCCGTGGTTGGCCGCCAGGATCGCGGCACCGGTCTTCGGCAGGTGCTCGGCGCCGTAGCTGACCACTCGGAAGTAGCGTTCGTAAGCGAAGCGCAGGACCCCGAGCGCGGTGGAGAAAGCCGTGGGATCGAAGCCCAGGACGTCGAACCCGTGGCCCGCGTCGTTGAAGGCGAGCCGTCGCAGAGCGTCGCGCTGTCCCTGGTCGAGCAAGGCGCGAGAGAGCGATTGGTGGATACGGCGGCGGAGAGACATGGAAGCTAGAACCGCGGCCCTGCCGGGCTGGTCAGCAGCAAGCTGCAAGGTGCCGAGCGGAGCAGGCGCTCGGCGGTCCCACCGAGGAACACCCTTCGGAGGCCGGCAAGTCCGGTGCGACCGAGGATCAGCAGATCTGTCCCCTCTTTCGCCGCCAGCTGTCGAAGGGCTTCGTCCGCTCGGCCCGACGCGCTGCGGAGCGAGCCGAGCAGGTTCGAGCAACAGGTGCTTTCCACGAACTCGTTGACCTGCTCCAGGCGCGCGTCGAGGTCTGCCCGCTCGTCGGGGCGGGCCGTGAGCATGGGGTCTTCGACGACGTGCACCACCGTGGGGGTCGCAGCAAACCGCTCGCAGAAGTCCGACGCGAAGACCAACGCCTCACGCGATGCGGCGGATCGATCGACCGCTACCATCACGCGGGCCAGGCCGGGCTCGCGCCTTGGACGGCTAATCCAGACCGGCTGCCGGGCAAAGCGTCCGACGGTTGCGGCCGTGGCGCCGGTGCCGGCGTCGCCGCTGGCGCGGTCTCCGGCCCCAATCACGATCAGGCTCGAGTCGAGGGCCTCTGCGGTGTGGATCAGGGCTTCGGCAGCGCTGCCCTGGGTCACCCGTTCTTCGCCCACGCTCGCTCCCGCGGCGAGTAGCGCCTCGCGCCAAACCGCGAGTTCGCGCCGTGAGCGAGCATCGTCATCGGAGCTCGTCCTCGGATAGGGCGGGTGCACATGCACGACGTCCACCGGCACCGAATACGCTCGCGACAGCATTGCCGAGTCGAAGCGAGCCAACTCGGCGGCCTTGCCGAAATCGGTGGCGAGGAGGATTCGAAGCAGTCCGGCCATGGACAATCGACCTTAGCAAGGCATACGCCACTCGGACTCGAGGGGAATCGCCTTCGAAGCGGCGTTGGTCCCCGCATCGGTTTCCGGCTGGGCGCTCGTCTCCCGCAAAGATTACCGCCCCTTGCCCCCGATGAGCGCGCCGGGCGATGGCAAGCGTCTCGCAACACTGTATCGTGTCGGTCCTACGTTGCGGAGGCACACTATGTCGAGTTGGATGCGGGGTTCTGTGGTCGCGGTCGCGGTCGTGGTTGGCGTTGCCGCGCTGGCGGTGGGCTGTGACAAGGGTGAGGGCGCCGCCGGAACCAAATGCGGAAACGGCGCTCAGGCGGAGCTCACGGGCAACCACGGCCATGCCGTCGAGATCAGCGCCGATCAGATCAAGCGTGGCATGGGTGGCGGGCTGGGCGTGAAGGGTGGGGACCACGAGCACGCGATCATGCTCAAAGACGAGGACATGAAGAAGCTGCAGGCGGGAGAGAAGGTGTCGACGCGCACCAGCAGCGTGAACGGTCACATGCACGAGGTGACCATCAGCTGCAAATAGCCCCGGGTCAGCAGATCCGTGGCAGCTGTTCGCCGCTCTGAAGCCTCAGCGGGCGCATCGCGCCGAGGGGGCCCCGGGCGGACACCGAGCCGCGCGTGCCGCGCATCTTCGTCACGGTGCCGATGCGGACCGCCGCGGACGAGACGGAGTGCGCGCGCAGTGCGGCCAGGCATGCCGCCTCGTCGGCCGCCGGGACGATGGCCACCATTCGGCCCTCGTTCGCGACGTAGAGCGGATCGAGCCCGAATAGCTCGCACGCCCCCCGGACGGCGTCGTGCACCGGCACCAGGCCCTCGTCGATCTCCATGTCCACGCTCGAGTCCAAGCAGAGCTCCGCCAAAGCCGAGGCCAAGCCCCCGCGGGTCAGATCGCGCAGGCAGTGCAGGTCGACTTTGGCCTCCAGGAGCGCGCGCACGGGATCGACGAGGGGAGCGCAATCGCTCTGGAGGGTGCTCCCGAGCTCGAGTCCGGCGCGCACGCCCATGACCGCGATTCCATGGCGGCCGACGTCACCGCTCGCGATCACGGCGTCCCCAGCCTGAATGCGCCCGGGCCGCACGTCCACGGTGTCGCGGACCCAGCCGACGCCCGCGGTGTTGATGTAGACTCCGTGCCCTCGACCGCGGTCGACCACCTTCGTGTCTCCAGTGACGATGGCGACGCGGCATTCCGCAGCAGCGTCGGCCATCGACTGCACGACCCGCCGCAGGCTGTCGAGGGGGAAGCCCTCCTCGAGCACGAATCCCGCGCTCAGATACGCGGGTTCGGCCCCCGCCATGCAGAGGTCGTTCACGGTGCCGCACACCGCGAGCGTGCCGATGTCCCCTCCGGGAAAGAAGATGGGGTCCACGACGTAGCTGTCGGTGGTCATGGCGAGTCGGGCGGCGCCCACCGGGAGCACGGCGGAATCGTGGCGCGCCACCGGCGCGGAGGAGTCGAAGGCGGGACCGAAGACCTGCTCGATCAGGTCGCGCATCAGCCGGCCACCACCACCATGTGCGAGCTGCACGGTGTCGTGACGGAGCGGGGAGGCCGGACAGCTCGGCGAGAAGGGTTCGCGGCTCATGTCGCCGGCCGCCGATACGCGTAGTACGCAGCACACGCGCCCTCGCTCGAGACCATGGTCGCACCCAGGGGGTGCTCGGGAGTGCAGCGCGTGCCGAACGCGGGGCAGTCGGTGGGCTTCTCCACCCCGCGCAGAATCCGCCCGCTCCGGCACTCCGCCGGCTCTTCTGCTCGCACGCTGCCCACGTCGAAGCGGCGCTCCGCATCCAAGGCCAGGTATTCCGCGCGGAGGCCCAGCCCGCTCGCAGGGATTTCGCCGATGCCGCGCCACTTTCGCGGGACCACCTCGAACACGGAGTCGACCATCCGACGCGCATCGGCGTTGCCGTGCTCGGCGACCGAGCGCGCATACTGATTTTCGACCTCGTGGCGCCCGCTCTCGAGTTGCTCGACGCACATCAAGATGCCCTGGAGTAAATCGAGGGGTTCGAAACCCGTGGCGACGATGGGAACGCGGAAACGCTCGGCGATGGGCCGGTACTCGTCGAGGCCCATCACCGTGCACACGTGTCCGGCGGCGATGAACGCATCGACCGTTGCCTCGGCGTCCGACAGGATGGCCAAGAGCGCGGGAGGCACCAGCACGTGGGACACCAGGAGCGAAAAGTTCGCCAGCCCTTCGCGCTTGGCGAGATGGGCGCACATGGCGATGGCCGGCGCGGTGGTCTCGAAGCCAACGGCGAAAAACACGACCTCTCGCTGGGGGTTTTCCCGGGCGACGCCCAAGGCGTCGAGGGGGGAGTAGACCACTCGGACGTCGGCTCCGCGGCTCTTGGCCCCGAACAAGTCGGAGGTCGAGCCGGGGACCCGGAGCATGTCGCCGAAGGAGCACAGGATCACGCCGGGCTTTTCGGCGATGGCGATCGCGCGCTCGATCATCTCCAGCGGCGTGACGCAGACCGGGCACCCGGGCCCGTGGATCAGTGTCACGCGATCCGGGAGCAGCTGATCGATGCCGAAGCGCACGATGGAGTGCGTCTGGCCTCCGCAGACTTCCATGATGCGCCAGGGGCGGGTCACCGTCGTTGCGATGGTTTCGGCGCAGCGTTGCGCCAGGGCGGGGTCTCGGAACTCGTCGATGAGCTTCATGGATCGAGCTCCGCGAGGTTGCCCAGAGCCGCGAGGTGCTCGAGCGTTCGGCGGGCTTCTTCTTGGTTGACGACGCTGATGGCGAAGCCGACGTGAACGATGACGTAGTCGCCGACCTTCACCTCTGGCACGTAGGCCAGGCAGACCTCCTTCTCGATCCCGCCGAAGGCCACGCGTCCGGACGCAAGCGTGCCGGGGACGACGCTCAGGACCTTTCCCGGGATGCCAAGGCACATACGCTCCGGATAGCAGAGCTCCGGAGAAATGACACGGGCTCGGGCCCGAGCGCCGAGAGCCTTGGCCTCAGGACGGGCCCTGACCCTTGCACAGCGCCAAGATTTGAAGGTCGGCGTTCGGACTGCCTTGCACCGCAGTGCAGGTGTTCGCACAGAGCTTGATCTTGGTGCCTTCGATGTAGAAGGCGTCCTGGGTGCAGGCGGCGGCGTTCGCGACCTGGGTGATCTTGGTCGGACTGCCGCCTTGCGGAGTGAACTCGATGCTGATGGTCGCGGGATCGATCTCTTTGCCCTGGGGTGGTTCGGGCAGGTCGAAATCGCAGGCGATCGACGCGCTCTTGATCACGCCCTTGGCGATCTCCTGGAACACCACGTCGAACCCCTGGCCCTCGCACACCGGGAATTTGATGCCGCCCGTCATGTTGCTGAGCCACTGGTAGCCGGTGCCGGGGCCGGGCGCGGTGCTGCACTTGCTGGTGGAGACCGGGTCGGTGGCCGCCCAGGATTTGTTCGGGCTGCCCGGGTTCGCCCCGACGCCGACGATGCTGTACCAGGTGTAGTTGCGATTGGTGGAGTCGCCGAATTGCGCTGGGTCTCGGGCCAGGAGGTCGGCGTCGAACTTCTCGGCCGCGGTCTTGCCGGCGGCGACCTGATCGCTGTCGTTGTAGCTCCACTGGCCCCGGGTGCAGCTGATCCCGTCGTCCGTGATCTCGACGAAGGCCTTGAAGGCTTCCGGACGGAGCCACTCGCGCCAACCGGTCTTTGCCAAGTTGTAGCGGTCGGGTTTGTCGTACCAGTCGATCATCTTGCACCACGAGTCGTGGCTCTCCACGTCGTTGTTGTCGTAGTGGTAGAAGATTGGCGGGTTGTTCACCGGCGGCTGGTTTGCCGCCACCGGGCACTTGGTGCCACCCAGCGGTGCGCCGATGCAGATCGACTCGTCGGGATTGGCGGGGCCTTGTTCGGCGATGAACACGACGCGGTAGTCCACGCCCGACGCCTTGATGATCTGGGCAAAGTTCGTGTTGATGTTCTTCTCGATGGCGATGATCTCGTCCGTCATGCTGCACGAGTTGTCGAGGATGAAGACCACGTCGACGGGCTTCTTCTCGAGCTTGGCAGAGTACTTCTGTAGGTCGCAGGCCGCGTCTGGGTCGATGCCGGTATCTGCTGGCCCGGAGTCGATGACGATACCCGCGCCGCTGCCACCGTTGCCGCTGGCTGAGCTGCCGCCCGAACCTCCGCTGCCACCTCCCGCAGCGGTGCCGCCACCGAAGGAGTTGTCGGCGGTGCCACTGTCGGTGCCGCTGCAGGCCGCGGCGAAGGCCGAGCCGATCAACACGCCGGCGGCCGTGGTTCCAAGTGTGCGAAGAGTCAGCAGCGACCGTGAGCTCATGCTCGCCTCCGGGTTTGTGGGCGGGTCGGCCCAAGCCAACCGCCAGTGTAGCGGAATACTGGGGCAGGGCAGCCCTGGCCGCGCCAAAATTGCGCTATCTCGGCGCCTGGGCGTCGCTGGGCGTCGCTGGGCGTCGCTGGGCCCGCGCTTTGTCGCTTCGCGGACTCGGGACTTGACCGTAGCTCCCGGCGACTGTTTCCTCCCGCGCCAGAGAGACCTTCACCATGGCTTTGACGCGAGACGGTGTCTTCTGGTCGGCCTTCTCCGCAATGACGGAGAAGACAGTCCGTGCAACTGATTGCTTGCGCGAGATGCTCGAGCAGCCTGGGCGAGCGGGCGAGCTCTCGAAGCGCATCAAGGACATCGAGCACGAGGGTGACAAGATCACTCACGAGGTCGTGCAGGCGCTCCATCAGACCTGGATCACGCCGCTCGACCGCGAAGAAATTCACAACCTGATCACGAGCCTCGATTCAGTGCTCGATTTCGTCGACGCGGCCAGCGACAAGATCGCGCTCTACGAGGTAGAGAGCGTGCGGTCCGAGGCGCTCGAACTGGTCGAGACCTTGAAGCTATCGGTGGTGGACGTCGAGAAGGCGGTCGCGGGGTTGCAGAAGATCAAGGATCCGGCCCCGCTGCTCGCGCTCTGTCGCGCCATCAACAAGCACGAGCACGACGCGGACGTGATCTTCCGGCGTGGCTTGGCTCGACTGTTCAAAGAGCGCACGGATCCCCTCGAGCTGATGAAGTGGCGTGACATCCTGGAGTCGATGGAGACCGCCACGGACCGTGCCGAAGACGTCGCCAACATCATCGAGGGCATCATTTTGGAGCATGCCTGATGACTCCGCTGCAGATCGTGATCGGGCTGGTCGCGATCGCGTTGGTCTTCGATTTCATCAATGGGTTTCACGACGCGGCGAACTCCATTGCTACCGTGGTGAGCACGCGGGTGCTGTCGCCCCGCGCCGCCGTGGTCTGGGCGGCGTTCTTCAACTTCGTGGCGTTTCTCGTGTACCCGACCCACGTGTCCTCGTCGATCGCCAAGGGCGTCGCGCTCTCGAGCGTCACCTACAACGTGATCTTCGCCACGCTCATCGGCGCCATCGTCTGGAACCTGCTGACCTGGTGGTGGGGCCTACCGAGCTCGTCGTCGCACGCATTGATGGGTGCCTTCGCCGGCGGCGCCCTGGCCAATACGCCGAGCTTGTCGGTTCTCGACATGAAGGTCTTCGGCAAGACCATCGCGTTCATCGTCATCGCTCCGCTCTTGGGTAGCCTGATCGGCTTCGCGCTGATGAAGCTGGTCAAGGCGCTGTTCGGGCACTGGAGGCCGGGCAAGATCGACAAATACTTCAGGCGGGGGCAGCTCTTCTCCGCGGCGCTCTACTCCCTGGGGCACGGAGGCAACGACGCCCAGAAGACCATGGGCATCATCACGCTCTTGCTCATCACCGCGGGGTTGCAGGAGAAAGCCAAGACGGTCGAGCCACAGCTCTGGGTCGTGCTGCTCTGCCATGCGGCCATGGGCTTCGGTACGCTCATGGGCGGCTGGCGCATCGTCAAGACGATGGGCATGAAGATCACCAAGCTGCGCCCGGTCGGCGGATTCTGCGCGGAGACCAGCGGCGCCATTACGCTCGCCCTGGCGACCTTCATGGGCATCCCTGTGTCCACCACCCACACCATCACCGGATCCATCGTCGGGGTCGGCACCGCGGAGCGGCGCCTCAACGCGGTCCGCTGGGGCGTCGCTGGCAGAATCGTCTGGGCGTGGGTGTTCACGATCCCGGCTTCGGCGATCATCGCCGTCCTCACCTACCTGGTGATCGTGGCGATTTCAGGCCGGCCCTGACGGTCATCCGTCGCGCCGCGGGGCTCGGGCCCCGGAGCGAGACACCGCCGCTACGAAGGCCTGCCCCACGGAAATTCCTCCGTCGTTCACCGGGACCCGTTCCGGTGACAGGACGCGGAACCCGCGCGCCTCGAGCAGCTGCCTCGAGCCGTTCAAGAGCAGCGCGTTCTGGAAGCAGCCGCCACTGAGCACGACATGCTCCTTGCCTGCTCGCTCGGCGATGGTCCCGGTGGTTGCGATCAGAGCCGCGTGAAAGCGCGCGGCAGCGATCTCGGGATCGGCCTCCCCGAGCGCCGCGCGCAGCGCCGGTTCCCAGTCCACCATGGCGGGTGCACCGTCGACGAGCAGCATCGGGTACGCCTCCTGGGCGCCAGCCCGCTCGGCGGCCAGCTCCAGCTCAATCGCGGCCTGGCCTTCGAAGGCCGAGCGCTCCGCGAAGCCAAGCAGCGCGGACAGCGCATCGAAGAGCCGTCCCATGCTGGTGGTGAGCCGAGCGTGTGCGCCCGTCTCGAGCATGCCCAGCAGCACCCCCGCATGCGCGGGAGGGTACCAGCGACTCGCCCACTCGCGCGCCAACGCGGGATCGATCGCGTGCAGCACCCCGAGGGCGGCGCGTCGCGGATCGCGAGCCGCCGCGTCGCCGCCGGGCAGACGAAATGGGCGCAAGTGCGCGATGCGATCAGCGCCCGCGCCGTCGACGATCAGCGCCTCGCCGCCCCAGATCGTGCCGTCCGGTCCCAGGCCGGTGCCGTCCCAAGCAAGTCCGAGCACCGACTGCTGAACCTCGTGCTCTGCCAGCGCCGCAGCGACGTGCGCGTGATGGTGTTGGACCCGCATGAGGGGGACCCCAAGGCGTCCTGCGATGCGCTCCGCGAGCTGGGTCGATGCGTAGTCTGGATGCAGATCGCAGGCCACGAGGTCCGGGGATGCGTCGAAGAAGCGACACAGGTCGTCGACTGCGCGCTCCTGCCCGGCGATGGCCGCGACGGTCTCGAGATCGCCGAGGTGATGGCTCGGAATCAGCTGCCCGCGGTGGAGCAGGGTGACGGTGTTCTTCATCTGTGCGCCGACGGCCAGTACAGTCCGGTTCGAGTCGAGCCTGGCCACCGGTCGGGGAGAGAAACCCCGCGCGCGCCGGAGGAGGCAGAGGCCGGTCGGGCCGACGCGGGCCACCGAATCGTCGATCGGGCGTACGATCTCGCGGTTGTGGACCAACAGCTCGTCGGCGATCTCGCCGAGAGCGGAGAGCGCCTCGGTAACGCCGGTGCACATGGGTTCTTCGGAGCGGTTGCCGCTCGTACACACCAGCGGTCGGCCCACCGCTTTGGCCAGTACCAGATGCAGTGGGCTGTAAGGCAAGAGCGCGCCGATGCGCGGGTTCCGGGGCGCCACGGCGGGCGCGATGTTCGACTCGGGGCGCTGGCGGACGAGCAGAATCGGGGCCTCCGGGCCACTGAGCGCCCGCTCTTCGGCCTCGCTGAGCAACACGTGTGAGCGCGCCTGAGCGGGCGACTCGAACAACACCGCGAGCGGTTTCTCTTCGCGGTGCTTTCGCTCTCTCAGGCGGCGCACCGCGTGCTGGTCCGTCGCGTCCGTCAGAAGTTGGAATCCGCCGACGGCGCGCAGCGCCAAGATGCCCCCTTGTCGGAGTAGGGCCGCCGCGCCCTGGAGGGCGTCTTCACGCGTGGCCAGCCGCCGCCCGCTCGGATCGAGCAGCGCGAGCGAGGGCCCGCAGGCCGGGCACGCGATGGGTTCGGCGTGGAAGCGCCGGTCATCCACCGAGCCGTATTCGAGGGCGCAGTCGGCGCACAGTTCGAACTGCTTCATGCTGGTGCGCGCCCGGTCGTAGGGCAGCGCCTCGACGATGCTGAAGCGCGGGCCGCAGCGCGTGCAGTTCGTGAACGGGTAGCGAAAGCGTCGCGCCTTCGGGTCTTCAATCTCCGCAGCGCAGTCCTCGCACAGCGCGAGGTCTGGCGGCAACGTCGCCTCGACCCGGGCAGCGTCGTCGCTGACCGCGATTTCGAAGCCCGACTCGGAGGCGTCCGGAAGCTCCTCTCGATCCACCTGCTGGACGTCGATTGGGGGTGGAAGCTGCGACAGCGCTTGGACCAACTCGAGCGCGCGGTCGCCTTGAGCCTCGATGCGCACCGAGCCGCGGCCGTTCCGCACGAAGCCGGTCAGACCCAGCAGACGAGCGAGCCGGCACACGCTGGGTCGAAAACCGACTCCCTGCACCACCCCCCGCACCGTCAGGCCGATCCGCACGGCTGCCAGCTTCTCACATTCACTCGACGTCGATGCTGTCGATCCTGAGGCCGACCGCTCCGAGCAGGTCCGCGTCCGTTCCGCCACAGGTCGGGCAGAGGGTGATGTGGTGGTCTGGATCGTAGCTGGTGCCGCACGACCGGCACTTCGCCTTCACGTGGGTCAGCTTCAGATCCAGAGCTGCGGCTTCGGCCAGGGTGCCGACGGCGTGCGCGGTGAAGTGAAACTGGATGGCGTCGCCGTGCAGGTGCTCGGTCTCCGACAGCTCGCCACTCACACGGCGCACCCGCTCGACGCCGTTCGTTCGTGCCAGATCGAGCACTGCGGTGAGGACAGAACGAGCGAGGGCGGATTCGTGCATGGTCAACTCCGGGTGAGATCGCGCACCTTGGTGGCTGCGAGGGCAACGGCTGCGCGCACCGGCCCCGAGAGTTCGGTCGAGTACCCGCTCGGGCGATCGATGGCGATGGCGACGATCACGATGGGTGGAAGCACTCCGCCCGCCAGCACCTTCGCGAGCTCGAGGGCTTGTCCGACGCCAACGCCGTGGGTGGAGACCGGTGCCAGGGCGCTGTCGGCCAGCGCGGCGGCGTCGAGCGTTCGTACCGTACCCGGGGGTCCCGCGGCCACTGCAGCGTCGACGACCACGACGCGCTCCGCACCTTGAACGAGCTCGACCAACTGCGCCGCGTCAGCCACCCGGCACAGCTCGACCCCAGCGGGCGGATCTTGCTCGAGAGCATCGAGCACGCACAGACCGACGCCGTCGTCGCCCGCGACACGCTGCCCCAGCCCGATCACCCTCACCACCACTCAGTCCTCCTGCTCCAGGTTCAGACGCAGGAAGTGGGTGGAACACGAGATGCACGGGTCGTAGTTGCGGACGGTCTGCTCGGCCAGGCGGGTCGCGGCGTCGTGCGGCATGTCGGCCAGGCGCTTGGCGATCGTGAACAGGTCGTCCTCGATGGCCTTCTGATTCTGGGAGGTCGGAGGAATGATCTTCGCCTCCTCGATCAGGCCGTCGGCGCTGACGCGGTAGCGGTGATAGAGCGTGCCGCGCGGCGCCTCCGTGGCGGCCATGCCGACTCCGGCACGGTTGGGCACGGGGACCCTCGAGACAAGAGGCGGCCGGTACGCCTCGATGATGGCGATAGCTTCGTCAAAGGCCTGAATGGTTTCTACCCCGCGTACCAGCAAGGTCTTGAAGGGATTTGCCACGGGAGGAACCAGACCGATGGACTCGGCGGCTCGCCGCGCGAAGGGCCGGAGCTCGTCGAAACACAGGTTGAAGCGCGCCAGCGGGCCCACCACGTAGGCGCCATGACCCAGGTGCACCGAGTGCAGCGCCGTCGAGCGCGCTACGTGCTGCTCCTCGAAGTGTTTCTCGTAGTCGTGCACGTCGATGTCGAGGCCACGATTCGAAACTAGGCGGCCCTCGCAGAAGGGATACTCTTCGGGGTGCCTCGTGCTGACCAGCTCCACCGGCCGTTCGAAGTCGGGGAAGGGCAGGCCGGCCAGCGTGGGCATCGCGTCGGCCAGCGCTTGCCTGGACCACGACAGCTCTGGCAAGAGTCCACGTAGCTCCGCCGCCGTCGGCGCGCGGTAGAAGCCGCCGACGCAGACGTTGATGGGATGGATCTCCCGCCCACCGAGCAGGTTCACGATGGCGTTGCCGGCCTTCTTCATCCGTAGCGACGCCTTGACCAGGTCGCCGTGATCCTTTGCCATGTGGATCGCGTCCGGGTAGCCGAGGAAGTCCGGCGCGTGCAGCATGAACATGTGCAGCACGTGGCTCTCGATCCACTCGCCGCAGTAGAGCAGCCGCCGCAGCGTGCGAAGCTCGGGGGGGAGTGTCAGACCCACTGCGTCCTCGATGGCGTGGCAGGCGCTCATCTGGTAGGCGACCGGGCAGATGCCGCAGATGCGAGCCGTGATGTCTGGGGTCTCGAGCTGCGAGCGACCGATCAAGAAACCCTCGAAGAAGCGCGGCGGCTCGAAGATCCTCAGCTCGACGCTCTTTGGTTCTTTGCCCTTGAAGCGAATGGTGAGCGCGCCCTCGCCCTCGACGCGCGCCAAGTAGTCGACCTTGATGGTGCGGGCGTTCTTGGTCACGCTACGGGCTCCTTCTTCGGGGTCAGGCTCTGGTGCTCCGCTGCGAAGGCGGGCGCCGCCGCGTTGAAAGTGGCGTACAGACGCTGAATCTCCGCCGGGGTCCCGAGTTGGAGCAGCGCGGGGCGCAGGCCAGTTGGGTTGGCGCTCTTCGAGGGGCCGAAGCAGCCAAAGCAGCCTCGGGTGTAGGTGGGACAGAGCGCGTTGCAGCCGCTGTGGGTCACAGGTCCCAGACACGGCGTGCCGTGCGCGACCATCACGCAGACCGTCCCGCGGCGCTTGCAGTCGAGGCACACGGAATGATTCCCGATGCGTGGTGGTCGCTGGTTGAGGAAGGCGTTCAGTACCTCGAGCAGTTGCTCCTTGCTCACCGGGCAGCCTCGGAGCTCGAAGTCGACCGGCACGTGGTCGGCGACCGCGGTGGAGAGTGCCAGCGTCTTGATGTACTCGGGCCGCGCGTACACGACTCGGGTGAATTCCGCGACGTCGGCGAAGTTCCGGAGCGCCTGGATCCCCCCGGCGGTGGCGCAGGCGCCGATGGTCACCAGCCGCTTGCTGACCCTTCGGATCTCGCGCAGTCGCTCCGCGTCGTGCTCGGTGGTGATCGAGCCTTCTACCAGCGTCAAGTCGTAGGGGCCCTTGACGATCCGACTGCTCGCTTCGAGGAAGTGCGCGATGTCCACCGCGCCGGCGACCGCCAGGAGTTCGTCTTCGCAATCGAGCAGACTGAGCTGGCAGCCATCGCAGCTGGCCAGCTTGAACACCGCGAGCTTGGGCTTCTTGACAGACTTCATCGCTCAGAGCTCCCGCACGTTCATCAATGGTGCGACCTGGTGCAGCGGGTAAACCGGCCCGTCTTTGCATACGAAGGTGGGGCCGAGCTGGCAGTGACCGCAGGAGCCCACGCCACACTTCATGTTGCGCTCCATTGACAGGTAGATGCGCGAGGACGGAACGCCGAGACCTTCGAGCTCGCGGGATGCAAAGCGCATCATGACCTCCGGCCCGCACAGCATCGCCACCGTGTTTTCAGCCGCGAGGGAGAATCGGCCGAGCAGCTTGGTCACCACTCCACTGTGCCCGCGCCACCTGGGGTCGCCGCGGTCCACGGTCACCTCGAGGTCGATGTCGATCCGACCACGCCACTTCGCGATCTCTTTCCCGAAGAGCAAATCGTCGGGCGTGCGGGCGCCATAGGCGATACAGACCTTCCCGAAGACTTGGCGACGCGACAGGATGCTGTAGATGACCGGCCGCAGCGGGGCCAGTCCGATGCCGCCGGCGACCAAGATCACATCTCGGCCTTGTGCTTCGTCCACCGGCCAAGGAGTCCCGAAGGGGCCGCGCACACCGAGGCTGTCGCCCCGGCGGAGCTTCTCCAAGGCTCGAGTGGTGGGTCCCACGGCCCGCACCGTGTGGGTGAGCACCGCGGGCCTGAGGGGGTCGCCGCTGATCGAAATCGGCACCTCGCCCAATCCAAACGCGTAGAGCATGTTGAACTGCCCCGGCGCAAAGCGAAAACCACCGCGGGGCCTTGCGTCCAGATCGAAGGTGAAGGTGTCTTTGGTGTCGTGCCGCATCCGCAGCACTTCCATCGGCTCGAGTTTCAGGGCGTCGCTCATCCGAGCTCCGACTTGTACACGTCGAGTTGTTGGAGACGCGCTTGCGTCAGACGGTCGGAAGCACAGGCCAAGAGCTTGAGCGTGAATGCATAGCCAAAGCTGGGATCGGCCTGCACTTTGCCGCGGATACAGTTCGCGTCGAAGCTGAAGACGAGCGTCGGCTCGAGGGCGCGGGCGTCCAATTGCCAACGGAAGGGTGGCAGGAGCACTGACCAACCAACGATGTCTCCGGAACTGGCGGTGTCGACCTGCAGCGACCCTCGGCCGGGCACGTGAGTCTCGATGGCCACGGAACCGCTGCGCACCAGGAACATCGCGTCGGCTAGCGAGCCCTCACGCACCAGGTAGTCGTCGGCCTCGTAGCGCGCGTTCTTGGCACAGCCGGCCAGGAACTCGACCTGGGCTTGAGTGAGCTCCTTGCAGAAGGGGTGCTCCGCTAGTGAACGGGCGAGCGATTCGGGTTTCATGATGCCTTCTCCGGTCTTCGAAGGGAGGCGATGTGCGCGGCCTCTTCGGTGATGTCGATGCCCGTCGGGCACCAGGTAATGCAGCGGCCGCAACCGACGCAGCCCGATGAGCCGAACTGCTGGTGCCAGGTCGAGAGTTTGTGGGTGATCCACTGCCGGTAGCGAGCGCGCGTGCTGGGACGTACGGGTCCCCCGTGGATGTAAGAGAAGTCCGAGGTGAAGCAGGAGTCCCAGCGACGCCGGCGTTCGGCGCCCGTACCATCGAGCTCAGTGAAGTCTTCGATGGTATTGCAGAAGCACGTGGGGCAAACCTGCGTGCAGTTGGTGCAGGCGAGGCAGCGTTGCGCGACGTCGGCGTAGCGCGGATGGTCGAGATCCCGAGCCAGCTTCTCCGGGAGCCCGACGCTCTCGAGCCGGCGAGTGATGCGCTCGGCCGCGACGATGGGAACCTTGGCCGCATGGACGCGATCGATCACGTTGGCGGCCGTGAGCCCGAGCTCCCTCACCAAGGTCACCCCGATCGCGCTGCCGGTCTCCACGATGAAGCGGTGCTCGCCGGTCGTCAGCTCGGTCAGCGCGAGATCCCACGGGCCGTCGGCCCGGGGACCCGTGCCCATGGATGTGCAGAAGCAGCTCGCCGATGGGGAGCCGCAGTGTACTGCGACCACTATCACGTCGGAGCGCCGCGCCGCGTAGCGTTCATCGCGGAAGCGGTCGCCCTCGAAGACTCGATCCTGGATCCGGAGCGCCGCAAGATCGCAACCGCGGGCTCCGAGCAGCGCCAGCTTTCTGGGCGCGAGGGGCTCCGGGGTGAAGCGCAGCGACTTGCCCTCGCGGTGTACGCGATAGAGGCGCTCCTCGGGCACGTGGAACTGACGCTTGAACGAGGTCGGACCCACCGCGAACCCGAACAATGCCCGGTCGTCTCGCTCCACGATGCGATAGCGCCCGGGAGCTTGCTCGTCCGTGAGGCCGACGGGAAGGTCGGTGTCGCTCTCCACGGAGTCGTAGGTGATCGCACCCTCGCGCAGTGTCGGCCCGATCACGTCGTAGCCCCGAGCGCGCAAGGCGCTCATCAGCTCACCGATTCGAGAACGTGGGAGCAGCCAGGCGTCCATGGTCAATCCTGCGCGGGGTGAACGAACATGCGCGCGACCGTTGCAGGGCGCGTGCCACCGCCAGGGAGTCGAGTTTCCCGCGGCGCGGGGTCGAGAGCTTGCGTCGGAGCGGTCCCAGCGCGCAAGGTATGCGCGACTTGTCATGGCTGACGCGTACGAGCGCCTTCGCGATGCCGTCCGAGGCGAGAGATTGCCGCTCGCGCTCCTCGATTTCGACGCGGTCTCGAGGAATGCGGAGACTCTGCTGGCGCCGGCCCGCGCCCGTCGAAAGACCATTCGACTAGCGACCAAGTCATTGCGCAGCCCGGAGCTCATTCGCCGGGTGATGGCGCTGGACCCAGGGGTCTTTCGCGGACTCATGGCCTACGCGCCGGCCGAGGTCAGCGCGCTCCTCGACGATGGCTTCGACGATGTCCTGCTCGCCTATCCAACCTGTCAGGTCCCGCTGCTGAGGGAGTTGTCGCGGCGCGCCGCCGCGGGGCGCAACGTCATGGTGATGGTGGATGATCTCCAACACATCCTGGCGCTCGACGAGGCCTGTCGCGCGGGAGGCGGCGTCATCGGCGTGGTCGTCGACGTCGACATGTCGCTGCGGCTCCTGCACGGCAGGGTTCACTTGGGTGTGCGTCGGTCGCCGGTCCGCGACGCGGATCGCGCGCTCGCGCTCGCGGAGGCCGTGCTCGGCCGCCGCAGTCTCCGCCTCGCGGGGTTCATGGGCTACGAGGCCCAGGTCGCCGGGCTCACCGACGCGGGCGGCTCGAGGGTGGACAACGCGCTCAAGTCCACGGTGCGTGCGCTCTCACGGCGCCACGCCGCGGCGCTCCGCGGGGAAATCAGCGCGCGCGCGCGGTCGCGGGGTATCGAAGTTGCGGTCTTCAATGGCGGTGGCTCCGGTAGCATCGACAGCTCGTCCAGTGACGACGCGCTCAGCGAGGTGACCGTCGGCTCCGGGTTGCTCGACGGCCACCTCTTCGACCACTACTCGAACGTGAGCTTCGAGCCCGCCCTCTACTTTGCCCTCGAAGTAGCGCGCCGACCCGAGATTGGAATCGTCACCTGCGCCGGCGGAGGTTACATCGCGTCCGGTCCCGCGGGACGCGATCGCCTGCCACTGCCATGGCTTCCGCGAGGTCTGTCGCTGCTGCCCTACGAAGGGGCCGGGGAGGTTCAGACGCCGCTCGCGCAGCGGCCCGGGGTCCGGCTCAGGGTCGGTGATCCCGTCTTCTTCCGCCACGCGAAGGCGGGCGAGCTCGCCGAGCGGTTTTCCGAGTACCTGCTGCTCGAAGGAGATGGCGTCTCGGCACGGCTGCCGACCTATCGCGGCCTCGGGCGCTGTTACCCCTGAGTCAGGGGGCAGCTCCGACGCCCGGCCATGCTGTCCGCGGGCTCGTGTACCCTCGGCTCGGTGAGTGTCTTCGCGTCGCTGTCCCTTGAACCCTGGGTCGTGGCCACGCCGGGCCTCCGCCCGCGTCTGGCGGAGCGTGTCCTCGGCTTCGAACGGGACTCTTTGCGCTGGTACGATCCGACGCGGTGTTCCAGTGAACGATTCCTGGACCAGCTCGAACGCATCGACGAACTCACCTTCGGTCCCCTCGGTCTCCGGATGCCCCGCTGGGCCTTCTACGACTGCGCAGAGTTGCCGGGCGCATTGTTTGGCTTCGGCGCTTCGAGGGCGCATCTCCCGGAAAGCGTGCGGGCTCGGCTGCCGGACGCGGGGCCGTTCATGCCGATCAGTATGTGCATGGCGACGCCCATGGTGCGCCCCGACGAGTGGCTCACCTTCTCGATTTCGTCGTTGCTCGACTTGGAGCCCGGACCTGACGCCGTCAGTCTCGGCGTCGAGACGCTGGCGCTCACGCTGGCAGCGCTGCGCCCGCGACGCGTGCACGGCACGATGCAGTGGCGCTCGCCCAGCCTGGCAGTGCACGCTCGCTTCGCACCGCTCGAGGTGCGCGCAGCGTGGGTTCCCGCGCACACCCACGCGGCGACCTGCGTCTTTGCTTTCGACGTCGATGAGGGCCTCATCGAGCGCGCTCTGTCGCGACCGGACCTCACCACCGGCCGGGGCACGATCGTCGATCCCGAAGACGCGGCCGGACTCGAGGAGCTCCAGCGGCGGATCGAGGCGGGCGGATCGCTGAGGCTGCTCGGCGCGACACCTTCGTCACTGGCCTGCGTTGCGTGGGGGATCCATGACGACCCTCGCACTGGCCAACTCCGCGCTCTCTGCTCGCCTCCGGCCCTTCGTGGTGGCCCTCGAAGAACACCGCGCCGAGTTCGACTGCGGCGCGTTCGGCTGGGTCATTGGCCGGGAAGACCGCTTGGATCCGCTGCGGCTCGCCTCAGTCCGCTTTCTCGAAATCCTCCGGCGGCTGGACGCGGCCACCTTCGGTCCCGAAGGCATGCCCATGCCGCGCTGGGTCTTCTTCGACGGGGCGGAGTTGCCCGGCGGCATCGTCGGCTTCGGGGCCGACGCGGGAACGCTGTCCCTTCACACTCGGCAGCTGCTCGAGGTCGAGGCGAGCTACCAAGGGCTGGTGCCCCTCTCGATGTTCATTGCGATCCCCACCCACGAGCCCGGAACCTGGATGGCGCACAACCTCGCCAGCATGGCGCCGCAGGTTCCGGACGAAGCGCTGCAGGGGTTGGGCGGATTGACCAAGGCCTATGGACTTCGGGTCTACCGTGTGCGGCGTCAGATCGGCGCGACCCAGTGGAACTCGAGCGCGCTGTCGATCCACACCCGGCTGGGCCCTCTCGATCTCGCGAGCGCCTGGACACCTGCGCACAGCGAGCCGTGGACCCTGACCTACGGTGTGGACGTGACCGAAAGCGCCCTGCTCAATCTTGCGCGTGACGCTGCGGGAGCCGTGGAGACACCGTCCGTGGATCTCTGGATCGACTCCGACGACCACGCGGCGATGCGCGATCTCCAAGCACGCATCGAGTCGGGGGAACGCTTCCGAATCGTGGGCAAACCCCAGCGCGTCGCACAGAAGCGACTGCGCGTGCCCGTGGGCATCGTGCCGCCGGTCGGGTCTCCGGCCGGCGCCAGATGAGGCCCGGCCAGGTCTGGGCGGCCGCATCGGTTGCCGCCGGGGCCGTCGCGCCTGCACTCTTTGCGGGCGCCCCGGGCAGTGGACGCGCGTTTTTCTCCTGGAACGAAGCTTGCTCCGACCCCCGTCTGCCATGACCACCACCCAAAACCTCAAGAGCACGTTGGAAAAAGAGCTCGGCGACCTCGCGCAGCTTCGAGACGAAATCCGAGTCAAGGTTCATTTGGCGGGCCTCGACGCCAAGAGCGCGTGGAAGGAGCTGGAGCCGCGCTTGGACGAGCTCGAGCGAGATTTCCGAGTTGAGAGCGCCGGCGTCAAGGACGCGAGCCTGCTGCTCGCGCGGGATCTGAAGTCCGCGTTCGAGCAATTCCGCTCGCGTCTGGTCTGAATCCGCGGGCGGTCGCCAATGCCACGCACAGTCAAGGAGATCATGAACGGCGAGCTGTTCAGCTTGCGTACCCACGACGCCGCCGCGCAAGCGCTTGGATACATCGTGGGGCTCGGGATCACCGCGGCCCCCGTGCTCGACCAAGACAAGAAACCGGTGGGGATGGCGTCGTTTCGAGATCTGCTGAGGTTGCCGACCCCGGCGACGGTGGCGGAGTGCATGACCTCCCCCGCGCTGACGCTGCGATCCGACGCGCCAGTGGAAGAAGCCGCGCGGCTCTTGACCGAGCGTGGCGTTCACCGGGTCGTCGTCGTCGACTCCGACGGACGCGCCGTCGGCATCGCCTCGGCCCTCGACGTGATTCGCGGGCTCTTGGGTTTGCCAGCGCTGCACCCGTCGGCGTTCCCGCATTGGGACTCGACGCGAGGCGTTTCGTGGTGTGACGACACCTTGCTCGAAGTCGATCGGTTGGACGCCGCGCCGGACGCTCCCGGAGCGTTTGCGCTGATCCGCGGGGGGAAGGGGATTGAAGAGCGCGTGGTGTGGGCAGAAGCGGCCCACAACGTTCGCACCCGACTCTACGACCTCTTGGCGAGACCGCAGAGCGAGCAGCCGATGCTCGCGCGGCTGCTCGAGAGTCACTCGGATTTGCGGTTTAGAGCTGCTGCGATAGCGAGGGCCGACCGGCGAGAGTCCGTCTCGGAGTCCTTGATGGGAGAAGCGCGTTCGGCGCTAGCACCTACGAGGGCAGAGTGAGAGCGGGTCGAGCGTGCTGGCGCCCGACTCTCACTCGAATCCGTTCAGGTGGACCAAGTACCACTCGCCGCGCCACGAGATCAGGCTGGTGACCTCGAGGGTGGCCGGCTTGCCTTCCGAAGTCTCGTAGCGCAGGCGATTCCGCGTGACGCGGAAGTAGCCGAGCTTGTTGCCTTCGCTCCGCGGTTTCATCCACTTCATGCGGTCTTTTGCTAGCTCGAAGCCGACGAAGCGGGCCTGCCCGGCCTTGGGTCCGAGCCGCTTGTTGTAGTCGCGGATGTCGCGGCGGAAGTTCGCCAGCAGGCGCCGCTCCCAGTCGCGCTTGGGATCCTTCACGTCTTTGACTTTTTCGTAGGCAACGATCGGAAAGAAGAAGGGCTCGGCGATGGTCGGGTCGTTCTCTTGAATGGCTCGGAAGAGCGCCCGCACCCCGGCACTGAACCAGGCCGAGGTCGAAGTCGGTTCGTCCTCGGTCTGGGGCAAGGCGCTCCCGTCGGGTGCGAGGAGTGTGGGTGGCACGAGGGCGCGGTCGCCCGTCGCCGCGTCGCTCGCCGCGATGCGCGCGTCGCCTGCGTCGCCTGCGTCGCCTACAGCTGGACTGGCCCCGCTGTCCCGCACGCGCACCGGCTCACCGGGGGCTCGCTTTGGTTGCGAGAGGCGTCGCTCGTGCGGCGCGGCGCCGTTGGTCGACGTGGTGCCCGACGAGGTCGGGCGGCGCGGTGGATCCGCGTGATCACAAGCGAGGAGGCAGAAGGCTGCAGCCAGGGCGATGCGAGTGGACATCTGCCGGCAGACTAGCCTCGGTCGCGGCAGAATTCACCGGGCGTCGCGGCCGAGGGCGTGGTCGAGCTTCACGCGCGCGATCCTGATACCCACTCGGGCATTGATCACCTCGAGCCTCGAGCGCGACAAGTCGGCCTCCGCGTCGGTGAGCTCGACGCTGCTGGCGCGGCCGAGGCGGTACTGCTCGGCGCGGGCCCGGTAGGCCTCTTCTGCGGCGGCGGCGCCGCGTTGAGCGGTCCCGAGGCCCACCTGAGCCTCGCGCAGCGACTGGGATGCGTCGAAGATCTCGTTTCGGAGTGCGTCTCGGAGCTGATCGCGTTGCGCGTCGAGCTTCGCCCGTTGCGCCTCCAGGCCCGCCGCTGTGGCGCCTGCCGTGAGGAAGTCGTTGGGTGTCCAGGTCAGCTGAACCCCGACATCCCAAGTCGCCTTCCACTCGCTGGACTGCGGGACATAGCGTTGATTCGGGTTCGCATAGTAAGCGTTGCCAAAGGCATCGAGGCGGGGGAGCCCGACGCTCTTCACTGCTCGCCTCTGCTCGGCCAGGGAGAGGCCCGCCTTCTCGAGCGCGCGGAGCTCGAGCCGTTGCCGGAGAGACTCGGCGTAGAGCGACGCAAAGTCGAGCTTCTCGCTCTGCCTCGGCGATGATCCCATCAGGTCTTCGCCGATCTCGTAGCGAGCCGTGGCTGGATCTGCGAGCAGCGTGCGCAGCCGGTCTTCGGCGAGTGCGGTCAGGTTCGAAGTGCGCTCGACCAAGAGCTCAGCACCAGCGACCGCCGACTCCGCGCGCAGCACGTCGGCCTTCGCGGCGCGGTCGACCTCGAACAGGATCTTCGCAGCTTGATGATGGGACTTGGATTGGCTCAAGCTCTGCTTGGCCACCTCGTGGGAGAGCTTGGCTCGCGCCCAGCCGTAGTAGACCAGCTTGGCGTCGGTCGCCGCGTTCAGGCGCGCGGCGCGGTGCGTGAGCTCGGACGCGCCCTTGCCCAGGTTGGCAGCGGCTTGCGACTGGCTGATACGCAGGAAGTAGTCACTGACCGGCAGCAGCAGCGCGGCCTGGAGCGCGTACTGGTCTTGAATCACCGGAAATGCCAGGGCGGACGAGGGAATGGCTATCAGCGGAGCACCCGGCGGCATGGCACCCGCCGGCGCCGGCGTTCCCACCAGCCTCACGTCGCCCGGGCCGAAGCCGCCGGAGTCGACCGGTGACAGGTGCGTGTAGCGGGCGGTCAACGTCAGCTTGGGGAACCACCCGGCGAAGGCTTTGTCGACTTCGGCGCTGGCAGCCGCGATCTCCGCCTGCTTCGCGCGCACGTCTTTGCTGTTCTTGACCGCCCGACGACCCACATCTTCGGAGGTCAGGCCACCGGGTCGCCCGCTGAGAGCGCGCAGCCGGACCGCGAGATCGTCGGCGGCCGGCGGCGGCACCTTCTCTTCGAGCGTCGGCGCCTTCTCCGGGGGCGCGGGCGGGGGATCTTGAGCGAGGGCCAGGCCGGTGGAGAGGCCGGACGTGGCGAGGATCATCAACGACAGGGAGTGTTTCATCATGACTTGTCCAGATTCAGGGTGGGGCGACCGATGCCGCGCAGCAGGACATCGACGAGTTGTTGTGCAAATGCCGGGCCTTCCGGCAGGCCCAGGAAGGCCATGTTTTCGGCGGCGATGCGCCGGATCATCTGCGGTGCGATCCCGAGCGCAAAGGTCGACATGACCATCACCGCCGGGTGAAATCTGGCGTCGAGCTGCCCGGATCCAAGGCCCTCGGCTACGGCCTCGAGCATCAGCCCGAGGTGACCGCGCTTGAAGCGTTCGATCAACCGTTCGAGGCGCGCAGACGAGGTGATGGACTCTCGAACGACCAGGCGCAAGACGTCGACCTCGTCGGCTTCGAACGCCGCGATCCGCGCGTAGAGCGCCGAGACGCGCGCCTCGAACGACTCTTCGCCCGCGATGGCTTCCTCGACCTGAGCGAGCACCTTGGCGTAGATCTCCTCGACCACCGCCAGGAACAGGTCGTCCTTGGTCGGGAAGTAGTAGTAGATCATGCCGATGTTCGTGCCGGCCTCGCGGGCGATCTTGCGCAGCGACGCGCCATCGACGCCGTCTTCGAGGAAGCGCCGGCGCGCGGCATGGATGATGCGGGGTTCGATGTCGCTCTTGGGTCGAGCCATGGTTAGGCGAGCTTCTTGCTGAAACGCAGCGGAGGCGACGGTCACCAGGACCGCCAGGATGATGGCCATGGCGCCGAGATCCGCGGTGAGATCCCCGAACTTGGCGCCGCGCAGCGTGATGCCGCGAACGATGCGCAGAAAGTGCGTCAGCGGCAGCGCCTGCGACAGCCACTGCGCGGGCACGGGCATGGCCTCGAAGGGGAACATGAAGCCCGAGAGCAGGATGTTCGGCAGCATGAAGAAGAACGACATCTGCATGGCCTGTTGTTGCGTCTTCGCCAGGGTCGAGAAGAACAGGCCGAGCGCGAGGTTGGCGGCGATGAACACGAATGCCAGCGCGTAGAGCATCGCCAGGGAGCCGACCAGGGGCACGTCGAAGACGACGCGACCAGCCAGCAAGATCAGCGTCATCTGCACGTAGCCGATGACGATGTACGGAACGATCTTGCCCACCACCAGCTCGATGTTCCTCACCGGCGACACGATCAGCTGCTCGAGCGTGCCGCGCTCGCGCTCGCGCGCGATGGCCATGGCCGTGAGCATCACCATGGTCATGGTCAGGATCACGCCGACCAGACCCGGCACGATGTAGATCGCCGTGCGCAGGTCGGGGTTGTACCAGGTGTTCGGCTCGAGCTGGATGGGCGGCGAGCGGCGCGCCGGCGCCCTGCCCAGCGAGGCGCCGCACCATCAGCTGACTCGAGCGCGCGGCCACCAGCGACGCGGCGGTGTTCGTCGCGCTGGCGACGGTCTGCGGATCCGAGCCGTCGACGATGAGCTGCACCTGGGTCGGTTGGCCGCGGGTGAGATCGCTGGAGAATCGAGCCGGGATCACCAGCCCGACGCGGGCGCGGCCGGCGCGCAGCGCGTGCTCGATCTCGTCGTAGTCATTGGCTTCGCCCGACCAGATCGTAGAAGCCGGTGGACCGCAGGCTCTGAGCCAAATCCCGCGACGCAGCGCTACGATCTTGGTCGTAGACGACGGTCGGGATGTGGCGAACGTCGGTGTTGATGGCGTAGCCGAAGAGCAACAGCTGCATCACCGGCAGGATCAACATCATCGCCATCGTCAGGCGGTCCCGTCGGAGCTGCAGCAGCTCTTTTCGCGCGATCACCCAGGGGCGCAGATTCATGCCGCGCTCCGCGCATCGTGCTGTCGAGCTTCTGCGCGCACCATGCTGACGAAGGCGTCCTCCACCGAGACTCGCGCGAGGCGGGCCTTGGCGATGGGGAGTCGGGCGGCACCCAGGATCTCTTCGGCCAGCGCGATGGGATCCGTGCCGTTCTTGGTCGAGAGCCGCAAGAGGTGGCCGTAGTGGGCCACTTCGTCCACGGCAGGGTGCGCGCGCAGGGCGGACGCCGCGGCGCGGGTATTTTCCTGAATCTCGAGCTCGGCCACGCGTAGGTGCCGGCGCTCGACCACTTCCTCGGGGGTGCCGGTGTCGAGCAGCTGTCCACTGAAGATGAACGCGAGGCGGTGACAGCGCTCGGCCTCGTCCATGTAGTGAGTCGTCAGGAGCACGGTGGTGCCCTCGTGGGAGATGCGGTGGATCTGCTCCCAGAACTCCCGCCGGCTGACCGGATCGACTCCCGCCGTCGGCTCGTCCAAGAACAGGAGCGGGGGCTGGTGGATGGTGGCGCTGGCGAGGGCCACGCGTTGCTTCCAACCGCCGGACAGCGTGCCCGAGAGTTGCTTGCGGCGTGCGGTGAGGCCGGTGGACTCGAGCACCTCACGGATGCGCTCTTTGCGTCGTTTGAGCGAGACCCCGTAGATGCCTGCGTAGAAGGTGAGGTTCTCTTCGACGCTCAGGTCTTCGTAGAGGCTGAAGCGCTGGGTCATGTACCCGATCCGCTCCTTGATGCGCTCTGCGTCCTTGCGGATGTCCAGGCCCACGACGCTGCCGTCGCCGCCCGTCGGGTTGAGGATGCCGCAGAGCATGCGGATGGTCGTGCTCTTGCCCGCGCCATTGGGTCCGAGCACCCCGAAGATCTCGCCACGCGCGACCTCGAGGTTTAGGTCTTTCACCGCGACGAGGGAGCCGAAGTGGCGCGAGAGGTTCCGCGTGCGGATGATGGGTTCGTCGGAATTCATGGGCGTCCGCTCTCTCAGCGCTCGATCTTGGCGAAGGCCGGCACGCCCGCGTGCAGACGGCGCTCCGGATCCTCGATCCGGAGCCTCACGCGGATGACCAGGTTCGGGCGCTCGCGTTCGCTGAACAGGTAGCGGGGAGTGAACTCGGTCGTCCGGGAGATGTGCTCCACTTTGGCTGCAAACGAGGCCGAGCTGGCGTCGACGCGGACGGAAGCCAGGGAGCCGATCTTGATGCCGTCGAGCTTGCCGATCGGGACGAAGACCTCGGCGATGGGGTGGCTCGTATCACCGACCGTGATCACCGGTGCACCGGGAGCGACGACTTCGCCCGGATCGACGTGAACGTCGAGCACCACGCCGTCTTTCGGGGCCTTGAGCAGGTAGCGGTCGACCCGCCCGTCCTGCACGCTCAGGGTCTTGTCCGCCGCCTCGGCGCGCGACGAAGCGCCGGCGATCTCCTGGGAACGCGCTCCGCGTTTCAGGCCCTTGAGCTGCTGCTCGAGCCCTTGGCGATCGGCGACGGTTGCGTCGAGCTTGGTCTCGAGCTCATCGACCATCGCGCGGGAGCTCACCCCGCGCTTTTCGAGCTCGCGCTCACGGGCGAGGTTCTTGGCGAGGAGCGCCTCGGTGGCGCGCACGGCGCGGATGCGAGCTTCGACCACCCGAAGCTCCTCCGGTCGAGCGCCGGCCTTGAGCAGCGCGACCTGCGCCTTGGCGGCGTCGACCTCGGCCGAGCGTGCTTCGCGGGCTGTCTTCTCCAGCGTGGAGTCGAGGGTCGCGAGGGTCCCGGCCCCCTTCACGATGTCGCCCCGGGCAACGTCCACACGCTCCACCCGGCCCCCGACCTCGAAGCCGAGCACGCGCTCATCGAGCTCGACCACCCCTTGGTACGCCTCCTCCGGCTCCGCCGTTGCCGAGGCGCAGCCCGCGGCAAGGAGCGAAACGGCGGCGGCCCCCGCCCAGTTATTTATCATGCGACTGATAATAGTTTGGGGCATCGGATTGGCAAGGGGTTTCCTCTGGCGCCGGTGCCAGCAGCGCGGCGCTTGGGAGGCTCAGCGCTGGTGTTTTCTCGCGAGGAGCGCGCCGAACCCGGCCAGCAGCGCATCGAGGCCGAGCTCGAACTCCCGCTCGAGATCGTGGCCCGGCAGGAGCGCGGCAGCCTCCCGAACGCGCGGAAATTGCTCCGGGTTCAGCTGGCCGTAGGCGGGTCGGGAGGTTTCGCCCGGCGCGTTGGACGCGTAGCAGGCGAGGGTGTGGCCGACGACGTACGCGGCTGCGACCTGAAGCGCGCTCAGGGCTTGGCGGGTCGAGAAGCCCGCGCCGCGGAGTGAATCGAGCACGTGCTCGACGTGTGCGATCGAGGCCGGCGTCACCGCGGGCCGGGTCGCGAAGATCGGGAGCGCGTTGGGGTGGGCTCGAAGCACGCATCGAAGCGCCCGAGCCCGGTCTCGGAGCGCGGCCTCCCAGGTCGCGGACCGCTTCGGAGCGGGCAACTCGGCCAGCACGGTTTCGAAGATGCCGTCGAGGATTGCGGCCTTGTTTGCCACGTGATTGTAGAGCGACATCGCCTCGACGCCCAGGGCTTCGCCGACGCGCCGCATCGAGATGGCGTCCAATCCTTCGCTGTCGACGATCGCCAGGGCGCTCCGCAAGATCCGCTCCCGGGACAACGCCTGGCGCTTCTTTGGGGACTTCTTCACCGCGGGACCTTGACGGGCTTACGACATAAACTTACACTGTAAGTCAAGATGTGGATCCGAGAACGTGAAGCAACCAGCGAGCTTCGGCATTTGCACCAGGGGCCGGCGCCCGACGCCGGTCGACTGCGCGCTTGGGTCGAGCGCTTGGCCGTCCCGCGCCACGTCTTCGCCAACGCCCGCAGCAACCGCTGGGTTCGCGACGAGCTCGCGGCCGAGTTCGAGCGAAGCGGCCTGTGCGTGCGGCTGCAAGGCCGCTACCAGAACGTGGTGGCATTGCCGATGCGCCGCGCCGGCGAGCCGGTCACCTTGGTTGCGGCCCACTACGACAGCGTGCCCGACTGCCCGGGTGCTGACGACAACGCGAGCGGGCTGGCAGTAATGCTCGAGTGCGCCCGCGTGCTGCGCGAGGCAGCCGCTCAGCCCATTGGATTTGTCGCATTCAACGCCGAAGAGGACGGTCTGCTCGGCAGTCGGGAGTTTCTGAACGACGGTCTGGCGGAGCTGGGCGTGGAGGTGCGCCTGGCGCACGTGCTCGAGATGGTCGGATTTCGGTGTTCGACAGCCCAGCAACAGCTCCCGATCCCGTGGGCTCCGGCGAGCCTGAGGGTCCCCGACTTCATCGGCATGGTCAGTAACGGAGCCTCGAACGCCACCGTCGACCGCGCGGTGCGCTCGAGGGCCGGCCGCGGCCTGCGCCTGGTGGCGGCCAAGACCTGGGGGCCGCTCCACCGGGTCTTCCCAGATCTGACCCGCAGCGATCACTTCCCCTTCTGGAACGCTGGGCTTTCCGCCGTGCTCTGGACGGACACCGGGAATTTCCGGAACCCGAACTATCACCGAGCGACCGACACGCCCGACACGCTCGACTACGGGTTCATGCGAGAGGTCGCGGAGCTCATTTGTGCGCTTGCGAGCGAATGACTCCCGCCGCGAGGCCGTGACGACTCGTGCTAGGATGGGCGCCGTGACCGACGACAGCGCCGAATGAGCCACGACCACCTCGACCGTCGAAGCGTGATCGCCGCTGCGCTGGCAGCTGCCTGTTCGCCGCGAACGCCACGGGTGCGAGAAGCCGAACCGCCGGCGGAAGTAGACCTCTTCGCCCGGGTGGAGGCCGACCTCGGCGGACGCCTCGGCGTGTTTGCGTTGGACACCGGCAGTGGCCGACAGCTCGCGCGACGAGCCGACGAGCGATTTGCCATGTGCTCGACCTTCAAGTGGGCATTGGCGGCGGCCGTGTTGGCGCGGGTCGACGAGGGCGAGCTGGCGCTCGATCGTCAGCTTGCCTTCGGCGAGGCCGATCTCTTGGAGTATGCGCCGATGACGCGCGCGGCCGTGGCTCGCGGCCAGATGAGCGTCGAGGAGCTCGCAGCTGCGGCCGTGACCGTGAGCGACAACACCGCGGCCAATCTCCTGCTCCCGCTGGTGGGAGGCCCGCAGGGGCTGACGGCGTTCTTTCGGCAGCTCGGCGACCGCGTGACTCGGTTGGATCGCAACGAGCCGACCCTGAACACCAATCTCCCCCGCGACGCGCGCGACACCACGTCGCCCCGAGCGATGGTGAGCTCGCTGCGCGCAGTGATCAGTGGCGCGGGGCTGAAGCCTGCAAATCGCGAGCGCTTGCTTGGCTGGTTGCTGAGTTCCACCACAGGTCGCAACCGACTGCGCGCCGGACTGCCCCCGAGCTGGATCGCGGCTGACAAGACGGGGACCTGCAGCCGCGGCGCGGCAAATGACGTCGCCGTCGTCTGGCCGCCCGGGCGGCCCCCCATCTTGATTGCGGCCTATTCGAGCGATTCGACAAGGGCGCTGGCGCAGCTCGATGCCGCCCACGCCGAGATCGGTCGCCTCATCGCGGTCGCGTTCGGCTGAGCGGCTTTCGCACCGCGCGGCGAGGTGCTGACCGCTGCCTCCGCTGCTAGAGTCAGCGGCGTGAGCCTCTTGGGCTCGATCAATCCGGCGATGACGGCCGATCCGCCGCGGCGATTGGCTCGGCGTCGGCGGATTCGCTCGAGTCGGACTCACCGGAGCTCGGAGTGGTCTCGGTGTCGGGCGGGCTCGCGCCCGGATCGACATCCTCGGCGGGAGGCGCGTCCGCAGAGACGGGATCTTCGGCTGCCGCCTCCTCCGCGCTCGGACTGGGTTCTTCGGCGGGTGCGGGGGGCGCGGAGTCCGGGGGCACGCCGACGGGCGCGAGCTGCCGCGCCAAGCCGAAGTCGCTGGCGAGGGTCACCAAGAGCAGCGCCGCGGTACAGACCACGATCAGCGCGCTCGAGAAATAGAAGTGCAGGCCCAGGTCCTTCTCGATGGCGACGAAGTACTGAGCCGCGCACATGCCCAGGAGCGCGATCCACAGGCCTCCGCCGGCGGGCTTCATCGGCCAGAGCGCGCCGCCCTTCTTGGAGTCGTTCAGCTCCACGGCCAGCATGGGCAGGACGAAGATGAAGTGGGCGTAGTAGTTCGCCGGATGAAACACGATGGGGATCATCAGCGTGCCGAGCGTGGCGGCGAGCGCGATGTTCTTACGGCGGCCGCCGACGGCGACCATCACCGCAAACAGGATGATGCCCGCCGCGAAGAGGCTGGAACGCGCCGCGAGAACGCGGTTGTGGATGCCGTCCGGTCCGCCAATCAGCGCACGCAGACTCACGTGGTTGACGTGCGGATCCCGGTGCAGCATCCCGACCTTGTGCAGCCACTCGGGCCACGATCGGAAGCCGAAGAGGGCCGATGAGGCCAGGAACAAGACGACGCCGGTGATCAAGGCACCGAGGGCGACCTTCAGGATCGGCATCTGGTGCTGCTTGATGATCGCGATGCTGGGCAGCCGTTTGTTCGCGACGATATGTTCGCCGAACCACCAAATTGCCGGCAAGGCCGCGCCCACGAGGGCGAAGAACGGGAAGGCGCGGATCAGGCCCGAGAGCATGAGCAGCGCGCCGGCGAGCATCCACTTTTCGAGTTTGAGCAGGGCGATTCCGATGGCCAGGTACGCGAGCCAGTCGTGTCTCAGCGTCGCGCCGGCCCAACAGGTGCCGAACATGTAGAAGTCATTGGCTCCGAACACGATGGCGCAGATCAAAGCCGTGCGGACGCCAAACGCGCGCCAGACCAAGCCCAAGGCGATGATCATCAGGATGGGGTCGAGCATCGCGGTGATGGTCAGCGTGGTGTTCGACGCCCAGGCGTTTCTGAACAGAGCATGCCCAAAGAGGAACCACACCGGTGTCGCGTTGCCCCCGTGGTCGCTCATGCTGCCCAGGTAGTCGCGCACCCCCATGTTCTCGCGGAAGTAGCGCATGTCGCGCTTGAAGTCCTCCCAGCGCTGGGGCGAAAACCGACTCTGGACCTCCTTGATGTCGGCCATCGAGTCGCCGACGCTCTGCATGCGGTGCGTGCGCAAGCTGCGGAGTTGCTGATTGCGCAAGGACTCGAGGGTGACGCTCTTGTCGTCGTCGACGTAGGCCGCGACGCTCCCGAGGTAGAGCCCATCGAAGCGCAGTTCCTTGAAGTACTTCGCGATGGGGAAGTACACGCGCATGTCGAAATTGTGGACGAAGCCCGGACGCCCGTTCTGATAGTCGTGAAACTGCGGGTGCCCGAGGTTGTAGAAGGCTCCGATGGAGAGGGCGGCGCAGACGCCGAAGGCCCCAATCGTGACGCGACGGTTGGCCAGGAGCTTGGCCGGCGCGAAGACCTCTCGCACCACGACCAAAGCCCCGACTGCCGCCACCACGCCGCGAACCAGGGCAACTTCCCGCGTGCTCGGCGGCCAGGCGATGGAGAGCGCACGCCAGAGGTCGAAGCCCGCGGCCGCGGGCACGAGCAGCAGCAGCAACGTCCACCAGATCGGCGCGCCCTTCCAGGTGAAGATCACCAAGATGGACAGCGCGAGACCGAAGGCGAGGATCTTGTTGCGGAGGACCTCGTCGGGCGGGATCGAGTCTTTGACGGTGGGCTTGGGCGGCCAAGTGCCGGGCGTCTGCGAGAAGACCTGGAACTCGGAGAGCGCGTAGGAGCCGTCGCCGCCAGTCGCGCTCACACGGACGTAGCGCGCGGTCTCCTTCAAACCGTCGGCGAATCGCGGTTGAAGCCCGCCGCCACCGACCGGGCGTCCCTCCCAGAGTGGGCGATACGTCTGACCGTCGTCCGAGACGCTGACGTTGTACGAGTCGTTGTCGTCCCCGGTCAGGTACAGGGCAGCGATGGAGGTGGGTTGACCCAAGTCCCACTCGGCGAACGCCGTCGACGACGAGAAGATCGTCGTGAGCTCGCTCTTCCAGGAGTCGCCTCGCGGGGCGATCACGTTGTCCGTCAGTCGGACTTCTCGGCGCAGTCCGCTGTGGTTCGTCGGGAGCTTCCCGTGGATCACGCTTTCGCTCGCGTTGCCGAATCCGAAGCTGCTCGCTGCGCGCTTGCACCCCGGGAGAAACACCGCGACCAGGACGAGCACGAGCCCCAAGAGGAGCGCCAGTTTCTTCTTCACGTCGACCAACCCAGTCCGCCGTTCTGCCTCAGCGAGCACCACGACCCGCTCGAGGACGCGCGAGGATAGCAGCGACCCCCGTCCCGCCAAGCCTTCTCGCCAAGACGGAGCTTTTCGGCGCTACTCGTAGTTTCCGCCAGGGATTTTCGGGCCCTTGTGCACGAGCACGCCGTTCACCAGCGGCAGAGCCATGATGTTGCCGCCCGCGGCCCAGACTCCGCCCTTGGGGTCGATCCAGACCGAGTGGAAGTCTCCGAACACGTCGAACCCGAGTGGCTCGTCGACCCAGGAGCCGCTCTTCCGTCGCATCACGCTGCCTCCCGTGCCCGCCGCGTACCCGTCGTCGCCGCGCGTGCGGATGCCGATCATGGCGTGGGTGGGCGGCGGGGGGCTCGCGTCCTGCCAAGTACCTGCCGTGTCCTCGAGGATCACCGCTTGGCTCATGCCGCCGACCGCGGTGTAGCGCCCGCCCGGCTCGGCGAAGAGCGTCAGCAGGCGACGGTTCGTCGGCGAGTCGATCTGCTGAAACCCCTTGCCGTCATAGTGGACGATGGCGCCGTCCATGCCGACGAAGCGCACGTCGTCCGCGGCGCGCCCCCAGACCTTGAACCACGAAGCGATGGGCACGCTCGGGAAGTCACTGGGCGCGCTCCAGGTGGTGCCATCGAAGCGCCAAACGAATGCTTTTCCCGACTTCGCTGGGTCGCCGCCGACTGCCCAGAGATCATCCGCGGCCATGCCCCAGATCCCGAACACCGTGGCGGTGTCGGGCGTTGGCAGCTTTTCGAAGGTGTCGTTCTGATATCGGAGGATGGTGCCGCCGCTGCCGCCGAAGAACACGGGGCCGCCAGGGACCGGGTGGACCCACCACAGGTCCACCTGGTGGCCCGTGGGCTTGCGCGCCCACTTGCCGTCGAAATGCAGCACGAAGGCGCCGCTGCCGTCCCCCGGGTTTCCGCCAACCGCCCACACGTCGTCGTGTGCAGTGCCCGAGACGCTGATCAGGGCGCCGGGCAGCGAGTCGAAGGTCTGCACCCATTTGTTCGGGTCGTGTTCGACTTTCGTGCCGTCGTCGTTGCCGCAAGCGGCGAGCATCAGGGCTGCGAAGATCAGGGGCCGGCGCATGGGAGAAAGCTAGCCCATTTTCTGGTCGTCGGAGCCGGGGTTTCGTCCGAGCAGCGCCCCGCACTCTGCTTCACGCCCACGCACCACGCGCCGGCCTGCGAGGGGCCCGCGCACTTCGGTCACCACCGTGCACTGTCCTTCGTGACCGTTCTCCTCGTAGAAGAGGATGACCCAGTCACCGGTCTTTCCCAGCTCATGGGCACGAGCCGTGTTGGAGTGGAGCGCGGTGAAGTTCCAGCTGCCGCGCGTGGTGTGCAGGATGGAGAGCCACGCCTTGCCCTCCGCGTTGAAGCGGCGCGGTGCGATTCTCGGCAACTCCTCGCGTTTGTTCCGCGTTCGGTATTCATCGTCCACGTCCAGCAGCAATTCGACGCTCGGCGTGTCCCCGGCGGGCTCGGACGACGGAATGAATCGCGCGCGCCGCCGAGCTGAGCGCGAGAGCCGGGCGGCCAGCAGATCCCGGAGCGCTTGGACCCGGCGGCGCCCAAAGCCAGGGACCGCCTCCAGCCGACCGTCGTGGGCGCAGAGTTCGAGCTGCTCGAGCGTCTCGATGTCGAGCACCTGGTGCAGTCGCTGCGCCAGCGCGTCACCGATCCCCGGCAAGGTGGTGAACAGGTCTTCGGGCGAGATCTGCCCCCGGAGGCGTTCGAGCAGCGCGATGCGTCCGGAGTAAACCAGCTCGCCGATCGAGGTCGCGATGCTCTTGCCGATGGCTGGCAGCTCCGCGAGAGCCTCGGGACCGTCGGCTTCCACGATCTCTGCCAGCGGCCGCGCGCTCTTCCTGGCGGTATCGCCGGCGCGGCGATAGGCGCGCACGCGGAAGGCGTCGCCCCCCTGAGCGGCGAGGAGATCGGCAATTTGATCGAGCGTGTCTGCGATTTCGCGGTTGCCCGGCGCCCTCACTTGCCGCGGGTGGCGCGGGCCTTCGGGGACGTCGTGGCTCGGGTTTGGCGACGCTTCAGGTTCGAGTCGGGCTTGGAGCGGTTCGAGCTGCCACGAGTCGACTTACGCGAGGCCTGTCCGGTTGCCGAGTCTTCCAGCTTGAAGGACGCCTTGGTGTCGGCCCGCTTCGAGACATTCCGCGTTCCGGCGCGACCTTGGCCCACCTTCTTGTCCGTCGCGCTCACGCCGGGCAGCGAGGTGTCGACGCTCGCGGGTTTCTTCTTCTTGGGTGCCGCCGTCTTCTTCTTTGGGCGAACGGCGTCACGGTGGAATTTGGCGGCCTTCCTCAACATGGGTCCGAGGCTAGCCGAGCCCGCGGGAATGAGCGAAGGGTTTTGGTGGGCTCTGGCGTCAACCGAGCTCTTCGTCGTCGACCGCGGCGATGCGCAGGGTGAACTCGGCGCCGCCGCCGTCGACGGCCCGCGCCAACAGCCGACCGCCGTGCTGTCGCGCGATTTGCTGCGAGAGCGCCAGTCCCATGCCGGTACCGCTTGCCTTGGTTGTGTACCCGGGGGTGAAGATGCTGACCAGGTCGGCGATGCCCGGGCCGGTGTCGCGGACAGAGAGCTCGTAATCGCCTCCCTGGCGGCAAACCGCCAGGGTCGCGACGCGGGTGTCGGTGCCGGCCATGGCCTCGATGGCGTTGCCGACCAGGTTGTGCACGAGCTGCTTCAACTTGTCCGGGTGGCCGAGCACCCAGGCGGGCTCCCGAGCCAGATGTTCTTCGAGGTGGATCCCGCCGTCGGCCATGCTGGCGGCGTGGGCCCGCCCAACGCTCCCGGCGATTTCGTTCAAGTCGACCCGCTGCAGCTCGAGGGACCCCGATTGGGGGCTCATCGACAGATACTCGTTGGTGAGGCTGGTCAAGCGAGCGAGCTCACTCTTGACCACGGCGATGGACGAAGCGACGCGGTCGCGGTCCTCGCTCGCGAGCTCGAGCCTGGAGGTCCGGCGCTCGAGCAACGCGAGCTCGAGCCCGAGGCTGTTCAGTGGGTTCTTGATTTCATGGGCCAGCAGGCGACCGAAGGCCCCGAGCGTGCTCCACTGCTCAGCGAACCGCAGGCGCGCTTCGAGCTGAACGCGAGCGAGGGCGCTGGCCGCGACCGGAGCCATGGCCGTTGCCGCCCGCACATCTTGTTCGGTGAACTCCGGCCGTCCGCGTGCCAGACAAATCACGCCAATCGGCCGATCATTCACCCGCAGGGGCACCACGAGTTGCGGGCCTGGGCAGCGTTGCTGCAAGCTCGTGCAGGCACCGCTCTCGCCGTCGGCCAGCGCCCGGACTCCCGCGGGCACGCCGGAATCGCCCACGGCGCCCACGCGCTCGAGTCGATTCGAGTGAATGGCCCACGTGTCTTCCACGCGCCCCTCCGAGTCGTAGAGTTCTATCACCGCGCTGTCGTGGGCGATGAGTCGGCCGAGGCTCTCACCGATCTCCTTGGCATCGGGCCGCCCGGAAAGCCCGCCCAGCGCCGTGGCGAGCTGGCCTTGGAGGGTCTTCGTCGCCAGAAGCCGGCCCGCGAGACAAGCGATGGAAAAAACCTGCGAGAGTGTGTCGATCAAGATCTCGTCGGAGTCGCCGCGGCCTTCGCGGGGGTTTCGCAGGCGGAGGGAGCGACCGGCCAGCTCCGAATCAGGCACGAGCTCGGCGATCTCGTGGCCGGTGGCGCCTGCCACTTCAGTCAGCGCTCTCTCGAGGGAGCCGCTCCCGGCGAGCCACGCGCCGAGGGCGTCAGCCACGCTGCGGGTGGCGAGCTGCTGCAAGGCCAGGGACTCCGCGCGCCTCGCTTCGTCTCTGCTCTGCTCCCGCTCGACGGCGATGCCTCGACCGAGCGCATCGGCCAGCCCGTCGAGCTCATCCGTGCCGACGATCTGCGCGGCGATCGCGCGGTCGTCACCCAGGTCGACCAAGGCGCGGAGTCGCCGGATTCGGCCGAAGATCTGCCCGACTCCGGCCGCCACCAGCGCCACGAGCAGTACCGAGCCGGCGCTGGCCCAAGAGCCGAGCCGAGCGTTGTGCTCGAGGCGCGTCTCGACGATCCGGGCCACGGCTCGCACGGTGAGGTCCAGCTCGGTCAGCTCCAGGAGCACATCCGTGACCAGCGCGCCGCCGACCGGGATGTCGCTGTCGAGCTCAGCCCGAATGCGCGGGAGCAGCTCCGCCCTCCACCGGGTTCGGTGCGCTTTGAATCGTTCGCACACTTCCCAGGTGGGACACGCCGCGAAGCCCACCGACGGATCACCAGACACAGCGCGATCCAGCAGTTCGTCCTGTTCCCCGAGCATGGTTTCGAAGCGGGAGCGCGTCCCGGGATCCGTGCGAGCTTGCGGCAGCTGTACCAGGACCTGCAGTAGGCGAAAGCGTAGGGAGCCTGCCTCCTGGATGGCCACCGCGAATCCGTCCGTACTCCGTCGCAGCTCGTCGGTGACCAGCCAGGGCACGAGGGCCAGACCGGCGAGCGCGGTCAGCAGCAGGTAGAAGCGAGATCGGAGCGAAGGCAGGACGCGCTGCGCCCAGGTCGGCGACCTTCGAACGGGCTGAGCGGCTGCCATGGCGGAGGGAGTTGCGCGCACAGCTCCGAGTGGCCATTCAGAGGCGACATGTCGGGCGCGCGCCGTGACGAGATGAGTGACGCATTATACACATGGGTGCGGCGCATCGAGCGTCATCGTGCACGCTCCTTTGGAGCTTCGCTGACGCCTGCACCGTCGGTCGAGGTGGGTTCAGAGCACGAAATCCAGCATCTGCAGCCGCGTCAGGTGATCCTCAATCGCGCGGTTGTAATCCTCGATCAGAAGATCCAGCTTGATCACGAACTCCGTGCCGTCGCTGCCCTCGACGGTGCCGCTCACGGCGATCTCGCGCTCCGGCAGCAGCAGCACGCCGCTCCAGTCGTCGCCGCGCTTGGGACTGCCCGCGCTCGCCGGCAGATGCAACCAGCCCTTGCTGATGGACTCGACGGCCACGACGGAGCCGTCGTCAAGGCGCACGGACGTCGGGAGAGCCTCGGCCGGCGCGACCAGGTAGTGACCCTTCTTGTTCTGCTCGATCAGGGACTCGAGTTCGTCGAAGAGTTGCTTGCTGAGAGGGGTGTCGTCGCCTTCCAGGAGCGCGTCGCGCATGCGCTTCATCGCCTTCTGCGTCGTCATCAAGTTGTGACGCATCTCTTCGAGTCGGCGGGTGTCCCGGCGGATCTTGTCGGCGACTACCCGCAGCAGGTTGTAGTGGAAGGGGAACGCGACATCGCCGTGTTCCTCGAAGAACTGCATCAGGTCTTTGACCGCGATGTCGAGCAGTTCGACCTTGGACGCTGCCACTGCCGTCGTGCGACGTTCGAGGCGCGCGATGGCGCCCAGCTCGCCGACTGGTGCGATGGGCTTGAGCCGGAAGCGCTCTTCGCCCCCGTCGCGCAGCGAGACCTCGCCGCTGGTGAGGATCAGGAATCGATCCGAGACGGAACCGGCCTCGAACAAGACCTCTCCGCTCTCCGCCGTTCTGGTGTCGCAGGCGGCGACGAGTTGAGCGAGGTGCTCGTCGGTGATGTTGGAGAGCAGGGGGATCTTGCGCAAATCGGACGGGGCGACGGGCATGCTGTGACCTCTCGGGGGGGACGGAGTCTAAACCGGATGAGGCCCGCGACCGACGAAAACTCGGTCTCGCGTGCAAGGCCGAGCTTCACCGGGTATCTTGGAGGTGAGGTGCACAAATGGTTGGGCGGTGCTTAGCGTCGGCTTTGGTGGTTGGGCTCACCCTGGGCTGCGGCTCGGATGGTGGTGGTAGCGGCCTTTCGGGGACCGGCGGCGCGAGCAGCGGCGGCGCGAGCAGCGGCGGCGCGAGCAGCGGCGGCGCGAGCAGCGGCGGCGCTGCCGGGCAAGCGGGCGGTGGCAGCGCGGGCGTGGGGACTGGTGGCGGTGCGGGTGCGGGCGGTGCGGGCGGCTCGGGCGCCGGCGGTGCGGGCGGCTCGGGCACCGGCGGCTCGGGCACTGGCGGCTCGGGCACTGGCGGTGCGGGCACTGGCGGTGCGGGCACTGGCGGCACGGGGAGTTGCTCAGGCGTCGCCACCGGGCTTCCGCCGGCGTGTGACGCGTGCGTGAAGGGTGCGTGCTGCAAAGAAGTGCTCGCCTGCCAGGCCAACACGCCCTGCACTCAGCTCGTCGCCTGCCTCCAGCAGAAGTGCGTCGGCGTCCCGGATCTGACGGCCTGCGCCATTCAGAAATGCTCCAGCTTCCTGGCGGGCGCGACCCTCGCGACGGCGATCCAATCCTGTCAACAGAAGAGCTGCCCCACGCAGTGCCCGTAGCCGAGATCAGCCACGCTTCTTCTTGGTCTTCGGTGCGCCCTTGCGCTGCTGCGGAGGCTTCGAGGGCATGGCCGCCGGCTTCTTGCCAGAGCGCAAGAAGATCACGGCTTCGCGGATTTGAGCGTCGGTCATCGAGTGTCCGACGTTGCGTCGGCCCACGACTAGGCTCTTCCAGCCCATAGCCCGGAGCGCCCGGCCGAGTCGCGCCGGATCCTTGCGCGCGCGATCCTTGTGTCCGTAGCCGACGTATACGGGCACCTTCGGCTGAGTACCCTTCGCCCAACGTTCGACCCCTTTGGGTGCTCCCCCGCCGGCGAACACAGCGTAGCCAGCCACGTCGAGACGTCCGCGAAGCGCAAGCCCCGCGGCGTAGTATGCACCCGCTGAAAACCCCCACACGAACACCTTGGCGAAGGGGCGACCGTTGCGTTTCTCGAGGGTCTCGCGGGCCTGCTTCCACTCAGCTAGCACTTCGGCCTCGAGCGCGTTCTGTCCGGCGACGGACGAAGGCCAATTCCAGTGGTCGGCGAACTTGCTCGAGCCCGCGCCCACTCGGCCTCGAGGTGTGATCACCGAGAAGCCGTGGGCCTTCGCCGCGCGCGCGAGCCCGCGCTGGCCGTTCCACTGCCACGTCGTTCCGACCTTGGTCAGCCCGTGCAGAAAGATCACCAGCGTATCGGGGGCACGCTCCGGAGGTACCGGCGAATAGTGGCAGACCGTCGGCGTCAGCTCCTCGATGCCCTCGCCCCGATAGCACCAGGGCTGCTCCGCCCCCGCCTCGTCGGCGGTGCCGGCGTCGGGACTGAACAGCGCGTCTGGCTCACCCAGGTCATCGGCAAATCGCGGGGCGGCGGCTTGCGCGAGCGCATCGCAGGGAAGGGCGACGGCGAGTGCCACCGCCGTCACCCAGAAGGGCGGGGGAGCCATGACAGTCAACTCCCTAACATGCGGGACTCGATCAGCCCATTTGGGACCGCCGTCGTTCGGCACGAGCCTTGCTCGATGCACTCGCAAGCGACCCGAAAGGTGCCCCAATGAGACCTTCAATCGAAATCGACTCTGGCCTGCTCGTCCCGCCGTCCCAGCGCTCTGGCACAGGTCGGCACACGCTGCCCGGCACGCCCATCGCGCTCCGCGATCGGGACTCGCTCGGTGGAGTGGCCGAGGACTTCTTCTCCGCGGGAGACGACGGCAGCTACGAAGGCGCCGAGGCCGAGCCGCTCGAAGGGGTCGAGCTCGAGCCAGTGAGGGTGGTGGTGCGATCACCGGAGATGGAAGCACGCCGCGCTCGTGGCATTCGAGTGGTCGCCGGCGTCGTCGGCTGCCTGACGGCGTTGCTCGCCTTTGGAGTCGTCCGCTCGAACGTACCGGGCGAGGCCGTTGCGACGGCTCCAGTCAACGGCCTTCACCACGCAGAGGCGGCGCGCGAGCCCGCGTCCATCGGCAGAGCAGCTGCTCGAGGGCTCGAGGCGGCGCCAGCCGGCGAGCAGACCCCTCGAGCCGCGCCCGCGAAGCCCTCGACACCTGTCAGCGCTCCCGCCGTTGCCCGGGCAACCTCAGCCCTTTCGCGGGCTCTGTCGCCGCCGGTAGCCCTCGTGTCGCCGGTCCGCGCTGCCGCGAGGCCTTTGGCCGATGCCCCGCCCAGCGTGGCGAATTTTGCTGCTCGGTCCGGCGACTCGCCAAAGTCTGCGGGGCGAGTGCCGACCGCTTCGTTCGCGCCCGCGCGGTAGGCGCAGGGGACGACCGACCGAAGTTTTGGCATGCTTCGCTCGATGCGCCTCGTCACCGTCGCTCTGACCCTGTGCTTCATCTCGGGTTGCGGCTCGTCGTCGAGCGACGAGCCCCGGTCGGCACCGGGAGCGCCTGCGTCCTCGAGCTTCGACTGTACGGCGGTCGGGCCGCCCGAGCGCAGGACGCCGGTTCCCGCGAGCTGTGCGACGGATCGGACCTGCACCGAGCGTATGGTGTCAGGCCATCGGGGCACCGGAGGAGAGCTGGGCGCGCTGGCGCCTGAGAACACCCTCTCTGCCGTGCGCGCTGCCATCGCCGCGGGTGCAGACTTCGTCGAGACCGATCCCCGCCCGACCAAGGACGGCGTGCTGGTGAACCTGCACGACACGGAGGTCGATCGCACCACGCATGGCAGCGGCGTCGCTTCCGACATGACCCTGGTGGAGATCCAGGCGCTGCAAATCGATGCCTCGAACCTCGCGGGGGATTTCTCCTGCGACCGGGTGCCCACCATCCATGAGGTGCTGGCAGCCGCCAAAGGTCGCATTCACGTGCTGCTGGACGCCAACAAGACCAGCCGGGTGGATCTCCTGGTTCAGGCCGTCCACGACACCGACACGCTCGATTGGGCCATCTTCGACACCGACGACACCAAGAAAATCCAAGATGCCCTGCTGCTCGAGCCCGCGCTGCACACCATGATCCGAGTCACCGACGAAGCTGAGATCGACGCCGAGCTCGCGCTGTTCAGCGCGCACCCGCCGGTCATCGTCGAGATCCACGACGGAGCGGATCCCAAGCTCCTGGCGCCCAAGCTGCACGCCGCTGGCCATCGGGTCCTGATGGACGTGTTCGCGCTGGATCTGTCGGCGAAGTTGGCACAAGACGCTCAGATCTACGCGACGCCTTTCGCAAACGGTGTGGACATCGTGCAGACCGACCGTCCCGAACTGGTCGCGCAGTACCTGAAGCGATGACGACCGGGGCGATCCGCGCTAGGTTCCGCCGGCTTCCTGGAGGTACGAAATGAAGAAGCTCAGCCGTGAAATCTGGATTGTCGCTGCCAAACGCACGCCCTTCGGCGCGCTCTCGGGCGGGCTCAAGGACGTGAGCGCCATCGATCTGGCGGTGCACGCTGGCAAGGCGGCCATCGCCCAGAGCGGCGCGCAGCCGAAGGACTTCGACCACGTCATCCTCGGCAACGTGCAGCAGACCAGCGCGGACGCCATCTACGGCGCGCGGCACGTGGGCTTGAAGGCCGGCCTGCCGATTGAGACGCCGGCCCTCACCGTCAACCGCCTCTGCGGATCCGGGTTCCAAGCGGTCGTGAACGCGGCGGAGCAGATCCTGCTCGGCGAAGCCCGTTGCGTGCTCGCGGGAGGCTCGGAGAACATGAGCCAGGCGCCGCATGTCCTGTGGGGCCTGCGTGACGGTGCGAAGTTCGGCAGGCCACCCAAGCTCGTGGATTCGCTCTGGGAGGCGCTCACGGACAGCTACTGCCAGACTCCGATGGCAGTGACGGCCGAGAACCTCGCCGAGAAGTACGGCGTCACCCGGGAGATGGCCGATGCCTTTGCGCTACGCTCGCAGAAGAACTGGGCGGCTGCCCAGGAGTCCGGGGCGTTTTCCGATGAAATCTGCCCGATGGAAATCCCACAGGGACGAAAGACGCTGACCGTCGATCGCGACGAGCATGCCCGCCCGCAGACGACGCTCGAGACGTTGGCGAAGCTGCCGACCGTGTTCAAGAAGGACGGTGTCGTGACCGCAGGCAACGCGAGTGGCATCTGCGACGGAGCGGCGATGCTGGTGGTCGCTGACGCCGAATGGGCGAAGGCTCAGGGGCTGAAGCCGCTGGCCAAGCTCGTGCAGTGGGGCGTCGCCGGGGTCGAGCCCAGCCTCATGGGCATCGGGCCGGCGCCTGCCATCCGCAGCGCCCTCGAGCGCGCCGGCGTCGCCATCGGCGACGTCGACTTGTTCGACGTCAACGAGGCGTTCGCGCCGCAGTTCTTGGCTGTACAGAAGGAGCTCGGCCTCCCCGACGAGAAGGTCAACGTGAACGGTGGAGCCATCGCCCTCGGTCACCCGCTCGGAGCATCCGGCGCCCGCATCACCGCGAACTTGATCTACACCTTGAAGAAACGCGGCAAGCGGCTCGGGGTCGGTTCGGCCTGCATCGGCGGCGGCCAGGGCATCGCAGTGGTTCTCGAATCGGTCTGACGCTCACGGCGCGTCGTGACCCGGTCGGTGGGTCACGGCGCGGCGGACGCTCGGACTGGCGAAGAGCGCAGCGAGCGCCAAGAGCAACAGAGCCGAGCTGGCGTAATAAGGCAGGTCGGCTCGAATCGTGTACAGGCCCGTGCCGACCACCGGACCGAGTACTCGTCCCAAGCCGTGTGCCGCGTGGCTGAGCCCGGCTGCCGCACCTTGCTCGTGCTCGCCCACCGCGAGGGAGGCGGCGGCAGTCACGCCTGGCAACGCGAGCCCCTGTCCGAGCCCCTGGACCGCCAGCGCGGCGGTGAGGGGGATGAAATCGTGGGCGAAGATCAGCCCGATGAAGCCACACAGCGCAATCGGGACGCCGGCGCTCAAGAGCACGTGCGGGGGCCACTTGTAGCGTCGGACCAGGAAGCCCTGCACGAAGACCGCGACGATGCCGTAGAAGACCAGCGAGAGGCCCACAGTGCGGGCCGTCTCGTGTTCGGTCAGGTGCAGGCGGTCCTGGAAGTAGAACGCCACGGTCTGCTCCATGGCGACGCTGGACAGGCTGATCACCAGCCCCAGTGCGAGCACGGGCCACATTCGCACGATGAGCGACGTCGGGTGTTCCTCGTCGGGCGGCCTGACGTGTTTGACCGGTTCGGGAAGCTTGATCCAGACGAAGACCGCGTTCAGAAGGGCGAACCCAGCAGAAAAATACACGGGCGCGAGCAGACTCAGCGTCGACAGCGCCGCGCCAATGGCAGGGCCGATCACCACACCCAGGCCGAATGCAGCGCCGATGAGCGCCATGCCCGCGGTCCGATCCGCGCGATCCGTGGTGTCCGCAATGTAGGCCTGCGCCGTTGGCAGGGTCGCCGACGAAAAGACGCCGCCCGCGACCCGCGACGCGAGCAAGAGCCCGAAGGTCGTCCAGCGATCGAAGAGGCCTTGTTTGCCCAGCTGAGCGATGATCGCGAAGGCGAGGAACGACAGCGCGAAGCCGATGATTCCGACCAGCAGCACCGGCTTGCGCCCAACGCGCTCGCTCCGCCGCCCCCAGAACGGGCTCATGACGAACTGCATGAGCGCGTAGCTGGTCGACAAGAGGCCGACCTCGATCTCGGAGAAGCCGAGCCAGCGCCCGAGCGGGGCCAGGATCGGAAACAGCACCGACAGCCCGAGGATGCTGTTGAACAGCGTGATGAACAACAGCCCGCGGGGCGACACGTGGCTACTCTACTCGATGTGCTCGTGAGGGCGCGTGATATGCTCGCGCGTTCCGAGTGACGGCGCGTGTATCCTCTTTGTCGGCCTATCCGGTCAAGTCCTGCGGTGGCGTCCGCTTGTCTCGGGCGTGGGTCGAACGCCGCGGGCTCTCCCACGATCGACGCTTCATGTTGGTGGACGAATGCGGTGAGTTCATCACTCAACGGCGAGAAGGCGTGTTGGCGCAGACTCGGCTGGAGCTTGGTGAACGGCACTTCAGGGTGACCGCACCCGGGCGCGAGGCGCTAGAGGTTCCCCTCGTCCCCGCAGGGGGAGAACGCATTCGCGTACGGGTCTGGAACGACGAGAGCGAGGGCCTGCTCGTGCCGGAAGCCGCCGACTGGTTCAGCGCGCTCGTGGGGCGCCCTCTGCGTTTGGTCTACATGCCGTCGGACGTGTCTCGCCGGGTGGATCCCACTTACGGCGCGGAAGGGGACATCGTGAGCTTTGCCGATGGCTTCCCGCTGCTGCTCGTCTCCGAAGGCTCCCTCGAAGAGCTCGCGCATCGGGCGGGGAGGGCCTTCGAGATGCAACGGTTCCGCCCCAACGTGGTCGTCTCGGGTACGGAAGCCCACGCCGAGGACTCGTGGCGACGGATCCGCGTGGGCGCGGTCGAAATGCGTGTCGTGAAGCCCTGCTCTCGCTGCGCGATCCCGACTCGGGACCCCGACACCGGCGCGCTCGGCAAGGAGCCCCTCACCACCCTGGCGACCTACCGCAAGCGGGACGGGAAGGTGATGTTCGGGATGAACGTGATCCCAGACTTCGAAGCCGAGCTGCGAGTCGGCGATCCGGTCGAGGTGCTGTGACGCGGCTGGAGCTTCGACAAGCTAGCCCGGGTCCGCCACCCGTGCGAAAGTTGGCGCCATGAACTGCCCCCGTTGCGGTGGAGTTGTCTGGAGTCGCGCGCTACCGGCCGGATCGGGTCACGCCTGTGGCAGCTGCGGGGGCGTCTGGCTCGACACGGCCGCGGCCGCGCGTGTGACCGAGGTGATGTGCGCCGACACCCTCGCCCACGCGGACGCCGGCGCCCAGCTTTCGAAACACGCGGTGGACACCCGGGGTGCCGTCGCCTGTCCGGTCTGCGGCGCGCCCATGGAGCGCAGCGTTGCCGGGCAGACCCGCGTCGAGCTCGACACATGCCGCTCGCATGGCACTTGGTTCGATCGCGACGAGCTCGGCCGGGTCGCACAGGCGCACGCCACTGCCCGGGCCTACGGACAGCACGGCAGCGCCGCCTTGGTGGGTGGCGCAGCGGTGGGCGGCGCGGCGGTGGTGGGCGCGGCCGCGGTGGGCGCGGCGGTCGCCGCAGATCAAGGGTTCTTTGCCCGCCAATTCCAGCATGTCGACGCCGCGGACGCCGCGGAGATCGCCATCGAAGGCGGCAGCGCGGCCTTCGATGTGGGCGGTGCCATCGGTGACGCGGCCGACGCTGCGGGCGGGGGCGCCGAGATCGCGGGGACTGTCTTCGAGCTGCTCGGTGGGCTGTTCGAAGGCTTGGGGTGATGCGCAGGCTGCGCGCCGCGGCGCTCTCTGCCGGACTGCTCGTAGCCGCGTGCGGAGGGCCACCGGCACCGTCAGCGCCAGCGGGGCCGGCGCGAGTCGACACCGGACGCGCCCTCTACGATCGCTACTGCGCCCTGTGTCACGGTGCAGGGGCGGTCGGCTACTCGGCTGACAACGCGAGTCAGCTGAAGAACCGGACGTTCTTGGGTACGGTCACCGACGAGCACCTGCGGGTCGCCATCGAGAGCGGCCGTCCGGGGACTCCGATGTCGGCCTTCGGCGTCGCGCGCAGGGGTCCGCTCGCCGCGTCGGATGTCGGCGCCCTCATCGCGTACCTGCAATCACTGGGCGACGGCGCCGCGATGGACGTGCATCGGGCGGGGGCATCGGGGAACGCTGCGGCTGGCGGGAAGAGCTACGGCGCACGCTGCGCTGCCTGTCACGGACCGAAGGGCGAAGGCCGGACCGCGATCAGCTTGAACAACCCGACCTTCCTCGCCACGGCCAGCGACGGATTCATCCGATACGCCATCGAGCACGGTCGCCCCGGCACGCCGATGCCGGCCTTCGGCAAGCTGCTCGCGCCGAGCGAGCTCGACGATCTCACCGCGGCGATTCGCGGGTGGGCGAGGCCCATCGGCCCGGCGACGGCGGCCGCCACTTGGCTCCCGGCCGTGGCGGATTTGGTGATTCACCCCCAGGGTCCGCACCCGAAATTCTCCCTTCGGGAGGGTCGCTACGTGCCGGCGGCCGAGGTCGCCGAGGCGCTGCGCACTGGCGCGCGTTTGGTGGTGCTCGATGCGCGGCCGCTCTCCGATTGGCACGCCGGTCACATCCCAGGCGCCACGCCCGCCCCCTTTCACGACAGCCTCGACACCATTGCCGCGGCCCTGCCCCGCGACGGCACCTGGATCATCGCTTATTGCGCCTGCCCGCACGCGGCCTCCGGCAAGGTCGTGGACGCGCTGCGCGAGCGCGGGTTTTCGAACACGGCCGTCCTCGACGAAGGCATCCAGATCTGGCAGGAGCGAGGCTATCCGATGCGACCGGCGCCTTGACGCTCGCCCCCTCGCGGTGGTCCCGTGCTCGGAGTGGCGCTCGGCGTCGTTCTCCAGGTGGTCCTCGGGCTCGTCGCTGCCAGCGTCGCTTACACGCTGTACTGCACGGTCCGCGGCCTTCACGCGCTGATCGAGCCCCCGGAGCAGGTCGAGCCCCGGTCGACGTGGCCGCGGGTCAGCATGATCGTCCCGGCGTGCAACGAAGCTGACACCCTCGAGGCGGCGACGCGGGCCAAACTCTCGAGCGACTACCCGAACCTCGAGCTCGTGTTGATCGACGATCGCTCGACGGACGGCACCTCCGAGATCGTGGACCGCATCGCGGCGAGCGACCCACGGGCACGGGCCGTGCACATCTCGGAGTTGCCACCCGGTTGGCTTGGTAAAGTGCACGCGCTCAGCCGGGGTTGCGAGGAGGCGACGGGGGAGTGGCTGCTGTTCTGCGACGCCGATGTGCACATCGATTCGGACTTCTTGCGGCGGGTGATGGCCGAATCCCTGCGACGAGACCTCGAGTTCGTCACGCTCTTGCCGAGGATCCTGTCATCGTCGTTTGCGCTGGACATCGCGCTGGCGACCTTCACCCGCATCCTGGTCGCGGGTGGGAGGCTCTGGCTGGTGGCAGATCCCAGGTCACGCGTCGCCGTCGGGGGAGGCGTGTTCAACCTGGTCGAGCGCCGCGCCCTGGATCGCACCCGCGGCCTCGAATGGCTGCGGCTCGAAATCGCCGACGACGTCGCGTTGGGTCAAATGTTGAAGCGCTCGGGCGCGCGCTCGGCGGTGTTCGACGGCACTCGGGGCGTCCACCTGCACTTCTACCGATCGCTGGGCGAAATGATGCGTGGGCTCGAGAAGAACGCCTACGCGGTCTTCGGGGGTCTACGCCCGCTCCAGCTCGCGCTGATGCTGTCGCTCATGGTCTCCATCGAGCTGTTTCCAGTGGTGGCGCTGGCACTGCCCTCGACGACGGCGAGGGTCGCAGGCGCGGCTATGCTGGCCACCACCGCGCTCAGCCAAGCCCTGGTGGCTCGGGCGGGCAAGCGGGGGATCGGGACCGCGCTGGTCCCGGCGCTCGGCCCGCTGCTACTCTCGTGGTTTGGGCTCCGGTCAGCCGTACTCGCCCATCTTCGGGGCGGGATCGTCTGGCGGGGCACACACTACTCGCTCGCCGAGCTGCGCGCTGGCCGTCGATTCGAGGTCTTCTGAAGCGCGAGTCAGCGAGCGTTGGCGTCGTTCAACCCGCGTGACAAAAAGCTCAGGAGCGCGCGCCGATCTGCTTTGGACAGCGCAAACGCGCGAACGTCGGGATCGAAGCTGGGCGGCGCGATGCCCAGCCCCTCGCCGGCCCCCGCGGCGTAGAAGTCCACGACCTCTTCCAGAGTGCGGAACGCGCCATTGTGGAAGTAGGGCGCCGTTCGCGGCAAGTTGCGCAGGCTCGGCACCTTGAATGCGTGGCGCCCGGTCGTTTGTTTCTCCAGCCCGCCGCGACCGAGATCCGGATCCAACTCGCGGGTGCCCGGGCGTTTCGGGACACCGATGACCGAGACCTCGGCCTTCGTGAAACGCGGAGGTGCGGCCCCGCTGGTGAGTGGCAGGCGGTGACAGCGGCTGCAGCGCGCCTCGCCATAGAAGATGTCGAAGCCCCGGAGCTCGCTGGCGCCCAGCGCGGCGCGATCACCGCGCACGTACCGATCGAAGGGCGCGTCGTCGCTCTGAAGAGTCCGCTCGTGAGCGGCCAGCGCACCCGTGATGGCTTCCTTGCTGACGCCACCCGGCAGCGCGGCTGTGACCTCGGGGTCGTCGCGCAGTCGATCGACGATGGTGGGCCAGTCTCCGCCCATGTCCTGCTCGACGGCGAGCTCGGTCTGACGAGTCAGCGTGCTCGCCCTCCCGTCCCAGAAGAGCATGGGCTCGTAGGCGACGTTGAACAGGCTCGGGACGTCGCGGATCACGGATTTGCCGTCGAAGCGCCGCGGGCGAGTTGGCCCGGACGACAGCGCAGCGCTCTCGCGGTGACAGCTCGCGCAGCTCAGCGTGCGGTCTTTGCTCAACCGCGTGTCGCCGAACAGGCGCTTGCCGAGGGCCGCCTGCCGCTCGTCCGGCGCGGCTCCGGGCAGGCGGGGAAAAGTCGCCGGGCTCACGGGCTCGGCGAAGTGGTCCTTCTCGGTCGGTCGGCGCGGCGCAAAGGCCGGCGGGACGACGGCGCCCTTCCGCGCAAGCTCGACGCGCAGGGCGGCGCCGAGCTCGCCGCTCGCGATGAGCCCGTCGAGCTTTTGATCGATTCGGCCGCCCTTCTCCCGGGCCGCGAGCCAGGCGTCGAATCGCGCGACAGCGCTCGACAGCTGCCGCGACCCGCCGGTCAACGCGCGCACCTCGTCGATGTACTCGAGCAGCGCTCGCCCCCCGCCGATCACGTCGATCCGGTTCTCTTGGGCGCTCTCAGCTCCGGAGCCGTCGAGCATGACGCCCCAGTGGAACACCGCACGCGTCAGGGAGTGGGCGAGCTTGGGCAGCGAGAGCGAGATCGTGCGTGGCTCGTTCGGGGCGAGCTTCGACGCTGGACCGGTTCGGTGCAGTGACTGAGCCAGGACCTCCCACTTCGGCGGATCGGTCGCGAGCGCGCCGGCAATGGGGCGCAGGCCCAAATCCTCGGGGACCTCGTCGGCCTCGTCGCTCTCGGGTTCTAACGTTCCAGTGTACGTGAGCACCGCTGACAGCGGCAGCAGGCGCCGCCAAGCGCGACGAAGATCGAGGTAGGCGCGGCGGGCCGACGCTGCATCTTTTGCGCGCGACGCGCCCTCGAGTCGCTCGAAGGCCTCCGCCACGAATCGTCCGTCGCGCTCGGCGATACTCCTGATTTTCGACAGCGCGGGCACGACAGATGCAGAGGCCGGCAGGGCGGCTGACGAGAGGGCCGGCAGGGCGACCGACGCGACGGTGACCGCCGGCTGCGGGTCGGCGCGATCCCGACACGCGCCGACGGCGAGCGAGCCGACGAGCAGCTGAACAGCGAGCCTTCTCACGGTGTCACGTGTAAGCTATGCCTCGGAGGCAGGTCCAGGTGAAGTCGCATTGGTTGGGATTTGCGTTGTTCATGACCACGGTCATCGGGTGCTCGTCCTCCGAAGACGCCGGTGAGCCGACCGTCAAACGCCCCGACGATGCGATCGCCGTGGCCGCCCGCGAAGCCTGCGAGTTCAAGGCGGGCGCACTGCCCCAAGACACGCTGGGCAAGAGCGAGCCTATCAGCAGACAGATCCCGGTCGATCACATCTTCGTCTTGATGATGGAGAACCGATCCTTCGATCACTACTTCTCCAAGCTGCCCGAATACGGCGTCACCGATGTGAACGTGGCGGACGCGAGCTTTTCCAACGTCGACGACACGGGCCAAAAGGTGAGCTGGTTCCACGAGACGGAGTACTGCGTCGAGGATCCATCTCACGGCTGGAAGGGCAGTCACCGCCAATGGAACGGCGGGAAGAACGACGGCTTCGTTCTCGACAACGAGCCCAACGGCCGGCGCGCCATGGGGTATTTCAACGCCGACGACCTGCCCTTCTACTACGCGCTCGCCAAAGAGTTCGCGATCGGGGACCAGTACTTCTGCTCCCTGCTCGGGCCGACTTGGCCGAATCGCATGTATTTGTACAGCGCGTCGAGCCACGGTCTGACCAAGAACACCCTGCCGACCAACCTCAGCTCCGCCAACGTCTTTGCGGCGCTGAGCGCCAAGAAGATCGAGTGGAAGGTGTATCGGAGCAACCTGCCCCCGGCAGCGATGTTCCTCGAGACCTGGCTCGAGAGCACCAAGGGCTGCGGCGCACCCGAAGAGGGTCCCTGTCGCCTTGCCGAAATCGACCAGCTCGAGGCCGACCTCGCCAGCGGTCAGCTGCCCCCCGTGGTGTTCATCGATCCCGAATTCTCGACGGGGATCAAAGAGACGAGCGAGCATCCTCCGGCCAATCCCCACCACGGCCAGCGCTTCACCTGGAGAGTCGTCGACGCGCTGATGAAGAGCCCGCTCTGGAAGCGAAGCGCGCTGCTTCATCACCTATGATGAGCACGGTGGATTCGCGGACCACGTGCCGCCGCCGCCGGCCTGTCATCCGGGCGACGCCGAGCCCGAAGAGGCCAGCGACGGGACCTTCGACCGACTCGGTTTCCGCGTGCCGCTGATGGTCGTCTCGCCCTTCGCAAAGAAGGGCTACGTGTCGCATTTGGTCCGGGACCACACGGCGATCCTGCGCTTCATCCAGGCTCGCCATGGCATCGGAGCCTTCACCGCGCGCGATGCAAACTCCGACGCGCTCATGGACCTCTTCGACTTCGAGGCCGCACCGCACGCGGTCCCTCCGACCTTCGCGGAGCCAGCCGTCGACCCGGGCAAGCTCAGCGGTGCCAGGCCGCGTTTCCCGGCGGCAAGTAGGCTCGTCGCGAGCTAGGTTTCGATTCGATGGGTTGGCACGCTGCTCGGCGGCATCGGGCTCTTCTTGCTGGGCATGTTGATGCTCACCGACGGCCTGCAGGCGCTGGCCGGCGATCGACTTCGGTCTGCGCTGCGCCGCTACACGCGCACCCGGCCATCCGCCATTTTGACCGGAGCCGCCGTGACGGCCGTCGTGCAATCGTCGAGCGCGACGACCCTCGCCGTCATCGGGTTCGTCGGAGCCGGACTCTTGAGCTTTCGTCAAGCCTTGGGCGTCGAGGTGCGCGCGTTTCTCGAACTCTTGGGCGACGGACTTACCCCGCATCGCTCGGTTGCGCCGGGGCTCGAAGACGTCTCCCTGCGAGTCGCCGCACTCCGGCGCGAAGCGCGAGGAGAACTCTTGAGCCGCACCGCGGACGGCGAGATCGATCCCGCCGCGGCAGAGAACCTGCTCGAGGCCTTCCGCTGGCTCGACCGGATCGCGTATCACTTCTGGCGCACGGCCCATCACCTCGACGTGATGGATCACGACATGCCCTCCGTCGAGCCGCCTGCCCCCGAATCCCGGGGGCGGCGGGCCGACGAAACTCACGATATGTCTTGAAGCCGAGTGCCTCGCCGGCCGTTCACTTCGAAGGCGCGGGCGGCGCCGGAAGGCCCGCCGGAGGCATTGGGCGCATCCCACCGGGACCGCCGGGACCGCCGGGCCTCCCGTGACCGTGGCCGTCGTCGTCGCTGTGACCGCCGGGACCGCCAGGACCGCCAGGACCGCCAGGACCGCCAGGACCGCCAGGACCGCCAGGACCGCCAGGACCGCGTGGCCCGCCCATCATCGCGCCGCCTTGCTGCTGCATCATCTTGAGTTGGGCGACGACCGCCGGAAAGTTCTCCTGCATCGTGCGGCAGTTGGCCGGAGTCATCTGCTCGGTCTTGGTCTTCACGAGCTCGCAGGTGTCGGTCTCTTTCCCGATCTCGTCACAGAGCTTGGTGACCAGCGACGTACAGACCTCACGGGCCTGCTTCATCCGATCGAGGGTTGCCGGGATGTCTTCGAGCGCCGCGCCGCACGCCGCCAGCGGCATGATCTCGGCGGCCGATCGGGCCTGAGCGCAGCCCATCGAAGAATCCCCCGACTCGGTGCAGATCTTGTCTTGCCAGGTCTTGCACTCGCCGCTCGCTGCGCTGCCCGAGGGTGCGGGGCGCGCGAACGGCGCCTTGCCCTTGGCCCGGGCGTCACGCAGGAACCAACCCCCGCCGGCTCCGAGAGCGAGCCCGAGGACGGCGAGCAGGACGCCGCGTGCGACCGGTGAGCTTGCTGGAGTCGAATTGGCTTCGGCCTTCGCAGAACGCGCAGGGTGCCGCTCCGAGACTCGGGCCTTCGCGCGAGAAGAAGAAGCAGGTCCCTTCCCAGCGCTGCCCGCGCGCCGCGCGTCGGGGGCCTTGGCCTTGGCCTTGGCCTCGGCTTTCGCCTTCTCGTCGTCGTCGTCGTCGTCGTCGTCGTCGTCGTCGTCGTCGTCGTCGTCGTCGTCCTTCTCGGCCTCGGCTTTCGCCTTCCCGTCGTCGTCGTCGTCGTCGTCGTCGTCGTCGTCGTCGTCGTCGTCCTTGGACTCGGCGTTCGCGGTCCCTTCACCGATGGGCGAAGCGTCGCTGTCCCGATCTTCGTCCGCCCCATCCGCCTTGGTGTCGTTTTCCTTCTTCACGCGCGCCACCCTAGGAAAAGTCGGGCAGAGATACGAGCAGATTGGAAAATTCCGCGAATGCCCCGAGCAATCGTCATGGCCCCACGGGCCGAGCCCCACCGGGGGACCAGATTCGATTGCTCGGGCGGCGACCTTGCCGGACAATTACCGAATGCGAGTCAGGGCCCTGGGGTTCGGGTTGTGTCTGTCCGCTTTGGTCTACTCGGTCGCCTGCGGCAGCGATTCCGGCGGTGAAGCCGGACTGGGTTCCGGTGGGAACGTCGCCACCGGCGGCAAGGGCGGCGCGGCCGGTGGCGGCAGCGGAGGCCTGGGGCTTGGCGGCGCTTCAGGAGGCGGCGGCGCGGCGGGGGCAGGGGCGAGCGCAGGTGGTGGTGCCAGCGGCGCGGGCGGCGTCGGCGACGCCGGGTTGCCAGACGTTTCGTTCACCTACGACGCGGGCGGCACGACCGACGGCGGCGTCGGCGACGCCTGCGCCGCGGTGACCGCCAAGGCGGAGCCCAAGCCCCTCGACATGTACATCATGCTCGACAAGTCCGGCAGCATGGGTTCGGACTGCAACATCGGTTCTTCAACCGCTTCGAAGTGGTGCTACGCGGTGAACGCGCTGAGCGGCTTCTTCACCTCCACCTCCGCCCCGGGCATGGGCGTGGCCCTCCAGTACTTCCCCATCTCGGGTTACTCGTGCACGGGCAACGGTGGCACCGAGGCCACGCCGGCCGTCGCGTTGGGACTCCTGCCGGGCAACCTGAACGCGCTCCAGAACTCGCTCAACGGGACGGTGCCCGACGGCGGCAATACCCCCATCGAAGCCGGGCTACGCGGGCTCATCGACTACACGGCCAAGAACAAGAAACCGAACCGCGTGATGATCGCCATCCTGATCACCGACGGATCGCCCAATGCCTGCAATACCAGCGGCACCTACATGGCGGGGCTCGCCAGCGCGCACTTCGCCGCTAGCGGCGTCCGTACCTTCGTGATCGGAATGACCGGTGCGAGCTTCGCCACGCTCGAGCAAATTGCGGCGGGCGGCGGGACCACCACGCATCCGGACAACGTCGGCGGCGTCACTGACGCCTGTGGCAACGGCAACGGGCCCTGCTACCACTGGAACGTCGGCAACGGCAATCCGCAGGCTTTCGTCGCGGCGCTCCAGGCCATCCAACAGTCGGCGGTGGGCTGTCAGTACAACGTGCCCAAGAGTGACGCGGGCATCGTGGACCCCGACAAGATCGAGGTCCAGTACACCCCGGGCAGCGGCGCGGTGCAGAAGTTGCAGAAGGTCGCCAACGCCGGCGCGTGCGGCGCGGGTGACGGCTGGCACTACGACAACAACGCGAACCCGACGACCATCATCCTGTGTCCGGCCACCTGCACCAAGGTGACCAACGATGCCAAGGCCAAGATCGACATCGTGCTCGGCTGTCTCGGCTCCTGAGTCGCGCGGTATGATTGCCCGGCACTGCGCCGACGTGATCACTCGCAGCGGCGGAAAGGCAGCCCGTCGACGCTTGGACCGCCAGCCGCGACGCAGCTCGAACCCGTTGGACAGAGACCGTCTTTGGTGCAGTCCCGAGAGCACTTTTTCGCGCTGCGGTTGCAGTAGCCGAAGAAGCAATCTGCCTCCTTGGTGCACGCCGCGCCGACGGCGCCCGGGCCGAGCGCGGGCAAACACAAGCCGATGCGACCCGAGCCCACCGAGCCCAGCGCGGTGCACATGCTGCCCAGCGGACAGCCGCTCGGGTATCGACACGAGTCGACGCACGCGTCTCCGGCGAGCCCATCCGTAGTCACCGGGGACGAGCAGTTGACGGCCGGCGGGTTGGGGATGGTGAACGCCGCGAAATCGATGTGCTGGCCGTCGCCGCAGACGTTGACGACCTGGCTCGCACCATTGCAGGCCCACTGAGCCGGCGCCGTGCCGCCCTCGAGCGGACCGTAGATCGCGGTCGCGCCGCTGCTTGGCCTCCGGCACAGGCCATCGCAGGTCCAAGGCGACATGCCTGCAGCGCGCTGCGGACAGTCGGACGCGGAGCTACACGCCAGCGTGCAGCCGGCGACGACCAAGGACGGCGAAGTGTCGCACGCCGCCGGCACGATGCAGGCCGCGGTGTTGCTCGAATCACAGGCCTCTGCGGCCTTCACGCAGACCTTCTGTCCCGACACCGGCATGCACCCCCAGCCGTTCGGACAGTCGCTCCCGTTGGCGCACGGCGACGTGCAGTATTTGACCGACGTCACGCAGGCGTACTGGCACTCCGCAGCGACGCTGCACGCTCTCCCGATGTCGCTCAGCATGCAGTACTGCTCGTTGCCGCTCGCCTCGCAGCGCGTGCTGCTCGGGCAGCCTGCGCTGGTTCCGACCGCGCTGCAGGCGCGGGCGCAGCGCTTGGCGAGGCCCTTGCCAAAGGCACGACACAAGAGCGCGCCGCACTCAGCGTCGCTCGAGCAGAGATCCAGCTCGAGTTTGTTGGCGGGCGAGCCGCCGCCGCCGGGCGAGCCGCCGCCGCCGGGCGAGCCGCCGCCGCCGGGCGAGCCGCCGCCGCTGGGCACGCCGCCGCCGCTGGGCACGCCGCCGCCGCTGGGCACGCCGCCGCCGCTGGGCGCACCGCCGCTGCCCCCGCTCGGGCTCGCGCCAGTGCCCGCTGAACCATCCGGATCCGCGCCGCCGGTGCCCGCGCCGCCATCGCTCGGCGGGTCGCAGCGGCCGATCGCAGAGTTGCACACGAAGCCGAAGCTACAGTCGGTATCCAGCTTGCATTCGGACACGCACTCTCCGGAGACGCATTGCGCGTACTCACAGTCGCTGTTGCGTTCACACTCGGCGGAGGCGCACGAGCCGACGACCGCGCTCGGGCCCATTGCCATCAGTCCGAGCAACAAGCCTCGCGCCAATCGCCACATCGGGTCGAGCATAGCAGCGCCGCGACCCGGCGTGCGCTTCGGCGGAGGCGGGTGTCGATTCTTCGCTCCGACCGGTCAGTGAGAGGCGGCAGCGCGATGTCGGTTACACTGCCGGAGTGAGCTATCGCGAACCACAGGAGGCGCTGCGAGCAGAGCTCGCCCTGGCCCGGGAAGAGCAGGCGACGACGCGCCGCGAACGCTCCGCGATCGACCAGAAGCTCGCTCGGGCCGAGAAAGCTCTGGCGGCCTATCGCAAGACCACGGGAACGCCAGTCACCGATGGCGCCCGCGGCGCCCGCATCCTGGTCGGCATTGGTGTGGCGCTATGGGGCAGCGCGATTGTGGCTGCTATCCAGGACAACCACGACCTCGCCCGAGTACTGGCCGTGGCTTTCACGGCCTTCGCCCTCTTCGCTCCGCTCGGCGTCTGGGCGGCCGTGCAGCGATTGGGCACTGGGATCGTGTTCGTTTGCGCGAAGATCATTTTGCCTCTGGGCGTTGCCAACCTCGTGACGTTCAAGCGCGCCGCGAGGTCCCACGACATCGATTCGCTTTTCTGGTGGGGACCGGTCGTGCTGCTGTGCGTACTTCTGTTCGAGAGCGTCCGGCTGGTTCGGCCCCCGGAGCGCCGACCCTAGCCCCGCAATGGGATTCTGAGCCCAGGCCCTCGGCGCCGGGGCCCCGGCAGGCTACGCTCCGGCGAATGGTGTCGCTCTGCCGCCGAGTCTTCGCCGTTGCCGCGCTCTCCGCTTGGCCTGCGAACGCAGCCTGGGTGGTCGACGTGCCGCTGACGAGCGGCGCCGGCGCTGCGGATGCGTTCGTGAAGAGCCATGGAGGAAAGCTCCAAGGCGGTACGTTTTCCGGCCAGGGTTGGACGACGACGAGCCGCAGCGACTCGATGGAGATCCCGCTCCCCGCCGGCATCGACGCGCGACGCGGCAAGCTCACAGTAACCTTTGCCAACCCCGAGCTCTCCGGGCCAAAGGGGTTCTTCGAGAGCTGGGTGCTCGTGTCCGTCGACACTTCCGGCGTGCCGTTCGCGCCCATCCAAGCAGGTCAGGCGGGGGTGCAGGTCCTGTACCTTGCGTACAACGAATTCGACGAAACACTCGCGCAAGCGCGCGCCTACTTCAACCTGTACGATCCGAGTTGTACGGATTGGAAACTCTGCACCGCTGAAGGCGCTTCCAAGAAGGGTTGGCTCGCCGGAGCTGGCGAGTTCACGAGCGATCAGACTTGGGATGGCCCCAAGGACGCGCTGTCGTTCACGCCGGGCGGAGGTGCCAAGCAGATCGACCTCAGCGCGACTTCTCCCTCCGGGGCCATCAGCGGGAAGAACCTTGTGCTTTCCATCAACGCCTGCGGTGGTTCGAAGTCGAATGCTTGTGGGCTTTGGGACGGTGCGACGCACGGGGGGCCGCTGGGCATCACGTATTCGATGGTGAGACTCGAGTTGAGCGACGCGCCGGGCGGAGTCGACGCCGGCGCAGAGGGAGGGGTGGATGCGGCCAGTGAAGCGGCCGCGGGAGGGAGCGCCGGCGCCGGCGGTTCTCGGTCAACGGCCGGTGCAGCCGGAACCGCGGCGGCCGGCGGCACCGGTGGGGGCAGCCCTTCAGTCGGAGGCGCCGGCACGGTGGCGGGGGGCGACGCGGACGCTGGATGCGGGTGCCGTATCGGGCGCCGGCAGCTGGGTTTTGGCCTCTTCGTGGCTGCCTTGGCGTTCTTCATTCGGCGTCGGCGCGGCCCCCTGAACCCCTGGTCCGCTGTCTAGGACGCACACCGGCTTGCTAGACAGGACGGAAATCCCAGAGGTTCATGCTAGAGCGGGGCAACCGACATGAAGTTGCGTTTCGTCTATCCCAAGTTTGCCCGCCACGCCGATCACAACCCGGAGCTGCGCGAGCACGTCCCGTGCAACGAATACTTCGGACCTCCGTCACTCGGGATCGCTTGTCTCGCTGCCGTCACGCCGGCCGAGTGGCAAGTGGAGTTCCGAGACGAACGCGTCGAGGACGTCGGTCTCGACGACTGCGCCGACATCGATCTCATCGCGATCTCGTTCTTCACGCCGGCGGCCACTCGCGCGATCGAGCTGGCTGACGAGTTCCGCAAGCGCGGCAAGAAGGTCGTCGTCGGCGGAATCTTCCCGACGATGATGCCTGAGGTGGTGGCGCCCCACGCCGACTCGGTCGTGATGCACGAAGGTGAAGGCGTCTGGCCTCAGGTGTTGGCCGATGTCAAGGCTGGCAAGCTGCAGAAGCGCTACCACGGGCTGCCGGGCGTCGACCCCGCGACCTTGCCCATGCCTCGAGTCGATCTCTACCTCGACAAAGAGAACGACGAATACAAGCCTGACGACTACCCGCTGCAGATCGCTCGTGGCTGCCCGCTCAACTGCTTCGCCTGTGTGCTCCCGACCAGCATGGGCAAAAAGATGCGCCATTTCGGCACCGAGCACGCTCTGGGGCAGATCGACCAGCTGGCGAAGCGCGGCAAGCTCGCCTCACTGACCGAGGACACCAGCCTGTTCTTCGGATCGGGTGCCTCCCGACGCTTCGGGGCCTTGCTCGACGCCATCGCCGAGCGCGAGGGGCCGGCGCCCTTCAGCTACCTCGGCACCAGCATGCCGATGGTGCGCGTCACCTCGAGTGAGTTCCTCACGCGCATGCGCACCGCCGGCATCAACATGTTCTACCTGGTCGGAGGCTTCGACCCCTTCACCATGAAGGCCTTCACCGGCAAGGAGCCGGACGCGCTCCAGAAGGCCCACGACGCCGTCCAGAAGTGCTTCGACCACGGCATCGAGCCCTACACCTCGTTCTTGGTCGGTAACGACGATGACGACGAGGGAACCATGGACCGCATGCTCGAGTTCGCCAACAAGGCGAAGATCCGCAAGGCCGAGTTCGCGGTCATGACGCCCTATCCCGGGACCCGCGTGTGGCACCGGCTGGTCGAAGAGGGGCGGATACTGCACCGCCGCTGGGACCGCTACAACGACGCCAACGTGGTGTTCCAGCCCAAGCACATGAGCCCCGAGCGGCTGCACGAGGGCTACATCTACCTCTGGAAAGAGTTCTACAAGTCGCGTCAGGAGCTGCGTGAGCTCGGACAGACCGAGCGAACCATTCAGTTCTGAGCTGACCCCGCGCTCCGCCCCTCATGGCCACGACCCTCGAGGATCTTCTTTCGATGTCGAACGCCGAGCGCTTCGAGATCGTGCGACGCGCGGCGCCCTTGGATCTCGAAGCAATCGCCGACACGACCTACACCGGCGTCGATCTCTCGATGCCGGCGCTCTTCCAGCGCCTGTTTTGGCGCTCGTTCCGCAAGACCTTCCACCGCGACCCGGTGAGCGGCCGGCTCCGCGGGTGGAACGTCAAGGTCGAGCAGACCGGGTGGGATAGGCCGCCGGCGCCGAAGCGCGACCGTCGCGGCGTCGCCCTCAGCTTCGGGCACTACGAGGTTCGCTCCGCGTCGGGGCTGCGCTTCCCGCGTGGGTGGACTGGCGAGCACTACCTCGACTACCGGGTGGCGGGGAACCGCTTTGGCGACTTGCCCTCGCGCGCCGGCTACTGTCCGCTCGTCAGCGTGAACCCCAGCGACAGCGATTTGCTCTTGGGCTGGGAGGTCTTCAACTTTGGCGGCGTGCTGGTTCCGCTGAATGATTTCTGGGCGCTGAAGCGCGAAGGCCCGATCGCGCCCGGCGACATTCTCCCTCGACCGGACGGACGCTGACTCGGCTGGCTGGCGATCGCGTTGACGCGTGTCGCGGCGGGTGAGAGCGTCGATGGCGTGAAGCGAGGGTGGTTCGTGGCGGCCTTTGCGCTGGTCGGGGTGGGAGGCTATCTCGTGGCGTGGCCCGTCCCCTTCGAGCCCGTGGCCTGGTCGCCAGCGCGGGCACCCAGCCTTCCGGCCAACGACGCGCTGGCGAAGGTAGAGCGAATCGGTGGCGATCTCCCGGGGCCGGAGAGCATCGCCATCGACGCCGAAGGGAGCATCTTCACCGGGCTCGGCGACGGACGCGTCGTCCAAGTTGCGCGAGATGGGACCGTCACGCTGATGGCCACGACCGGGGGGCGGCCGCTCGGCATGCAGTTCGACCGAACGGGTCGCCTGATCGTCGCCGATGCCGTGAGGGGTCTCCTGGCGATTGCGAAGGATGGATCCATCAGCGTGCTCGCGACGGAGCAGGGCGGCGTTCCCTTCCGTTTCGTCGATGATCTCGAGATCGCCTCCGACGGCACGATCTATTTCAGCGACGCGAGCCATCGCTTCGGCGTGCACGACTTTCGCGACGACGCGCTCGAGCACCGTCCGAACGGTCGGCTGCTCGCGTACCACCCCGACGGACGCACCGAGTTGATCAGGGGCGAGCTCTTTTTCGCCAATGGCGTCGCGCTCTCCGCCGACGAGTCATTCGTGCTCGTCAACGAGACCTGGGCTTACCGCGTGACGCGGATCTGGCTCAGCGGAGAGCGGCGCGGGACGAGCGAGGTGTTCGCGGACAACCTGCCGGGTTTTCCGGACAACATCACGCGCTCACCGCGCGGAGATCGCTTCTGGTTGGCGCTCTTCGCGCCCCGAAACCCCCGGCTGGACTCCTTGGCCGACAAGCCCTTCTTGCGCAAGGTCGTGGCTCGGTTGCCGGCCGCGCTTCAACCCAAACCGGCCCGCCACGCCATCGTGCTCGCGCTCGACGAAAATGGCGCCATCGTCGAAAATCTGCAAGATCCGACCGCCACTTCGTACTCGCCGATCACCAGCGCGCTCGAACACGGAGGGCAGCTGTACTTGGGCAGTCTTTGGCGCAGAGAAATTGCGGTTCTACCGGCGCCTTGATCGGATTTCTGTCCCCGCGACCTACCAGCGCTGACAGGACGCTCGAGCAGTTGAGGGAGCGTCCCCAGGGCATCACGCTGGAGCTGCCGATTCGGCACCGCAAATACAGTGAAGCCTTCTTGGATCATGGGCACGCTCCGGTGCCGCTCGGAGACACGCCGCCTGACTCCAGCTCGGGCTCCGACGCGCTGAAGCGGGTCCCTTGCGACGCCAAACCGCTCCGCTGACGCGGGCCCGCTCGATCGACATCCTAGGGCTTGAGTGGCGTCGTTGCAGGCGCTATCGAGCGCCATTTGGCTTGCGACCCGGTGCTCGCGAAGATCAGCGCTTGAAGATCGCGGAGAATGTTCGGACAGTGGGCTAGCGCCGCTGCATCGGCGCAGCTCGCCATGTCGAACATCTCCGCCACTTCAGCGCGTGTCGTCGGGGCCACGCTCCCCGAGCCGGGCTCGCCCTGGCTGGCGGGGCTGTACCTCGTACTGGCGCTCCTGGGCGGCCACCTGGTCGCGTCGCTTCTCCTGTTTGTCCTGAAGCGCTGGGCTGGCCGAACCGACACGCACATCGACGACGCCATCGTGGACTTGATGCCCGCGCCGCTCCGCGCGCTCGGAACGCTCGTGGGTGGCCGGCTTGTCTTGCCCTTGGTTGGGCTCCCAGCGTCGGCGTCGGCGCCGGTCGCGCACGCCCTCCTGGTCGGGATGATATTGGCGGGCGGTTGGGTCCTGGTCAAAGGCGTCAGGGTCTTTGAAGCGGCCGCAAACCGCCGCGTCGAAGGCGGGGAGAGCGACGATCTGCACGCACGGGCGGTGCGCACGCAGGTGCGTGGTGTGCGCAACATCGCGGACTTCGTCGTGTTCATTGTCGCTCTGGGCTTCGCGCTCACGACCTTCGAATCGGTGCGTCAAATCGGCAACGGAGTGCTCGCCTCCGCGGGTCTTGCCGGCGTCGTCTTGGGGTTTGCAGCTCAGAAGACCTTGGCGACGCTGCTGGCCGGTATTCAGCTCACCGTCACGCAACGCATCCGCGTCGACGACATCGTCGTCGTCGAGGGCCAGTGGGGCAGCATCGAAGAGATCCGTCTGACCTACGTCGTGGTGCGGATCTGGGACAAGCGCCGATTGATCCTACCGGCCTCATACTTCATCGAGAAGCCTTTCGAGAACTGGACGCGGTCGTCCACGGATCTCTTGGGCACGGTCCACCTGTGGCTCGACTACAGCGTGCCCGTCGATGAAGTTCGAGCCGAGCTCAAGCGCATCTTGGATGCCTCGGAGCACTGGGACGGTGAGGCGTGGGGCGTCGTGGTCACCGACGCCAACGAGCACGCGATGTTGGTTCGACCGCTGGCCAGCGCCAAGGACGCCAGCGCACATTGGAACCTGCGCTGTGAGATCCGGGAGAAGCTGATCGGCTTCGTGCAGCGCAACTACCCGGATGCCTTGCCACGCACGCGCGCCACGCTGGGCCAGTCGCCGGCTGCGGCCGAGTCGGCGCGTTGAGCCGGGAATCCCCCGACTCTGACGGACAATTCGCAGAATAATAGTTGCAGGACTCAATGATTGAGTTATACAGCAATTGACTCCCGCAATGAAAGGAACCGTTCCAATGACCACGACTCCGTCCTCATCTTCTTGCTGCGCGCCGAGCTGCTGCGACGGCGAGTCTTCCCGTCTGCCCGCCGACGCCAGCCCCGACGCCATCCGGGCCGAGGTGCGCTCGCGCTACAGCCAGGTCGCAAATCGCGGAGGCAGCGATCGGCTGCGCGATCTCTCCATCGGCATCGGCTACTCCGCGGCCGAGCTCGACGGCGTTCCGGCCGAAGCAAACCTCGGTGTCGGCTGCGGCAACCCGACGGCTCTCGCGGCGCTGCGCCCTGGGGAGAAGGTCCTCGACCTTGGCGCGGGCGCCGGCCTCGACGCGCTGATCGCCGCCGAGCGCATCGGGCCCGAAGGTCGGGTAATCGGCGTCGACATGACACCTGCCATGCTCGCGCGCGCACGCGAAAACGCGGTCAAAGCCGGTATCGCAGACCGCGTCGAGTTTCGCGAGGGCAACATCGAACAGCTGCCCGTTGTCGACGCGAGCATCGACGTCGTGATCTCGAACTGCGTAATCAACCTGAGCCCGGACAAGCCGCAGGTGTTTCGTGAGGCGTGGCGCGTGCTCAAGCCCGGTGGCCGGCTGGCGGTCTCGGACATCGCGCTGACCGAGAAGCTGCCCCCGGCCCTGGCCGAGCAGGCAGCGCTGTATTCGGCCTGCGTGGGCGGCGCGATGCTGATCGACGACTACGTGGCGGCGATCGAGGCGGCTGGTTTCGTGGACGTTCGACTCTCGAGCAAGGGTGTCGGCGAGCTGCTCGGATCCATGTTCGAGGATCCAGGCTTCGCCGACGCCGTGGCGGCCGTGGGGCACGACGAGCTACAGCGGGTGGCCGGCACCGTGCGGAGCTACGCGGTCGAAGCCAAGAAGCCATGAACGACTTCAGCTCGGAGTTGATCGCCATTTGCCGGATGTTCGGCGTGTTCGAGCGCGAGCAGGTCTGCTGCGGCACTGTCACGGTGCCGCAGTGCCTCGTGCTCCAGGCGTTGCTCGACGAAGGGCGAGACATCAACGGCTTGGCTGACTTCTCCCGAGTCACGGCCAGCGCGATGACGCGGCTGGTCGACGGCCTGGAGAAGCACGGTTGGGTCACCCGCGATCGCGACCCCGAGGACCGGCGCCGCATCGTGGTGCGCCTGACCGCGTCGGGCAAGGCGGAGGCGACCCGGCTCCGAGGGCTGACCGAGGCGAGCGTGCTCGCCGTGCTCGACCGCATCCCCAAGCAGAAGCGCGCGCAGGTGCTCGAGTCGGTGAAGCTCGTGCGCACCGCCCTCGAAGGCGTGCGCTCGGCGCTCGACGCCTGCTGCGGTCCGTCCCGTGGTCCGATTTGATTGCCCGTGCGAAGGGGCTACCGTTGGCTTCGGGATGGGCGAGCTTGGCCGCCACGCTCGAGACGCGCAGCAGGCGCACGTACTCGTAGATGGAGCCGTTGAAGCGCGGCAGATCCTTGGCCAGCGGGGGCGATGCGTTCCAGGTCTGCGTGACCTGCCAGCTCGACACCCAGTCCGGTTCGTTCCAGATTTCCCAGACTTTGATCCAGGTTTTGTATTGGCTGACGGTGTCGAATACGTATTTCGCCCAGTGGTTTGCGGGATTCACTTGCCCGCCGGCGAGCAAGATCGGCTCGTACAGATTCTTGGGTCGTGCCGCCGCCGCTCCCGCCCGAGCCCGCCACGCCGCCCGATCCGGAACCGCCACCGCTGCCGCCCGACCCCGCCGCGCCGCCGCCGCCGGTCCCGCTGCTCGCAGCACTGCCGCCCGCGCCGCCCGCGCCGCCGCTGTGCTTGGTGCCGTCGCCGCCGTCGCCGCCCGAGCAGCCGAAGACGAGTCAGGCGCCGAGTCCGAGCAGAGTGAGGAGTTTGCGCGGAGCGGACATGGTTCGGGATGTCGGGGGCGTGAACTCCGCCGGGCCCTGAGCGCGCTTTCGCTGCCACGGCCTCGGCGCAATTCGCCGCCTCGGCGGCCGGAGCGCGTTCACTCGCAGCCTTGCGGTTCGGTCTCCGATTGGGGGCAGTAGGTCGCCTCGAAGCTGCCCTTCAGGCTGCCGCCGGCGAAGTCGAGCTCGAGCTTGCCCCGTACAGGTGCGCGGTCACTGACCGTCGGGCCGTCGAGCTGCACGCTGCCGGACTGCGCGTCGACCCGAGTGACCGGTCGGCAGTCTGCGCCGAGCTCCATGAGCGTTGCGCGTTTCGTATCTCGCGATGCTCGCGCCTTCCCGCTCCTGATCGGGTAGTCGCCGGCGGAAAAGAGGCCGTCCTGATCGTCATTCTGCTTCAGCGAGAGCATGAGCAGCCGCGCGCCGCGCGGCCAGGCTCCGGCGCGGAGGAAATTGCACAGATTGGGCACATCCGCGAACACGAGCTGCATGTCGTCGGCGAGCGGGCGCCAGTGGAAGACCGCGCTGGTCACCTTCAACGGTCCGCCTCCGGGATCTCCGGTGAAGTGGCTGCGTGCTGCGGGCGCGCTCGCCGACGGACTCGCGGGCGCGAGTGATGCCTCCACTCTCGGCGCAGCAGCGGGCTCGACCTCCGTCGTGGCCACGGTTGGGGCTCCGCAACTCCAGAGCGCGAGCGGCAGCGCCGAGAGTCGGGCCTCGGCCAGCCGTGGCAGCCATCGGATCATTGGTGCCGTACATACTGCCGCTCCTGCCGGCGCGCGAGCAGATCTCGCCGTCGGCCCGCTCTGGATTGGAAGTCGGTGAGCCGAGCGCGGCCGTCGAGTTCCTTGTCCGTCACCAGACGCCCCCAAACGAGTCTTGCTGTCTCTTGCTTTGCCTCGGCGGAGAACGATAGAAGAAGCCATCAATGGCCCCTCGGTGCCCATCCGCCCGCCGGCGAGCGAGAAATCCCGCGACCGCCGCCGCCACGCGGGCTCCAGGAGTGCATGCCCTCGTTCTTTAGCGTCTCGATGCTGTGGTTCTGCGTGCTCGGCGTCCTGACGAGCTGCTCCGCAGCCCCCGGATATCACGGGGGCAAGCTCGTTTGCGGATGCCACGAGCCCGACACCTGCTACCGGAGCGCTGCGGACGTCGCCTCGCGCCAGGGGGAGAACGCCGAAACGGCAGAGACGCTCATGTACTTTGCGCAGTGTGCCTGCTTCCAGGGGAGCCGCGCAGGTTGCAACACGCTGGCCCACTTCGCCAAGGACTGGACGCGCGCGTGCGAGGAGGGTCGCGACGTCTCCACGTCCTGCGCCATCGCAGGCTTCGTCTACGTGCACGGCGTGCAGCTCCCTCGCCTCGCGGGGAGCTCTTTCGACGCCGATCCGGCCGCAGCCGCGTCCGCGTTCCAGCGAGCTTGTCGCGCAGGCTCGCGAGTGGCCTGCGAACGATGAAACATCTCGGGGAAGGCAGCCGGGTACCGCACGAGAAAGCGGGCGCCCAAAGAGCCCCAGGACGACGTCCCCCAAGCTCCGGCCTCGCCCAACGCTCGAGAGGTGAAGTACGAGCACCTTGGCGGGATCCACCATTCCAGCCGCGCCAAGTCACGGCAGGTTCGAGGGCTTGACCGGTCTTGTGGGGGTCAGGCGGTGAGCGGGCCGCCAGTTCGCCGAGCCTCGGCGAGGAGCAGCGCAGCCTCTTCGGCCACCTGCCGCACGCAGAGCTCCATTTCCGCGCGGCGGGTGCGGAAGCTCAGCACACAGATGCGGGCGAGGAAGCGCTCGCCGACCGTGGCGCCAGTCAGCATGAGCTGGCCGCGGCGGGTGACGCGTTCCATCAGAGCGCGGGTCGCGACGTCTTCGGCCTCGCGCGTGCTCAGGGCTGGATCCGCCAAATGGAAGGCAAATAGCGAGAGTTGAGGCGCAGCGTCCATGACGATGCCGGGAATTTGAGCGACTCGATCTGCCGCCCAGACCGCCAGTGCGCGTTTCTCGGCCAGCGCGGCGCGGTAGCGCTCGGCGCCGAAGAATTTCAGGGTCAACCAGACGCGCAGTCCGGGAAAGCCACGCGACAGATCCGGCCCGTACTGGGCCGGATCGTAGAACTCGCTCTGGTTGTCTGGCAGATAGCCGGCAGTGGAGGAATGCAGCGCACGCAACGCCTCTCCGTCGCGGACCAGCAAGGCGCCGGTACCGTAGGGCAGGAACAGGCCCTTGTGCGGATCGAGAGTGATCGAGTCGGCGCGCGGCAGTCCGGCGAGCGAGGGCCTCAGCTCGGGCAGCATGTGGAAGAAGCCACCATAGGCGCCGTCCACGTGATGCCACAAGCGCTCGCGCGCGGCGAGATCGGCCACCGCGCCGATCGGATCGACTGCGCCAGTGTTGGTGGTGCCGGCGGTCGAGAACACCATGAAAGGCTTGAGGCCAGCCGCGCGGTCGGCGGCAACGAAACCTTCCAGTTCATCCACGCGTAGGCGGAACTGGTGGTCGACGTCGATGATTCGGACCCGATCGTGGGCGATTCCGGCGAGTCTTGCCGCTTTCGCGATGCAATGGTGCGATTGCGACGACACGTACAGCGTGCCCGCGCGGATGTCGTCGCCGAGCAACTTCTCGCGCGCACAAGCAATCGCGTTGAACATCGCCATCGAGCCACCGGTGGTGAACAGTCCGCGCGTTTCGGCGGGAAACTGCATCCAGTCGCGCAGCCAATCGAGCGCGTTGGCCTCCAGTTGCACGAGTGCCGGCGCCGCCTGCCAGATACCGGTGAAGCGGTTGGTCGTGTCGGCGATGAAATCGGCGAGTGCGGCCGGATAGATGCCGCCGCCCGGGATGTAGGCGAGGTAGCCCGGACCCGGAGCCGTGAACGAGCGTGGGATCCACTCATCGAAGAGGGGGGCGAGCAGCGCATCCAAGGCCGTGCCCTGCTCCGGCACGCTTTCACGCATCGAACGGCACAGGGCTTCGATGCCCCTAAAGTCACCGCAGCTCGGCGCAGCGGGCAAGCCGGCCAAATGCGCGACGACCCGCGCCAGCACGGCTTCGCCCATCGCCCGCATCTCGGTCGCTGACAGGTCCAGGTTGGCGAGATCATGTTCCCGGCTTTCAGTCATCACGAAGTTCTCCAGATTTGCGCGTCCGAGACGACGTCGTCAAGCAACTCGCGTGCGTCGGACCCTGCGGCCGACGGCGCCCAGGCAGAACAGATGAGGGCGCAGTTGGCCCGGCTGCCGGAGGATCGGGGGCCGCGAAGAAGTGTCCTGAACTGCGCCGATGCACGGTAGGACGCACTCCTCGCCACTGCCGCCGCACGCTGCTATTCCGGCGAAGCTCCCATCGCATTCGATCCGCAAGCTTGCAGCTGCTGTCGGCTTGGTACTCGTCGCCAACGCGCCGAACGGGTGCATCTGCAGCTACCCCGGTCCCAAGGGCGAACCTCCGGAGCTGCCCAGCGACCCGCATCCGCTTTCCGATCTCAACACCGAGTGGGAAGGGCGGTTTCGATCTGTACTGCGCGAAGTTCGAGGATCCCTTCGGGAGCTGAGCGGGGCGCTCGGCGCGCGCTACCGGCCGTCGTGGACGGCAACAGAACCATCGGACGGCTTTGGCGCAGGCGACGGCTTCGCCCGACAGTCCACCGCGCTCCCGTACGGGTCCACCCACCGGGCGGTCTTGGATCGAACGCAAGGCGCGCAGCACGCATCCGAGTCGCTGCCGCACGCGGCGAGGGTGCCGTACGTCAGAAGCACCGCGAGCGCAGACAACAGACCGCGATCCATCCCGGACTGTGGCCGAGCCGTTCGCCTGGTCGACATCGACGGCCTTGACGTGATAACAGCACTTCTCGAGCCGATCGTCCGGCCGGATTCCGGTTTCCGAATTCCTCCCGTGGCGCGCTCGCGATACCCCAGTTCTCCAGATGAGCCTCGCCCTTTCAGCAACGCTGCTCGGGCTCGGGGTCGTCGCTGGCCTGGCCTTCGTGTTCTGGCTCTTCCGGCTGCAACGCGCGCGCCGACAGGCGATCTGCGACATGGCCCGCCGGCAGGACTGGCAGGCGAGCTTTGCCGCGGCGAGCTTTGGCCGGCCGGCGCGGGTCCGCCTCCGCGCCGCTGACGGCGCCTGGCAGGTCGAGGTCGTGCAGCCGACGTCGCAAAGCACCGGCGGCAACCTCCGGCAGGTGACCGAGTTCATCGCCGCGAGGCCAACCTGGCCCGGCGGCATGGTGATCGTCGGTCCGGCCCTGCCGCCCGAGACCGCGTCCTTCGCGTCGATGCTCCTGGCCAGCCTCGACAACCCGCTCGGTCGCAGGCTTCTCGCCGGGCTCGTCGGCGCCGATCTGGCCGATCTTGCCGTTGGCCTGCGTCCCGTGGGTGGGGCGGCGGGAGTCACGGCACTAGCCTCCGCCGAACTGCCGGCCACGATCGATCTCGACACCATCGCCGCCAGCTTGCGTGGCTGGCCTCAGATCCAGCGTGGCGAGGAGGGATTTCCGATCCTGATCGTGTCACCGGACGGGGTCAGGCTGCGGCTACGGCACGCGATCACCGATCCGGAGGGATTCGTTTCGTTCATCGCCCTGGCGCAGGGAGTCGTCGGATACCTGAGCCGCCCGATCTGATCGAGACTGTCCTGGTTGGCAGGGCGCCGGTCGTTCCGGGCGGCGAGCATGAAGGGTGGAGAGCGCATCGCATGGCTTGGCAATGCGCAGTCGCTCGCTGGAGGCTACAGGGTTTCCGGGTGGCCTGCGCCAGGGCGACGCCGGACCGGCGCAGAGGGAACCGTGCGACAGTCTCGCGTGGTGGTCGAAGCGCTCCCCGAGTGGTTGAAGATGGCGGTCGGCGCGGCCTTCTGTCTCGCGCTGCCTCTGCTGGTCGGCTGGATGCTCTGGAGCACGCTGCGCGGCGGGCGGGGCATCGCGCAGGGGCTCGCGGGAGGACCGAGCGAGGCGTGCCGCGCGCTGGGTCTGACGCTCGGCGAACGGGGCGCGCTCTCGGGCTTCGCCGAGGGCAGGTTCCGAGGCCGCTCGGTCCGCGTCTCCTGGGTCGTCGGCCACGAGCACGGCTACGACGCGTCCCACCACGTCACCCGTGTCGCGGCCGCCATCACGCCTCCGCTCGGGGCCGGGCTCGAGGCGGTCGAGGGCGGCACCGCGGAGGGCATCGGCTGGCCCGAGCTCGAGCGGCGCGTGGCCGTGCGTGCGGCCGACCCGGCGCGCGCGCGGGACGCGCTGGGCCGCGCGGCACGGACGCTCTGGAGCTCGCTGGGAGGACCGGGGCGGCTCACGCTCGGGGACGACGCGGTCACCGTGGCGCTACCCGGTGTGAACGTCGGCCGAGCCGGGCTCGAGGCCGCACTTCAGCGCGCGACGGCGCTGGCCGCAGCCCTCTCGAGGGCTTGAGCTCACAGGCATACGAGTCGCATCGAGAAACGAGAGCGTGCGGGGGTCAGGCGTGCGCTGTCGAGTACGGCGTGTGAACAAGGACGCCTGGTGCCCGCGAGACGAGACGAAGGCGAGCACGCTCATGCTCATGCTCATGCAGAACACAGTGGAACCTCAGAGCGCCGAGAACACGAACCAGGTCGAGCACCGCGGCGACCTTCGGGACGGTGATTGCAGCAGCTCGGGCGTTTGTACCTGCGCGGTGGCCTGGCGGCGGGGTTGCCTTCGCTGGTGGTGTTCGTGCTGACGAGTCAGCAATCCTTGCCACTGCTGTGGCACTTCGGCGGCGTGCTCGGCGTTGGGGCCGCGGTGCTCATCCTGGTTGGCGCTTGGGGGAACACACCCTGACGCTCGACAAACGGGAGGTGGTCGTCGAGAGTGGGCTCGGTTGGCGGCGGCGCGAAGCGATGCCGCTGGACGAGTTGGAATTGGTGCGCGTCAATCACCAGCTCGACCCGTCGCTCAATTAGATCAGCGACGGCGCCATCATCCGCATGTCGGTGGACCCGGACGACGCCGACTGGCTCCGCAGCTGCATCGAGTACCGCATCGCAAAGCGAGCTGGTGCTCTGGACCCCGATGCGGATGAGCCGGAGCGACTCGGACGCTCGTAGCCGCGTTCGCCGAAGCCGGAGGGGTCGGGGACGCCTCGCCGGAATCACTCCGAGCAACCGGAAACCTCCGCCCCGGAGGCTAGCCCGAGCAAAGAGATCGTGCGAAACTACCGGTGCCGATGGGGCGAACGCTATGCTTATGGGAAACACTGGGATGCGACTGGGCGCACTTATCGCGGCAAGCAGTTTCACTTTGGCCCTTGCCTGTGGCGGGTCAGACGACGCGACGAAGTCGTCGTCGGGTGGAGGCGCAGCGGGAACCGCCGGCACCGCAACGGGCGGCGCGGGCGGTGGCTCCGCGGGCACTGGCGGCAGCGGCGCGACTGCAGGCACCAGTTCCGGCGGCAACGCAGGCACGAGCTCCGGCGGCAACGCAGGCACGAGCTCCGGCGGCAACGCAGGCACGAGCTCCGGCGGTACGGGCGGTACAGGCACCGGCGGGACTAGCGCGGGCTGCACGAACGTATGGAACAGCGGCTTCGAGAAGGGCTTCCCCGGCGAGTTCCTGAACTACGACACCGGTGCCTGGTCGGCCAATGGCAGCATGCCATCAGGGCGTGTGTCGGCGTGGACGATCATCGACCAAGGCAGTGCCCAGCCGGTGCACGGCGGAAGCAAGGCCTACAAAGGTTGGATCGTCGGCGCCGCGGCGGACAGCCACCGCGCGTATCCTGTGCTGCACACCAGCATCGAGACGCCGCTTGTGAATACGTTTTGGGTCTACCTGGACGTGGACTACGCGAAGCTGTCCCAAACTGATTGGATCCACTTTGGTACCTGGGGCAACGAAGACGGCGGCGCCGGGGAGTGGGCGCTGCACACCATGAGCGTGCGCGACAAGAAGCTCGAGTTCGCACACACGGCTCCCTTCGGCGGCACCTACATCGGTCCCACGCCGCAGCCGAATTTCCCGCTCAAGAAGTGGGTACGGTTCACCGCGTACCTCCACTACACCGGAAGCAGCGGCAAAGTGCAGGTATGGCAAGACGGCGTCGCGGTGCTCAAAGCGGACGTGGCGCAACTCGCGACCAACCCCGGCACCAAAGTGACCCGCGCGCACTGGGGCATGTACGCCAGCGCTACCACCGCGCAGGGCACCCAGTACAACGATGACATCACGATCTACCGCCTAGCCGCGCCGCTGACCGACTTGGTCAAGGAACCGTGCAATTAGGGTCTTACCTCCTGCACTGACCGTTTTCGCATTTGGGTTGGCAGGCCGCCTGTGACTTGCGGAGTAGCTCACTCGCTTCATGATCACGACGCTCGTCGTCGCTCAGGGCGACTACGGGCGTACGGATGACGGTATCCGTGCGAAAGGAGAGCTCGTCACCCGGTTTTGCGTCCACCACGATGGAAGCGTTCGAGTCCATCAGATTGGCCTGTCCAACTTTCTCACCGCGGGGACGGACCATGAAGAAGATCAACACGAACATACCGATCACCGTGGCCAGAGTCACGACCGCCAGGAAGGCGACCACGACGGGAGAAGTCGGTTTCGGAACCGGACCACCTGATCGCGGACCGCGGCCGGCCGACGCCGAACACCGTCGCTTCGCTTGCGCGAGAACGCTACGCCCATTACACTGGGTAATGCAATGAGTGCTGCTTCGTCGCGAGTGACCGCGCAACATCAGATTTCGATTCCCGCCAATGTCCGTAGCAGACTGGGCATCGTTCCCGGCACGGAGCTCGTCTGGGAGGAACGCGACGGAGAATACGTCGTCAGGCCGAAGCGCTACTCTCTCGAGGACGTTCGCGCCGTGTGTGCGCGCCGCCCGGTGAAGGCTCGGTCGCTCCGCGCCATGCGCGCGGCACGCGATCGTGCCTTGAAGGCGAAACATGGCCGCGGCCGACACTAACGTCCTGTTGCGCCTCTTGCTCGACGACGACGAGGAGCAAGCGCGTGCGGCGAGGGCTTTCCTGCGAGCGCATGCCCCGCTGTTCGTCTCGCATGTGGTGATCGTCGAGGCGTCGTGGGTGCTGTCGAGCGCATATCGGTTTTCGCGTAAACAGCTCGGGGAAGTCTTGAACATGCTGCTCGACACCGAAGGTTTGACCGTCGAGCGTCCCTCGATCGTCTCGGCAGCACTCCGCCATTTCGGGGCATCGAGCGCTGACTTCTCCGATTGCTTGATCCTCGCGACGGCGCAGGCCGCTGCTGCCGCGCCACTCGCGACATTCGACCGAAAGCTCGCGAAGCTGTCGGGGGCACGGCAGATCGGACGCAAGTGAGGTGACGCAGAGCACGGGGATCGGGCTGTGGCCCCGATTGCTCCGCCGCGGCCCGCCCCCAAGCCCCCAACTTACTCACGCCCCAAACCAACGCCGATCCCGAAAGCTCCCCCGCCAGCGTCACCAAGATCTCCCTCGGGTCACTGGTCTTCAACGCCGGCAACGCCGCCGGCACGCGGTCGAGGCGTGGCTCGTCATGCGGATTGCCCGCACCGACACTTGCCCCGATTACGCACGCGGCGCATGGTTGTGGGATGCGGGGCGGCATCGGGCATCGGGCATCGGGCACTCGTACCGCTGTTGAGCGCCCTTCTCGGCTTGGGCTCCAGCGCCTGCGCACCGGAGGGGGACGGCGCGAGCGCCGGCTACAAGGTCAAGATCTTCCTCGCCTACTGGAACGGTCCCAGCGGGACGACGTTCGGGGTCGCGTGGGACTCGTGGTGAGGGAGGCGATGGTGCGGGCGGTCAGGATTTCAGCCGTGTGCCTGCTTCTGGCCGGGGTCGGCTCGAGCTGTGACGGCAACGTCGCGGGAGAGCCAGACGCCGGGGCGGCGGGCGCGGCCGGGTTCGGTGGCAGCGACGGAGCTCCGGGTGGGGGCGGTGGCGGCGCCCTCGACGGCTCCGCGGACGCCGACGGCCCCCTCGGGGCGTGCGCCGCGGAGCAGGCGGCGTTGATAGCGTTCGTGAAGGCGAACAAGGCATGCACGGCGGATGCGGACTGCGTCTTCGTCAGTGCGGAGTCCGGTATTCAGGAGCTTTGCCCGAGCCAACACATCCAGGCGGGCGGGTTCTACCTGAACGCCTCCCACGCCAAGGCAGAGTTCGAGAAGCTGGCCAATGCCCTCGACGCCTGTCTGCCTCCGCTTCTGCAGTGCAATCTGAGTCCCTTCCCGGCCGTATGCTGGCATGGGCAGTGCGAGGGCGGCCTGAGCGGCAAGACCCAATGCCTCTCAGACCTCGGCGGCGAGTCCGCATGTACGAAGTGCGCGTGTGGACCCTGCGCGTCTGCTTGCCGGGGTTTACCGGAGCGCCCCGTCGTCCTCTGTGCCCTGAAGGCCGGGTGCCTGGGCACGCCGAAGTGCGATCCGGCGTCGCCCGCCTTCCCGTGCAAAGAGATCCTCGCCAACTCGCCAGGCGAGACCTACCACTACTGCAACGAGTGCATCGCGGACTGGCAGTGCGCGGCGGACTGCGCCGCCGGCAAGTGAGCGCGCAGGTTTGCGGTTGGAGTGCGCCGGCGCGACGCCACCCGACCGTGTCCTGACCTGAACCAAGCGCAAGCGACGACCTGTGGTGGACCAGTGGCTTGCACCCTGCACGCCTCAGCGCCTCACCCCCCAACCAACGCCGTTCCCCCCAGCTCCCCCGCCAGCGTCACCAAGATCTCCCTCGGATCGCTGGTCTTCAAGGCAGGCAATGCAAGTAGCGGCGTCTTCTTCCGCACCATGCCCAACAGGGATCGCCCAACTAGCCCTTAAACAAGCGCTTGCCGAGCCCGGTCGCGAGCCGTGTGAGCGTCAGGGAGCGGGACACACCACGACTGCCGACCTGCGCGAATCGCGCCTCGGCGCCGACCCGCTGCCCAGAACTCGATGTCCCATCGGCGGTCCGCCTCGAACCCCTTGCCGACACGGACGTGCCATTCGCTCATCAGGAGCGGATCGTAGCATCCGGTCGTAGCTCGGCCAACACGCCCGCGGCGTACCGCAACTGCGACTCGGTGCCGCCTGCGCCGACGATGCCTTCGACGCGCGTGAGCCGATTCGGGACGGACCAGTCGAGCACGGGCCCGCTGGAGCCGAGCGTCGCGTATCCAGCCCCACCCGACCGCAACAGCGACATCGAACGGCTCCCAGCACTCGAAAACCTCGGGAATTTCGCGGTTCGGAAAGTCGAGTTGCAGGCCCGCGCAACCCTGGAAAGCCCTGTGACCGCAGGGCTTTCGCGTTTCTGCCACCTGCTTTGAACTTCGACCGTCGAGCCGCGATGAGCAACGGCGAGAACGCGGACAATGAGAGGACGGCCGCGGTGCTCCCCGCCGCGATCGACGAAGGGATCGCCGAGCTCGATGCGGGTCTTGGGCAAGAGACGACCGAGGAGCTGATGGACGAGCTCCGTCGCGACGTGGGTCACCGTGGATGTCAGCGTGAGGCAGGCTCGTCCAACGCGTCATCATGCTCGACCTGTTCATCCCGCCATCCGCGCGACGGCTGGTTCGCTACACCGTGCCCATCAACGTCCGCTTTGGCGCTGACCGTCTCCGCCTCGCCTGCAAACGCGACCTCGGGCTGACGCTCGATCCGGCGACCGCCGTGCGCTTTCATAATCGAAGGAAGGATACGCTCGTGCTCTACACGCGCGATCAGAGCGGTAATCGCTGCATCGCGAAGAAGCTGGAGCGAGGCGCGTTCCTCCTCCCCGTTCCTGCGGAGGGCCAGAAGTGCGTGGTGCTCAACGCCTCGAAGGTCGCGAGTCTGTTTCGCACGTGATCGCGCCCGGAGCGCGCCCCTGCGATCCTGATCGGGCATGGTGGTGTAGATGGCCTCCACGCACGTGTCCGACAGCGCCGAGCAGAGACGCGCCGAAGCCTTCGTGCTCAAGGCACTCGGGACGAAGCTTGGAGTCGAGCTCCTGCCACGCACGTTGCAGTTGCCGGACGGCTCACTCGTCGAGATCGACGGAGGCGCGGACGGCCCGCCGCCGATTCTCGCGGAAGTCTACGCCCTCCAGGGTCGGCTGAAGGGAAGCCAACCGGACAAGCTGCTTGCCGACGCATTCAAGCTGGTGGCCGCACGCAGGCTCGCGATCCCCTGCGGCCACGCCCGCCTTCTGCTCGTCCTGACTGACGACGACGCTGCCCGCGGGTTGCGAGGTGGCTGGAGAAAGGCCGCGCTCACCGCGATGGAGGTCGAGGTGCACGTGGTCGCGCTCCCGACCGACATCGCAGCGGGGGTTCGGTCCGCCCAGAAGCGGCAGCAGATGGTGAACGCGGCCAAGCAGGGCGCCGGATCTGCGTTGCCTCCTCGCCAAAACGAGCGACTTCTCGGGCTGCACAGGATGGTGGCCGTTCCAACGCAAACCGGGCATCCTTTCATCATGCACGCGCACGCGAACGACCTCGCATCGGCAATCCCAAGCGCGCCGTTCGATGACCTCGACCTCGACCGTCCCGAGGACGAGGAGGAGTGGGAGCGCCGGGTGATGGCGCTCGCCGCCGCGCGCATCGCGGCCGAGCGCGTCCGCCTCCAACGGCTCGGCATCATCGACGCGAACGGCGATCTCGTCTCGCGCGAGTTGCCGCCGGACATGCTGCCCGACTCGGATACGACGCTCGAAACCGGCTGACCCGCGATGTCGCAGCCGCGCATGATCGTCGTCGCCGGCCCCCCAGGCAGCGGCAAGACGAGGTTCTTCCCGGTCACGGGTTTCGGCGTCGATGCGTTCAACATCGACGACCGGTGCGCGCAGATCCTCGGGAGCTACCGCGCGATCCCGCGCGATGTCCGACGCGCCGTCGCGAAGGAGTGCGAGCGATTCGTCCTCGATCACATCATGCGACGGGAGTCGTTCGCGGTCGAGACGACGCTTCGGACCACGGCCGCGATCGGGCAAGCGGAGCTCGCACGCAAGAACGGCTTCGCCACCTTGATGCGCTTCGTCGCCACGGACTCGATCGCCGAGAACGTGGCGCGCGTGCTGCAACGCGCGCAGGCGGGCGGCCACGGCGCGTCCGAGCGCGAGATCCGCGCGATCCATCAAGCGAGCGTCGAGAATCTCCGGAAGGCAGTCGGTACCTTCGAGCGCGTTCGTGTCTACGACTCGACCACACGATGGACGCCACCCCGGCTCGTCGCAGTCGCGCGCGGCGGGCGGCTCGTGGTTCAGGGAGCGACCCCCGGCTGGCTCGAAGCCGCGCTCGCGAACGGCGATGCGTGACTCACCGCCCAATCGCGATCGACCCAGCGAACGCTACCCAGACCTCGGAAACCCCCCGAAACTGCTGGGCAGGAAAGTCGAGTTGCTCGTGCACAGCACCCGGTCGGCCAGTGCCTGATCCGGAGCCTGATGGTGCCCGCTGGCTCTTTGGCGAGCCGAAAGCAGCGCCCATCCGCCCGCTTCCGAACCGGCTCGACGAGCCAGGCTGAGGGCCGTGGAATCAGACGCGGGCACGGCATGCCAGGCGCTGGGCGGAAGGACGGGAACGGGCCCCAGCTCAAAAGGCACTCACCCCGCCACCAACGCCGTTCCCCCCAGCTCCCCCGCGAGCGTCACCAGGATCTCCCGCGGGTCACTAGTGCCGCGCGGCCGAAGTTCGAGTGGATTCGCCCCTGAGACCTGCGCTCATTTGGGCTCTCACAGGAAGGGCGGAAGAGCGGAAGGATTTGGGGGGGTCAGGCGTGAGCCCCCGCAGGCCATTTCTGAGCGCGGTCACGTTGAAGTTGACGAGCAGGCCGCCAGGCAACTGCGAAAGGCGCAGATAGGTGATGACCTGCGCTTCGTGAATCGGGAGCAGCCGCTCGACCGCCCCGAGCTCCAGGAGGATATGATCTGGAAGCGACCAGGTCGAGGCGATAGGCGCAGTCAAGGTGCACGCCTTTTTGGCGGATTGGTAGCGGATTGGTAGCGGTCGCTGCCGCTCGAACCTGAGCCGTCGTTCGGACAGCTCGGCAGATAGACAGGCCTCGTATGCGGATTCCATCTGCCCTGGACCGAGATGCCGATGCACCTCGATCAGCGCACCGATCACCTCGTCCGTCCCATCCCCAAATCTTCCGAGCTTTCGCCCTTCCTGTGCCATCCCCGTGCGAGCGGAACCGTCGGACGACCACCGTGCGCTCGGCCCGCGAACGCGCTGTAGTCGATCATGTCACCCCACTACACCGACGACACGCACACGGAAAAGAAACCAGCGAAACTTCTGCCGCGCGCCACTAGTCTTCAACGCCGGCAACGCCGCCAGCGGCGTCTTCTTCGGCACCATGCCGGCCAGCGCGGTCAGCGCCTGCCGCGTCTGACCTTCCCGCGCCCCGAACTCCCTCCGATACGCGGCGATCGCGTCGCCGAGGGCGGGCTCACTGCCGATGCGCGCTTCGATTTCAGAAATCCACGCGGGCGTCGCGCCCACCGCGCGATTCAGCAACACCGCGGTCGCATCCAGCGATCGATCCCGGAGCTGGCCGATCAGGTACTCCGCGTCGTCGAGGGAGCTGCCGCTCGGGCCGGTCACGACCACGTAGCGCGTGCTCCCTCTTCAGGGACTTGCCCCTCCGGGCACTTCCCAGGGTCGTCCCAGGGTCGTGGGCAGCGCGATGCGCTTCTCGACGTTGCGCACTAAGTGCAGCCACTTCTCGCGCACCGGCATGAACTCCCCGAACAGCGCCGCGATGTCCCGGATCGCGATGGCGCCGACCACGTTCGAGACCAGGTTGTTCCTGCCTCCCCTCGTCTCGCTTCGCTCGCCGGTCCCCTCCAAGCCCGGTGCGCGCGAGGGGTGGCGTCATGTCAGAAACGCGCACGCCTTGCCGACGCTCGCGCGCACGCGGGCGGAGGGGACGCGTTGCTCCGGGTGAGTGGCGTTCGTATTCGCCGGGCGTAGGTGGTCCCGAACGGAGCCATGTGGTGGCTCTGGCTGTAGAACTCCTTGAACGCTTCGGCGCAGCGGCGCCACCTCATAGTCGGGTGGAGGGGACGCGTCGCTCCGCGCTGGGTGCGCGCTCGCCACCTGTGGGCAAGGCTCGCGAGTGGATCAAGCCGTCCTCGGGCCGTGAGGCATTTGCCGGATGGCGTCGAGCGCCCGAACGAGGACACCGAGGTGGATCACGATCCCGCCGCGGCAGGCCGCCCGGGGTGGATCAGTCGGTGGCCCGCGAATGGATCAGTCTTAAGCCGCCGCCAAAGCTCGGGCGTCCTGCGATCCTGCTCCCAGTTAAGAAGCGTGTGCACGCTGATCCCGAGCGGCTCGGCGAACTTCGCCTGACTCAGCCCGATGAATCGCCGTAGGGCAGCGACGTCCCCCGGTTCAAGCTCTCCACGCATGATGCGCTCGCGCTGGCTCCGCCGCAGGTGTCGTGCAAAGTCGGCTCGGGTGAGTTCACGGGTAGACTTCATGACCACTTGATGCCGCTCGCTCGCAGCACTTCGCGCGGAACTTCCTCAAGCAACCGCTTGCCACTCGCGCCCCGAAACACGGAGGTTGATCTTCGCCGGCTCGTGACTGTTGGAGTCGATGTTCGCCAACTTCTCCAGTGGGTACTCCTCAATGGGACGACCGTGCACCACCATCATGCGGAGAAGCCGGTCGGACTGCTCTCCGATCGGAAGGGCATCGTTCTCCCACTTGGAGAGAATGGTCGGATCCACACCAACATGGCGGGCAAAATCGACCCCCGAAAACCCGAGTATCTTCCGCAAGAATCGTACCTCCATCCCCGTGAGCCGGCTCGGCTTCATGGTGACGGCGAGTGCGATGGCTCGATGAAGATGTTCCACGGCGGAGATGATCACCACGTGCTCTTTGCACATGGGGCAGCGGCGCACCTCCACGTTGTCGAGCCACACATTCGGGAGCCCCGAATCGGTGTAGTTCACGCGCTCTCGCCCGCTAACGAGATCGCCTTTGCCGCACGCTCTGCACTTTCGTTTCATGGCTGTGATCTCCAAACCGTCACGACGACCAGCTCGATGTCGTTCTCATCCTCCGCCTCATCGGGGGCAGGCTCGAAGGCAACGACCACCGTGATCCGCTGCGTTCGAACCCGATATCGCCAGTCTCCGTTCTCGTGCTCCGCCTCGCTGACCGTGCCGGCGCGGAGCACGTTGACGATGTCGACGTCGTTGAGCTGGTCCTTGTCGCGTTCCCTTCGGGCGTGAGGCGTCAGGTGGAAACTCCCCGCCTGCATGAGCTGGCGGATGAGCCTCTTCGCATCGTCTTTCCGAAGAGGCACCCATAGGAAGCCTAGCCAGGCTTGGTAAATTGTCAAGATGGGCACCTGCTGCCAAACGCCCGACGCAGGGCTCAAATCAGCTTGTCCAGTCCACGCGTGGCGTGATCTGCGGTGGACCGGGTGTCTGCGGATCACGGTGAGGGCAACTACTCCGATCAACTACCCGAGGTGCTGCGTCTGACCTTCCCGCGCCCCGAACTCCCTCCGGTACGCCGCGATCGCGTCGCCGAGGGCGGGCTCTGCGCCAACGCGCGCTTCCAGCTCGGGGATCCACGCCGGCGTCGCGCCCACCGCGCGATTCAACAGCACCGCGGTCGCGTCCAGCGATCGATCCCGGAGCTGGCCGATCAGGTACGCGGCGTCGTCGAGGGAGCTGCCGCTCGGCCCGGTGACCACCACGTAGCGCGTGCCGGGCAGCGCGATGCGCTTCTCGACGTTGCGCACCAGGTGCAGCCACTTCTCGCGCACCGGCATGAACTCCCCGAACAGCGCGGCGATGTCCCGGAGCGACGGCTGCGGGTAGTGAAAACCCAACCTCGCCGGGAGAATCGTGATCACGCTGCGAGCCTGTTGTATCGGCGGTGCAATCCGCCGACCCTCGGAAGCTCGACGACGCGACCCACCGAGCGAAGCTCGAGGGGACGCGACTCCGGGCAGTCGTTGGCGAGGTGTGGCTTCGGCGCGACCAGGTTGCGGATGGGCGAAGTAGCCACGACAACGCGCCCTACTCGCCTAAGTTCGCCCATCCGCTTTGGTCTGGCGAGCCTCTTGCTTCCCCGTGCGGGCGAGCCAGAAGCGCGGTACCATGACCGGCATGCACGCGCGGAAGCTGCGAGTTGCCAACGGTCGGCTGGTGCTCGATGAACCCACGAACCTGCCCGACGGCGCGGAGGTGGAAGTCGTTGTCATCGACGACGGACTGAGCGCCGAGGAGCGCGCAGACCTCCACGCCTCGCTGGACCGCGCACTGGACGACTCAGAAGCGGGTCGAGGAATGGACGCTTGGGAATACCTGGAGCAGTATCGAGCCCGTCGTGAAGCTCGTCCTGCTTGAAGAGGCGCAGCGGCAATTTGCAGCTGAGGACGCTTGGTGGCGCGAGAACCCCGACGCGAAGAACCTGTTCATCGAAGAATTCTCCGCGATGAGCTAATCCAACGCACGCTGATGAAGAAGGCCCGCTGCCACGTCTACTACTTCCACGACCAAGAGCAGGGCGTCATCGAAGTCCACTCGGTCTGGGGTGGTCGCCTGCGCATTTCGCCCATGGTGATCACCTGTTTCACAGCATCCTGATCGCTCAATCCGCCGCATCCTGATCGGAGCGAAGCGACGTCCGAGTTGTTCGTGTGTCCTGGTTTCTCCTCGTTGGGTTCGGGTCAGCGTATCGCTCGATCCGCGCCTGGCTCAATCCGGCGCGTGCGTGCAGGTCACGGGGCGTCGGCGGCCGTCTTGCGTCGCGACGGACCCTTGAGCGCGATCCGGTGCGCAGTGTGGAGCACGCGGTCACAGATGGCGTCCGCCGTGGTTGGGTCGGTGAGGTAGTCGTACCAGTGCTTCGGGTCGATCTGGCTGGTGATGATCGTCGCCCAGCTACGGCGCTGAACATTCTGTAGCCGTCACGATGCAATTGCACACCGCGAAAACCTTCGCTTTTTTCCGACTCTCCGCGCGCCAATACTGACGCGCCCGTGCATGCTCTGCTGACGACATGAGCACTCGCTCCCGCCGCACGTACGACCACCGCATCAAGCAGCAGATCGCCGAGACCGGGGATCCGGGGCTGTTTCCGGAGCTCGAGATCCCGCGCTCGACAGTTCGGAGCTGGATCCGGCGAGGCATGGGGAGCGTCGTCTGTCTGGAGCCGAACCTTGGCGCGGAGGGCGAGCTTCGCGCTCGTGTCGTCGTGCTCGAGCGGCGGACCGCGGTGCTCATCACAGTTGTTCGACTGCTTCTGGCATTGCTACGCACTTCTGGATTCAAGCTCGAAACCTGCCGCGTGCCGGATGCGGCCGGCAAGCGACTCTTGCTCGATGCGATCGAGCGCGCACGAAAGGTCATGGCCTTATCCGCGGCGCTCCGAGTGCTCCGCCTCTCCCGAGCGCGCTATCACGTCTGGTTGCGAGCCGAAAAAGCATGCGATCTCGACGACCGCCCAAGCTGTCCGCGCACTGTGCCGCAGCGACTGACCCAGCCGGAGGTCGAGGCAATCGGCAGCCTGGTTCAGTCCAAGGAACATCGCCACATGTCCATCCGAGCGCTGGCTTTGCACGCCCAGCGCGTCGGTGAAGTCCTCGCTCACCCGGCAAGCTGGGGCAAGCTCATCCGACGCTACGGCTGGCGGCGGCCGAGACTCCGTCTCTACCCACCGAAACCCAAGGTCGGCGTGCGCGCGCTCGCGCCGAACGCCGCGTGGCACGTGGATGTCACGATCATCAAGCTGCTCGATGGAACGAAAGCGCACTTGCACGCAGTCATCGACAACTTCTCTCGGAGAATCCTCGCCTGGACGATCGCCGACCGACTCGATCCCATGAACACCCGCGACGTGCTTGTGAGGGCGGCGAGCAACCTGGAGGGGCCGATGACAGCAGAGGTCTACATGGACTCCGGCGTCGAGAACCTCAACGCCAGCGTGGACCCGCTCTTCAGTGAAGGTTTCCTTCGCCGCGTCATCGCGCAGATCGACGTGAGCTTCTCGAACTCGATGATCGAATCGTGGTGGCGCTCCCTCAAACATCAGTGGCTGTTCCTGCACCAACTCGACAGCATCGCGACCGGCAAGAGGCTCGTGGAGTTCTACGTGGTCGAGCACAACGAGCGGATGCCCCACAGTGCGTTCGACGGGCAGACCCCGGACGAGATGTACTTCGGGCGCGGGGCTCGAGTGCCTGCCGAGCTCGCTGCTCGGCGGCAAGAGGCGCGCAAGCGGCGGCTGGACCACAATCGTCAACAAGCGTGCGACCGGTGCTCCCGTCAACACGAGGAGGACGTCGCCGCATGAAGCGTACGCTGCTTTCGACCGGGAGTTCTGGCGAGCGCAGTTGCACAGCGTCAGCTCCAGAAGGTTCGGCGCCGCAGCTGGCTTACGGCAACTGCGACCTGTTCCGACTCGTCACCTACGATGCCGGCGCTTGCTCGAAGCAAAACGCCCAGGCCGCACGTGACCGCGGGCTTCACTACCTGATGGCCATCAAGAGCACACAGCCGACACTGCACGAAGAGGCCGTGCGCTGGTTGGGTGAACGTGCGCCGGCACAAGCAGCAGCAACCAGCAGCGACTTCGACCACGGCAACACCGTGGTGCGTCGGCTCTACCTCGGTGAGGCCGGCGCCGCGCCAGAAGGCTGGGACCACCTGCGCACCGTGCTCCGTGTCGAGGTCGAGACGCTCGACCAGAACGGCAATCGCATCACGGCGGAAAACCGCTACTTTGTTTCGAGCTTGCCACGCTCTCGGCTGACGGACGCGCAATGGCTCCTCGTCGTGCGTCGCCACTGGGGTGTCGAGACCTCCCACCAAATTCTCGACACGGCTTTCGCTGAGGACGACCACCCGTGGATCGAGCAGAACCCGCGAGCGACCGTCGTCGTGATCGTGTTGCGCCGCGTCGCCTATACCCTGCTCTCACTCTGGCGCGGCGTGACTTTGCGCAGCGACGAGCAGCGCACTCGGCCTTGGCGCGACGTGATGCGCGACATTCTGCTCGCTGCCGTCACCGCCACGGCCGAACACCTTCGCGCTTTGCGCCGCCATCGACTCGCGCCCGTCGCCACGTAGTCGAGAAGTCAGGCCTTGCGCCGCCTCGCTCTTTGACAGATCCGCTCCGGTCACCAGCCCTGGCTTCCGCCCCCTGGCGCTAGCCCTGGTCGGCGAGCCGAGCGCGGCCACGCCCCCCGGTCATCGCCCTCGCCCTTGCCCCTGACTCTCGCACTGGCCGGCGAAGGCCGCGCTCGGCTCGCCGACTTCCGATCAAGAGTGCTGTGCCCGCACCGACGCTTGCCCCGACCACGCACATGGCGTACGGTTGGGACATGCGGGGCGGCATCGGGTATCGGGTATCGGGTATCGGGCATCGGGCATCGGGCATCGGGCATCGGGCATCGGGCATCGGGCATCGGGCATCGGGCATTCGTAGCGCTGTTGAGCGCCCTTCTCGGCTTGGGCTCCAGCGCTTGCGCACCGGAGGGGGACGGCGAGAGCGTCGCGCGTGGCATTCACCTGCTCTCTGCTCCGCCCCTGGCCTGTGACAATGGCGTGTTCCTCACGGACCATCATCGATTCGAATACATCGGAGTCTCGGTGACGCGCATGCTGTGCACGCCCACCGGCCTCGTGTTGCCGTCTGTCGTCACGGTTGACTCCAAGACCGGCGCGGTCGTGGAATTCGCGCGATTGGCCGACGCCGATCGCGCAGCGTTTCACGGCTGGCACGCTTCGCTCGACCCTCAGTTTCGCTCGACGCTCGAGGTGAAGCCAGACGAACCGCGGGACGCGTACGTCTGGTTCTACGTCGACGAGAGCGATGCCCCCGAGAAGGAGTGGCTGGTCGGCGAACCCACTGCCGCCGCGGCGACCGTGGCACTACGCGAAAGCCGGATGCGGTCAGCGGCTGCCTCGCTTTCCAACAAGCTGCATGCTGTGTCAGCGGTCGATGTCGCAACGGACGTGCTCGGACCTCAGGAGTACTGAATCCCGGTCGTGCGCGTTCGCGCCAAGCTTGCCGACTTGGAAGAGGTCGGAACCTGGCCCGAGGTGTGGCGAATTGACCCCGTGCCCACGACGTTCACGCCGCAGTCGGATACCTATTACTACACCACCGTGGACAACGTTTTGGACGGCTATTTCGGGTACGACGGAACCGGGCGGACCGTCGCGATGTTCGAGCAAGCCCGCCCTGATTCGTGGGCCAATCTTCCCGGCGCGGTCGCTGGCTCCTGCGCCAGACGACTTCAACGTCCAGAAGAAGTGTCATTGTGCCGCGGGGACGAAACACGCGCATCCTCGATTGGTTGCGGGCGTCGTCCGGCGGTCATGGCATGGGAATGGCCAACGAGGCTTCGACTATCGCGGCAAACCATCTGGGCGGCTGCCAGTCCAACGGTCCGGACTCGATCTCGAGCGCACTGAACTGGGCCACGTCCAACGGCGCTCAGGTGATCGTGACGACGGACATGATCACCCCGGGATCGGCGCTCGACTTCTTCTTCGACTACAAAGCCAGCGTGTCGCCCTACCCAACCATCGTAGGCGTGGCTGGAAACGACTCAGGGTCAACGTCGGATCTCACCACCGAAACGGACTTGTGACCGGCGGGGCGCTCGAGTCGCCCTCCGGCAACAGCAACCGGGGCGCGGCAACGACAGACCCCACGAAGTCCTGGAGGAACCCAACGGGAACGGCGGGCTTCGAGGTTCCGCACATCGCCGCCATTTCCGAGGACGTTACCAGCGCTGGCTACGACCGCAAGCACAGTGGTGGATACCGGCGGGACGAGCGTCGCGGCACCGCAGGTGGCGGGTGTAGCGGCCTCGCTCCACGAGGCAAATTCCGCCATCAGGAGCTGGCCGGAGGTCATGGTCCCCGGACTGATGGTAAGCGCAAACGAGGACCTCGACGGGATCCGGTTGAATCTCCACGATGACTGGGACGATCGCGACGGTGCAGGGCTGCTGAACGCCCATCATGCGCTCCTCGTGCTCCAGTCCTCATCGAGGGTCCACGGCAACAACGCGCCGCCTGCGTGCGGGTCACGACTACCACGGTCTGACTGCCTACAGTACGCCCGAGCAGACGTTCTAGGTTGAAGAGTACTCGGCCCGGGTGCCTGCCGGGCTCGAGCTCCGAGTCGCCGCGCTCCTCCAGGCTCGACCAACGTGCCCGCAGAACCCCGGCTCCGGGTCGTGCACCGCCGATCCGTATCCGAACTTCGGGCTGTTCATTTACGACGGCTCGACGCTCGTCGGCGGGGCCTTGAACACCAGCAGCAACTACCAGTACATCTCGCACTTCAACACGACGGGCGTCCAGAAGGACTACAAGGTCAAGATCTTCCTCGCCCACTGGAACGGTCTCAGCGGGACGACGTTCGGGGTCGCATGGGACTCGTGGTGAGGGAGGCGATGGTGCGGGCAGCCAGGGTTTCAGCCGTGTGCCTGCTTCTGGCCGGGGTCGGCTCGAGCTGTGACGGCAACGTCGCGGGAGAGCCAGGCGCCGGAGCGGCGGGCGCGGCCGGGCTCGGTGGCAGCGGCGGAGCTCCGAGCGGTGGCGGTGGCGGCACCCTCGACGGCGCCGCGGACGCCGACGGCCCCCTCGGGACGTGCGCCGCGGAGCAGGCGGCGTTGATAGCGTTCGTGAAGGCGAACAAGGCGTGCACGACGGATCCGGACTGCGTCTTCGTCAGTGCTGAGTCCGGCATTCAGGAGCTTTGCCCGAGCCAATACATCCAGGCGGGCGGGTTCTACCTGAACGCTTCCCACGCCAAGGCAGAGTTCGAGAAGCTGGCCACTGCCCTCGACGCATGTCTGCCTCCGCTTCTACCGTGCAATCTGAGTCCCTTCCCGGCCGTATGCTGGCATGGGCAGTGCGAGGGCGATCTGACAGCGGCAAGACCCAATGCCTCTCAGACCTCGGCGGCGAGTCCGCATGCACGAAGTGCGCGTGTGGACCCTGCGCGTCTGCTTGCCGAGGTTTGCTGGAGCGCCCCGTCGTCCTCTGTGCGCTGAAGGCCGGGTGCCTGGGCACGCCGAAGTGTGATCCGGCGTCGCCCGACTTCCCGTGCAAAGAGATCCTCGCCGAAATCGCCAGGTGAGACCTACCACTACTGCAACGAGTGCATCGCGGACTGGCAGTGCGCGGCGGACTGCGCTGCCGGCAAGTGAGCGCGCGAGGTTTGCGGCTGGAGTGCGCCGGCGCGACGCCCCCCGACCGTGTCCTGACCTGAACCAAGCGCAAGCGACGACCTGTGGTGAACCAGTGGCTTGCACCCTGCACGCCCCAACGCACTCACCCCCCAACCAACGCCGACCCCGAAAGTTCCCCCGCGAGCGTCACCAAGATCTCCCTCGGGTCGCTGGTCTTCAAGGCAGGCAACGCCGCCAGCGGCGTGTTCTTCGGGACCATTCCGGCCAGCGCGGTCAGCGCCTGCCGCGTCTGACCTTCCCGCGCCGAAAACTCCCTCCGGTACGCCGCGATCGCATCGCCGAGGGCGGGCTCACTGCCGATACGCGCTTCGATTTCGGGGATCCACGCGGGCGTCGCGCCCACCGCGCGATTCAGCAACACCGCGCTGGCATCCAGGGATCGCTCGCGCAGCTGACCGATCAGGTACGCGGCGTCGTCGAGGGAGCTGCCGCTCGGGCCGGTCACGACCACGTAGCGCGTGCTGGGCAGCGCGATGCGCTTCTCGACGTTGCGCACGAGGTGCAGCCACTTCTCGCGCACCGGCATGAACTCCCCGAACAGCGCCGCGATGTCCCGGATCGCGATGGCGCCGACCACGTTCGAGACCAGGTGGCCGACGCGCTTCTTGCCCCAGGCCAGGAGGCCGCGCTCCCTCTTCAGGGACGTTCCAGGGTCGTCCGTCGGGCGATCGTCGAGGGCCGATCCCGCGAGCTTGGCCAGGCCCACCATCCACTCGAGCGTGCGCGCTTCGAGCATGCGGCCCAGCCGTGCGGGGTAATCCAGAAACTCCAGCGCGTGGCGAGAGGGCGCGGTGTCGAGCACGACTTCGTCGTAGCGGCCGGATTCGAGCTCGTGGTCGATGAAGGCCACGCTGATCAGCTCGTGCACTCCGGCCAGCGCGTTCGACAGCTCGCGGTACATGCCGTTCTCGAACACGCGGGTGCGCGCGGCCGGATCGTCGAACAGCCAGCTCACGAACAGATCGACCGACTTCTCTGCATCGGGCATGCGGGCCCACAGCTGGGCGCCGTCGATGTTCACCGGGCAGGCTTCGATGCCAACCTGCACGCCGATCGCGTCGGCGAGGCGGCGCGCTGGATCCACCGTGACCACCAGCGTGCGCCGGCCCGCGCGGGCGAAGGCGAGGGCGAGGGCCGCGGAGGTCGTGGTCTTGCCGACTCCACCGCCGCCCACCACCACCGTCAGCGCCGCGCTCATGAGCTGGCTCCGAGGAAGCGCCCGAACTCGCGGGCGGTGGGATCACGAAACAGCTCCGGCACCTCCACGACCCTGTCGGCGCTGACTCCATCGAAGGCCGTCAGGGCCACCAGCGCGTCGGCGCTGAGCTCGGCGTCTTCGGCCAGGGCGTGGGCGAGGGGAGCGAAGGCCGGATCGCGCTGGGCCGCCGCGCGGGCCTGGTCGATCTCACCCGAAGCGGGCTTGCGCGGGACGCGGTTGACGACCACGAGATCTGGCGATCGTCCGAGCTCCTGCGTCAAGCGCATGACGAGCTCACGCGTCTCGGAGGCGACGACCGGCTCGGCGGTGGAGACCACTACGAGGGCGCTCTGCTCGGCGATCAGGATCTCTTCTTGGATGGCCCGGCACATCTTCGCTGCGGGGCCGATCTTCAGGAAGCGCTCGGCGGAGGCGGGGACGCGCAGCCAGTCGACCGCGTGGCCCGTCGCGGGAAGGTCCACGAAGACTCGGGCGTGGGGGCTCTCGCTGCGCAGCGATCGCAGGCGATCCAGTGACACCAGCTCGCGCACCGCCGGAACTGCCTCGACCGCTTTCTTGAGGGTGCGTTGCTTGACCACCAGTCTTCCCAGCAGGCGACTGCCGAGCATCGACGCGATGGAGTGAGCCAGCGCTTCCATGTACTCGATGACGAGGGGAGTCACGCCGTCGGCCTCGGCACCCAGCGCCCGCGTGGCGCCGGCGGCGGACTCGAACTCGACCAGGATGGCCTGTCCCCCGCGGTCCGCCTCGGCCCGCGCGAGCGCCGCTGTCACGCTGCTCTTCCCGACGCCGCCCTTGCCGGTGACGAAGACGACCGGTTGCCGCAATGCACGCACCGCTCGACCTTTTAGGGGCTCCGCGCCAGCGCGCCAACAGGATAGAGCGCGCCCGGGCCGTCTTGGCGAAGGATCGGGCATGACGCGCGGAAACCGCGGCGAGCTCGGACGAGCGCCCGCCGGGTCGACCGCGAGGCGGCTTCAGGCTCGAATTGCCCAGCGAACCCGCACTTCCACCGACACGCTGCCGGTGCCACGCTCGATGGGCATGCGCGCCACGTCCGCCGATTCGAGGGCCAGCGTCGGCGCTGGCGTTTGGTTCGACGCCAGCTCTTCCACCGTGATGGGCCCACCGAGCTTGACGCCGCTCAGGCGCGCCAGCTCTTCCGCTCGCCGGCGCGCATCGGCCACGGCGCGCTGTCGTGCGTCGTCACGCAGCTTCGAGGGATCGTCGAAGCCGAAGCGGATGCCGTTGACCCGCGTCGCGTTTCCGCCGGCTTCGACGGCCTCGTCGATCAAGCTGCCGATCTGGTCGAGGTTCCGCGCCTTGACCGTAACGCTGGTCGTCACGCTGTAGCCCGTGATGCGCTCTCTTCCCCCGACCTGATCGTAGCGCGGCGACACGCTCAGGCTCGCGGTTTGGATATCCTTGGAGTCCACGCCATGCTTCTTCAGCGCGGAGATCACACGCTCCGCGGACTTTGCTGCGCCGGTTCGCGCGGCGCCGACGCTGGGTGCGTCGACTTCGACTCCGACGTCGAAGAAGGCGACGTCAGGGGCGGCCATCGCTTCGCCGCGGCCGGTCACGCTGACGCCGGAGGGATCCGGAGCGTTGACGGAGACCTGCGGCGCGCCGGCGGGCGCGGGGTTGGCGGCAGTGCAGCCTGCGAGCACTGCCATTGAGATCACGAGTGAAGAAGCGACCAAGTATTTCATGTTCAGGAGATCCTCCGTTGGGATGGTGCAGGTTGAGACGGCCCTCGGAGGCGGAGGATCTGCTCGCCACGAGCGTCGGTGCTGCGCGGCTCCCCCGGGATGGACCTCGGCGCCTGCCAAACGCAAGCGTCGCGGCCCGGCTTACACGTCCGGACAAATCGTGGGCAAAACGCCGCTTGCCGTTCCCCCCGGGGCGCGGTCTATGCTGCCCGCTTTCGGAGGGAACATCGATGAAGAGTTCGTCACGGTTTACGGTTGGGTTGGCGATGGGGGTGGTCGTGATCGCGCTCCTCGCGTGCAAGAAGAAGGAAGAGTCGTCAACCACCGGGTCCACCGGCGCTGCGGCGACGGGCGGCGACACCGGCGTGCCCGAGTGCGACGAGTACCTGACCAAGTACGAGACGTGCTTGAACGAAAAGGTGCCGGCCGTGGCTCGGACGCAGATGCAGGAGAGCTTCAAGAAGACGCGCGAGACGTACAAGACCCTCGCGTCGAATCCCGCGACCAAGTCGGGCATGGCGATGGGGTGCAAGCAGGCCCTCGAGACCGCGAAGACCGCCATGGGCAGCTACGGCTGCACCTGGTGAACAACCTTCAGCTCACGAGCAAGCGATAGTTTTGCTTCGAGCCGGTCACCTCGCCGATCGGCTCGAAGCGGAGCTTGGAGTCTGGCGCGAGCGCGTCGCGCAGCGCGCTCGTGACCAGGACCTCGCCGGCCTTGGCGCTGTCTTCGCCGAGCTTGCTCGTAGATCGGCCGCCACCTTTCGTCGACGCTGGAGGGGATCCGGGCGTAACCTCGACCAATGTCGCGCTGTTCGCCCGTGCTCTGCCTGAGCCTCGCCGTCCTCGCCCTCTGTCTCGTGCCCCTGCGGGACGCCCACGCCTGCGGCATGTTCGTGCCCAGCCTGAAAACGAAGGCGCCGCCGCGCATGGAGCAGGAGCGCACGCTGATCGTCTGGGACGCATCCACGCAGCGGCAACAATTCGTCCGCGAGGTGCGCTTCACCAACACCGGCGAGTTGCCCTTCGGGTTCATCGTCACGACGCCGACGCGCCCGGAGGTGAACGAGGTCAAGAGCGCCCCCTTCGACGCGCTCGAGGCACGGTTTCCACACACGCTGCTCGACACGCCTGACCTGCACTTAGGCGCACCCGGTGGGAAGGGCTCGGATGAAGGCCGTGGCGCTACCGCGGGCAGGATCGCACCCGTGCAGGTGCTCGAGAAGAAGCGCATCGGTGACTTCACCAGCTTCGTGCTCGCCGCGACGAACGCCAAGGCGCTGGCCGATTGGCTCAAGAAGAACCAGTTTCGGGCCACCGAGGCCGGGGAGGCCTGGATCGATCGCTACGTGAAGCTCGGGTTCTTCTTCGTCGCCCTGCGCTACGAAGGCAAGAAGGCGAAGGCGGCCGGATCCGAGGACCTGGTCAGCCGGAGCATCCGCCTCAGTTTCGACAGCGCGCTGCCCTACTATCCCTACCAAGAGCCGGGAGACGCGCCGCAGCAACAGGGACGCGAGCTCCAGGTGTGGCTGGTGACGCAGGGCTTGCACCAGCCCGTCGCGCCCGTCGTGAGCGGGGGCGCTGTCGCCATGCATCGGCCTTGGAGCGAGGGCGCGCGCTACGACGTGGCTTCCGCGGAGATCGCCAGCGCCTTTGGCAGCGACCTCGCCGGATTGGTCCCCACGGGTGCGCGCGTTCAGACCTTCGGAGATTGGAAGGAGCATCGTCGAGGTTTCGGCGATCTCGTGCTGGTCCCTGCGCAGCCTGAAGGCTGTGATTTGCAATGCGTGGCCGCGCGGCGCCCGCTGATGGCGCTGCTCGATCCGACTCCCTCACCGTCGTCGCTCACCGATGCCGAGTTGGTGGTTCCTCCGCCCGCGCCCCGGGCCGCGACGACTCGGTCGACGCAGGCGCAACCTCCGTCCATTGCCACGGGGTCACCCTTCGGAAACAGCCTGACTCTCGGCTGCGGCATAGCTCGCACTGGCGGCGCGCCGGGTTTCGGGCTCGTGCTCATGGTTGGCCTCGGGCTCGCGCGCAGAGCGAGGCGTCGCCAGAGCCAGTTGCTGTTCGTCGCCGGAGTGGCCGCGGCTTGTGCCGGCTGTGGCATGACCCGGCCACCGCCTCCGTCCGAGCCGCCGCCTCCATCCTCGGTGGCGACCACAGCCGAGGCGCCCACCGGAGTCGTGGCCGGTCCGGGCTTCGTCTCGCCGGGCAAGCTCGACGCGCTCACACTGCCCGAAGATGCCGCGGCGCGGAGCCGCGCCGTGATGCGCCTGCTGGCCGGGCACAACGACGACAAGCTCATCCCGGTCTGGTCGACGCCCACTGCCCGCGGCATCGGGCACGCCCGGCGGGCGCCGACGAACGCCCTCGGTGATCCGGCCGAGATCGAGCGGCGCTGCGCCGCGGACGATCGCGTCGACGGCACCGTCAGCTATGTCGTGGACAGCGACGAGTCCGGCGCGACCCGCGCGCGGGTCGAAGGTCCGCTGCCCGGCCCCGTGCTCGCGTGCATCGAGTCCGTCTTGGCCAGCGCCGGTCCGCGCATCGGCCGCGGCATCGACCGTGGCCACCTCTCGCTCGGCGCCATCACGCCGGAGACCATGGCCTTTCGACGCGGCATCAACCAGAGCAAGCTCGAGGTGGTCGGCGCGGGAGCGACCGCAGGCGCCGTCGTGGTGAGACGCTTGACCTCGACGAGCTCCGGCGGGCTCGTGCCGGAGCTCGTCCAGCGCGTGATGCGCCGCAGCTTTCCGAGGTTCCGTCACTGCTACGCGCGCGATCAGCACCCCGCGAAGAAGGGCAAGGTGACCCTGCGCTTCGAAGTCGGTCCGGTCGGCGACGTCACGACCATGGCAGCCACCGCGGCGGACGTCGCGGCTTCGACGGCCCTCTGCGTCGGCGACGCCGTGCGCAGCCTGAAGTTCCCGGCGCCCGACGGCGGGCAGAGGGTGAAGGTCAACTACACGCTGGGCTTCGAGCAGCCGAGGTGACTCAGACCGCGGCCAGGGCTTGAGTCAGATCCGCGATCAGATCTTCGGGGTGCTCCACGCCGATGCTGAGGCGCACCATGTTCTCGCCGATGCCCATGCGCGCTCGCTCGCTCGGGGGGATGTCCGAGTGGGTCATGCTCGCGGGGTGCTCCGCCAGCGACTCCGTGCCGCCCAGGCTGACGGCGAGCTTGAACAGTTGTAGCGCGTTCAAGAAGCGAAACGCTTCGGCCTCGCCACCGTGGATAGCAAAGCTGACCATGCCGCCCGGCGCGATGCACTGGCGCTTGTAGACCGCGTGCGCCGGATCGTTCTCCGCGAGGTGACCCAGGTAGTGGACCTTCTCGACCTTGGGGTGGTCTGCCAGGAAGTCGGCGATGTAGCGCGCGTTCTTCATTTGGCTGGTCATCCGGAGCTTGAGCGTCTCGAGGCTGCGCAGGAGCAGCCACCCGGTCCAGGGTCCGCACATGGTGCCCAGGAAGGTGCGCATGGCGCGCACCTCTTGCATCAGCGCACCGTCACCCAAGCACACACCGGCGATCACGTCGCTGTGCCCGCCGATGTACTTGGTGGCGGAGTACAGCACCAGATCCGCGCCGTGCTTCAGGGGGTGCTGCCAGAGCGGTCCCAGGAAGGTATTGTCCACGGCGACCACCACGCGCCGCGCTTCAGTGGTGTGCGAGCGGGCGATCTCGGCGCAGGCGGCGATGTCCACCAGTGCGTTGGTGGGGTTGGCCGGAGTCTCGACGTAGATCATTCGCAGGCGGTCGGCGTGCCCGCTCTGAGTGAGCCGCGCCTCGATCTCCTCGGGCGCGCAGCCCGCGGGGAAGCCCACGGGGTGGATCCCGAAGCGTGTGAGCACGTGCTTGAAGAAGTAGTCCGTGCCGCCGTAGACGGGCTCGCTGTGCAAGATCACGTCGCCGGGTGACAAGAGCGCGAACAGCGCGGTGCTGATGGCTGCCATCCCGGACTCGAAGACGGCCGCGCTCTCTGCGTCGTCCCAGAGCGTCAGTCGATCCTCGAGGATCTCGAGGTCTGGGTTGTTCAGGCGGCTGTAGATCAGCCCCAGACGCTCGTTGGTACGCGGCTCGCGCAGGCCGTAGGCGAGCTCGAAGAAGCTCTTGCCCTCCTCGGCGCTCTTGAACACGAAGGTGCTGGTCTGAAAGATCGGGCACTTGAGCGAGCCCTCGCTGAGCCTCGGATCGTAGCCGTAGCTCGACATCAGGCTCTCGGGACGCAGCGCTTTGCCCTGGATGAACGCCTCGGGCTTGCGGGGGGAGGTCATGTCCGGCCCTCTGCCACGGTCCCCGCGCGGCCGCCATGACGCTGGGCAGCGCTACTTCTGCGTGAGCTGTCGGGTCAGCGCGGCCACGTCGGTCAGCGACCAGACCTCGGCGATCTTGCCGTTGGCGAGGCGGTACACCGCGAAGTTCGCGGCCTTCACCCGCTTGCCGGTCGGCTTGATCCCCGCGAAGGCTCCTTGGTGCGTTCCTTCGAGGGTGACGCGCGCCGCGAGCCGGTCCTTGTCGCGGATCACCTCGTCGACGCTCAGCTTCACGTCGGGGAACGCGGTGATCAAGTTCTTCGCCAAATCTTTGAGGTAAGCGGTGCCTTCGCCGCCCTCGGCGTCGGGAGCGACGCTGTGCACCTTCACGCTCGGCGAGAAGAAGCGGTCGATGGCCTCGGGGTCGTGCTTGTTGTAGACGGCCTCGATGTAGGCGGCGTAGTCGAAGTCCTCCGTGGGACGAGCTGCTTCGGTCTCGCCGTCGGCGACCTGCGGCAGCGGCTTGCAGCCGAACGAAACCGCCAACAGGCCGACCGAGAGGGCCGCGGTGAGACCGGCGCGCGTCATCGTGCCGACACGCTCTCACGACTCGCGCGGGTGCGGCAACCGTTGCCCTTGCGGCCCCCCAAGCGTCGCGGTACTCGGCCAGCCATGTCCCGATCGCGCGACTCATTTGCCACCAAGACCCAGATCGAAGTCGAAGGCACGAAGCTCGCCTACTTCTCGCTGCCCAAGCTGGCCCAAAAGACCGGCAAAGACGTCGGACGGTTGCCGTTTTCGCTGCGCATCTTGCTCGAGAACCTGTTGCGCTTCGAAGACGGCAAGGTCGTCGCCGAGAAGGACGTCGAGGCGCTGCTGGCCTGGGATCCCAAGGCCGAGCCCGACACCGAGATCGCGTTCCACCCGGCGCGCGTCGTGCTGCAGGACTTCACCGGCGTGCCCGCAGTGGTGGATCTCGCGGCGATGCGCGACGCCATCGCCGAGCTCGGCGGTGATCCGAACAAGATCAACCCGCTCTTCCCCAGCGAGCTCGTGATCGATCACTCGGTGCAGGTCGATCACTTTCGGCATCGCGGACGCGCTGGTGCGCAACACCGAGCTCGAGTACGGGCGCAACCAGGAGCGCTACGCCCTGTTGCGCTGGGCACAGAAGGCCTTCAAGAACTTCAAGGTCGTGCCGCCCTCCACCGGCATCGTGCACCAGGTCAACGTCGAGCAGCCTGGCGCGGGTGGTTTTCGACAGTCGACGGAATGGCCTATCCCGGACACCCTGGTCGGAACCGACAGCCACACCACGATGGTCAACGGCATGGGCGTGCTGGGCTGGGGCGTCGGCGGCATCGAGGCCGAAGCGGCCATGCTGGGGCAGCCCATCAACCTGCTGGTCCCCCAGGTCGATCGGCTTCAGGCTGCACGGCACGCTTGCCCGAGGGCGCGACCGCGACGGATTTGGTGCTGACCATCACGCGCATGCTGCGCGACAAGGGCGTGGTCGGGAAGTTCGTCGAGTTCTACGGCTGCGGGCCTGGACCAACTTGCCGCTGGCGAATCGCGCGACCATCGGCAACATGAGCCCGGAGTTCGGCTCCACCTGCGGCATCTTCCCCATCGACGACGAGACGCTGCGCTACCTGCGGCTCACCGGGCGCAGCGAGGAGCAGGTGCAAGCTGGTCGAGGCCTACGCCAAGGCGCAGGGCTTGTTCCGGACGACGAGCACGCCGGATCCGGTATACACCGACACGCTCGCGCTCGACCTCGGCACGGTGGAGCCGACGCTGTCCGGCCCACGTCGGCCGCACGACAAGGTCCTGCTGAAGGACGTCAAGCCCACCTTCGCACAAGGTGCTCGGCGAGATGATCGCCAGTGAAGGCCAAGAAGGGCGGCGGTGCCACGCCCGAAGAGCTCAGCCGGCGCGTGAAGACCTCGGTGGACGGCCAGGAGTTCGAGCTCGCGCACGGCTCCGTCGTGATCGCCGCCATCACCAGCTGCACGAACACCTCGAACCCGTACGTGATGCTCGGCGCCGGGCCTGCTGGCGCGTAACGCGGTCGCAAGCGGGGCTTCGCGTCAAGCCCTGGGTCAAGACCAGCCTCGCGCCCGGCATCGCAAGGTCGTCACCCAGTACCTCAAGAGCGCCGGCGTGCTCAGCGATCTCGAGGCGCTCAAGCTTCAACGTCGTCGGCTACGGCTGCACGACCTGCATCGGCAACAGCGGGCCGCTTGCCCGAGAGCGTCAGACGCAGCGATCAAGTGACGGGCGACCTGGTGGCCACCGCCGTGCTCAGCGGCAATCGCAACTTCGAGGGCCGCATCCACGCCGAAGTTCGCGGCAACTACCTGGCGAGCCCGCCCTTGGTCGTGGCCTACGCGCTGGCCGGCCGCATCGACATCGACTTCACGGCGGAGCCGCTGGGCAAGAGCATGGACGGTAAAGACGTCTTCTTGAAGGACATCTGGCCGTCGCCGCAAGGAGGTGGCCGCGGACTGGTCGCACAAGCACGTGACCAGCGCCATGCCTTCAAGAGGAGTACGCCATCGTATTCAAGGGTGACGAGCGCTGGCAAGAGCATGCCGGTGCCCGAGGGCAATCGCTTTGCTTGGGATCCAGAAGAGCACCTACGTGCGCCGGCCGACCTTCTTCGAGAACCTGCCCAAGGATCGCCGACGCCGCTCGACGGACATCAACGCGGCGCGCGCGCTGCTCGTGCTCGGTGACTCGGTCACCACGGATCACATCTCGCCCGCGGGCAGCATCGCCAAAGACTGCGCCGCCGCGAAGTACCTGACGACAACGGCGTGACGCCCGCGCGACTTCAACAGTACGGCGCGCGCCGCGGCAATCACGAAGTCATGATGCGCGGCACCTTCGCGAACGTGCGCCTGCAGAACGCGCTCGTGCCCGGCATCGAGGGCAGCGTGACGCGCCACCTGCCGACGAATCAGCAGATGAGCATCTACGACGCCTCGATGAAGTATCAGGCCGACGGTACGCCGCTCTTCATCCTGGCCGGTAAGGAATACGGATCCGGCTCGTCACGCGACTGGGCGGGCAAAGGCACCTTGATGCTCGGGATCAAGGCCGTCATCGCCGAGAGCTACGAGCGCATCCACCGATCGAACCTGATCGGCATGGGCGTCTTGCCCTTGCAGTTCGTCATCGGTGAAAACCGCGAGAGCCTCGGCCTCAGTGGCGAGGAGACGTTCCGAATCAGCGGCATCGCGGACAGCCTGTCCCCCGGCAAGCTGCTGACGGTGGAAGCGACCTTGGCGGACGGCACCAAGAAGTCCTTCCAGGCCAAGACCCGCATCGATACCGCGGTCGAGCTCGACTACTACAAGCACGGAGGCATTCTGCAGTACGTGCTCCGGAACCTGCTCGAAGCCTGAGCTAGCGTCGACCGGAAAGCCCTCGAGTTACGGTGGGTTGGAGTGCTTGGTAGTATTATGTAGTTACATATCCTACCTTGGGGCCATGAACACGTTGCGACGCACCCTCGCGCCTCTGCTCCTGTCGCTCGCCGCCGCTGTCGCCGCCTGCTCGAGCGGCGAGCCCGTTGACGACGCGGTGTCGGAGGGTCGACGCGTTCCAACGCTACCCGGGTCGCCAGGAGGCAAGGCCGACAGCTACGTGAACAGCGCTGCCGCGGAGTACGCGTTCACCGGCACGGTGCACATGCTGACGCCCACGGGCCTCGACGCGATGACGCCCGAAGAGGTCACTGCCGCCCTCGCCAAAGCCGCGGAGACGCGCCTCGGTCCGGTGGCCTCGGCCATCGTCGGCTCCCTGCGTGAGAAGGCCAAGGCCTTCAACTCGGAGATCCCGAACGAGCTCCCGCCAGAGATCGCCGAAGCCATCGCGGGCGAGGACGACGCGACCAAGCATCACATTCTGGAGAACTGGAAGACGCAACAAGAGGTGTCAGCCGCGACGCGGTCGGGCAAGAAGCATCTGGAGACGATCCGTCAGGACACCGACGGCAGCTACATGTTCGACTTCGTGGTCGAGGGGCTGCTCTCTGCGAAGCTCGCGACCAAGATCTTTGCCGAGAGCAAGATCTTCGACGTGACCGTGACCCAGTACCAGGCGCCCACCTCGGAGACCGTCGCCGTCACCGCGGCCAAGACGCCCTCGACCGACGGCTACCCCCGCTACGACGAGCTCTTCGCCGATGGCGTGTTCGATGTCGCGATCCACGTGGGCGGCGACTACAACAAAGAAGAAGTGAAGATCTGCTGCCCCGGCCCGAACGGCGGCGAGCCGACCTGTCAAAAGCAGGAGTGCGCGAACAACTGCGAGCCGGTCGACGACGCCTGCTCGCAGCCGGCTCCCGCGGGCTGCACCAAAGAAAAGCTCGGGGGCCGCATCGACCGCTGGACCGCCGAGCAGCTGGTGGAGAGCCTGAAATCGGAGGGTTTCGCCCACCCAGGCGCGTCGTACCTCGACCTCCAAATCGACTCGCCGCCCTTCACCAAAGCCTACGACTTCGCGGGCAAGGCCGTAGAGGTCCGCGTCAAGATCGTCTATCCGGAGATCGTGCCCTGCGGGCAGGAGGCGAAGCTCGTCGAGTCCATGAAGGAGAGCTTGGCAACCCGCGAGCTGATCATCTACGCGGGCCACGCCGGGCCCGGCGCCGGCTACGTGCTCGACTACCAGCCGCGCACTGAGCTCGACGACAGCGTGTGGGCCTCGCTGCCCATGCCCGACCACTATCAGGTGCTCGCCATGTACGGCTGCGAGACCTACTCGACCTACGCCGACGCGATGTACGCCAACCCGGCCAAGAACGACGCCAACCTCGATGTGGTGACCACGGTCAACACGATGTGGACGAACATGGGGTTGCCCGGGACGACGACGCTGATGTTCGGCATGCTGATGCAGGAGCAAGACGCGCGCCGTCACGTGCCGGTGAGCTGGCTGAACCTGCTCTCGTGGTTGAACCTGCAGGAGCAGAACGCGCACACCCACTACGGGATCCACGGCGTGGACTCGAGCCCCAAGATCAGCCCCTGGGTGACCCCGGCGGATCTCTGCGCGAGCTGCGACACCGACACGGACTGCAAGGGCGGCGGCAACTTCTGTCTGAGCTTCCCGGACGGAACGCGTGGCTGCGGCGCCGTCTGCACCGACAGCGCGGGCTGCGGCCAGAAGTACAGCTGCGTTGCCATTCCCGGGCTCGAGAGCTCGGTGATCCCCAAGATGTGCGTGCCCAACAGCGTGACCTGCCAGTAGCGGCGCTGCCGGGGTTCAGCCTTCGAAGCGCAGCGTCAGCACCCAGGCCTCCCACTTCTTCTGAAACGCCTTCATCTCGCGCTCACTCAGGATCTTGGTGAGCGCGGCAAAGCCGCCAGGGTCGCTGGTGTGCGTCGCGGCGAAGTCGCGATAGTAGCGGCGCAAGAGATCCTTCTCTTGCAGGTAATAGAGAAGGTAGCGAGCGGCGGCGTAGTGCACGCCGCTGTCGTCGGCGTAGAACTCGGAGTCGGTGGTGGCGGTGAGCGCATCGAAGCTTGGCGCGGTCTTGCTCTGGATCGCGCGCTGCAGGCCCCGGAGCCTCCAGTTGGTGAGCCCCACGATGTGGCCGTCGCGCTCCGCGCTCTGCTCGTAGAGCGAACCGAGGCCTTCATTGAACCAAGCGGGGCAGCGCGGAAAATTCGCTTCGATGTACGGGTGCACGATCTCGTGCACCAGCGTGCCTCCGCCCGTGGCGATGTTCATCACCAGCGCGCCGTGCTGCCTGGTGTAGAACCCGTAAGGTGTGCTCGGAGCTTCGCCGGTGATCGAGCGGGCGACCCGGCCGTAGCTCTCGGCGTCTCCGAGCAGCCAGACGTCGAGGATTCGCAGCGGTGGGCGCTCGAAGAAGTCCCGACTCAGCAGGCGCACCGCCCAGCGCACGGTGCCCTCGGCGCTGCGTTTGACGGCGGCGGAGCCGCCATTTCCCACGACCACGAAGGGCGGTTCGACGACGACCGCCATCTCCCGAGTCAGGCGCGCACGCAGCTTCATGACGTGCTGTGCGAAGTCCGCCGGACGAAAACCGGCGGTCGCCGCCGGCACTTCGACGCTCGCCGGCTCGAGCGCCAGGCGGATCACCGTCCAGCGATCGGCCTCGTAGCGCAGCGGCCAGAGCGATAGGAATCGCGAGCGGCTCATGCGCCGGTACGCGCCGTTGTCCTCGGCCGGCTCGTGGTAGACGATCTCGTCCTTGTCCGAGTCGTAGCCGAGCACGAGCCGGAAGTGCTCCGTGGTGTCCGGGCCTTCATCGTAGCGCATGCACACGATGCAGGGCACGCCGCGGGCGAGCTCGCCGTGCAGCGTTGCAAAGTGCTTTGCAAGCTCGTCGGCGGCGGAGGCAGCTCGAACGTGGTTCCACACCTTGCCGGGGCGGAAGCCAAGGCGGGTGAGGGCCACCTCGAGCTCGCGGGTGGTCACGCCCATGCCACGGGCCGGGTCCATGCCCGAGGCGTCGAAGACCGCGTCTTGATCCGAGCGCTTGCCCAAGGCGCCGAGCCACGCGGCGGTCACGGCCTCTCCGCAGAAGTCGGGCTTCTGGCGCACGAAGGGCACGTCGCGGATCAGCACGCTGGGCAGCGGGGCTTTGGGCGGGATTGGGACCGGCGTCCGAGCGCTTCCTGCGGCTGGGGTGCGACGATCGCAGGCCTGCGCGATCAGCGCGGCGACGGATCCGACCAGGAACTGGCGACGGTGGAGGGTCATCACGGGTTGGACGCGAGGTCGACACTGACCTTGGCAGGCTCACCTCGGGCGGGTCAGCAGGAGTGTGACTCTCGCGGCGCTTCGGCCCACGGGTCGAGGAGGGTAGGCACTTGGAGCACACTCCTCGATTTGCCTGCGATGGGCGCGCTGGGGCTACTATCGAGGGCGAGGCCGTCGATGAAGAGATTTTTCCTGTTGGTGCTCCCTTTCCTGCTCACCTTGGTGGCCGCCCCGCTCGCGTCCGCGCAGATCAAGCGCCCCGGTGCCCACCCGAAGTACAGCTTCGAGCTCGAGCCGCACCTGGTGCTCGACTGGGGCAACCACGAAGGGCCGGGCAACGACGAAGGCATCGGCCTTGGTCTCCGGGCCACCATTCCCTTCCTCGACAACGGCCCGATCAGCAAGATCAACAACAACATGGGCATCGGCTTCGGGCTGGACTGGGCTCACAACGGCGATGCCTGTGATAGTTGGCGTCACGGCAATCGCGTGTACGACGACGAGTGCACCGTCGATGTCTTCATGGCGCCAGTGGTCGTGCAGTGGAACTTCTGGCTGACGCCGATCATCAGCGTGTTCGGCGAGGCGGGTCTTCAGATCGAGCGCACCCACTGGGAGTGGAAGGACTGTCCGTGGGGCAGCGACTGTGACGGCTCGGACACGGATCTCGAGCCGGTCTTCTGGGGCGGCGGTCGCTTTTTGTTCGGAGCCGGGAGCAGCGTGGGCGGCGTCGTACGACTGGGTTGGCCGTACGTCTCGCTGGGCGTCGGCATTCTGCTCTGACCGCACCCTTGAATACATCAGCGCTGACTCGCACCTAGTGCTCCCGAGCTGACACAAGCGCGGTCATGTGTCCGTGCGGCGCTCGGGGTATTCCATGAAGAACAGGCTTTCGGGGCTGATGCTGGCCTCAGTGGTGTCGTGCGTCTTGGGCTGTTCGTCCGGTGACGGTGGGGGCGGGCTGGGCACCGGCGGCGCAGGCACCGGCGCGAGCGCGGGGGTTGGCGGAAATGCCGGCTTCGGCGCCAGCGCTGGTTCGGGTGCCGCAGCGGGCACCGGCGGGTTCGGTGGAGAAGGCGCCGGCGGAGCCGCGGGCGCTGGGGGATCGACCTTCGGCGGGGCTGCGGGCGCTGGCGGAGGCACCGGCGGCTCGGGCGGCGCGCCCGGCGGCAGCGGTGGCGTGGGCGGGGGCGGCGGCAGCGGTGGCGCGACCGCATGCGCGCACGGCGTGTGCACGGTTGGCAAGGCGCTCGCGGTCGGCTGCGATCCCTGCGTCACCAAGGTGTGCGGTGCGGACAGCTACTGCTGCCAGGCCGATTGGGACGACCTCTGCGTCAACGAAGCGTCGCAGTACTGCAATGGCATCTGCGGCACCGGTACCGGAGGTGGCGGCGGGTTCGGTGGCACCGGCGGGTTCGGCGGCACCGGCGGCAGCGGTGGCACCGGCGGCAGCGGTGGCTCCGGCGGCGGCACCGGTTGCACCTACAACCAGTGCAAGAACGCGGCGGGTCAGTGCGTGACCCCCACGAGCAGCGAGTGTGGCAACTACGGCGCGCCCTGCGTCGACTGCACAAAGCTCGGCAGCGTGTGCGCGGGTACGACCTGCGCGGAGTGCAAGCCGAGCTGCGCCGGCAAGCAGTGCGGAGACTCGGACGGCTGTGGCGGAGTATGCACGGCGGACTGCGGCACCGGGAAATTCTGCAGCACCAAGGGCCCGCAGAAGCCCGGCTGCTACGCCTGCAGCCCCAGCACCTGTCCCAGTGGGTGTTGCACCGCTGACGGCAAATGCGAGACCGGCACCAAGCGATCGCAGTGCGGCAACGGCGGACTGGCTTGCTCCGACTGCGGCGTGCAGGCCTGCGTCGGCAAGTACACCGGCTACACCTACAAAGCCTCCTGCGGTCCTTGCGGGTCGACGTGCCAGCCGAGCTATCCGGGCTGGTCAGCGTCGTGTCAGGCCGACGGCTGCGGCAACCTCTGCCCAGGAGCGGGATGTGATCCGGAGTACGGCGGAGGCACGTGCCAGGTGACCGGAGACTCGACAGCTACTTGCATGCCCGACGGGTTCTGTGACCCCTATTCCTGCGCCAGCGGCTGCTGCGACTACTCGGGCGGGTGGATGAACTCGAAGTGCGTGCCCGGCAACCTCCCCAGCAAATGCGGTTCTGGTGCCGTCACTTGTGTCGACTGCATCTCGAAGGGCGGCAGCTGCGACACCAAGACCAACTCGTGCACCAACTGCACCCCGAAGTGCGACGCGGCCTACTCCTGCGGAGGGGCCGACGGCTGCGGGGGCAAGTGCACGGCCAAGACCGGAGGCAAGTGCCAGCAGTCTGGCGCCTCTTGCAGCGCCGATGGCGTCTGCGACTGCGGCATGAGCGGCAAGTCCATCTGCTACAACGAGACCTCGAAGCTCTACGCCTGCATCGACGTGCTGGCGGACGCGAACAACTGCGGCGCCTGCGGCGCCGTGTGCCCGAGCGGCATGGCTTGCAAGGGCGGCGTGTGCGACTGCGGCCCAGGCTCCCTCTTCTGCAAGTCGGGCGATCCGAAGCTGCCGGGCGTGTGCACCAATCTCGCCACCGACCCCAAGCACTGCGGCAATTGCACGACGGCGTGCCCTGGCACGGCGTGCGCCGACGGAAAATGCGGCGCCTGCGCGACGGGCACGAACCAGTGCGGCTATCCAACTCCAGTCTGTGCCGACATGCAGAAGGACACCAAGCACTGCGGCAAGTGCTACAACGCCTGCCCGACCGGCATCGCGTGCGTCTCCGGCAAGTGCCAGTGCCCGACTGGCCAGACGTCGTGCAGCGCGAAGTGCACGGACACGACCAGCGACGCCAGCAATTGCGGGACGTGCGGCGTGAAGTGTCCGACCGGCGTCTCGTGTGCCGGCGGCAAGTGCCAGTGTCCCTCCGGCACAACCTGGTGCCAGAACAGCCAGACCTGCACCAACCTGTCGGTTGATCCCGACAACTGCGGGGTCTGCGGCACCAAGTGCTCCGGCAACTTCTGCTCGAACGGGAAATGCCTGTAGACGCCCGGCCGATCGCCCGGTGACCGGAGTCATCGGGCCCCTTCACCCCCGCTGGGATCTCTCCGGCGGGGGTGCGCCTCTTTTGTGCGCGAGCACGAAATCCTTTCGCGAGGCTGGCGCCCGCGGCGCTCGGCACCAGACATAGGCCGCGGCCGGCCATTTCAAGCTCGCGTCCCAGCCCATCTTCGCGGTAACACTCGGCCGCGACTCGCCGCAGTCTGCCCAGCCGGGCATGGCCGCGGCTGCCCGCCAGCGACGCTCGGAGAGTCGAGCCTGGAAGAATCATCCCATGGCGAAAGCGATCACGCTCCTGGACACGACGATCGGTAAGAAGGTCGTCATGGCGGTGACGGGTCTCGTCCTGTACGGGTTCGTCGTCGCGCACATGCTGGGCAACCTTCAGGTCTTCATGGGCCCGGAGCAGCTCAACGGGTATGCGAAGAAGTTGCACGACCTCGGGCCCCTGCTCTGGGCCGCCCGGGCAGTGCTCGTGGTTGCGGTGGTGCTGCACGTGCTGATGGCGGTGCAGCTGGTCTCACGCAGCGCAGCCGCGCGACCCATCGGCTACCGTCAGAAGAAGAACCCGACCACGACCTACGCCGCGCTCACCATGAAATTTGGCGGGCTCGCGCTGATGCTCTTCATCCTGTACCACCTGGCGCACTTCACCTTTCCTGGGGTGTCGATGGCCGCCGGCTACAAACACAGCCCGACGGACGTCTACGCAAACGTGATCGCGGGCTTCAGGGTGCCTTGGGTCAGCGCGATCTACGTGGTGGCGCAGATCTTCCTTGGCATGCACCTCTACCACGGTGCGTTCAGCCTGTTTCAGACGCTGGGGCTCAGCCACCCGCGCTACATCGACAAAGCCAGGTTCGTCGCGCAGACCCTCGGGATCGCGGTGGCCGCAGCCAACGTCGCCATGCCCGTCGCGGTCGTGGCGGGCGTCGTGAAGTGAGGGAGAGAGCCATGGCCAACTCGCTGGAAAGCAAAGCCCCCTCTGGTCCCATCGAGACGCGCTGGGATCGGCACCGCTTCGGCATGAAGCTGGTCAACCCGGCGAATCGCCGCAAGCACAAGATCATCGTGGTCGGCACCGGCCTCGCGGGCGGAGCGGGCGCCGCTTCGCTGGGCGAGATGGGCTACAACGTGCTCTCGTTCTGCTACCAAGACAGTCCGCGTCGGGCCCACAGCATCGCGGCCCAAGGCGGGATCAACGCTGCCAAGAACTACAAGAACGATGGCGACAGCGTCTATCGCCTGTTCTACGACACGGTGAAGGGCGGCGACTTCCGCTCACGCGAGAGCAACGTTCATCGGCTGGCGCAGCTCTCGGTGAACATCATCGATCAGTGCGTGGCCCAGGGCGTGCCGTTCGCCCGGGAGTACGCTGGCTTGCTCGACAACCGTTCGTTCGGCGGCGCCCAGGTCTCGCGCACCTTCTACGCCCGCGGCCAGACCGGTCAGCAGCTCCTGCTCGGCGCCTACCAGGCCCTCGCTCGCCAGACCGCGGCCGGTACGGTCAAGAGCTTCCCGCGTACCGAAATGATGGACCTGATCGTGGTGGACGGCGTCGCTCGCGGCGTCGTCACTCGCGACATGGTCAGCGGCAAGATCGAGGCGCACCTCGCGGACGCGGTAGTCCTCGCGACCGGCGGCTACGCCAACGCCTTCTACTTGTCGACCAACGCCGTCGGCTGCAACGCCTCCGCAATTTGGCGCGCCCACCGCAAGGGCGCCTACTTCGCCAACCCCTGCTTCACGCAGATCCATCCGACCTGCATTCCGGCCGCGGGTGACTACCAGTCGAAGCTCACCTTGATGAGCGAGAGCCTGCGCAACGACGGCCGCGTCTGGGTCCCGAAGAGCGCCGGCGACTGCACGCGGGATCCCGCCGAGATCGCGGAGAAAGACCGCGACTACTACCTCGAGCGCATCTACCCGAGCTTCGGCAACCTGGTGCCCCGCGACATCGCGAGCCGGCGCGCCAAGATGGTCTGCGACGAGGGTCGCGGCGTGGGCGCCGAGGTCGATGGCGTCCGCCGCGGTGTCTATTTGGACTTCCGCGACTCCATCAAGCGGCTCGGCGAGTCCAAAATCCGCGAGCGCTACGGCAACCTGTTCGAGATGTATGAGCGCATCACCGGGGAGAACCCCTACAAGGTCCCGATGCGCATCTACCCGGCGACCCACTACACGATGGGTGGGCTCTGGGTGGACTACAACCTGATGACCACCGTTCCGGGCTGTTTCTCCGCGGGTGAAGCCAACTTCAGCGACCATGGCGCCAACCGCCTGGGCGCCAGCGCGCTGATGCAGGGGCTCGCGGACGGCTACTTCGTATTGCCCTACGTGCTTGGCAACTACCTCGCGAGCACCCAGCTCGACAAGGTGGACGACGGCCACATCGAAGTGAAGAAGGCCGTGGCCGACGTCGAAGAACGTACGGAGAAGCTCCTGGGCATCGGCGGGGCTCGCACGCCGGACTCGTTTCACCGAGAGCTCGGCAACATCATCTGGAACAACTGCGGCATGGCGCGAAACGGCAAAGACCTGCAGGGCGCCATCGATCGCATCCCGGTCTTGCGGGACGAGTTCTGGCAGAACCTCAAGGTCACCGGCACGGGTGAGAGCTTGAATCAGACCCTCGAGAAGGCAGGCCGGGTGGCGGATTTCATGGAGCTCGGCGAGCTGATGTGCCGCGACGCGCTGGCGCGCGACGAGAGCTGCGGCTGCCACTATCGCGAAGAGCACGTGACCGAGGAGGGCGAGGCAGCGCGCAACGATGCCGACTATCAGTACGTCGCCGCCTGGGAGTTCACCGGGGACGTGTCCAAGCCCACGCTGCACAAAGAGGCCCTCGAGTTCGAGTACGTGAAGCCCGTGCAGCGCAGCTACAAGTGAGGAAGGCGAAGAAGCTCACATGTCGAAGACCATGAACCTCACCTTGCACGTCTGGCGCCAGAAGCTGCCGTCCGATGTCGGGGGCTTCGAGACCTACAAGGCCCCGGACATCAGCGAGCACATGTCATTTCTCGAGATGCTCGACGTGGTCAACGAGCGCCTGCTCGGCGACGGCAAGGAGTCCATCGCCTTCGACAGCGACTGCCGCGAGGGCATCTGCGGCACCTGCGGGCTGGTGATCAACGGCGTGCCCCACGGGCCCAACGCCGCGACCACGACCTGTCAGCTGCACATGCGGCACTTCAACGACGGTGACGAGATCACCATCGAGCCCTGGCGCGCCTCGGCCTTCCCGGTCTTGCGCGATCTGGTGGTGGATCGCGGCGCCTTCGATCGCATCATCCAGGCCGGCGGGTACATCAGCGTCAACGCGGGCGCGGCGCCCGAGGCCAACAGCCTGCCGGTCTCCAAGCCCGACGCCGAAATGGCCATGGACGCCGCCGCCTGCATCGGCTGCGGCGCGTGCGTGGCCGCGTGTCCCAACGCCAGCGCGATGTTGTTCGTCGCGGCCAAGGCCGCCCACCTCGGCCTTCTGCCCCAGGGTCAGCCCGAGCGCTTCGACAACGTCAAGAAGATGGTGGCGCAAATGGACGCCGAGGGCTTCGGTCACTGCAGCAACCACTACGAGTGCATGGCCGCGTGCCCGAAGGAGATCAGCGTGGACTTCATCGCGCGGCTCAACCGGGAAGTGATGCGTGCCACCGTCGTGGAGCGCGATCACGACGAGAAGAGCGGCGGCGCGGGCTGAGGCCCGTTCAGAACGCCAAGGCGCCGCTCCAGGTGAAGGAGCGCTCGCCCAAGAGCGACGTTTCAAAGCGGAGGTCCAGGCCCCCGGTGGCGTCTGCGCCGACCCCGAAGCCCACCGCGTAGTGGTGCTGGTCGCTGCCGATACGCGTTCTCGCCGTCGCGCTCGAACTGAACGGGACCGCCGAAGGCGCGGGCGAGGGCGAAGGGACGGAGTCGCTCGAAGAGCGTGACGCCGACCTCGGCGCCGAGCCGAAGATCGGATGCCGAGAGCGTCGACTCATCGCCGGTAGCGGTCGCTTCGATGCGCGCTCGCGAAAAACCCATCGAGAGCGTGGTGACGGCGAAGAGCTGCCCGTCCGCGCCGCCGAGCATGCGGTAGGCCCCGGTCACGCTTGCGAGCCAGCCCGCGCCCACCGAATAGCTCCGACCCTCTCCCTCGAGCTCACCGCCCGCGAGCAGGCCGCCGGACACCACGACGGCGGTGCGTTCGCCGAGGCGCCGCCCAAAGCTCAGCACGTACGAACTCTGGCGCAGCGTGTAGTCGGCGTCTTCGACGCGCAGCTCGGAGCTGAAGGTCGCAGCCCCAACCGCCGCGAGCCAAAGGCGTTCGTCGGCGCTCGCACTCGCCGCGCACCCCGTCGGACCGACGGGCGCCGCGAGCCCTCAAGCCCGCGCGGGACGCGAAACGCCCAGTCCGCCCATCACGACGGCGGTCAGGAGCAGATGTGAACGCATGGCTGCCTAGAGTGGTGGTGGCCAACGGCAGCGTCAATCTTCGAGCGCACCTCCTGGTCGAGCCTCGGGCGAAGCCGGTAAGTGCATCGCGCGGCGGCTTGAAGCCGGGTTCCCGCCGTGTTTTCTCAGCCCATGCCCAAGCCCCCGCCCGCCAAAGTCGTGCAGATCGCCGAGAAGGCCCGGAACGGTCTGCGTTCCCTGGAGCGGAAGCTGGCGCCTCCGGAGATCGGACTGCTCGGCTTCGTCAGCGACCTCTGGGGATTTCAAATCGTGTACACCTTGGCCGAGCTGCGGGTCGTCGACGCCCTCAAGGGCGGGCCGAGGCGAGCCGAGGCCGTCGCCACGGAGATCGGCGTGGACTCCGATCACCTGTACCGATTGCTGCGCGCCGCTACCCACTTCGACATCGTTCGCGAAGAACCCGATCGCAGATTCTCGCTCTTGCCGATGGGGGTCGCGCTCTGCGACGTGGAGAACGAGAGCTTTCGGGACTTCCTGATCCTGGAGGGCCGCGTGGGCTGGAGATTCTGGGGGCGCTTGAAGGACTCCGTGCGCCAGGGCAAGACCGCCATCGAGATCGAGACGGGCAAGAAGTCCTTCGAGTACTTCGTAGGCGACGAGAACGCACGGCACGTCTTCAACCGCGCGATGACCGCCATCAGCGCGGTCTCCGCCGAGGCGTTCGTGGCTGCCTACGATCTCTCCGGATTCAAGCACATCGTCGACGTCGGCGGCGGGCTCGGTCGGCTGCTCTCGGCCGTGCTGGTGCAAGCTCCGCTTGCCAAGGGCGTCTTGTTCGACCTTCCCGAGGTCGTGGCTGACGCGCCGCCGGTGCTCGAGGCGCTCGGCGTGAGGTCGAGGGTCGAGATCGTCGGTGGCAGCTTCTTCGAGTCGGTACCGGCGGGCGGGGAGCTCTACGTGATGAAGTCGATCATCCACGATTGGGCCGACGACGAAGCGCTGAAGATCCTGGAAAATGTCCGGCGCGCCGCGACTCCGACCTCGAAGCTCGTGCTCTACGAGACGGTGGTGACGCCGCCGAACGTGAAGCACTTCGCCAAGCTGCTCGACATCGAGATGATGGTGCACGCGGGGGGGCGCGAGCGGACTCGTGATGAATACGCGGCGCTCTTCGGCAAGGCGGGGTTCCGCCTGTCGCGGCTGATCCCATCGGCGGGCCCGGCCAGCGTGATCGAAGCGGTCCCAGGTTGATGCCGACGCCTCAGCGCACCTTGCCGCCAGCCCGGATGGCCGCGACCGGGTAGGTGCCCACGACGTTCCTGAGCTGCTGCAGCTGGGTGGCCGGGATTTCTCCGCGCACCACCACCAGCCGAGCGCGTCGGTCTTCCACCACCACTTTGAAGCGTGCGGCCGGCAGGCGTGGCCGGCGCACGACGTCGCCCAGGTCGTCGAGCAGGCGCTGGGGCATACGCCCACGAACCGCCCGCGGCACACCGTCGACCACGTCGATCACGAACAGCTCGTTCGACCGAGCGATCGCGATGATCAGCGGTGTCGCCAGCAAGGCTAAGATCACGAGGCCGAGCCAGGCGGTCACCCCAGGGTGCGTAACACGATTGTGCGCGGTCGGGGCCCCGGGAGATACTCACGGCCATGAGTGACGCAGGCAAGATCATCCTGGCGCGGCGCGCGCGCTTCGTCGCGGCGGCGCTGGCGTCCGTGGCCTTGGGCTCGTCGTGCGCCAGAGATCGCGGCCACGGTCCCGTGCAGTGCCTGTCGCCGCTGGCGGATCCCCAAGAAGACGGCGGTCCGCCTCCCGAGCCCTGTCTAGAGCCGCCCAATCCCCCGGAGGTCTGCCTCTCGCAGGTGCCGCCGCCCGAGGTGTGCCTCGAAGCGCCGGAGCAGCCCGGCGACAACTTCGCGAAGCCGCCGCCGGGCTAGTCTGGACTCGTCCACGCGCACAAGAAGCGGATCAGCGCCCGCGTGCGCAAGAGCACCGTCGGCATCTCGATCTGCTCGTCGTGGGTGTGGAAGCCCCGTCCGCGCGGGCCGAGCCCGTCGATCACCGGAACGCCGAGGGCTGCCACGTCGTTTGCGTCCGAGCCACCACCGAGCAGCGGGCTCTCACTGTCGCCGAGGGTCTCGGCAGCGGCGCATGCGGCGTAGCGACGATACAACGCCACTGATGGGTCGCTTCTTTCCAGGGGTGGTCGCCGCACGCCACCCTCCAGCTCGATGCGCGCGCCGCTCCCTCGCGCGATCTTCTCGGCAGCGGCGCCGAGCTCGGTCATCACTCGACCGCCATCGGCGCGCTGCACGATGCGGAAGTCGAGGACGCACTCCGCGTGGTCGGGCACCGTGTTCTTGCTGCTGCCGCCGGTGATGGTGCCGACGTTCACGGTCACGCCGCGTTCGTAGTCGGTGAGGGACTGCGCGGCATCGACGAAGCGGGCCAGCGCCCAGATGGCGTTCGTGCCGTCGGCATGCGCGTTGCCCGCGTGGGCCGCTTTGCCGCGCGCGCGCGCCGTGACGCTGCCGGTGCCCTTGCGCGCCGTGATGATGGCGTCGGTGGGACGACCTGCCTCGAAGACCAGCGCAGCCCGGGCGCCCTTGGCCCACTCTGCGGTGAAGGCACGCGAATCCGGTGAGCCGACCTCTTCGTCGCTCACGCACACGAAGGCGAGCGGGATCTCGGCGAGCACCCCGCTGGCGGACAGCGCCGAGAGCGCGGCGTGCACCGTGGCGATGCCTCCCTTCATGTCCAACACTCCTGGGCCGCGTGCTCGCGATCCGTCCTCGTGCCAGCCCTGGAACGTCCCCGGAGGGAACACCGTGTCGTGATGGCCCAAGAGCAGCAGACGCGCTTCGGGCGCGCGGTCCCAGGCCGGAGTGCGGAAGCAGAGGTGATCGCCGAAGCCGCGTCCCGCGCGCGCATCGAGCGCCAGCTCGGGCAGGCCGAATGCATTCTGGAGCAGCGCCCCCATGGCGTTCACCTGGTCGATCTCGGCGGTGAAAGAGTCGCGCTCGACCCAGCGGCGCAGGAGCGTCAGAGTCTCAGCCTGGTGGCGGTCGGCGTGGCTCAGGGGAGCGTCGGGCGCAGGCACGCCGCGAGCATAGTCCATGGGTTCCGCCCGTGCTTGAGCGGCCGGCCCGAGAATGCGAAAGTCGCGTCATGAAGACCGCGACGATCACCCGAGAGGCTTTGTGGGGACTGGCTGCGCTGTCGCTCGCGCTCCTGGCCTGCAAGAAGGACAAGTCCGAAGCGCCCACCACGGAGGGCACCGGCTCGCCCAAGGGTGGCTCGGTCACCATCAGCGGCGACCAGGGTTCCATCAAGGTTCAAGGCAGCGCTGGCAGCGCTGGCGTCACCGTGGAAACGGACAAGGGCAAGGTCGAGGTCGGCAATACCGGCGGCGACTGCAAAGCGGGTCAGGCGTGCAACTGCAGCGGGATGGGCAACTGCACCAAGACCTGCTCGGGTGCCGGCTGTGAGTTCTCTGCAAACGGCATGGGCAACACCACCTTCAAGTGCCCGGACGGCAAGTGCACCGCAAAGAGCAGCGCCATCGGCAACGTGACTCTCGACTGCAAGGGCGGGGGCTGCACCCTCGAGTGCTCCGGCACTGGGAACTGCACGCTGACCGGCTGCAGCTCGGGCTGCTCGGTGAAGTGCAAAGGCGTCGGTACCTGTAGCTGCGCGAGCGGTTGCTGACCGGAACTCACGCGGGCCGTTCGAGGCCAGGTGGGAGCGTTGCGGCAAAGGACGGGCGACGACTGATGGCGGCGTGCCAGCGATCGAGGTCTGGAAAACCGGCGCGCCAAGCGTGGGGGTAGCGAAAGTCCAGGTAGTCGAGGGCCGCGCCGAGGGCGATGTCGGCCAGGCTGAAGGCATCGACTAGGTACTCTGCGCCTCCGACGCGTTCGTTCGCCCAGGACAGCGCCCGCGTGACCTTGCCTTCTTGGTGAGCGAGCGCCGTCTTGGACTGGTGTTCCGGCGCCCGGCGCAGCTCGATCATCCGAGTGACGACCGCGTCCATCAGGCCGTCAGCGAGTCCCTGCCAGCGCAATACCTGCCAGCGCTCCTCGCCCTCCGCGGGGATCAGTGTCGGCGAGCGCGACCGATCGAGCCACTCGAGGATGACGGGCGAGTCGAAGAGCGCGGAGCCGTCGTCCCGCAGCATGACCGGCACCTTTCCCAGGGGATTCAGCCCGGAGACTGGGCTATTCGGCGCATTCGGATCGTCCACCACCAGCTCGCAGGGGATCGATTTTTCAGCGACCAAGATGCGGATCTTGCGAGCAAAGGGCGAGGTCAGCGAGGCGTAGAGCTTCATGCGCCCAAGATACGCCGAGTTCGCAAGGGGGAAGACCCAAGACGCCCTCTGCACGTACAACTCGGGCGAGGCATCGATGAACCTGCAACGTCTCCTGCTGCTCTCCGCCCTTTCGTTGTCCCTGGCAGCCGCGGGCTGCCGCAAGAAGACCCCCACCGTCGGTCCAGGCGACGCGGGGCCGATCGCCGCGACGGATGCGGGGGTCCCCCAGGTGGTCGAGGCGGCCACCCGCCCGAGCATCCAGGCCTTCGCCTCCGGCGCGGAGCTCGAGACGTTCTTGAAGGAGCTGCTCGAGGCGCAGAAGCGTGACCGCGGTCGCGTCGAACGGCGCGCCAAAGGGGAGTCGCTCGGGACACCGCCACCATCGCCTGCGCCCGCTGCGGCCGCACCCGAAGCTGCCGCCGACTCGAAGGAAGCCGAGTCGGTCACCAACGTCCAACATGCGGGGGTGGACGAGGGCGGGATCGTCAAGCTGCACGGGGACTACCTGGTCGTGCTGCGCCGCGGACGCCTGTTCACAGTCAAGGTCGGCGACGCATCATTGGCACCGGTCTCGACCGTCGATGCCTTCGGTCCCGACGTCGATCCGCGCGGCGCTTGGTACGACGAGATGCTGCTGTCCGGAAACACCATCGTGGTGATTGGCTTCAGCTATCAGCGCGGTGGCACCGAGATCGCCGTCTTCGATCTCGGTGGCGACGGGCGCATCGCCTACCGCTCGACGCACCACTTGCGCTCGAACGATTACTACTCGTCGCGCAACTACGCGAGCCGCCTGATCGGTAAGAAGCTGGTGTTCTACACCCCGCTTCACATGTCGCTGACCGACTCCGATCTCTACGGATCGTTCCCGGCGATTCGCCGCTGGCGGTCGGGGGTCACCGCGGCAGACTTCAAGCGCATCGTGGAGCCGACGCGGGTGTATCGCCCGCTGGTCTCGTCGCCGTCACTCACCCTGCACACGGTCACGAGTTGCGATCTGTCCGCGCCGGATCTCGAGTGCAGCTCTACGGCGGTGATGGGGCCGAACGGTCGCGTGTTCTACGTGTCGCCCGGCGCAGTCTACGTGTGGATGACGGAGGGGAACCGGCGTGGGCAGGCCTCGGTGCCACGGTCCATCGTGTATCGAATGCCCCTCGACGGCGCCGCCCCGACGGCGATCCGAGCCGTCGGCAGCCCCGTCGATCAGTTCTCGTTCCTCGAGGGCGACGGGCATCTGAACGTGGTGGTCCGAGCAGACGCGGCCGGCGATGGCATGTGGCGGGCGGAAGTGACCCGCGGCGACGTCGCATTGCTCCGTGTTCCCACGGCCGCTTTCAGCATCGAAGCTCGCGAGGCGGAGCGCTCGAGCTACGCCGGGCTGCCACGACCGCGTGGCTACACGTTCCAGAATCGTTTCGTGGGAGCGCACCTGCTCTACGGCACCGGTTCGGGGTGGGGACGTCCGCAGGAGGGCAGCGGGATGCTGTACGCCTATCGGTACGCGGGAGGCAGCGAGCCCGTATCGCTCGACCTCGGCCACGGCGTGGATCGCATCGAGGCCCTGGGACGCGACGCGCTGGTGGTGGGAACCGACGGTCGCGACCTGCACTTCTCGCCCATCGCCCTGTCGGACCGCCCGGGCGTCGTTCCTCGTTACACTCGGCAGGGCGCTTCCCAAGGGGAGCTTCGAAGCCACGGCTTCTTCTACAAACCGGACTCTCCGAACGGCGGCTTGGTGGGGTTGCCGGTGCGGTCGGCTGGACGCCCCGGCTCGGCGCACCTGCGGGAGGGCTCGGCCTCGATCTTGTTCCTGCGCAACGACGCGCTTCGGCTCACCGAGCTCGGCGATTTCGGCCTCACGCTCCGAAGGGGTCATCGCGGACAACTGCCGGGCCTCCTGCGTCGACTGGTACGGCAACGCGCGGCCGCTCTTCTTCCAAGGGCGAGTGCTCGCGCTTCTGGGCTACGAGATCGTGGAGGGCGAGCTCGCTGGCGGCCGGATTCGAGAAAAACGCCGGGTGAGCTTCGCGCCCAGCGGCAGCGCGCTAACCATCGCGAAGTGATTCGTCCCCGGACTCAGCCGCACTCTGCTTTGCACTTCGTATCGGCGCAGCCCACCGCGGCCTCGTACTTCAGTTTGCCCTCGGGGAACTGCGAGTCGCAGTCTGAAAAGCAAGCCGCCAGGCCGGCGTCGCCGCCGTCGCCCGGGTCGATGGCGCAGCCGATGATGCAGTTGACGTAGCTGTCGTCGCAGATGGGCGACTGGGTGCAAGCGTTCACGAGCTCGCAACACTTCTGCTCGGCGCAGGCGTTGCAGACGGCGTCCTTCGACGAGTAGGGCGTGACGAGCTTGCAGGTCGAGGCGTCGGGCCCAGCGTCCGTCGAGCCCGCGCTGCCACCGGTCGCGCTGCTGCCACCGGTCGCGCTGCTGCCACCGGTCGCGCTGCTGCCACCGGTCGCGCTGCTGCCACCGGTCGCGCTGCTGCCGCCTCCGCCCGACGATGAGCCGCCCGAGCTTTCCGAGGAGCACGCACTGACGCCAGCGCCCAAGGCCACGAGCGCCCATCCCAAACCGGATCCTCGCTTCATCACCCGGGCATCATCGCAGAGCTGTGTCGCCGGGAACAGCGCTTCAGCGCGCGAGCTCAGCGACGAGCCGGGGGCACGTCCACGATCGTGACGCTTCTCGTCGCCACGTCGAAGTCCACGACCGTGGGCGCGCGCTCGCACTCCCACGTAGTCACGTTGGCGAAGCAGGTCTCGCCCACCTGCCAGGCGCCGCCGTCCTCGTGGATGTGGCCGAAGAGGTGCAGTCGAGGTCTGACGACTTCGATCCGGGCGAGGAGATCGGCGCAGCCCTCGCGCCGGTCGGTGGTCGTGTGATCGCCGATGCCGCTCGGCGGACCGTGGGTCACGAGCACGTCGACGTCGTCGGGCATGCGCGCCCAGTGCTCTGCCAGCGCCGGGCCGCGAGGTAGGTTGAAGGCCCACGCGCAGAACTCGGGCTGCCAGGGGCTACCCCAGAAGCGCACGCCGCCGATCTCGATCGCTTCGTCTTCCAAGTAGCGCACGCCCGGGCCCAGCAAGCGCAGCGCGGCCGGTTTGTCGCGCGCGAAGGCCCAGTCGTGGTTGCCGGCCACCACGATCTTCTGCCGGTGTGGCAGCTCGGCGATCCAATCGAGCGCGATGGCGAGCTCTCGGATGTGCCCGCTCTGGCACAGGTCGCCTGCATGCACGAACACGTCCCCGTCGGGGATGCTGAGCTCGCGATGGTAGAGGTGGGTGTCCGCGACGGCGACGATGCGCATCAGTGACGATGCACCGTGTAGTGGCGGATGCGCGCACCGTCAATCACGCGCCGGCGGCCCATGGCCACCGAGCAGGCTCTGCGGTAGACGCTGGGGGACCATGTTGAAGCTGGAGACGGAACGTGACGCAACCCAGTGGGTCTACGCCGCCAAGGCCCTGGCGACGGGCGGCGGCTGGTCCTAATGGTTCCGCGCGGCGGGTCTCGACGGTCCCGAGGTCACCCTGCTCGACACGCAGCAGCTCTTGGTGGGGCGGAAACGCGAGATCGTGCCGACGCTCACGGGCACTCGCAGGCCTTGATGCCGGGCACCTCGCTGTCCTTGCAGACGTAGCGCTTGCAGAAGGCGTCGCCGCCGCCGCAGTCGCGAGTGGTGGTGCAGGTTCGGCGGGAGTTGGCGGTGTCCACGTAATTTGTGCACAGCGAGCCCAGGACCTGGAGTTGGCAGTGCTCGCCGGCGAGGCAGTCCTTGGAGCTGGTGCAGCGGTATCGGGGCGTACCGGACTCGCACCCGCTCGGCTCGCGGCAACTCGGCGGGTCGCCGCAACAAGCGCTCTTGGCTCCGGTGCAGCGCTGGTTGCCGCAGCTCAGGGTCACGGCCTTCTTGCACGCGCCGTCGATGCACTCGGCTCCCGGCACGCGGCAGGTGCCGCTGTTCACGCAGATCTCGCTGAAGTCGCAGGGTGAGCGCTTCGGATCTTTGATCGGCACGCAGACATCGGCCGAGGCGCCGCCGTACATGTTCGTCCCGCAGCACGCTTCACCCTTGCCGCAGTCCGTTGACTCGTCGCAGCGCCGGATTTCCGTCAGGCTGTACTTCTGCTTCAGCTCGGTGCAGGCGTCGATCTGTGCGGCGAGCACCTGCACGCGGTCGCCCGGTCCGGGCGGCACGCTCGCGATGCACACGCCCGTGTCCGAGAACACGCAGCAGCTCTCGCTGCCGGCCTTGCAGCGCGCATTCTTACAGGAGAAGACGTCCGGGTTGCTCTGTCGCGGGAGCGCGAGCGCTGCGTCGGCGACGTCTCCGGCGTCAAGCACGGTCGGGCCAGCTTCGAGGCGGTTGGGCGTCGGCGCGGTCGCCGCCGGAAGCGCGACCACGGTCTCGGGGCTGCGCCCCGTCGCGGGCTCCGGGCGGCAAGCGGTGAACGCCCAGAGAAGGAAGCAGGCCCAGCGAGCGAGCATCATGGCCGCGGATGATGGCACGGCTCCACGGCGTTGGTGGATCGGCTAGAATGGGAACGATGAGGACCTATCTGAGGCGGGCCGGGGCGGGGATTTCGGTTGTGGCCTTGGCCGCCGCATCAGGCTTCTCTGGGTGTTCGGCCGACGATCCGAGCGGCGTCGCCGGACCGAGCCTGGGCGGCTCGAGCGGCGATGCCAGCACCACGGGTGGCGCCGGCGGCAGCTCGGCCAGCGGAGGCAGCGGAGGCAGCGGAGGCAGCGGAGGGCTCGTGATCCCCGACGCCGATCCGCCCGACAAAGACACCGATCAGGACGGCGTCATCGACACCGACGAAGGCAGCGGCGACGACGACGGCGACGGCAAGCCCAACATCGACGATCCCATCAACGACGGCCCGCCCCCGACGCTCACCTTCACCGCGATCTCGACGACCTTCAACAACCCCATCGGTATCGACTACCACGAACCCACCAAGTCCGTGGTCGTCTCGGTCAACTACCCCAGCGGCACCCAAGATCGCATCGGCGGGGGTCCACCTCGAGGGATCCATCGTTGTCCCCGACAAACCCGCGCGCTTCGGCCCCATCGCGGGCAAGCTGATCGCCGGCGCCGAAGATCAGGGGCTGCTCTGGGCCTTCGCCCCCGACGGCACGAGCGTCTCGTACAACCTGAGCGTCAAGGTCGAGGACATCGACCTGATCAGCGCGAAGGAGAACTACTTCGGCGTGAACTACGGCACCTCGAAGCTGCTCGGGGCCGCCGCTGACCAGTTCAAGGGCATGATCGGCGACGTCTTGCTGGCCGAAGAGTCCGTCGCTGCGGGCACCAGCGGCCTGTTTCGGCTGAAATGGGACGGTACGCAGCTGGTCGCGGAGCCCATCCCGCTCGGCGCGGCGTCGGCGATCGTGGGCCAGTGGGAGCACGTCACCTTCGCTCCGACCGGCATCGTGGAGATCCCGCCGCCTCCGGCCTGATCGGTGACTCGCCGGTGGCCGCCTCGCCGATTCGGCGATAGGTGGAAGGGCATGCGTCGTTTGCCTCGGCTTGGGTCGATCCTGCTTCTTGCCACGGCTTGCGGGTCTCCACCGCCGGTCGAAAGCCCCGTCGCGCCGAGCGCGAGCACAGGGCAGAGCGCGGCTCCGAAATCGGTCGACGAACTCGACCGACCGCTGCCGCTCGATGCACGGGTCACGAAGGGCAAGCTGGCCAATGGCCTGACCTACTACGTGCTGCCGCATCGCAAGCCCGAGAAGCGCGCCCAGGTCTGGCTCGCCGTGGACGCCGGCTCCGTGCTCGAAGACGACGACCAGCGTGGGCTGGCGCACTTCGTCGAGCACATGGGCTTCAATGGCACCAAGCGCTTCCCGAAGCAGCAGCTCGTCGACTTCTTGGAGAAGAGCGGCGTGCGCTTCGGTGCCGACTTGAACGCCTACACTTCGTTCGACGAGACGGTCTACATGCTGCAAGTTCCCACCGACGACGCGGGGGTTCTGGAGCAGTCGATCAAGGTGCTGCGCGACTGGGCCGACGGCATCAGCTTCGATGCGTCCGAGGTGGCCAAAGAGCGAGGCGTTGTCCTCGAAGAGTGGCGGCTCGGGCGCGGAGCGCGCATGCGCATATTCGACAAACAGGCGCCCGTGCTGTTTCACGGATCGAAGTACGCGGACCGACTGCCCATCGGCAAACCCGAGGTCATTCAGAAGGCCTCCCGCGACACCCTCGTCCGCTTTTACCGTGACTGGTATCGCCCGGATTTGATGGCGGTGGTCGCCGTCGGCGATTTTGACGCCAAGGCCATCGAGGCTCGCATCAAGTCCGAGTTTGCCTCGCTGAGTGGACCTGGCAAGCCGCGCCCGCGCCCCCGCGCGACGCTGCCCGCCCATGCCAAGACGCTGGTCAGCATCGAGACCGATCCGGAGCTGCCGAACGCAACCGTGGCCGTGGTGAGCAAGCTGCCGCATCGCCCCGAGGGCAGCGCACGTGACTACCGACGATCCATCATCGAGCAGCTCGTGGACTCCATGCTCGACGCGCGCCTCGACGAGATGAAGCGCAAGCCCAACGCACCCTTCTTGAGCGGGTCGTCGTCCACCAGCGGCCTGGTGCGTACGGCAGACAGCTTCCGCCAGACGGCGAGCGTCAAAGAAGACGGCGTGGAGTTGGGTCTCAGCGCTTTGCTCGAAGAGACCCTGCGGGTCGAGCGCTTTGGTTTCACCTCGACCGAGCTCGAGCGCGCCAAGAGCCAGATCTCGAGGCAGTTCCAGCAGGCCGTGAAGGAGCGCGACAAGCGCGATGGCGGCGAGTTCGCCGCCGAAATAGTGCGAAACTACCTGGAAGCCGAGGCGATGCCGGGTCGCGAAGCGGAGCTCGCGCTCGTCGAGAGGTTCTTGCCGGGCATCGAGCTCGCCGAGCTCAACGGGTTGGTCCGATCGCTCGGGGCAGGGAGCCGCGTCTTGGTGGTCACCGGCTCCGACAAGATGAAGAAGCCGAAGCCGGAGCAGGTCCTCGCGCTGCACGCGCAGGTCGAGAAGAAGAAGCTCGAGGCCTACGTCGACGCCGGCTCCAACCTCCCGCTGATGAAGGGGCCGCCGACGCCCGGGTCTATCGTGAAGACCGCTGCCATCGCCGAGATCGCTGTCACGGAGTGGACGCTCTCCAACGGGGCGCGCGTGATCGTGAAGCCCACGGACTTCTCCAACGATCAGGTGCGCGTCGCCGCGTTTTCTCCCGGCGGACACTCACTGGCCAAGGATGCCGACTTCGCCTCGGCGCGCTTCGCGGACATCGCCGTGGGACAGGGTGGCCTCGGTCCCTTCGACGCGGTGCAGCTCAAGAAGGCGCTGGCCGGCAAGCTCGTCAGCGTGAGCGCGAGCATTTCGGAGCTGGAGGAGGGCCTGAGCGGCAGTGCGGCGCCGGCGGATCTCGAGACCCTGCTGCAGATGGTGCACCTGGCCTTCGTGGCGCCGCGGCGGGACGCCGAGGCATTTGCGGCGTGGCGAGTTCGGGAGTCCGAGAGCGTAAAGAACCGCAGGCTCTCCCCCGAGGGCACCTTCTTCGAGGACATGACGGCGTTCAGCACCCAGAACCACCTGCGACGTCGACCCGTGACGCCGGCGTTGCTCGAGCAGGTCGATCTCGACCGTGCCCTCGCCATCTACAAGGACCGCTTCGCCGAGGCCGGGGATTTCACCTTCGTGTTCGTCGGCAACGTGGAGGTCGAGCGCCTGAAGCCACTGGTCGAGGCCTATCTCGGTAGCCTGCCGACCAAGAAACGCAAGGAAACCTGGCGCGATCCCAAGGTGATCCTGCCCGCCGGGGTGAAGACCAAGACGGTGAAGAAGGGCAGCGAGCCGAAGAGCATGGTGTCGCTGACCTTCCACGGACCCGAGAAGTGGTCGCGAGACACCGAGAACGACCTGCGCATGCTCGGCGAGGTGCTGCGCTTTCGTCTGCGTCAGGTGCTGAGAGAAGACCTGGGCGGAGTCTACGGAGTGCAGGTCGGCGGCGGCATCAACCGTCGTCCACGTCAGGAGTATCGCTTCGGAGTCTCCTTCGGCTGCGCTCCCGACAGCGTCGAGAAGCTGGAGCGGGCGGTCTTCGACGAGGTCGCCGCGATTCAGAAGAACGGCATCGGTGACGACTACATCACGAAGGTCAAAGAGGCGAGGCGCCGCGCCCACCAGACCGAGCTTCGGGACAACGGCTACTGGCTCAGGGAGCTTTCGCGGGCCTATTCCTTCGGCGACGACCCGCGGCTGATCGTCGATATCGAGCCCATGATCACCAAGGTCAGCTCCGATCGCGTGAAAGCCGCGGCCAAGAAATATCTCTCGACGAAGCAGTACCTGCTCGGGGTGCTCGAGCCCGAGACCTCGGCCCAACCGAAACAGCCCTGAAGCGTCAACGCATGCCGCTCGACGCGTAGGCAAAGAGCCCAGCAACGGCGACGAGGTCGAGCTCGAAGAGCAGCGACGTCGCGCTCATTCCGCGATCGTCGAAGGTGCCGTCGAGCCGGATGCCGACTCGGAAGTCGTAGAGGTAGGCCGGAACGACCAGCTCCGAGAGCGCGCCGAGGACGAGGCGCCGGACGTGATCGTTGCCGTCTCCGCTGCCCCGAGGGCCGGCGAACCCGCCGACTCGGACATCGAAGATGTCGAAGCTCACCACCGGCACCGTGGCCATGGCGCCGTAGGACCACATGGTGTGGGTGCGCGCGTCGATCAGGTACTCCGCGTAGGCCCCGAAGCCGAAGCCGCGTCCCGTCGAGGTCGGGTAGACCAGCAGCGCCGGCCGGAAGCCCCAGGTGAATGCGTGGAGCTTCTCTCGGCCCCAGGTGCTCCCGAGGGGCATCGAGACGTTGGCACGGACCGGCCACGCCGGCGGCCCGGCCTCGGCGTGGGCGAGACCCGGCGCGAGGACGAGCGCGAGGAGGCCGGATCCGCGCTTCAGCACTGCGATCATCGTCGCCGACAAGCTAGCATGGCGCTACAAGTCGACTGCTGGAGCGCCATTTCCGGCGCCACGCGGGCCGACTTGATCCCGGTCAAAGCGCGCCGAGCGCACGTCCGGCACCTAGAGACGACCTGCCATGAGTGGAACCGAACACGACGTGATCATCATCGGGGGCGGACACCACGGGCTCACTTGCGCGGCGTACCTAGCGCGCGCCGGATTGGACGTGTGCCTGCTCGAAGGGCGCCACGAGTGGGGAGGCGCCCTGTACACGGCGGAGGTCACCGCACCGGGCTTCTGCCACAACATTCACGCGAACTTCATGGAGTTCCTTCACATCATGCCCTTCTTTGCAGACTTCGATCTGCCGAGCCTCGGGGCACGCACCATCCACCCGGAGATCCAGGCGGGCATCGCCTTCCGCGACGGGCGCCCGCCGGTGCTGATCTATCGAAGCGACATGATCGAGGAGACGGCGAAGAGCTTCGCTGTGTACTCGGAGCGGGACGCCGACGCCTGGCGCGAGCTGAAGGCAAAGGCGAACATGTTCGAGCTGGTCATGGCCGCGGCGCTCTACACGCCGCCCGCCAAATGGAACCCGAACGAAAGCCTGCCCAACCCGCTCTTGGCCACCCAGAGCTCCTTCAGCATGTTCGGTCTCGACGAGGAGATGGCGTTCAAGACCGTCCGCGATTGCATCGACGAGTACTTCGAGTCCGACGAGGTGCGCGCGCTGCTCTACCGCGTCGCCATCGAGTTCGCCGCGCCCAGCCTCGAGTGGCCGGGATCGGGCTACTTTTTCCTGTTTGCCTGCCTGTTCATGCCGGGTTGCTGGCGCATGATGGTGGGCGGCACGCACCGACTCAATGGGGCCATGGTCACCGCCTGCATCAAGGAGGGCGTGACCATGCTCGAGTCGAGCCGGGTCAAGCGCATCCTGCTCGATGGCGGCCGCGCCGCTGGGGTCGAGCTGGTGGACGGCAAGCGCCTGAGCGCGAGGAAGGCAGTGGTCAGCGCGATTGGTCTCAAGGACACGCTGCTCGATCTGGTGGGTGCGGATCATCTATCGCCGTACACCCAGCGGCGCGCGAAGAATTTCAAAGAGGGGCCGGACCAGGTGCTCGGTTCGGTGGCGATGGCCCTGCACGAGCCGCCCAAGTACAAGAGCGCGCGCTGGGATCCCGGCATCGACCGCGCCTGGTACCAAGTGGTCGGCTACGACAGCGCCAAGGACGTGCTCGACTACTGCCGCGCCGGGCACTCTGACCGAGTGCCGGAGCTGCCGGCGGCGGCGGTGTGGGTGAACTCGCTGTGGGACGCGACGCAGGCTCCGCCCGGCAAGCACAACCTGACGGGTTGGTATTTCTTCCCGAAGGCGAGCGCGCTCAGCGAAGCCGAGTGGGAAGAGGTGCGCGTCAGCTACAACGATCGCTTCCTGAAGCTCTTTGGCGAGTTCGCGCCCAACATGACCCGGAAGAACGTGATCGCGGACTCCCTTCACACGCCCCTCGATCAGGAGCGTGGCATGCGCATGCGCGAGGGTGATTTTGGCCACGGCGCCATGAGCTTGGATCAGTTGATGGGGCTTCGGCCCTTCGCCGGCGTGGCCCACCACGGCACCGAGATCCCCGGACTCTACCTGGCCGGCAGCTGCATGCACCCGGGCGGAGGCGTCACCGCGGCCTGCGGTTACAACGCCGTCAAAGTGCTCTGCCAAGACCTCGAGCTGCCGCCGGTGTGGCAGAACTCCAGCCGGTTCTACTGAGGCGCGCCATGGGCATGTTCGATCAAGGTTTCGACGCGATCATCATCGGCGCGGGCCACAACGGCATGGCGCTCGCGGCGTATCTGGCCAAGTCGGGTTGGTCGGTGGCGGTGCTCGAGCGACGCACCGAAGAGGGCGGCGGCCTGTGCACTGAAGAGGTCACCGAGCCGAACTTCTTGCACAATCTGCACTCGAACTACCACTCGCTGGTGGGCATCTGCCCGGTCTACGACGATCTCGAACTGACCCAGAACGGCGTCGAGTACGTGCATCCGGACGTCCAGATGGGCAGCATCTTCTCTGACGGCACTGCGCTCACCATCCACACGGACATGCAGAAGACGGCCGCGAGCTTCGCGCGCTTCTCGCAGAAGGACGCCGACACGTGGATGCGCCTGTGGGACGAGGTGAGCGGCTACATGGACTTGATGGTGCGCACGCTGATGTACGCGCCGCCCATCGCCTTGAACGACATCACCCGCGCGCTGGCCTCATGGGGCGTGGAGGACAGGAGCGAGTTCCTCACTGCCCGCCTCCGCTCGATGAGCGTCGCGGAGTTTCTGGACAAACACTTCGAGAACGACCGGATCAAGGCCATGCTGGCGTTTCACGCGGCGGTTTGCGCCTATCAGCCCCAGATCAAGGGCCTGGCGGTCAGCTATCCGGTGCTGCTCGGCAAGATCGCCAACTGGCACGTGTGCAAGGGCGGCAGCCACCGCCTGGCCCACGCGCTGATGCGGGTGATCGTCAAGGCAGGAGGGCGGGTTTTTCCGCAGGTTCCAGTGCAGAAGATCGTGGTCGAGGGCGGCCGCGCGGTCGGAGTCATGACGCCCGACGGCTTCGTGCGCGCGCACAAGCTGGTGGCGTCCAGCATCGACGTGAACCAGACCTTCGAGACCCTGCTCGACGCCGAGCTCGTGCCCGAGCGCACTCGGCGCGAGGTCGCCAAGGTGCAGTACCAAGACGCGACGCTCTTCAATGCGCACGTGGCCATGAACGGCCTGCCGCGTTACAAGGCCGCCGCCTTCGACGCCGACATCGATCGCGCCTGGATCCTCAATATCGGCTTCGAGAGCCTCGCGGACTTCGAGCAAGAGTTCGCCCTCGTGCGCGCCGGTCGCCTGCCCGAGCGGCCGCGACTGAACGTCGCGGTCAACTCGCTCTACGATCCGACCGACGCGCCGGAGGGCAAGGCCACGGGCCTGGTCCGGGTGTTCGCCCCATTTGCCCTCGACGAGGGCGGCGCCGAAGCCTGGAGCCGCGTCTCGCGCAGCTACGGCGAAGCTTGTCTCCAGCGCTGGCGCGAGGTCATGGTGGACGACGACGCACGCGGCATCGTGCGACGCTTCGCCACTGAGTCACCCCTCGAGATCAGCCAGAAGATGATCAACTACCGATTCGGTGACTGGATGGTCGGCCGCGTGCACCCGAAGAACCTGCTCGAGCACCGCCCCACCGACGAGCTCGCCGGCTACCGCACGCCCATCTCCGGTCTGTACCTGTGCGGCGCTTCGCAGCACCCCCACGGCTACATCACTTTCGCTCCGGGCTACAACGCCCTGGGCGTCATCGCCGAGGATCTGGGCCTCGACAAATGGTGGGATCAGGTTTGAAGGACCGCCCGCGCGTGCAGTTGCTCGATGCGGACTCGGCCAGCGGGCTCGCCGATCTGCTCCACCAGTTCCTGGAGCAGACCGTGGATGCTTCTGAGGCCAAGGCCAATGCCGCCCGCGCGCTCCGGGGGGAAGTTGTCGTGCGCGCCTCCGAGGACGAAGCCATCGCCGTTCGCATCGCGTTCCGCGGCGACCAGATCGAGCTCAGCGACATCGGCGGGCAGGGTCCGGGCTCGGCGCCCAGCATCCAGGGCGATTTCCTGTCGGTGGCCCACGTGACCAGCGGGCAGGCCAGCCCCATGGCGTTGGTGCTGCGCCGGCAGTTGCGAGTGTCGTTCGGGCTGGCGCAACTTCCGTTCCTGTTTCGGGTGCTCGGATTCATGCGCGTGGACGACGGCGCGCGGGCTGCTCGCCGCGTGCTCGTGCCCGCGCTCGTGCTCGTGCTCGCGCTCGCGCTCGTACTCGTGCTCGTGTTCTCTTTCCGCAAATGAACCTGGAGGTCCCCAATGCCCGCCATCTACTCGGACGCCTGGTACGACGACATGAAGACGCTGATCAACGGATCGCCCGAGTTCAGAAAACTGGCACCGAAGCCGCGCACGGTGATGACTCTGGAGGTCGTTGGCGACGGCAAGAGCCCGTACGTGCCGAACGGCGACGCCTCGTACTATCTGGTCGTGCTCGATGACGGACAGGTGACGGAGTACCGGCCCCTCGCCGAGCGGCACGACGGCAAGGGCCTGGGCTTTCGCTTCACCGCCCCGGCGACGGTGTGGGAGAACATCGCAGCCGGTCTCTCGGACCCCATCACCTGCGGCCTGCGCGGTCAGATCAAGATCCGTGGCGACATGCGCTTTTTGATGCAGAACGCCGACGCCGTGAAGATCCTCGTCGACCTCTACGGTCGCCAGGGCCAGACCGAATGGCCCCAGGGAAAGCCGCCGTACCCTGGGTGAGACAGCGGTCATTTACGACCTGGGTCCGAGCGGGTAAGCCGTTGACTGGTGCGGGGAGGCGGGTCGCGTCCCCATCAATCAGGAGGCAGCGGTGAACGATCACGTGAAGTACACGCTCGACGAGTCCGAGATCCCCAAGGCTTGGTACAACATCGCGGCTGATCTGCCGACGCCACCCGTGCCTCCCTTGCATCCGGGAACCGGTCAACCCATCGGCCCCGACGACTTGGCGCCGCTCTTCCCAATGGCGCTGATCCAGCAAGAGGTGAGTGCGGAGCGTTGGATCGAGATCCCGGACCCCGTGCGTGACGTGTACCGCCAGTGGCGCGTGACTCCGATGCACCGAGCGCGCCGCCTCGAGAAGGCGCTGGGGACGCCCGCGAAGATCTACTACAAGTACGAAGGCACCAGCCCGAGCGGCAGTCACAAACCGAACACCGCGGTGCCGCAGGCATTCTTCAACAAAGAAGCCGGCGTGAAGCGCATCAGCACCGAGACCGGTGCCGGTCAGTGGGGCTCGTCGATGGCCTTCGCCGGAGCGCTGTTCGGCATCCAGGTCAAGGTCTACATGGTCAAGGTCAGCTTCGATCAGAAGCCGTACCGCAAGGCGTTGATGCAAGCCTTTGGCGCCGAGTGTGTCGCGAGCCCCAGCACCGAGACCGAGTCGGGGCGCGCCATCTTGGCGGCGGATCCCAACAGCCCGGGCAGCCTCGGCATCGCCATCAGCGAGGCGGTGGAGGTCGCTGCGAAGAACGACGATACGAAGTACGCCCTCGGCAGCGTGCTCAACCACGTGCTCTTGCACCAGACCGTCATCGGTCTCGAGGCGCTGAAGCAGATGGAGGTCGCCGGGGACTACCCGGACATCGTGATCGGCTGTGCCGGTGGCGGCTCGAACTTCGCGGGCCTGGTGTTTCCCTTCATCGGTGAGCAGCTCCGCGGCGGCAAGAAGGTCCGGGCCATCGCCAGCGAGCCCTCCGCGTGCCCCACGCTCACTCGGGGCAAGTTCGCCTACGATTTCGGCGACACCGGTCACCTGACGCCGCTGGTCAAGATGCACACCCTCGGCTCCACCTTCGTCCCGCCGGCGTTCCATGCAGGCGGCCTGCGCTATCACGGGATGGCGCCCTTGGTCAGCCACCTGAAAGACCTCGGTTTGATCGAGGCCAAGGCGTACCACCAGCGGCCGTGCTTCGAGGCGGCGATCCAGTTCGCCAAGGCCGAAGGCATCATCCCAGCGCCCGAGTCGAGCCACGCGGTGCGCGCCGCCATCGACGAGGCGCTGCGCTGCAAGGAAGAGGGCGTGTCCCGCGTGATCCTGTTCAACCTGTCGGGACACGGCCACTTCGACATGGGCGCGTACACGGAGTTCTTGAGCGGGAACCTCGAAGATCGCGACTACGACGAGAAGGCGCTGACCGCCGCGCTGGCCGCGCTGCCGGCGGTCGCAGCGGGCTGACGGCTGACCCGGTGTCGGGGCCCGATCGCGTTGGCGCGTGGGGCCCCGGCTTCGCCAAGTTCCGAGGGCGTGCGCTGGTTGCCCGTCAGTCGCTCGACTCGCCAGCGCGCTGGCCCAGGAGGACCTTGCGCGGGCCGTCTTTGATCACGTCGGCCAGGAGCTCACGCTGCGCCGGGGTGAACACTCCGAGCACCGTCTCGGTGCGGCGACTCGCGCGGGCGACGTGCTTGCGCAGCACGCCGGCCTTCTTTTCTTGAAAGGAGGTCAACGCCGTTTCGAAGTCGTCGGTTTCGAAGGCGCTCACGAGCGCGAGCAGCTGTTCGCGGCTGGGTCGTAGGCGCTCCTTGTCGTCGAGCAGCTCCTTCTTGATGGCCTTCAGCTGATCGATCTGCAGCGTCGAGAGCATCAGGTGAGAGGCGAGACGGTTGAAGCCGTGGCGCTGGCGCTGCTCGGCCCGCGCGCGGAACTTCTCGTCGATCCGCCGCCGGAGCTCGACCGCCACCGCGGCACGCTGTTCGGGCTCGAGAACGGCGTGCACTTCGCCGAGGGCGTCCGCGCCTCGCCGCATGCGGCCTTCGATGCTGCTCGCCGCCTGACTGACCGCTCGATCGACCTCGGTGGGGTCGGCGCGGCCGGCCCGCACGACGGCGATGGCGGTGCTGCGGAGCTCCTCCCGGACCTGCCGGTGGCTTCCGGAGTCCGCCGCCAGATCCTCCGAGATCACCCCCAGGGTTTGCTCTTGGGCGGCGCTCAGGTTCCCGTGGGTTCGCGCGACGTCAATCACCACGCCCACGGGTCCCAGCGGCTGTCGGTGGCCTTGGGAGACCAGCTCCGACTCGGATTGCTCGTCGTTCGGGGCTTCCTCACGAACTGTCGCGGCGCAGGCCGCGGCCCCGAGGACGGCGACGGTTCCCACCACGGCCGCCAGTCGGCGGAGCCGGGTTCGTTCCTGGGCTTGGTTCTTCATGGCATCCAGTCTAGGGCGTCAAGGCCAAAGCGCACGCCCCCGGGCGCATTCGACACAATTCTTCACACATCATGAACCACGCCCAGAGCCTCCGCCTCGTCGCCACCTTCGACCTGCTCGAGTCGCTCAGGTCGCGTAAAGCCATGGTGCTCCTGCTGCTCTATTCCATGGGGGCGCTTGGCGCGTCCGGCATCTTCATTCGGATCTTGGTCGCCATCCGGGAGCGTCTCGAAGAGGAACTCGGACAAGCGGTGGACATGAAGCAGCTGATGGAGAGCCCGGCCATGGCTCGAATCGTGGGCGGGCTCACTGGCGACTCTGACGTTGCGAACGCCATCGTCGCCATTCCGCCCATGGCCCTCTTCTACGGTTGGATCGCCATGAACTTCGTCCCGCTGCTGGTGCTGTTCACGTCTTCGGACGCCATCTCCGGAGACCTGAGCAGCGGTGCCGTCCGCTATTCGCTCTTCCGCACCGATCGTCTCAGCTGGGCGCTGGGCAAGCTGGTGGGGCAGACCGCGCTGATGGCCCTCGGGGTGCTGGTGGGCGCGGTCGTGTGTTGGGGCACGGGCATGATCTGGCTCGATAAGATGCCCGCGGGTGCGACGGCGTACTGGCTCTTGCGGATCTCTGGCCGAGCCATTGTCTACAGCTTCGCGTATCTCGGAATGGCGATGTGCGCCTCGCAGCTCACGCGCACCCGCGCTCGGGCCGGCGCCCTGGCCCTCGTCATCATGTTCTTGGCGTCGGTCGGCGGCAGCGTCGTGCAGTTCAAGCCGATCGTGGAGCAGGCGCCTGCGGTCTTCCCGGTAGTCGCCAAGCTGTTCCCGAGCGGGCACCACCTGGGGATTTGGCATCCCGGTATCGCCCAGAGCGTGACGGCGATGTTGGGTCTGGTCGTCATCGGTCTCGCCTTCTTTGCGCTGGGCTACTGGCGCTTCTCGAGGAGGGACGCATGACCGCCGCGTTGAAAATCCGGGGGCTTCGGAAAAGCTACGGTCGCACCGTGGCGCTCGACGGTCTCGACGTGACCGTGCCCAAAGGCGTGATCTGTGGCTTTGTCGGCCCCAACGGAGCCGGCAAGACGACGACCTTCGGCGTCGTCGGCGGTCTCATCCGTCCCGACGCCGGCGAGGTCGACATCTTGGGCAAGGGCCCGCTCGCGCCCCGGCAGAACCCCGGGCTCTTCACCATGTTGCCGCAGGACTGCGAGCTCAGCCCCCATGTCTCGCTGCGCCAGCTCCTGATGCACTACGGCCGCCTCCAAGGCCTGACCCTCGCCGAGGCCGAGCGAGAGGTCGCCGCGCGGCTGGACGAGGTGGCGCTCACCGATCGCGCTGAGGCACGCATCAAGACGCTGTCGCACGGCATGCGCCGGCGCGTGGCCATCGCCCAGGCCCTGCTCGGCTCGCCGCGCCTGGTCTTGCTCGACGAACCCACCAGTGGCCTGGATCCGGAGTTGGTGTTGCGCATGCGCGATGTCTTTGCTTCGCATCGTGGCAAACGCACCCTGGTCGTGAGTTCCCACAACCTCCTCGAGCTCGAGGCGCTGTGCGATCACGTCATCTTCATTCACGGTGGGCGCTGCACGCGCAGCGGTTCGATGGCTGAAGTGACGGAACAAGGTTTGATCATGCGCTACGCGGTCGAGAGAAGCGTAGACGTCGCGCAACTCGAGCAGGCCCAGGCTGGCCTCGAAATGGCCTGGGAAGGTTCGACCCTCATCGTTCGCGGCTCCGGGAGCTGGACCGCCCCTACCATCAACGCGGCCGTGGTGCCCTTCTTGCTCCACCTCGAAGCGGGGCTGCTCGAGATCCGCCGCGGCAAGTCCCTCGAGGACGCCTACCGGCAGATCCACGGCGAAGCCGGCGGCTCCTGAGCACGGCCTTGTTGCCGTGTCGTTCCGGGACCATGTAGACGGCCGATGGCCAACCCCGCCCCCGCCGACTCGAGCGGCACGACTGCGGTGAGCGCCATCTCCGAGCGCAAGCTCTTGGTCGTGCTGGCGCTCGTTCAGTTCGTGAACGTGCTCGACTTCATGATGGTCATGCCGCTCGGTCCGGACTTCGTCGAAGGTCTGGGCATTTCGAGTTCACGGCTCGGCTGGATAGCCGGGAGCTACACCGCGTCGGCAGCCGCCTCGGGCTTGGTCGGTATGCTCTTTCTCGACCGCTTCGACAGGCGCCAGGCCCTGGTGGTCGCCCTGGCGGGGCTCTCGCTCGGGACCATCGCGGGCGGATTTGCCACCGGGCTCGGCTCGTTGATGCTCGCGCGAGTGCTGGCGGGTGCCTTCGGTGGACCGGCGACCGCGCTCGGCCTCGCGATCATCGCGGACGCCATCGAGCCCAAGCGGCGCGGTCGGGCCCTCGGTGCGGTGATGGGCGCGTTCTCGGTCGCCTCGGTGCTGGGGGTGCCGGCGGGGCTCGAGCTGGCGCGGATCGGCGGCTGGCGCATGCCCTTCTTCGCGGTCGGTGGCGTGTGCGCGGTGGTCGCCGTGGCCACTGCACGATCGCTGCCACGACTGACCCTCCACTTGGCGGCCGCCAAGAGCGACCCGCCGGTCGGTGCCTGGCAGGTCATTCGGCGTCCCGTCGTGTTGATCGCGATGGCTGCGAGCGGCGTCACCATGCTCAGCGTCTTCTTGATCGTGCCCAACATCACCAGCTACCTGCAGTTCAACCTCGATTTTCCCCGGACTCAGCTCGGCCTGCTCTACTTGGTCGGCGGGGCTTTCAGCTTCTTCACGATGCGGGTATCGGGTCGCGTCGCCGACCGCTACGGCGCCGGGGTCGTGGTCACCATTGGCACGGCGTTGTTCATCGGAGCGACGGTGGCCGGCTTCGTGTTCGACCACGCGCTGTTGCCCATCATGGCTGTGTTTGTGGTCTTCATGGTCTCGGGCAGCTTCCGCATGGTGCCGATGAACGCCCTGGCCACGCGGGTGCCGCGGCCGACCGAGCGTGCGCGCTACATGAGCATCCAATCGACGGTTCAACACGTCGGTGCAGCCCTGGGAGCTTCGGGGGCAGCCTTCATCTTGGTCGAAGAACCCGGCGGGCGACTGCTTCACATGCGGGAAGTGGCGCTGGTGTCCATCGCACTGGCGATGCTCCTTCCGGTTCTGATTTTCGGCGTGGAGTCTCGGGTTCGTGCGGCCGAGGGTCCGTGAGCGAGGCTTCTGCTAGCCTGGAGCAATGCGTCTGGTTGCGGTTTTTGCCTCGGGGTTACTGGCCATGGCCGCGGGCTGCGACGACGGCGGCGGCGACTCCGGCACCGACGGCGTTGGCGGGAGCAGCGGCGGTTCCGGTGGCAGCGGAGGCAAACCGGTCGGGCCCGTGCCGCTGGATCCGACCGCGTTCACCTACGCGCTCGAAGAGGGCACGTCAGCGTTGCCGACCTGAAGGTCGGCTGGGACGCCTACGACGCGAAGAAGGGCTACGGATGGAGCGGGGAGAACATCGGCAAGGCGTCGATTGCGCTCTTTGGCTACGACGACGTCGGAGGTTTTTCCGAGGTGCAGCGGAGCTACGTCTACGACGACTATGGCCGACCGAACCTCTTCGAGTTCGCCCTCGATCCAGGCAAGTACAAAGTCACGGTCGGGGTCGGCCGGCCCGCAAAGGGCTACCCGAACGACCCGCACAACGTGAGCATCGAGGGCGTCAAGATCGTCGATGACCAAGTGACCACCAGCGGCGCACCGCTGATCACCAAGACCACCAACGTGGACGTGACTGACGGGAGTCTGTCGCTGGTTGTCGGCGGAAAATCGGCCACCACCGGCGATTTTGCCTACACCTTCTTCGCGTATCTGGAGATCGAGCCGGCGAGCTGAGGGATCAGGGCGTGAGCACGCGTTCGCCGAGCACTCTCGAGTTGCCGTCGGTGTCGACGGCGACCACGCGCAGCAGATGCGGGCAACTCGATAGTCCGCTCACCGGGACCTTGCCCGCATAGCCGACGGCCGGACAGCCGCTATACATGGGGTAGACGGCGCACACGTCGGGGCGGGGGACGTTCACGGGGAAGCTAGCGACCTCTTGGCCGTCAATCTGCGCTTTGACGCTCACGACGTGCTGCGTGTCGAGCGCCCAACCGGAGACGTCGAGGGTCGAGCTCGTGCCGAGCTTCACATCCGTCGCCGGTGCGTCGATGACCCCGAAAGGAGCGCGCTTCTTCAAGACGCCCTCGAGCTCGGACTTCACGGCCGCGAAGCCACCGAGCGCCAGATACGATAGTCCGCGCACCGTGCCACCGGCAGGTAGCCCGAAGGTCATCTGGGCTCGCACGTTGTGGAAGTAGGGCGCGCTGGGCGGACCACCGCGCCAACCTTGGAAGTTCTTGACGCCCTGATCCATCGCGATGCCCACCCCGTAGTTCTTCGCCGAGTCTTGCCAGCTGACCCAAGGCGCGGGTGAGCTGAAGTTGTCGTAGAAGAATCCATCGTTGGCTGGCGTCGAAAGGGTGACGGTCTTCCCCGACGAGTCCAGGAGCAGCGGCAGGTCGGGTCCGCCCTTCCCGTTGGAGACGTAGAGGGTCGGCAGCTCCTGTCCCGTCGCCGGATGGGAGAACGACTCCTGGCTCTTGACCTCGTGTTCGACTTCGACCACGTGCTCCGTGACGAAGCGGAAGCGGCTCTTGTAGACAACTTGCACCGGGACGCCCGGCCCGTTGCAGGAGCTCTTCTTGCAATCTTTGGCGTCCCAATCGGGATTCCACTGCAGCGGTTGGATCACCACTTCGAGGGCGTCAGCCGACTGCCCCTGCGAGATCAGCTTCGCCCCCCGGTTGCACTCGTCGCCTCCCTGCACCGGGTTCCAGCCCAAGAAGGTGATCGAGTTGCCGCAGGACGTCGTCGACGAGAGGCACGAGGCGTTCCAAGCGCAGGGCTGACGGGATCGGCTCGGATCGTAGATGGCGACTTGCAGCTCGCGGCCCGTGTCATTGGCATCGATGACATTGGAGCCCGGATTGGAGCTGAGCCCGAAGAAGACCACGGTTCCGCCCCAGTTCAGCCGCGCGCCGATGCGCGTGAGGTTCGTGGGGCTCTTGAGGAAGACGTCGGTGTGCCCTCCAGTGGTCTTGGTCTCGATGCCCCCGAAGCCCGCGCTCGGCAGGCGCATCGCCCAGGGATCGACGTGGGGCGCAGCGACGATGTTGGGACAGGCGTCACTCCCACCGCTGCCGGCGCTCGCGTCCGAGGCGCCGCCGCTGCCGCTGGTGCCTCCCGACGCACCGCCGCTGCCGCTGGTGCCTCCAGAGGCGCCACCGCTGCCACCGGTCGCGCCACCGCTGCCGCCGCTGGGCGACCCCGCGCCGCCGCCGGCGTTGCCCGCTCCGCCTGGGCTCGAACCACCGCTGGTCGAACCGCCGGAACTGCTCTTGGGATCCCCGGGACTCGATGTGTCGTCACAGCTGGCCAGCGCGACGATTGCCGCGCCGGTGATGATGGCGAAAGACCTCATAGAGCGAGTGTACGCCAGGGCTCCACCGCCGGCGATCGTGGAGAGAGACGGCGCGTATCGGCGGAGTTCGAGCGCCCGGATCTGCTGGGGAGGTCTCGGGGTGTCGCCTCCTGGGCTGGGGTTGGACTTACTGAAGCGTGGCGCCGTCGCCGCCCGGGTTCTCGAAGACTGGTCCGCTTTGGCCCCCTAGGGGGACAATCGCGAGACGCGCATCGTGCATCGCCCTTTCTCCAAGCGTCGTCGTCGGCTTCCACTCCGGCAGTTGCTGCTGCTGGGCAGCGCCGCGTCTTTGGTGTGGGCCGGCTGCCGGGTGCGGCGGGACGCGCCGGAAGGCCCTGCTGCGGGCTTGATCGTGGCGCCCGTCGCCAGCTTCCTTCAGCGCGAGCAGATCGCCGTTCGGGACGCGGGGCCCGACGGTGACCCCCTGGTCGACGCCGGTGATCCGCCGGAAGGCTCGTTCGTATTGGTCTTCGGCGGTCTCGACTCGGCACCGGAGCGTCCCCAGTCGGAGCACAGGGCAGTGCGTATCGCGCTGGCGGCGCTCGCGCAGGGGAAATCGCCGGTGGACGCGGCCGTGGAAGGCGTCGCAGTGCTCGAGGACGATCCGGAGCGGAACGCGGGCTTGGGCTCGTCGATCCGCATCGATGGCGTGACGGTTCAGATGGACGCGGCCGTGATGACCGAGGACGGGCGCTTTGGTGCCGTCGCGGCTTTGTCTCGAGTTCGAAACCCGGTGCGAGTGGCCCGCGGCGTATTCGACACCGATCAGCGAGTGCTCACGGGGCTCGGCGCGCAGCAGTTTGCTCGTGGACTCGGGTACGCGGACTTCGATCCGGTCACGGCCCAAGCAAAGTCGACCTACCAGGCACTGCTCGCGGCCGAGCTGGCGAGGGACGCGGGCTCGTCGTCGCTCTTGCCCAAGGGCTGGCAGATGTGGGTCGATGCATCTGCCTGGCTCGCGGACGGTGGGGCGGAGGTCGCCGAAGCGGACGCCGCGGCGGACGCCGCGCTCGCGGTGGATGACCCAGCGGATGCAGCGCCGGAGGCGGCGGCAACCCCGCCCCCAGCGCCGCCCAAACCGCCGCCCAAGATGCCGGGACCGAAGGCGCCTGCTTTCGCAGGCGATGCCTCGGTGCCCTCGGCGCCCGGGGGACACGACACGGTGGCCGCGCTGGTCCGGTCCGCCGCGGGCGGATTCGCGGGTGCCGTCAGCTCCGGCGGGCCGCCGCTGACCCTGCCCGGACGGGTCGGGGATGTGCCGACGCCTGGGGCCGCCCTCTGGGTCGGCAAGCGAGGCGCCGTCGCGATCACGGGACCGGGCGAGCGCATCGTGGATCTCGGTCTCGCCCGCGCCGTGTACGAGAGGCTCGTGGCGCTGCGCTCGACGAAGCTAGCGGCGGCGTGGGGCGCCAAGCAGTTGCCGGCAGGAGCAGCCGTTTCCGTCGCGGTCGTCGACGGTCGAAGCTTCGCGGTGGAACCCGCCGATGCCATGGCCTGGGTGGGCTCGGAAGGCGACAAGACTTCCGAGAGCGCGACGGAGCGCAAGCCGTGAACCTCACCGTCGTGCTCGTGCTGGTGGTGATCTTCAGCTTCGGCATCGGTCATCTGCTGACCCGCTACGCGTCGCGCTTCGTCACGCTGAGCGGCGCGGAGTACATCCTGGTGGGCGTGCTGATCGGGCCTCACTTCCCCTGGAAGCTCGTGAGCGAGCAAGCCCTCGTCCAGCTCTCGCCGCTGATCTCGCTCCTGCTCGGTCTGGTTGGATTCGTCATCGGGTTGCGCGGTCGGAGCGGTCCTCGTCGTTTGGACGTGACCCTGGTCGGCTGGGTGTCCGCGCTCCTGGTGTTGATGACGGTTGCGGCGGCGGTGATCCCTGTTCTGCGTTGGCTCGTGCCGGTGAATGAGGTCGACGCCGACTTCGTCGTCAACCAGTTGGTGTATCGCGGGTTTGGCTACCTGATCGAGGTCCACTTTGCGAGCACGCACCTGTGGGTAGCGCTCGGCATTGGCGCCTCCGCCGCGGTTGCCTCGCCGCTGCTGCTCGAGTCGATGACCCGGCTCACCGGGTCGAAGGGCCGCGTCAGCATGATGCTGGAGTCGACCGCTGCGGCCAGCCAGGTGGTGGCCGTGCTGGTCCTGGGTGGCGTGCTCGCCACCGCTCGCGCCACCGAGGCGGCGGGGCGCTTCTCGATGACGGTTGCCGAGTGGGAACTCGCGGCGATTGGCGTTGGCGTGGTCAGCGGACTCCTATTCGGGCTCTTCATCGGAAAAGAGAGCGAGCCCTCTCGCATATTCCTGGCCACCGTCGGGCTGGTGACATTTGCTTCGGGAGTCGGGGCGGCACTGAGCATCTCGCCGCTCTTCGTCACCATGCTCGCGGCGGTCACCGTGAGCGTGACGTCCAGCCACGCCGAGCGCGTCCGGGTGCACGTCGGGCGCTTGCAGCACGCGCTCTTCGTACTGCTGATGATCTTCGCTGGTGCACTGTGGAACCCCGTGAGCGGATGGGCGTGGCTTCTGCCCGTCTTCTACGTGCTCGTCCGTTTCGCGGCGAGGCGGGTCGGGACGGCACTGTGCGCCAAGCTCATCCTCGATCCGCCCTTGCTCGCCCGTCGCCTGGGCAACGGGCTCCTGTCGCAGGGAACCTTGGCCGTGGCCGTCGGCGTGAACTTCGCGCAGAGATTCCCCGAGTTCGCCTCGTTGATCCTGACCACGGTGTTGATTGGGACGCTGCTCAGTGACCTGTTCAGCACTCGCATGCTGCGCTCGCTGCTCGCGGACGCTGGGGAGCTCGGGGACGAGCTCGAGGGCGAAACCACAAGAGCGGAGGCCTCCACATGAGAGTCGTCGTTCTCGGTGCTGGCGAGGTCGGCACGCACGTCGGGCGAGAGCTTTCCCAGGAAGGCAACGACGTCGTCTTGGTCGATCGCCGGGCTGATGCCTTGAGCCGCGCCGAGGAGTCACTCGACGCGCTGGCTCTGGCCGGAGACGCGACGCATTGGGCCGTGCTCGAGGCCGCGGAGGTTGGTCGCGCTGACTTGGTCGTGGCAGTCACCGGTTCGGACGAGGTAAACGTGGTCGCCGCCGCGCTCTCCGCGAAGCTGGGAGCACGTCGGACCGTGGCTCGAGTCGATGCTCCGAGCTTCTACCGCACCGGCGGGGGTGTCGAGCGCGGCGTGCTCGGCATTCACTCGCTCCTGTGTGCATCCCGACTCGTGAGCGAGGAACTCTTGCGTCTGGTCGAGCAGCTGGACGCGCGCTACGTTGGCAACTTCTGCGGCAACGCCCTGCAAGTGGCGCTGATGCCAGTGCTGGACGGCAGCCAAGCCTTGGGTCGGTCGCCGCAGGAGCTCAAGCTCCCGAAGGGCGTGACCGTTGCCGGCCTCGTGCGCGACTCTGCGTGGCGGCCGGTAGCCGATCTGAACCGAATCGAGATCGACGACGCCCTGGTCCTCTCCGGCACTCCGATCTCGGTCGCCTCCGCGGTGCAGTACGTCCGGGCGTCGCGGGAGGGGCAGCGGGCGGTCGTCGTCGGAGGAGGAGACGTCGGATATCAGCTGTGCCGGATGCTCAGCAGCGGCGATAGGCGCGTGCAGGTCATCGAACGCGACCGATCGCGGTGCGAAGTGCTCTCGGAGTCCCTGCGCGGGGTCGATGTCATTCATGGCGACGGCACGAGCATTTCGCGTCTCCGCGATGAGCACGTCGAGAGCGCTGACTACCTCGCAGCGGTCACTCGAGCCGACGAAGTCAACCTGATGGTGTCGCTCTTGGCTCACGACATCGGGGTGCCCCGGGCCTTCGCGCTGGTCCACCGCCCAGGCTACGCCGACGTCTATGCCCACCTGGGTGTTCGAGGCACCGCCGGTACCCACGACGTGATCGCCAAGATGGTGCGCTGGCTTCGCCCGCAGCGCGGAGCGCTCGCGACCGTTCCATTGCCCGGGACGGGGCATCACCTCTTCGAGTTTCAAATCAGCGAGAATCTGCCCAAGCCGCTCGCGCTGGAGGAGCTCGGACTTCCGCCCGAGGCCGCCGTCGTCGGCTTGGCGCGTGACGGCGCGAACGCGGGGCTGGCGAGCGGAAGGGTGCAAGCGCTTGACAACCTCGTCATCGCTGCGCCGGTCACGGCGGCGCGCCAGCTCGAGAAGCGGATGTCGCGCGTCGGGGGCAAATCGTGAACAAACGCGTCGTCGCGCTGCTCACATCGAACCTGCTCTTCCTCGTCGCGCTGCCGATGCTGTTTCCGTTCATCCTGGGCATCGTCGACCGCCAGCCGCGCTCGGCGATCGCATACGGAGTTTCCGCCGTGGTCACTGCGATTGCCGCGGCGGGCCTGCGCTACGCGGGGCGAGGCGCTCCCGACGTCTTGCACCGCAAAGATGCCATTGGCGTGGTTGCCCTGACCTGGATCTGCCTGGGCATATTCGGAGCCGTCCCCTTTCTCGTCGAAGGCTCCATCCGTCATCCTGCGTCGGCGCTGTTCGAAGCCGTCAGCGGGTTCACGACGACCGGCGCGACGGTGGTCAGTGACGTGGACGGGCTCAGCCGCGCCACGAACCTGTGGCGGTGTCTGATCCATTGGCTGGGGGGCATGGGCATCGTCGTGCTCTTCGTCGCGGTCTTCCCTCAGCTCGGCGTGGGCGCGAAGCACCTGTTTCGGGCGGAAGTTCCGGGCCCCATCACCGAGGGATTGCGCCCAAAGATCAAGCAGACGGCGCTCGCGCTGTGGTGGATCTATTCGGCCCTCACCGTGGCCGCGGCGGCCCTCCTCGTCTTCGCGGGCATGCCCGTCTACGATGCCATCTGTCACGCTTTCTCGACCCTGGGCACGGGTGGATTCTCGACGAAGACCGCGAGCGTGGGCGCGTTCCAGAGCCCCGCGATCGACTGGATCATCACCGCGTTCATGCTGATCGCGGGCTTGAATTTTGGCCTGTTCTACTCGGCGCTGAACGGGCAAGTGCGCGGGCTCTTCACCAACTACGAGCTGCGCTTCTATCTGCTGGTCAACGCGCTCGTGATCGGTGTGGTGTTTCTTTGCATTCGCGGGCGCCATCCGGACTTGCTGACCGCATTGCGCTTTGCTTCGTTCCAAACCGCAGCGGTCACGACGACGACCGGCTTCATGACGGAGGACTTCGACAAATACCCGGATGTCGCCCGCTTTGCGCTGTTCCTCTGCATGTTCATGGGTGGGTGTGCGGGTTCGACCGCCGGAGGCATCAAGGCCTCGCGCGTATATGCCCTGCTGAAGCTCGCAACCAAGGAACTGCGTGCCATGGTTCACCCCAACGCCGTCGTCGCGATTCGACTGGGAACGAGCGCGGTGCAAGCCTCGGTGTTGAACGAGATCGCGGTCTACGTGACGACGTTCTTCCTGATTTTTGGCGCGGCTTCGCTGGTCATGGTCGCCCTCGGGTTGGATCTTCTGAGCGCCATGAGCGCGGTGGTCGCGTGCCTGTCCAGCGTCGGCCCGGGCCTCGGCTCGGTGGGGCCGAGCATGAACTTCGAGCCGGTCCCTCCCCTCGGCAAGCTGGTCCTGACGGTCTGCATGATCGCCGGTAGGCTCGAGATATTCGCGCTGCTCGCCATCTTCTCACCTGCGGTGTGGCGGAGATGAGGCGTCTGGTCGTTCTCGTGGTTCTGCTCGGCGTGATGTTCGGGCTCGATGCTCTGAAGATCGAAGCCGAGGGGCGGAAGCCGCTCACGCTGGCGGCCATCGGATTCGTGCTCTTGGCAGCTTTCACGGTGGCGGAGTTGGGCTCCAAGCTCACTCTGCCTCGAGTCACGGGCTACATCCTGAGTGGCGTCGTGCTGGGGCCATCGGTGTCGAACATCTTGTCTCGGGACGTGGTGACCGAGATGCGCATGTTCAACACTCTGGCCCTGGGGCTGATTGCCGTGGGGGCCGGGCTCGAGCTGGACGTCAAACAGATCGCCAAGATCTGGCGCACCTTGGTCAGCACCATCGCCGTCAAGGTCGTGCTGGTGGCGGGCATGATCGGCGCGACGCTGTTCGGATTTCAAGTGACCTTTGGCAGCCTCGACCTCGACGGTCGTGCGCAGATCCTCGCGCTCGCGCTGGTCTTCGCCGCGCTCTCCATCGGCACCTCCCCATCCATCGCTCTCGCGGTGATGAACGAGACCCGCGCGCGTGGCCGGCTGATGGACCTGGTGCTCGGCGGGGCGGTCCTCAAGGACTTGGTCGTCGTGGTCTGCCTGGCGGTGGCCGTCGCCGTGTCCCGCTCGCTCCTGGGAACCAGCGGCAGCGAGCAGAGCGTGTTGGTGCTCGTGTCGCAGGAGCTGGGCTTCTCGATCCTGGCGGGCGCCATCCTCGGAGCGCTCTTGATCGGCTACATCCGCTTCGTCGGCGCCGAGATGCTGCTGTTTGTCGCGGCCATGATCTTGGTCGTGTCCGAGGTGGGCAAGGCTCTGCATTTGGAGCTGCTGCTCGTGTTCATCACGGCCGGCTTCGTCGTGCGAAACTTCTCGAAGCACGAGCACGACTTGATGGGCCCCGTACAGCTGGTTGCGCTGCCGGTGTTCGTCGTGTTCTTCACCAACGCCGGGGCAGGCATCGATTTGGGCACGACCTGGCGGGTGCTGCCCTTGGCACTGGCCCTGGTGGCGGTGCGCGCCGTGGGCTACGCGATTGCCTCGCGGCTCGGTGGGCGACTCGGCGGAGAGAGAGAGTACGTACGGAAGCAGGCTTGGCTGGGCTATCTGCCTCAAGCCGGCGTGACCCTCGGCCTGGTCGGCTTGGCCGCGCATCAGCTGCCCGGATTGGCGCCGCACATCACCGCTCTGGGCATGGCGGTGGTCGCTCTGAACCTACTCGTGGGTCCCGTGACTCTCCGCAAGGCGCTGAAGGGGGCCGGAGAGATCCCACAGGTCAACGATGCGAGCAACGAAGCTCCGGTGGCGCTCCTACCGAGTGAATCGGAGGTCGAGGCAGCATTTCCTTCCGCGCCACCTCTGCCCGACGCGCGCACGCGTCTGGAAGCGATGTTCGAGCGCCTGCGAGCGCCTCGCCTCGAAGGCCTGTTGAGCGACCTCTTTGCGCAACTCGACGGCGTCACGCGGGCTTTTGCGGCGGAGCGACTGCTGCCGTGGACGCGCGCCTTCGGCCAGTCCCTCGATCCCATTAGCGCCGCCCCCAACGCTCGAAGGGTGATCGAGATCGAAAAGTGGGCCGCTCAGCCTCGCACGCTGGACGTGGACGAGCGGGTCGAGGCTTGCCGAACGCTCTATCGAGGTCTGCGCGAAACGCTCCGTCGATGTCCCGAGGAGGCTAGAGTGCCGCTGGAGGACCACAACCGGAGAGTCCAGGCCGGCGACGGCTTCACGTTGCGTTGGCGCAAGCGCAGCAGGGGCGTCCTGCGCGCACTCGCGTTCTGGCGTGGAGGCGCCGAGCGGCGGGTTCCGGCGCGCCTGATCCTGCGACGTGAACTCGAGCCGCGGATGGCGGCGCTTTCGGTCGCTCTCTTGGGCGCCTGGTGCCGAGCTCAGGCCGGCGTGGTCCACGAGCTGCGTACGCTCGCTTCCCAGGGGACGGACGCATCCGATGCTCGTAGCGCGGCTGAGCGTCGTCTCGCGCTCTTGCTGGAGCGCTTCGAGGTGGACGCGAAGGTGGCGATCCTGTCGGGGCTCGAGGCAGTGGCCGAGCCGCTCAGTCTCGTGGATGGGCCTGCGATGAGTCGCAAGAAGGTCCGCTACTCCGAGGTGGACCCCCAGGTGCGAGAGTTGCTGCGCTCCCTGGACACTCGTAGTGAAGCCTGGCGCCACGCGATGGACGCGGATCAGGGCTCGCTGAGGTTGAGCGTCGAGCTGGCCGTGATCGAAGCCGAGCTCTCGCGTTCGCTGGAAGAGAGCGTGCTCTCGCCGGCTGCCATCGCCTTCGACAACATCGAAGCCGTGGTTGCCGCGGTTCGACACGAACTCACCAGCGTTCGCGACTCTCTGCCCGAAGACAGAGCGATCACCGCGGCAGAGCGGGACCCGCTCATCGCTCAGTGCACTCGCGCTTGCGACGACGAGACCGCCCGGTCCATCGAGCGGGGTGCGGCACGCCTGCGCGCGGCTGCGTCTGCGCACTTGGTCGCAGTGGAGGCTCGTGCGGTCATCGAGGACCTACCAGAATCGATTCTGCTTGCGCGGTCTGACACGCCAGTTCTGTTTGCGTCCGATCCGACGCTGGTCCGAACGCGGCGGGTGGCGCTGCGCCAGGCCGCAAACGTGCTGGTGATTGAGCGGCTCTTGCCGGGGATCGACGAGCAGATCCGCGACATGACCGCCACCGTGGCGAAGACTGCGGGGCTGATCCGGGAGTCTGCTGACATCGCGTCCCACGCGTTGGCGAGCACCGGGGAGGAGACCACGTCCGAGGACCGAGAGGCGGTCCGCGAGTCGTTCGAGCGCGCGCTGTCACGATTGGACGAGCATCTGACGGCCTTGGACGCCGGCATCGCGCGGGCGAGTGCCGGCATTCGGCTCGGGGCAGATACGGCGCTCGACGACTTGGCTCGGTTGGCTGACGCAGGTGACGTCGTCGCGGCCGAGTCCGGAGGCGTGTTTGCTCGGTTGCTGCGCCGGGGCCGCATCGCGGTCGGCCCGATGTTCGACTCGGTTCGGGAACGGGTGCGTAGCGCCAACGCCCTCGTGCAGCGCATCGGTGGAAGCCAGATCTCGCAAGACGTCCTGCGGCACGTGGGCGAGTCAGAGGTCGCGGCGGCGGACATCCGGGAGCATGCCCAACGCTACCGCGCAGCCGAGGCAGCCCCCGCGGACTACCTGCGCCTCTTCAAGATCGAACCCGTGCGCGAGCACCGCCTCTTCACCGCCAATGAGGACGAGTTGCGGGAGATCATTCAGTGCGAGCGCAGTTGGTTGGCCGGAGCGACGGGCTCGGCGCTCTTGATCGGCGCCCACGGTTCCGGCAGGACCAGCATGCTCAACCTCTGCGAGCTGGAGCTGTCGGCGCCGCGCTTGCTGAGGCCCCAACCCATCGAGTGGCGGCGCGAGATCGGCGTAGTCGACGCGGTGGCGATCGAGCTGGGCGTGCGCCCGCGCAGGCAAGCGGTCGTGCGTGCGCTGCAGGAGGCAAAGACCACCGTCCTCCTCGACGACCTGGAACAGTGGTTTGCACCTGATGTGCGCGGCCTGCGCGAGCTCGAGAGCTTCTTGGACTTGGTCATCGCGACCAAAGACTCGACCTTCTGGCTGGCCGCTGTCGCGAAAGACGCGTTGGCGCTCTTGGAGGAGAGCATCAACGTGCGGGAACCCTTTGCCCACCACGTCTCGCTGGAGCCGCTCAGGCCCGAGGCGCTGGCGAAGTCCATCGAAGGTCGTCACGCGCTCAGCGGTCGCCGGGTGCATTACCCGGCGACGTTTGCGTCGGGCGTATTGAGGCGCCTGCGCCAGACCGATGACCGCCTGCTGTACTTCAGCGTCCTCTGCCGGGTGACGGAGGGCAACCTCTCGCGAGCGTTGCCGACCTGGCTCAAGTCCGTGCGAGTGGACGATGACGGTCACGTCACGCCGCAGATCCACAAGACATTCTCCCTGGGCTTGCCCTACCTGACGCGTTTCCCGGCCACCCTGGTGGGCATTTTAGTGCAGCTCGTTCGATTCGGACCGATGAACGAGCAGGAGATCACCAAGACCCTGTGCCTTGGCGTCCCCGAGACGCGGCGACACATGCATTTCTTGGTCGCGGCGGGGCTCGTCGAGCCCATCGCGTCGAACAAACAGGCCCTGGGCATTCCCGCGGACTTGCGCCCGTTGGTGTTCCAGAGCTTGCGCGCGATGGGGGCCATCCAGTGACTGCCCAGCGCATCCGCTGGATCTTGGTGCCGGCCTTGGCGGTGGCCTGCAAGCCGAAGAGCGCTCAGCCGAACGCCTCGGGCGCGACCGGCGCGCCGCCCTCCACGCTGGGCGATCGCCTAGCGGGGGAGGCTGATGGGCTCGGCGCGCTCTTCCACCTCGACGTGATGCTGCAGTTGGCGGTGCTGGTCGTCGCGGCCCTGCTCTTGACCCGCGTCGCGAGCGCGCTGGTCCGCGTTGCCAGCCGCCTGGGCATCGACTCGCAACGGCGCTTCAATTGGTGGGAGGGTGGGTCCAGGGTCCTGGTCGGCGCACTGGTTCTGTACCTCGTTGGCAGCGCCGTCGCCAGGGCGGCGCCGCTGCTCTCGGCGTTCGGCGCGCTGGCGCTGGTCGTCGCCGGATCGTGGGTGTTCTCGGCGCATCTGCAGAATGCCGTCGGCGGCGTCGGACTCTTGCTCAGGCGCAAGCTGCGGACGGGGGATCGCATCCAGGTTGGCGCCCTAGACGGAGTCGTGCGTTCCGTGGGGCTGACCCAGTTGCAGTTGGTCAAGGCTGACGGCTCCACGGTTCTGGTGCCCAACAGGCTGCTCAACGAAGCCGCGCTGACCGTAGCGCGGGAGAAGAACAGCGTGCCGGTGAGAGTGCGCTTGCGTTTCGAGAACGAGCTGTCTAGCTCGATGCTGGAGCAAGCGCGGCGCACGGCGCTGCTCTCGCCGTATCGTGCGCCGAAGTCATCGGTGGAGGTCAGTCGCGATGCCGCGGACGGGTGTGTTCTGGAGGTGGCGGTGCAGGTTTGGGCCGCTGCTGCTGCCCGTGCGGCAACGGACCATCTCGAGAGCAGTCTGCGCTTGGCGCTCCCGCAGGAAGCGCGGCCGCCGCCGGCCAAGGACAGCGTCTTGACTGCTGGCTGAAGCTGACGCGGTCGCCCACCACACCGACTCGACGCGAGACGGAAATACGTTGCGTCCGCTCCGGTGCCTTCTGCTAGAAGAGCGATACTTCGTGCGGTACGCGCCCGGCCCAACGGAATGGAAGAGATGAAATACATGACGAATCGCTCGGTGATCTATGCGAGTGGGCTCATTGCCTTGGCCCTGCTGGCCTGCAAGAAGGAAGAGACCGGCGGCGCGAGCGCCTCGGCGAAGCCCGCGGCGAGCGCGGCACCAACGGCCTCCGCGAGCGCAGCGCCGAAGGCTTCGTTCGAGGAACTGGCGGCGAAGAGCCAGCCCCTCGTCTTGACGCCTGCCGCGCAGAGCGTGGCCGGGAAGAAGGTCGAGGCCGTGCAGTGCAAGCTGCCGGGAGCGGGCCTGCTGGCGCCGAGTTCTTCCAGTGTCATCCGTGCCATCGAGTCCGTGGGGGACCGGATGTTGATCGCCGATCACGACGGGGTGATTCACGGCTTCAAGGTGTCGACGGCCGCTGGCTGCGAACTCAGCGTGGATGCGTCGTTCGGCGACGGCGGCAAGATGAAGCTCCCGAACAAGATCGAACACCTCTCCAAGTCGTCGGCAGGCCTGGTGATGGCGGCGTCGGGCATCTTCGACACCTACGCCATTGTCGACGGCAAGAAGCTCTTCGACTGCAAGGCCACGGGGCACTTCGAGGTCGAGCCCGGGGGCAAGTGGGGTGTCGCTCCTTGGGTCAACTCGACCGTCGAGATCGCGGATCTCAGCTCGGATTCGTGCCAGCGCAAGGACTGGGTTCTTCAGAACCTCAGCGACGATGCCAAGCGAAAGGGGGCGTTCAAGATGGTGAACACCTCCGCTGTCATCGGCGGCAAGATCTTCATCGGCGGCATTCCGGCCGAGAAGGTCGACGGTCGGGAGGTCCGTATCGTGGCGATCTTCGACAAAGCAGGGAAGGAGCTGGGACGCTTCGGCTCGACCGGCAAGGACTTCGGCGACGACTCGTTCGGCTGGGTCCACGGCCTGAGCGCCTGTGGCCCGAACGTGTGCGCGATCGACTCGAACTTCCGCCGCCTGAGCGTCTGGAGCCTCGACGGCAAAAAGTTCATTGGGGCCGTGAGCCTGACCAAGCTGTTCGGCGCTGCCAGCGGCGCGGCCTGGATCAACGACATCTCACAGGCCAAGGACGGTTCCATCTGGCTCTCGCTCGGCCAGAACCGCGCCGGCGGCGGGGTCGCCGAGGGCGCTGTATTCCGTGTGACCGGGCTCTGAGCCCGGTTCCGCGGGGCTCCCCGCGGGTTCGGCAGTCGCACGCTTTCGCTGGGCCTCGGGCGCCGCTCGCCGCGGGGCTCGGGGCCGAGTAGTCTCAACGCCAATGAGCAAGGAAGTTCTGGTAGCCGCCGTCAAGGACATCGTCACCCGCGCGCGCGGCGGCGACGCCGAAGGCTCGTTCGACGGATACAAGGCGCTCTTCGAGCGGCCCGAGTTCATCGACAACCGACCCGAGGATCAGCGGCAGGCGCTGAAGCTCCTGGTTCTCGCCAAGCACACGGGTCCGAAGAGCGAGAAGTTGATCGAGGCGCACCGTTCCGCCATCGCGCCGTTGACGGAGCTGGTGTCTAAGTACAACGAGCCCGCGGACTACGAGATGCTCGGTGTCTGTCACGTGCGCATCGGAAACGCGGAGGCGGCAGCGAACATGTTTCGTGAAGGGCTCACGCTCGAGCGCGCCAAGAACTCCGGCTCCGACCTCTGCGGTCGCCTGATGACGCGCATCTCGGGGTTGTGAGCCGAGCGCAGCTCTCGAAGTGGCGGCACGGGGGGCTCGTCACTCGAGCGGGAGTGCTTCGGTGACGTCTTCGAGCGTGGCGTCGCTGTCGGCGTCAACTTCGTAGATGCGGGCCCGACCCTGGGAAAACACCGGCCGGTAGACCTTGCCGGCCCGAGCCAGAAACGACGCCCCGCTCGGGAAGCCTCCTGGCTGCGACAGATCACGCACGCGCATGGCGTGCCTGCCGGGCAGCACCTCGACGTGGATCCTGGAGTCCTTGGTTGCGCGCACGCCCACTGATTCGCCGTCGAGGGAGTCGAGGCCAACCGGCTCGCTGCCGTTGATCCGAATCACGGCGATGGTCTCCGCCGAGCGGACGGGGCCGTCGTATTGCTGGACGATATAGGTCGGCCCCGCGCAGCCGGCGGCCAAGACCGTGAGCAGCAGCCCTCCGCCGCGAGAGAGCCGGCTCCGGACGGCGCTCGAGGTTTGCCGCATTGGACGACCTCAGCCGTCCTGGTTGATGAGCTCGATCAGCTCGTCGAGGACCGCCGCCGCCTTGTCGTTTTCGACCTGACAGGTGCCGGCTGCGACGTGCCCGCCGCCGCCGAAGGTCAGCATCAGCTCGCCGATGTCGGTGCGCGAGCTGCGGTCGAGGATCGACTTTCCGACGGCGAACACGGTGTTCTGCTTCTGCTTGCCCCAGAGCACGTGGATCGAGATGTTCGTCTTGGGATAGAGCGCGTAGATCATGAAGCGATTGCCGGCGTAGATTGGGTCTTCGTCCCGCAAGTCGAGGACCACCAAGTTGTCGTGCACCGTCGAGCAGCGGCGAAGCTGCTCGGTGAACTTTGCCTCGTGCTCTCGGTACAGGTCAACGCGCTCCTTGACGTCGGGGAGCTCGAGGATCTCGGCGATGGTGCGCTGCCGGCAGGCCTCGATCAGCTCCATCATCAGCTGGTAGTTCGAGATGCGGAAGTCGCGGAAGCGGCCGAGACCGGTGCGTGCGTCCATCAAGAAATTGAGCAGGGCCCAACCCTCGGGGTGCAGGACTTCTTGCTCGCTGTACTGCGCCGAGTCGCCCTGGTCGACCGCCGCCATGATGTCGTCGGCGACCTGGGGCAGCTTGGCCTTCCCGCCGAAGTGGTCGTAGACCACCCGCGCTGCGGACGCCGCCTTCGGATCACAGATGTGATTGTCCCGCTTGCCGACTCGGAGGATCTCACTGTGGTGGTGATCGAAGGACAAGTACACGCCCTCGACGTAAGGCAGGTTGGTCGAGATGTCGCGAGCGGTCACCTCGACCTTGCCGTCCTGCATGTCCTTGGGGTGGACGAACAAGATGTCGTCGATCATGTCGAGCTCGCGCAGCAGGACGGCGCAGACCAGGCCGTCGAAATCGCTGCGGGTGACCAGGCGGTACTTCTCGGTGCTCATGCCTCGCTTCTGGCACGCCGGGCCTCGGGCGAAAATGGGCAAACGCTGCCGTGCGCAGTCCCGCCGCGAGTGTGGCTACTTGCCCATCTTCATGACCGCTGTGTCCAGCGGACCGTTACCGGTCGAGCCCGCGTTCACCCAGTAGACGGAGGAGGCGTCCAGCGCGATGTCGAGCGGCCGCGGCTGGGCAGTTGCCAGCGTCGCTATCTTGCCGGACACCAGGTTCAGTCGCCCGATAGAGCCATCGGCGAACTCCATCTCCTTCGTCCCGGCGCTGGCGAAGTACAGATGGGTGTCGTCGACTGCCAGCGCGGTCACGTTGATCAGGACGGTCGAGGAGAGCTCCTGCGGCGCAGCCGACGCCTTCAAGCTGCGGTAGAGCTTGCTCGTGATTGGGGACGTCCCGTTGCTGGTGGCAAAGTAGACGTGAGTCGAAGACAGGGCGAGTCCCCAGGTCTGCATGGTGGCTGCGGTCCAGGGGGCGGCGACCGTCGCCCCCGAACTGAGCGGCACCTTCGGCAGACGGTAGACCCCGCCGCCGTCGTAGTCGGTGGTCCACACATAGTCTTCATCTACGAGCATGTCTGCCGGGCAGGGCACCGCCATACCGATCTCCGTGGGGGTCACCTGCTTCGGGGCCATCTTCAGGACGGACTTCATCACGCAATCGTCGAAGAACAGCTCTGTCCCATCGGTGACCACCCAATACGGGCCGCTCGGGGACACGTCGAAGGTCTTGAAGTTGAACTGATCGAAAGGCCCATGAACGATCTTCATGCCTTCGCTGTCCGCTCCGTAGACCTCTGCTCCGATGACCGCTAGGCCCTGCGGCGTGCCGGACATGTCTTGCACCGGGATCGCAGAACCGCCGGTCTTCAGCACGCTCCCGATGAATTTCCCCTTGTTGCTCGAGAAGATCACGCGGTCGGTCGAGAGCGCGAGTCGAGTGATCTGCTGCGTCACCTTGGGCTGCTTGGACGCGTCGACGAGCGCCACCGGCGGGCCACCCGCGGAGCCTCCAGCCCCGGAGGAGCCTCCCGTGCTTCCGGTTCCGCCCCCACCGCTCGCGCCTCCTCCACCACTCGCGCCACCGCTCGCCGCGCCTCCTCCACCGCTCGCGCCTCCTCCACCGCTCGCGCCTCCGCTCGCCGCGCCGCCGGTGCCGGCGGGAATCGTCGAGGTACTCGAGCACCCAGCCAGCAGAGCAGAGCAGATCAATCCTACGCAGATCGACGGCGCGCGGGCAGCGCTGTGGAGCGGCTTCATTGCCGAGTATCGTTCCAGGAAACGGGCTCTCGGTCCAGGCGGGCAGCGGAAGGTCGGCCGCGCGGGCCCGCTCAGCTGACCTTCACCACCAACGCCATGGCGGTATCGCCCGCGGCGCAGCCGCTGAACAGGCCGTAGCCGCCGCCCGCGGCGACCAGCTCCTCGATCAGCTCGATGGAGAGGCGCATGCCGGTCGGGCCTTGGGGGTGTCCGTAGACCAAGGGCGATCCGAAGTTGTTGATCGATTTCAGATCGAGGCCGAACTCTTTGCAGAAGTAGAGATCGTTCACCGCAAACGGGTTGTGCGTCTTGATGGCCTTCAGGTCGCCGATGGCGATGCCCGCCTTGGCCAGCACGGCGCGAGCGGCCGGCACGACGGCCTTGGGCATGAATCCCTTCTCGACGCGAGCCTCCGCGGCGGCGACGACGCGCACGCGCACTTCGGGCTTGGCGGACAGCTCGCGGGCGCGGCCTTCGCTCGTGATCACCAGGCCGGCGTTGCCGTCGGCCGGATGAGTCTGCGATCCGAAGCTGACGCTGCCGCCCGGCACCACCGGCGCCAGCTTGGCGAGGCCTTCCTGGGTGGTCGGATGGATGCCCTCGTCGGCTTCGACTTTGCCGATCTCCTTCTTGCCGCGCCGAAGCGTGATCGGCGCCATGTAGCGCCTCTGAAAGGCGCGATCGTCGGCCAGGGCGGCCTGGTACTGCTGGTAGCGAAGCAGCGCGACCTCGTCTTGCTGCTCTTTGGTGAAGCCGGCTTCCTTGGCCACGTTCTCGGCGGTCTCGATCATGGCGTTCTTCGCCCACGGGTCGCGGTTGAAGGCGTCGAGCACCGCGTTCTCGGAGGCGCCCGTCCCGCCCGGGGCGGTGGGATCCGGGTAGTAGAGGTGGGGCCCGTTGCTGGTGCGATCGCAGGCCACGGCCAGCACTGCCGCGGCGTCGCCCAGCTCGACCGCGGCGGCCGCGGAGGCGATGACCCGCGCGCTGGTGGCGCAGGCTTGAGCGAAGGTCGGGCCCGTGGCGTGGCTCGCGCCGATCAGCGCCGCGAGCCAGGGCGCGCCGTAGAACGACGAGCGTTGGATCACGGTCATGCCGAGCATCACCGAGTCGAAGGCTTTGGCGTCGACCTTCTTGGCCGCGAGCACTTCGCCGGCGACCTGCGCGGCAAGCTCGAGGGAGTGCGCGTTGGCGAGGGCGCCCTGCCAGCGGCAGAACGGGGTGGACCAATACAGGCCGTAGGGGATGAAGGTCTTTTCGAAGGGCATGGTCAGGCCTTTGTCTTCGCTTTCTCTTTCAACGCCATCACGATCTTCTCGGGCGTGATGGGCAGATCGCGGATGCGGACGCCGATGGCGTCGTAGATGGCGTTGGCGATCGCCGGCGCCGTCGGCACGAGGCCAGGCTCACCGACGCCCTTGGCACCGAAGGGACCCGCCGGGTCGTCGGTCTCGACGAAGACGAGGTCGATCGGGAACGCCATCTCGTGCGCCGTGGGGATCTTGTAGTCGGTGAAGCTCGGGTTCAGGATCGCGCCCTTCGTGCGTCTTCACCTCCTCGTAGAGCGCGTAGCCGATGCCCTGGGCGAGCCCGCCCTGTACCTGTCCCAGGAGCGTCTGCTGGTTCAGCACGCGGCCCGACGTCGTGGGCCGAGACCGCCTTCAGGATCTTCACGTCGCCGGTCTCGTCGTCGACCTCGACCTCGACGCCCTGCACGCCGTAGGCGTAGGTCGCGCACATGTTGCCGACGCCCTTGGCCCAGTCGGGCAGCGCGCTCGGCGGCTCGTAGAACGCCTCTTCGATGATCATCTGCCCGGCCGCCGCGGAAGTGCAGCGCGCGCAGCAGCCTGCCGAGCTCGATGCGGAGCCACGGCTCGTCGGGGGCGTCCTTCGGGAACAAGAACGCCAGCCTGGAGCTCGAGGTTGTCGGCTCGGGCTGCGGCGGCAAAGTCGAAGGCCGGCGGCTGATACGACGGGTCCTTCTTCTGGTGCGCAGCGAGGCTCTTCGTCGGCCTCGGCGGCGAAGACTCCTCGGCGCCAGCGCGAAGATCTTCTTGCGCGCCTTGTCGGCGGCGCGGATGGCGGCGTTGCAGCGCCATGAAGGCGCCGCGGCTGGCGTGGGTGCCCACGTCCCAGGGGCAGGTCGCGGTGTCGGTCGGGTTGATGATGACCTTGTCGGGCAGCACGCCGAGCGCCTCGGCCACCGCCGAGGGTCAGCGCCGAGTGCAGGCCCTGGCCCATCTCGACGCCGCCGTAGGAGACGTTGACGTTGCCGAAGTCGTCGAGCTTCAGGATGACGCCGCCGCCGTCGGAGCGGTAGATGCGACCCGAGCCGCCGACGTGGATCAGCGAGGCCACGCCGACGCCGCGGCGCTTGCTCGCGCTGCTTGCCGCGCTTCTCGGTCCAGTCGAGGCTCTTCTCGGCGAACTCGAGGCACTCGCCCAGGCCGCAGGTGGTGATCTCGAGCCCCATCGGCGTCGTCTCGCCGGGCTGCGTTGCAGTTGAGCAGCCGCAGCTCGAGCGGGTCGATGCCGGCCTCCTCCGCCAGCTCGTCGAGGTGCTCTCGATGGCCCAGGTCACCTCGGGGTTGCCGTAGCCGCGCATGGCCTGGCAGTAGGTGTTGTTGGTGTAGACCAGCTGCGCGTCGAAGCAGACGTTCGGCACCCGGTAGAGCGAGGTGGCCGGGATCAGCATCACGGTCGGGTAGGTCGCGCCCCACGAGGTGTAGGCGCCGTTGTCCTGCAGCACCTCGACGCGGCGGAAGGTGAGCCGCCCGCTCGGCGTCGCAGCCCTGCACGATGCGGGTCCTCGCGCACTGGCGCGGCGAGAGGTAGGCGAACTCCTCGCTCGCGGTCGTAGAGGATCTTCACCGGGCGGCCGGTGCGGTGCGCGAGCAGGATGGCGATGTACTCGTAGGCGTGGGTGTCGAGCCCGGTGCCGAAGCCGCCGCCCAGCGTCGGCACGATCACCCGGGCGTTGCGGCCGCCGAGGCCCATGGCCTCGAGCGCGCGCATGAAGTCCGCTGGGCCAGGAACGGGATCTGCGTCTTGGCCCAGATGGTCAGGTTGCCGCGCATGTCGAACTCGGCGATGCAGCCCGCGGTGCCCATGCAGGTCTGCTGGATGAGCGGCGTCGAGAACTGCCCCTCGACGACGTACTTGCGAGGCGCGCTCGCCCCGCGTCGAGGTCGCCCGACTCGTGGTGGACCCGCACGCGGCAGCAGGTTCGTGCTGAGCGGGCCGGCCGCGCGGCGTCGCGCTCGTGCACCAGCGGCGCGCCCTCCGCCAGGGCCTCCTCGGGGGTGAAGACCGCCGGCAGCGGCTCGTACTCGACGCGGATCAGCTCGACGGCCTCGGCGGCGATGTCCGGATCGATGGCGGCGACCGCGGCGACCTCGTCGCGGAACTGCCGCACCTTGTCCCTTCTTCAGCGCGAAGTTGTCGCGCAGGAAGCCGATGCGCATCTCCGGCGTGTTGTAGGCGGTGATGACCGCGCGCACGCCCGGCAGGCGCTCGGCCCGGGAGGTGTCGATGTGCTTGATGCGCGCGTGGGCGTGCTCGCTGAACTTGATCTTGCCGTAGAGCATGCCCGGCCGGCTGAGGTCGTGGATGTAGAGCGCCCGCCCCGCGGCCTTGTCGGCGGCGTCGGGGCGCGGCGCGTCGTTGCCGATGTAGCGGAACTCACTCATGGTCGGCTCCCTTCTTGGCGCGCCGCGTCGAGGCGGCGTGCTGCACCGAGTCGACGATCTGCACGTAGCCCGTGCAGCGGCAGAGGTTGCCGATCAGCGCGTCGCGGATCTCGTCGTCCGTGGGGCTCGGGTTCCGCTCGAGCAGCGCGTGGGCGCTCATGACCATGCCGGGCGTGCAGAAGCCGCACTGGACTGCCGCCCTTGTCGACGAAGGCCTGCTGCAGCGGCGAGAGCTCGCCGCCGGGTCCGACCAGGCCCTCGATGGTGGTGACCTTGCGGCCCTCGACCTCGAGGGCGGGAAACAGGCAGGAGATGACCGGGCGGCCGTCGACCAGCACCGTGCAGGCGCCGCACTCGCCGTCGCCGCAGCCTTCCTTGGTGCCGGTCAGGCCCAGCGGGCCGCGCAGCACGTCGATCAGCCGCGCGGTGGGGCTCGACCGACAGGCGAGCGGGCTCGCCGTTGACCTCGAACGAGAGAGTGACGCTCATGAGTCTCGCTCCAGTCATCAGCGTGCGGATGGCCCGCTCGACGCAGCGCGCCCGGCCAGGTGTCGCCGATAGTCGGCGCCCGCGCGCACGTCGCTGATCGGGCGAACGTCGCGCTCGGCGGCCTCGCGCGCTCGCGCAATGGTCGCGTCGTCGAGCGTGTTGCCCGTCGAGGAGCGGTCTCGGTCTCGCGTGAGGCGCATGGGGCAGGGGCCGACCGAGCCGGCGGCGACCCGCGCCTCGGTGCAGCTGCTGCCCGTCGATCTCGAGCAGAACGGCGACGCTGGCGAGCGCGATGTCCATGCGCACGCGGCCCTTCTTCAGGAAGATCGCGCGCGCGTCTTCGGCGCGGGAGGATCGACGACCACGGCCGAGAGCATCTCGCCGGGCGCGAGCACGCTGGCGCGCGGACCGACGAAGAAACTCGTCGAGCGGAAGCTCGCGCGTGCCCTCCGGAGCGACGATTCGCACGCGCGCCTCGTGCACCAGGAGCGGCGGGGCGAGGTCGGCGCAGGGCGAGGCGTTGCAGAGGTTGCCGCCGACGGTGGCGACGTTGCGGATCTGCACGCTGCCGAGCGTGGCAGCGGCCGCACCAGGACCGGCAGCGACTCGACCGATGCCCGAGTGAGCCTGCGAGCGTCGGCGACCGCGAGCGCCGGCGCCGATGCACGATGGTCGGCCCCATGGCTCGACGCGCGCCAGCTCCGGGATTCGGCGCGAGCGAGATCAGAGCGCTCGGAGCGATCTTGCCCTCGCGGATCCGCACCATGACGTCGGTGCCGCCCGCGACGAAGCGCGCTTCGGGATCCGCGGCCGCGAGCTGCCGGGCTTCTTCGAGGGTCGAGGGCCGGTGATACGAGAAAGGCATGGCGGGACTCACATCACGAGTTTGGGGTCTGGGTCGGGTTTCCGCATCTCACGCGATCACTCCTCGCTCGCGCAAGCGACGGAAACCTCTGCGGACGAGTACCGACTTCGTCCAGCACGCCGTCGGTGTGCTCGCCGTACGCGGGTGCGAAGGCAAGCTCGCCGGCGCTGCGCCTCGAGAAAGTCGGTGCGTCACCGCCGGCGGCGGCAGGCGGACGCTGCGACCGTCGGGGGTCGTGGTCGAGAGCAGGCAGCCCTGCACGAACGTCGCAGGTCCATCACCCCCTCGATGGGCGTGATGGGAGCGTGGGGGATCTGCGCGGCGCGCGAGCGCGCGCGGCGACCTCGCTCGGCGGGGTGCTTCGCGGTGAGCGGCGCCGATGGCGGCGTGCAGCGCGGTCTTGTCCGCGGCGCCGGCCCTCGTTGGTGGCGAGCGTCCGGTCGATCGAGTGCCGCGAACAGCGGCTCCTCGGCGACCAGCCGCTGCCACTGCACGTCGCTGCCGACGGCCATGTAGATGAAGCCGTCGCGCGGTCGGGTAGGCGTTGACCGGGATGAACTGCCGGTGCTCGTTGCCCGAGCGCTGCAGCTCCTCCGGCGGGCTGCCCATGTCGAGCATGGGCAGGAAGGTGTGCAGCCAGCGAGCGGCGACCTGCGCCATCGAGACGTCGATGCGCTTGCCCGCTGCCGGTCTCGGCGCGCTCGAGCAGCGCGAGCAGCACCTGCGCGAAGGCCTCGTCGCCGGCCTTCAGGTCGATGAGGGGCGGGCCGCACTGCATCGGCGGCCCGTCGGCGGTCGCCGGTGAGGTCCATGTAGCCGCACAGCGCCTGGAGCACCGGGTCGTAGCCGGGCACGTTCGGGATGCGCGAGCCCCATGGCCGAGATGCAGCACCAGATCAGCTCGGTCGCGCGCGCGCGCAGCGTCTCGTAGTCGATGCCCAGGGCCGCGTGGCGCGCGGGCATGGTGTTGGTGCAGAACACGTCGACGTCGAAGCTCGCGGATCAGGCGGCGCGAGCAGCGCCGCCCGTCGGCGCTCCTTCAGGTTCGAGCGCGATGGCCTCCTTGCCGACGTTGGGCGCGACGAAGTAGCTGTGCCGATCCTCGCCGGCGACCGGGCGGCCGATGTAGCGGTTCGGATCGCCCTCGGGTCTGCGGCTCCGGCGTGGGCGTCGGCTCGACGCGGATCACGCGCCAGCCCAGGTGCACGAAGCGCAGCGTCGCGTACGACATGCTGAGCGCCTGCTCGACGCTCAGGACGACGGGCGACGCGCGCTCGTCCGCCACTCAGAACCTCACCGGCTCCCGGTAGGTCCCGAACACCTGCCTTGAGCGCGCCGCAGACCTCGCCGACCGTGGCGTAGGCCTCCACGGCGTCGATGACCGCGGGCATCACGTTCTGCGCCGCCCGCGGCGGCCGCGCGCACGCGCCTCGAGGGTCGCGCTCGACGCGCGGCCGCGTCGCGCTCGGCGCGCACCTGCGCCGAGGCGCGCGATCTGCTTGCTCGGCCTCCTCCTCGCGGTAGGGGTGGAACTCGACCTCGCGGCTCCTCCTCCTCCTCGACGAAGCAGTTGACGCCGACCTTCTTGACCTCGCCGCGCTGCGACGCGCCGCTCGCGCTCGTAGGCCTGGCGGTTCACCTCGGCCTGCACGCGGCCCTCGGCGACGGCCTGCACGATGCCGCCCTCGCGCGTCGAGCTCGCTCCATGATCGCGACGATGCGCTGCTCCATCTCGTTGGTCGTGCGTCTCGACGAAGTAGGAGCCGGCCAGCGGGATCGACCGTGTCGCACAGCGCCGATCTCGTGCATCAGGATCTGCATCGTGCGCAGCGAGAGCTGCGCCGCCTGCTCGCTGGGGATGGTGTAGGCCTCGTCGTAGGAGCAGAGCGCCATCGTCTGCGTGCCGCGACGAGCGCGCTGGCCAGGGCGTAGTAGGCGCCGCGCACGATGTTGTTCTCGGGCTGCTCGATGGTGAGGCCGCCGCCGCCGCCGCCGGCGATCATGCGCAGCTGCATCGAGCGCGGGTTCTTCGCGCCGTAGCTGCTCCTTGAGGATCTGCGCCCACAGCCGGCGCCCGGCGCGGAACTTCGCGACCTGCTCCCAGAGGTTGCCGTGGATGTCGAAGTTGAAGGAGAGCCCGCGCGCGAACGTCGTCGACGTCGAGCCCGCGCGCGAGCACGTGGTCGATGTAGGCGCAGGCGATGGCGAGGCCGTAGGCCATCTCCTGGGCCGGCGTCGCCCCGCGACTCGCGGATGTGGTAGCCGCAGACGCTGACCGGGCTGTACTTCGGCGACGTTCGCGCGCGCAGAACTCGATGGTGTCGCCGACCAGGCGCACGCGACGGCTCGACCGGGAAGATCCAGGTGCCGCGGCCGACGAACTCCTTGAGGATGTCGTTCTGGGCCGTGCCGCGCAGCGTCGCGAGGTCGAAGCCGCGCTTTCGCGCCATCGCGAAGTACATGGCCATGATCGGCGACGGCCGCGCCGTTGATCGTGAGCGAGACGGTGATCTCGTTGAGGTCGATGCCGTCGAAGGCCTCCTCCATGTCGGCGAGCGTGTCGACCGCCATGCCGACGCGCCCGACCTCGCCCTCGGCCATGGGATCGTCGGAGTCGAGGCCGCACTGGGTCGGCAGGTCGAAGGCGACGTTGAGCCCGGTCTGGCCGTGCTCGATCAGGTAGAGGAAGCGCTCGTGGGTCTCGGCGGCCGTGCCGAAGCCCGAGTACTGGCGCATGGTCCAGGGGCGCTTGCGGTACATGAGCGGGTGGATGCCGCGGGTGAAGGGGTACTCGCCCGGCTCGCCGATCGCCTCGCGCCGCCGCTCGCTCCACGTCCTCCGGGCCGTAGACCGGCTCGACCTCGATGCCCGACTTCCCAGATCGACCGGGGGTCGCTCGTCGTGCTCACCGCTCCACGCGCTCCCGCGAACGCAGCTCGACGATCTCGTCGAGCCGGCGTGCCGGTCGGGAAGACGCCGCCGCGACGCCGAGCTCCTGCAAGCGCGGCGCGGTCGCGCGTCGGGATGTTGCCGCCCACGACCAGCAGCGCGTCGTCGACGCCGGCGCCGCGCAGCGCCTGCCACCACCTTCTGCGCGAGCGGCAGGTGCGCGCCCGAGAGGATCGAGAGCCCGACCACGTCGACGTCCTCCTCGCGCGCGGCCGCGCGCGATCGCCTCCGGCGACTGCCGCAGGCCCGTGTAGATGACCTCCATGCCCGCGTCCATCAGGGCGCGGCAGACGAGCTTGGCGCCGACGTCGTGGCCGTCGAGGCCGGGCTTGGCGATCAGGACGCGGATGGGCGGGTGCGTCCGGTCATCGAGCCCCCTCGCGATGTTGACGCGCAGGATCTCGGAGGTGCCGCCGCCGATCAGCGTGAAGCGCACGTCGCGCAGGTAGCGCTCGACCGGGTACTCCGTCGCGAAGCCGTAGCTCGCCAGGACCCGCGCGGCGCGGTCGCAGACGCGGCAGCGCCGCCTCCGAGGCGAAGAGCTTGGCCATGCTCGCCTCGCGTGTCGTTCGGGCAGCCCCTGCTCGCTGCGCCAGGCGGCCCAGTGCGGTCAGCCGGCGCGCGGCCTCGAGGTCCGTGCGCCATCTCGGCCAGGTGGGCCTGCACCGCCTGGAAGCGCGTCGATGGGCTTGCCGAACTGCTGCGCGCTCGCGCGGCGTAGGCGCAGGGCGTCCTCGTAGGCGGCGCGCGCCACGCCCAGCGCGAGCGCCGCGGTCATCGACGCGGATCTCGGCGAGGATCTCCCGCAGGTAGCTCGGTGCCCTCGCCGCGGCTCGCCGAGCAGTGCACGTGGCGGGCGACGTCGTCGAAGAGACCTCGCGAGGTGAGCGACGCGCGGACGCCCATCTTCTCGATGGCGCGGCCGACCTCGAGGCCCGTCGGCGCCCCGCTCGACCAGGAAGACGCTCGAGCGTCCTTCGTCGCCCGTGCGCGCGAAGACCGTGAAGAAGTCGGCGACCGGCGCCGAGGTGATCCAGGTCTTCGGCCCGTGATGCAGCCAGCGCCCGTCCTGCTCCTCGGCGCGCGTGGCGATCGCGAAGCAGGTCGCTGCCCGCGTCCGGCTCGGTCATGCAGATCGTGCCGATCGCCTCGCCGCGCGAGCGCCGGGCGCGAGCAGCCGCTCGCGCACCTCGCCCGCGGCGAAGCGGTGCACGAAGTACGTGCCCATCAGCGACTGCATGGTGCAGGCGGCGGCGACCGACGAGGCTGCCCCAGGCCAGCTCCTCGACGGCGAGCAGGTAGCGAGAGCACGTCGGCGCCGCTGCCCTCGGGCTCCGGGTAGCGCATGCCGAAGAAGCCGAGCTCGCCGGCGCTTGCGCGAAGAGCTCGCGCGGGAACCGCGGGTTCTCGTCGAGCTCGCGCGCGCGCGGCCGGATCTCGCGCTCCGCGAAGTCGCGGAAGGTCGTCGCGGATCGCCTGCTGCTCGTCGGTCAGGGCGAAGTCCATCGCTCAGGCCGCTCCGCCGCGCAGGCGCGCGGTCTCCGCCGCGTCGAGCTCGAAGCGTCTCGGGTCGACGCGCGACGCCGTAGACGCTCGCGCGCCGCCTCGACGCGAGACGATCCCGTCGCGCACCTCGCGCGCACCTTCTCGGCCGGCCGCTCGTGCGGGTCGCCGTAGCCGCCGCCGCCGCCGGCCTCCTGCACGTAGAGCGTGCCCGGCCGGGACGCCCTGCGACGAGGTCCTTGCTCGTCGGCGCGGTAGCGCGTGCCGTCCGGGTAGTCGCAGCTCGATCTTGTTGAGCGTGCCGTCGCCGCCGCCGAAGAGCCCGAAGGCCGGCTCGACGTCGCCGTCGCCGAAGGTGACGATCTGCGTGTCGTCGCCGCCGACGACGGTAGCGCGTCTCGACGCCGAGCCCGCCGCGGTGCTTGCCCGGCGCCCGCCGAGTCGCGGCAGGTACTCGTGCGTCGAGCAGGCGGTGCGGCGTCTGCTGCTCGAACATCTCGTAGTCCTGATCGAGCACGCCGCCCGAGGCGTCGATCATGCCGATGTGGTCGTAGCCGTCGCAGTCGCGCAGTCGCCCCCGAGCCGCCCTTGAGCCCCATGAAGAGGATGTCGACGTAGGTGTCGTCGCTTGCGCGGATCCCGGCCCGTCGACAGCGAGCAGAGCAGCTGGTTCCAGCCCGCGGTCACGCGCTCCGGGATCGACCGGCGCGAGCGCGCGGATGATGGCGTCGGCGTTCGGCGGGCAGAGGTGGTTGCCGAAGGTGGTCGCCGCCGGGTAGGCGGCGTTCAGGATCGTGCCCTCGGGGATGACGATCTCGATCGGCTGCGACCATCCCGTGGTTGTGCGGGATGTCGCGGGTTGACCATCTGCAGGAAGGTGAGGAGCGTCGCCGACGCGCTCGAGGTGTAGGTGCCGTTGACGAAGCCCGTTGGTCTGCGCGTCGGTGTCCGAGTAGTCGAAGCGTGATGTGCTCGTCCTCGACCGTGATCGTGACGCGGATCGTGTACGTCGAGCCCGGGTGTCTTGCCGTCGAAGTAGACCGTGGCTCTCGCCGCGGTAGACCCCGTTCGGGATGGCGCGGATCTCCGCCTCCATCATCTTGCGGGTCGACTCGAAGAGGGCCTGCTTGTGCGCCTCGAAGCGCTCGAGCCCGTACTTCTCGATCGAGCGCCGCGAGCCGCCGCTCGCCGACCGTGCAGCTGCCGATCTCGGCGCGCATGTCCTCCTGGACGATGGGCAGGCGGATGTTGGCGAAGATGAGGTCCCAGACGTCCTGGCGCAGCTTGCCGCGCTCGAAGACCTTCACCGCCGGGATGCGCAGCGCCTCCTGCCAGACCTCGGTGGCGTTCGGGTTGTAGCCGCCGCGCACGGCGCCGCCGATGTCGGCCTGGTGGCCCTTGGCGGCCGACCAGCCGACCAGCGTGTCGCCGACGAAGATGGGCTTGAAGGCCGCGACGTCGTTGTTCTGGTTGCCGAGCGAGAAGACGTCGTTGTGGAAGAAGACGTCGCCCGGGATAGACGTCGCCCGCGAACTTCTCGGCGATGTGCTGGCAGACCGGGCTCAGCGAGAAGCTGAGGATCGGCAGGTTCTCGGTCTGCTCGAGCATCCGCCCCTCGGCGTCGTAGAGGCCGGTGACGAAGTCGTGCGCCTCGCACAGGATCGGCGAGCGCGTGCGTCTTCTCCATGCTGATGCTCATCTCGTCGGTGATCGCCTTGAGCGCCCGGCCGATGATGGAGACGAGGACCTTGTCGATCGTCGATGCTGCGCTCATGTCGCGCCTCCCGTCGCGTCACGACGACAGCGTGCCGTAGCTCGTCGACCCGCGCCGTCGTAGCGCGGCGCTGACGAAGATCGTCGTGTCGGTCCGCTCGATCAGCGCCGGGCCCGGGATCGCGTTGCCGGCCCGCAGCGCGTGGCCGTCGTAGACCGGGCACCTCCTCGAAGCGCGTCGCGCTCGGGCACGAAGGCGCGCCGCTGCGCCCTTGCGCGCGCGCTCGCGGCTCGGCGCCGCCCGCGCGCGAGCGTCGGCAGCGCCGGCTTCTCGATCGCGGCCGACCGACCGCACGCGGACGTTGATCAGCTCGAGCGTCGGTGCCCTCGGCCGCGAGGTCGTAGCCGTAGAGCCGGTCGTGCTCGCGCGTGGAAGGCGCGCGGCGATCGCGGCGAGGTCGCCGCGCTCGATCGCGCTCGCGCGGCACCGGCACGCGTGACCTCGTGGTACTGCTTCACGTAGCGCAGGTCGAGGCGCGACCTCGTGGTCGCATGCGCTCGGCGGGCACGCCCTCGCGCGTCGCAGCTGCGCGTCGCCCTCGCGCGACCATCTCGTCGACGAGCGCGCGCGAGCCGCGCCGGGTCGAGGTCGCCGAAGCGGCGCGATGTAGGAGCGCACGAAGTCGTGCTGCAGGTCGCTCAGCAGCATGCCGGCGGCGCAGAGCACCGAGGCCGTCGGCGGGACGAGCAGCGACGGGGATCTCGAGCTCGCTGCGCGATCATGCAGGCGTGCAGCGCGCCCGCGCCGCCGGCCACGACCATCGGGAACTCGCGCGGGTCGAGGCCGCGCTTGACGGTGATCTCGCGCACGCCGTGCGCCATGTTGGCGTTGATCACGCGGTACATGCCCGCCGCCGCCGCCTCGACGTCGAGGCCCGAGCGGCTCGGCGACGTGCGTCTCGATGGCCGCGCGCGCGCGCGTCGGCGTCGAGCGCGCAGCTCGCCGCCGGCGAAGTAGCGCCGGGTCGAGGTAGCCGAGCACGAGGTTGGCGTCGGTGCAGGTCGGCCGCTCGCCGCCGCGGCCGTAGCAGGCCGGGCCCGGGATCGCGCCGGCCGACTGCGGGCCCATGCGCAGCAGCCCGCCCTCGTCGATCCAGCCGATGCTGCCGCCGCCCGCGCCGATCGTCGCGATGTCGAGCATCGGCAGCGCGATGCGCAGCCGGTCGATCTCGCCCTCGGCTTGCCAGCGCCGCCTGCGCCGCCGCGCACCAGCGAGGCGTCGAAGCTCGTGCCGCCCATGTCGACGACGATGCAGTCGTCGTCGCCGTGCGGCCCGGCGTACGCGACGGCCGCGCGCGGGCCCGCCGGCCGGGCCGCTGAGCAGAGCGTGCGTCGCCGGGCGCCGCGCGGTCGACCTCGGGCAGCGCGACGCCGCCGTTCGACTGCATGATGAGCAGCACGCCGCCGAAGCCCGGCCTCGGCGAGCTGCGCGGTCAGGCTGCGCGAGGTAGTCGCGCGAGCACCGGGCCGACGTAGGCGTTCGAGCACCGTCGTCGAGACGCGGTTGTAGAAGCGGACCGTCGGCAGCACCTCGCGACGAGACGCTCAGGAAGGCGTCCGGCAGCTCGCCGCGCACGAGCTCGGCCGCCGCGCGCTCGTGCGCGGGGTTGGCGAAGGCGTTCATGAAGCAGATCGGCGACGGCCTCGACGCCCTCCGCGCGGAAGCAGCGCCGCGGCCTCGCGCACGTCGTCGAGCGTCGAGCGGCTCGAGCTCGGCGCCCCGCGTAGTCGAGGCGCCCGCGCACCGGCCGCCGCAGGTAGCGCGGCACGAGCGGCACGACGTTCTGGAAGCGGTTGTCGTACTGCTCCTCGCGGATGCCCGCGCCGCATCTCGAGCGCGTCGCGCACGCCCGTCGGTGGTGAGCGAGCCCGGTCTTGGCGCCGCGGCGCGTCAGCGTCGGCGTTCGTCGTGACGGTCGTGCCGTGCACGATGCGTGGTCGAGCCGCGCGCGAGCTCGGCGCTGCGACAGGCTCGAGCGCCTTGGCGACGGCGCCGAGCCCGTCGAGCACGCCGATGCACGGATCCTCGGGCGTCGACAGCACCTTGAAGCTCTGCACCTCGCCCGCGCTGGACCACAGGAAGAGATCCGTGAAGGTGCCGCCGACGTCGATGCCGATCTTGTAGGTTTCGTGCGGTGCGTCATTGAACCGTCGCCTCTCTGGCGCTCGGGTGGGCTCGGCGGCGAACGCGTCGCGACCGAGGAGGAACGCCTTGCGGTTGAGCGTGGGCGAACTTCGTCCGCAGCGCTCGGCGATGGCTTCGAGCAGGGCGCCTTCGCCGACCGGCAAGAGCCCGAGTCCCGCTCGCAGCACCGAGCATCAGCACGTTGAGCGTGCGCGTCTCGCCGACCGCGCCGACGAGCGCCGGCGCGTCGAGCACGTGACACCTGACCTGCGACGCCTTGCAGCGTGCGCGACGATCGCGCTTCGGGTCCGGGGATGTCGCGTGTTCTCGAGGACGGCCTGGAATGGCAGCATGACGTGGCGGTTGGTCACCACCCGGGTGCGCCGGTCCCATCTCCGGGACGCGCGCGCAGCGCCTCGAGCGGCTCGAACGCAACCACCACGTCGACCTCGGGCCCCGCCGTGTGGGAGCTCTCGGCGCCGCCGAAGATCGCGGTGCAACGCACGCTGCCGCCGCGCTGGCTCATGCCGTGGAGCTGCCCGACGACCACGGGCTTGCCCTCGGCGTGGGCCGCCATGCGCCGAGAATCTGCGCCGCGGCGAGCACGCCCTGCCCGCCGACGCCGACCAGCATGACCTGAAAGCGGGTCACGGACACGAAGTCCCCTTCACCGTCGAGAGCGCCGGTTCGAGCATACGTCCGCGCAAACGCCGCAGCCGATGCACCACACGGGATCGATCACGACGTGCTCGCGGGTCGGGTCCATCACGATGGCCGGGCAGCCGAGGGCCTCGATGCAGGCGCGGCAGTTGCCGCACAGACCGCACTGCAGGCAGCGACGCGCTTCGGCACGAGCGTCGGCAGCGGATAGCCCCTGCACGACCTCGTCCATGCTGCGAACCGCTCGCTCGCGGGCGAGCTCCTTCGGCGTGAGCCGGGGGGTCGGCGGCGCCTTGGCCGTCACCAGCGGGCGTTGCTTCGGCAGGGACGGCGGCGGACGACGATCGGCTGCGGTCGAACCGCGCAGCTCGCTGTCGATGCCCCACGCGGCGCGCAAGCCCCACGCGATGGCGCCCGTCACAGTGCGATCGCCCGCGACCAGATCGCCGCCCGCAAACACGCCCGCGCGCGAGGTGCGCCCCGTGAGCGGATGCGCTCTGACGAGCCCGGCCTCGTCGACTTCGAGCCCCGTCGCGGCCAGCACTCTCGCATCCGGCTCCTGGCCGATGGCAACGATGACCAGATCACAGGCGAGCCGGAGCTCGCTGCCGTCCGCGAGGCCGGTGACGATCAGTGCGCCGTCGTCGAAGCGAAGGGGACGCACGCCGGTGCGAAGCGTGATGCCTTCGTGCTCGGCGGCGGTGATCTCGTCGCGCAGCGCCGGCATTGCGTTCAGCTCTTCGAGGCACGCGATGGTGACGCCTGTTGCGCCTCGACGCAGCGCGGTGCGCGCCGCGTCGACTGCGGCGTTGCCGCCGCCGATCACGACGACCTGTCGGCCCGCAGGCGCATCGGCGTCGAGGCGAATGGCGCGCAGATAACCCAGGGCATCGATGCTGCGCGGGGCAGCGTCGCGATCGCTGCCCGGCAGCGCCAGGGTCTTGCTGCGATGGGCGCCGATGGCCAGAAACACGGCTCGGAAGTCCGCGCTCGAGATCGTCCAGGGAGATCTCGCGACCGAGGCGTTTTCCACCTTCGAAGCGGACTCCGAGGCGGAGCACGCGCTCGATGTCACGTGCGGACTGTGCCGCGGGCAGGCGGTACTCGGGGATGCCGTGGGTCAGGAGGCCGCCCGGCCGCGCCTCGGCGTCGAAGAGCGTGACGCTGTAGCCGCGCACCGCGAGCTCGTGGGCGGCGGACAGGCCCGCGACGCCCGGCGCCGATGATGGCGACCGCTGTTCCATGCGCCGGCTCCCTCGGCGTCTCGAGAAGGTCCGGGCGTTCGCGCTCGGCCCAGTCCACGACGAAGCGCTTCAGATCGTTGATCGCGACGGGCTCGTCGAGGCCGCGGCGGACGCAGCCGTCTTCGCAGGGTCGGTCGCAGACGCGACACACCGAGCTCGGGCAGCGGCGTGCGCGCCATCACGTGCTGCAAGGCCTCGGCGTTTTCGCCAGCCGCGATGTGGCCCGCGTAGCCCTGAATGCACAGCGACAGCGGGCAGCGCTCGGCGCAAGGCGCGACGGATGACTCGAGATCGAGCGCGCCGCGCTGGCTGGCCACGCGCGCGAGGTTTCGCTCGAAGCCTTCGGTGATGGGCACGTCGCAGCGCAGGTGGTGCTCGGCGCGACCGCAGGTACGGCAGCGATCGGCGTCGGCAACGTAGGCCGGCGGCCGAGCGGCGGAGCCGGTGCGATCGCGACTCGGCCACCGGACAGGCGCGCCGCACCACGATCACGCTGGTGCCCTGGGCGCCGCGGGCGCGCCGAAAGGCCGCGCTCGAGGCCTCGAGCTGGTAGGGGTCGATGGTCTCGACGTGGCGGGCGCCGAGGGCGCGCGCCACGTCCTCGATGCGCTGCTCGCGGGTCGGGGCTCTCCTGGAAGCCCGTCATCGCGGTGATCTCGTTGTCGAGCACGACCGCGACGACGTTGGCGTTCTCCTTGACCGCGTCGAGCAGCGCCGGCATGCCGGCGTGGAAGAAGGTCGAGTCGCCCATGAAGCCCACGGTGCGCTTGCCGGTGACCTTGGCGACGCCGGCGGCCAGAGTGAAGCCCGCGCCCATGCAGAGCAGCGCGTCGGCGGTGCTGAGCGGCGGCGCGTAGCCCAGCGTGTAGCAGCCGATGTCGTTGATGTAGAGCTGGTCTTCGTCGAACGCCGCGCGCGCCGCGACGAAGGCTGCGCGGTGCGGACAGCCTGGGCAGAGCGATGGCGCACGCACGGGGACCACCGGGCAGGGCTGGCTTCTTGCGTGGAAGCTCGCCGATGCCGGAAGCACCTCGAAGAGCGCGCGCTGGATGACCTCGGCGCTCGTACTCGAACTCCTCGGGCAGGTGCCCGGAGCGCTTGCCGAGGATCTTCGATGAGAGGCCGATGGCGCGCGCTGAGGGCGAGGAGCGCGTTCTCGAGGAACGGCGACAGCTCCTCGACGACCAGGACACGCTCGACTCCGCGCAGCGCGGTCGACGAGCTCGCGCTTCGGGCAGCGGATGCACGGTGCCGAGCCGCCAGAGCGGCGACTCGGTCAGTCGCGCCGGCCAGCTCCAGCAGATCCGCGACTGGTCGCGGCCGGCGCGCCGGACGCGAGCACGACGTCAGGGCTCTGGCCCTCGGATGCGGAAGAAGCCCGACTCCGCCATCCACGCGCGGGCGATCTCGATGCGCTCCTTGAGCTCGAGGCGCATGCGCCGCGCGTTGGCCGGAACGGGCACGTAGCCGCGCCGGGTCGCGCACGAAGCCCGCCGACCTGACGCGGCGCGGAGCCGGTCCCAGCTCCACCGGGCCGCGCGTGTGCGCCACTCGCGTGGTGGTGCGAATCAGGACGGGCAAGCGACTCGCTTCGCACAGCTCGAAGGCCGCGCGGGTCATCGCATGGGCTTCGGCGGGCGTGCTCGGATCGAGGATCGGCAGGTGCAGCATCGGACCGAGGTGGCGCTGGTCGGCCTCGTTGGGGCTGGTGTGGCACGACGGATCGCCCGCGCTGATGATGACCATGCCCGCCTCGACGCCGACGTACGGAATGGTCGAGATGCGGGTCACCGGCCACCATCAGGCCCAGGTGCTTCATCGCGGTCAGCGAGCGAGCACCGGCCAGGGCGGCGGCGAAGGCGAGCTCGAGGGCGATCTTCTCGTTGACCGAGTACTCGAAGGCGATCTCGCGCGCTTTCGCGATGCGCGCGAAGCCATCGGTGATCTCCGACGACGGCGTGCCGGGATAGCCCGCCACGAACACCACGCCGGCTTCTAGTGCGCCGCGCACGATGGCGTCGTTGCCGAGCAGGTGCACGACTCCATCGGCACGGTCGTCCAGGAGTGGATCGCTTCGACCGGAGCTGCGAGCAACTGTGCTGTCTCGGTCCACTCGACAGTCGTTCCACGCATCCGGGGGGACCTACATGACCCCGGTCATGTCGAGATTGACGCGGTGCATTGCGCCCGGGGTGGTAGCGTCTCTCTGGGTCGACGTGGCTTCGGTTTACCTGGGCGGGGTGCTGACTGCTTGGTGCGTGACGCAACTGGCGTTGGGCGTGTTCTTCGCGCTCGTGCACCTCGTCGCTCGGCGTGAGCGCGACTTGCTCATCTACGGGGCCATGTGCTTGGCGCTGGCGTACCACAGCGCGAGCAGCGCCCGCGCGCACTTCGCCCTGACGGTCGCCGAGCGCTTCGACGCGGTCACCGGCGTGGTGCAGGCGGCGCTGATCACGGCCGCGTTGAACCTCCACTTCGTCGCGGCCTTCGTCGGGTGGCCGGGCCGTCGGCGCTGGCTCGTTGGCCTCTATGCCGCGGCGATTGGCTTCGAGGTCGCGGTCGCGCTCGGCCATTGGTGGCACCTCGACACCGCGGTCTTGTCCGAGGCTCGGCTCTTCGGATGGGAGTTCAGCCACTGGCGCGCCGAGCCGACCCCAGTGGCGAAGCTCGGCTTCGCCTGGGTGGGGATCCAGCTCGTGATTGCGCAAGCGGGGCTCTGTCGCGCCGCGATGAGCGGTCAACGCGAAGCGTACTTCGCCTTCGCAGGGGGCCTGACGGTCGTCGCGGCGGCGACGAATGACGTGCTGCTCAGCACCGGCGTGGTGAAGCACTCCCTCTACTTCGCGCCCCATGCGTTCATGCTGTACGCCTTCAGCGTCGCCAGCACCGTCGTGTTCCGCTATCGGAGGACCATCACCGAGCTGACCCGGACAGAGCGTGAGCTGCGCGCGGCGACCGACCAGTTGTCGGTGTCGCACCAGGAGCTCCGGGAGGTCCAAGACGAGCTCACCAAGAAAGAACAGCTCGCGGCGGTGGGCGAGCTCGCCGCGGCCATCGCCCACGAGGTGCGCAACCCCTTGGCGGTCATCAGCAACGCCGTCGCCGGGCTGAGGCGCCCCGCTGCCGTGGCCGCCGACCGAGAGGTGCTGCTCGACATCGTGAGCGAAGAGGCCAATCGACTGAACCATCTGGTGACCGACCTGCTCAGATTTGCCCGCCCGAGCTCCCTGAAGCGCTCGCGCATCGATCTGGTCGAGCTGATCGAGCACACTCAGGTGCCGCTCGGTGAGCAGCACTCACTCGAAGTGCGCGCCGACGACAGCGCGCGCTTCGTCGAGGCCGATCAGAATCTCCTGCGGGCGGCCTTCGACAACGTGATCCTGAACGCAGCGCAGGCCACGCCGAAGGGTGGGACCATCGACGTCGAGGTCGAAGATGTCCAAGCGAATCGCGCGCCGGGCGTCTTGGTCACGCTCAGAGACTCCGGCGCCGGCATGGACGCCGCGACGGTGGCCCGGGCGCTCGACCCCTTCTTCACGACGCGCCCGAGCGGCACCGGTCTCGGTTTGCCCATCGTGCAGCGCGTCGTCCAGGCCCACGGCGGCCACTTGGAGCTCGAGAGCGAGAATGGCCGTGGCACGACGGTTCGCATCTGGTTGCCACGCACCGCGCCGTGATAGAAATCGGATCGCCATGCTGGGACCCAAGCTCGCTGGACTGTGCAAGGATGACTTCGCCGACGGGGCGATTGTTCACTGGGCGAGGAGCCTCGCCACCGGCGCCGAGCTGACCCCGGAAGAGTGGGCTGTCGCCTCGGAGGTCGAGGCGGTCTTCGAGTGCATGTACCTGATGGCTGCCGCGGACGGCGATCTCGGCAAAGACGAGCTGCTGCTGCTCTCGCAGACCCTGGAGGCGATCATTTCGAGCAGCGAGCGCGCGGGCGGATCACGCTTCGAGTTGACGCTGCCGCTCTTGAAGCTGGGCGAGACGCTGGACCGGTTCTCGGGACTGCTGGCCGAGCAGGGCCTGCCGCGGCGCATCGAGAGCGTGGCGCGGCGGCTGGTGTCGGCCAAGAGCCGGGCGCTGGCGCTCAGCTTGGCCGCCGGCGTGGCGTTTGTGGACGACTTCGTCGCCGAGGGGGAGATGGAGTCCCTCGACGGGCTGGCTCGCGCGCTGGGCTTCGACCACGGCGACGCGCTCCGCGTGCTGCGCGAAGCTCACACCGCGCTCGCGTCCTCTTGACGATTCAGGCCCGCAAGATGGCTTCGTTCGTGCCCTCTTCGCCGAAGCCGATGGCGGCTGAGGCCAAGCGCTGGTCTGCATCCGGCGCGTCGTAGGCGGCCCGCCCCACCTGAGTCGTGCCGAGGGACGGGACCAACGCGGCCACGAAGTACTGCTTGATGAAGTACCACCACATGCTCTCGTGCAGCAGGCGCGGATCGATGCGTTCGACGAACCTCGCGTGGATCTCCGGCAATTTCGTCCAGTGGGCTCCGGCGTTCTCATGGTGTGCTCCATGCAGGCCGTTGTTGAACAAGAAGAAGTTGGTGAGCCTGCCGACGAAGCTTCGAGAGTGATTGTGATCCGACCAGGGATCGGTGTGGATGTGCTGCACGTAGTTGAAGACCATGATGGTCCAGAGCGCGAAGACCGCCGGGACCAGGCAGACCAGCGACCACAAGATCAGGCCTTGCCGCGCGCCGTGCAGCCAGATGGCGAGGGCCAGCAGCGTCGCGTGGGTGCCGAGCCAGACGACGTATTGGATCTGGATGCGCCGGTAGAGCTTCGGGTTTTTGACCTTGGCCTGGCGGATGAAGGAGGCAGTGGGCTCGGACTGAAAGTAGGCCGAGATGATCGGGTAGGTCACCAACACCAGGAGGGTGTTCTTTTTCGAGTGGCGCCAGGTGATGGTGGCGTCTCCCGCACGGTTCACGAACTTGTGGTGGTTCAGGTTGTGAGTCGGGATCCAGGCGAAGGTCGGGTAGCCATAGAAGACCGAGATCACGTGGCCGAAGAGCTCGTTCGCGCGCTTGCTCTTGAAGGTCGGGCAGTGGTTGTGGTTGTGGGCAATGACGCCGCAGGCCAGCGCGAAGTACGCGCTCAGCCAGAACAGATAGGGCGCCCACTCCGGGCGCGCGAACTGCAAGGCGACGAGTGCGATGGTCAGGCCGACCCACAAGAGCGTACGGACGTCGGCGGCGAAGCGGAGACCCATGGCTGGCGGAAGTTCGCACAGCTTTCGGGGTCAGTCCAGCTCGAGATGTTCCCAACGGGGTCACGTCACCCGCCCCCTGCTCGCCTGCGAGCGCCGGCGTAGCCGGGCCGCTGCCGTTCGGGTGTTGCCCGTGAGTGCCGGGGTCGACCGGGCCGCGGTCTACTTCGCAACCAAGATGCGGGAGCTGCGGGCCGGGACGGTGACGGAGGGCCCGGCGACCGGCGTGCTGGTCAGCAGGTCGTCGTAGCTGCCGTTGGGCACGCCGCTCACCTGCTGGGCGCCGTCGCCGCGGTTGATCAGCACGTACAGCGTGTCGGCGTTGTGTTGCATCTTGTACGCGAGCGTCTCGGCAGTCGCGGAGATTGCCGTGCGCGAGCCCCGACGGAGAGCCGGGTGGGCCGCCCGAATCGCCGTGAGCTTCTTGACGTGCGCGAGCAGCGCGCTCTGCCCGCTCGACAGACTCGTCCACTGCATCGGACGCCGGTTGTCGGGATCGCCGCCGCCCGGCATGCCGATCTCGTCGCCGTAGTACAGCAGCGGAACGCCGCGCAACGTGAAGATCAGTGTGTAGGCGTTGGCCAGGCGCTCGAAGGCGCTCTGTCCCGCAGGCAGGCTCGGCAGGTTGCTCCAGGCCTTGTCCTTGCCGTCGGCCCACTCGTCCCCCCAAATGGGCGAGTCTGCGGCGAAGTGGATCGAGCGGGGCACGTCGTGGTTGCCGATGAAGGTGCTCATGATGCCGGCCCCGTAGTAGGTCTCGTTGGAGGCCAAGAAGCCCTCGAGATCGGACATCGGCGTGCTGCGGGTCAAGATGGACGACACCGCCTTGGCGCGCAGCGGGAAGTCGAACTGGCCGTCGAGCATGGTGCTCGGATCGACGTAGTACTTGATGGTGGCCCGGTCGCCGGTGAAGGTCTCGCCCACCATGTAGAAGTGCTCGCCGCTCGTCACTTCGATCTCCGACTTCACGCGGGCGCGCAGCTCGGTCACCCATGCGTCTTCGATGTGCTTGACCGCGTCGAGACGGTATCCGTCGATGCCCGTGTCTTTGATCCACCCGATGGCGTTGTCGATGCTGAACTTGCGGGCGGCCGGCTGGGTGAAGTCGAAGTCGGGCAGGTAGTCCCGGAACCAGCAGCGCTTGCCGTCGGGGCCCTCCCAGCCGCAGCCCTCGCCGCACACACACTTCTTGCCCCCGAAATCCAGCGGCCAGAACCACTCGGGGTGCTGACTGAAGACCGGCGATGAGCTGTGCACGTGGTTCATCGCGTAGTCGAGGATGACCCGCATGCCCTTGGCGTGGGCCTCGGACACCAGCGCTTTGAGATCGGCCAGCGTGCCGAAGTGTTCCTCGACCTTGTCGAGATGCTGGGGCCAGTAGCCGTGGTACGCGCTGTATTGGTGGCCATCCGTGCCCCACCCGGCCTGGTTCGGGTTGTCCATGGGCGCCGTGAGCCAGAGCACGTTGACGCCGATCTCCGTGAAGTAGCCGTCCTGGATCTTCTGGCGCACGCCGGCGTAGTCGCCGCCGTGGTAGGCCGCGGGTGGATCCACGCCCGCGATCGGGCTGCCGTTGTTCGCGGTGTCGCCGTCCGAGAAGCGATCCACGAAGACGAAGTACAGGACCGCGTCGCGCCAGTCGAAGGTGCCCGTCACGGGGGGCACGCAGGTGAAGGTCGCGCACTTCTCGGCGGCTAGCACTGAGTTCTCGCCGCCGACGCCGTCGGGGATCTTGGTCGGGTTCCCGGGATCAGTCACCCAGCTCGTTCCGTCGATGACGAACTTGTATTGGACCTCGGCGTCGTAGGGGATTTCCACGTTGGCCGTCCAGGTGCTGCCGGACTTCGTTAGCGGTACGCCGACCGTCCAGCCGTCCGTCGCGAAGCTGCCGCGGAGCTCGACGCTCGTTTCGTTGCCCGCGGCGTAGGCGAACTCGTGCTGACAGCGCTTGAACGCGTCGTCACACTGCGGCGCGCCGCCGGTGCCGGCTGCGCCGCCGGTGCAATTGCCCGAGCTCGCGCCGGCTCCCGTCGAGGCCCCTTGGCCGCTGGAAGCACCGTCGCCACCCGATGCCCCGTGCCCCGCCGCGGCACAGCCGCCGACTCCTCCGCCGTCCGCGCCAGAGATGCCGGCGGTTCCCCCGGTGCCGGGGCCCTGCTTGCGGGGCGCCTCGGCCGTCGCGCAAGCGGCCGCTGCCAGCAACGCCACAACCCCAGCGCCCACCATTGTGCGAATCACGCCCGAGGCCTAGCGTTCGGCGCCTGCTGGCGCAAGCGCGGGCGCCAACGCCAGCGCCAACGCCGATGCAGAGCTGGTGCCAGCGTCGGTCACCGCGCTGACGCTCAGAAGGGCTTGAAGGTCATCAGATAGAGGATCACCAGGATCCCAACGGTCTCGACCCAGGCCAGCACCAGACCCCGGGGTGATCGCAGCAGGGCTGTGAGCTCGGCTCGATCCGGGGGGTCGCTCTCGGCCGCTCGTCGCAGCGCCTTGAAGTAGGGCACGGCGATGGGAAAAGCCGCGGCAAAGAGCACCACGAACAACACGAGCGAGGTCCAGATCCAACCGCTGGACCACCACTTTCCGTGAAAACCTGCGCCGATGCCCCCGAGCAGCAGCAACGTGAACGAACCGTGCATCACGCCGCGGGTGGAGCGGGACAGATCCAGGTAGGCACGGACGCGGGAGGGGTCGGTCTCCTTGCGGAGCTTGAAGGTGATTGCAGCCGTGGCTCCGTGCGCTCCGACGAAGCCGAAGGCCCCGAGCAAATGCACGAATCGCTCGATCAAGTACGCGTTCATCGCGCGGCGGAGCCTAGGGCAAGGGGACCCTCACCGGAAGTGCGTCGCTGGCAAGCTCGGTGGGGAAGGTGAGGGCCACTCGGGCGTAGGACCCGCCGTGAATTCGGCCAACGCGATGGTATTGGTCGGCGCCGGGCTGGTGGCGCCGGCCGCCGGTGCGCTCTGGATCCGCACCGCGGGCGATGCTGCGGCCGCGCTTTCGGCAGCGCTACTCTCGGGCCTCGCGGTGCTCCTGCTCGGTGGTTGGCTCAGCGCCCGGCGGGTCCAGGCCTGAAGCGCGCCCCGCGAAGGCGCCCTCGACCCTGGCATTTGCGCGAGTGCCTCGTATGCTGCGCCGCATGCGACGTGCGGTGTGGGTCCTGGGGATAGCGCTGTCTTCCGTTCAGCTCGCGGTCGCTTGCGGGGGCTCTTCGGACGACGACGGGGGCAGCGGCGGCAAGGCGACCGGCGGCGCGGCGGGGAGCGGCGGCAGCGCCACGAGCGGGGGAGGCGTGGGCGGCGGAAGCGGCGGAACGAGCCCCAGCGGCGGCGCAAGCGGCGCGGCCGGTAACGGCGGTTCAGCCGGAGTCGACGCCAGCAGTGGCGGCAGCGACGCGGGCACCGACGCCTCGCCAGACAGCTCGATCGACGCGCCCGTCGACGCGGTGTCCGACGCCACGGCCACCGAGATCGACTTCGACCCCACGACCATCACAGAGAGCGCGAGCGCCTTCCCCTCGGGGATCCAGGCCGGAGACGTCACTTGGGGTGGAGCGATGATCTGGACCTACTACGCGGGTACGTCGCCGCTCGTGCTGAGGATCTACAAGGCCGGCACCGCGGGCAAGGTGTCGCTCTATCATGAGAGCACGGTCACGCCGTCGGCCGACGGTTACGTTCACGTCGACGTGCCGGCGTTGCCGCCGCACAGCGAGCTCTTCTACGTCTTCCTCCAAGGCGCCGCGCCGGCGTTCAGCGGCCGCAGCGCCGTCGGCCGCCTCGTGACAGCGCCCATGCCGGGCCAGAAACCCATCGCGCGCTTCGGCGGCACCTCGTGTGCCGACAACTCCAAGGCACCCTTCCCGGCCCTCGAGAAGGCCGGCGCCGAGAAGTTCGACTTCTTCATCCTGGCGGGAGACACGACCTACAACGACTCCGCCACCACCCTCAGTCAGTACCGCGCGAAATGGCTGGGTCAGGTCGGGCAATCGACGTATCGCTCGCTGCTGTCGAGCACGGGCAACTTCGCGACCTGGGACGACCACGAGGTCGCCAACGACTGGAACCCCGAGACCATCGACAAGACGCGCCTCGCCAACGCGACCCAGGCGTTCTTCGAACATCTGCCGGTCCGAAGGCATACGAGCGAGGCCAATCGGATCTGGCGCAGCGCTTCGTGGGGCGACACGCTGGAGATCTTCGTGCTCGACTCGAGGAGCGAGCGCAAGCCGTCGACCGCTTCGGGACCCAACGCGCAGTACCTGTCACCAGCGCAGCTGAGCTGGCTCCAGAGCGGGCTCGTCGCCAGCACGGCGACGTTCAAGATCATCGTCACGTCGGTGCCAATCACCAACATGCCGGCGCTCTGGGATCTCTACGCAGCCGATCGCTGGGAGGGCTATCCCGCGCAGCGCAAGAAGCTCCTTGATCACATCACCAGCCAGAACATCAAGGGCGTGCTGTTCGTCTCTGGTGACTTTCACCTGGGTGCCTCCGCGGCCGTGGAGCCGAGCGGTCCAGGATCCGCGCTGCGCGAAGTGTTGATGGGGCCCGCAGGTCAGTCCGGGAACCCCCTCGTCGCCACGCTGCCGGCGTCGCAGTTCGAGTTCAAGACGGGTACCAACAACTACGTGTCCTTCGTCGCCGATCCCAACGCGTCCCCGCCGACGATCCAGGTGACCTTCATCGACGGGGATGCGAAGAAGCTCTTCGAGAAGACCTACGCGTTCTAGCTGAGCTCAGCGCAGCGGCCGGCCCGCGGAGAAAGTCGAATCCGTGGCCAAGATCGTGATGCCGTCGATCAGCGGCCAGAAGAGGGCCCGTAGCCCGGAGCTCCTTGTGGCGGACCGTACCCGCCCGGTGGTTGGCCTTGCACCTCCGCAGCCTATCCGAGCGCATGACTGGCGACCCGGACCTTTTTCGGTGACACCGCGCCTGGTCGAGACGAACCTCCGTCGTATGGCATCCGGGCTGCACCTCGCTCGCCTGCGTTGCACTGCCTGCGGTGAGTGCTGCCGCGTGGTGCATGTTCCGCTCACCTTCGCTGATCTGTCGCGGCTGTGTCAGGCGCGCGCGCTCGACCCCAACACGGTCATCGAATGGGCCAGCCTCGAAGAGGTGGACTTCAGCGGCGAGCCGAGCAATCTGGTGCTCTTGCCCCAGGGCTACCGCGTGATGTTCTTGCGTCGGGTAGAAGGCGCGTGTCGCTTCTTGGACCCTGCGTCCCGATGCGCGGTGCACGAGGCGCGCCCCGCCGCGTGTCGCGCCTACCCGCTGCATGCGAGCTTCTCCAAGCGGGGCGGGCTGGTGCGACTGCGGCTCCTGCGAGGCGTCGATTGTCCCTACCAGATGGAGGCGGAGTCGGCGCTCTCGCGGGTGCGTCACGACCACGCCCAGCTCGCACGAGAGCTGCACCAACACTACGCCGCGGTGGCCACCTGGAATCGGAGCCAGGGGCACCGGCGGCGCCTGGGCAAGCCGCTGGCCTCCGCGACTCAGCTCTTCGCGCGGGTGCTCGGCGCTCCGCCGCAGCCGCTGGGGACGAACCGCGTCCGAGCCCCGCACCCCGAACCGTAGGCGGTTCTCGTTTTGTCAGCCCCCGGCGGCGTGGCAGGCTCGAGGGCCATGTCCGTCGCAGCCGTCATCGACCGTATCCGACGCCATCGCGCGGTGGCGATCTTGCGAACCAGCGATGAAACGCGGGTGCGGCCCGCGATCGACGCCGCGCGGCGCGGTGGCTTTTGCAGCATCGAGATCACCCTGAACACGCCGGGGGCCCTCGATGCGATCGCTCGACTTGCCGAAGATCCCGAGGTCTTGGTGGGCGCTGGCACGGTGCTCGAGGTGGACGACGCGCGACGCGCCGTCGATCATGGCGCGCGCTTCTTGGTGTCGCCGGTGGTCGACGTACAGGTGATCCGCGTGGCGAGCGAGCTCGGCGCGGTCATGATCCCCGGGGCGTTCACCCCCACCGAGATGCTCGCGGCGCATCGCGCTGGAGCGCCGTTGCAGAAGCTGTTCCCGGCTCCGCCCGAAGGGCCGGACTACGTTCGCGCTTGCCTCGGCCCGTTGCCCTTCTTGCGCATCATGCCCACCAGTGGCGTGACCCTGGAGAACGCCCGCGCGTTTTTGCAAGCGGGCGCCTTCGCGGTGGGGTTCGTGCGATCGCTGTTCGACCCCGCCGATCTCGAAGGGTCGCGGTTCGACCGGATCGAAGAGCGCGCCCGCGCCATCACCGAGCACCTGCGCGAGGCCCCGTAGTCAGGGTTTGTTCTTCAGAACCCCGCGCACGATCTGGTAGCCGATGCTGAGAGCCAGATCCGAGCCACCGGTCGGATCGCTCGGAATGTCGCGACTCACGCCCAGATGGGTGCCCGCGCCGGCTTCGCCGGCGCCAGCGTCGGTAGGCACGGCTCCAGCGTCCACCGGCCTGCTGCCGCTTCCGGGCGCCCCCTCCGCTGGCAGGTGGTTCTCGAGATCCGACTCGCGGATCACGCCGAAGGTCTTGTCGGCGACGTACGCGGCCTCGACCAACACGTCCGGCTCTACGCCTCGCGCCTGAATCGCGCGGCCGTTCGGCGTGTAGTAGCGCATCGTCGTGAGTCGGAGTCCCGCCCGGCCCGGCAGGTCGATCAGCGTCTGCACCGAGCCCTTGCCGAAGGTCTTGGCGCCGACGACGGTGCCGCGGCGGTTGTCTTGCAAGGCGCCGGCGACGAGCTCCGCGGCGCTCGCGCTGTATTCGTTGACCAGCACCACGAGGGGTCCCCGGCGCAGCACCCCGCCCGGGCCCGCCTTCACCTCGTCCACCACCCGCTCGCGGTGCCGAGTCGTGAAGATGACGCCGTGAACCAGGAACTCGTCGGCGATCGCGGTCGCTTCGTCGACCAGTCCGCCCGGATTGTTGCGCAGGTCGAGGATCACGCCCGACAGTTCGGAGCCGTTTTCTTTACGCAGCTTCGCGGCGGCCTCGAGCAGCTCGTCGTGGGTGCCCGACTGAAACTGCTTCAAGCGCAGATAGCCGATGCCATCATCGAGAAGCCTGTGCGCGACGCTCGCCACCTCGATGATCTCGCGAGAGAGCGTGAAGTGCAGGACCGCGTCCTTGCCCGCACGCTTGATGGTGAGCACGACCTTGGAGCCCGGTGCCCCGCGCATGGTGCGGATGAGGTCGTCCGGACTGCGGTCGGCCACGCTCTTGTTGTCGATGGCTATGATGTGGTCACCGGAGCGGACGCCCGCGCGCTCCGCGGGTGAACCTTCGATGGGAGCGATCACCATCACGTAGTCGTCGCGGAAGTCGACTTCGACGCCCACCCCGCCGAATTTGCCCTCGGTGTCGGACTGGAAAATCGACCAGTCCTGCGGCGGCAGGTAGCCTGAATGAGGATCCAGCTCCCCCACCATGCCCTTGATCGCGCCTTCGACGAGGCGCCGTCGGTCCACGGGCTCGACGTATTCGTTCTCGATCAAGACCAACGCGCGCCCGAGTTGTTCGAGCATGTCGTAGGGGCTCTCGCGGGCGGGGGTGGCCGTCGCCAAATGAGCCGAGAGCGCGCCCCCGGCAAAGGCGGCGGCGGTCGTGAGCGCAAAGCGGAGCGCGGGTCGGGGCTGAGGCATGCCAGCGAGGATAGAGCCCGCGGATGAGGAAATGCCCTGGCCATCTCCTCGCGGCCGGCAGAAAGCGCGGTGCTTCGGCGCTACCCGTTCAAATTCGTTGATTTTATTCGGCTGTGGGTGCTACTCCCCTAGGAGCGTGCTTCTGGTGACACTCCCTTACAGGGCACCAGAGAGCGCGAGACGTTTTTCCCCTACGAGGTCCCAGCGTGGCTGACGAGAACAAGGGCGGCAGCGACAAGCGCAAACAAAGCCTCTATTTCCCCGAGGCGATGTTGCAGGAGATCAAAGACGAGGCCGCGCGGCTCGACCGCTCGCTCTCTTGGGTCGTCCAACGCGCGTGGAAAATGGCTCGCGTCGAGATCAAGAAGATCCCGAGTGTCAACGACATCGGGGACGAAGAAGACGCCGACGCCGGCTGAGACTCGGGTCACCGAGTCCGCGGCGCTGGGTTCGGACGGAACGCGCCTGTACGTGCGTCGCCGTGGCGGCCCCGGAGCAACCACGTTGCTCCTGTCCGACGGCATCTGCTGCGACGGTTTCATCTACAAATATCTCTGGGACGACCTGGCGCGAGTTGGGCCGGTCGCACATTGGAACTACCGGGGCCACGGGCGTAGCGCGAACCCAGCCGACTCCGAGCAGATCGGGGTCCGGGCTCACGTTGCGGATCTCGACGCAGTTCGCCGCCACCTCGGGGATCCGCCGGTGGTGCTCGTCGGGCACTCGTTCGGCACTCAGGTTTCGCTCGAAGCATACCGGCTCCGGCCGGAGGGCATCCGCGGCATAGTGCTGCTCTGCGGCAGCTATGGCCGAGTGACGCACACGTTCAAGAACAGCGACGTGTTGGCCAATGTCTTGCCGAAGCTCTCGGAGCTCGCGACCAAGCACCCCCGCCTCACTCGAGCGCTCTGGTCACGGGTGCCGCCCAAGACCGCCTTGCGGGTCGCGCTCTTCACCGGCGACATCGATCCGCGCACCGTCAACCCAGCGGACGTCGAGCCCTATTTCCACCACGCCGCTCACGTGGATTTCCCCATGTTTGCGCGCATGCTCGCCGCAGCGGGCGAGCACTCCGCAGAAGATGTGCTGCCGACCGTTGACGTTCCGGTGCTGGTCATCGCCGGCGATCGCGACTCCTTCACGCCGCCGGACCTTTCCCGCACCATGGTCGAGGCCATGCCGAGGGCCGAACTCGTCATGCTTTCCGGCGGCACACACGTCGCGCCGCTCGAGCACCACGAGCTGGTGAGCCTGCGCATCGAGAAGTTCTTGACGGACCACGGACTGGCATGAGGGCGCTCGCCTGGGGTCTCCTGGCTGTGGGCGCAGTAGCCTGCAAGGGCCCCGCCCCCAGCGCTTCGGACAACAGCAGCGCCGCTGCGCCGCCGGAGCCGCCGTTGGCCAAGGCTTCGGCGAGCTCCCCAGCGCCAGTTGCGAGCGTCGAGACCGCGCCTGCTCCTCGACTTTCTCTGGAGGGGACCGTGGCGACGGGCAAGCTGCTGAAGCTCGCTCACGAGAGCGACGGCTGGGTCGGCGAGCTCGAGCGAAGGCCTCCGGCGCGAGTCTGGGTGTCGGTGGCGACCAAGCAGCAACCGCTAGTGCCACGCGGGCGTGCCGCGCACGCGCTCATCGCGGAAATCGTGGCTCCAGGGGTGGTGGCTCCGACAGCGCTGCGCGCCATGACGGTCGCGGAGCTGAGCCAGGCGTCGGACGCGGCGGCGAAGAAGCGACTCGAACGCGAGGCTCGAGTGCTGGCCAATGGCACGGTCGAGGTCACCTTGACCCTGGCGCCGGCCCCGGCGCTGACTCGCGTGGAGCTGACCTCGAACGACGAGGCATCGGTGGTTCGGACCTGGGAACGCCTGCTCGGTGCTCGAGAGACAATCCCCGACGGCGAACGCCTGGGGCTCGCGCAATACCAAGCGCTGTTGGCCATCGATCACATTTCGGGCAATGCGGCTCGCGTCGGCGTGTTTCGGCACGACAAGACCGGACGCATCACCGCAGCGGAGGGCAACGAGGCGTTCTCGCCGACGCCGCGCGAAGGGGCGCTGAACGAAGCGCTGGCTCGGCTCTCGCGTCACATGACCTACTCCAAGTCGCTGGACGACCGCCTGGCGAGGCTCGATCGCGAGAGCCTCGAACGAGCGCTTGGCTTCGGGAGCCCGCCGAGCCTGCTAGTCACGCCGAAGCAGCTGGAAGAGTGCCTCGATCGGGCCCAGAACATCCGACGCCTGATCGCCGAGCGGGTGAAGAAGCGCGGCGCGGACAAGGCGCTCGCGCTGCCTTGAGCCGAGCGTTCTAGGGCTGAACGATCACCACCGCGTCGGGGTCACGGTGCAAGAGCTTGCCGGTCTCTCCCGGGCAGCCCCAACAGGTGCTGAAGTGCAAGCGTGGCCGGATGTAGCCGCTGTACGCGAAGGCGACCGGTCCCGGTTCGTTCTTCATCACGAAGCTCGACGCGAGCAGGTACTCGTCCTTGCCCGCCACGTGAAAGGCCGCGACAAAGGAGGTGCTGTCGCCGGAACGGGCGCTGACGAGCAAGTACTGGGCTCCCGCCACCGGATTCCACAAGAGCGGGGCGACGGTGAAGAGGAAGCCCTTCTTGTCCTTGGTGCCGCGCTCGACCACCGCGTTGGCTGAGTCGGGCTCGCGAAAGAACTTCACGTCCTTGGCCAGGGACGCCGTGCGTGGATCTGCGGCGAGCAATTTCTCGAGGTCCTCGGCGCTGATCTTGGCCCGCTCGAAGGTCTGACCTAGAACCGCTTCCTTGATGACCGCGGCGTTGGGCGGACCGTGGCAACACCGAAAGCCCAGGTCCTCGCTGCTAGTGGCAGCGTCGATGCCGTTGCGGGCAGCGCAACGATGATCGTGCACCGGAGCTTTGGAGGCGGCGCCGCGAGTGGCCGCTCGACGGGTGGAGCCGTCGTCGGTTGGGACCACGTCGCTCGCCGTCCATTCGCGCAACGCTCCCATGCCGAGCGCATCGAATCCGGTCGCGCAGCTCCGCGCTTCTTCCTTGCAGCGAGGGTCCCAGGCGGCTCCCGTGGCAAAGCTCTCACTCGCCGGACCCTTGCAGGCGCGCTCCCATTCGAGTTCAGTGCAGAGCCGAGCGCCCTTCTGCGCGCACAGCCGCTTGGCCATGTCGCGCGAGACGCCGGTCTTCGGGGGCAGGGTCGGATCGTTGGGGTAGGGCAGCCGGTCGATCTCGAAGGGCCCCAGCTCCAGGTCGTGCAGGACCGGTTCCAGGTCGGGCCGCCGTCCGGGATCGCCGGGGCGGCTGCCCGCACGGAACACGCCGCCGGGGATCTTCGCGCGGGCGTCGGGCTTGGCTTCTTCCTTGGGTTTGCGAACGGAGGCCAGCGGCGGCGCGCTCGTCGCCGTCGCGCTCGGACCGGTGCTTGCGGCCGTGCCCTCGGCCGGCTTTGCGCAGCCGGTGGCCGCGCACACCACGACGACGCCGGACCGGACGATGCTCGCGATCGACGTGGCGGATCGCGGTCTCTGGGGGTAGATCCACATGGCCGGCTCCGGCGACCTTGACCAAGGACGCCCTCCTCTGCAACCCCTTTGCGCCTCGGACACCATGACCCACCCGCTCGCCAGTCGCCTCGCTCCGCTCATGAGTCACGATCTCCAGGAGCTGCACGCCATCGTCGCGGAGTGGGTCATCGATTCGGGCGACGCGCTCGAGCGCGCGCGCTATCGCGTGTTCGGCTCGGAACTCGGCGCGGTGAAGCGACGCATTTCGGCCCGCAGCTCTCCGCCGACTCATGAAGAGATCGAGATCGCGCTCACCGCGGTGCTGGCGTTGTCTGCGCGCCGCGTCCGAGCTCGCGCGTGAGCTCTTTCGCGGAGCGAGCCCTTCGAGCTCTTCCGCCCGACCTCCTCACGCTGCGCACGCCCCGGGCCGCGGATCAGCGGGCGTCCGTCGTCGACCTTTGTCGCGGCGCGTTGCTTTCACCCGTCGCGAGCCCGCCCCTGGACCGCCTGGCGCAAGGTGCTCGCCGCATCGCCGTGATCGTGAGTGACGAATCTCGCGACGAGCCTCGCTCCGACATGCTCAGGGCGTTGCGCGAAGTGCTGCCCTGGGATCGCGTGACTCTGGTCGTCGCATCGGGCACTCACGAGGCCAGCCATCGGGCCGTGCCGGACGAGCACCGCGATCGGCCCGTCGTCGTCCACGGGTCTGGGTCGACCGTGGTGGACCTGGGGCGGACGACGAGGGGAACGCGCATCCGACTCCTCGACGTCGTGGCCGAGGCCGATCTCGTGGTCGCGACGGGTCGGGTCAGGCCCCACTACTTCGCGGGGCTCTCGGCGGGCGCCAAGGCCATCTTTCCGGGGGTGGCGCTGGCCGAAGACATCCTCGCCAACCACCTGCTCAAGAGCGAGCCCAGCGCCCGGCTCGGGCGCGTGCACGACAACGCCTGCCGCTTGGACATGGAAGAAGCCGCGAGAGCCCTGCCCGGCGTGGCGTTCTTGCTCAATCTGCTCTGCGACGTCGACGGAACGCCGATTGCGGCTGCCGCCGGCGATCTGGTCGCGGCGCATCGGGCCCTGGTGGAGCCGGCACGTCGAACATTCACCGTCCAGGCTCCCCGATCGCCGGTGGTGATCGTCGCGGACCAACCTCCGGTGTCCAGCAGCCTCTATCAAGCATCGAAGCTCCTGCCCCCCGCTGGCGCGCTGCTCGACGTTGGCGGCGTGGTGATCTTGGTCGCGGATCTCGCGCAGGGGATCGGCCCCGTCGAGCGGGTGAACCAAGGCATCTACCAGCTCGGTGTGCGGCCCCAGCTCCCAGCGCAGCACCGGGTGCTGCTGGTCAGCGAGCTCGCGGAAGAGATCGCCACCCGAAGCTACGCGGAGCCACGTCGCAGCCTTCGCGCGGCGCTGGACGAGGCGCTGGCTGCGACCGGCGCGACGCGCGCGGTGGCGCTCTGGCGCGCCGGCGAGCTGATCGCCGTGCCCGAATGACGCGCTGCAAAAGCAGGCGTCCACGCCGAGATCCGCGCGGCTGGCCCGTCCACTGACCGCGGCGGTCACGCTGGGCCGAAAATGCGCTAGGTTCCCCGTCCCCGCCCGGAGGCGCCGTCGATGAGTGAGCAACAGGTCCGGATCACCGGACGCATCCTGTATCTGACTGAAGACCCAGACATCCTACGTAAGCAGCTCGCGGGGGAGAGCATCGCCTACGACGCCGGCAGAAAGCTGGTCGACAACATCTCGACCGACGAGCTGACGCCCGGATGGGTTTGTTACTACTACGACGAGACCCTGGCGCGCTACTGCTTGGTCGGACTGCGCGGCAGTGTGATCGAGAAAGACTCGATCAAGAGCGGCGGGTTCGGGGTGATCGTGAGCGGGCGCAGCAAGGGCTGCGGCTCGTCCCGCGAGACCGCGCCTTACTCCGAGTTGAAGGCCGGCGTGCAGCTGGTCATCGCGGAGAGCATCGAGAAGATCTACGGGCAGAACGCCCAGAACATCGGTCTGCTCACCTCGACCGACTTCTCTCTGATCGATCGCATCGAGCGCGGCGAGGCCATCCCAATCTCCGAGTTCACCAAGGGTCTCGATCCGATCAGCGCGCAGATCGTCGAGTACGGGGGGCTGTTTGCATACAACCGCAAGCGCGATGGCGGGGGAGATCGCGCCACCTCCGCTGGAGACCCAGCGCCGCCCCATGAACGTGTGCGAGAAGATCATCGCGTCACGCGCCATCGCCGACGCCCGCACCGGGGCGCTGGGCGTGGCCGCCGTGAAGCCCGGAGACGCGCTCTTCGTGCGCACCGACGTGCGCTTCAGCCACGAGTACGTGACGCCGATGGCCGAGTCGTTGTTCCGCGCAGGCTTCGGCGAGGACGCGAAGGTGAGCGAGCCCGAGAGCGTGTTTGCGTTCCGCGATCACCTCACGTTCTTGGACCTCGTGATGCCCGAGGCCCACAAGAAGATGGGGCTCGACGACCAGGCGGCCTCGCTGGCGACGGTGCAGGAGTCCTTCTCCAAGCGCCAGGGCATTCGCTTGTACGGCGAAGTCACCCGCGACGGTCGCACGGTGGGCAGCGAAGCCATCTGCCACAACAAGGTGATCGAGGAGCTGGCGCTGCCCGGCCAGGTCGTCGCCGGGACCGACTCGCACACCTGCATGGCGAGGAGCGCTCGGCTGCTTCGCGTTCGGAGTCGGCAGCACCGACATGGCCAACGCGTGGTTCACCCGCGACGTGCGGGTCAAGGTGCCGGAGACCGTGCGTTTCGTGCTGCAGCGGTGAGCTTCGCGCCGGCGTCTGTGCCAAGGACGTCATGCTGCACATCCTCTCGCTCGATCACTTCAAGTCCGGCAGCGGCATCGGCAAGGTGCTCGAGTTCTCGGGCGATGGCGTCGAGAACCTGCTCGCTGGACGAGCGCGCCACCCTCACCAACATGGCGGTCGAGGCCGGCGGCTTCACCGGCATCATCGAGGCCGACGAGGTCGTGGTGGAGTACCTGGTCGAGATGCGCGGGCTTCCCGCCGACGAAGTACGCGCAGAAGATCGTGCGCGCCGACCCAGACGCAAGCTATGCGGCGACCTTCGAGATCGACCTGGGCAAGGTGGTTCCGATGGTGGCGACCCCGGGCGATCCGCGCAACGGCGTACCGCTGACCAGTCTCGACGACGTGAAGATCGACATCGCCTACGGCGGCTCGTGCACCGGCGGCAAGAAGGCTGACATGGACATGTACGCCGCGGTCCTCGAGCGCGCGCTCGCCCAAGGGCGCCGCGTTGCCGACGGCGTGCAGCTCTACATCCAGTTCGGTTCGCAGCACATCCGGCAGTACGCTGAGCAGAAGGGCTACATCCAGATCTTCCAGCGCGCCGGCGCCAACCTCGTCGACCCCTCCTGCGGCGCCTGCATCAGGGCGGGTCCCGGCGTCTCGTTCACGTCGGACGAGGTGACGGTCAGCGCCATCAACCGCAACTTCCCAGGACGGAGCGGCCCCGGAAAGGTGTACCTCGCGAGCCCGCTGGTGGTGGCGGCGAGCGCCATCGCCGGCAAGATCGTGGCGCCCGACGCGATCTGACTCCGTCTGAGCGTCTTGGCACGATCAAATCAGGGTCGGCATGAGCAGCAAGAAACGACGAAAGGGACCGGCGAACGCGGGCCCTGCCGACCCGCCCCCGGGAGCGGGCGCGAATCCTCACGCCTACCAGGTCGGTCCGGAGGTCGTGGTGACGCTCACCTACGAGGTGTTCGACAGCGACGGCGAGCTCGTGGGCGGCAGCGAGGGTCCGCGCTCGATCTTGTTCGGGTTCGGGGAGATATTGCCGCAGGTGGAGCGGGCGCTCGAGGGCGCGCTGCCCGGGGAGGCGCGCAGCGTCCAGGTGAAGGCGAAGGAAGCGTTCGGCGAACGTGATCCCAAAGCGCTGCTCGAGGTCGACCCCGCGGACTTCCCTGCCGACGTGGCGCCCGGCGACAGCTTCGAAGCCGAGGGCAGCGAGGGCGAAGTGATCGTGCTGCGCGTCCTCGACGTGACGCCCGACGCGGTGATCGTGGACCAGAATCATCCGCTGGCCGGTCGTTCCCTTCGGGTCGAGCTGAGCGTGCTGGATACGCGCCCGGCCACCCCGGAAGAGGTCGACGCGGCGGCCCGAGGGCTCGACGCACCCGTCCAGACCGCCGAGACACAGCTGATTGTGGCTGAGCGCTTGCTTCGTGGGCCCACCCAGCGCTAGGAAACGCTCGCGCAACCGTCGAAGGGCCGTCCGGTCCTGGGCGAGGGCACGGAGACGACGAAGATGAACGATTCTGACTTCTTCAAGCACGACATTCGGATCCGCGAGCGCATGTTGCGCCGGGGTTTCGTGACCGAGTCCGAAGTTGCCCGCCACCTCGAGGGCCTGGTGGACGCCGAGTCCAAGAGCGAGACGCTCGATCACCACCAGCCAGCGCTGGGCTACGGCGATGAGGACGACGAGGACGACGACGACGACGAGGCGACATCGTGACTCCGGAGGGGGTGGACGGGCCGAGCAGCGGGCAGCAGCGTGACGCCCTGGAGGCGTTCGAGGCTGCCAATCAAGACAGCGCTCGCGAACGGGAGCAAATGCCCCCTGTCGACTTCGCGACCTTCGTGCTCTCGCTCTACCACTCCGCCCGCATGCACCTTGGTGACGCACCCAACCCCGAAGGCGCCGCGCTGCCCGAGTTGCCGCTCGCCCGACAGACCATCAATCTCATCGGGCTCGTCCAGGACAAGACCCGAGGCAATTTGACCGGTGAGGAAGAGCGCATCTTGGAGCAAGCGCTCTATGATCTCCGCATGCGCTACGTCGAGGTCACGAAGTCGAAGTGACGCGAGCCTGTGTTCTCGTTCTCGCTGCGCTGGCGCTGCTGGGATGTCGGCGCTCGAGCCCCGGCGGAGCAGACGCCGGACCGCCCGGATCAGCGACCGCAGCGCCGGTCGTCTCCCCGACGGTCGCGCTCCCGCTCGCGCCTCCCCTCGACGCGCCTCGGAGCTTTGCGGACCTGGCCGCGAAGGCTGATCCGGCGGTGGCCTTCGTCAGGACGACCCAGGAGCAACAGGGCCGTACCGGTCGACGCCGCGTGATCGGTGAGGGACTCGGCAGCGCTTTCGTCTACGATCCGAGCGGGCTCGTTCTCACCAACAATCACGTCATCAAAGGCGCGACCGACATTCGGGTCTTGATCCAGAAGAAGGAGTTCAAGGCCAAGGTGGTCGGTCGCGACGGGCCGACGGACATCGCGGTATTGCGCGTCGAGTCCAAGGATTTGGCTCACCTGCCCTTGGGAGACTCCGATGGGACGCGGGTCGGTGACTGGGTGGTTGCCATCGGCAATCCCTTCGGCCTGGCTCACACCGTCTCGGCGGGCATCGTGTCGGCCAAGGGGCGAACTGGCTCCGACGTGCGCGGTTTGGGCGACGGAACCGGTTACTACAACTTCCTCCAGACCGACGCCGCCATCAATCAGGGCAACAGCGGCGGACCGCTCTTGGACCTCGGCGGTCGGGTGGTGGGCATCAATACGGCGATTCGCGCCAACGCCAACAGCATTGGCTTCGCCATCCCCATCAACATGGTCAAGGAGTTGCTCCCTCGCTTGATCAAGGACGGAAAGGTCATCCGCAGCGCGATCGGGATCCGAGTGTCGTCGCTGGTCACCGAGGACAGCACGCGCCTCGGGCTTGGAGACGCCACCGGCGCCCTCGTACGTTCCGTGCTGCCCGCGGGCCCAGCGGACAAGGCCGGCGTACAGATCGACGACGTGATCACCGCCTTCGAGGGCGAGCCTGTGCCCGGTCCCGAGAAGCTGCGCTGGGTCGCGAGCCTCGCCGGCGTCGGAAAAGCCGTGACGCTGCGCATCACTCGGGGCAAGAGGACGCTCGAGCTCAAGGTCGTCTTGAACGAGCTGCCCGACCAAGAGAATTCGGCCGAAGAGCCCGACCCCGACCCCGACCCCGCGCCGGCGCCCGGGCTGCCGCCGGGGCACCCCTGAACCGCGGCCTGGTTCACCGGGCAGGGGCACCCGACTTGCATCGGGCGTAGAGTGACCGCGATGACCGAAGGGCAGAGGCCGGGCGCAGCCCCCCCGCCCCGGGCCGTAAGCCCGGTAGCAGGGTCGCGTTCTGCATCCGTGAAAGGAAACGGGGCACCTGAGCCCACCCGGCCCGAGCTCGCGCCCCGGCCTGACACCGCTGTCGCGGCCAACGTGAATAGCGGTGCGCGGGCGGCGTCCAACCGACTGGTAAGACAGGCAGAAGCCGAGGAAGACCGTGCTCTCATCGACCGCGCCCGAACCGGCGACAAACTCGCGTTCCGTCAGCTGGTGGACAGGCATCAGCGGCGAGCCTTTGCCATCGCGCTTTCGTTGGTTCGCGACGAGAACGACGCCCGTGAGGTCGTCCAAGAAGCCTTCATCAGGGTCTTCCGAGGCATCGACTCCTTCCACGGCGGTTCGAGCTTTTTCACCTGGCTCTACCGCATCGTCACGAATCTCTCCATCGACCTCATGCGGAAACCAGCTCGCCGCGACCAAGAGCTCGACGAGTCGCGCGAGATCAAGGACGAGTTCGACATCCCGCTGCTCGCGCGCCTCGACGGTGCTGATCCCGCCGACGTCGTGCGTCGCGGTGAGATCCGCCAGAAGATCCAGAGCGCGCTGGACGCGCTCCCGCCCTATCACCGTGGCGTCATCGTCATGCGAGAGGTTGAGGGGATGAGCTACGAAGAGATGGCGCAGGCGATGGGCGTATCGAAGGGCACCATCATGAGCCGACTGTTTCATGCTCGGCAGAAGCTCCAACGAGCGCTGGCCGACTGCTATGCGGAGCAAATTGGCGCGCATCCGCGTGCCGCGGAGGAGTCGTGAGTCGTCATCTCGACCTGATGCGCCTGCATGACGGCGAGTTCGGCCCCGAGGAGGCGTCGGAGCTCGAGCGCAGTCTCTCGCCGGAGGACCGCCGCGTCCTGGCCGGGCTCGAGCAGATAGGCGATGTCATTCGCGCCTACGAGCCCGAGGCGCTCGATCGCTTCGACGGGGTCGCGGACCAGGTGATGGCCTCGCTCGGCCGCGTCGACAACGTGGTTGCCCTTGGCCCCAGAGTCGAGATCGCGACGGAGACCCTGGGGCCCCGGCGGGCGCGAGCGCGGAGCGGGCCAGTGGTCGCGATCGGGCTCGCACTCGCAGCTGCGGCCGCCGCGGCGCTGTGGATGACGACGCCCGGGGGGCCCTCGCCGGCCAGCACCGCGTCGGTGGCACCCTTGCTGGCTCCTGCGCCTCAGACTCCCGTCGCGGACCCGTCGTCGCCTCCCGCGGCGACGGACGACGACGCGGATCTTGCCGCCACGATCGAGGCGGTGGATTTCGGCAATCGAGCTGGGACCATCTTCATGGTTCCCGCCGGTGACCAGAGCACTCCAGTCGTCTGGTTGGTGGACGAGGCGCCGAGCGGTAGAATGGAGCCGCTATGAAAGCTCGCTGCCTGCTCTTGCTCGCGCCAGCCCTCTTGTTGGCTGTCCCCGCCATCGCCGACGACCAAGCCGGTAGGACTCCGCCGGCCAAGGCTGACAAGCCGAAGGACCCGAAGGCCAGAGAAAACAAGAAGCCCGCCGAGCCCGAGCTGGGCACCGAGGTGATGGTCCTGCACGCGACGAACTCGGGCAAGGGCATCGACTCCCGCATCGGCAACATGCCCGAGCTGAAGAAGCCCCCGTTCTCGTCGTACGACAGCTACGAGTTCGTCTCCAAGACGCGCTTGCAGCTCTCGAAAGACGACAAGACGATGACCCTGCCCAATGGCAGGGTTCTGAAGACCAAGCTGCTGGAGGTGATGCCGGACAAGCAGCACCTGCGCATCAGCGCGAGCATCAACCAGCCGAGGGGCAAGACCTTCCTGCCGCTCTTGGAGGTGAAGGCCAAGGTCGGCCAGACCTTCATCGTCGCCGGCCAGAGTTACAAAGGCGGGATCTTGGTGCTCGTGATCCGTGTGGTGAAGTGAACCGGTCAGCCGCGTGTTGGAGGTGGCTTCGTCGAGCCTCTCCGGGCGGCCGCCGGTAACTCGAGCACGAACGTCGTCCCCATATCCAGCGTGCTCGTGACGGACACCGTCCCGCCGTGGGCGATGACGATGTCGCGCACGATCGACAGTCCGAGCCCCGTCCCGCGGCCTTCGGTCTTGGTCGTGAAGAAAGGCTCAAACACCTGGTCGATATGGCCGGGGTCGATGCCGGCACCTTCGTCGTCGACTCTTATTTGGATACGGTTCGACGCAGGCTCGACCTCGGTCGTGATCACGAGTCGGCCGCCACGTCCCGTCATGGAGTGGGAGGCGTTGGTGAAGACGTTGACAAAAACCTGCGTCAGCTGTCCGCCCAGGCCCAGCACTGCGGGCAGCCCCGGTTTCCAGTGGCGTTCCACCTTGACCTCCGACTTCTCGAGTTCGTGCTCACAGAAGACCAGGGCCTTGTCGATGACCTCGTGGATCTGCACGGGTGCGGGCACGTCCGCCGAGGGGCGCGCGTAGGCCACCAGGTCCCGGGAGAACCTCAAGATCCGCTGCGCTGCCTCGCCGATGCGTCGCGCTCGTTCGACGTCGTCGCTCGAGTCGTCGCGGGTCTCGAGCCGACGCTTCAGGTAGTCGGCATAAGCGACGATGGAGGTGAGCGGATTGTTGAGTTCGTGCACGACGCCAGCCACGATCTGACCCAGCGAGGCGAGCTTCTCGGTCTGAATCACCTGCGCTTGCAGGCGCTTCATGGCGGTAGCGCTCAGGGCCTTGCGTTCGAGAGAGCGCGCGCGGCGGATGCTCGCCTCGAGCAATGGCACCGCGCGAGTCAGCACCGGCTCGTTCATGGCGCTCAGACGTGCGCGGTCGTCGGTGCCGATGTGGAAGGTGGAGCCGGTCAGCGCCTCGGACAACTGCGAGACCTGCTCGTAGGCCAGCCCGGGAAAAAGCCGACTGGGATCGTGACCCCTGCCCGCCTCGACCCCGTCGGGTAGGCGCACCTCCACCAGTTGCTCGCCCCGGGCCGCGTCCACCACGCAGACGCCGAGGGCGAGATCGGGCAGGAGGGGGCCCAGGCGATCGAGAAAGAGCTGCACTACGGCGTGCGGTCCTTCCTCCACGGGCAGGTCGATGGCCAGGTAATAAAGCTGATCGAGCGTGGCGCCGTCGATGGGAGCGCGCAGGCCCGAAGGCGTGGGCGCGAGCTCTCGCAGATCGGACGCTTCGGTGCGCGGGGGCTCGGTGGAGCGGTCGTCGTCGCGGGCGGTCATCGGCCGGCCCTCCCTCCCCCGGAGTCGTCTGCCGCCTTCTCGAGGTCGAGGATCTTGGCGCTACCGACGTAGTTCTTCGTCTCGTACTTGGTGATCTTGCCGATCTTCCGCACGATCTCTGCCATGCGCTCGGCCTCGGAGATGATCACCTCGGCCGCCTTGCCGTGGCTGGAACCCGACCCCAGGCCACGGCGCAAGAGCTCGGCGTAGCCAATCACACTGGTGAGCGGTTGGTTCAGCTCGTGAGCGGCGGCGCCGGCGAGCTCTGCCACGAAGGCGGTCTTCTCCCGGGCCCGCAGCTCGTCCTGGGCCCGATTCAGTCGAGCTTCCATCCGCAAGCGGTCGCGAATGTCCGTGAATACGCCTACGGAGCCCACGGGCTTACCCTCTTCGACGATCAGCGCGGCGGACAGCGTGACCGGAATCAACTCTCCGGTCGCGCTGATCATGTCCACCCGGCAATCCTCGAGGCGCCCCGGTCCGCTGAAGTTCGGGTCGCGGATCTTGTTCATGATCTCCCGGGCCACGCCCGGTGGGTAGAGCGACTCCACGTTCCTCCTGCCCACCACTTCTCCCGGAGCAAAACCGAAAATGCGGGACGCGGCTCGGTTGAAGAGCAGCAGCGTGCCTTTCATGTCCGCCGTGACGATGCCGTCGACGGAGCTCTCGATGACGCGCTCGAGGAACTCCTTGGTCTGCTTGAGCTCGATGGCGGTACTCCGCTCTTCGGTCACGTCGCGGAACGAAAACAGCACCGATTCGTCTTCGTGCAGCACCGAGCTGAAGCTCATGCTGGCGGTGATCACCCGACCGCTGTGGGTACCGAGTCGCACATCGACGCCCTGGGGAAACTCTCCCTCGGTGAAGCCTTGCATCAGGAGGTCGGCCCGATAGTGATCTTCGGAGAAGAGATCCCGGAACTGCTTCTTCTTCAGGGCGTCGTCCTCGAAGCCGAGGATCGAGCGGGCGCGTGGGTTGGCAAAAACCACCTGGCCGGCTCGATCGATCACGACCATGCCGTCCGCAGCGCTCTCGAAGATGTCCGCATAGCGCTGGAATATCCGCACCCGACGCTCGGCTTCGACCCGTGCGAAGGCGCTCTGCATCGACTCGTCGCGCAGCAGCTTGAGGATCCGCGCGTTGCGCAGCGCGATGGCCGTGGCGTTGGCGACGGTGTGCACCAAGGAGATCTCGTGATCGGCGAAGGCCGCCGGCTCACGCGAGCGCAGGAAGATCACCCCCATCGGCCGCTGTTCGTGGGTGATTGGAACCAGGGCCAGCGAGGTGAACCCAAGACTCGGTTCGGACTCCCGCACCGCATCGAGCAGCGGGTGTTGGCTCACGTCGCGGATCACCAGCGAGTTGCCGGTTCGCAACACCTCCCGGATCTCCGGGTACTTGGAGAGCGAGATGGTCAGATCGCGCATCTGCTCGTCGTCGCTCGACGCGACGACGTGGCCCATCGTCTCGTCCTCCGAGACGAGGACGATGCTGCAGCGATCCACGTTGGCCACCTCTGCCACACGCCGCACGACGGTGAACAGGATGTGCCGGATGTTGAGCGTCGAGGCCAGGGCTTGGGTGAGCTCGAGCACCGCCTGAGAATCCTGCTCGCGACGGCTGAGGCGTTCCACGTACTCACGCATTCGCAGCTGACCGCGGATGCGAGCCACGAGCTCCGCGGGGCGGAAGGGCTTGTGAACGTAGTCGTCTGCACCCGAGGCAAACACGGCGCGGATCTCGTCGTCCGAGTCCAGCGCCGTCAGGACCAGCACCGGGGTGTCGGCGATCTCCTCTTTTTCACGGATCCGCCTGAGCACTTCGAAGCCGTCGGGCTCCGGCATGACCAGGTCGAGCAGCACCAGCGAGGGCGCGTTGGTCTCGAGCCAGGCGAGGGCCTCCCGCCCGGAGGTGACGGCGTGGCTCGGCATTCCCGACGAGTCCAGGGTCTCGGAGAGCACCCGCCGGCTCACGGCGTCGTCGTCTACCACTAGGATCGGAGGTAGCTCGGCCACTGCCCACGAATGTACCACGTGGCCGCGTCCTGCCCTGAAATGCGCTGAAGGATTCGCTATAGTGGGGCCAGGCCATGCCCCCACCCTACGAGGACGAGGAGCCCCTCGAAGAGCTCGACGACGACGCGATCGTCGCCCAGCAGGCCATCGCGCACGCGCCGGCACCCCGAGTTCAGGTGGCACAAGATGCGAGGAGCATCGTCGTGGACCAGCCGCCGGGGGAAGCCGGGGACACCACGCGGCTCCGGGCAATGCCGCGCCGTCCCGCCGATCCGACCTTGGTGCTCCGAGCCGTGAGGCATCCGATTTCGCGCGCCGTGCCGCCGTCGTTTCCGGTTCAGCCGCGACCGATGCCGAGCTGGCTACCGTGGGTGGTGTGGATAGTCGCCGGCATCGTCGCGCTGATCTTCGGCGGGGTGCTCGCAGTCCTGGCGAATCGGCGCGATGCTCCGCCCGTGCCGGCCACCACTTCGCAGTCGCACTCGACGAAGACCACGATCAGCGAATGAGATCAGCGCTCGCGTTGGTGACGCTGAAGCCCGCGGCTTCGAGCGGCGCTCGGATGCTGGACTCGTCGCCGACGATCACCACCACCAGCCGCCGCTCGTCCAGTCGCGCGGACTGCCTCACCACATCAGCAGTAGAGATTGCGCGCAGCGACGTGGGAAGCTCGCTGTTGTAGCTCGGTGGGAGGCCCTGGGCGAAGGCAGAGCCGACGTCGGCCGCGATGCGATCGACCTCCACGAGTCGAGCACCCAACGAGCTCGACAGATCCGCGCGGGCGCGTGCCACTTCGTCGGCGGTGATAGGAGCACCCCGGCTCGGATCGCGCGCCCGAGCCAGCTCCCCGATCAACTCCGAGAGCGCGGGCGCGGTCACGCCCGCTTCGACCCGCGTGGTCACGACCAAGGCACCCCACTCACGGGTCGCGACGGCGTCGGAGCGGGCACCATAGGTGTAGGCGTGCTTCTCGCGCAGGTTCTGGTTGATCCGCGACGTGAAGAGCCCACCCAAAAGCGAGTTCAAGAGCTGGCGGGCCTCGTGGCCCGCCTCCGACCGTTTCGGGAAAGCTTGGGCGACGAAGAGCGCGCTCTGAACGGCGCCGGGGCGGTTCACGAGCACCACCGTGGTCGGATTGGGCGCGGCAGCCTGCTGAGCACTAGGCTGCGCGGGCACGGGCGCGCCCTTCCATCCCGCGAAGGCTCGAGCCGCGGCCTTGCGCACGTCGGAGAGGCTCACGTCGCCGACGACTACCAGCGCGCTCGCCGACGGCACGTAGCGAGTGCGATGAAAGGCGGAGAGATCCGCGACCCTGAGCTTCTTCACGTCTGGGACGCTTCCGCTCACCGGTGCGCCATTGGGCTCGCCTATCAGCAAGCGCAGGCCCGCGAGGGAGGCGAGGCGGTCCGGCGATTGTCGTTCCGCCGAAAGTCCGTCGAGCCATTCGCCACGAACGCGCTCCAGCTCCTTGGCTGCGAAGGCCGGCTTCAGCGCCACCTCGGCGAGCAAGCTCAAGCCTTGCTCGATGTCGGCGGTGAGGGTTGCGATACCGATCATCGAGTAGTCGCGGCCGGCGTCGTGCTCGAGCGTCGAACCGAGGGACTCGGCGGCTTCGGCGAGCGCCGCAGCGGGTCGCGTGGTCGTGCCCTCGGTGAGCATGCGCGCCGTCAGAGCGGCGAGCCCGCTCTTGCCCTTGGGGACCGAACTCGCTCCGTGTCGAACCACGAGCGACAGCGCCGCGATGCGGGCCGGACGCCGGACCACCAAGACCGTCAGCCCGCCGTCGAGCGTCGCGCCCTCCGGCACCGGGTAGATGAGCTCGGCGGGCTCGCCCGGGCTGGGCACCGCGCGGCGCCAGGCGTCGCTCGATGCGGCGCCCCTCGGCGCGGGCTGCGGCGGCTCGGCGGGAGGCGCTCGGACGGCACCGCCCCCGGCGCACGCGACCGCCAGAAGTGCCCAGGCGAGGGAGAAGAGCTTCACTGCCGCTGCTCCTTCGGCTTGGGCGTGGTCGTCACGATGACCCGGCGTGTGGAGATCGAGATGGGTCCGGAGCGCGCGCTTCACGTCCTCCGGGCGTACGGCTTCGATGCTCGCGTGGTAGCGCTTCAGGTGCCCCGGATCCCCGAGGTAGTGATTGAAGCGCTGCAAGAGTCCGGCGCGTCCCGACTCGCCGTCCGCGCCGTTCAAGAGCTGAAGATCGGCCATGAGCGCGAGCAAGACCCGACGGCGGGCGCGAGCGAGCTCCGCCTCGGAGGGCCCGCGAGCCGAGAGATCGCGGAGCACGTCATCGACGGCGGCCTCGACGGACTTCGCTGGTTTGCCCGACGCTGCGACGGCGCTCAGCGAAAAGACGCTGGCCAACGCGCTGGAATCGAGGTCGGCCGAGACCTCGGAGGCGAGCTTCTTCTCGACCACCAGCTTCTGGTAGAGGCGGGTCGCTTTGCCCCCAGCCAACAAAGCCGCGGCGAGCTCGAGGGCCGCGACGTCGGCGGAGTAGGCGGGCGGGGTGAGCCAGCCCATGCTGACCTTCGCGAGTTCGACCGGTTCGCTCACCTCCCGGCGCGTCAGCTCCTTCAACGCTGGGGTCACGCTGCGCCTGCTCGCGGGCTTCGGCTTCTTGGCGAAGGGCCCGAAGTAGCGTGCGATCCAGCGCTTGGCTCGAGTCCTATCGAAATCGCCGGCCAACGTCAGGGTCGCGTTGGAGGGCGCGTAGTACGCGCTGAAAAACGCCTCGGCGTCACGGAGCTTGGCGGCTTCGAGGTCACGCATCGAGCCGATCACCGCGCCGTGATAGGGGTGTCCCGTCGGAAACAAGGTGTCGAGCAATACGAGGCTGCTGGGGCCGTAGGGAGCGTCTTCATAGCTCTGTCGCCGCTCGTTCTTGACGACGTCGCGCTGAACCTCGAGCGACTGAGCGGACAGCGTGTCCAGGAAGAACCCCATGCGATCACTCTCGATCCATAGGCACAGCTCGAGTCGTTCACGGGGCACCGTCTCGAAGTAATTGGTGCGATCCCAGCTCGTGGTCCCGTTCACGTTGGTCGCGCCGGCGCTCTCGAGCAACTTGTCGAAGCGAGTGCCGACGTGCTTCGAGCCGGTGAACATCAGATGTTCGAACAGATGAGCGAAGCCCGAGCGACCCGGCGGCTCGTTGACTGGGCCCACGTGATACCAGATGTTTACTGCCACCAGAGGCAGCGATGCGTCCCGGTGCAGGATCACCTCCATCCCGTTTTCGAGTGAGTACTTCTCGAATGGGATCTCTGGACCCTCGACCGGCGACGCCGGGGAGTCGGCCAGCGTCGGCCGGGCGAAGGCGAAGCTGGTGCTGGCGATGCAGAGGGCGAGGGCGGTGCAGAACTTCACGCCCGGAACGTTACGCCGCTGCCCAGCCACCCGGAATAGATCAACGAGCCCGCGCAGGTCGCCTGGCGCCTGATGCGCCCAACTTGCCCGTTTTCCGAACTCGGGTACTCTCCGCCCCGAGCCGCGGGCGGTACTCGGTCGGGGAGAATCCATCATGTCGAAGCGAAGAGCAGCCGCGTTTTGGATGGTCATGGCGTCCGCGCTGTGTCCGGCGATATCACTGAGCACCGTCACGAGCGAGGCGGAAGCCGCCCCGGGAGTCCAGTACCGCGCCGGCATGCGCGTGCGAGCGAAGCGAACTTGCACGGTTCAGGGCTACGAAGTGAAGAAGGGCGTCGTGCTCGCCGTCGTGTCGGTCCAAAACGACGACAAGGGCAAGACGGTTGCGGTCGATCTCAGCTTCTCTGGCATGACCATCAGCAACGTGCCGGTCCAGGTAGTCAGCAGTCTGTTCAGCGCTGCGTGAGCGACTCGCCGGGCTTGGGGTGGGAGTTGCCGGGCACGGCCTCCGTGCCGCCGAGCTCGCGCCACACGGCGTCGGCCCACCGCCACCCGCCGGCCCAGCTCGGGTGGCGGCCATCTTCCATGCGCGGCAAGTCGAGCTTCGACGAGTCGAAGTAACGGCAGTGTCCCAGGTTCTTCCGGAGCACGTCGGTGAACCCAGTGTCTTTCTTCCACAGCGGGGGGCCGATCCACAGGCAGGGCCGCCCGCGGGTCTGCGCCACGATCTGCGCCACCGCCGGGCCGCGCCGTTCCGGCTTGGGATCGAAGAGCTCGTTGGAGCCGAGCGAAATCAACACGACCTCCGGATCGTATTTGTACATCGCCTCGCGCAGGAGGCCCTTCTCCGCCCAGTCCAGCGTGCTCGACGAGATCACGGTCTCGAGGAAGTACTGCCGCCCGCTGCTCGAGAAGATCGACCGCAGGTAGTTTCCCACCAGTGGCGCCATGGAGTCGCCCACGTGCAGCACACGGGACGCTTGGGCCGCGGGCACCACACCGGCCTCACGAGCCAACACGAGCCCGGTCGGGGTTGGCGCTGCGGCGATCGCGCTCGGTGCTGGCGGCGGGATCGGCGCAGCGGACGCCGACACGACGGGGTCCGCTGCGGCTCGGGCGGTCGTCACCGGGCTTGCTTCAGGGGTGCAAGCGAGCAGAGCGAGGGCGGGCAGGGCCAAAGCGCGGCGCATGGCCTGGCCATTGTCTCCCGATTCGACCGCGACCGGGCAAGCTCCGAGCCACCGATTCCGCTATGGTCGCCCCGTGGAGCTGCGGAAGCTGCCCAAGGTCGATCGAGTCGCGGATGCCCCCGAGCTGACGGAGGTCCGGCGGGCGCTCGGCTCAAAGGCCGTGACGGCGCTTGCCCGCGCCGCGATCGCCGAGGCCCGAAGCGCGATCCGTGCGGGAGCCGAGTCTGCGTCGTTCGAGCAAGTGGTCAGCTGGGTCAAGGCCCGGGCCGAAGCGCGGCTGTTGGCGGGGATCCTCCCGGTCATCAACGGGACGGGGGTCATTCTTCACACGAACTTGGGTCGCGCGCCGCTGCCTCAGGGCAGCCTCGACCGCATCGCGAGAACGGCCGGCGGGTACTCGACCCTGGAGCTCGATCTCGAAACCGGCGTCCGCACCCGACGCGGCGTGCAGGTGGAGCGGGGGCTGGCGGAGCTCGTGGGCGCGGGCGACGTGGCGCTGGTCAACAACAACGCCGCTGCGGTGATGCTGGCGCTGAGCTCGATCGCGGCCGGACGTGAGGTGATCGTGTCCCGCGGGGAGCTGGTGGAAATCGGCGGTGGATTTCGGATCCCCGAAGTGCTCGCGCGGTCCGGAGCGCGACTCGTCGAGGTGGGCACGACGAACCGTACCCGCGTAGACGATTACGCTCGAGCCATTGGAGAGCACACGGCGTGTTTGCTCCGCGTGCACCCCAGCAACTTCAAGATCACCGGGTTCGCCGAGCGCCCTGGGTTGGTCGAACTCACCCGACTGGCCAAGTCGCGGGGCATCCCGCTGATCAAGGATTTGGGCGGCGGCCTGGTGGTCGGCCTGCCCTCGGCGGTCGCGGGCTCCGAGCTCGCGCGCGAGCCCAGCGTGCAGGCGTGCCTGGTTGCGGGCGTTGATCTGGTCTGCTTCAGCCTGGACAAGCTCTTCGGGGGTCCCCAAGGCGGCGCCGTCGCCGGACGAGCCGATCTCGTGAGCACCCTGCGTGAAGATCCCATGGCCCGGGCGCTTCGGCTCGACAAGCTCGCGCTCGCGGCCGTCGAGGGGGTGTTGGATGCGTACCAGCGCGGCGCGTTGGACGAAATTCCAGTGCACGCGCTCCTCGCTGCCAGCACTGAAGCGCTGTGCCGGCGGGTGGACGCCTGGGTGGAGTTACTCCACGAGCAGGGCGTTGCTGCGGAACGGGTCAACTCCGAGGCCGCGATCGGCGGAGGGACTCTGGCGGAGGCGCCGGTTTCGTCCGTCGCGCTCCGGATCTCCGGAACAGACCCCGATCAGTTGGCGCAGCGCCTCCGGTCCGGTAGCCCGGCGCTGATCGGCCGGGTCGTCGAAGGTGCGCTGCTGGTCGACGCCCGCAGCGTTTTCCCCGAGCAAGACCCCCTGGTCGCGCAGGCGCTCCGGCGTGCCTGCGGCAATTGATCTCGACGGCTCGAAAGGGCACCGGTCCCGTAGTAAGCTCGGATCGTGGCGCGGCGCATCCTGATCCTCTTGGGCTTGGTGTCGATGCTCTTGCCCGCCTTCGGCGGCTGCGGGGTCACCGAGGAGGGAGGGCTGAAGCCCGACGGCGGCGGCGGTAGCGACAACGACGGCGGTGGGGGGCTCGCGGGCGGCCAGTGCTTTCCAGGATCGAAGGTCTGCCCGGATCCCAGCAAACCCGGAGTGCTGCTCTGCCTGACGGCGGACGAACCGCAGTACGGCTGCAGCCAGTCGACCGCGTGCGCACCCTGCGCCGTGCCCCACGCCACGGCGAAGTGCAACACCGGGGCCTGCGCCGTAGACCAGTGCGACCCGGGCTGGGCCGACTGCGACAACAGTCCGGTGGACGGCTGCGAGACCGATCTCAATGGGGACAAGAACCACTGCGGAAACTGCGCCACCGACTGCGTGACCTCGAAGGGTGCGGGGTGGATTTGCACGGCAGGGACCTGCGAGGTCAATGAGTGCTGCCCCGATGGCAGCGCGTCGTGCCTGACCCGCCGGGATTGCGACGGGAACAAGGGGAACGGCTGCGAGGTCGATGTCGCGACCGACGTCAGCAACTGCAAGACCTGCGGAAACGCCTGCGCGCTCCAGAACGCGCAGAGCGCGTGTTCGCAGGAAGCCTGCGTCGTGACCGTGTGCAACAGCGGTTGGGCCAACTGCGACCTGAACGACGTCAACGGCTGCGAGGTCAACATCAGCACGGGTGACAAGGGCAACTGCGGCGCCTGCGGCAAGGTGTGCAACGAGACGCACGCCGGCGCGACCTGTCAGGGCGGGGCGTGCAAGCTCGCCTGCCACCCCGACTGGGGCAACTGCGACAACAACGTCGACAACGGCTGCGAGACGAGCCTCAAGACCAGCCCGCTGCACTGCAACGGCTGCGCAAAGCCGTGCAATCCGGCCAATGTGAACGCGGCGCTCTGCACCGCTGGCGCCTGCGACTACGACTCCTGCAAGTCCGGATTCGCCGACTGCAACGGCAACAAGGCCGATGGCTGCGAGATCAATATCGCGCAGGACAAGAACAACTGCGGCGTTTGCAGCAAGGTTTGCCAGGCGCCGTCCGGGGGCAGCGTCGTGTGCAGCGGCGGCAACTGCGCCGAGAGCTGCGGGTCGGGACTGACCAACTGCAGCGGCGTGTGTGTCAACACCGGCAACGACATCAACTACTGCGGCGGCTGCACCACCAAGTGCACGCCGCCTGCGAACGGCGCGGCGACCTGTGGCGGGGGTTCGTGCGGGTCCAACTGCAACAACGGCTTCCACAAGTGCGGGATCGAGTGCAAGGCGAACAACGACGCCACGAACTGCGGGGCCAGCTGCACGACCTGCCCGGGGCCCGCCTCGGGCAGCGGCACGGCCATCTGCACCGCCGGAACGTGTGGGTTCAATTGCGTTGCACCCACCACGCTCAAGTGCGGCACCAGCTGCTACAACCCGACCAACGACAAGGCTCACTGCAGCAGTTGCACGATCGCTTGCACGGATCCACCCAACGGCGTGAGCAACTGCGTGACCTCGGCCTGCAAGATCACCTGCAACTCTGGCTTCCATGAGTGCAGCAATCAGTGCAAGTCGGACACCGACGCGACCGCGTGTGGCAGCAGTTGCACGAATTGCCCGGGTCCGACCTCCGGCACGGGCACTCCCGCCTGCCCCAGCGGCAGCTGTGAAATCACCTGCGGAGCGCCGACGCCGACCCGCTGTGGTTCGAGCTGCGTCGACACCCAGACCGATGAGGGCTTCTGCGGGAGTTGCACCAACGCCTGCGGTTCCGGAAAGACCTGCTGTGGCGGCGGCTGCAAGGACTTGCAGGACGACGACAACCACTGCGGCATTTGCGGCAAGAAATGCTCGTCGTCCGAGTCGTGCCAGAGCGGGAAATGCTGCCCGACCGCAGACGGCGGCGCCGACGGCGGTTGCTGAGGGCATGAGTCGGTTCGAACGTCTCTCCGCCCTCGATTGCGCGTTCCTCTACGCCGAGAGCCCGACGGCCCACATGCACGTCGGGTCCTTGCTCTTCTTCGAGGACAAGGGCGCCAGCGAGGCGGACTTTTCGGAGCACATCCGGAGCCGGCTCCACCACGTGCCGCGCTTTCGGAAGAAGGTGCGCTTCGTGCCCGGGGGGCTCCACCGGCCGGTGTGGGTGGACGACCCGCACTTCGACCTGCGCTTCCACGTGCGCTGGACGGGCTTGCCGAAGCCGCGGGGCGAGCGCGAAGCCCTGGCGCTCATGGGGCGGGTCATGAGCCACCACCTCGACCGCCGCAAGCCGCTCTGGGAAATGTGGGTGTTCGATCTGGAAGACGGCCGGCGCGGCGTGATTCAGAAGACTCACCACTGCCTGATCGACGGCGCGAGTGGCGTCGATCTCGGCACGGTGCTCTTGGACTTCGCGGCTGACGCGCCGCCCGTCGCGGGTGAGCCCTGGACCCCGGATCCGGAGCCGACCGACGCTGAATTGACGCGGGACGCCCTGCTCGACCTCCGGGGTCGCTCGCGGCAGCTCAAGGATGCTGCGCGTCGGGTGTGGGAGGATCCCGAAGCCCTCGGCAGCCTCGCGGACAAGGCCCGCGACGTCCTTGACGGTATCAAGTCGTTTGGCCGATCCGCTGCCGAATTCATGCCCCGCACCAGCCTCAACGCCGAGCTTGGCGCTCACCGGCGCTTCCAGGTCGTTCGCCTCTCGCTCGCCGACGTGAAGCGCGTGCGGCAGCGCTTCGAGTGCACGGTCAACGACGTGGTGCTGGCGCTGGTGACCAGCGCTTTGCGCAAGCTCCTCTTGTCGCGAGGGGAGAGCGTCGAGGGCTTGACGATGAAGGCAATGGTGCCCGTGAGCGTTCGGGACGCCTCCCAGGCCCGAACCTGGGGCAACAAGGTCAGCATGATCGCGGCCGAGCTGCCCGTGGGACTGCCGGATCCGAAACAACGACTGTTGGCTCTGCGCGATCGCATGGCGGATCTCAAGCGCTCACGTCAGGCCGTGGGCGCTGACTTTTGGGTACGCCTTGGCGAGTTCGCGCCGCCCACGTTGCTGTCCCTCGCAGGTCGCGCCGTCGCCATGCAGCGCATGGTGAACCTGGTGGTCACGAACGTGCCGGGCCCGCAGTTCCCGCTCTACCTGCGCGGCGCGCGCATGCTCGAGGCCTTTCCCTACGTTCCAGTGTTTGCGCAAAACCCGCTGGGTGTCGCCGTGCTCTCCTACGACGGCGCGCTGGGCTTTGGCCTCACCGGAGACTGGGACTCGGTCCCCGATCTCGAGGTCTTTGCCGCCGGTATCCCCGAGGCACTCGCGGATCTCGACGCCGACGCGCCGGCGGCTGCGTCAGGCGCCAAGCCGAAGCGCAGAGCCGCCGCCAAGAAGAAGCCCAGCGGCTCGACCGCCACGGGTTGATCAACCTGCCAGTGCGTCCTCGACGAAGTCGAGGCGGTCTTTACCGAAGAAGAGTTCGTTGCCGACCACCGAGACAGGCGCGCCGAAGACCCCACGCGCACGCGCGGCCTCGGTGGCGGCGCGTAGTGCGTCTTTCACCTCGGGGGAGCGGGAGCGGGCGAGCACGGCGGCGGCATCTTGGCCCAGCGAGGTCAGGATCTCGGCGAGCACACTCTCGTCCGCGATGTCCCGATCGTCGACCCAATAGGCGCGGAAGACCGCCTCGGCCCAAGCTCGATGCGAGAGCAACAGCTCGTCGCACAAAAGCGAAATGCGGAGCGCGCCGAGCGTGTTGATGGGAAAGCGCGAGGGGAAGCGGAGAGCGATGCCGTGTTTGGCGCTCCAGCGCTCGAGGTCGCGGAGGCTGGCGGCGGCCTTCTCCGGGGTGGACATGCCTGGCGTCATGGCTGCGCCAAGGAGCTTGAACAAACCGCCCAAGAAGAAGGGACGATAGTCGATGGTCGCGCCGCTGCGCCCAGCGATGGCCGGGAGCATGAGGGCTGCGAAGTAGGCGTTCGGGCTGGAGAAGTCGTAGTAAAATTCGACGGTTTTTTTCATGTTCACGCTCGCCTCCACAGTTCACGCGCGGCCGCCAAGATTCTCAGCTTCGTCGACCATCACCAGATTGGCGGCGTCGCCCAGCGGGATGAAGCTGTCGGCCGCGGCTACTCGCGAGAATCGCACGTCGCCGCCCGCGTCGAGCACCGCCGCCGCCAGGGCCTCCGAGACGTTCCCGCTCTTCCGGCATTCGTCCACGACCAACAGTCGGCCACACTCCCGGGCGTGCTCGACGACCTCTCGCTCGGGCAGCGGTACCAGCCAGCGCAGGTCCAAGACCCGGGCCCTCGCTCCTGTTTCCCCCTCGAGACGGCGCGCGACACGAAGGCTCATCCAGAGTCCATTGCCGTAGGTCGCGATCACCAGATCGCAAGCCTCGGGGTGATAGACCCGTGGCTTGCCGAAGCTCGCGGCACCGGCCGGTGGCAGAGCGGCCCACTCGCCGTCGCCGTCGGCGTGAAGATCGCGCGTGTGGTAGAGCGCGATGGGTTCGACCACGACCACGACGCGTCGGGCCGTCTTCGCCAGCGCAAACGCCGTGCGGTAAAGCTCGAGCGCGTCATCTCCGCGAGCCGGAACCAAGACGACCAGCCCCGGAATGTCGCGCAGCACCGCGAGCGAGTTGTCGTTGTGGAAGTGGCCACCGAACCCCTTCTGATATCCGAGCCCGGCGATACGCACCACCATCGGGTTGTCGTAGGCGCGATCAGAGAAGAACTGCATGGTCGCCGCTTCGCCCCGCAACTGGTCCTCTGCGTTGTGCAGGTACGCGAGGTACTGGATCTCGGGCACAGGCAGGAGGCCGAGCGTCGCGGTGCCCAGGGCGAGCCCAAGGATGGTTTGCTCGTCGAGCAGGGTGTTGAACACCCGCAGCGGGCCGAACTTGGCGAGCAGCCCCTTGGTCAGGCCGTAGACGCCGCCTTTCTTGGCGACGTCCTCGCCGAATACGAGCAACTCCGGGAGCCTGCTCATGGCCTCGCCCAACGCCAAGTTGATGCCCTGAGCCAAGGTGATGGGTGGCGCTTGGAGCGTGCCGGCCATGCCCGCGGCTTCGGCAGCCACTTCGGGGCCGATCGGGCTCACCAGCGCAGCCACCACCTCGGCGCGGGTCGCCAGCTTCGGGCGCGTCGTTGCGGCGACAGCGGCCGCCCCCACGCGAGCGGCGCAGCGCTCTTGCAGGGCCAGGACCGCTGACCGATCGAGGGCGCCGGCGTCTACGAGATCCAGCGCCGCGAGCAGCACGGGGTCACGTCGTTCGGCCTCCTCGAGCTCGGAGGCGCTGCGGTAGGTCGTGTCCACGTCGCTGCCCGCGTGGCCCAAGAGCCGCACCGCGCCCAGGCGCAAGAGCGCCGCGCGCCGCGTTCGACGACAGTATTCGATGGCGCCTCGGGCCGCCCGGAACGCGCCAGCGAGGTCCGAGCCGTCGGCGTCGAAGTACTCGACGTGCGGCTGCGCGCGGAGTCTCGTCTCTACCCATCCCTCCGGTGTGCGCACGCTGATGCCGAGCCCGTTGTCCTCGCAGACGAAGAGCAGCGGGACTGCCAGCTTCTGGTGCAGCGTCCAGCTCGTGGCGTTGAGGGTGCCGAGCGCCGTCGAATGGTTCAGACTCGCGTCGCCAAAGGTCACGACCGCGATGGCCGTGCGCGCGTTCGGAAGGGCGACGCCCAGGCGGGGCGCGCGCTCGAGCGCGAAGGCGAGGCCCAGCGCCCGGGGCAGCTGCGACGCAATGGTGCTGGTGCTCGGGATGATTCCTAGGGGCTTGCTGCCGAAGACCTTGTGCCGGCCGCCGCTGACCGGCTCTTCACTCGACGCCATCAGCGACAGCACGATGTCGCGGACTGGGTCGATGTCCGCCATGGGACGGGCGCGCTCGATCTGTAGCGCCGCGCTGCGGTAGTGGACAATGGTCGGGTCGCTCGGCCCCGTCAGGCGACCGAGCACCACGTTCGCCTCGTGGCCCGTGCTGCAGATGGTGTAGTGACCCAGGCCGCGCGCCCGGAGCTCGTGGGCACACAGGTCGAGCTCGCGCGCGAGCAGCATCGACTCGAGGAGATCTCGCCCGACCTCGGGGGCGAGGTCCCAGTCCGGTCGCCGGGGTCGGGGGGTATGGTCCTTGACCTGATCGCGGAAGCGAGCGAGCAGGTGGCGAGCTCTTTCGAGCGACATGGGGCAGCGAGCCTAGTTCGGCAGGTAGGACCTCCGCAATCGCGCCGGCTTTGCGCGGAGTCCCGTCGGGGCGCTACCCTCCGAGATGGCGCGATGGCTTCCGACCGATCGGGACAGGGTGCGGGCAGCGAGCCACCGCTTCGCATGACGGCTCCCGACGAGCCTACCCAGGTCGACGTCCGACTGCGGCCGGAGGGGGAGCTGAACCGGGGCGCAGCCGACCCGACGGAGACGGGCACGACGAAGAGCGACGGCACCGTGTCCGGGAGCGGTGTGACCAGCTCGACGGGTTTCGGGCTGACGCGGGGCGGCGCTGCGAGCGGTGTCACCACGGCCTCGCCGCTGATCCTCCGAAGTGAGGAGCACGCTCGAGCCATCGCGCTCTTCCGACTGGTGCTCATCGCGGCGCTGGCCGCCATGATAGCGGTGTGGCTTCCGGCGCGCGTGTCGCCCGGTCGCTGGCTCGCCACCGTCGTGACCGGGGTCACCGCAGCCGTCACCACCTGGCTTCTGATCGAGTTCCGAGAGGCGGAGCGTTTCAGTGAAAAGAAGCTCTTGCTTCAGGGCCTGTGCTGCGTGGCCTCGATCCTCGCCGTCGTCTACTACGTCGGGATCTTCTCGCCGCCGATCATCGCGATGTACATCGGCATCTACTTCTTTGGCGTCGGTGACTCGCAGCGCTCGGGTTGGGCGATCTACCTCAGCGGGGCCATCGGCTATCTCCTGCTCTGCGCGGGCGCGATGGCCGGCCTCCTGCCCACCGATCAGTCCGTGATGGCGCTGCGTGAGCCTGAACTTCCGAGCATGTTCGCCGTCGCCATGGTCTGTCAGGTGCTCTTCGTGGCGACCTTCTGGATGGCACGACGGAGTCGGCAGGCCACCTTGGCGGCGTTCGACCGCCTGGAACGGGCGACGCGTCAGATCAAGAAGCGCGAAGCGCTACTGAACGAGGCTCGTGCCGAATTCGACCAAGAACGCGCGGCGAAGCAGGGGCGTTTCAGCGACCAACAAGTGGGAAGATACGCCATCGGCGAGGTCATCGGTCGCGGCGCCATGGGCGAGGTGTACCGCGGATGGGAGATCGGGTCGGAGCGCGCCGTCGCGGTCAAGTTCTTGAGCCCGGCGTTGACCGAAGACGCCGCGGCGGTCGAACGCTTCTTCCGCGAGTCGGACATCGCCGCGCGGGTGGACTCGAAGCACATCGTCAGAGTACTGGATCGCGGGGTGGCCGAAGGCGGCTCGCCCTTCCTGGTCATGGAGCTGCTCGAGGGCGCCGACCTGGCGCAGATCCTCCGGGAGCGTCGCCGGTTGGGCATGGCGGAGGCCCTCGAGCTGGTCCAGCAAGTGGGGCAAGCGCTCGCGGCCGCCGACGAGAGCGGCATCGTGCATCGTGATCTCAAGCCACAGAATCTCTTCCGCGTGCAAGCCGCCGGGAGGGCCACCTGGAAGGTGCTCGATTTTGGCGTCTCCAAGGTGAAAGACGCCGCCAAAGATCTGACCCAGGGAGCAGCGGTGGGCACACCCAGCTACATGTCCCCGGAGCAAGCGCGCGGGGCACCGGTCGACCACCGCGCCGACGTGTTTGCGCTGGGCATCGTGGCCTATCGAGTGCTCACGGGCAAACCCGCGTTCACCGGGCCCGACAGCGCGAGCACGCTGTACAACGTGGCGCACGTCCAGCCAGCTCGCCCGGCGGATCTGGCGAAGCTCGGAGAAGACGTGGAACGCGCGCTGGCCCTGGCGCTGGCCAAGGAGCGCGACCGGCGCTTTTCGTCGTCCCTGATGTTCGCGGCGGCGCTCGTCGATGCGGCGAAGAGCCGGCTGGACGAGCGCATTCGGCGCGACGCGGACGCCTTGCTCGAATCGCAGCCCTGGGGATCGGACGTTTTGCAAGCCCTGAAGGCCGAGAACAAGCGCTGGCGATTCGGCGAATCCAAGCCGAGAACGAGCATCAAGCCCCCGCCAGCTGCCTGAGCGGCACCCTCAGGTCTTCTTGCCCAGCACGCGGTCGTCGCCTTGGCGGCGCGTCGTGCCCTCGCGATCGAGCTGCTCGAGCAGCGGGATCGCCTGCTTCCGCGAGACCCCAGCCAGATCTTTGAACAGCGGGACGCTCATGACCGCGTGCTCGTCGAAATATGCCGTGACCCTGCGGCGCAGCTCGTCGATATGACGCTCGGCGAACCACAGGCCGGTGAGCCGGCGCGCGCGAGTCTCGTTGGACAGGCGAGCGAGCGCGCTCTTCAAGCTCTCGGGCCGCTCGTCCGGCAAGCGGGTCGCGATGGCGGTCTCCGCCACGCCTTCGAGCCCGACCGCATCGAGGACTTCGAGCACGCGCGCCGCAGCGCGCTTGGCCTCGGGGCCCTTGGTGGTGGCGAAGGTCTCGAGCGCGATGACCCCGCCCGCGCTGCGGACGACTGCCGCCTTCGTGGCGCGATCGATGGCAAGATCGGTGATTTCGCGCCCGGCGCGGGCCACGAGCTTGGCTCTGAGAGTCTCGAGCGACATGCCCGGTTCGTCGGGGTGGGCCGAGTGATACCGCTCGAGGTGTCGAATGAGGGCGCTCTGGAGCAGCTCCACCGTTGCTGGCAGCGTGTACGCTGCGTTCGGGAGGGCGAGCGAATCGGCGGGGCCTCGTCGCTTCTTGCCCGTGAGCCAGCGTGCCAGATCTCCCACTTCGAGACCAAAACGGCGCTCGATGTCCGGCCCGAAGATCGGGCGTGGCGCGGCGATCTCCATCAGACCCCCGAGAGCGAGCGCCCAATCGCCTTCGGCGACGTGCGCGAGCGTCGCGGCGCGCCGCGCACGACCAGCCGTGTCTCGTCGTCGAGGCAGGGGAGGGGCCAGCGCATCCAGCACCCTTCCGCCGGCGAGCACGGCTCCGTGATCGCGCGTGGCGCGAAAACCACGGAGTACGATCCCGACGCCTCCCTGGCAGGGGATGGCGTCGTCGAGCAACAGCTGAAACAGACCGTCGCCAATGGCGGCGATTCGAGCGCCGACCCTCGTCGTGCCGATGTGCACGGTCACCGGGCTGCTGTCGGAGAGGGCGCTCTCGGTCCCCGGCAGCGCGCTGAGTCGTGCGTCGACGCGCGTGGTGAGCGGGAGCTCGGCTTCGAGCGTGAGCACGTCGCCACGCGCGATGTCGGCGACCTCCAGCCGAGCCAAGTTCACGGCGACGCGGCAGGGCGCGGCGACGCTCTCCACCGCTCGGCCGTGGACCTCGATGCCGCGACAGGCGCTCTCGCGAACACCACGCGTCGTGGCGATGAATGCGACCGAGCCGCGAGTGAGAGAGCCCCGAGTGAGGGTGCCCGTCACGACGGTGCCGGCCCCTTTCACGCTGAACACGCGGTCGATGGGCAGCCAGGTTCGACTGCTCGCGCCACGGGGCGGGGCCAGCTTCGCCAGGTCGCCGATGGCGGTCCGGATCTCGGCGAGCCCGCGCCCGTCGACGACCGCCGTCCTCACGACGGCGGTGGGCTCGAGCTCGAGCGCTTCGAGCGTGGCGCGTACGTCTGCTTCGGCCAGCTCGAGCATTTCATCGTCCACCAGGTCGGCCTTGGTCAGGGCGACGACGACGCGGCGAATCCCCAGCAGCTTGCAGATGTGCAGATGCTCCCGCGTCTGCGGCATCACGCCGTCGTCGGCGGCGACAGCCAGGAGCACGCCGTCCACTCCGCCCACGCCGGCGATCATCGCGTGCACGAGCTTCTTGTGCCCCGGCACGTCGATGAAGCTGATGTCGGCGCCGGGCAGCTCGGCAAACCCCAGCTCGATGCTGATGCCCCGCCGCTTCTCGTCCGGGAGGCGATCGGTGTCGGTGCCGGTCAGCGCGCGGATCAGCGAGGTCTTGCCGTGATCGACGTGACCCGCCGTCGCGAGCACGACCCGCCTTGCGAGCTCGACTGGGTTCGCCACGCCGCGAAGGTAGCAACGCTGGCGCCGAGCCGGTAGGCTGGATGTAGGGCCGCGTGACCGACGCGGGCCTGTGCTTCGAGGTCGACACGACCGAGCCGTGAGGCGCCTGCGCGCTGTGGTGCGGGAGCGTTGCTGCCGAGTGAGCTGGGTCCCGCGCGCTGTGGTCGTAGCCTGCGTGTCCCGGCGCGGAGCCGCAGCCAGGTCTCGCGACACCGATCGCTCAACTTGCACAAAACCTGCTACCTTCCCCCTCGGAAGCGCTCGGTACGCTGGCGCGGCCCTCGGTCTTCAAAACCGATGGGGCCTCGGTGAACCCGGGGTCCGGTGGGTTCGATTCCCATGCGCTTCCGCTGTGTCGAGCGTCGCCGACGTGCTCTTTGTTCACCCCGAGGGCCACTTGAACGACTACGTCGTCCCGGTGGGGGCGCTGGGGTGCATGAATGCGATCCGCGCGACCAAGCTGGGGCGCTTTGCCTTCGAAGTGCGCGACGACGAGATCCGCCGGGCGCGGGTCATCGCCTTCGACCTGCACTGGGCCGTCGGACTCCCGGGGTTCTCGAGGCTGGTGCGCCACGTGCGTGTCACGAATCCGAGCGCGACCCTGGTCGCCGGCGGGATCAGCGCTGGCCTGTGGGCGCCGCGGCTGCTCGACGAGCTGCCCCTCGATTTCGTGATTCGCGGGGACTCGGAGATCGCATTCACCAAGCTGACCGACGCCGTGCTCTCGGGGCGAGATCCGTCGCGGATCGCCAACGTCGTCTCACGCGATGTGCGCGAACCCGTGTTGAGTCGGATGACCCACGCCGATCTCGATGCGGTCGACTCGGTCAGCGCGCAGTGGTTCCCGACCTTCCAGCGCGCGGCGCAGATAGAGACCGAAGCGCTCTCGCACGCCTGCACCATCTCGGTGACCCGCGGCTGCGCCATGCGTTGTCGCTCGTGTTACGGATCCTTCGGGCAGAGCTTTGGTCCCGGCCAGCTGATCCGAGCCCCCGAGAGCGTCGTGCGCTCCGTGGCGGCAGCTCGCGAGTCGGGCGCGCCGCGGCTCCGCTTGTTCCTCGGCAAGCCTTCGCCGGCCCGACTCTCGGCGCTCTGCCGCGCGCTGGCGGACGCGGGCCCGCACCACTTCGAGAGCGAGGTGGGGCTGTTCTGCTGCACGCCGCCATCGGTAGAGGACGCGGCGTGCCTGGAGGCCGCGTTTCCTCGCGCGGTGGCCATTTCCGCGACGCATCCCGCCGAGCACGAGCCGGCACTGTCGAGGGAGCAGGTCGCGAGCGAGTGGGGCGCGTGGCGCGAGCTCGGCGCAGAGGTCAGTCGGAGCTCGGTGCTGTCCCTGGATTTCTGGAGCCATGACCCCGAGCTCGTGGCGGAGGCAGCGCGCGAGCTGCCGACCGCGGGAAATGCGCGGGCGGCCTGGGCTGGCGCTTGGGAGCTCACCCGACCCACCGACGCGACGGCGCCCGCGGACTTCGAAATCGTGAGCGAGGCGGTCACGCCGCTGTGGACGAGCGCCGCGGCGAGACTGCTCTCCCCGGCGCTGGAGGAGCTACTTAGACCCTACGGCTGGCTTGATGATCTCGCCGAGGATCCCGACTCCTTGCCACTTCCGTCCGGTCCGCTCGGGCGGGCCGCCGCCGAGCTTCGAGCTCGGTGGCAGCGACACCGGCTGCCCGCGTTCCCCGGGTTCGAACTCGCGGTGGTGCTGCTGCCTCGGAGCGCGGTGCGCGATATTGACAAAGGCATCGCGCGGGTCGACGACGCGAGCCTGAGCAGCGCGCCACCAATCTGGCTCGCGCGTTCCCACCGTCACGACGGTCTCGAGTTCGTCGCGCAGGTCGAGATCCAGCCGGAGCATCAGGTGGCGAGTCTCGTGGCCAACGCCTCGCCCGGGCTCGCGCTCGACGGCGACTGGCTCAGCGCCATCGCCGAGCGGGGCCTGCTGAGCCTCGAGCTTCGAGACCGAAGGGGGCTGGCGACGGTGCGCATCTTCGTAACGAACCACCAGGCGCGCTGGACCATCGACGCGGATGACGGAACGTGGTCCGAAGCCGCCGAGCGCAGTTCCGGGTTCTTCCGCTCCCTGGCGCCTTGACTGGGTTCAGGGCTTCTGGACCCAGAGTTCGACGTTCCGGTCCTGGGCCGTGCCCATCCCGGCCTTGCCGCCCCAACCCGAGACGAAGTCGAGGGTGCCGAGGGTGCGCCCTTCGAGGGCGACGGGATCCCCCATGGCCGAGAAGTCCACGTTGGTGGTGCGCAGCATCAGGTAGCCGTTGTCCTGGTCGAAGATCTCGACGATGCGGATCTGGTGAGGGAAATCTGCCAGCGCGCTGGTCATCACCTCCCAGAACGCATGACCGCTGGTCGCGCTGACCCACTTGACGCGATTCTCGTGAGAGTGCCCGACCATGCTGAAGATCACGTTGGGATAGTTGCCGAGCAGATCGACCCAGGCTTGCTCCGTCACCGCGTCCGCCTGCTGCTTGCCACCGAGCCCGCTGCCGTCCCCGAGTGAGCTCGTGGCGTGGTGGGAGGCGAGGGCGACCCACTTGCCGTCGGTCTGCGCCTGGTCCAGCGCGGGCTTGATCACCGAATCGATGTCGCCCTGGCGCAGCACGCCCTCCGAGCCACCGGTCTCTGCTGCGGTGTCAAGCACCAGAAAACGCAGCGGCGAGTTCTTCGCGTCGAAGGTGTAGATGGCCTTGCCGCTCTTGGATTGAGTCGGGCCCACACCGTGACCGTCCCCGTCGGCTGCGATGCGCGCCATGATCTGCCCACGCATGAGCGGGAGGCGAGCCTCGTCCGCCACGATCTCGCCCGTGATCGTCGGACCGCCGGGCTGCGACCAGTCGCGAGTGCCGCCGGGCGAGTCCGAACCGATCGCCTCGGCCTGTTTGGCGGCGGTAACGGGGAAATTGCCCTGCACCAGGATGTCGTGGTTGCCGGTGACCCAATACCAAGGCATCGCGAGCCCCGGAGCGAGCATCGGATCCTTCCCGTCGTTCCTGGGTCCCTGGCGGGGATCGTCGTTCTTACCCGAGTCGCACTCGACCGTGTCTCTGCCGCTGAGTAGGCCCAGCACCCAGTCGAGCTCGTTGTCTTGCGCGCTGTCGGCATTGTCGCCCCCGAGCAGCAGGAAGTCGATGGGGTCGGTCTCGTGCAGCTCGTTCACGCTCTTCACCGCCGCGTTGACCATGTGACAGATGTCCACGTCCTGCGGGCGAAAGGCTCCGGCGGTCGCTCCCGGCGTGTCGAAGTTGGCGAGTCGGGTCGGTGATTCGTCGTCGGCGAGCTGCAGATCGGGCATGTGCACGAAGCGCGCGACGCGCTTGGCGTTGGCACCGGCTGCCGGCGGTGTCACGCCCGGCGGAGTGCGCGTACCGTGGGCCTCTCCGGGTCCCTGTACTAGCTTGCCAAAGCCTTCCTTCAACATCTCCGCGCGCAGCGCCGGATCCGAGGGCGCCCGGGGATCTGCGGGATCTTTTGGAGTGACCGCCGGGCTGAAGGTGAGTTCGGTCGTCAGGCGAACCGGTTCAACCGGGATGCCCCCGCCCCCGCCGCCGCCATCGTCCGAAGAGCCACAACCCAGCGACAAGAGTCCGATCACGCAGCCCAGAGGGAGCCCGAAACGCATGCGGCGAGTCTACGCCGCAGATCGGGTTTCGGCGAGGGATCCGTGGCGGGCCGCTCAGACCGCGACGGCCTCGAGCTCGTCGAGCAACTCGCGGCTCGGCCGCGGCATCGCTCCGCGGTGGCTGGCGACGAAGCTCGCGTAGCGGTTGGCGCGGGCCAAGAGCTTGGGCAGGGGAGTGCCGCGGCACATCTCGACGGTCAAGGTTGCCGTGAAAGCATCGCCCGCCCCCACGGAGTCGCCGTTGGGCAGCGCTGCGTAGCCCGGGTGCCGCTCGTGAGATTGCCGCGTGTAGAGCTCGGCGCCCGCCTCCCCGTGAGTGAGGGCGACGACCGCGACGCCCCGGGCGAACAGCGCTGCCCGGGGATCGGAGGTGCCCAGGGCAGCGGCCACTCGGGTCGCTTCGTTGTCGTTCAGTTTGACGATGCTCGCGTGGTCCAGGGCGAGGCCGAGCGCGCGCTCCGTCACGTGGGGCGGGCGCAGGTTGAGATCCGCGACGCGAAGGCAGCGCGGTGGCAGGCGCCCGAGGGCCGCCAGGAGGGCTTCGGAGCCGAGCAAGCTGCGCTGCGCCAGGGTACCGAACACGAATGCATCGGCGTGGTCGAGCTCGCTTTCGAGGGCTGGGTCGAGCGCGATACGGTCCCACGCGGCCTGCGCACCGATGGTGAAGCGAGGTTCTCCGTCCACCAGATCCACGTTCACGGTACCTGTCGGATGTTGGTCGTCGACACCGACGAAGCGCACGTCGACGCCATGCCGCGCGAGCTCGTCGCGTGCCCGTGAGCCGAGCGCGTCGCGCCCGACGCGGCTGACCAGAGATCGCGCGCGCACCCAGGGCTCGAGCGTGAAACGCGACGTTGGCGGCCGCCCCGCCCATGCGCGGGCCATCCGAGAATACGTCGAAGAGCAGCTCACCCCAAGCGACGATGCGCGGTCGCTGCTTCACGAGCGCCAGCCTGGCATTGGTCTCCGCGAGCTTCAATCGGGCGCTGTTTGCCCGACGCGATGGACCGTGCTTGGCTCCCGCGCCGGATGAGGTCGTTCCCTGCCGCCCTGCTCGCTCTGCTCGCCGCGACGGGCTGCGGCGCGCCCGAGCCGCCCGGATCCACGGGCGGCACGACCGTCGCGCCAGGACCGTGTGGGCGTGGCATCGGCGTCGTTCAAACGGACTATCAGTCCACCAACGTGTCGCTGCTCGACTGGGAGGGCCACGTGCTCTCGTCTTCGTTCATCTCGAGCGCGACTGCCGGAGCCAAGCTGAGTGCCAAGCTTACGGGCGACGTAGCGCTGCCGACTGCGCTGGACGCTGGCAACACCCTGGTCCTGCTCGATCGGTATCCGGCTTCGGTGCTCACTTGGGTGACGCTCGAGACCGCGGAGGTCACGGCGCAGCTCAGCGTTCGTTCGGGCTTCGACGCCAATCCTCACGACTATCTTGCCCTGTCGGCCCATCGGGCGCTCGTCACCAGGTTCAATCGCAATCCGGCGCCAGACGCGCTGCCGCTGGATCGCGGGGACGACGTCTTGGTGCTCGATCTCGACGGACCGACGGCGGTATCCAGTATCGATCTCTCACCGGCCATGGCCGGCGTCCCGGAGGGGTTCCGCGCGAACCCGCACCGCATGGTGCTGGCCGGCGATCGGGTCGTGGTCACGCTCCTGGGCAAGACGGCGGACCACAGCGATGCCGTCGCTTCGCGCCTAGCGGTCCTCAATGCGGCCACCCTCGCCGTCGAGCAGGTGTTGGTGCTCGAGGGTCTCTTCGAGTGCAACGGGATCGCGGTTTCTCCGAACAGCGACCGGGTGGCGGTGTCCTGCTCCGGGCGCTTCGGCGGCGGTTCCGAGCCCAAGGTGAGCGAGTCGGCAATAGCGGTGGTGGCCATCGGCTCGACCGTGGAAGAGATCGCGCGAGTGCCGGCTTCGCCTGGCGCGCCCTTTGGGTTTGGTGTGGCGTGGGCAGCGTCGGACACCGTCATCGCCAACACCTTCGGCCGATTCTCGTCGAAGGGCGGGCCAGCCCGGACCGACACGGTCGTGGAGATTGAGCTCGGTGGCATGACCGCTCGCACGCTGCTCGAGTCGGCGGACGAGCCGTTCACGCTGGGCGACGTCCGCTGCGGCGCGGCCTGCTCGACGTGTTTCGCCAGCGACGCGGAGCGGGGGCTCGTGCACCGCTTCTCGGTCGATGCCAGCGGTCGAGTGGGCCCGCCGAGCCCCATCCAAGTGAACGATGCCATCGGCTTGCCGCCGCGAACCCTGGGTCAATTCTGATGCTCTTCGACGTTCTCGCCCTGATGCTGGGCATCTGGCTGACGATTCGGAAACTCGACGTCCGGCGGCGTGAGGCGAGCGATCATCCGGGCGTCGACGCCGGCGAGTTCGCCCGCTGGAAGGCGCTAGCGCTCGGGGCCTACAACCTGGGCAGCATCGGTTGCTTCGGGAAACTGGGTCTGGACTACCTGCTCCAGCTCGGGGGCCCGCGGGTCGGGGTGCCCTGGGCGGCGATCCGAGTGCTCGGCCTCGGGCTCTTCGTTGCCTGGATCGCGGTCTTGATCGCGACCTGGGTCCAGGCGAGCCGAGCCAAGAAAGTGCAGGAAAAGCTGGGCCTCCAGTTCCTGCCCCGGGCAGCTGCCGAGAGCGAAGAGCGCTGAGAGGAAGGACTTCCCGGGCGGTGGCGTAAAGAGGGGCGTCCATGACTGAGCGCGAGCGCCTCTCCACCACGCTGGGCATCCTGCTGGCGGGTCTGCTGCAGGCAGAGGAAGACGAGGCCGCGTCCGAGCGCCGCCCCCGCCTCCGCTGCGAGAGCGGCGTGTACCGGGTCGGTGAGGACGGACTCGGTCCCGAGGGCCCGGCCTTCGAGCCCGCCGGTCCTGAGTGCTGAAGTTCAGCCGAGCACGCCCAGCTCGCGGCCGACCTTGGTGAACGCCAGGATGGCCTGGTCCACCTGGTCGGAGTCGTGCTGGGCCGAGAGCTGCACGCGGATGCGCGCCTCACCCTTGGGCACCACCGGGTACGAGAAGCCGATCACGTAGATGCCCTCGTCGAGCAGGCGTCCCGCCATCGCTTGCGCGAGCTTCGCGTCGCCGATCATGACCGGCACGATGGGGTGAATGCCGTCCTTGATCTCGAAGCCGGCGGCGGTCATGCCTTGCCGGAAGCGCGCGGCGTTGGCCATGACGCGTTCGCGCAAGCTCGCGCTCTCGTCGAGCAGATCGAAGACCGCCAGGCTCGCGCCCGCGATCGCCGGGGCCAAGGTGTTCGAGAACAGATAGGGCCGCGAGCGCTGGCGCAGTAGCTCGATGATTTCGCGCCGGCCGGTGGTGAAGCCGCCGCTGGCGCCGCCGAGCGCCTTGCCGAGCGTGCTCGTGATGACGTCGACGCGCTCGAGCACGCCGCAGTGCTCTGGCGTGCCGCGACCGGTCTGCCCGATGAAGCCGGTGGCGTGCGAGTCGTCGACCATGACCATCGCGTCGTACGCTCGGCGAGATCGCAGATCTGATCGAGCTTTGCGAGGTAGCCGTCCATGCTGAACACGCCGTCGGTGGCGATCATGCGCAGGCGGCGGCCCTTCGCCTGGACCAGCGCGGCTTCGAGCGCCGCCATGTCGCCATTGGGGTAGCGCAGGCGCTCCGCCTTGCAGAGGCGGATGCCGTCGATGATGCAGGCGTGGTTGAGCGCATCGCTGATGATGGCGTCCTCGGGGCCGAGCAGCGTCTCGAACAGACCGCCGTTGGCGTCGAAGCACGACGAGTAGAGGATCGTGTCTTCGGTGCCGAAGAAGCGGCGATGCGCGCTTCGAGCTGCTTGTGGAGATCCTGCGTGCCGCAGATGAAGCGCACGCTCGACATGCCAAAGCCGTGGCTCTCCAGCGCCTGCTTGGCGCCCTCGATGACCCGGGGATGGCTCGAGAGCCCGAGGTAGTTGTTGGCGCAGAAGTTCAGGACCTGCTTGCCGTTCGACGAGATGCGCGCGCCCTGCGGCGTGGTGATGACGCGTTCGGCTTTGTACAGGCCCGCCTCGCGAATGCTCGCGAGCTCGGAGGCGTAGAGTTCCTTGGCCCGCTCGTACATGCTGAGTCTCCCGTTCAGAATCGGAGCACGACCTTGGGGAAGGTCTTGATGCGCTCCTCGAAGGAGTTCATCTCGTACTTCTCGAAGTCGACGATGGGACCGTCGCCCCGGTTGAGGATCACCTCGTAGACTAGGTCGTGAATGTTCGGGTCCCTAGACTCGAGCAGGTGGCGCGTGATGTGCCAGGTCTCCCAGATCCGGCGTCCGATCACGCTGTGAAGCGCGATGCCGTCGACGATCAGGCGGTCGAAGCTCTCGATCACCGCGTCGCCGCTCTTGAGGCCGAACAGGATCACGTCGCCGCCGCGGCGGGCGCAGTGGATGGCGTTGTTCACGCTGGAGTTGAGCCCGCTCATCTCCAGGGTCACGTCGACGCCGACGCCATCGGTCAGTCGTCGCACCTCGGAGACCAGTTCCCGGTCGTGGGCGTAGTCGTTCGGTCCGGTATTGCCCGGCGACAGCACGTGGTCCGCTCCGAGTTTCTTGGCCATGGCGGCGTGCGCCGCCACCGGCTCGATGCCGATGATGGTCTGCGCGCCGAGGGCCCGGGCGATAGCCACCGCGAACAGCCCGATGGTGCCGCAGCCGACGATGGCCACGCGCTTGCCGCGCAGGTTCACCTTGGTGCAGGCGTGGACCGCGTTGCCGAAGGGCTCCTGGATGGCCGCGACCTCCGGGCGGATCTTGTTGGTGTCCGTGCGCCAGATGACCTGCGCCGGCAGCTTCACGTACTCGGCGAAGGCTCCGTCGTAGCTGATGCCGATGATCAGGTCGTCGGCACAGACGTGCGCGTCTCCATTGCGGCACTGGTAGCAGACCCCACAGAAGATGTGGCTCTCGGCCGCTACCATGTCTCCGACCTCGAGGCCGAAGCTGCGCTTGGCGTCGCTGCCGACCGCGATGATTTCTCCGAACAGCTCGTGGCCGATCACACGCCGGTGTTTGGCGCGCCGGAGCTGTTTGCTCTCGTTGTCGAGGGAACCAACGATCATGTCCTTGAAGGCGCGTCGGAACCAGATGCCGCGGTCGCTGCCGCAGAACCCGACGAACTTGGGCTTGATCAGCACCCGCGAGCGATCGTGGTAGTCGCTCTTCTCGTCCAGCGTCACCTTGGGGATATCGGCCAGCCGCAGGCCGCGGCTGTCGTCCCAGGGGTCGTTCTCTCGATCGTAGACCAGGGCACGCATCGACTCGGTCATGCGCGGCTTTCATACGACCGCGGCCGTCGGCGGTCGAGGGTCGAGGAGGATTTGTTTAGGGGGGGCCGTGCTGCGAGGGCCGCGCTCCAAAATAGAAACCGCCGCGGCGCGTCAGCGACGGCCGCGGCGTGAGGCGTAGCGGGACTACTGCTTCTTGATGATGAAGGGGAACTTCAAGCGGCCGCCCGCGTCGGGCTTTGCCGGCGGCGCCGCGGCGTCGGGCACCTGGGGCGTTGCCGCGGCGTCGGGCACGGTCACGGCCGCGGCGTCGGGTACGGTCACGGCCGCCGCATCCGCGACGGTGGCGACGACACCGGCGTCTTGGTTCTTCACCTTGTCGAGGTCGATCTTCAGCACCTTGTCGTCGAGGTTCTTGGTGACGACCCAACCGGGCGAGAGCTCGCCGACCCCGCTCGGCCAGTCCACGAGCATCCAGTTGCTGTAGCGAGCCTTGCGGTTGACCAGGGTGCCCTTCGAGAGCGTGGCGATGTGCGACGTGCTGTCGTCCGCCTCTTTGTAGACCTTCGCGTTCGGGAGCAGCACGGCCACGGTGCCGCTCTCGTCCTTCTCCTTGTCGCCGTAGCGCGTGACCTCGTCCTTCTTTGGCTCCGCCTTTGGCGGCTCGGCGCTGGCGGTGGGGGTGGGCGCCGGAGGAGGCGGAGCGGGCGGCGGGGGTTCCTCTTTCTTCTTGCAGGCGAAGAGCGCCCCGATGAGCAGGGCGGCCGAAGCCGTGATCGTCCACTTGTCGTGCATGCGCATCCGTTTCTCCTCCGTGAAGGGGGGACGGTAGCAAACCCGCGCTCCGAGCGTCGAGTCTAGTTTTTCGGTGGCGGCGGCGTGGTCTCCGAGACCGGGGGCCGAGAAGCGAGGCATTTCTTGATGCCCTCGACGAGCGACTGCGGAGCCTCTTTTGGCAGCCGCGGCTGGCCCATGACGTTGACCAGTAGCCGATCCCAGGTGACGCCGCCGTCGGCCCCGAAGCTCATCCACACGAAGAGCGCGCGGCCCTTGATGTTGGCGAAGGGCACGCCGCCGCCCCGGCCGCCGAACCAAGCTCGCGAGTCGCTCGAATTGTTCCGGTTGTCGCCGAGCACCCAGACCTCACCCGGTTGAACCGTGTAGGGGCCCTGCCGACCGTCGAAGCGGTCGTCCTCGAAGAGGGTCAAGTAGCTGTACTCGCCCAAGAACTCGACGAACAGGTCGCCGCGCTTTGCGTTGGCCTCGTCGCCTTCGGAGAACTCATAGGCGCCCACGAAGCAACTCGGCACTCGCCAGCCGTTGAGGATCGGGTGTCCGGCCTCGACGCTGAGCACGTCGCCGGGCAACGCGATGGTGCGCTTGATGAAGTCTTGGCGTGCGTTCGCGGGGTTGGGATCCGGAAACTCGAACACCATGACGTCTCCGTATTTGGGAGGCATCCGCGCCAGCACGCGGCTCTTGGTGAACGGGATCGTCGGCCCGTACGAGAACTTGTTGACGAAAATGTGGTCCTGTATCTGCAGCGTCGGCAGCATGGACCCGCTCGGGATCTTGAAGGCTTCGACCACGAACGCCCGGAGCAGCAGCGCCACACCCACGGCGACTCCGATGGACTCGGCGTACTCCCGGAGTTCGCCTTTGCGCCAGCGACCCAGGTGGCGTTCGACCAGCTTCAGTGCCGTCTCGTGAGCGCGTTCGAATGCGTCGGGCTCGAATTCTGGAACGTCCATGGCGGCTTTGAGGGCCTCGAGGCTCTCGTCGAGCTTGTCGCGCGCGCTCCGGGGCACGTTTCGTTCGATGGCCTTTGCGTTCTTCTCCCGGACTCGATCGACCTCGTCGAGCAGGTGCGCCGCGCGCTCGTAGCTGCGTCGCTGTTCTGCCGGCACGTCGCTGCGTCCGCCGAGGCCGACCTGGGTGGCGAAGGGCAGGTAGTACCGGAAGTGGTAGAGCAACATCTCGTAGAGGGTGAACAGCACGATGCCGGAGGGCACGGGCTGGTCCTGCACGATGAAGCGCAGCTTGCCGAACCCCGAGGCCGCGAGCTCGCCCGCTCCTGGCTTGAGCGCCCATACCGTCAGCGCGGCGAGGGCCAGGGGGACCAGGACGAACCAGAAGGCCCAGAACAGCGTGCGCGGGAGCTTGGGGGGTTGCACTTTGGGGGCCGAGTCCGGACTTTCTAAATCACCGTGCGAGCATCGGCGACAACTTTCCGCATGTGGCCGGACCCCGACCCCTCAGGGACGGTCCCCCGACTGGACCACGTAGTCGATCTTCGCCGCGCGATCGTCACCGACCTGGGCCGGCGGCGCCGTTCGTCCAACCTGGTTCGAGTGGTCGATGACGAGATAGTAGACGCCCTTGGGGGCCGGGACGAAGCGCTTCCAGATCTGCCCCATCGTCAGCGCTTCGTCGAGCAGCGGCTGCTGGGGCAGGCTCGCCGCGCCAGCGTTCTTCACGTACTGCTCGAGCATCTGGTCCCCCAAGAACTTGGGTACCAGGAAGGCATCGACGCCCGGCGCGCCGTCGATGCTGGCGGTGAAGTACAGCGCCTGATCGCTGTCCGTGAGTTCGAAGCCCCCGATGAAGTCCATCTGCCCGGTGTGGACTTCCGTGCGGTCGTTCACCAGCGTGACCTTGTCTTCGCTGTCCACGACGAAGGGCTTGAAGGGCCGTCGCCCCTTGGGCACGTAGCCCAAGGCGAAGTCGGTTTCGCCTTTGTCGTTGTACCGGATGACCGTGAAGCCGCGCTGCAATTGCCCGTCGACGATCTGCTTGCCAATCTGGTCGGGGTTCACGTTGAGCATCCCCATGCCGCCTCGCGCGACGCCGCTCTCGACCATCAAGGTGGTGAAGCTCGTCGAGTCGATCTTCCGCGGGCGGAAGTAGATGTACATCGACCCGTCGTCGTGGAGTTGAAAGTCCGGCGCGAACTCCGCGAGGCCGGCGGCAGTGAACCCGATGCGGCCCGTGAGGTTCGTCCAGCCGTAGCCCTTGCCCGTGTATTGAACGATGATGCTCTTGCGCCGCTCGTCGTCCAAGACGGTCTGGCTGCAGGTGTCGGCGAAGAACCGGCCGACCACGGGCTGGTCGTCGGAGAGCTTGAGCGGGGCGCCGCGGTGAGTCATTTCGAAGCAGAAGCGGTCGAGGCCAAACTTGAGGATATCGAAGCGGAGCGACTTGTTCTTGGGGTTGTTGATCACCCCCGGGCCCAGCACGGACATGGACGCCACGCCGAGGGTTTCTTTGCTTGGGCACCCGGAGGTGCCCAAGAGGGCGATTGCAACGAGAATCAAGAGCCAGGCGCGGCGCATGGCGGGAGCATACTAGAATGGCGCACGTCATGGCTAAGTCCAACCACGTCGCCGTCATCGGGGCCGGAGCCTGGGGCACCGCGCTCTCCCTGCTCGCTGCCCAGAAGGGCGAGCGCGTCACCCTGTGGACGTGGCAGCGCGAGCATTGTGACGCCATGATTCGGGATCGGGAGAACCGCGCCTTCTTCCCCGGATTCCCTTTGTCGCCAGGCGTCGAGGTCACCTCGGACCTCTCCGCGGCGCTCGGAGGCGCGAGCCTCGTCGTGCTCGTCGTTCCTTCGGACGCATTCCGAGACACGCTCTTGCGAATGCGAGGAGACCTGCCGCCGGACGTGCCGTTGGTCAGTGCGACCAAGGGGATCGAAAACGACAGCCTGATGCTGATGAGCGAGATCATCGTCGACGTGCTCGGGCCCGCCGCTCGGGCCCGCTCGACCTTCCTATCCGGACCCAGCTTTGCGAAAGAGGTGGCCGAAGGCAGTCCGACGAACGTCGTGGTGGCGGGCTTCGATCACGATTTGTCGATTCGGGTTCAACAGCGCCTCGCGACGGATCGCTTTCGGGTCTATTCCAGCGATGACCCCGTCGGCGTCGAAGTCGGAGGCGCGCTCAAGAACGTCATCGCCATCGCGGCGGGTGCCTGCGACGGACTGGGTTTTGGGCACAACACGCGGGCCGCGCTGATCACGCGGGGTCTGGCCGAGATCGCGCGCATCGCCATCGCGAAGGGCGGAGACGTCCTGACGCTGGCCGGACTCGCCGGAATGGGCGATCTCGTGCTGACCTGCACCGGGGAACTGAGCCGGAACCGCACCGTCGGCTTCGAGATGGGTCGCGGCCGCGGCCTCGAGCAGGTGCTTGCCGGCCTCGGTCACGTGGCCGAAGGAGTCAAGACCGCCAAGAGTGCCTACCAACTCGGCCTGGCGCTCGACGTCGAGTTGCCCATCTGCAACGAGGTGTATCGGGTGCTCTACGAGGGCAAGGACCCGCTTTCGGCGGTGCGCGACGTGCTGACCCGGCCCCTCAAGCGCGAGTGGGGCTGAATGGACCTCGCCGCTCCCGCGTCGGAGACTTGACCCGGCAGCGTCCGTCGGATGACCTTCCACCCGTGAGTGCGCAGATGAAGCTCGCAGCGTTCGCCGCCCTCCTGACCTCGGGGCTCCTCGCGTCGAGCGCCGGCGCGCAGTACCCGCAACAGCCGCCCGGCTACGGACAGCCGCCCGGCTACGGACAGCAGCCCGGCTACGGACAGCAGCCCGGCTACGGACAGCAGCCCGGCTACGGACAGCAGCCCGGCTACGGACAGCAGCCCGGCTACGGACAGCCGCCCGGCTACGGACAGCCGCCCGGCTACGGACAGCCGCCCGGCTACGGACAGCCGGGCTACGGACAGCCGGGTCAGTCGCCCGGGCCGGCGCAGCGCTCGAACAAACGCTCCGACGTCGAGATCGGCCTGCTCTACACCACCGCCGCGCTGTACGGAGTCGGCACCGGCGCCTGGCTCTCGATGGAGCTCGGACTCGATGACCCTGGCATCTTCCTCATCCCGCCCGCGCTGCTCGGAGTAGCGGCCCCGGTGGGCGTGTACTTCTTGGACGATCCCGAGATGGATCGCGGGATGCCCGCGGCGATAGCCTCGGGCATGGTCATTGGCGCGGGCGAGGGCATCGGGATCTGGAGCTACCAGTTCGTGACCACCAACGAGGACGAGGCTTGGGGCTTCAAGGGTCTCACACGTGCGACCACCCTCGGAGCGACGCTGGGCGGCGTTGCAGGGTTTGCCACCGGGTACTACCTCGAGCCCTCACCGAAGAGTTCGCTGCTCACCTCGAGCGCGGTCGTCTGGGGAGCTGCCATCGGGACCATGTTTGGCTACGGAGGCTCCGACGGCGACGCCGAGTGGGGGACCGCCAACGACAGCGCATCGCTGGGGGGGCTCATTGGCTACAACCTCTTGCTGGCGGCTGGAGCGGCCGCCAGCGCCGTCTACATTCCGAGCTACGAACAGGTCGGGTGGATGTGGGCTGGCGCTGGCGTCGGCGTCGCGGCGTCGCTGCCTGTGTTCTTGTTCTACGCGGGCGACGACTCGCCGCCGGCCAAGCGAGGCTTCCTGTTCATGGGAACCGCGACAACTCTCGGTATCGCCGCTGGCGCCATCTTTGCGTCGGGTGAGCTCGACGAGTACGAAATCGGAAGGCGTGACGACGCCCCGCTCGGCAACCGCTTTGCCAGCATCACCAGCGTGGGCCCGATGGCGATTCCCGGGGGCATGGGCGTGTCCGTGGGCGGTCTCCTGTACTGACTGTGGTGCTGCCCGTCGGACTGGACTAGCATTTTCGGCAGATGGCTCTGGTCCGCTACTATCCGTCGGACGGCGCGCCGGTGCTGACGCCCGTCCACAAGCCGGTCACCACCCTTGGTCGGGCGCTCGACAACGACGTTCGATTGCCTGACCCCAGCGCTGCCGACCACCACGCGCAGATCGTGTTCGATGGTCGAGACTTCCAGCTCGAGGAGATCGACCGGTCCGCCGAAATCCTGATCAACGGCAAGAAGAAGCGGCGGGCCCGCTTGGTCAACGGCGATCGATTGACGCTCGGGCGCGCCCAGGTCGGTTTCAGCATGTACAGCGAGCTGCCGGCAGCGACCGCCGACGAACCCAACGCACGCGCGAGTGCGTCCAACGAGTTGGTCGGCCTGCGTCGCTTGCAGTCGTTCAGCGAGCGGCTCATGACCTCTCGGTCCGTGGACGACTTGCTCGAGACTCTGCTCGATGACGTCATCGAGCTCACGGGGGCGTCGCGCGGCATCGTGCTCCTGGTCGAGCCCGGGGAGGGAGACGATCGGCACCCATCGGTCCGCGCCAGCCGCAACGTGCAGCGCGAGGCCATTCAAGATCCGACCGGCGCCATCAGCGACAGCATCGTGCGCCAGGTGATCGAGAGCAAACGGCCCGTGATTGTCAGCGATGCGCTCACGGACACCACCTTTGGCAAGAGCGAGAGCGTGATCGCGCTGAGGCTCTCGAGCGTGATGTGCGTGCCGCTTCTGGCACAGGGCGAGGTGATCGGGGCGCTCTACGTCGGCAACGACGAGATCAAGCACCTCTTCGATCGGACGCAGCTCGATCTGCTCAACGTCTTTGGCTCGCAGGCCTCGCTGATTCTGCAGAACGCCATGCTGGTGAGCGCGCTTCGCGCCGACAAGGAGAAGCTCAAGACCGAGCTCGACGACAAGCGCTTCGGCGAGATCATCGGCAGCTGTGCCAGCATGCTCGAGGTGTTCCGCAAGCTGCAGAAGGTGGCGACGACCGACATCACCGTGCTGATCACCGGCGAGACCGGCACCGGCAAGGAGCTCATCGCGCGCGAGCTCCATCGGCGGAGCAACCGCGCGAAGGGCCCGTTCGTCACCGTCAACTGCGGCGCCATCCCCGAGAACCTGATGGAGAGCGAGCTGTTCGGCCACGTGAAGGGCGCGTTCACCGGCGCGGTCGCGACCCGCCCCGGCAAGTTCCAGCAGGCCGACGGCGGCACGCTGTTCCTCGACGAGATCGGCGAGCTGCCGCTCCAGCTGCAGGTCAAGCTGCTGCGCGCGCTCCAGGAGCGCGTGGTCTCCGCGTCGGCGACACCCGGCCCGAGAAGTGCGACATCCGGATCGTCGCCGCCACCAACCGCAACCTCGAGGAGATGATCAAGACCGGCGAGTTCCGCGAGGACCTCTACTACCGGCTCAACGTCGTCAACATCTGGCTGCCGCCGCTCGCGAGACCGCGGCGACGACGTCTTCATCATCGCCAAGGCGCTGCTCGAGCAAGTACGCCGAGGAGCTCAACAGCGCGCGTGCAGGGCTCTCGCCCCAGGCCGCTCGCGGCCATCAAGCGCTACACCTGGCCGGGCAACATCCGCCAGCTCGAGAACCGCATCAAGAAGGCGCTCGTGCTCTGCGACAAGACGCTGCTCGGCCCCGAGGACCTGGATCTCGGCCCCGAGGCGATGGACCCCATCCTGCCGCTCGAGAAGGCCAAGGAGGACTTCCAGCGCCGCTACGTCCTCGAGGTCCTCGAGCGCAACAACGGCAACCGCACGCAAACCGCGCGCGATCTCGGCGTCGATCCGCGCACCATCTTCCGCTACCTAGAAAAAGAACAGAACCCGATGCCGAGCGGCGCCGGCGGAACGGCAGTCGAGAAAGAGTGAGGTGGGTGTTGGCGCGATGGCTCGTCACGTCGTTGCTCCTGGCCGTGGTCACGCTGGCTGCGTGCCACCGCGAGCGCCCGCGCTCGCCGGCCCCGCCGGCCTCCACGCTGGCGTCGGCGTCAGCCAGTGCGAAGCCGCCGCCGCCGCCGGAGCCGCCGATCGCCCCGCTCAGCAAGGACGGCAAGATCGAGGACGAGCGCAACACCATCGACGTCTTCAGTCGCGCTGCCCCCAGCGTGGTCTTCGTGACCCAAAAGCAGGTGGTGGTGGACTGGCTTCAGGGCAAGGCGATGGAAGTGCCCTCGGGTGCCGGCACCGGATTTCTTTGGGACGACAAAGGCCATGTGGTCACGAACTATCACGTGGTCCGCGACGCCCGCGCGCTCACCGTGACGCTTCAGAACCAGAAGTCGTACCGGGCCAAGATCGTGGGCAGCGAGCCCCGCAAAGACATCTCGGTGCTCAAGATCGAGGCGCCCGCCGATGTGCTTCGGGCGGTGACCTTGCCCCCGCACACCGACAAGCTCGAGGTCGGGCAGAAGGTCGTAGCCATCGGCAACCCCTTTGGTCTCGATCACACGCTGACGACCGGTGTCGTAAGTGCCCTCGGCCGCACCGTGGACGGAGCCGGCGGCGTCAGCATTCGGGACATGATCCAGACTGACGCCGCCATCAATCCGGGAAACTCGGGCGGGCCGCTGCTCGACAGCCGCGGCTTCTTGATCGGGATGAACACCATGATCTTCTCCAAGAGCGGCGCTTGGGCGGGGATCGGGTTTGCGGTGCCGGTGCAGACCATTCGTCGCATCGTACCGGAGCTGGTCAGCAAGGGTCGGGTGGATCAGGCCGGGTTCGGCATTCGCATCGACCCGATGCAGCGTCTGGAACGGCGCTACAGCATCGCGGGCGTAGTGGTGCTGGAGGTCCTGCCGGGCACGCCCGCCGAAAAATCGGGTCTCCGCGGCCTGGTCCAGAACGAGGAGGGGCTCACCTTGGGCGATGTGATCGTCAACGTCGGCGAACATCGAGTCAAGAGCTACGACGACCTCTACAACGCGCTCGATGGCCGGAAGGCGGGCGACAAGGTTCGAGTGCGCATCGTCCGCGGCACCCAAGAGATCGACATCATGCTCGAGCTGACCCTCGTGCAGTGATGCCCTTGACGCGCCACGAGCGCGGAGTTTCTTTCCCGACATGCCCATCTTGGACTCCGTGCTCGATGCCGTTGGGGGGACGCCACTCGTCCGCCTGTCGCGCCTTGGTCGTGATCTGCCCTGCGAGCTCTTGGCCAAGTGCGAGTTCCTGAACCCCGGCGGCTCCGTCAAGGACCGCATCGGCGTACGCATGCTGGTCGAGGCCGAGAAGAGCGGGCGCATCAAGCCCGGCGACACGCTGATCGAGCCCACCAGCGGCAACACCGGCATCGGCCTGGCCATGGCAGCGGCGGTCAAGGGCTACCGCATGATCATCACGATGCCGGAGAAGATGAGCCGCGAGAAGCAGGTGGTGCTCGAGGCGCTCGGCGCCGAGATCATCCGCACGCCCACCGAGGCCGCCTGGGACGCGCCCGAGAGCCACATCGGCGTCGCCAAGCGCTTGCGAGAGGTGATGCCCAACTCGCACATCCTCGACCAGTACGGCAATCCCGACAACCCGCTGGCGCACGAGCACGGCACGGGCCAGGAGATCCTCGACCAGTGCGGCGGCAAGCTCGACGCAGTGGTTCTGACGGCAGGCACCGGCGGCACGATCAGCGGGGTCGCCAAGGTCGTGAAGCGTGAGGTCCCAGGCTGTCAGATCGTCGGCGTCGACCCCGAGGGCTCGATCCTGGCCGGTCCGGGCGAAATCAAGAGCTACAAGGTCGAGGGCATCGGCTACGACTTCATCCCCGACGTGCTCGACCCCAAGCTGGTCGACGGTGGATCAAGACCAACGACCGGGACAGCTTCCTCATGGCGCGGCAGCTCATCCGCCAGGAGGGGCTGCTCGTCGGCGGCTCCGGCGGAGCGGCGGTCTGGGCTGCCTTGCAGGTCGCGCGCGAGCTGCCCAAGGGCGCGCGCGTCGTGGTGGTCTTGCCGGATTCGATCCGCAACTACCTGTCGAAGTTCGTTGACGACGCCTGGATGCGGCAACACGGTTTTCTGGATCTCGACTGGGAGATGGGCAGCATCGGCGACATCGTGCGCGCGCTGCCAACCAAACAGGTCATCTGCATCGAGGACGACCAGACGCTGGGCGACGCCGTGACGACGCTGAAGAGCCATGGGATTTCCCAGCTTCCGTGCACGAGCGCAGGCCGCCTCACCGGCATCATCACCGAGACCGACGTGCTTGGGTTCCTGGTGCAGGGTCGCGATCGCAACACGCCCCTGGCCGAGGTCATGGTTCGAAAGATCTCTACTGTCGCCCCCCACGAAGGCGCCGGCGCGTTGCCGGAAATCTTCGAGCGCGGCGAGGTGGCGTTGGTCGTCGACGACGACCGCCACGTTCAGGCCCTCGTCACCAAAATGGACTTGATCGAGTACCTGTCGGCGCGCTCCAAGCTCGGGCCGGCTCGGCCCGGTGCGAAACCCTGAAGATCAGGCCTCGGCCTCGATCTCGGCCTCGGCCTCTTCGGGAAGCGGCTGCGGGCCGGGGATGATGCCCGCCAGATTCTGGATCCTCACCCGGAGCGAGGTTGGTCGGAGTCTCTTTATCCACCTTGCGCTGCTGGCGGCGCTCCTCCTTGTCGCGTTGGTGCTCCCGCCGCGCGAGCTCTTTCTGTCGTTTCTTGGCGCTGGGATTGCCTGCCATACCTGCCTCCGTCTCTCTGCATCACTCGTCGCCGTCAGGCGCGGTTCGCGTGAGCCACGTCGACTTGGCGACCAAGTAGGCCCTCCGCGCGAGTGCCTCTCGATTGGGCTCGACGCGCCGCGCCGAGCTGCGCGCGCAACCACTCACGCGGGCGCGCGCTTCACTCATGGTGCCCGGCCAGCCGCCCGTGATCGAGCGTCCCTCGTTGCGGAACGCTGCGATCGCGTGCTCGGCCCAGGCCTTTCCGATCGCGTCGACCTCTCGGTCGAGCGCGTCGGGTAGCTTCGGATTGTCAAAGTCCGCGGACGGCGGCGCAGCATCTGCCGCGCCGCCGCGATCGCGGGGTTCGGTCATCAGGAGCGGCCCCAGCCGCCTCGGCCGCCGCCACCACCGCCGCCGAACGAACGTCCACCACCACCACCACCGCCGCCGCCGCCCTTGGGACGACGCTCTTCGGCCTCGTTCACCTTGAGCGCGCGGCCGTCGAGGTCGGCGCCGTTTAGCTGCGCGATGGCGCGCTGGGCCTCGTCAGCGGAACCCATGGTGACGAACCCGAAGCCGCGGGAGCGGCCGGTCTCGCGGTCGATGATCAGCTTGGCCTCGGTGACCGAGCCGATCTTCGCGAACGCGTCCAGGAGCACGTCCTCAGTGGTGTGAAATGCCAAGTTGCCTACGTACAATCGGTTACTCATTTGCTTGCTCTCTCGAATTGCGGTTCTTCTCTCGTGCGTGGTTAGCGCACCAACCAGCGAGCACCAGGAGAACCGCGCCCTGATGACGCTGGAGGCAGCAGTAGCTGCCACCACAGGATCGCTGTCGGGGAGTCGACTTTCCGCGATCTCAGTGCGAGAGGCAGGCAGGCGGTACCGAAAACGCTGTGACGGGCGGGACCGTAGCCCGCTTCCCTTCGGTGCGCAACGAAACCCGCTCTTTTCGCGGGTTTGGCCCAGGTCAAGGGCCTTCCCCTCGTGAACTTCGGTTCGGAGCGGTCCGAGAACCGATGGCTACGAGCTCCCTGAATGGATGCGGGAACCTGGCGCGACCACCCTTGGCATGCTCTCTGCTCAGCGAGGTGCGTCATGATGAAGACTCCGTTTCTGTGCATCGCGATCGGGCTCTGCTCGGCCTGCGGCAGCTCGGATGCCGCGACGTCCAGCGGCGCGGCGAATCTCAGCCTCACCATCGCGGGAGCGTACGAAACGTACCCGCATCAGGACGGGCTTTCAGGACAGACGGCCGAGCGCGTCACGGCCGGCCTGCGGGGCCTCGAGCTGATCGATGACGCGGGCGGCATCTGGGTGCTCTTCGATGCCAGCCCCAGTAACCTGACTGCTGACTACAGCGCGAGCACGCCCACCCTCCTGGCGACGATCGAGCCCGCGGATGTGCGCCCTGGAAGGTACGTCAAGGCGCGCATGGTGCAGGACTGGTCTCGATTCGAGGTGGCCGCGACGCTGCACGAAGCCGGAACGGCCGCCGCAGGCACGTTGCGCGTGCTCCAAGCCACCAGCGAGGGCGCCGTGGTCGAGGGCAAGAGTCTGGAGCAAGGACACTACGAGCACGCGTTCTCGGGCAGCGGCGTCGAGCGCAGCTACGACGGAGTATTGCCCGTGCCCGAGCACTCCGCGACGGCGGAGGCAGAGGCGTTCGACGAGCAGGGCGTGTGGGCGGTTTACTTTCCGGTAGCCATCGAGGTTCCCGCTGGGGCGAAAGGCGAGCTCGCGATCCGCGTCAGCCTGGATCGCGCCTTCCGCTGGTCCGAGCTCGGGAGTGCGGGCTTCACCTCGGGCGCTTACGACCTCGCGCCGCCAATTTACGAACCGGTCGAGCAATTCGGCGGCAACCGCTTCAGCGCGGCGCTGAGCCTCACACGCTGATGGCGTCTTTGCGGAAGTCGCTCGAGGCGATCTTCACGTTCACGCAGGCGGGCACGCCGGCGGCGAAGGCGGCGTCGAGGGCGGGACCCAGATCCGCCGTGCGCTCCACCCAGAAGCCCTTGCCGCCCAGCGCCTCCACGACCTGGTCGTAGCGCGTGTAGTCGAGCTTGGTCGCCACGGCTCGATCTTCGCCGTACATGGCCACTTGGCCGCGCCGGATCTGAGTCCAGCTGGCGTCGTTGCCGATGACCGCCACTACCGGCAGCTTCTGCCGGGCCATGGCCTCGAACTCCATGCCGTTGAGGCCGAAGGAGCCGTCGCCGTACATGATCACGGTGCGGGAGTCGGGGCGCGCCAGCGCCGCGGCCATGGCATAGCCCGGGCCGATCCCGAGGGTGCCCAGCGGTCCCGGGTCCATCCAAAGCTGGGGCCACTCGAGCGGGATCACGTAGGCGGCCGTGGCGACGAAGTCGCCGCCGTCGCCGATCACGACGTCGCTCTTGCCCAGACGCTTGCCGACTTCGTGGCAGACGCGGAGCGGGTTCGGCGGATCGGCGTCGCTCTCGATCTCAGCCTTCATCTTGCCGCGGCGCTTGTCCTCGGCGGCCCGCAGAGCCGTCAGCCAGGTCGTTGCGTCCTTCTGGCCGACCGCGTCGAGGAGCTGCTTGAGCACCAGCCCGCTGTCACCGTGAATGCCGACGTCGATGGCGCGGTTCTTTCCGAGCTCGGCGCCATCCAGATCGATTTGGACGACCTTGGCGTTTGGGTTCCAGGTTCCCGGACGGCCGTAGTCCATGCGGAAATCGAAGGGGGTGCCGAACACGAAGATGACGTCGCTCTCGGCCAGCGCTTGCCTGCGCGAGCGCGTGAACGAGCACTCGTGGGCGAAGGGCAGACCTCCCCGCGCCATTCCGTTGAGGAAGAAGGGAGCGCGTACCTTATCCGCGAAGCGCCTGACGATTTCGCGATCTTCGGACCAGCGCAGTTGCGCGCCGATCACGAAGCTCGGTCGCTCTGCCTGCTTCAACAAAGCCGCTGCGCGTTCGATGCTCGCGGGGTCGCCGCTGGGACGAGCGGGAGGCATCGGCGCCGTGAGCGGGTCCTCGTCCTCGTGCCAATTCATCAGCAGATCGAGGGGCATCTCGAGGTACACGGGTCCCGGCAAGTTCGATTGCGCGATGCGGAACGCGCTGTCGATGTACTCCTTCACTCGGCGGATCTCGGGGACCTGCACGCTCCACTTGGAGACCGGTCGCATCAGCGTGACCGAGTCCATGTCTTGAAGTGAGCCCATGTCAGCGAGCGCTTTCGGTCCCGCGCCGCCGATGCAGAGCATGGGCACGCCCGCGCGCTGCGCGTTGGCCACCGCCGTCACCACGTCGGTGATGCCCGGCCCGGCCGTGACCAGGCACACCCCCGGCTTGCCGGTCACACGCGCGTAACCGTCGGCGCAGTGGCCGGCCGTCTGCTCGTGACGGGTATCCACCACGCGGATCCCTTCGTCGAGGCAGCCGTCGTAGATGGCTTGGATGTGCCCGCCGCAGAGCGTGAAGACGTGATCGATGCCGTGCCGCTTGAGCGCCTGGGCGACGAGGCGCCCGCCGTGGACCATGGTCATGCGTCTGAGCTACAACGCCGCGGCGCTGCCGTCATGCGCTTGGACCGGGCCCCGGGAAAATGGCCTCAGTGCACGGCGCCGACGAGCCACGCAAAGGCGGGCACGAGGACTTCTTCCGGCGAGGCGCCGCCGGATCGCCCGGCGCTGGTTCCGCCGCCGACCTGGTCGAGGGAAAAGCCGTGGTCGCCGAAGACCAGGGCGAGCGTGCGCGGGGGCAGGCGCAGGAGGTGGCCCGCGAGGGCTTCTGCGGCCTCGTCGGCGAGGTCGTCGAGGCGCTCGGCGAGGGGCCCGCCGGGCACGCTCATCGCGCTCTCGATGAGATCGAGTTTGAGCACTTCGCGGTGACCGGCGCGGATTCGTCGCAGCGTCGCGGCGGCGCGCCCCCGAGCGACGGGGATCTCGCTGTCGGTCTGCTCCGTGACCTCCTTGAGACCCTGGGGCCCGCGCCCGATCAACTCCAACTGCATCGCGGTAGTCGTCGGCAGCGCTGACCAGAGCAGCAGGCGTTCGGTCAGCGCCGCGCGCTGTCCGAGCAGGGGTCGGAGGCGCTCGTTCACCCGCAGGCCCAGATCGAAGCGCATGCCGTCCACCAGGATGAGCTGAGCCGAACGTGCGCCGTGCAGGCGCCCGATGCGCATCGCCAGATCGGGGATGTCGAGCACCATGGTCGGCCGCTTGCCGCGCAGTCGAAGCGCGTCGAAGGCCTCGCTGTAGCTCCGCGCGAAGCTCTTGGCCCATGCGTCTGCGATGGGCTCTGCCTCCGCACCTGCCAGGCCGCGCGCCAGCGCGTCGGTGAGCGGAACGTAGGCGGACACGAAGGTCCGCTCGACGACCGCAAGCGGCTTCGGTCCGCGCGTGCTCTCGAGTTCTTGCACCCACCGGCGCCACTCGACGGCGGCGTTGGGATCGAGGGGGGGGCGGCTCTTCTTGGGCGGAGGTTCGAGGGTCTCGGCTTCGCGGAGCAAGGCGACGGCTGCGGGTTCCGGAGACGGGGAGTGGTGGCTGGGTGAGGGCGACTCTGCCGAGGGCTGTGCGCTGGTCACCTCGGGAGTCGGCGGCGAGCAGAAGTCCTCCACGGACGGAGGCGTCATCGACACAACTTCGCCGGACGGAGTCTCAATCTCGAAGTCCGATGCGTCGACCCGCTCGGAGGCGGGCAGGGTCGGTCTCGGTGGGCCCGGGTCGAAGGCATCGGGGCCGTCGGCGGTGACCGCCGGAACGCCCTCCGACGGCGTGGTCTCATCGGCGAAGATCGCCGCCATGGCCTGCATCAGGGCCTCAGCGTCGTTCACTGGCTCGCAGGTGACCGGGGTGGGCGAGGGCGTCAGTTCGTCGTCGTCGTCGTTTACCACGATGCGGCGGGCGACCTCGGCGACGGCGGGTGGGACCTCGGAGAGGTCCATGGTCTCTGCGCTGTAACGGACCTCGGGTGCCGCGTTGGGGGAGCCGTGCGCTCTGTTGCTGCTATCGGCCGTTCGGCTCGAGAGCAACGACGCCATCGCGACCGGCTCCCCGTAGACGCCGACCGCTCGGTCGCTCGTCGCGAGGTACAGGTGCACCGGGCGTTCGCGGGTCGCGGCGAGCCACCACCGAAGCACGGCGCTGTCCTCGGCGTCGATCGCGCCCGCCAGATTGGCGATGCCTTCGAGGGTGTAGAGCGAAATGGCGAGCCCTGAGCTCCCGACCAGGCGAGCGCGATAGAGCTGGTCGCTGAGCGAAGCGTCCAGATCGCTGGATGCGCCCACTCCCGGCGGCGGCGCTCCGCGGCTCTCGAGCTGCTCTTCGACCGCGGACTCGATCAGCAGGGCGAGCCGGCCTCTCAGGGCCGGGCGGGGCGGTTCGACGGGCACCAGCAAGAGTCCGGTGCGGGTCGCCATCGCCTCCAGCTCGGCGCGCTCGGCGCTCTCCACGAAACGCACGTCGCCGCACATGCCCGACGGCTGGTCACTGGTCGAGGTCGCCCATGTCATGCGGGCAGGGATGACCCAGGTGCGCTCATTGGGCCCAGTTTCCGGCGCGCACCCTACCGGGCGTGCCGGATGTCAAGGGCCAAGCGGGAAGAAAAACCCAAATTTCCTGCACAAAACTGCCCGCGGTGCGGTTGACGAAGGGGGTCGCCGTAAATAACCTGGGAGTGGTTCCCTCTGCGGAGCAGGCGAGGAGCGCAGTAACGAACTCCTGACAAGCATAACGAACCCGGGACGCAATTTCGCGGGTGGAGTGCAGGCCCGGGCTTTCTCACCGGGAAGCCGGAAGCCCCGACGAGCGTCCCACCTAGCAGTGCTAGGGGTTCGGGCTACGCAACCAATCTCACGGCTCTGGCGGTAAGGAACCCATGAACGGGCTGGCTGAAAAGTCGGCCCGTTCGCCTTTGCGGGCCTTCCGTCCCGTCGGGGGCTGAACTAGCGTCGGCCCCGATGTTTTCCACGGTTGGGCGGGTCGCCCTGCTCCTCGGGGTCGGTCTCGCGGTCGTCGGCTACGCCCCGGTCGCGCGGGCCGCCAAGGTAAAAGGCAAGATCACGGGTTTCCGCTCCCTCCTGAACCCGGTTTGGGAAGAGGCGCGCGATCCCAAGAAGCGCGGCTACTCGTTCCGCGAAATCGTTCCGACGGTGCGTCCCGAGTTCCGCCACCTCTTTCCGCACATCCCGAAAGAGATCTGCGTCGTCGCCCTCGCCGAGGGCAAGCAGACGCCGCAGAAGACGGCGATCCTGATCAGGGTAGGCGGGGGTCGGACGACTCCGGTGACGATCGTCGTTCCTCCGGGCCAACAGCTCCAGTTCCACAACACGGATCCTTTCAAGCACCGCCTCTTCGGCGTGAACGTCTCGACCTTCCAGCCCGGCGATACCATCAAGGGAGCACGCCGCGATTGGACCGCGTCTCAGGCTGGCTCCTTCGAAATCCGTGACGAGGCCGCCCCGAGCCTGCGCATGTGGGTCATCGCGGAGCCCAACGTTGCTGGTATCGCCTACCCGAATCTCAAAGGAGAATTCGCCATCAACGTTCCAGCCGAGGGCACCTACACGATCCAGGCCTACTTCGCCGGAAAGAAGGTCGGGCCCGGACTTCCCGTCGAGCTCAAGGCCGGCGACGTCGAGCTCAAGGTGCCGCTCAAGGTCGCCGAAGAGAAAAAGCCAGAGAAGAAGGCCGACGACAAGGACAAGGAAAAGGACAAAGGCAACTGATGCTGCTGTCTCGATTCTGGTACGTGGTTCTTGGACTGCTGCTCGGCGTCGCCGCCTTCGTGCTGTTCTTGGCAGCCGGCATGTACAACCGTGTCGGTTCGCGGGCGATGGGTGAGGCGCTCTCTTCCGATGCGCAGGTTGTCTCCTGGTACCTCGGTAACGACGCTCGCCAGCGCTCGGCGCAGCTGATCGCCTTCTCGCTCGACCCCGACGTCGGCAAGATGCTTCAGAAGTCCAGCGATTCGGACGCGAAGGTCCCGGATGAAGCTCGCGAGAAGGTGGGCGCTGCGCTGCGCAAGGTCAACGCCAACATCCCCGCCGAGTTCGCCTTCGACTCGGTGTTCGCCGTGGACCAGCACGGGCGAGTGGTGGCCCACATCGGCTACGAGCAGGCGGCCGGTATGGAGGACTTCGAGCTCGGTGGCTATCCGGTGGTGGCCGACGCGCTCCACGGGTTCATCCGCGACGACACTCTGGTGCTCGACCGCATCTACCGAGTCGTGACGCGCCCCGTGGAGGTCGAGGCCGGCGCGATGCCCGCCGGAGCCATCATGGGCGCCCGGATCATCGACGACAAGTTCGCGCGCGAGCTGTCCAGTCGCACGGGCGCGGCGGTAGCGTTTTACACTCGAGGCCAGCGCGTCGCGGCGGGAGCACCCGAGGACTTCGACAAGGCTCTGCTCGATCAAATCGTGAGCGACCTCGGCAACGTCGACAGCGACCCCGACTACAACGAAAAAGGGCGCAGCGGGATCCGAACCCTCGGAGGCATGGGGCTCGGCGTGCAGTACACGCGCCTGCCGGGTGAAGCGTGGGAGCTGGGCGCGGGCTACGCTGTGGGCCGGCTGCCGGCGCGCGTGAACGGCCCGCTGGGCTTCTTCAAGCAGGCGGACGACAAAGACAAGCGGGGCGTGCCCGTGCCGCTGGTCGCCGGAATCGTGGTCGGGGCCATGCTGCTCGGCCTGCTCTTTTCGATCTTCGAGCACTCGCGCCCGCTGGCCATCTTCAGAGGCGAGGCCACGCGGCTCGCGAAGGGCGAGGTCGATCAGCTGGCGCCGAGCAAGTTCCGGGGCGCGTATCGTAAGATCGCTTCGGATCTGAACGACGGGATCGACAAGGTTGCGGCCAAGGGCGGCGTGCCGCGCCGCGCCGCAGATCTCACGCAAGTGCTCGGCGATCTGCCCGCCGAACCCCAGATGAGCGCCTTCTCGTTCCCCGGGGACGCGATGCCATCGGGCGTCGGAGCTGCCCCGGCGAGCTACGACGCGACCCTGCCGTCGGCGCCGTCGCAGCCTCGACTCCCAAAGCCGCCGCCGCGCGGGGGCGGGGCTCCACCGCCGCCGCGCCCTCAAGCCTCGGCACCCACGGCGAGCGCGGAAGCCGCGCCATCGTCGGGAGAGAGCGAAGCGGCCGCTTGGCTCGCGGTCTACGAGGAGTTCGTCGCGCTCAAGAAGCAGTGCGGCGAGAACATCGAAGGCTTCACCTACGAGAAGTTCGAGCAGACGCTGAAGAAGAACCGTGACGCTCTAGTGCAGCGTCACGGCGCATCGAAGGTGAAGTTCAGCGTCTACGTCAAAGACGGAAAGGCTGCCCTCAAGGCCAGCCCGATCAAGGCATGAGCAAGTCGCGCTCGGTGGCCGTGGCCGGCGCGCTTTGCGTCATCGGCGTGAGTCAGGCAGCGCACGCCACCGACGTCCAAGACTTCCCGGACATCGGCACCGAACCACTGGGACGCGGCGGCGCCTGGGTAGCGCGCGCGACGAATCCGCTCGCGACCTTTCAGAATCCCGCGGGGTTGGCGGGGCAGAAATCGGGCGTGCTCGCCAACGTGCACCTGGTCTTCAACAAGGTGTGCTTTCTGCGGCAAGGCGCCGGCCAAAAGCTCGCGCTTCCGCCGGACGGCATCGACTACCCCGAGGTCTGCAACGAAAACAAGGGCAGCCCCACCCCGCTGCCGGCGGTTGCCGGGGTGTACCGTGCGAGCGATCGCCTGGGCATCGGCCTGTCGGTGGCGCCGCCAAACATGTACGGATTGCTGCGCTTCCCCGAGACCATCGAGATCGAGAACAGCTTCGGAGTGACGCAGTCGGTGCCGTCTCCGCAGCGTTACATGCTGCTCGAGCAAGACGGCTTGGCGCTCAATACGACGCTGGGAGCTGGCTTCGAACCCGCGAAAGGCCTGCGGGTCGGAGCAGGTTTTGTGTGGGGTTTCGCCAAGTACCGACTCGCCAACGCAAACATGAGCCTGTCTCCCACGGCTCAGCCTGACGGGAGCTTTCGCGATCCCGTGACCGCGGACGTACGGGCCGAGCTGAAGGTCGCTGACTGGTTCATCCCGGGAGCGACCTTCGGCATACTCTATTCTCCGGCGAGCAACTTCGACGTCGGGCTGAACGTCATCATGCAGGACGCCTTCGACGCCCAGGGCGACCTGAGCATGAAGGCGAACTACTGGACCAACAACGGCACGTCGGACAGCCCCGACCTGAGCGACTCCGGAGACATCCAGAAGGGGCTCGGTCGCTTTCGAGTCCCCAATCCCCTCGAGGCTCGCATCGGGGCGCGCTTTCACCTGCCTCGCAAGCCGGGCAAGCCCCAGTCCGGCGTTCGAATCCCTTGGTGGACGACGTCTTCGACCTCGAGCTCGACGTCTCGTACACGCGCAACAGCGCCTACGAACGGGCCGAGCTGCGCTTTCCCGAGTCGCCCGCGGTGCCGGTGAAAGGCACCCCCGGGAGCGTGCCACAGAACAACGACATCGATTTCAAGGTGAAGCGTGACAGCGTTGGAGTCCGAGTCGGCGGCGACTACGTGGTCTTGCCTTCCCAGCTCTCGGCCCGCGCCGGCGGCTTCTGGGAGCCCAACGTGCAGAACGACGAATACGCGAACGTCTCCTTCCTGGCGAGCCAGCGCATCGGAGTCTCGTTGGGCGCGACCTATCGCTTGTCGATGATCGACATCGAGGCGGCGTACATGCACGTCTTCGTCAGCGAGATCGACAACGGCGACAGCGGCAAGCTCTTGGTCGTGAGCGGAGACGCCAGCGCGTCGCCTCCCTTCCGTTCGCCCTACGCCATCAACAGCGGGCGGTTTCGGCAGAGCGTGAATGTCGTTTCGGTGGGCGCGACGGCCCGATTCTGAACGCAGTCATGACCGTCGACTCGCTTTGGACGTGTCGCGCCGGCTTTGAGCGGGACCTCGCCGAAGAGCTGGAGCAGGGTCGGGTGCTCGGGCCCGCGCTGGCCCGCGGGCGGAGGCCGAAGGCCGGTCTGCCGACCTTTGGCCGGCAGGGCATGCCCATCGCCGCGCAGACCGGCACCAAAGCGGATCCGTGTCTGTCCCTTGTCCGCGAGCTGACCGGTGACGGTGCTTTCTCGCTCCACGTGTGGGTTCCTGACAGTGACGCGGGCAACCAGTTGACCGGGCTCGCCGATCAGCTCGGTCGCGATCTGCGCGCTGGGCTCGGCGACCGCTCGGCGCGCGAAGTCCGTGCCGACCGGCTTGCCGCCACCGAGCCGCTCGTGCAAGTCGCCGTCGTCGCGCCTGATCAGGCATTCATCGGAGCGTCGCCGGTGGGCGAGGTGGCATCGAATTGGCCGGGCGGGCGGGCGCGCATGAAGCTGCCGCCCGGCGCCCCATCGCGAGCCACGGCGAAGGTACTCGAGGCCATCAGCTGGATCGGCATCGGTCCGGGGCCCGGCGAGACTTGCGTCGATCTCGGCGCAGCGCCCGGTGGCTGGACCTTCGCACTGCTCGCTCGTCGGGCGCGGGTCATCGCGGTCGATCGCGCCGCCATGGCTCCGATCATCGCCAAGGATAGGCGACTGAAACACCTGCGCGGCAACGCTTTCGAATTTAGGCCTGACGAGCCAGTGGATTGGCTCTTCTGCGACATGGTCCACAAGCCGGCGGAGGTCGCGCGCCTGATTGCGCGCTGGGGCCGCGAAGGCATGGCGCGCCTCGTCGTGTCGAACCTGAAGCTGCCCATGAAGCGGCGCGTGGCTGCGGTCGAGGAGGCCCGCCGTATCGTCCGCGAGGGCGGCTGGAAGGACCTCCGAACTCGCCAGCTCTACCACGATCGCGACGAGATCACGCTCTTTGCCCACGCCTGACGTGGGGCTTGGGCCCTGCTCGGCGCTTTGCTAGGAGATCGTCACCCATGTCCGAACCGCGTCTCCACAACGTCCTGATCATCGGCTCCGGCCCCGCCGGCCTCACTGCGGCGATCTACGCCGCCCGCGCGAACCTGAAGCCCTTCTGCGTCGAGGGCTTCAACGCAGGCGGCCTGATCCCCGGCGGACAACTCATGTTCACCACCGACGTCGAGAACTACCCGGGCTTTCCCCAAGGTGTGACCGGCCAGGAGATGATGGGGAAGTTCCGCGAGCAAGCGGAGCACCAGGGTACGGAGATCGTCACGGCGGACGTGCAGAAGGTCGACTTCTCGTCTAGGCCTTTCAAGGTTTGGGTCGGCGAAGACGAGAACGTGCTGCACCTTGCCAAGAGCGTGATCATCGCGACGGGTGCCCGCGCCAACTACGTTGGCCTGCCCAACGAAGAGAAGCTCAAGAACAAGGGCGTCAGCGCTTGCGCAGTCTGCGACGGGGCGCTGTTCCGGAACAAACCCGTAGCCGTCGTGGGTGGGGGCGACACGGCCATGGAAGAGGCGAGCTACCTCGCCGGCCTGTGCTCGCGCGTGACCTTGATTCACCGCCGCGACGAGTTCCGCGCTTCGAAGGCCATGCAGCAGCGCGTCGTCGCCAATCCGAAGATCGAGATCCTCTACAGCCACGTGGTCGAAGATGTGCTCGATGTCTCCAAAGACCAGGTGACCGGCGTACGCGTCAAGGACCTGAAGACCGGCGATTCGCGCACGGTGGACGTGAGCGCGATGTTCGTCGCCATCGGTCACACTCCCCTGACGGACCTCTTCAAGGCCCAGCTCGAGCTGCATTCGAACGGCTACCTGAAGGTCGAGCCGGGCACGCCCCGCACCAGCATGCCCGGCGTGTTTGCCGCGGGTGACGTCGCCGATTGGGTGTATCGCCAGGCGGTCACGGCGGCCGGTACCGGCTGCATGGCCGCGCTCGAAGCCGAGCGCTGGCTTCAGGCGAACGAGCACTGACGAGCGATGCCCTCGACGGAGCCCGACCCGCGAGACGAGCTGCGCGTGCTGGCCGCGGCCCTCGCCGCCCACGCAGACTGGCAACAGGCCACCGGCGCGAGTGGCCTGCCGGCTGCGACCGCCGAGATCGCGCGGGCGCGTCGGGGACCAGACGACGCACTGCCTGATGAGAGGCCGCCGGGCGCAGGAACTCACGCGCTCTCGCCCTCGCCTCCGGCTTCCCCCAGGTCCGATGCTCCGCGGGCAGCGACCGCTACGGCGTCTTTACCGGCCGCGATTGTCGACCCCACCGAGCGCAAGCGAGCGCTGGACCTCATCGCCGCTCAGGTAAGCGAGTGCGCTGCCTGCGGACTGCACTCGGCGCGAAAGCAGGCCGTCTTCGCGCGCGGCATTGGGAGCTCGGGTCTGTGCTTCGTGGGTGAGGGGCCGGGAGCCGAGGAGGACGAGCAGGGCCTCCCCTTCGTGGGAGCAGCCGGCCAGCTCTTGGACAAGATGATCGAAGCGATGGGGTTTTCCCGCGACGAGGTGTACGTCGCAAACATCGTGAAGTGCCGGCCCCCGAACAACCGCAAGCCCGCGGCCGACGAGATGGCCGAGTGTGTGCGTTACCTCGAGCAGCAGATCGCCGTTCTCAATCCCGAGGTCATCGTCGCGCTCGGCGCAACGGCGGTGCAGGGTCTGCTCGGCACCACGGAAGGCATTACGCGCCTCCGAGGCAAGTGGAAGCTGTACAAAGGCCGCATCGCGGTGATGCCGACCTTTCATCCTGCGTACTTGCTCAGAACTCCGAGTGCGAAGCGCGAGGTTTGGACGGATCTGCAGTCGGTGCTGAGGCAGATGGGGCGCTCGGTGCCGGAGCCCAAGAAGGGCTGAATGGGGTCGCGCCTCGATCGCCCCAGCGGCGTTTGGCTCGGCCGCGCGGTCCGAGTCGTGCTGGTGGTCCTCGGCGTCGCGCCCATCGTCACGCCGTTCTTCGCACAGCTGCCCGGGCTCCGCCTGATCGCGCTGCCCTTCGAGACCTGGTTCGAGTTCCAATGCCACCGCGAATTGGGGCGGTCCTTTGACCTCTTCGGGGTGGTGATGTCGGTGTGCTCGCGCTGCTTCGGGATCTACTTCGGCCTCGGGCTCGGCGCACTGGTACTCCGACCGCGCCTCGACGCCTGGCCGCTTCGCATCTGGGTGGGCCTTGGAGCCGTCGTGATGCTCTTGGACGTTGCGACCGAGGGCCTTGCGATGCGGCCGCCCTCCGGCTGGGTGAGGGTCGTCACCGGACTCTTCTTGGCGTATCCGGTGGGAGCGGCTTTGGTGCTGGCGGCGCGGGGTGAGCAATCGGAGCAGTGAGCGCGGGCTAGGTGCGGGGTCGGGGTCGGGGTCGGGGTCGCGTGCGGGGTCGGGGTCGGGGTCGGGGTCGCGTGCGGGGTCGGGGTCAGGGTCGGGGTCGCGTGCGGGGTCGGGGTCAGGGTCGGGGTCGCGTGCGGGGTCGGGGTCAGGGTCGCGTGCGGGTGCGCGTGCGGGGTCAGTGAGCGTGGGGCTGCACGTTGCGGTTGGTCCTGCGGAGAACGCGCACGAAACGCGCCGCCGCGGAGCGCGGCGTCACGCTTCCTGCGCGGAGGGGGGGGGCATGACCGACCGCAACACTCCGCCCCGCTTCCTACTGCCCCATCACAAGCTCGTCGCCTACCAGGTCGCGGTCGAGCTTCTGCTCGCCGTGCGCAAGGCGAATGTGCGCGATGCGAAGCTTCGCGACGAAGCCACGCGAGCCGCCAAGAGCACTTGTCTCAACTGCGCTGAGGGAGCGGGTCGCGTCACGCGCCGAGACAAGGCGCGGGCGTTTGCCATCGCACGCGGCGAGGCGGTGGAGGCCGTCGCCGCTGTCGAGATCGCTTCGCTCACGGGCGACGCGTCGGCGGAGGATGCCGCGCGGTGTGTCGCGATTGGGAATCGCGTTGTGGCGCTGCTCACGGGATTGATTCGGTAGGGGTTGGGGGGCTGAATCCGAGGAAGAAAATCCCTGCGTGCTCCGCGTGCTCCGCGTGCTCCGCGCCTTCGGGGTCGGGGTCGGGGTCGGGGTCGGGGTCGGGGTCGGGTGCGGGGTCGGGTGCGGGGTCGGGGTCGGGGTCAGGGTCGGGGTCGCGTGCGGGTGCGCGTGCGCGTGCGCGTGCGCGTGCGGGGTCAGTGAGCGTGGGCTTCGACGCTATCGAGAATTGACCCGGGTCTGCTCTCGAGAACAGACCCACCGTCGGCGGCGACCGTGCACGACGTGCTTGACAGTGTCCGATGCGGTTGCGCACCCTGGACCTGTCCCCCGGCAACGTCCGCCGGGTCCGCGTCGAGCGAAGCGGCATTCCCGCTGGGAATCGCGTAGCTCGACGCGGTGCTCGCCACGAGGTGAGCAGGCCGTCCGAGGCACCTTCGACTCTTCTTGGCGCGCGCCAAACGACCTGCTCACCCCGAGTCCGAGCGAATTTTGGGGGTCCGTTTTGGCGAGCACAAAGGGGTCCATTTCCGGCAAGCGCTGAAGAGCGTGGGGCTGCGCGTTGCGGTCGGTCCTGCGGAGAACGCGCACGAAACGCGACGCCGCGGAGCGCGGCGTCACGCTTCCTGCGCGGAGGGGGGGGCATGACCGACCGCAACACTCCGCCCCGCTTCCTACTGCCCCATCACAAGCTCGTCGCCTACCAGGTCGCGGTCGAGCTTCTGCTCGCCGTGCGCAAGGCGAATGTGCGCGATGCGAAGCTTCGCGACGAAGCCACGCGAGCCGCCAAGAGCACTTGTCTCAACTGCGCTGAGGGAGCGGGTCGCGTCACGCGCCGAGACAAGGCGCGGGCGTTTGCCATCGCACGCGGCGAGGCGGTGGAGGCCGTCGCCGCTGTCGAGATCGCTTCGCTCACGGGCGACGCGTCGGCGGAGGATGCCGCGCGGTGTGTCGCGATTGGGAATCGCGTTGTGGCGCTGCTCACGGGATTGATTCGGTAGGGGTTGGGGGGCTGAATCCGAGGAAGAAAATCCCTGCGTGCTCCGCGTGCTCCGCGTGCTCCGCGCCTTCGGGGTCGGGGTCGGGGTCGGGGTCGGGGTCGGGTGCGGGGTCGGGTGCGGGGTCGGGGTCGGGGTCAGGGTCAGGGTCAGGGTCGGGGTCAGGGTCGGGGTCGGGGTCGCGTGCGGGTGCGCGTGCGCGTGCGCGTTCTGCCTCTGACTTCTGAGCAAGAAACTCTCGGCGTTTTCGGCGTTTTCGGCGTTCTCGGCGCCCTCCGCGCTTTCCGCGCTCTCCGTGCCTCGCCGTAGATCAGGGCCGCTCGGAGGGCTTGGCGTGGCTCACCGCCGAGGCGTCGTACATCGTTCGGATCGCGCTCGAGTTGCGCTCGCGGATGCGCTCCCGGCGGGGCTTCAGCGTCTCTGTCAGCTCGCCCTCGGCCACGCTGAGCTCGCGATCGAGCACGGTGAACTTCCGGATCTGCTCGAAGCGAGAGAGCCGCCTGTTCATGTCGTCGATGTCGAGCTGGAGCATGGCTCGTAGCTCCGGATCGCGGGAGAGCGCGGCGGGGTCGGTGCCGCGTCGGTGATCCGCGGCCCAGGGGCGTACTGTGGTCATGTCGAGCGCGACGAGCGCTACCAAGAAGCGCTCGCGGTCGCCGATCACCACGGCCTGGCTGATCCACGGGGACTGGCAGAGCAACCGCTCGAGACCCTGCGGCGCGACGTTCGAGCCGCCGGCCGTGACGATCAGGTCCTTCTTGCGATCCACGATGGTCAAGAAGCCTTCGGCGTCGACGCGCCCGACGTCGCCGGTGTGAAGCCAGCCCTCGGTGTCGATGACCTCGGCCGAGGCCTCCGGCTGGCCGAAGAACCCCAGCATCGAGCCGGGGCCGCGCAGCAGGATCTCCCCGTCCCTCTCGATGCGCATTTCGACGCCCCGCAGCGGCTGTCCGACGCTGCCGAAGCGGTACTTATCGCGTCGATTCACGTGGGTGCAGCCGCACATCTCCGTGAGGCCGTAGCCCTCGAGGACCAAGATGCCCATCGCGTGAAACCACTCGGCGAGGTCCTTCGAGAGCGGGGCGCCGCCGCTCACGGCGAAGCGCAGACGGCCGCCGAAGCGCTCGCGCACCTTCGACAGTGCGATCTTGTCCGCGTAGCGGTGGCGCGCTGCGAGGAGCCCCGAGGGCGAGTCCCCGCGTTGTAGCGCGCGGGAGGTCGACAGGCCGATGCCCACCGCCCACCGCCATAGGCGCTCCTTCACGGCGCCTTCAGCCCCCGCGTTCTCGGTCGCCACCGTGAACACCTTCTCGAACAAGCGGGGAACCGAGACGAAGAAGGTCGGGCGGACCTCATTGAAGCTCTCGATCACCCGGTGCATGCCGTCCGCGAACGCGGTGCGGGCGCCGCCCGCGACGGAAGCGAAGAGCACGACACGGGCAAGGATGTGCGCGAGCGGGAGGAACATCAGCTGCTCGTCGTCGGCCCTCACCGGCACCGCTTCGAGCAAAGCGTCGACTTGACTGAGCAGGGCGCCGTGCGTGAGCACAGCGCCGCGGGGAACGCCGGTAGTGCCTGAGGTGTAGACGATCGTCGCCGCGTCGGTCGGCCCGACTTCGGCCCGTCGTTGTTCGAAGCGCGCTGCGGCCTCAGCGTTGAGCGCGAGGGCGTTGGCGTCGCGGAGCGCCTCCAGCCAGCGCCGAACCACGAGCGGCGGTCCATGGGGCCGGGTGATGGGCTCGATGGGGGATCCCGGTTCGAAGACCACCACGTCTTCGAGGGTCGCCAGGGCGTCCCCGGAGCCCGCGAACTGGGCGAGTTGTGACGGGCCTTCGACGAAGGCGCGTCGCGCGCCGCAGTTCTCGAGGATTGTTGCGATCTGCTCCGAGGTCGCGGTCGGGTAGACGGGAACGGTGACGCCTCCCGCCCCCAGTACCCCGAAGTCCACCATGCACCACTCTTCGCGAGTGTTCGACAAGAGCAACACGCGGTCGCCCTTGCCCAGCCCGCTCTCGATCAGCGCGATGGACAGGGCCCGACTGACGTCACGCCACTCGCGCCAGCTCTCGCCGCTCCAACGTCCGGACTTCTTGGTCCGCAGCGCGACGGCGTCGCCGCTCGCTGCGACCCGGCGTTCGAGCAGGTCTTGCAGGTGCCGCGCGGTCATACCGAGACCCGGCAGGTCTCCTGGCTCAGAGTCCGATCACGTAGCCGAGGCTGGGTTCGATGACCTGGCCAGTGGTGGGCAACATGAACATGAGGTTCAGGTTGAGCTGGAAGCCGCTGTTCTGGCTGGTCGCGTACACGACTCCGCCGTTCAGGCCCACGAAGCTCTGCCCGAGCTTCTTGTAGGCATCGAGCTTGACCTCTTTGCCGGCGGGGCTCTTGGTGGGAGCATCAGCGCAGGCCTTGTCCGGGCAGTCCCAGACCGTGACGGGCAGCTTCGCGTCGACCTGGGCGAGGCCGCCGCCGCCGCCGATGTAGGGACGGAACCCTTTCTTCGAGAAGACGTCCTTGCCCAGCCAATACTTCACCCGAGCTTCGGCGTGGAAGGGCAAGAACTTCACGTCCTTCTTCTCGCCCGCCGCGGGTCCGCCGTTGAAGGCGTAGCCGAGCCGGGCGCCGACGGTGATGTTCGACCCGAGCACACGATCGAACGAGAGCATCACGCGAGCCGTTCCGGGAGCTACGCCGGTCGAGATCTTGTTGGCAATGCCCTGCTGGGGCAGCCCGGTGTACTGGTCTTCGGTGCCCTCGCGGAAGCACGCAAAGCCTTCATTGTCTTGGCTGTCTTTGGAGCAGACGTTCTCGCCGCCGACGATCGCGAGATCGTAAGCCGCGTGGAAGCCGAGCCAGTTCTTCTTGAAGGGACCACTCGGACCGCTCGAGTCGCACTTTCCGCCGACGCACTTGGCGCCGCTCGAACAGTCAGCGTCCACATCGCAGGTCTGCCCCTGCTCGCAGGTACCGTTGACACACGAGAGGCCCGACTGGCACTCGTCGGTGGAGCCGCAGGATGAGCCCCAGGCCTTGGTGCCGCCCGCGCCCTTCTTGCACCCGGGGAAATCCGGAGGGCACTCCTCCTGTTCGGCACAGCGCGCCGGAGGGTCCTTGTCCGGGAACGCCGGGGCGTCCTGGTCGGTCTGCGGAACGACCGATACCTCGACGGGTTTGCTCTTGGTGCCGTAGGTGTCCACGGCCTCGCCGGAGGCGTCGAGGGCGCGAATGTAGAAGCGAAGGGTGCCAGCGAGTTGGGTGGCCGAACAGGGGATTTCCCCAAGAAAGGCGTCGCCCTTCTTGCTCATCTTGACGGTCTTCCACTGCTCGCCGCCGAACTCCTTGTACTTGAGCTCGGCCTTGGTGGCCTCTTCTTCGCTGGTGCACGAAATGGGAATGGCGCGGCGGGTCTGAACCTCCGTCGCCCTGGGCTCGCACTCCATGCTGCCCGCGGTGTCGGACTTTGGGGGCTTCTTGCCGCCCTCGCCGCCCTCGCCGCCTTCGCCGCCCTCGCCGCCGGCGCCACCGGTGCCGCTACTGCCGCTGCCCTGCACCTCACCGAAGGCCTTCTTGGTCTCCGGGGTCGCGAGCGCGTCGTCGAGCGTGACCTTGGAGTCGGCGGCGACGGCCTTCTGGAAGGCTTCCTTGGCGCCCTTGAGGTCGTTCTTGCCGCTGCCGCGCACGATGCCGACGTACATCCATGCCTTCGCGATCACGCTGCCGCTGCACTTGTCGCCGCAAGCGTTGATCGTCCCCGTCAGGGTCGCCTCGGCCTTGTCGAAGTCCGTCGCCAGGTAGTGGACGTTGATGGCTTCGTCGATCTTCTTGGTCGCGGCGGCGTCCCGGGGGGCTGCCGAGACGGTCGCGGCGGCGAATACAACGAGGGCGGCGGTGATGAGCTTCAGGAGCGGTCGGCGATACACGGGGCTGTTCTCTCCGTAAGGTGTTCGTGGGAAGTTTGAAGCTTGGGCCGGCCAGGGGGCGTCCCCGTGCCCCCGGCGCGAGTCCGCTCACATGCGGATGGCGGTGGGCGGACAAGGCATCAGTTGTTCTGGGTCTTCGGGCAGCCCTCTTTGGCTCCCTCGGTGCGTACGAACTGAACGCGGCGGTTCAAGGCCATGTTCACCTCGGAGTTGTTCGGCACGAGCGGTCGCTCGAAGCCGTAGCCGTGGGAGGTGAGGCGGCTGGCGGACAGGCCATGCGACACCAGGTACTTCATGACGGAGGCGGCGCGTTTGTCGCTCAGGGTCTTGTTGTACTTGGCGCTTCCGCGATTGTCGGTGTGGCCCTGGACTTCGATCTTGATGTCCGGGTTCTTGCCGAGCACCTCCACGACTGCGTCGAGGACCGCATGCGACTCTTTGCGGATGACGGCCTTGTTGTATTCGAAGTGGATCTGCTGGGTGATCTTCACTTCGCAATCGGTGACCAAGACCAGCGCCGGTTTGGCCGGGCAGCCCAGGGGCTCTTGCGTCGCGGAGCCGATCTCGTTGGGGCACTGATCCTTCAGATCCGGAACCGTGTCCTTGTCGTTGTCGAGGTCGGGGCAGCCGTCGTCGTCTTCGTAGCCGTCGGGATCTTCGGGATCGTTCGGGCACTTGTCCTTTGCGTCCAAGATGCCGTCCAAATCGTTGTCGACCTCGGGGCAGCCGTCGTCGTCGAGGTACTGATCTTTGTCTTCGGCCTCGAGCACGCAGGCGTCGACGGAGTCGGTCAGGCCGTCGCCGTCGGTGTCCGGATCGTCGGGGCAGCCGTCTTCGTCCTTGAAACCGTTGAAATTCTCCGGCTCGTCGGGGCAGCCGTCGGCGGGGTCGAGATAGCCGTCGCCGTCACGATCGCCCGGCGCGGGCTTGGGCTTGGGCTTCATCTCGACGAAGCCGCGCTCGGCGCAGTACTGCGGAGGCGACAGAAAGACCGCCGCGTGCGCGTTTGGCTCGGCGAGCCAGAGGTGCCGCTTGGCTTTGGAAATGAACCCTTGGTCGAGTTCCATCGCGGCGAACTTGAGGTGGCTCTGGGCGGTGGCGAGCTCACGCGGCGCGCAGCGCACGGCGCCGTTGCGCTCTGCCTGATCTGCGACCTTGGTCGAGGCCCTCGATCGTGCCCCGAAGCTTGGGGCCCTGCGCACAGGCAGCGAACACGGTCGTCGGCAGTGCGATCACGAAGATCCATTGCAGCGCTCGGTTCATCGCCCACCTCCTCGGTGTGCGTCGCGCGAGAGACGGATCGCCTTGTCGGCGTATTCCTCGGCGACTTCTGCCAGGTTGTTGGCGTCGCTGTAGTCAGCGGATGCCGCTTCTTCTTGCGCCTTCTCCAGGTGCTGCTGCGCGTAGAAGTACTCGTACGGCGCGCAGCTTCTCTGCGCCGAGCTCGCGTGCCTCTTCGAGGCGGCTTGCCGCAGAGTTAGCCTGGAACACATACAGCGTGTGCCCGCAGCCGCTCTGCGACGCGCTGAGCCCCATCACCGTGAGCACGAAAGCCAAACGAAGGCTCGCCCGCACACTTCCCCGACCGAAGCTCGATTCCCTGGTCATCCGTTGCCCTCGGCTCCACAGCCGAAATTCGCTACGGGGACGCTACCAACCGACGGATTCCGCCGTCAATACGCGGCATGGCTCCGGGCAAGAATCCCTGGCGGGGGCTCACTCTTCCAGGGGGCCTCTCGCCAGGCTGGTGAGGGGATCCGCCTCCGGCTTGGCCCCAGCCCTAGGCCCGGCCCCAGCCCTAGGCCCGGCCCTAGCCCTCGGAGCCGGGCTCGCCCTGGGCCAACGACGCTCCCAGGCGGTCACGCCGCGACAGACCGCGCGGCGGCGTTGGAAGCGCGCGCTCGGCGCGACATCGCTCCGACGGTGAGTGGAGGGCTCAGATCTTCCGGAACACGCCGATGACTTTTCCGAGCAACATGGTCGGCTTGAAGTCCGTCGCACGCACCAAGATAGGCGCCATTTGCGCGTTCGCCGGCTGGAAGCGCACGTAGTCGCGCTCCGGGTAGTAGTATTTCACAGTCGCCTCGTCGCCGATCATCGCGACCACGATCTCGCCGCGCTCGGCCGTCGCCTGCTTCTTCACGAAGATGTAGTCGCCGCTGAAGATGCCGGCGTCGATCATGCTGTCGCCTGCCACTTTTAGGCCGAAAACGTCCTTCCCGCCCCGGACCAGCATCCGATCGATGCGCACGTTGTCGATGATGTTCTCTTCCGCAAGGAGCGGCGCACCCGCGGCCACCCGACCTAGAATCGGGACCTCGAGGAGATCATCCGAGGACGGTGACGGCTTCTGCTTGTCCTCCACCAGCTTGAGCGCACGGCTCTTCATGTCCTCGCGGCGGAGGTATCCCTTCCGTTCGAGCGCACGCAGGTGATCGTTCACGCCGTTCGTGGATTTGATGCCCATGTGCTCCCCGATCTCGCGGAGCGTCGGCGGATAGCCGCGGTTTTCGATGGAGTAACGGATGAAGGCCAGGGTCTGCTCTTGGCGCTTCGTGAGTCCTTGCATGGTCGCCGAAAGATACTGAACGGCCGTGCGGGAGTCAAATGTCCTACACAGTTTTCCCACAGCACGGCGAAAATCCATGGGTTTCTGGGACTCGGGGGCTAGTTCTTCAACCGGCGCCCGAGCCCTCATTTCCAGCACGCCTGCGCGCGCGGCACCCTGCGGGCGCTCAGCGCATCTCGGATGTCGCTGTGCACGCGCTCAGCCGGGTCAGAACTTCCCGCTCACCGACAAAAAGGTCAGTTTGTCGGTGGTCTCGCGTAGGCGGGCCACCAGCATCCGCACGACGCTCCACAGCACCTCGTACGCCAGATCCTTGTGCAAAAAAAGAAGGTCGTCGAAGCCGTCTTTCGCGATGGCGAGCAGACGGCAGCGCTCGTGGACTCGCGCGTCGGCGGACCGCGGCGACTCGTCGAGCAGCGCCATTTCTCCGAAGACCTCGCCGGGTCCGAGCACCGCCAGTGCCTCTTCGCCCATGCCCGGCACCTCGCGGCTGATCCGGACCTTGCCCTCGAGGATCAGGTAGAGCTTGTCCCCCGCGTCGCCGTGTTGAAAGATCTTCGTTCCCGTCGCGTGGCGCTCTTCCGTCGCGACCTTGGCGATGAGCTCGAGCGCCTGGGGTTTCAGGCCCGAAAAAAGCGCCAAGTTGCGCAGCTGCTCGATCCGCTCTTCGCTCACGAGCCCCGCACTCTATCTCAAGGCCGCCATACTGGCGACATCGTGGGAGAGTTGGGGCCCCCCGGCGACTGACAGTTGCCGCCGTATCGCTGGAGGATCAGCGCGTGAACCGCACGGGGAACGGGCTCGTCGTCTTGACCAGGGGCTGGCCGTCTTTGTCGGCTCCGACGTTGTACTGCATGCGCATGGCGCAGCTCTTCGCCAGCCGTCCAAAGCCGTGGCCTGGATCCGAGATCACGTTGACGCGCTTCGCTCGGCCGTCGGCGCCGACGGTGACGCTGATCGTGACGACGCCGAAGTCGATCTTGATCGATGTCGGCTTCCGGAGGGAAGCCGCAGTTCCAGCTGCGGCTCGTCGGGCGGCCGGGCGGGTCAGCGTCCTTCCCGGGCGGCGCGGCCGCGGGTGCTGCCGCCGGGCTTGCTGCCCTTCCCCGGGCTCCGCCGGCTTGCTTTGGGGTCCCGCACCGCGGTCTTGCGAGGTGCCGGCAGCCGCAGTCGTTCCGCCCGCGTAGCGATCGCCGGTGCCTGTCACGAAGCCGTTGTCCGGTCAGGTCGACGGGTTCGTCCGGATCCGGCTCCGCCGTGAGCACCTTGCCAGCTTCGGCCGCCTGGGGCGGTTCGCCGACTTTGTGATCCGGCGCGGTTGGCTCCGGAGCTGGCGGTGGCTCTTCGGGCGTGACGTCCTTCTCGGCCTCGGGTTCGGCCGGCGGGCGAGGGCGGCCGCTGCCGGCGGCGTCGTCGACGTTCATGTCGTAGGCCTGCAAGTTGCGCGCTCGATGCACCTGCCATCCGAACCATGCTCGAGCGAAGCTGCCAGGTGCGAACGCGTTGTCGCCATCTTGCCGGCCGCGGCGCCGTGAACGATCAGCGCGCCGACGCAATGCCGATCAGCGATCCCGACGGCAGTCCGCGCTCGGCCGAGCGCCAACACCGGCGCGAGCGGATCGCGGTCGCGATCCAGGCGGATGTCGCGGGAGCCCGGGACGTTCGGCTGACGGCTGTCGTCTCGGGCTAGTGGGGATTTTCGGTTCCGTGTCCACCGGTACCCCCTCACCCGACGTGCGAGACCGCAAATGCGATCTTTGCCACGCCTGCGCGCTTCAGCAAGTCCAGCACGTGGATCACGCGGCCATGCTCGACCTTTGTGATCGGCTCGGATCACGGCGCGCAGGTCCTTGTTCTTGGCTCTTGGCGTCCTTGGCCAGCGGTTCCGATGGTCGTCGTCGTTGCTCACGGTCTTGGAGTCGACCACGGTCTTGCCGTCGGCGCTGAGCTCGACGCTGAAGATCTTCTGGATGTCCTCGCCGCTGGCCGCCTTCGGCAGATCCATGGGCATGCCTTGGGAAACGATGATCTTCGCCGTGACCATGAAGATGATCAAGAGCACCAAGGTGACGTCCACCAGCGGCGTCACGTTGATGCCGCTGATCAGTCCGTCGTCTTCGTCTTCGCGCTCGCCGCCATGCGTTCACTCCTCGCTCTCGTCTCGCTCGTCTTCGCAGCTGCCGCGAGCCGGAGTTGGAGCCGCGTCGAGAGCTGCGCCGAAGGCGTTGCGGGGCGAGCTGCCGCTCGACGCGACCAGGTGCGCAAGCAGCACGCGAGTCAGCGCGTCGGTGTTGGCCAGGATGGACTTCGCTTGGCGTTGGAATACGTTGTACATGACGACCGCGGGGATCGCGACGGCCAGACCGACGGCGGTGGCGACCAGCGCTTCGGCGATGGCGAACATCACCTCTTGCGGCGCCATGGCGCCGGTAGCGTCTGCGGCGGCTCTGGTTCTGCCGGCTGAGCGCCTCGAAGGCTTGCACCACGCCGATGACGGTGCCGAACAGGCCGATGAACGGAGCGTTGTTGCCGAGCGTGCCTAGAAACGCCAGACGCCGCTCGAGCTTGATGCGCTGCAGCGCTCGCAGCGCCGTGCATCGCCTCCTCTGCGGCCTTGGTGCCGCGGTCCGCTTCGAGCAGTCCCGCGCAAACCACGGCGGCCTCTGCGCTGGGAGACGACTCCATGCGTTTCTTGGCGCCGTCGAGATCGTTGGCACGCAGGCGGTCGCGAAGGTCATGGGCCAGCTTCGCGAGGTTGTCACGGAGCGACCAGTAGAACCAGGCGCGCTCGAGCATGATCGCAACGGATACAACGCTCAGCACGATCAGGAGCCACATGACCCACCCGGCGCCGAAGTTGGTCATCAGCCGTTGGAGCCACGATACGAGATTCATTGCATTGATCCTTGGACGCGCGTTCGACGCGCAAGCAGGGCGATATCTTTAGTGCCGATCCCGGCCGGATCCATAGCCAAAGCTGAAAGCGGGCAGTTTGACGCTGGATCGCGAAGCCCGCCGGGGGGGTCAGAGCTCGTGGGGCATCAAATCGTGCGGCGAGCGGAAGAACTGCTGAGGAGAGTAGCCGAGTAGGCTCGAGACCCGCCGCATGTAGATGTCCGCGTAGCTGCTGACCTGGAGTCCGAATCCGCTCATCTCGTTCTCCTCTTTGAGCAGTGAGCCCCAGTAGGGGTGGAAGGTGCGGTCGACGCGGTCGTGGAGCAGCGCATGCTCTTGGTCGATGCGGCGAAGCTCCGCTCGCAGCCGGTCGATGGCCCGCTTCACTCGCGCTCGGTCCGCGACCCGGTCCGAGCCGTCACCGTTCGCGAGCTTCCCGAGTTCTTTGAACTGAGCCTGATAGAAGCGCAGTTCGTCCTCGATCTTCGCGCGTTGCTCGTGCAGCTCGCGGATGCGGCCCAGCTCGATGGCGCAGACCTCCAGCGCGGCGATCTCGGCGTCCAGCTCTTGGATGATCATGGCGGTGCGCCACGACGTCTCTTTCTTGCAGCGAAGGATGTCGCCGTAGATGTGGTCGCCGACGTAGAGCACGCTCGATCCCCGGACGCCCACCAGTCGTTCGAAGTCCACCAGGTTGCCGTTCTCGTAGATGCGCCCGCGTTCGAGGCCACCCTTGACGGCGCGCGTCGTGTCGCCGTCCCGTTCGAGGAAAGCGTTCCCGTTCTGGAACCACGCGGGCTTCTGGGCGGCGCAGATCACGATGTCGAAGTAGTGCTGCCAGCTGGGGTATTCGGCCATGGCGCCGTCGAGCAGGAACGTCATGACCTGGTCGCTGTAGCTCGTCGGTGAGTTGGTGAGCAGAAACAGCTTCTTCCCCGCCGACCGGAACTTGTGCAGCGTGCGCGCGAGCTCCGTGTCGCGGGCGACGTAGCGCGGGAAGTCCGCCGTCACGTGGGTGTAGACGGAGCCGTCGCGGTGCGCCTCGTCGATGGACGTGCGGACGTCGGTGAACAGGTTGGCGTAGTCCACGTGTTCGCCCCGCCGCTCGAGCACGTCCACGATGGCCGAGTACGCGGTGACCTCGGAGAGCGCGAAGAGCGTGTCGATCCAGTGATAACGCGGCGTGTGCGGGCGGATACGCTTGTGGTGATAGAGTTCGTCGAGCTCGTCCTGCGCCAGAGCCGGAGGCCGTGGTAGCCCTTGCAGCACGACCCTTGTGCCGATCCATCTTCAGCACGTGGCCGAGCTTCTTGTCGACCAGCAGGCCGCGGATGGGGAAGTGGGCGTCGTAGCTCAGGTGGCGCAAGTACGAGGGTAGCCGCGCCGCACCATGCGCTCGGCAGTCAGGTCGATGCTGATCGCGTCCATCTGCTCTTGGTTGTAGATGGCCAGCGTGTAGTCCATGTCGAAGCCGACCCACTCGATGGACGACAGGCGCAGGTTGCGGTTCACCGATACCTTGTCGGCACGCGGGATGCCGGCGCTCCGGCCGGCGTCGGAGATCGCGCCGGGGAAGGGCAGGAGCAGCTGTTTCGGATGCGGGGGCAACGGGTCGACGCTCGAATCATATCATCAGACGCGACGCACGCCGTGGCCGGCCTGAATTTGGTCTACCGTGAGTCGGGGGCCCTGCTGCTCGAAGCCGCCCGCGAGGGGCCGCTCCGCCATGAACAGGGGTGTGTCGAGATCGACGAAGGAGAACCCGCCCAACCCTCCGGCGAAGCAGGCCGAGGCTGTCATGCAGAGCTCGGTCTCGACCATGCCCCCCACCATCAGACCGAGGCCGGCGGCGCGTGCGGCGCCCACCATGTCGAGGGCCTCGGCGACGCCGCTCTTCATCAGCTTGATGTTGATGACGTCGGCCGCGTGTTCGCGCGCCAGGACGCCGACCGCTCGGGCATTCTTTGCGCTTTCGTCGGCTGCCACCGGGACGCGTCCCTGCTCCCGCACCCGGCGCAACCCGTCCAGATCCCCTGCCGGCGTCGGCTGTTCGAAGAGCGCGATCCGCGCGCGGCGGGGTCCGAGGGCGCCGAGCAGGCCGACCGCCTCGTCGGCGGAGAGCGCCGCGTTGGCGTCCAGGATCAACTTCGCGCGAGGAGCTGCCTCGAGGATGGCGTCGAGTCGCGCGACGTCCTCGTCGAATCCGCCCCGCACCGATCTTGATCTTGAGCGTGGCGAACCCGTCCTGAGCGGCGCGAGCGGCGGCGATCCGGGCCTCTTCCACGGTGCCGGTCACCAGCGTCAGGTCGCTGACGAGCGCGGCCTCGGCGCCGCCGAAGAAGCTCCAGAGCGAAAGCCCGACGCGGCGACACAGCGCGTCGAGCAGCGCGGTCTCGACGGCACAGCGAGCTGCGGCAGCCCCGGGTGCGGCTTCGGTGAGCTGCGACGCCACCCGCCGCCAGCGGCGCGCGTCTTGGCCGACGATCACCGCGCGCAGGTTCTCGAGGGTCGCCAGCGTCTGCTCCTGCGTCTCGCCGCTGACGGCGGGAAAGGGCGCCGCCTCACCGAGGCCCGTGCTGCCGTCTTCGAGCGTGATTGTGACGAGTACGTTCCGCGCGCTCGCCTGCGTGCCGCTTGCGATTCCGAAGGGCGTCGTGAGGGCGACGTCCAATGCTTCGGCGTGCACCTGCTTGATGGCGAGCATGCTGACTGCCGAGTAGACTACGGCACCGATGCGTCCAATTGCCATTTTGGTGACCGGGGAGCCCGTCGCGCGGGCGCGGGCATCGCGCGGCAGCTTTTCGGACATGATCCGGACCGCCGTCGGCGACGCCTGGCGTGGCCCGTGGCTCGAGCTGGACGCTCGGCGCGCAGAGCCCTGGCCAGAGCCGGCGTCACTCGCGGGCATGATCGTCACCGGATCGAGCGCCAGCGTCACCGATCGCGAGCCCTGGGTGGTCGAGATCGAAGCGCGCCTGGCGGCGCTGGTGGCGGCGACGACGCCCGTGTTCGGGATCTGCTTCGGCCACCAGGTGCTTGGCCAGGCGCTGGGCGGCCAGGTGGTGCAGAACCCGCGCGGCCGTCAGATCGGGACGGTCGACGCCGAGGTGTCCGGCGACGATGCGCTGCTCGCCGGGAGTTCGCGGCCGCTGCGCGTCAACACATCGCACCGCGACGTCCTGGCCGAGCTGCCGCCGGGCGCTCGCGTCGTGGGCACGACGCCCCTCGACCCTCACGCCTTCGTGCGCTTCGGCGAGCGTGCCTTCGGCGTGCAGGTGCACCCCGAGTTCGACGCCGTGACCATGCGCGCCTACGTCGAAGAACGACGCGAGATCTTGGCCGGTGAAGGCTTTGACGTCGATGCCCTGCTCGAGCGCGTGGACGACGCCGAAGCCGCAGCCGGCGTGCTCCGGCGCTTCGTCGCCGGCGTCACACGTTGAGCGTGAAGCTGGGGGAGCGAGGCGTCCGCCAGGTCCGGGCTTGCCCGCCGTGGTTCGAGGGAGGACACGCCTGGCAGGCAGCGCGGCGGGCGGAGCGGTTGCTTCGGGGCGCGAGCCGGGCAGTCGCCTGAGCCGTGGAGTCCTGGTATATGCGCGTCAGGCCATGCCCCTGAGAGTCCGCTCGTGAAGCCATGGCAGCTATTGGGTGAGGGCCAAACGCCGGATGGCGAGGAGATGTTGCTCACTCGCCACGGCACCGAGTACGTGATTCTCGCGAATAGCCGGAGCTTGATGTCGAGTCGCATGCACGGCTCCGAGGAGGCGTTGGCGACCTTCGCGTGCGCGGAGCTGGGCAAGAAGAATTCCGAACCGTGTTGCTTGGTGGGCGGGCTCGGCATGGGCTTTACCCTTCGTGCCACCCTCGATCTGCTTCCCGCTGAAGCCACGGTGGTGGTTGCGGAGCTGGTCACCGCGGTGGTGGATTGGAATCGCGGACCGTTGGGACATCTCGCCGGCTACCCCTTGAAAGATCCGCGCGTCAGGATCGAGATCGGCGATGTCGCCGATCTGCTGCGCGCGAGTCGCGAGCGCTTCGACGTCGTGATGCTCGATGTCGACAACGGCCCGAGCGCGTTTACCACCGAGCGTAACTTCGGGCTCTACGACGATCGGGGTCTCCAAGCCATTCGGACGGCCCTTCAGCCCGGAGGCACACTGGCGGTGTGGTCCGCGCGCGAAGATCGCGCCTTCGAACACCGCCTGCGTTACGCGGGCTTTCAGGTGCGAATCGAGCGTGTACGTGGGCGACTGAAAAAAGGCGGGCCGCGCCACACGATCTTCCTCGGCACGCGTTGACGGGCGGCTAAGGGCAAGTGAGCCGACCGCGCGCTGCGCCGAAGCCGCCGGTCGATGGCGATCCTTGGTCGCCCGCGAGCCCGTCGTTCCGCGGAGCTTCGTCGCCGGCCTCACACGTTGAGCGTGAAGCTCGGCAGCGAGGCGTAGCGCGCCGACGTGGAAGGCGTCGTCGCCGAACAGCGTGGCCAGCACGTGCATGCGCTTGAAGTAGAGACCGACGTCGTGCTCGTCGGTGACGCCGATGCCGCCGTGCAGCTGAATGCCCTGCCGGGTCACGAAGCCGCCGCTCTCGCATCAGCTGCACCTTGGCCGCGCTGATGGCGCGCGCCGCTCGTCCGCGTCGCGGGTCCTGCGGCCTTGATCATGGCCGAGCATGGCCACGCGACTTGGTCAGCTCGGTCTCCACGAACATGTCGACGGCGCGGTGCTGCAGCGCCTGGAAGCTGCCGATCGGCACGCCGAACTGCTTGCGCTCCATCAGGTAGTTGCGCGTCATCCACAGCACGGTCTGCAGGATGCCGCTGGCCCTCGCAGCACGGTGGCGGCGGCGCCGAGGTCGATCAGCTGCTGCGAGCAACGCGCCGGCCGCCGCCGGCTCGCCCAGCAGCGCGATCGCGCCCGACCTCGACGTCGTCGAGCTCGACGATGGCGGCCTGTCTGGCCGTCCATGGTGCTTCACCGGCTGCACGCGCACGCCGGGCGGCTGCGGTCGATCACGAAGAGGGAGAGCCGTCGGCGCTGCCGTCGTTGCCGCGGCGCGGGCGCTGACCAGGAGGTGATCGGCGGCGTGGCCGTTCAGGACCCAGCGCTTCTTGCCCCGCAGTCGGTAGCCCGTGCCGGCCGCTTCGGCGCGGGTCCGCACGCAGTGTGGCGTCGTACCGGCTCTGCGTCTTCGCTCCAGGCGAGGGCCAGGCTCTCGATCGCCGAGCAGCGACGGCGCGAGGAAGCGGCCCTGCTGCTCGGCGCTGCCGGCTTGGACCAGTGCGCTGCCCGGCCACGAAGCAACGGGATCATCGGCTCGGGCACCAGCGTCGTGCCCGAGCTCTTGGATGATCAGGCCGGCTGTCGACGAAGGTCATGCCGGCGCCGCCCACGCTCTCGGGGAACATCACGCCGAGCCAGCCGAGCTCGCCCATCTGTCTTCCAGACGGCGCGGTCCCAGCCGAGCTCGCTGTCACGCAGCTTGCGCATGCGCTCGACAGGTGACTCGCTTGCTTCACGAAGTGCGGCACGGTGTCGACGAGCAGCTTTTGGTCTTCGGTGAGTTCGAAGTTCATGGTGAGTTCCTCAGCCGGGCAGGCCAAGAATCATCTTGGCGATGATGTTCTTCTGGATCTCGTTGGAGCCGGCGTAGATGGTGGCGGCGCGGAGGTAGTTGAAGCCGGGCGCGACCCAGTGCTCCCGCGGGGGCACGACGCCAGGCTCGTTGAACCACGACAGCGAGTTCTCCCCCATCAGGACCATCAGCAGGTCGATGCAGCCCTGCTGGATCTCGGTGCCGCGGAGCTTGAGGATGCTCGACTCGGGTCCCGGGCGCGTGCCCGAGCTTGGCGCCGGCGAGCGCGCGGTAGTTCGCCATGCTGCAGCGCCTCGAGGCGGATCTCGAGGCGTGGCGATGCGGGCGCGGATCACCGGGATCGTCGAGCAGCGGCTGCCGCCCGCCGAAGGTGTCGCGCGGCGATGCGCTTGGCTCGCAGGAGCGCCCGGGCGCTGATGCCGATGCCGGCCACGAGCGTGCGCTCGTGGCCGAGCAGCGCCTTGGCGTAGGTCCAGCCCTGGTTCAGCTCGCCGACCAGGTTCTCTTTCGGCACCTTCACGTCCTCGAACCAGGTCTCGCAGAACGCCGGCGTGCCGCCGGTGGTCAGGAAGGGCTTGGCCGTCACGCCCGGCGACTTCATGTCGCACAGGATGAAGCTGATGCCTTCTTGCTTTTTCTTGGCTTCGGAGTTGGTGCGGGCGAGCAGGAAGATCCAGTCGGCGTACTGCGCGTAGGTGGTCCAGGTCTTCTGGCCGTTGAGGACGAAGTGGTCGCCCGCGTCTTCGGCGCGCAGGGCCAGCGAGGCGAGATCGCTGCCGGCGTTCGGCTCCGAGTAGCCCTGGCACCAGATCTCGTCGCCGCTCAGGATCTTCGGCAGGAAGCGCTGCTTCTGCGCGTCGTTGCCGAACTGGATCATGAGCGGGCCGACCATCGCGAGGCCGAAGGGCGAGAGGCGGGGCGCGCCGGCGAGCTCGAGCTCCTCGCTGAACATGAAGCGCCGCGTGGCGTCCCAGCCCGTGCCGCCGTGCTCCTGGGGCCAGTGCGGCGCGGCCCAGCCCTTCTTCCCCAGGATCCGGTGCCACTCCATCGACTTCGTCGTGGGAAAACTCGGTGTCGATCTCGGCTTTCGACGCCAAGTCGGGCGGCAGCGCGCTCTTGATCCAGGCGCGTACTTCGTCGCGGAAGGCTAGCTCTTCGGGGCTGAACGAGAGGTCCATGGCGGCGGGCTTATATCACGGCACTCCACCGCGGCCTCGACTCGCTCCGAGGCCTGCGCTAAAGGCGTCGCCCCCATGGGTTTTTCCTGCGGCATCGTCGGTCTGCCAAACGTCGGCAAGAGCACGCTCTTCAACTCGCTGTCGACCGCCAAGGCCGAGGCAGCCAACTTCCCCTTTTGTACCATCGAGCCCAACGTGGGCGTGGTCACCGTGCCCGATCCCAGGCTCGACGCCCTGGCCAAGGTCTGCAAGCCCGAGAAGATCATCCCCACGACGATCCGCTTCGTGGACATCGCCGGCCTGGTCAAGGGAGCTTCCAAGGGCGAGGGCCTCGGCAACAAGTTCCTCGCTCACATTCGGGAGGTCGATGCCATCGCGCACGTGGTGCGCTGCTTCACGGATTCGAACGTCGTGCACGTCGACGGGCGCGTCGATCCCGTGGCGGACGTCGCGACCATTGGCACCGAGCTGTGCCTCAAGGATTTGGACACCGTGCAAGGTCGGCTGGACCGCGCGCGCAAGCAGTCCAAGGGCGGGGACCCCATCGAGAAGCTCGCCGTCGGCGTCTGCGAGACGCTCGCGGCACACCTCGACGCAGGCAAACCGGCGCGTAGCACACAGTTCGATGACGACAAGGAGCGGAGCATCGTGCGTGAGATGCAGTTGCTCACCGCCAAGCCGACCTTCTACGCGGCAAACGTCGACGAGGGCTCGCTGGCGGACCTTGGCGCCAACGAATATTACCGGGCGCTGGAGGCTCACGCGAAGGAAGAGGGCGCGCCGATTGTGCCGATCTGCGCCTCCCTCGAGGCCCAGATCGCCGAGCTGGAGCCGGCGGATCGCCCCGAGTTTCTCGCCAGCGTGGGGCTCGCCGAGCCCGGGCTGAACCAGGTGATCCGCGTCGGCTACGAGATGCTCGGTCTGATCACCTACCTGACCGCAGGCGAAAAAGAGGTGCGCGCCTGGACCATCGAGCGTGGCTACACGGCACCGCAGGCCGCGGGCGTGATCCACACCGACTTCGAGCGCGGCTTCATCAAGGCCGAGGTCATCTGGTGGGAAGATCTGGTCACGCTGGGCAGCGAGGCCAAATGCCGAGAGGCGGGCAAGCTGCGGATCGAGGGCCGCGACTACGTGGTGCGCGACGGCGACGTGATGCACTTCCGATTCAACGTCTGATTCAACGCCAGCCCGAGAGTGTCTTGACGGCCACCGGCCCACCGAAGGCGCCGGCGAAGCGCGCGAGCCAGACGCCGATCAAGAGCACGAAGGTCGCCAGCGCGACCACCGTCAGGAGCTTGCTGAACCAAGTGCTCGGGAGCTTGGCGATGCCGCCGCGCACGTAGCCCCAGGCGATGCTGCCGATGACGCCGAAGTACATCGGGGTCGCGACGAAGACCAGCGGGTGGAAGTGCAGCGCGGCGTGGAAGTCTCCGCGGAACGCGGCCAGCGTGGCGCGCGTGAGGCCGCAGCCGGGGCAGGGGATCCCGAAGACGGACGAGGTGGGACACGCCGGCACGTCGACCAGCACCAGCACGAAGAGCGGCGAGAGCACCAACGCGACGAACAAAAGGCGCTTGGGCCACCCGGGATGAAACCCGAGTGGCCCGAAGTGCACTCCGCCAACCTGTTGCGAGTCGATCAACTCTCGCTTCACATCTGCCGGCCGCCGCTAGCGGCTTGCCAGATCTCGTTTAGATCAGCAGTCAGGAAGAAGGGCCAGAGGAAGAAATAGAGGATCGGATGTGACACCTGGGCGTTGGGGACGCCGGCCATCTGCTTGGCCTCGAGGACCTTCTCGGGCAGACCCCAGAGCAAGATGATGTTCAGGATCGGGACGAAGAACATGATCGGGTTCAGATCGTCCTTCTGCCGGAACGCCTTGAGCTCGTTGATTTCCATCCAGAGCACGTAGAACAGGTAGAAGCCGCAGATGCAGCCGATGACCAGCTGCATGATCGGGTTTCGCGTCTCCCCAATGGGGCCGAAGCCGCCCGGGGGCATGCCACCGCCCATGCCGCCCATGCCGCCCATCATCGGGCCTGCTCCTGCGAGCTGCATCGCGCCGCCGGGGCCCGGCGGTGCGCCAGCCGGCCCACCGAATCCTGGAGGCGCACCGGGAGCCGGTCCGAATCCGGCTGGGGTGGGCGGGGGCCCGTAGGGGCTGCCCGGGGGCGAGCCGCCTGGCGGTCCGCCCATCGGTCCGCCGGGAGGAGGTCCGCCGAATCCTTGCGGTGGTCCGCCCATCGGTCCGCCGGGAGGAGGTCCGCCCATCGGTCCGCCGGGAGGAGGTCCGCCCATCGGTCCGCCGGGAGGAGGTCCGCCGAAGCCTTGCGGGGGTCCACCGGGAGGAGGTCCGCCCATCGGTCCGCCGGGAGGAGGTCCGCCGAAGCCTTGCGGGGGCCCGCCGTAACCTGCGTCCGCGGGCGGGGGGCCTCCTGGGGGCGGAAACCCGCCGCCAGGCCCACCGTCCGGTGCGACCATCGTTCCGCCCAGAGGATCCGCAGGTCCGCCGAAAGCGGCGGGTGCTGGCCCTGGCGCCGGCGGCGGCGCGGGCCCGCCTCCCGGGGGCTGCGGGGCGGAGCCCATTGACGGGGGCGCGACCCCCAGCATGGTCCCTTTGAGCTGGGGCCGAGGATTACTCGGTGCGGCGGGCGCCGCGGGTGCGCCGGGTGCCGCCCCCGCCGGTCGAGGAGGCTGCGCGCCCGCTTGCGGGTTCACCATCAGCATGGTGCCCTTGAACTTTGGCGCGGCGGCGCCCTTCAAATTGAACCCACACTTTGCACAAGTGGTGGCCGTCTCCGGATTCTGCGTCCCACAGTTCGGGCAAAACACGCAACACCTCCACGGCTCGGCGATTGCCGTCGAGCGGCGCCAGCCTACACGCGGCCGAGGGGGGTTCTCAAGTCAGAAGGATTGAAATTTCGAGGTCAACCCCGTCTTGACACCGTGCTTTGCCGCTCACTAGGGTGCGCTCGCCCGGGCGTCCCGGGTCGGCGCGACCACCACAAACGCCCGCTGAGTGCCCGCAACGGGACTGACGGGTCGGGGCCACTCGGCCCCTTCGGGGCAAGCCCCAACCGGCACCACGGAAATTCCGAACATGGCTTTTTCTCTAAGCGCGGAGCAGGAGCGCGAGCTCGGGAAGATCCTCGCGCGCTACCCGAACAAAATGGCGGCGACCATTCCGGTCCTGCACCTCTGCCAGTCGGCCAACGAGAACTGGGTCAGCGACGACGTCATTCAATTCGTCGCCGACAAGTTGGAGGTCGGCACCGCGCACGTCAAAGGCGTAGTCACCTTCTACACGCTGTTCAACCAGTCCAAGCCAGGCAAGCACCAGGTCTGGGTCTGCCGCACGCTGTCGTGTGCGCTGCGGGGTTCCGAAGGACTCCTTCATCACTGCGAGAAGCGCTTGGAGATCCACGCGGGCGAGACGACCCCGGATGGCAAGGTCACGCTGCGCACGGCTGAGTGCCTCGCTTCGTGCGGCACGGCGCCCATGATGCAAGTCGACAAGACCTATCACGAGAACCTGACGACTCAGCGGGTCGACGAGATCCTCGACGAGCTGCTGGCACAGTAGGCGACCCATGCTCGAGCAGACCACCTTCCTCTCGCACTCGTACGCCAAGGCCGACGGCCACACGCTCGCGGCTTACGAGGCCTCCGGCGGCTACAAGAACGCACGAAAAGCCCTGACGATGAGCCGCGACGCCGTCGTGGACGAAGTGAAGAAGGCGCACATCCGCGGGCGCGGGGGCGCGGGCTTCGACTGGGCGTGAAGTGGAGCTTCATGCCGAAGGAGAGCAAGAAGCCCTGCTACCTCGTGGTCAACGCCGACGAAGGCGAGCCAGGCACCTTCAAGGACCGCACCATCATGGAGCGGAACCCACATTCCGTGATCGAGGGGTGCATCATCGGCTGCTTCGGGATCGGCGCGCACACGGCCTACATCTACGTTCGCGACGAGCTGCATTTGTCCAAGGAGCGGCTGTGGAGCGCCATCGAGGAGGCCAAGGCCAAGGGCTACCTCGGACCAAAGCCCTTCGGGCTCGACTACCCGGTCGAGGTCTACGTGCACACCGGAGCCGGCGCCTACATCTGCGGCGAAGAGACTGCGTTGCTCAACTCGCTCGAAGGCCGGCGCGGCGAGCCGCGCTTCAAGCCACCCTTCCCGGCGCAGGTCGGCGCCTTCGGCTGCCCGACCACGGTGAACAACCTCGAGACCATCGCCATCGTGCCGACGGTGATCGGCATGGGCGGCGATGCCTTCAGCAGGCGCTCGGCGCTGCACGACTTCAATGACGGCGGCGCGCGGCTCTTCGGCGTGAGCGGTCACGTGAAGACGCCGGGCGTTTTCGAGTGCGCGGTCGGCCTCACGCTGCGCGAGCTGATCTACGACCTGGGCGGCGGCATTCTGGGCGACAAGCAGCTCTTGGCCGTGATCCCCGGAGGTTCGTCGTGCCCGGTGATGCTGCCGAGCGAGGTGGTCAACGTGCCCGGCGATCCGCGCTTCGAGCCCTACAACGGCAAGAGTGTCCTCGACGTGCCGCTCGGCGTCGACACCTTCCGCGCCGTGGGCGGCATGCTCGGCACCTGCTGCGCCATCGTGCTCTCCGAGGACGCAGATCCGGTGCTCGCGCTCCACAACCTGATGCGCTTCTACAAACACGAGTCCTGCGGGCAGTGCACGCCGTGCCGAGAAGGCTGCGGCTGGATCGATCGCATCTTGCACAAGCTGGTAGATGGCCACGGGACGATGGAGGAGCTCGACCAGCTCCACCGCATCGCGTCGGACATCACGGGCAACACCATCTGTGCGTTTGGCGACGGCGCGGCGCAGCCCGCGCTGTCGTTCGTTCGAAAATTCCGTAAACAGTTCGAGGACTACGTCCTGACCGGCGGCAAGTCCCAGACCAAGAAGCTCGTGGCATGAGCGTCGGATCCCTCTTTTTCAGCGTGTGCGCGCTGGTCGCGCTGGTGGGCGCGGTGAGCACGGTCGCAGCCAAGAACCCGATCCGCGGCGCGATGGGACTCTTGGCGACGATCGTCGCTATCGCCGCGCTGTTCTTGAAGCTCGCGGCCCAGTTCCTCGCGGCGATTCAGCTGATCGTCTACGCCGGCGCGGTCGTCGTCCTGTTCGTGTTCGTGATCATGCTGCTCGGCCCCGACGCGAACACGGGTGGCAAGCCGGCCAAGGTGAGCCTGTGGCGCTGGGGCGGTGCGTCGCTCCTGGTGCTGCTCGCCGGCGCCGCTCTGTTCGTCACGCGCAACGGCTTCGGCCCGCCCGTGCTGCTCGGACCGGTCCGGGCCGACTACGGCTCGACCGAGGCGGTGGGCGGGCTCTTGTTCCGTCACGGCTTCGTGCCCTTCGAGATCGCGACCGCGCTCTTGATCGTCGCCGTGGTCGGCGCCATCGCCGTCGCGCGCAGCAAGCCCAAGGCCAAGAAGACCAGCACGGAAGAGCACGAGACTCGTCGCATGTTCGCCGGCCCGCTCCACCCGCGGGACGCCGAGCGCCCCCTGCCGAAGGAGTCCGGGCGATGATGGGTCAGCTGGTCCAGCACTACGTGCTCTTGTCCACGGCCATCTTCTTGATCGGCGCGGTCGGCTTCTTGGTGCGCCGCAACATCCTGGTTCAGCTGATGAGCATCGAGCTCATGCTGAACGCCGTGAACTTGGCGCTGGTGGCCTTCAACCGGCAGCACGAGGGCAGCATGAACGGACACATGTTCGCTTTCTTCGTGATTGCGGTAGCAGCCGCCGAGGCGGCGGTGGGCCTGGCGATCCTGCTCGCGTTCTATCGACTCAAGGCCACCGTCAACAGCGACGACGCCGACACCCTGAAGCACTGAAGGAACGACGATGCACGGGCTTCAGAAGATCTTCCCTCCGACCGAGTTCGCGCTGCTCGTCGTGATCCTGGCGCTGCCGCTGATCGGCGCCATCGTGAACGGCATCTTCGGCAAGCGCCTGGGCAAAGAGGCCGTGACCACCATGGCGCTCTTCGCCGTAGGCGGCGCGTTCGTGGCCAGCCTGGTCTCGTTCGTGATGCTGGCCAGCGCGCAATCGGCGGCGCACGCCAAGGGCGCCGAAGGAGCGGTTCGCTTCATCTGGAAGGGCTGGGAGTGGGTTCGCGTCTCGGGTCGCCACGACCTGGGCCAGATCCCCGTGGCCATCGACTTCTCCTTTGACGCCTTGAACGGCGTGATGAGCCTGGTCGTCACCGGCGTCGGCTTCCTGATCCACCTGTACTCGACCAAGTACATGGAGAAGGACGAGAGCTACCACCGCTTCTTCGCCTACCTGAACCTGTTCATCTTCTCGATGCTGGTGCTCATCTTGGGCGACAGCCTGCCGGTGCTCTTCGTCGGCTGGGAGGGCGTGGGCCTGTGCAGCTACCTGCTGATCGGCTTCTGGTTCGGCGACGAGAAGAACGCCACGGCCGGCAAGAAGGCCTTCATCACCAACCGCATCGGCGACTTCGGCCTGATCGTGGCCATGGCGCTGCTGCTCTACTACGTCGGCGCGCTCGACTGGACCGGCATCGAGGGTGGGCGCGCGAACCTCCTGACCCGCGTGCAGATGTGGCCGGTCGGCAACCAGGTCCCGTTCTCGGATCTGATCCAGGGCAGCCTGCCGTCGTTCTTCGAGTGGCTGAACCGGCCCCGGCACGTCTCCGCAGCCTCGCTGGTGGGCCTGGCGCTGTTCTTGGGCTGCGCCGGCAAGAGCGCGCAGTTCCCCCTGTACGTCTGGCTGCCCGACGCCATGGCGGGCCCCACCCCGGTCAGCGCGCTGATCCACGCCGCCACCATGGTCACCGCTGGCGTCTACCTGGTCTGCCGCATGGCGGGCGTCTTCGTGCTGAGCCCCGCGGTCATGTTCACGGTGGCCTTCGTCGGCGCGGCGACGGCGCTGCTCGCGGCGAGCATCGCCTTCGTTCAGAACGACATCAAGAAGGTGCTGGCCTACTCCACGGTCAGCCAGCTCGGCTACATGTTCCTGGGCGTCGGCGTCGGCGCGTTCACCGCCGGCTTCTTCCACGTCCTGACCCACGCCTTCTTCAAGGCCTGCCTGTTCCTCGCCGCGGGCTCGGTGATCCACGCGATGCACAAGCGCATCCACGACACGGACGCGTCGCAGGACATGCGCAACATGGGCGGCATGAAGCAAGTACATGCCCTACACCTTTGCGGCCTTCGTGGTGGCCTGGGTGGCCATCATCGGCGTGCCCGGCACGAGCGGCTTCTTCTCCAAGGACGAGATCCTCTTCAAGGCCTACACCTCCAGCGTCGCGTTCCCGATCCCGGACGGCAAGATCATCGACCCGCGCTCCGGCAAGGTCGCGCTCGAGATGTGGGGCTGGCCGAGCTGGGGGCCGACCGTGCTCTACGTGATGGGCGTGCTCGGCGCCGTGATGACCGCGTTCTACATGTCGCGGCTGGTGTTCGGCATCTTCTGGGGAGACTTCAAGGGTTGGAAGATCGTCAAGGGCTACAAGGCGCCGGCGCACGACGAGCACCACGACGATCACCACCACGAGGCAGGGCCGCTCGAGGGCCCCAAGCCGGCGGAAAGTCCCTGGCAGATCACGGCGCCCATCTTGATCCTGGGCGGCCTCAGCATCGTGGCCGGCTTCCTCAACGCGCACCCGCTGCACATTGCGCCCCTCGAGCACCTGCTCGAGCCCGTGTTCTCCTTCGCCAACGGCAAAGAGATCGTCGCCGCTGGCAGCAAGGGACCGGGCGTGGTCCTGCACCCGAACTCGCAGACGCTGATGTGGCCGCTGATGGTGCCGGGATTGCTCGCACTGGTGGCCGGCGCCGGTGGAGCCTTCTGGGTCTACATCCAGAACGCCGGCGGTCCCGCCCGGGCCCTGGCCGAGAAGTTCCCGGGTCTGCACGCGCTCGTCTACGACAAGTGGCGCGTCGACGAGTTCTATGAAGAGACCATCATCGGCGCCGTGGACTCCCTCGCGGAGTTCGCCGTCGTGTTCGACCGCGTCGTCGTCGACGGCATCGTGGCTCGTCTCACCGCCTTCACGGTGGCCATCGCGGGATCGGGCCTTCGCCTCGTGCAGACGGGCCACGTGCAGGCCTACGCCGCGGTGATGGTCGTCGGTGTCGGCGGGCTCGGCTGGTTCTTCGTGGCGCCGCACGCCACGACCATCGTCAAGTCCGACGAGGCATCGGGCAGCTACGAGATCACCGCGGCGCCGGGCCTTGGCTACCAGTACCGCTGGGACAGCGATGGCGATGGCAAGCCCGACGCCGATGCGTTCACCGCGCAGGCCTCCCTGGCGGTCAGCCTCGAGCGTGGTCAGCAGAAGAAGGTCGTGCTCGAGGTGAAGAACGCCTTCGAGCGCGTCTCGAAGCGCCAGATCGTCCTGTCGCGTCCGAAGCAGGACGCGAGCAAGGGCGGCCCTGGGACGATTCAGATCGAGCAGGGCCCGGACGGCCAGCTGCGCGGGGTCGTTCCCGGTCAGAACCGCCCGCTGGAGCTGCGTCGACCGCCGCCGCCGCCGCCGGGTGGTGCGCGCCCGGGCCAACCGACACCGCTGCGAATGGCGCCGCCGCCGGGTCGCCCCAACCCAGCTGAGCCGCACCAGCACCAACCTGGAGACGTGCATTGAGCCCCGGATTGAAATTGGTCTTCGAGGCCTGGCCCTATCTGCTGGCGTTCGCCGTCGGGGTGCTCATCCCGCGCCGCCAAGGGCTCTTCGAGCGCGTCGCTATCGGCGTGGTCGCCGCGCTCTCGGTGCTCCTGGTCATGGGCCTGTGGCCCGGCAAAGAGGTCGTCGCCGATGCGCCCAAGCCCACGGAGTGGCCGAACCTGCTCAACGTGATCGTCTTCTTGCCGCTCTTCGGCTCGATCTCGATTCTGTTCTTGCCGCGGCAGTCGCCCAAGCTGCTCAAGCGGTTCACGATGCTGATCCTCGGCATCGACTTCCTGGTGTCGCTCTGGCTGCTCGGTGTGCCGATGACGGCGGGCTGGCACTTCCAGTACGTGCGTGAGTGGCTGCCGAGCTTCGGCATCCGCTACCACGTGGCCGTCGACGGAGTGTCGACCTGGCTGATCCTGCTCAGCACCTTCACCACGCCGATCGCCGCGTACGTCTCGTTCGGCAGCATCAAGACCCGCACCAAGGATCTCTGCTTCTCGCTCCTGCTCCTGCATGGCGCCATGCTCGGCGCCTTCGTCTCGCTCGATCTGTTCCTGTTCTACGTGTTCTGGGAGCTGATGCTGGTGCCGATGGTCATCATGATCGGCATCTGGGGAGGCGCTGAGAAGATCAAGGCCGCGTACAAGTTCTTCCTCTACACGATGGCCGGCAGCGTGCTGATGCTCGCGGCCATCCTGTACATGGTGTGGACGCACGCGTCGATCGCAGGCTTCGTCACCTTCGACTACCTCGCGCTCAAGAACCTGGTGCTGCCCAAGACGGCGGCCATGCTGTGCTTCGGGGCCTTCTTGCTGGCCGTTCATCATCAAGGTACCGATGTTCCCGGTGCACACGTGGCTGCCGGACGCCCACGTCCAAGCGCCGACCGGGGGCTCGATCATCCTGGCGGCGGTGCTGCTCAAGCTCGGGACCTACGGCTACATCCGCTTCTGCATGGGCATGTTCGCCGGCCCGGCCTGGTCGACGGCAGCGAACCTGGCGGGCCTCGCTGTGGGCGGCGGCATCCTCTACGGCGCTCTCGTGGCCTGGAAGCAGGACGACGTGAAGCGCCTGGTCGCCTACTCGTCGGTGGCCCACCTCGGCTTCGTGATGCTCGGCCTGTTCGCGGCGACGCGGACCGGGATCGAAGGGCGCGCTGCTGCAGATGGTCAACCACGGGATCTCGACCGGCGCGTTGTTCCTCCTGGTCGGCGTCATCTACGACCGGCGCCACACCCGCGAGGTGCGCGAGTTCGGCGGCCTGGCCAAGGTGATGCCGGTCTACGCGGCGGTCTTCGTCGATCGTCACCATGTCGAGCATCGGCGTGCCGGGCACCAACGGCTTCGTGGGTGAGTTCATGGTCATCATGGGCACCTTCGTCTCGCTGCCTGCTCGGATCCCACGGCCAGCTTCAGGCCGCGCTCGCCACCGCTCGGCGTGATCTTGGCGGCGGTCTACATGCTGTCGCTGGTCCAGAAGATGTTCTTCGGACCGCTCTCGAACCCCAAGAACAAGAACCTGCCGGATCTGAACGTGCGCGAGACGCTGGCGCTGGCGCCGCTCATCGCCGCTGATCTTCGTGATCGGGTTCTTCCCGAACCTGTTCCTCGATCGAGCGCGGGACTCCGTGGCCACCGTGGTGGATGGCTACCAGGAGGGGCGCAAGGCCTACATGGCCATGGATCGCCGGCGCGACGACAGCTCGCCTCCGACCCGCAAGGGCGGCGTCCTGGAGACGGGCTACCCAGAGCCGCCGAAGCTCGGGGGGTGCGGGCGACAAGAAGGACGCCAGCCGACCGACGGCGCAGCTCCAACCGGCCACTGCCGGCGGGAGGCACCCAGTGACCCTCTGGTTCGGCCTCTCCCCGATCTCGTCGGTCGGTATCGGCACGCTGCTGCTCATGCTCGCCGAGGCCTTCGGCAAGTCGCCCGAGGCCAGCACGAACCCCGCGGACGCCGGCTCCGGTCGCTCCGGAGAGCTCGCCCTCGGCGCCGCAGTGGTGTTGCTCGCGGGCACGGCCTTCAGCATCGGCGTGTGGATGGTCGGTCCCGAGAACTTGCCGAAGGGCTCGAGGTCACCGCGTCCCTACCTGGTGATCGACCGCTTCACGGTCTTCTTCTGCTTCGTGCTCTCGCTCGGCGGCGCCTTCGCGGCGCTGCTCGCCGGCGGCTACCTGCCGGAGCACGGCATCGATCGCTCGCGAGTTCTTCCCGCTGCTGCTGCTCAGCACCGTCGGCGCGATGATCCTGGCCGCCGCCGGCAGATCTGCTCAGCCTGTTCGTCGCTCTCGAGACGATGTCGCTCGGCGTCTACTGCATGGTCGGCCTGCGCCGCAGCGCCGCGCGCCGCGGAGGCCGCCCTCAAGTACTTCCTGCTCGGGAGCTTTGCCGCGGCGCTGATGCTCTTCGGTGCGGCGCTGCTCTACGGCGCCACGGGCCACACCGATCTCGTGGGCATCGGCGAGGCCATCAAGACCATCGGTCAGCCGGGGAGCGTCGTGCCCGTCGCGCCCATGCTGATCGCCTTGGTGCTCACGCTTGGTGGGCCTGCTATTCAAGGTGAGCGCGGTGCCCTTCCACATGTGGACGCCGGACGCATACGAGGGCGCGCCCACGCCGGCCACGAGCTTCATGGCCGTGGCGGTCAAGGCGGCGGCGTTCGCTATGCTGCTGCGGGTGCTGATCGTGGCCTTCGGTGACGAGCGCCTGATGACTTGGGGCACCGGCTGGCCGCCGGCGCTCGCGCTCATGGCGGTGCTCACGATGACGGTCGCCAACCTCGTGGCGGGACGACAGACCTCGGTCAAGCGCATGCTCGCCTACTCGTCCATCGCGCACGCGGGCTACGCTCTGGTCGGCGTCGTCGCGACCATGCGCTCGGCCGACGGCCAGGCCAGCGTGCTCTTCTACCTGCTCACGTACACGGTCTCGACCGTCGGCGCGTTCGGCGCGCTGATCTACTGCGGCAGCCGCGGCGCCGAGGCGACGAGCTACGAAGATCTCGCCGGCCTCGCCAAGCGGCACCCGGCCGCGGCGCTGGCCTTCAGCGTGTTCCTGCTCTCCTTGGCGGGCCTGCCGCCCAACCGCGGGTTTCTTCGGCAAGCTCTACGTCTTCCGCGCGGCCATCGACGCCGAGCTGTACCTGCTCGCGGTGCTGGGCCTGCTCAACAGCTTGCTCGGCGCCTACTACTACCTGCGCGTCATGGTCTTCATGTACATGCGCGAACCGGCACCCGGCGCGCAGCCGGCGGTGCCCATGCAGTCGGCCTTCGTGACCAGCGCGCTGGTGCTCGCTGCGGTGCTGGTGTTCGCCTGGGCATCGCGCCGGGCTGGTCGCTCGACATGGCCGCCGCCGCCAAGATCGTCGTCTCGGTTCGCTGAGCGCGGCGCCTCCCGTCGCACCACGGCGCGTCCAGGCGCACAAAAGCAAACGGGGCGCCACGCAGGCGCCCCGAATCGTTCGAGTTCGTCTTGCGATCAGCGACCCAGGTCGAACTTGATTTCTTGCTTCACCGTGCTGACGATGAACGGGTTGTAAGTCAGCTTGAGGTTGGTGGCCTTCTGGGGCACCTCGAAGGTGATCCAGCCCTTGGCCTTCTCGCCCTTGGCGATGCGCACGCTCTTGAGCTCCGGAGAGCAGCCACCAAAGGTGCTGGTGTACGAGTAACCCTCGCCATCGGTGACCTTGGCGTAGAACGGGTTGACCGGGACGTCCTTGTCCGCGATGCCTTCGAGCTGCACCTCGACACCGAGCTTGATGTTCCCCTTCTTGGCCTTGAAGTAGTAGGGGACCTTGCACTCCTTGACGTTCTCGATGGCCATCGAGTAGTCCGGTGCCTTCGCGGTCTCGCCGACCTTGTGCAGCTTCGACGAGTCGAAGGCCGGCCCGGTCGGAACCGGCGGCGTCGTGGGCGTCGTGGGCGTGGCGCCCGTTCCAGTGCCGGGGTCGGTCGTGGGCGTCGGCGTGCTCTTCTTGCAAGCCAAGAGAGCGCCAGCGACCAGGGCGGTGCAGGCAATGGCGGTGAACGAGCGAGAACGAGTGTGCATCGACGGTTCCTTGGCTGAAGCGCCCGTCCGCGGGCGTCGGGGACGTTACACAGCTTGCGGCGGCTTCACAAACATCCCGAAAGCACGCGGCCTCGAGATTGCAATCTGCCGTGGTACGCACCCGAAGGGGAATTCTTCCCCGAACCCGGCCACTAGAAAAAAGGCTTTGAATTCAATTGTTTAACGAGGTAGGACCGTTCTCACCGGATAACGCCATGCGGATCCTCCGTGCCACCTGTGTTGCCGCTTTTGCCATCTCCGTCGGCGCTTGCGACCGTGCGACGGGTTCGGCGGGGGACGCCGCAGCCGGCGCCTCCGCTGCCCCGAGTGCCGCCCCGAGCGCGTCGGCGCCGCCCGTCACGAACTCGACGCCCTTCTCCGAGGACGCGGTCCGCGGACACGTCAATCCCAAGAACGAGCAGCCCTACCGCGGGCCGACCGGAACGGTGCGCGGCGTGGTGACCATCAAGGGCGATCAGCCGCCCGCCCTGACCGAGGTCACGGAGAAGATCCCGGACAAGTGCAAGGGCGCACGCAACGTTTACGGACGTCTCTTTCGCGAAGGCATGGTCCGCAGTCTCGCAGATGTGCTCGTCACGGTGACGGAGTACCAGGGCTTCGTTCCAGCCAAGGGCGAGGCCGTGACCCTCGACACCGAGGGCTGCGCCTTCCCGAGCCGCACCATCGCGGTGACCTATGGGCAACGCATCGACGTTCGCAGCAAGGACGGCGAGGCCTACGTGCCCAAGCTGATGGGGGGACAGATGCGCGCCGACATGATCGCCGTTCCCGGTGGCTCGGCGGTGAAGCTCTATCCGCATATTCCGGGGCGCTACACGCTCATCGATCAGATGCACCTGTTCATGACCGCGGACGTCTTCGTGCTCAAGTACTCGACCTTCGACATCACCGGCCTCGATGGCAAGTTCGAGATCACCGGTGTGCCGGTGGGCGAAGTGGCCGTGAACGCGCTCTTGCCGATCACCGTGGCGACCACTCAGAAGAAGGTGAAGGTCGAGGCGGACAAGGTCACGGAGGTCAACCTCGAGCTGACCTTCGACAAGAAGAAGGATCTACCGGAGCCGCCCAAGAAGCCGAAGATCGTGATCCACTAGCGGGAAGCGGGATTTACAGGAAGGCGGGAAGGGGGATCGTCCACGAAGCGCGCGCACGCGCGCGTCTCCATCGAGCCACCGGGATGATGCCTCGATCGCGGCAGAGGCCGAATAGCTCACTTTCCCGGGCGCTTGCCCTTCTTCGGTTTTGCCGCGTGCCGACGCTTCGCCTTCTGCTTGGCCTGAGGCGCCACGCTCACGAGCTCCCGAAGTCCAGAGACAAGCTTCTTGAACGACGGCGAACGGCTTCGCTTCGGCTGCACAGTCAGCTTCGGCCCCATGGTCTCGGCCCAGGCCACTTTGTTCAGGCCTCCGTCGTCGATCACCTCTCCAAAGAGTTCAGCTGTGCTGCAGATCGAGTCCGGTACGTAGCTTCTGGCCTTCTTGGCGTCGTGATTAGGGTATGCGTTTCGGAGTGCGGCAAGGTCTCCAAGATAGAAAGCCTCCAGCTCTTCGATCGCGATGCGGAACAACACCTTCGGCGGACGCTCGATTTGCGCCAAGAGTTCGAGCATGCGCTTCTTCAGGTCCACGCAGGATTCGTTGTCCGCGTCGACCAGCACCAGGACGCGATCCGTATCGGAGTCGAACTCTTTGCCGAAGGCTCGCAGTTTCGACGGAAGCTGGTCTAAGAGACCGCGACGCGACGGCGCAACGGTCTCACCGGGCCCTGGGAGCCTGCCCTTGCCTTGGTGCGGGTAGGCCTTTAGCTCGTGGCCTCGCAACAGACGTGGTGCCCATGCCTCGACGAACGCGGCCTCCGAGGGTCCCTCGACGAGCACATGGACCTTCATCGCGCGCGCTCGTCGAAGTGCCGGCTGTACCAGAGGGAGCCGAGCGGGAGTCCCTCATCCGAGAGCGCCTTGACCTGCGGCAGTTGGGCCGTGCACACGACTTCGCAAGCGCCGGAACCGTTCCTTCGCATGATCCACACCTGCTCAGGTCGGAGTGCGTCGACGAAATAGGGTGAGTGGGTTGTCACGAGGATTTGTGTGCCGCCTTTCTTGCGCGCGGCGTGTTCGTTGAGTTGCCGTGCGAGGCGCTCCACGAGCTCCACGTAGAGCCCGTTCTCAGGCTCTTCAATCCCGATGAAAGGTCGGGGCTCCGGGTCGGCAAGGAGCACTGAATAGGCGACCATCTTCAGCGTGCCGTCGGACATGCTGTGCTGGTAGAATGGGTCCACGTAGCCGGCCTCGTCGAAGCGCAAGAGCAGCCGTTTGTCTTCACCCACCTTGGGCGTGATCTTCTTCAGGCCTGGGATCGACTCGGCCACCCTCTTGAGGATGTCGGCGAACTCCTTCGGATATTGGCGCTTGAAGTACTGCAGGACGTTGCCGACATTGGACCCCGTGCGGTCCAACCACCGTTGTGCCCCGGCGGGAGGCAGTGTTCGAGCTGCATCTGGAACGAAGTACGAGAGGTACCACTGCTCGATGTAGGTTCGCAGGGCCACGATTCGGGGATGACCCGACAGATTTCCCAGCGTGCCAACCGCCAACCGTGTCGGGTCGGCGAGTGCAATCCTCTCCGACCGTTTGTCCGTGTCGGTCTCATCGTAGTCGCCAGCCCAAACCTTGCCCCGGCCTCGCTTCAACTTGAGGAAGTAGTATGGCTTGCCGCGGGACTCTGCTTTCCTTCGCTGCCGCAGGGTCTCGCTCACGACCACGGGCACGCCCTCGGCCACCCCGATGTCAACCGTGTACGCAATCGGTCGCATGGGGTCCCCGGCATCGAAGAACAGCTCGAACGCGATGGGCTCTGAGGTGCCCTGTGTGCGAAGGCGGTCGAAGCCGCCTCTCGCGGGTTTGTCGCAAGCGGTCTCGACGCCTTCGAGCAGGCAATCGGCGAGGAAGCCGAATGCATCGAGGAGGGTGGACTTGCCGGATCCGTTGGGTCCGATGAAACATGAGAGCTGGGGCAGTGGTTCACCCTCTGCGTATTTCGTCTGGCCAACCGCAACGTCGGCGAGAGCGCGGTAGTTCTTGATGCGAATGCCCAGCAGTCTTGCCATCACGCGTCTCGCGGCTCCTGGCCGCGCCTCACTCTGTCGCTTCGTCCAGCTCAGACGATAGCCAACCGCCTCGCCCTCGTCATCCGAAGTGGGGGCTTTCTTCTCGCCACAATCCGTGGGAAGGCGGGAAGGCGGGAAGAAGGGGACCTCGAAGGCGAGGGCTTCAACGACTCGGCGGCCCGAAGGTCAGCGTGACCGCGACGCCGAGCTGAGCCACGGCGTCGACGCCCGGGGACGGCGGCGGCGCTGGATCCGGGCCAGCGCCATACCGCGACCCGCGGTTCTGGGGCGCGAAGTTGAAATGCGCGCGCGGGCCGACCTTCAGGTGGTCGAGCACGAAAACGTCGAAGCCAGCGCCCGCGCCGAAGCCGATCGTGTTGACCAAGATCGAGAGTTCGAGCCACGGTTCGAAGCGTGAGCGGTCGGTGAAATAGGGGCGGGCCGCCAGCCCTAGGAACATCGCCTCGGCGCTGCGCGCTCTCCGCCCCTCGGGCTGCCAGCGAAACCTCGAGTAGTCGACCACGAAGCCCCAAGCGAAGCTCGGCGTGGCCCGAACCAGCGCCGTGGCGCCGGCGGCGTAGCCCCAGGTCTGCACCCCTTCACAGGGTTCGTCGCAACGCGCGAGTTGGGCGCCACCGCCGTGCGCGGCAAGCTCGACCCAGCGCCGTGGGAACGCGCGCGGCTCCCGCTCGGGGTGCACCACCACCGGACGCAGCTGTCCTCCGTGGGGGATCACGAAGCGCGTTGCGTGCGCGGGAACCGAAATCCCGAGGACGATCAAGGCCGCAGGCCAAAGTTCGGATCGCATGGTCCCGTTCAGTTCTGCGGCTTCGCCACCAGATCGAGCTTGGCGAGCTCGAGCCGGAGCACGCGCCGGACGATGAACGAGCCGTCAGCAGACTCTTGGTCTGCGTAATAGAGGTGCGTCGGCGTGAGGGTCCAAGCGTCGGCGTGGATGCGATGACCTGGCTCGGCATCGAGCCGCCAGAGCTTTCCGGTCGAGGTGTTCATGATCAGGAAATACGCGCTGCCGTCGAGCACGCCCGCGTCGTCGTGGATGCCCAGCACCACGGCGACGTGAGCGCCCCAGCCGCGGAGCGGTGCCAGCTTCAACGGCGCAAATGCACCGCCCGGGAGGTCGGGGCCGAGGGTGACTCCCGGGCCCGACGAGTCGTACTTGCGCGGGGACCACCAAAATCTCGCCTTCGTCGCGGCGGGAGGCGTACCGCAGCCACCGCCATCCAACGCGATGCCGGTGATGTTCGTCGGCGTCACACCGAGCACGCACGTGCCCGGCGGCGCCGGATCGATCAGCGTTCGCACCCCCTTGCCGTCCGGTGCCCAGCCGCGGACGCGCACGGGACCAGAGGGCGGGTGGTCCGTCCACACCGCGAGATCGCCCTCGCCCGCGCCGTGATCGGACTTCGACGGCGTCTCCAGGGGGGTCCATTGCGTCACCTTGGGATCGAGCAGGGCCCACACGCCGCCCTTCCCGGTCATGAGCATCGCGCCGCCGAGCGCGTCGATGTCGAACTCGACCAGCCCGACCGGCTGGGTGGACTGGAGCTTTGCTGGAAGCGACCAGACCCACTGGCCTCCGGCGATGGGCGCGACCACGCGCATCTCGCTCCCGGGCTCGCCGCCACTGAGCACGTTCGCGCGCGCGCTCTCTCCGCCGTTGCCGAAGACGCAGGTAGCGAACTCCTGGTCGTTGGGTTTGTTGCGCCCATTGAGCGCACCCATCGTGACGCCATCGTCGAGGCGGACGACGCGCCGAAGATAGTGCCAGACGGTTGGCGTGTTCAGCCACAGATCGTGCGTGAGGAACGCCCTCGCTCCTCCTTGGACATGGTGAGTGCTCGCGGTCGGAAGGGCGCTCTGTGATCCGTAACCCTGGACCAAATCCGCCACCTCGCATCCAGCTCCGCAGGCCTTCCAGTCGAGCTTCGGAAACCCGAGCCCGCCCTCGAGCGCCTCGTACACCGTGCATCGCGGCTGCGTGAACTCCGTGCCTGGGACGAGCTTCCACGCGCTCGGATCGTCGAGCCACGCCTGCTCGGGAGGAAGCCCCGAGTCGCCGGCGATCCCCCCGCTCCCCCCGCCGCCCGCGGGCGCGTCGGAGGTCGCTCCTCCCCCGCTCGGGGCGTCCGGTTTCGCGCCGCCGCCGGAGGCGTCGAGCGCGGCGTCCGCGCCGCCCTGCCCCCGGGGACCGCCGGACTCGCTGTCACAGGCCCCGCACCGGAGCAGGACCAGCGCAGCGAGCCCCACGACC
>CAVQUB010000033.1:0-140664 GCA_963716725.1 uncultured delta proteobacterium
ATCCAGCAGATCGCCAAGGAGCGAGGTCGAACCACCACGATGGTGACTCTCGAGGACCCCATCGAAATCGAGCTGCCTTTTGCGACCCAGACCCAAATGCACCCCAAGGCCGGCATGACCTTCGCGGGCACCTTGCGCAGCGTGCTCCGCCAAGATCCCAACGTGCTGATGGTCGGAGAAATCCGCGATCGGGAGACGGCGGAGATCGCCATGCAGGCGGGACTCACCGGGCACTTGATCCTGACCACGGTCCACGGCCAAAGCGCGGCGGGCGTATTCGCTCGCTTGGTGGAGATGGGCATCGAGCCCTTCATCTTGGCCAGCGCGACGGTCGGGTGTTTGTCGCAGCGCCTGGTGCGAACGCTGTGCACCGCGTGTCGCCGCCAAACTCCGCCCGACAGCATCGTCGTCGAACGCTTCCGCGAGGCAGGTATCGCTTTGCCGGACGGCGTTTACTACGAACACGTCGGCTGCGACTTCTGCGAGGGCCAAGGCTTCACTGGCCGCCTGCCAATCGCGGAGATCATGCTGTTGAACGAGTCCGTGCGTCGCGCGGTCAACGCGCGCAAGCCCACGGGCGAGCTGCACCAGTTGGCGGTCTCCGAGGGCATGACGCCGTTGCTGCGCGACGGCCTGACGCGCGCACAACGCGGCGAGACCTCGCTGGCGGAAGTGCTGCGGGTGGCCGGATGATGCGCGCTGCCGTGGCGCGCGCCAGCGGGGTCGCCCAGGTGGTGGCCGCGGGGCTGCTTGCGGTCATGGGCGTGCGCTTCGGTGTAGAAGGTGTGCTCTTCGCGGTGCGCGAGCGGGCACCCACCCTGGACGACAAGGCAGCGCCGCCGCCCCGGCCGGCGCCGACGACGACCGGTTCTTCGGCCCCGGTGGCTCCAGTGCCGACGGGCACGCCGGTGAAGAGTGGCTCCGCGATCCGCGTTCCGCTCGTGGTGACCGGGGGCGCCGATCGTTCCGAGCTCCGGGTGGACGGCGTCAAGGTGGGCCAGACTCCCTACGTCGGCGAGGTCACGTGCCGGGCGGGGGAGGTCGTTCGCTTGGAGCTCTTGCCGCCCAAGGGCCTTCCCAGCTCTCACGAGCGGAAGTGCTTGCCTGGCACCATCAAGGTGGAGGAGTAGCCGGCGCTTCGCCGCCGGACTGAGCGGCGCCCGCGCCGGAAGCTCGCGCAGCGAAACGCGCCGCCGCCTCGCCAACCAGCGCGATCGCCTCGAGGCCATCTGCGGCGTCGATCAGGAGGTGCCTCGCTTCGTTCGGCACCAGCCCGACGGCGTGCACGCCGTACAGTCGCTCGCTGGGGACCACGACACGACGCCATCGAATCCCGAGAGCGCGCCGCTCGACCACCAGCTCGCGGGGCCCGAGCGTGGCGCTCACCCGGTCAGTGAGCATGAACAGCCCGACGCCGAGGATGAACCCGAAGAGCGACGCAGAGAGCGCGTAGCTCAGCAGCGCGGTGGGTTCTCCGCGGCCGATCCGCGCGCCGTGCATCAGCGCCAAGGCGGTGCCCACTACGACCGCTCCGCCGATGACGCAGATGGCAGTTCCGAGCTCGCCCTCGAGGGGGCGCCCTCGCTCCGAGACCGCGGCGTCGGTGGGCTCCGATTTGCGGTGGCGGCGCGCTCGCCACGGCTCGGAACCCGCACGAAGGCCCCAACCCGGCGTGACCGGCAGCGGGAGGTAGGCGAGGGCGCGGCGCAGCTCACGGATCACGACGCTGGGATCCGGACTCTCGATCAGCACCACCCGATCGCCTCCCTCGATCAACAACTCGGCACGGTAGCGGGCGAAGGCCGCAGCCTCGAGGGTCGACCCCCCGGAGCTGAGCACCCAAGTGCGCGCGGCGGCCAAGGGCAGACTGCGAGCGCCGTCGTCGATGACGCCTGCGTCGAGCGTGATCCGGACGTAGCGGTCGCGGGGGCGAGCGCGGGCGCCCAGCACGAGCGCCGTCGCTGCCAGCAGTGCGGCGAAAGCCGCCCGCGCGCCGGTCACGGGACCGGGGGCCAGGACCGGCGTGAGGGCGAAGGCGCCGATCACCGCTGCCGCCAGGAGCGACGCGCTCCAAGCTCCGCGCCTGCGGAATTCGAGACGGGCCGGGGTCGCGGTGTGCAAGAGCATCCGGCCCGGCTTTGTAGCGCGTGAACGCTGCACGCCAACAAAAAGATTAGCGGCAGCCAGGGCGGAGGGGGGGGAACGCCACAGGCTGCCGCTGTCTGCTACTAGAGCAAGTCTCGCGCCAGTATTCTGGAACTGAATTTCAATGACTTGTCGGTCGCCGGCAGTGCAACTCTGAAAGACGGCGATTCGTGATTGAAAGAATGACGGGTTTTTGGCCGCGCGTCCAGGGTTTGCGCCATTTCACCAGGGACATGACGGGTCGATGCTCCCTCTTTCTGGTCGTGGCAGCCGCGAGCGCCTGCTCGCGCGGGGAAACGCCGACGCTGGCCAGCGCCCAAGCAGCGACCAGCGCCCAGACCCCAGAAATCAGCGTATCGGCGGCGCCCGGACCCGCGCCCAAGGCGCGCCCACGGGTTGTCGAAGCCGTCACGCTGGCCGGGGAGAGCGCGCCGGTGCCGGCGGTCTTGGCTGCGGCGGGCAAGCCTCGGGTGCACGCCCGGGCGCTGCGCGCATGGATTTACGAGCGACCCTCCTTCCGCTCCGCGCGGCTCGGGTACCTGCGAGTCGGATCGTCTAGCCCCAGTGACGGTCGCGCGGCGGGCTTTGAAGGCTGCAAGGGCGGGTGGCACCCCGTTGAGCCCGACGGCTTCGTGTGCGTGGGCAAGCGCGCGACCCTCGACGGAGACGATCCCGTGGTGGCCGCCACCCGCGAGCACCCACCCGATCCGACCCAGAAGCTCCCGTACATTTACGGGACGGTGCGCAAGCCGGGTCCCATCTATGGGCATCTGCCCAGCGACGAGGAGGTCGAGCAGGCCGAGCCCAAGCACGCTTCGCGGATGCAAGAGTGGCTCGACGCCGAAGGTGAGACGGGCGCCGCGTATGCCCAGGACGTCTGGCTGGGCGGCAGGGGCGAGCTGGTGCCAGCGGCGCAGGCGTGGTCCGAGAAGCTCAGCGACCCACTGCCGGCGTTCTTGCGCGACGGCGCGCAAATCCCCGGCATGCAGACCGACGACGACGAGGCCTCGGAGGTCAAGAGCACGGGCAGCACGCTGGTCACCGAGCGCATGCGTTCCCGCGTGGGCTACTCGTTCTTGCAGACCTTCCTGCACCGCGGCCGGCGCTACGGGGTGACCACGGATCTGAAGGTGATGCCGACCGATCGCCTGCGACCGATCCGCGGCTCGGACTTCAAGGGCTTCGAGATCCCGAAGCAGATCGATTTTCCCTTTGCCATTGTGCGGCGGCCCGACGCCAAGCTGTGGCTCTGGCAGAAATCCGGGAACAAGCTGATCGACGCCGGGAGCGCGCCCTACCGCGGCTCACTGAAGCTCACGGGCAAGCAGCAGTTCTTCAAGCAGCGCCTCCACTACGAGACGACTGAAGGCAAGTGGATCAGCGACAAGGACGCGTCGCGCCTCGATGCGGCCAAGCGCATGCCTGCCTGGGGCAAGAACGGTGAGAAGTGGATGGACGTCAACCTGACGAAACAAACCGTCGTGCTCTACGAGGGTGAGCGCGCGGTCTACGCGACGCTGATCTCGAGCGGCGAGGCTGGGCTCGAAGATCCGAAACACACCACCGCGACCAAACGCGGAATCTTTCGCATTCACACCAAGCACGTGACGGCGACCATGTCGTCCGACGAAGTGGGGGAGGAGTTCGAGCTCCGCGACGTGCCCTACGTGCAGTACTTCGACAAAGAAGGTTACGCGCTGCACGGCGCCTACTGGCACGACCGCTTCGGCGTGCCCAAGAGCCACGGTTGCATCAATCTCGCGCCGGAGGACGCCCGGCGCATCTTCCACTGGACCGAGCCCCAGGTTCCGGTGGGCTGGCACGGGGTGCTCTTGCCGCTGAAGGGCACGATCATGTTCGTGCACCCCTGACAGACCGAGAAGAACTCGGGAGCCGCGGCAGCGCGGTGGTGGGCCCAGCCCCGGTCTGCTCCTTTGTCTTCGCGACCCAGTCTGGGGAGTCGAGCGCATCGCAGCGGCGTCGGTGGGCGTCGGTGGGCGTCGGTGGAAGGGAGGTGCACGGCCCTGCCAGCCTCACCGTCCGTCCCGCAGGCGTGGGCGACCATTGTTCCACGGCATGCGCCCGCGCGTGCGGCGCCATGCGTCTGCTATCTTGAGTCTAAATCGCCGTTCCATCACCGGCGACAAGCGATGATGGGCACATCGGTTTTGTAGCGGCGCCCGACGTCGGAGGGCGTCATCGGCCTCGGCCAGCGCGGCCGCGGCTGCGGCTGCGGCTGCGGCCCTCGGCTTTCGGCTTTCGGCCGCGGGTCACGTCCTCTTGCCGCACTCCGGCGCGGCTCCACCTCGACCGCGCAAAGGCCGCGCCAGCTCCGTCACTTCACGACTGTGCGGCTCTTCGCTGTCACGGCCTTTGCGCGAGGGGTCGGCGAAGCCGCGCCGGAGCGCGGACGCATGAAACAACCTCCTCGAACCGAAGCCGGGGAGGCCGCTGCGGCCCTCGAGGCCGTCGTCGCCCTCGGCCTCGGGCCACGCGGCGAAGCACAGGCCGTCATGGTCTTGCTCAGTCGGCTCTGCGCCATGCTCACCGGCCTGTGCAAGAAGGCCGGGGGTTGAGCCCAGCGCGGGCGGGCCGCCGGACCTCGGCGCCGCGGTCCGTTTGCTCGCGGGCCACGGCGAAGCGCCGTCGAGCCAGCGCGCGACCGCCTCGCACAAGCTGTGCAGGCTTCGGTGTCGATGATTGCGCGTCACGTTCGCGTGCAGGTCCTGCCAAAGCCGTTCGATGCGGTTGTGGTCTGGGCAATAGGGCGGCAGGAAATGCAAACGAATCCTCGACAACCGACCCAGGGCTGCGCGCGTCGGCCGCGCTTTGTGGATGACGTAGTTGTCGCAGATGACATGGATGACCTTGGCCTCGCGGTAGTGTTTGTCCAAGCGCTCCAGCATCTTCACGAAGAGCTCGCTGTTCTTCTTCTCAGCTCCCACCCACAGCACCGTCCCGTCGCGAGCGTCGAGTGTTCCTGCAAGGTAGCCCTTTGCGTTCTTGCCGGGCGTGAGCACCTCCTTCTGCACACCTCGTGGCATCCAGTCCAACCCGATCTTCGGGTTGAGGTGCACTTCGGCTTCATCCTCGTAGACCGCCACCTCGTCCCCGGGCAGCTCCACCACCAAGTTCCGAATCTCGGCCAACCGCCGCCGCTTCTGTCTCGACGACAGCGGGCATGCCACGGTCGGCTTCGGTCGGCCGCGACGCGCGCCTATCCGAGACAGGATGCGAGTCATCGTCGTCACGCTCACCCGCACCGCCGTCTGCTCCTCGGTCACCCGCAAGAGCAACTCTCGCGTCCACGTCGGCCGTGGGTAGCCGAAGTCCTCGGGAGACCTCGCCACCAGGCTATTCACGGTCTGGTCCCCACGGGCGTCGGCCTTGCGCCGACCCGCAAAACGGCGCCCGTCGATCAGCGCCTCTCGGCCCCTGAAGCTGCCGAATCGCGCCACCGTGCGGTACACATGCGAGCGATCGCATCCCACCACCTCCGCCACCTGGTCGGCGCTCAGCCCCGCTGCCGCGCGCGCCAGTATCTGCGCGCGCGCGCCAGCGATCGGATCCCCGCAGCTCCGAGCCCAACGCAAAAGTCCCCGTCGCACCCGACGGCGCATGTGCGGTATCTTCATCCCGCGCCTCAACCCCGCTCAGCGTTCTGCGCCGCGGGCTTGTCGAACACATCGCGGGCGCCGTCTCGACCGAGATCCAGCCGAACGGTCGCGTTTGCCACAGCTGTCGCGACAAGAGTCGCGTAGCTCAGTTCGCGGACGCTTTGGAAAGCCAACGCGGCGAGCTGTCGGTGCTCGAACGCGACATCTCCGCCAAGGCCGCGCGGCACTCCGCAATCGCGGAGCACATCGGCGACATGTTCGAGCAACGCCTGAAATTGGGGCAACGCCTCGCCGACCGGGTGGCGTCCGTCGGCGGCTCGTGGCCGCGGAAAGGAGTCGAACGCCAACCAGCGCATGAGCTTTTTCAGACGCGGATGACCGCCGGGACGCGACAACACCTCGGTGCCGCCGCGCTGCCGGTTGCGCTCGCTCTCATCCGCGAGGCGCTCGCGCCGTGAAGCGCGCGTCGCACTTGCACGCGTCAGGACGGAGCGGCTGGCGCTTCCGGCGCGGCCATTAGGGGAGTGTTCGGGGACGCACGTGCGTTTTGGTCACCAGTAGCGGCGGCGATGTGTAGGATTGGGGACTGAGGGAAGATGCGTAGGCTCAGCATTGTCGCGGCCGGGCTGTTGAGCCTGTTCTGCTCGAAGAAGGATGCTCAAAACCGAGCCGAGCCGGAGCCCATCACGGCTGGTTCAGCCCGCTCGGCTGCGCAGTCACCAAAGCAGGAAGCGCCGAAGGTGGTGCGTTTCGCGCTCGAAAAGAAGTTCACCACGGCAGCGGAGATCTTCCCGGTCGGAGCGGCTGCCGTCGTGTGCGAAGCGCCTTGTGTGTTCCAGGAGGGGCCTCCGAAGCAGACGTGGTTAGTCGACGAGATCGGCGTCAATGAGGCTCCGACGCTGTGGCCGGGAAGCGTCTGGCAACGATATCTCAAAAAACTTGAAGGTCGGCTCGAAGTCTCCTTCCAAGGTGAGTACCCGAAGCTCCGCGCCAAAGCGGTCGCCCACTACCACCCCTGGCACGTGTTGGTAGCGAAGCTCCAGAACAAACGCTGGGGCGAGGTTGACAGGGGCCCGGAGGACGACGCTGAAGCACTTTCCCGGTTGGGTCTGGCTCCTCGCCGATACGATGCCGCCCTGCTCACCGCGCCCGTGAACTACGATCCGAGCACGCGCCTCGTGTACGGCGCGGGTGGACCGACACTCTTGGTGTCCGCCAAGAAGTTGCACGTGTTCGAAAAGGAAAGCTGGGCGACCAGGGACGCGCCCTGGGGAAAAAATGCCGACGCGCGACGTCTCGAGGGCGGCGGGACGCTGGTGCTGTACGACGGCGGCGGATACTGGGTGAGCGAGGATCTGAAGGTACAGGACATCGAGTTTGAAGATCCGAAGGCGGCAACTTCGCTGTCGTTCCTCATGCTGGGCAAGACCGTTCGCGTCGCGTCTGCCGCCAAGAGCCTGCGATTGTATCGCCCCGTTGAGACTGCGGGTCTCCGAGCGCACACGCCCGAAGCACGAGAGAAGCTACCGCAACGACGCGAGACTGGCGCCGTACCTCCCGTGAGCGACGGCGCGGTGGCTTCGAGCGGGATGCCGGTACCGGTGCGCTTTACCAGTGCGTGCAAGACGCCCTTCGTGATCCTCGCGACGCCAGCGGGGCTTTGGGACCAGCAGGGCGGACGCGACGGAACCACCGGCAAGGGCCTCGCCGGCCATCACGAGCTCGCGCCCAAGCTGACCTTTGTTGCGTATCGGCGGGGCCAAACGAACTACTTTGGCGCTCAAGCCAAGGACGAAGCATCCGCGCGCGGGCTGGTTGCACTGCTGCAGAAGAACGTCCCTGCTATGAAGCCGCAGCTCGGCTGCCTAGACGCGGTGCGACACATTGGAGATCCCTACACGGCGCCCAGGGACATGCAGATCGTGTATTTGCATCTTGGCTCGGGCAGAGAAATGCCGCTTGGACCTCCGCCGGGTTGATGCGCCCAATGCGACCTGAGCCGTTCGCGCGAAAACACGGTGGCGCTGCCCGCGCTAACCGTGATCGCCACCGAAGGACGCGTTGGCCGCGCTCGGCCCGACCGCCGGACGGATCCAGAGCCGCCCCGCCTCGGGTCGTCCCGAGTCGGCAGTGAACAAGAGAAGCGCGCCGACGCCAAGGGCAACTCCCCCGACCGCGAAGGTCACGGTGGAGATGTCTGCGGCGGTGCGAGAATCCTTGGCCGCTCGAGCGCCTCCCGCGCTGCACTGATCGTCCTCGGGACGGTGACCCATCAGCGACGCCGGGATGCGGGTCGCGAAAAATCGTGCGTGGGGCTCAGTCCAGCGTTTTCTTGAAGGCCGCAGGCGTCATGGCCTCGAGCGGCAGCGCGAAAACGTCGCGGTGGGTGCGGGCCCCGCCGCCGCAGCCGCCGCCCTGCGCGAGCGCGATGCCGCCGTCGGGTGGCTGAGTTCGCTCGTGATTTGACGCCGGGCGCGTCGGGCCGGTATACGGCGCGCAATCAAGAAAACCGTGTCGCGGCTCCGCGACGCGAAGAAGGATGACCATGAACTTTGCAAAGATCGTAGTGACTGTGGTTTCGGTGTTTGGACTCACTCTCGCGGCCTGCGGCGGGGACGACAGCAGCGGCGGCGGCACCGGCGGCAGCGGCGCCGGTGGCGGCGGCGGTAGCGGCGGCGGCAGCGGCGGCGGCGGCGGCTGCGGCGGCAGCGGTGGTGACGGGTGTCCGGCGTACACCGACTGCATGCAGCAGAAGTGCGACACCGAGTACCAAGACTGCCTGGGTGCGGGCTACAAGACCGGCAACTACGCGGGCGGCAAGTGCGCGACGTACATGGGGTGCGTCAGCAAGTGCGGCTGCGACACCACCTGCACTCAGAAGTGCGCGATGGATCAGGCCTGCCAGACCTGCATGGTGACCACCCTCGGGGGCTGCGCCGGATCCAAGTGCTCGGCCGAACTCCAGGCCTGTTCGAGCAGCGGCGGCGCCGGTGGCGGTGGCGGCGCTGGCGGCGGAAGCAGCAGCGGCACCTGCGCGGATCTCGAGGCCTGCTGCGCGAAGCTCAGCGGTTCGGACAAGACGAACTGCGACACAACCTATGCGCAGATCAAGGCGGGCGGCGACGCGGCCTGCAACACTCTGCTCCAGAGCTACAAAGCTTCCGGCAAGTGCTGAAGCGCGGATGAACGGCGGCGCGTCACCTTCGGGTGGCGCGCCACGTTGCCTTCAGCCCTCAGTCGCTGCCGGCGTCGGCCGCGTCGCTGGCCGCGTCCGCGTCGGCCGCGTCACTGCTGGCGTCGTCGCTCGCGCCCGCGGCGTCCGCGGCGTCGTCCGGCGCATCGATGCCCGCCTCCGCGTCGCTCATCGCGTCCGCCGCTGCGGCATCCGCGTCCGGGCCGGCGTCGCTCGCTCCTGTGCAGCCCCCGACGGGCTGCACGTCGACGGTGATTTCGGCGAAGAGCGGCGCCTTGGTTTCTTGGTCGATGACCGGCTCTCCGAGCCGGTTTTCGAGCTCGACGCGAAAGGTCCGGTTGCCAGCGCCAAGCGTCGCGAGCTTCGCCTCGATGGCGACTTGGGCGGCCTCGATCCGCAGGGCTTCGCCCGTTCCGCTGGGATCGACCCGCAGCACCGCCGTCCCGCATTGCCTGGAACTGCCGCAGGTTCCGGGCGGACGCAGCACGAAGTCGGAGGTGGTGATGGTGACCACCACCGTTTGCTCCGCATCGTGTCCGAGTTCGACGCAGCCCTGCTTGGCCGGGGTCCAGACTGGTCCGCCGACGCCCTGCACGCTGACGATGGCAACGCCAGGTGGCGGTAGCGGCGCGGGCGAAGCGGTCTCGTCGTCACCACTGCAGGCCGCCACCACTAGCGCGCCTGCGAGCCCGAGCGCGGGCAATATCGCTTTGTTCATGTCTTGGCCTCAGGGAGCGCCTTCAGCTCCGCTTCATCGAGCAAGGCGCGCTCCGCATCGATGCGGAAACCGCGAACGCTCTGCTCGAGCTCGTCCGCGAGTCGTTGGAGGGCGTCGCCTTGGGCGACGGCGTTTTCGCTGGACAAGAGCACGGCGCCGGCGATTCGCTGCACTGCGTCCATGTTGCGCGCGATCTCGTCGGAGGCGATGGCCTGCTCCTGAACGGCCGCGGCGGTATCGTCCACGACGCTGATCAGCGTCTTGAGATCGGCGAGGGTGGTCTCGACCAGGCCCGTGCCTTCTTCGACGACCTGCGTTCCGTCCTTCATCACGCTCACCGCCTCGGTGGTCTGATCGCGGATGGTCGCGATCAGATCCTCGATGTCGCGTGCGCTCTGGCCGGTGCGCTTTGCCAGTGAGCTCACCTCGTCGGCCACCACGGCAAAGCCGCGGCCGTGCTCGCCGGCGTGCGCGGCCTCGATGGCGGCGTTCAGGGCCAGCATCGTGGTCTGCTCGCTGATCTGTCGGATCACCTCGACGATGTTGCCGATGCGCTTGCCGCTCTCGCCCAGCGCGCTGATGCGCTGGGCGGCTTCGTCGACGACGCGGCGGATCTGCTGAAGGCGCTGGATGGCGCGGGTCACGGCCTCGCCGCTCTGCTTGGCAGTGCGCGTTGCCTCCGCGGCGTTCTCGGCCACCTGCTGGATAGACGAGGACAGCTCGGTCACCGCCGCCGTCGAGTTCGAGATCTTGCCGGCCTGCTCCTTGGCACCGTCGAGCATCTGCTTGCTCACGCTGGAGATCTCGCCGCTGGAGGCGTTCACTTGGAAAGCCGATCGCTGCACGCCCGCCGCCAAGCTGTGGATCTTGGCGAAGACGCGGTTCAGGTTTCCGGCGAGCACCCCCAGTTCGTCGTTGGTCTCGACCGTGAGTCGCTTGGACAGGTCGGCGCGTCCCTGGGTGAGGCCCTCGGTGGCTTCGATGTAGCGGCGCAGCGGCCGGGTGATCTGCACCGCCAGCAAGTAGCCAAGCAAGAGCGCCACCGCGAGGGCGATGGCAAACACCACGGCCATGTCGCCGATGGCGTCGCGGATCTTCGCGGCCTGGTGCTCGCGGGTGCGCACCATGTACAGCGTGCCGATCTTGCTGCTGTCCGGGTCACCGTTGCGCTCGTAGCCGAAGACGGGCTCGCTCCACACGTCCCAGGTCTTGCTCGAAAACTCCAAGATTGGCACTTGCTGGTCGCCCTCCTTGGCCGTCTTCGGGGTCCTGGCCGCCTCGGCCAGGGGCTCGCGCTCATCCTTGCCCAGCGCGCTGGCGACGACTTTGTCCCCGGACACCAGGGCAAAGCGGTGCTGCTTGTCCGGCTTGTCACTGCCGCTGTTGGCCGCCACGTCCGCGAACCAAGTGTCCAGTTGCATGGCGATGAGCACGGTGCCCACGATGCGCTCGCCGCCGGGCGCGCCCGGGGCTTGGGGTTCGCTGCGGCGCACGGTCGCTCCAGCAACGCGATACGCTTTGCCGTTGATCAGCGCGAGCTTGCCGCGGACGGGCTTGCCTTCACGCAGATCGGAGTAGAGGCGCGTGGCGCGGTACTCGGCGCCGGGCAGCGTCTTGATGCCGCCGACCGGATGCGTATTGCCCGAGGCGTCGGAGATCACGACCAGATCCGGCGCGACCGTGCTCTGGAGCGGCTCCATCAAGCGTTTGATGGTGTCGCCGACCAGTGCGGCTTCGCCGCCGTCGAGGGCTTGACCGAGGGCGGGGTCACTCGCGATGACGCGCGAGATGGCGTAGTCGTTGGTGCCCAGGCTCTGCAGGTTGGACTTGTAGCGTTCGTAGTGCTTTTGCAGCACCGGGCCGCCGCGACCGCCGGTGCTGGTGACGGCGTCGAAGGCTGCCCACGCTCCGAGGGCCAGCACCATCACCGACACGGCGACGATCGTGCCCATGATCTTGCCGCGCACACTGAGCTTCGGGCCGCGCATCGGGCGAGAAGCTACCTCCCAGGGGGTGGAGCTGTAAAATCTCCTGAGAGATCAGCGCCGGGCCGCCCGATAGCCGCGGTTTTGGGCCCAGGACGCGGCCACGATCAGCACGGCCGCCCCGAGTCCCACGCTCGACAGCACGGTCGGGTTGGCCCCGACCAGGCCGAGCGCCACGCCCCCGACCAGCGACGCCCCGGGCACCGTGAGGCCGATGACGACGGTGCGGGCGAAGGCCCGGCGCGAGGCCGGCATCGCTTCGTAGAGCAGGTTGGCCACCGGAGTGCGCAGCGCGTTGCGAAGCTCGCCTTCGACCAGCCGCGCTGACAGAGCAACGGTGACCGACGCGGGCCCGAAGCTGAGGGCGACCTGGGCGGCGAGGTAGAGCATCGACCATGTGCTGTTCAACCACCCGAGGCCGCCGGCGCCGAGCAGGCGCCCCACCACCAGGAGCTGGAGGACAAACGCGATCAGGTTGGCGCCGGTGAAGTAGGCGCCGAGCACTCGGTTCAAGTCGGCCTCCCCGTAGGCACGCTCGAGGATCGCACCGCTCTGCGTGACCAGCGCGAGTCGCCCCAGCGCGAGGGCGACGGCGCCGACCACGATGGCGACGAGCAGGCCATTGCGTCGATCTTCTTCGGGGGTCGGCGGCGGTGAGCCGCGAAGGGAGGGCGGCGCGTGCGGGCTCGGTCGGATCGAGAGCAGCGCAGCGACGTAGAGGGCGGCCGCGAGTCCGATCAACCAGTGCGAACCCAGGGCGGGACCGGCGAATACCAAGAGGGGTCCGGCCGCGATGCCGCCCAGTCGCCCGCCAGCGTGGATCACCGGCAGCGCGCGGGCCGCCGTGTTCCCGGGCCAGTCGGCGATGGTGAGCACGCCGAAGTGAATGGTCTTGAGACGAGCCACGGAGCTGACCACGACGTAGGCCGCGTACACGCCGGCCGCGCTGGAGAGCAGTGCGGCCGAACACGAGAGCAAGATGGCGCAAGCGATGGCGACCACGCGCATGGCACGCCCTGCGCTCGATCGCGCGAGCAGTCGCTCGAATCCCAGCGAGATCGCCACCTCGACGAGCGCTCGCACGGCGAGGGCGGTCGGCAGCGCGGCGGCTCCGACGCGGCTGAGGAAGGCCGAGAGCACCACGCCCTCGGCCAGGATCTCCGCCCCGGTGGTCAGCGCCAGCAGGGTCCCGAGCCGACGGATACGGGGCATCGCCTCGGGATCGACTCCCAGGAGGCGGGCGGCGATCACGCGCGCTTGCTCACGGGCTCGGGAGCTACCCGCTTGCTGCCGAGCGGCCAAGTCGCGTGCGTCAGTTTCCGCCCGGCCTGCGCCAGGGCCTTTCGGATCTCGGTCACGCTGGGACGGGCGCGCGAATCGCGCCGGAGGCACGCGGCGAGCACCAGCGCAACGTCCCCTAGATCCGGCAGCTGGCTGAGCGCGGCGAGTCGCTCCGGCCAGCCGTCATGCGACAGGTGATGCGAGAGCATCGACGTCTCGTCCGGACCCTGGAACAGCGCGCCCCCCGTCAGCACCTCGAAAGCCAAGCAAGAGAACGCGTAGACATCGGCCGAGAGCGGGCTCGGCGTGTATCCCTCCGGCGCGATGCCAATGACCTCAGGGGCGCAGTAGTCGAGGGTGCCGCAGCCCGGACGCAGCTTGCGGCCGCTCAGCCCAAAGTCCACCAGCACCGGGGTGTCTCCGTCCCGCACGATCACGTTGGAAGGCTTGATGTCCAGGTGGCCGACGCCGGCGCTGTGCATCGCCTCGAGTCCGGCGAGGATCCCGTCGAGGTGCGAGAGCGCGCGTTGGACGGTCAGCGAGCGGCTGCGGACCAGACGTTCCAGCCCCGCGCCGCGGATCAGCTCCATCACCAAGATGGGCTTGGGCCGGGCGGCCATGTCGAAAGTCACGAAGCGCGCGAGGTTCTCGTGGTGCGGCAGTGAGAGGAGCGCGCCGGCTTCGTCGCGAAACATTTCCATGAACTCCTGCTCGGACAGGCTGCGCGCCGTCGCCGGGTCGAACTGAGGCACCTTCAGCGCGAAGCTCTCGGCCTTCGAGTCGTGGCGTTCCTCGAGCCGTCGGGCGACGAACACCGAGCTCACTCCGCCGGCTCCGAGCGGGCGCACCACCCAAAAGGCGCCCAGGGTGCGGCGGGGCAAGAGCCAGTCCGGGAGCTCGGCTCGGCGGCGGCCGAGCGGGATCGCGACGATGTCAGTGGGCGCGACGGCCGGCAGGTTCGTGACACGGGACAGGACGCTGGCGATCGCCGTCGAGATCGGACCGGGGATTTCCCGGAGCAGCTCAGCCAGGGCGGCGGCGAATTGGTCGGCGTTCGGCGGAACGGAAGCGCTCACCGCGCGTTCGAGCAAGAGCGGGAGCGTGGGCAGGTCGGCGACGACCTCCGCCGCGTCGGGCTCTTGACCGAGGACGCGCCGGTTCGCGCCCGCGGCGAGGGTCCGGAGCGCGTCGAGCGCGTGCTCGAGGTCGTCAATGGCAGAGGTGCTCGCTGTCTCTTCGCCGATGTCCGAGATCCCGCGAGCGGCGAGGATGGCTTCGAGGGATCTCGCCACGCGCAGCACCGTGCCGCGCAGCGCCTCGGCGCGGTGGGAGCCGCCGGCGGCGAGGCCGGCGCTGAGCCCGAACATGCGTCGAGCCGCCGTCGCGGCCCTGGCATCGCCTTGGAGGCTGATGGTTTCGGTGTCGTGGGTGCTCTCGGCGCGCGAGTCGACCCCACCCGTCGATGGATCGAGGAAGCCGGCGTAAGCACCGAGCACGGCGCTGACGTCCTCGTTGGTGCTGGCTTCGCCCAGGGTCAGGATGGAATGGCGATCGGCGAGGCGATCGGCGACGAGCAGGAATACGTCGCTCGGCTCGGCGACACCTTCGCGGACCGCCGCGTCGCAAGCGCGCGCCAACGTCGCGCACACGATTCGGTGCACCGAAGCGTCGGGCCCCGCCGCAAGGCGTCGGAGCAAGACGTCCAGCGCTCGCCGGACGCGCCCGCGCAACCTCGAGGCGGCTTCGTCCACGTCCGCGTGAGCCGTCTCGGTGTCGACCAAGTGGAGCAGGGCGCGCAGTCGGCGCTGATTGCCGAGGGATCCCAGCCGCGACCAGGCCGCGTCCATTTCGTTCTCTTCGGCGTCGAGCAGCCAGTTGCCCAGTCGATCGAAGAGGCGGTCCATCTCGGGCAAGCTGGCGTCGGAGTCGCCGGGTCGCTTGCCGAGCAGCAAGAGCTCCGACAGCCGGCTCGATTCGAGGGCGAGACCATCGATGTCGCCCAGAAGCGAGATCGATTCCGGCAGCAATCCGCTGTCGTGGGCGTCGAGAGCGAGCAGACGATCGAGGGCAGTGCCTGCCCGGGCCGCCGCTTCGAGGGCGTGGTCGTGGGCCCCCCGAGCGCCGTCCGTCTCGAAAGCGACCATGGCTCGGCGCAGCGACTCTGCGAGTCCCTCTTCGCCGCCATCGCGGTCGAGGTTGGCGAGCGTTCGTTGGGTGATCCCGCGCAGGGCCGGGGGATCGCTGTCGAGCTTGGAGGCCAGCACCGAGCGCAGCATGTCGGCTGCGCGGCTGCCGAAACGCGAGGGGCCGAGCTCCGCGAACAGTTGAGCCACGGCCTCGGCGACGTCGGGTCGTCGTGATGCGGCGAGCAGGTCCAAGAGCTGCTCTGCCGCGTCGGGCTCTGCTTCGATGACCGGCCCCAGTCCCCAGATCATCGTCGCCGCGATGCCCGGGTCCCGCTGCAGCATCTCGCTCTTGAGCAAGCGCTGACAGGCCTTGAGCCCGCCTGCTGCATCGGTCGCCATGGTGGCCACCAGCGAGACCGCCGCACGCCGCCATTCGGTGGGCGAGAGCTGGGGATCGAGCGAGAGATCGATCTGCTCGCGCAGCTGTGCGTCGACGGTGGACAAGAGGCCCCGGGACACGGCGGCGTGGCGCCACACGAGGGGTTCGCGATCGGAGAGTAGGCGGCGTCGAACGGGCCGGACGACCTCGCCGGCGAGCAGCTCCCGGGGCAGGGCGTCTCCCTGTTGCGAGCGCATGACGGCCTCGCGTGCGGCGCGTTCGAGGATCCGCGCTGCCATGCGCCGCGCGGGCAGCGCTGCGAAGCTCGGGCGGATCATCCAGCGCTCGGCCAGCTCCCGCCGCGTGGCCAGCGTGAGCGCGAGGGCATCGCCATCCACGCCCGAGCCGATGGGGAAGTCGACGACCAAGCCCACTCGCGCGCGCATGGTGGCGGGCTCGAGGGCCTTGGCGGAGCCGAGGGCCATGCGCGTCGCGACGGCGGCGAAGGTGCCGGCGGTACCCTCGTACAGCCGAGTGAGCACTCGGCGCCCGAGCTCTCGCCGCTCCGGCCCCGCGGGCAGCGCCATCATTATCTCGTAGAGGGCGACGGTGCCCGGCCCCGGCGCGACGAAGTCCAGGTCGTCTGCCAGCCCTTGGTCGAAGGCGACGCGTAGCGCGTGGGCCAGTGTCTGCGGATCCACGCCGTCGAGCGGGGGCGGCCCCGTGACCCGCATTTGCTGACCGAGGGCGGCCACCGCCTGCCGAAAGCTCGCCGCCCGTTCCAGGGGATCGGGGAGCCTGCCCACTGCCAGGAGCGCAGTCGCTGGATTGATGCGTCCGCGCATCTGGACCCGAGAGGATATCTCACCGGGAGCGCAGGGGAAAAAGCCAGGACGAGAACCGCTGTTCACGCCCCGGATCGGGTCGGCGCGTCCACGGTCCCAGGGTCCACTGGGGAAATGCGGGGAATACTGCCTGGCCCGGTCCTTGAAAGGGAGCTCTGCGAGCCGGGAGACAAGACATCATGAACAAGTGGTTTTCGATAGCGGGCGTATTCGTGGCGGTGGCGGCCTCTTCTCAGGCCTGCGTGCTCAAATCGGAGGACGACGCCTCGAGGTTCCAGGAGGTCATTCCCCGAGCCGACCACGTGAAGGTCGCCGGCCCCGAAGACACCCAGGGCAGCGGCAGCTCGTCGCAGAGCATCCAGTCCGACGAGCCGTGGGCCAATGGCCCTTGGGCGAAGTACTACGGGTTCACCCGGCACGTTCGCAAGAGCGTGAACCAGGTCGCCGGCGCGGTGCTCGGCAGCGTGTGGATCATCGTTCACACGAAGCCCACCAGCGTGGACGAGAAGGAAGCCACCTGGGGTCCGTGGACGGACTCGCTCGAGCCGGTGACCTATCAGTTCCGAGTCACCGAAGTGGCGGAGGACGAATACGAGTACCGCCTCGAGGGTCGTCCGAAGAACACTCAGGGCGAGTTCAGGACAGTTCTGCTCGGCAAGGGTTGGGGCAAAGGGCACACCAGCCACGGGGACGGTTCCTTCATGCTCGACCTGGATGTGGCCCACGAGCTCGATCCCTTCAACGGCGAGACGGGCAAGGTCAAGATCACCCACGACCTGCCGCCCAACATCACCTCGGATCTGTTCTCGCAGCCGCGGACCATCACGGCCGAGGTGACGCCCAGCGGCACCGACGAGTGGTACACCGTGACGAGCAAGAGCGAAGCCGACGGCACCGGCACGCTGAAGGTCGACGCCTTCACCGACGCCGACGACAGCAACACCACCAAGAAGGAAGACATCCTGATCCTGAGCCAGTGGAACGCCACCGGCGCGGGTCGGGCGGACATCACGCTGACCGGCGGCGATCTGCCCTTCGAGAAGGTGAGCGCGGTCGAGTGCTGGGGCTCGGACTTCTTCCAGGTCTACTACGAGGACTCCGTCGGATACGCCTCGAAGGAGGGCGACGTCAGCGCCTGCGCCTACGCGAGCCCAGTGTCGCCCTGACCAGCCCCAGTCTCGACGCTTCCCCCTCTTCCAGCCCGGGAGAGGGGGATTTGTCGTCCATTGGGCAGACACTTCCTTTAGCCTTCGCGTCATGCAGAAGGTCGGTCTCGTGGGGTTGGCGGTGATGGGGGAGAACCTGGCCCTCAACATCGAAGAGAAGGGGTTCCCGATAGCGGTCTTCAACCGCTCGGTGGACAAGGTCGACGCCTTCGTGGCGGCGAACCCCGGCAAGAACATCGTCGGCTGCCGATCGCCGGCAGAGCTCTGCGCCGCCCTCGAGCGCCCGCGCAAGATCATCATGATGGTCAAGGCGGGGCGCCCGGTCGACGACACCATCGCCAGCCTGATGCCCTACCTGGAACCCGATGATCTCTTGATCGACGGCGGCAACGAGTTCTTCGCCAACACCGAGCGACGCAGCAAGGAGCTCGCGGTTCGCTTCGTCGGCATGGGCGTCTCGGGCGGCGAGGAAGGCGCGCGCCACGGGCCGTCGATGATGCCCGGCGGGCCCAAGAGCGCCTACGACGAGCTGGCGCCCATCCTCACCAAGATCGCCGCGCAAGTGGACGACGGCCCCTGCGTGGACTGGATGGGACCGGGCGGTGCCGGGCACTACGTGAAGATGGTCCACAACGGCATCGAGTACGGCGACATGCAGCTCATCGCCGAGGCCTACGACGTGCTCAAGACCCTGGGCGGCCTGGGCAACGATCAGCTCGCGGATCTCTTCGCGGAGTGGAACAGCGGCGAGCTCGAGTCGTTCCTGATCGAAATCACCAGCAAGATCTTCCGCAAGCGGGACGATCTCGGCGACGGCCATCTGGTCGACAAGATCGTGGACGCCACCGGCATGAAGGGCACCGGCAAGTGGACGGTGCAACAGGCCGCTGAGCTCGGCTCCCCGATCCCGACCATCGCCAGCTCGGTGGAGGCGCGCATGCTCTCGGCCATGAAGGCCGACCGCGTCGCGGCCTCCAAGCTGATTGAAGGGCGCACCCTGCCCACCGGCGCCATCGATCCGAAGCAGCTCGCCGAGGACGTGCGCCACGCGCTCTACGCCGCCAAGGTGCAGAGCTACGCCCAAGGCATGAACCTGCTCCGCGCAGCCTCCACCGAGCACGGCTGGGATCTGCGGCTCGGCGCCATCGCGCGCATCTGGAAGGGTGGCTGCATCATCCGAGCCCGCTTCCTCGATCGGATCAAGCGCGCTTACGATCGCAACGCCGATCTGCCGAGCCTGCTGGTCGACGCCGAGTTTTCGCGGGAGCTCGCGGAGCGACAGCTCGCGTGGCGCCGGGTCGTCGCGTTGGCGGTGCAGGCGGGCGTTCCGGTGCCCACCTTCTCGGGCTCCTTGGCCTACTTCGACGGCTATCGACGGGAGCGCTTGCCCGCCAACTTGCTCCAGGCCCAGCGCGACTTCTTCGGCGCCCACACCTACCAGCGTATCGATCGAGAGGGCGCGTTCCACACCGAATGGTGACCGGTGTGCTCCAAGGTGCGCAGAAGATTACTTAGACGGCTCTCCCCACTTTGATAAGATCACGGGATGTCCGTACGTGCACGCATCATCACGGGGCTCGCCGTCGTCACCCTCTTTGCCGGCACCGCTCTGGGGCCTCCGGGCTGCGGGAGCGACGACGAAGAGGACGCCAAGAAGACCAACAAAGACGCGTCGTCGGACACCTCGCCGGACGGCAGCGGGGGCAGCGCCGGTAGCGGCGGAGCGGCCGGAGCGGGCGGAACCGGCGGCGCGAACCCGAACTGCAAACTGGCCGGGGTGACCTGCGCCTCGAACGCCGACTGCTGCTCGGCCAACTGCGATCCGGCGACCAACGCCTGCGTGAACCCCATCGGGACCTGCAAGAGCGCGGGTCAGGGCTGTTCGTCGCCCACCGAGTGCTGCACCCTGGTGTGCAACGGCGGCAGCTGCGGCGCCACGCTCTGCACCTCCGACAACCAAGCGTGCACCAGCAGTGCGCAGTGCTGCAGCGGGAGCTGCGGCGACGCGGGCTGCGTCCCGCTCAACGGGAGCTGCAAGACCGCTGGCAACTCGTGCAGCGCGCACGGCGATTGCTGCTCGAAGCTCTGCAAGAACGGCAACTGCGCCGCGCAGCCGTCGTTCTGCACGCAACAGGGCGATCTGTGCTCGGTCAACACGGACTGCTGCACCGGGATCTGTACCAAGGCGAGCGGTTCCAGCGTCGGGACCTGCACGGAGCCCAAGGCGCCCGGCGCGACGGGTTGCCTCGTGGCCGGACAAGTCTGCGGCGAGGGAGCCAGCGCCGACGGCGGCGTCGTGAAGAACGACGCAGGCGTCCCGGTGTGCGGCGGCGAGTGCTGCAGCCGCTCCTGCGCACCCTACGGACCGACAGGCGTGCTGGTGTGTCAGCCGCCGAGCGGCTGCCGGCCGACCGGTGAGGTCTGCACGCAAGACTCGGATTGCTGCGGCTCGCCCGGGCTCCCGGGCGGTAATGGCTCGGTGAAGTGCAGCAAGGGCGCCGGCGAACCGGTGGGGCGCTGCGACAACGGCAACGCATGTCGCCCGTCGGGCGCGGTGTGCAAGCTGGCCTCCGGCAGCTGCAACGCCGAGAACAACTGCTGCGCGGGCAACGTGAACAAGGACCCGAGCGTCTGTCAGCAGGATCTCTTGGGGATCCCGCGCTGCACCGGCGTCGGCGACTGCACCGAGGCCGGATCGCAGGTGGGCAAGGCCTGCGCGACCAGCGCCGACTGCTGCGGGTTGCCGTGTTTGCCCAACGCCAACGCGGGCGACGGCGGAGCGACCTACATCTGCGGCTCGAGCTGCGTGCCGTCGGCCGGCGCCTGCACCACGGACGCCGATTGCTGCGCCGGGTTGCCCTGCAAGGCGCCCCCCGGATCGACCCAAGGCGTCTGCGGCTACAAAGACACCCCGGACGCAGGAACGGACAGCGGCAGCGACGCCGGTACCTGTGCGTACTACGGCCAGACGTGCACCGTCGCCGCCGACTGCTGCAACAACGTGCCGTGCACGAACGGCAAGTGCGTGTACAAGATCAACTGAAAGCGGACGCCTTTGTGGGCGTCCTGCGGCTCGCGCACTAGGCATAGCGCCCGGCGTGTATTAGGCACTCGGGCGACCATGGAGCTCGAACGCGCGCGGGAACACTGCTTTCTGTCTGGGGTGGGGGACGTTGGCGAGCAGCTGTGCGCTGCAAACATGCCCTTCGGCATCGCCAAGATCCAGCACGTGCAGCGGGGGCTGGGCCTGCCGATGGACGCGAGCTTCATCGGTGCACCCGACGCCACGGTGACGCGCAACCTGGCGCGCTGGGGCCAGGGCTTCGGCTACGGCGGGCGTATCCAGTGGACCGGCGACTTTTCCGTGCTCGACATCAAGAGCAACCACTGCGGCATGATCGCGCTGGCGCTGCACGATCCGCCGCCGCCCGCCGAGATCGAAGCGCGCGCGCGCCAGTTGCTGAAGAACCCCCTGGTGGTCGACGACGTCGAGATCGAGTTCGACCTCACCGAGAGCAACCACTTTCTCGACATCTGCGCGGTGCGCGAGCGCTACAGCGACGACGCGCCCAAGGCCGACACCATCGCCATCATCCACTCGTCGGGCCACGAGCATCGCGAGCGCTCGCCCAAGGGACCGGGCATCTACTGGGATGCCAGCGAGCCGTTGCGCCAGATGATGGAGACTCGCGACACGCCCTGGGGCCCCTTGCACGTGCTCACCGGCGACAAGGCTCGGGAGTTCGATGAGGCCTACGGTTGGTGCCAGGACTTCAGCTTGCGGCGGCGCGAGGCCCTGGCCCGCGCGCTGCTCGGACCCCTCGACGTGATCGTGAACCGCACTCACCAGGGCCTTCAGGCGATGAACGACGCCATCTTGGGCTGCTACTGCTTCGACGAAGCCGACCTCGCGGCAGGGCAACTCTTCCCGCTCACGCTCTCGCCGGATCTGCCGGCGTATCTGGTGAAGCCGGTGCCCAACTTCGACGCCGCGGCCCTGGACGACGCGGGCTTTCGCGAGCGCGCGGAGCGCCACGGGCTCGTCGAGCGGCTCTCCAAGGCCAACCTGCTCCCGCACGGCGGCGGCTACAGCTACTCGCAGTATCGCAAGGTGACGGGAGTGGTCGCAGAGGACGCTCAGCGCAGCTTCGAGATCGAGAAGCCCGACGGCCAGCGCGAGCTGGTGAGCGACGTGCGCACGGCGGCCTACGGATACCGTGGCGACGAGGTGCGGCAGCGCATGATCGATCTCCGCCTCGGGGAGCCGGTCCTGCGGGCGGAGATTACGTACATTTTGCGGATTTGATCCGGGCTCGGGAGTCGCGCGCGAGTTGTGCCAGATCCGCCGTCGTTGTGATCTGGTCGTCGAGACCTCCGAGCGAGTAGTGTCAACGGCAAGATGAAGTGGTTCGTTGGGGTTGGCTTGTTGGTCTTGGTTGCGCTCGGATGCAGTTCGTCATCGACGAATCCAGGTGCCGGTGGCAGCGCCGGGTCCAGCGGCAACGCGGGTTCTGGCGGCAGCGCGGGTTCCGGCGCCAGCGAGGCTTGTGCAAAGACTTGTCTGAACAAGCACTCCGACCAGGTGCTGGCGTTCAACCTGGGAGTGGAAGGCTGCAACGTGAGTTGCTGCGCCGACTGTTCGTGTGGCGACGCCACGACGCCCGACAGCAAGTGCTTGAGCTGTATCAAGGGCAACACTTGTTTGAGCAAGGCGTGTCTGGTGGACGGCTGCGGCGATCTCACCGCCTGCTTGACCGGCTGCGGCGCGTTCTGAGCAGCCCGTCCGCCGCCGTGACGACGCGTTCACGGCGAGCGACCGCGCGGCACTCCCGCTGCGGGAAGATGTCCCGACCACCCCGCGTAGGAGGGCGCAGTTTCGGACTCTGATGGAGGAATGTCGGTTCATGAACGCAAAGATGCTCGTGGTTTTCGGCCTCGCGACGGCCCTCATCGGTTCGGGATGTGGCAAGAAGGTCTCGGCAGGCGGCCCCGATGCGGCGCCGAGCGCGAGCGCCCCGGGCGCCGCGCCGCCCAGCGCTGCCGCTCAGCCGCAGGTCGCTGCCGGAGGAGACAAGTGCTCAGCCCTCGGCTGCACGGGTGAAGGCACCTTCTTCGAGATGTGCGACTGCAAGACGAAACCCCAGCCGGTGCCCTTCGCCGCGAAGTACAGCGGCAAGTACAGCTCGTTCTTCAAGCAGCCCGAGTGGCAGATCACCAACACCACGGACAAGGATCTCCACTGGGGGAGCGCCGCGGTCTACTACTACGACAAAGCGGGCAAGCAACTCGAAGCCAAGATCAACGACAAGCCCTACACGGCGTCGCGAGTCAACGGTAGCAACCTGACCCTCAAACCCAACGAGACGAAGACCATCCACATCGGCTTCAAGCAAGACAGCGAGCCAAAAGGGGTCGCCAGTATGGAGATCGTCTTCGACGGCTGGTGCTACGGCAAGTACGACGACAAGAGCACGCACCAATGCATGAGGATCGAACGCGCGCCCGACCAGCGAGCACGCTCGGGAAGCTGATCCATGGTCGACCCCGCCGCTCGAGGGCCGTCATCGACTCGCGCGAGTCGGGCTGAGTTGACCGCTGGCACCGTGGGTGACCGCTCGATCGTCCTCCGCCGCATCCCTCGCATCCGGCGAGGCTTCCGCCGGCGCGACTCGCACCCGCGGCGATGACTCGATCCGGAAGCGGCGCTGCCGAAGCAGTCGCCTGAGCGCGCGCCGATCGCTGCGAGTCAGGAAGGCCCGGCGCTGCTTGGTGAGGAGCATGGCTGTCGGCTGCGAGGTGCGCAGCGCACACAGCGCGAGCACCAAGGGCGGCAGCTCAGGCCCGATGGCGCCGACCACGACCGCGTGATGCATGGGATCGCGGCTGCCGAGCAGCGCCCAGGCCGCGCCGGCCCGCGCCTCGGCCGAGCGTGAGGGGCCGCGAAACACGCCGAGCACCTGCTCCCAATCCAGAGGTTGCCCGCGGTAGGGCCCGGCGCTGGCGGCCGCGATCCGAGCGTCGATGCTCGCCAGCCACTCATGCAAACCCCTGCCGTCGCGCTCGAACCCCGTCGCGCTCGCATCATGCTGCGCCATGGCCGCGTCCACGCTGCTGAACGCTTCTACCAGGCGGGCGGTTTCGAGCTCGAAGTGACGGCACAGCACCTTGCCGCGTTGGTCTCGCGCCACCAGCTCTTGCCCTTCAATCTCGAGGCGCTCGATCTGCGGGTAGGGCACGTAGCGGCGCAGGAGCCCGCCGAAGCGTGTGGTCATCAGGCCTGCTTCGTCGATGGCCAGGGAGTGACGCCGAGCCGCGAAGGCGAGCCCGAAGAGCACGGTGAAAAACAACCCGAAGGCTCCCGCCCAGGGGTAGACGAAGAACAGCGCAGCGCTGAGGATGAGCCCCGACTTCAGCGGGCGTGGCCGATACTCCTCGGGTTCCTGCAACGAATAGGCGCCCACTCAGTGCCTCGCCGCGCCGTAGGCTCGCGCTGCCAGGCCTTCGCTGCCCGCGTGAACGCCGATGTGCACGACCTCCTTCGCGCCCTCTGCCGCAGCTTGGCCGAGCACGGGCGCGACGCGCGCGGCGGTGGCCTTGCCGGCCGCGTCCACGGCGTGGTGCACCCCAGGTACCGAACCGACCGCGTACCCGACTCCCGCCAGCGCCACGCTCAGAGCCGCGTGCGTAGCTGCACCGTCGAAGTCCTTGTTCAGCGCGCCGATGGCCTTGGCCTGATCGGCGAGGGTGGCCGCGTGCTGCTTCACCTCGGCGCCCAGGGTTTCGAGCTGCTTGGCCGTCTCGGCGACGCCCGCGTGATCTCCGCTGCGGATAGCCCCCACCTGCCGAGCGTACACGGTCTCGAATCGGTCGGAGGCCTGGAGCAGTTTCACCGCGGTCTGATTGGCTGCGCGGATCTTGCCGCTGAGTTCCCCGGACATGAAGGCACCGGCCCGATCGGCTTCGTGCAGCGCCTTCTTCAGGGGGGCTGCGCTGCGGGTGACCGCCGCTTCGCCGGCCGCGACGATGCCTGCGCCGAGGGTGCCTGTGGCGGCGCCGGCCCCGACGAGAGTTTCGGTGATCCGACCGAGCTCGCCCATCGCGTGCACCGTACGGTGGACCTGTCCGACGAGCTTGCGCACGGCGCTTGCGTTGGCCTTTGCATTGGCGAGCGCCCGCGCGGTGAGCTCGGTCGTGGACCCGGGCTGCCGGGCCCGGGCCTCGGCGGCCGCGATCTGCACGTTGTCCTTCTTCTGCAACGCCACGGCACTCTCGAAGCGTTCGCCGGCTCGGACTCGACCGAGGATGTCACCGCGCCCGTCCTTGTCGAAAGCTGCAAGCGCCGCGATGCTGCGCTCACACGCTCCGTAGCGGCCAGCGCCCTGCGCTCCGCTCTGTCGCACTGCCGCGGTGACCAGCTCGCGAGTGTCCGCATCGAGGCCCCGGAGTCGAACACCAATCAGCGCGTCCGCGTGTTCTGGGTGGCGGGCCAGCGTCTCTTGCACGAAGGCGAAGCGCGCCTCCTGCTTGATCTGGTCCGGGGACTTGTTCGAGTTGGCGTAACGCGCGGCGAACGCGTCGGCGTCTTGCCCCGAAGCACGGGCCAACTCCCCGACGGCGGAGCGCGCGGCTTCGACCCGCGCTCGACCCGTGTCGGCCGCGGCGAAGGCGGCCAGCTTGCTGCCCCGGCCTTTGCCGGCCGCGTCCACCAGGGTTTGGGTTCCCTTCGGCGGAAGGGGGGAGGTCTTGGTCTTGGTGGCGCCCCCGGCGGCGGCCTTCGTCTCGTCGGGCTCAATCGGTCGAGGCGTGATCGCGCGAGCCTCGGTACGGGGGATGCTCATGCCGCCGCCATCGGCCGTCAGGCCCGGCCGGTTGCTAGAAAACCCCCGTTCGGCGCGCGACCCTTCAGAGCCTGTGAAAGAATCCCCGCCGCCCACGAAGGAAGGAGCACCGGCAGCGCTTCGGGGTCGCCGGCATGGGGGCGAGGCGCGCGAGAGACGCTGGGTCGGGTCTGTGCGGAGCCGCGAGCAGCAGTGTCGCGGACTGGGCGCGAGCGCTTCCGACCTGGACGCCTTCCCGCCCGGAACTCTACCGCGCTCGAAGGCGAAACGGTCCTGCCAAGCGTCAGTTCCGGACCCACTGCGCTGCCGCTGACAAGGACCTGAGGGGGCGTCCCGTGCACGACCCTTGGAAGTCCCTGGCGAGGGACGACCCTTGGAAGTCCCTGGCGAGGGACGACCCTTGGAAGTCCCTGGCGAGGGACGACCCTTGGAAGTCCCTGGCGAGGGACGACCCTTGGAAGTCCCTGGCGAGGGACGCCCCTTGGAGGGGGGCGTGCAAGCACCGTCCCACGCTCGGCGTCACGAGGGAAAGAGCACCGCATCCCCATTTCTTTCTTGACGCGTTTCCAGGCGACTCGGGCTCGCACTTCGCCGGGCATGTCACCGAAGGCGTCTCTGTTGCGCGACGAAGCTCGCCCATCGTGTTTCGCTCGAGCGACGACGCGCGACGCGTTTGGACGCGTGAAACGCGCTCACCGTGTCGGCCGCGAGGCCAAAAAACAGCGTGTTATGCCAGAAAGCATGCACGCTCTCTCTTCGGTCTCCGATCGCGAGCTTCGCGAGCGCCTCTCCTCCGCCGTGAGCGCCGAGCAGCTGGCTTCTGCCGACGTCATCTTCCACCTGGCGGAGCTCGACCGCCGAAAGCTCTACCTCGAGGACGCCTGCTCCTCACTCTTCGCGTACTGCGTGGAGCGGCTCGGCTACTCCGAGGACGGCGCGAGCAAGCGAGTCCGTGTCGCCCGCTTGGTTCTGCGTTTTCCCCAGGCCCTCGACGAGCTCGCGAGCGGCGCCATCCACCTGACCGGACTGTTCCTGCTCTCCGGGCACCTCACGGAAGACAACGCCAATCGACTCATCGCCGAGGCTCGCGGCAAGTCGAAGCGGCAGCTCGAGGAGCTGCTCGCTCGGTGGGCGCCCCGGTCCGACGTACCGGCGACCATCACCCCGAGCGGGCCCGAGCCAGCTCGAGCGGAGTTATCAACAATGTCCGGGACAGGTGGCTCCGAGCTGTCGGCGCCGCCGCCATCGGCGCACCGTCCTCGTGTCGAGCCGCTCTCGGCCACGAGCTTCCGCGTGGAATTCACCGCCAGTGCCACGCTCCGCGACAAGCTCGAACACGCCCGGAACCTCCTCAGCCACGCCGTGCCGAGCGGGGATCTCGCGACCCTGATCGAGCGAGCCATCGATCAGCTCATCGCCGTGGAGACGAAGCGCCGCGCGGGCGCGGGCCAGCCACGCAAGCGCCGTGAAACTCGCGCCGGCTCGCGCCACGTGCCGGTGGAGGTCCAGCGCGCGGTGCGGGAGCGGGATGGCAACCAGTGCACCTTCGTCGATGCCGAGGGACGCCGCTGCTCCGAGAATAGACCGTCCGGCCGGGCCGGAGGAGCGCCGTCCGCTGATGCGAACAGTCGCAAGGAGCCATCTCGAGTCAGGACGCTGAACACGAGTGGTTTCCTGACCATCGAGCACGTCGACCCGTACGCGATGGGAGGACCAACGACAGTGGATAACTGCTGCCTGCTTTGTTCGGCTCACAACGCCCACCGGGCGCGACAGGTCTACGGCGAGCAGCACGTCCGGAAGAAGGTCTCGGAGGCTCGCGCGGGCCGGGAAGCGAGCGGTGTGTCTGCGGGGACTGCGGCCGAGCTGAAGAGCGAAGTGTTCGAGAAGGTGCTGGCGGCTCTGCTTCACTCGGGGTTCAAGCGGCACGAGGCGCGGCGAGCCCTCGAACAGGTGCGCTCGCTCGGAGTCGAGCCGCAGCTCGAGCCCGTGCTGCGCGGAGCGCTGGCGGTACTCACTCCCTGAGACGGTTCGTGCACACCCCCGACAAAGGGGGGGGTGCACGGGATGCCGCCTTTGGTCCCGGCAGCGGCAGCGCCGTGGGCACGAATGCCGACGGATAGAAGTGTTCGTGATGAGCTCTTCACACTCAGATCCGAAACGCGGCGCCCGACTTCGACAGGCCCATCGTGAGCAACTCGGCTGGGGGCGCATCGATCTGGACGCGCAGGTACCTCACGACCACCCCGTGCGTGCCATCGCCGCGGTGATCGACCGCCTGGACCTCTCGAAGCTCTACGCTCGCATCGATGCACGCGACTCGAACCCCGGAGCGCCGGCCATCGACCCCAAGCTCTTGCTCAGCCTGTGGGTGTACGCCACCAGCGACGGCGAGAACAGCGCTCGGGAGATCCAGCGCCTGACCGAGCTGCACGCCGCCTATCGGTGGCTGTGCGGCGGGGTGAGGCTCAACCACCACACGCTCAGCGACTTTCGCAGCCACAACGCCGAGGTGTTCGACGACCTGATCACGCAGGTGCTGGCCTTGCTCATGAGCCACGACCTGGTGGACCTCATCCGTGTCGCGCAGGACGGCACGCGCGTACGGGCCAGCGCCGGAGCGTGTTCTTTTCGCAAGGGCACCACGCTGGAGGCTCTGCGCCAGGAAGCTCGTGCACATCTGGCCGCGGTCACGGCAGACACCGAGAGCGGCTCGCGGCGAGCCGCGGCGCAGAAGCGTGCGGCCCAGGATCGCCTGGACCGGCTCGACGCGGCGCTCGCGCAGTTGCCCGGGGTCACGAAGACCAAGAGCAAGAGCGGCGCCAAGGACCCGACCCCTCGAGTGTCGACGACCAATCCGCAGGCACGGGTGATGAAGATGGGCGACGGAGGATTCCGGCCCGCCTACAACGTGCAGCTCGCCACGACCGCCGACGACGCGCGGGTCATCGTCGGTGTCGCCGTCACCCACCGCGGCAGCGACATGGGCGAATCGACTCCGATGCTCGAGCAGATCGAGAAGCGGACGGGCGTCCGGCCACTAGAGCTCCTCGTCGATGGGGGATACGCGAAGCATGAAGCCATCGACGAAGCGGCCGCGCGCAACGTCACCGTCTACGCTCCGCTGCCCAAGCCCCGCGACGACGACGGCTCTGACCCTCACCGGCCGAGGGATACCGACAGCGCAGCCGTTGCCGCCTGGAGACAGCGCATGGCCACCGACAAGGCCAAGCAAATCTACCGGCAACGGGCCGCGACCGCCGAGACCGTCCACGCGGACGCCAAAACGCACCGCGGGCTCGACTCGCTGACCCTGCGGGGACGGGGCAAGGCACTGGCCAGCGTGACGCTCTTCGCGCTCACCTACGACATCCTGCGCGCCATCACACTCGGCGTCTGACCCCGCCACCGCTCTGCTTCCGCGCTCGGACCACCCGAATCGCGTCGCGCCCCACGCGCTCCCGCCCTGCGCCTGGGACTCGCCCTCGCTCGATTTCCCGGCGGCGCACGCTCAACCGATTTCTTCTCACCCTCTCAGTCTTTGGCCAAGAACGGATAGCGCCAGCTGGTCGGGGGCGCGAAGGTCTCCTTGATCGTTCGGGGGGACACCCAGCGGATCAGGTTCCAGAGCGAGCCGGCCTTGTCGTTGGTGCCCGACGCTCGGGCGCCGCCGAAGGGCTGTTGCCCGACCACCGCGCCCGTCGGTTTGTCGTTGATGTAGAAGTTGCCGGCGGCGTGCCGCAGGCGCTCGGTGGCGGTCTCGATGAAGCCGCGATCCTGGGAGAACACGGCCCCCGTGAGCGCGTAGGGCGAGGTCTCGTCGCAGAGGGTCAAGGCATCGTCCACGCGAGCCGCGTCGTAGACGTACCAGCTGAGCACCGGGCCGAAGATCTCCTCGCGCATGCTCTTGGACTTGGGGTCGGTCGCCTCGATCAGGGTGGGCTGGATGAACCAACCGACCTTGTCGTCGTAGGTCCCGCCGGCCAGGATCTTCGAGCCGTCGCCGCGGGCGTGCTCGATGTAGCCCACGTGGTCGCGGTAGGCCTTCTTGTCGATCACCGCGCCCATGAAGTTCGAGAAGTCGCCCACGTCGCCCACGGTCAGCTCCGCGATCATCGCCACCACGCGCTGGCGCACGTCGTCGGCGATGGTGCTCGGCAAGTAGACCCGCGAGGCAGCGCTGCACTTCTGTCCCTGAAATTCGAAGGCGCCCCGCACGATGGCCACGGCGAGGGCCTGCCGGTCCGCGCTCTCGTGGGCGAAGATGAAGTCCTTGCCGCCGGTCTCGCCGACCAGCCGGGGATAGGTGCGGTAGCGGTCGATGCGCTCGCCGATGCGCCGCCACATTCCCTGAAACACGCCGGTCGATCCGGTGAAGTGCACGCCGGCGAGGTGCGGGCTGTCGAGCACGAGATCGCCGACGGCGGCCCCCGAGCCGTAGACCAGGTTGATGACTCCTGGCGGCAGCCCCGCCTCCATCAAGAGCTGCATGATGAAGTGCGCGGAGTAGACCGCGGTCGACGCCGGCTTCCACACCGCGGTGTTGCCCAAGATGGCCGGCGCCGTCGGCAGGTTGCCGGCGATGGACGTGAAGTTGAAGGGCGAGACCGCGAACACGAAGCCCTCGAGGGGTCGCGACTCGACCTGGTTCCAGATGCCCGGACCCGAGATGGGCTGCTCGGCCAAGATGCGCTCGGCGAAGTGCACGTTGAAACGGAAGAAGTCGATCAGCTCGCAGGCCGCGTCGATCTCGGCCTGATGCGCGGTCTTGCTCTGGCCGAGCATGGTCGCGGCGTTGAGCACCGGGCGATACTTGGTGGCGAGCAACTCCGCGGCCTTGAGGAAGATGGCCGCCCGCGAGCCCTGGGACATGCGTGCCCAGTCGGGTTGCGCCGCGACCGCCGCGTCGATGGCCGCGCCCACCTCGGTCGGCCCTGCGAGGTGATAGTGACCGAGCAGGTGGGCGTGCGCGTGGGGCATGACCGCGGCGCCCAGCTTGCCCGTGCGGATCTCCTTGCCGCCGATGATCAGCGGCATCTCGGTCTCGGTCCCCGCCAGGCGCGCGAGCTCGGCCTTCAGCGCCGCGCGCTCCGGTGTGCCCGGCGCGTGGCTCAGCACGGGCTCGTTGAAGGGAGGCGGCGCGTGGCTCAGGGCGTTCAGCATGGCGGGCAGGTTAGGTCAGCGCTCCCCGCCGGGCGACAGTGAATTTCTCTCGCTCAGAACGCCGTGAAGCCGCCGTCGACGCACAGGGTCTGCCCCGTCACGAAGGACGCGGCGTCGCTGGCCAGGAACAACGTGGCGGCGGCGATCTCTTCCGGGCGTCCGACGCGCCCGAGGGCGGTGTGGCGGTTGGCGTGCTCGACCATCTCGGGGCTGGCCAAGATGGCCGCGGCGAGCCGCGTCTCGACCAGGCCGGGCGCGATGGCGTTGACGCGCACGCCGCTCTGGCCGAGCTCGAAGGCCAGGGTCTGCGTCATGCTCCCGAGGGCCGCCTTGGTCATGCCGTAGACGCCTTGAAGCGGCGCGGCGCGCAGGCCCGCGACGCTGGTGATGCTAACGATGGATCCCGTGCCCTTGCGGTCGATGATGTGCTGCGCAAACACGCGGCTGGTCTCGAAGGCGCCGCGCAGGTTCACCTCGAAGGTCTTCTCGTAGGCGCCGGGATCGATGTTGACCATGGGTCCGAAGTACGGATTGGTGCCGGCGCAGTTGACCAGCACGTCGACGCGGCCGAAGCGCTCGATGGCGCTCTTCACGAGCGCGTGGCACTGGTCCGTGTTGCCGACGTGGGCCGCGACGGCGAGCGCATCGGTTCCGCGATCGCGCAACTTGGCCGCGACCGCCTCGACGCCCTCGAGCTTGCGTGACGAGACGACGAGCTTGGCGCCCGCATCGGCGAAGGCCAGGGCGATGGCTTCGCCGATGCCTCGGCTGGCGCCGCTGACGACGGCAATCTTGTCTCGAAGGTGAATGATCGACATGGTTCGCCCGTGTACGGCTCGCGGCGCGGGGCGGCAAGGGGCTCGGGAAATCCCAGAAAACCGTCGCTCACGACCTCAATTGCGTCGATGTCAGCCCCAGCATCATCAACGCGCCGCTGAGCGTGGTCAGCTAACGCACTGACCGGCCTGGCAGTTGCCGGTGCAGCAGCGAGGGTTAGCTCCGTCCTGAGGACCGCTCCCGCAGGAGAGCCCCGTCTTGACGCAGCACTTGCCGCTCTGACAGTCGTCGCTGGCGTTGCACTGTTCCTTGCACTGGCATGCGGTCCCCACCGAGAACCCGCCCTGGGCCACGCACTTGCTCGACTGGCAGACGTCCGGGCAATAGCAGTTGCCGCAATTTTCGCTGCGGTTGATCCCGCAATTATCGTTGCCGGTCGTGGGCCCGCAATCTGAGGCCTTCTGCGTGCAGAAGGTGTTCTTGTCCCACGGGACGCAGGCGTCTCCCCCGGCGCCACCGCTCGGGGCTCCGCCACCGCTCGGGGCTCCGCCACCGCTCGGGGCTCCGCCACCGCTCGGGGCTCCGCCACCGCTCGGGGCTCCGCCACCGCTCGGGGCTCCGCCACCGCCGGCCACACCACCTCCGCCCGGCCCTCCACCCGTGCTGGCGCCGCCGGTGGAGGTGCCGCCCGCGCCCTCGGTCGTCGTGCTGCTGCTGCACGCCGCGAAACACCCGAACACCAGCAACGCCAGGGTCGTGCGAATCATGCGTCCAGCCTACGCCGGGCTTCGAACGAGGTCGAGCGTCGCCGGTGGGCGACCGGCGCACTCCATCCAGGGGCTTGGCCCCCCGTTCGGAACAACGGGGTCCGGAGCGGTCTCGCGCTGGCGCGCCGTCGAGGTTCGACTTCGCGCTATGCTCGCCGCGACGATGCCTCTCGGCCCGCATGACGGCGTGCTCTTGGTCGCCCACGGCACGGTGAGCGATCTCGACGATCTGCCTGCGTTCCTCGCCCAGATCCGACGGGGTCGGCCTGCGCCGCCCGCGCTCGTGGCCGAACTGCGCCACCGCTACCAGACCATCGGCGGCTCGCCGCTGCTCGACATCACCCGCGCCCAGGCCACGGCGCTCTCGAAGCGCCTCGACGCGCCGGTGCTGGTGGGCATGCGCCTCTGGCGTCCAACCGTCGAGGACGTGCTGCGCGGGATCGCCGGGCTGAAGCTGCGCCGCCTGTGCGTGCTGCCCCTCGCGCCCTTCTCGGTGCACGTCTACCTGTCGGCGGCCCAGGAGTCCTTCGCCGCCATGCGGCAGGAGCTCGGTCCGCTCGCGCCCGAGCTGGTTCCCACCGAGCCCTGGGGAACCGAGCCGGCCTTCGTCGAGGGACTCGCGGAGTCGATCCGCGCTCGCCTGAGCGACAACGCCAAGACGACCAGCGTGGTGCTCACGGCGCACAGCCTGCCGACCCGCGCGATCCGCGAGGGCGATCCCTACGAGGCGCAGTTCCGCGCCTGCGCGACCGCGGTCAGCGAGCGTCTGGGTCGTCGATGCGTGGTGGCCTTCCAGAGCCAGGGCGCCGACGGCGGCGACTGGCTCGGTCCGGATCTGAAGAGCGTGCTCGAGGGCGAGCGCGCTGCCGGAAGCGAGCGCGTGGTGCTGGCCCCCATCGGCTTTCCCGCCGAACACGTCGAAACGCTCTACGATCTGGACGTGGAGGCGGCGGGCTGGGCCCGGGAGCTCGGGCTCGAGTTGTCGCGCGTGCGTGCCCTCGACGACGACCCTCGGTTGATCGACGCGCTCGAGTCGGTGGTGCGTCGCGCTTTCGGCTGAGCTTGTGCCCCGCGCTCGCTCTCCGTAGCATTGGGGCATGAGCCTCTCGAAGCGCAGCATCATCGCCGTAGCTCTCGCCGCGTTTGCACTCGCCCACGCCTGCGGAGGCGATGAGGGCGGCGGCGTCGCCGGCAACACCGGCGGATCGCTCAACACGGGCGGCAACGGCGCGACGGGTGGCAGCGGCACCGGCGGCGACGCAAGCTTGAACTTCGACGGGCCGCAGGGCGAGGTCGAGTCGATCAGCATCGAGCCGTCGACGGCGGTGATTGACGTGGTCAACGGCACCAGCACGCCAGCGCAGTTCAAAGCCGTGGGCAAGCTCAAGACCGGCGGCGCCGCGGCGGTGCCCGCGACCTGGAGCTTCGACCGCGTCGATCTCGGGGTGATCTCCTCGGCCGCTAGCCTGAAGGCTCACGGCAACAAGGGCGGATCCGGGACCGTGACGGCGACCTTCGGCACGCTCACCGCGACGGCCACGGCCACCATCAACCTGAAGCTCGAAGACGACACCGCCAGCCTGACGCCTGCCGACAAAGCGAAGTTTGCGACGCCCGATTCGAACCCCAGCGGCACGCTGCTCTACCCCTACGACAAGACCGTGTTCGCGCGGGGCATCTTGGCGCCCGAGTTGATGTGGAGCGGCGGCGGGGCGGGGGACAAGTACAAGCTCGAGATCAGCGACAAGGGCGTGTCGCTGGTGGCCTACTTCAGCGCCGATCCGCCCAGCCGCTTCACGATGAAGAAGGAGTGGTGGACGGCGCTCACCGAGAGCAGCGACGGCTCGCCGGTCAGCGTGAAGCTCTCGCGCCTCGACGCTGCCGGTACCGCGCATCAAGCCATGGCGCAGACTTGGAAGATCGCGCCCGGCAGCTTGCGCGGCACCATCTACTACTGGGCGGTGAACCTCGGGCAGATCGTCAAGATCAACCCGGGCGCTGCCGCCCCGGTGCCGGCCTTCGATCCGGGAGTCGCGAGCCAGCTGGGCAACCCCGCGCCGGTCGGCGGCTACCAGAACGAGAACCCGCCCTGGGACTCTGCGGGCGGCGGCAAGCGCTGCGTGGCCTGTCATACCGTCAGCAAAGACGGCTCGACCTTGGCGGCGAGCTTCAGCGCTTGCGAGAAGGCCAAGACCGGCTGCGCCCGACCCTGGGGCATCGTCGACACCGCCACCGAGAAGATCAAGCTCATCAGCACCTATCAGCCCGCGCCGGCCATCTACTCGGCGCTGAACCCCGACGGCAAGCGGCTGGTCACGGACACCACGAGCTTCAAGATGAACATGTTCGACTCGGCGACGGGCGCGCCCATCGCGTCGGCCCTCGACGGCTACTCGCAGGTCGCCGTTCCGCAGTTCTCCCCCGACGGCAAGCTGATGGCCTTCGCGTCGAACACCACCGGCGCCTATCCGGTGGAGTTCAGCAAGTCCGATCTCGACGTGGTCGACGTCGATCTCGCCACGGCGCCGTATTTCACCAATCGACGCACGATCCAGGTGGCGGCGGCGTCGAACGAGGTCATCAGCTTTCCGAGCTTCTCGCCGGACAGCAAGTGGGTGTTCTACCAGCGAGGCAACTACAGTCGGGCCAGCTACCAGACCGTGGCGGGTGGCCCGCTGCTCACCGGGTTCAACGACTTGTTCATGGCGGACGTCGACAAGAACCTGGGCCAGATCAAGCTCGCGCTGGCCAATGGCGAGGGCACGCTGCCGGCCAAGGAGGCCAAGCGCAACTACCAGCCGCGGGTGAACCCCGTGGCCGTCGGGGGCTACGCCTGGGTGGTCTTCGTCAGCCCCCGCGACTACGGCAACCGGATGCAGTCGGCGAGCGACGCCACCGTCGAAAACCGCAAGCAGCTCTGGGTCGCGGCCATCGATCTGAACCCGGCGCCCGGCGCTGATCCGAGCCATCCGGCCTTCTGGTTGCCGGGACAGGATCAGAAGACCATCAACATGGACGCCTACTGGGCCCTCGAGCCGTGCAAGCAGAACGGACTCGACTGCAACGAAGGCTACGAGTGCTGCACCGGGTTCTGCCGCGATCAGGGTGATGGCACCTTCAAGTGCGTTCCGCCGCCCACCAACGACTGCGCCTTGGTCAGCGAGAAGTGCACCACCACGGCCGACTGCTGCGTGAAACCCGGCTCCAAGATCCAGTGCATCGGCGGGTTCTGCGCCTTGCCGGGACCGGCCTGACCTCCGCCCGACTCGGCAAGGGGAGGGCTATCCTCCGGCCCGCGTAGAACGACATGTGTCGCAGAGCGCGAAGAACCACGCTAGAAGAGGCGCCGTGAAGAAGCGGCGCAGGCAGCCCACGCGAGTCGTTCCCCTCCGACTGCGGCTCTTCGGGCTGCTCTGCGTGCTGGTGCTCGGGGTCGGCTGTCCTTGTGTGAAGGGACCCGTCAACGCCAGCCCCGGCCTTCGCTGGTGGCTGTTCTCGAACTTCGGCGCGCAGAAGGTCTGTCCGGAGATGCTCAAGCGCGGCGCGCCGCTGAAGCTGACGCCCACCGGCAACACCATCGGGCGCTTCTTTCCCACGCGCTGCCAGCACGAGATCCACGACGACCGCAAGGCCATGACCTTGCACTTTGGCGGGACGGGCTTTGCCTGGACACCGGTCGCGGGGCGCGTCGGGTTCTCGGTGGAGACCTCCATCGAATACAATTTCGACTTCTTCATGTCGGACGACGACATCTATGTCTGGGCCAAGCAGCCGCAGATCCTCCGTGGACCGGATTTTCAAGTGGGCTCCGTCGAGAACACGGTCGTCAACTGGGGCCTGAAGTCGCCGGCCGGATCGATGGTCAATCAGTTCGGCTCGCAGATCGTGTCCAGCCAGCTCGCGAGCGGCTTCACGGTGCTGCACGGCGACGACGGTGACGACTTCACCTTGGGCATCTTGCAGCCGCCGCAGAAGCCCCGGCACCCCTACGACACGTCCAAGGGCGAGCGCTTCGTCTTTGCCAACGAGACCACCGAAATCCGCGCCAACCAAATGGACTTCCTCGGTCCCTTCGAGGTCGCGGACGACGAGCAAGCGCTGTTCTTCCGCATGCGCGTGGACGGGCCCGCGGTCGAAGCCATGCTCTTCCCGCGAGGCACGGCCGATCTCTGGCGCGAGGCGCTGCAGAAGGGCGCGCCCCTCGGTCCGCCGCCCGGTCCGCCGGTCACGGGCTTTGCGCTGCAGCCCGGAGTGGATCTGAAGAAGCGCATCCCGGTGCGCCAGGGTCAGTACTACCTGGTGGTCGACAACTCGGCTGCGGTGGGTCAAGTCTCGCCGCCGTGGAACCCGCTCGCCGTCGTCGGCGGCGCCGCAGCGGTGGTCTCGTACGTGGCAGAGATCGGCGACGACGACGACGAGTTCTAGGGAGATTCCGCTCCTGGTGCGAGCGCACCCGGCTCCTGCTCAGCGGAGCCGGAAGACGAGCTTGCCTACGGCAAGAACCGATACGTGAACGAGATCCACGGCAGGGCCGCGATCTCGGGCTCTTCTTCGGTGTCGAGGGGCCGCAGCAGCGCGAGATCGAGGGACCAGGTGCGATACGGGAAGCGGAAGCCGCCGCCCGCGAGCACGCCGCTGTACTCGCCGATCTCGCCGCCGAGGGGCACGGCCGTGTCGACCTCGACCAAGAGCGCGGCGCCGTCGGAGATGCGCCAGATGGCCCCCGCTCCGTTGACCATCATGGTGCCTGGGCCCGCGAGCATCACGTGACTCGAGAGGCTCGCGCTCGACTCGCATTCGTGATCGAAACACAGCTCGGCGACCGCGCCCACTCGGCCGAGCACGAAGTTGCCTTGATCGACGCCGAAGATCCCGGAGGCCGACCCCAGCGCCGCGAGGCGAAGCGGACCCTTTCGCACGAAGGCGCCTTTGAGGCTCAGATCGAAGAAGTAGACGCGGTCCGGACCATCCGAGATGGGTGGCACTCCGGTCAGCGTGATCTGCGTTGCGTCGCTGATGGCGTAGCCCGCCTGCAGCAGCACGATCTCGTTGCTCGTGAAATACAGCGTGCCCTCGGGGTGCGTGTAGGCCGTGGGCAAGAGCAGGACGCGATCGGCGTGGGCATTGGCGACGCGTGCGTCGCGGCGCGGCGCCAGCGAAGGCGCTGGAGGAGTCCAGGGCGCGTAGGTCGGGGGCGCGTAGGTCGGGGGCGCGTAGGCGGGCGCCGCGTAGGCGGGCGCCGCGGGGTGGCCGGGTGGGGTGTACGCCGGCGCCGCCGGCGCGGGTGCCGGCGTGGCCGGCAGTTCACTCGGAGGTGTGACCCCGGGTTGGGGGGCAGGCGCGTCGGTGGCGGCGGTCGCGGGCTGCGCGATCGCTGACGCCATGGACACGAAGCACGCGCTCGCGGCCGTGATCGCCTGGGATCTCATCCGTGTCGTTCTGTGCATCGGGGTGCTCGGGGCTCGGTGGTCAAGATCTGCCCGAGCTGCTACTTTCGCTCATGTCGGGCCCGGTGTGGACTGGTTCCGGCTTTGCATTCACGTCGTGTTCCAACCCGAGCTCCCCGTGATGCCCTCCCGCATTCGCCGCTTGATCCGCCTGGGATTGCCCCCGCTGGGGGCGGTGTTGCTGGGCCTCGCCTGCGGTCGCAGCGGGCTCGAGGCCGACGACTACGAGTGGATCGACGGTCAGCAGCCGCGGCCGGATGCAGCGGTGCCCGTTGGCCCGGACGCCCAGCAGGGTCCGTGTGTGCCCAGCGAAGAAGTCTGCAACGGTAAGGACGACGACTGTGACGGCCTGCTGGACGAGCTGTCACCCCTCCCGTGTCCCGACGGGGGGGAGCGCTACTGCGTGGGCGGGGCATCGAGCGCCTGCCCAGAGCGCTGCGAGGAGTGCATGCCCGGCAGCGAACGCATCTGCTTCCTCTCGTTCTGCAAGCACTGGGCGGTGCAGACCTGCACGGCCGACGGCAAGAGCTTCGGCAAGTGCCACGAAGAAGATCCGCCGCCCGAGTGTGCCTCGGTGGCGAAGGACAAGAAGTACTCCAAGGAGCTCGAGCAGTGCTGTCTCGACAACGGCTACTGCTGTCGTGACACCTTCGACCTCGACGACGACGGCAACACCGGCGAAATGCTCGGTGACTGCGAGGAAGTCCTGTGCAAGCCGTGAGGCGCTGCGCACAGGTGACCCTCGCGCTCTCGGCTCTGCTCGCTCAGCACCCGGCCGAGGCCGCGTGCAACCGCCCGGACATCCAGTTCGCGGTGCCGCCGGACGGTGCGGACGGCGTGCCGCCCAACGCCAAACTCTTCGCGCGTTACCGATCCAACGCCGAATATACCGGCGAAGAGATCAACTTGGAGCAAGTCGGCGGGAGCACGCAGCAGCTCACCGGCGAGTGGAGCTCTGCCGAGACCCTGCTCGGGGTGGTGCCTTCGCTGGAGCCGGGTGAGAGCTACAGCATCGACTGGCCGCGCCTTCGAGGCGTCAACTCGGCGAGCCTGGGCAAGGGCAAGACCGTGGCCTTCGACGTCGGATCCAGCCTCGACGAAGCGCCGCCCGAGTTCGGCGGCCTGTCGGGTGTCTCCTGGGACGTGGATCGCGAGCGCGACGACTGCACCGACAGCCTCGAAGAGCGCTACGTCTTCGACTTCGATCTGGGGCCGGCCAGCGATGACGGCGGACGCGAGTCGCTGATGGTGCTCCTGTTCCAAACCAAGGGCCCACACGTGAAGGGCGACGCTCCGGAGCCCGTCAGCGTGCAACGCATGCCACGAGCCGGAGACACGCTGCGGCTGACCCGGACCCTCGACGACGGCGAAGGCGACGTGTGCTTCGCTGCGGTCGCGCGGGATCTGACCGGCAAGGTCAGCGCCAGCGGGGCAGAGGAGGTCTGTGTCGAGACGGTGGCGCCGCCCTTCTTCAACGGCTGCAGCGCCACGCGGTCGCCCGCGCGAGGCGCTGCGCTCGCGCTCCTCGGCCTGCTGCTCGCGGGAGCCGTGCGCCGCCGGAGCCGGCGGTGAGATCCCGCGCGGCGGCGCTCGTCGCGCTCTCGACCTTGGCGGCGCGGGCCCAAGAAGCGACCCCTCCGCCCGTGCCCGCGCCCTCGATCGCGCCCTCGGCCGCACCCACGCCTCCGATCGTGCCCGCACCCGCACCACCGAGCGCACCCGCGACCCCTCCCGACCCCCCAGCCATGGGTCCTCCCGTCGCCGTCTTCAACGTGCACCTGGCGCCGGGCATCGATCCCAGCCTGACCTCGCTGGTGGAGCGACAACTCGTCAAGAGCGCGCGCGAGCTCGGTTATTCGATCACCGATCCGCAGACGACGGCGCGAGTGCTCGCCGGGATGTCCGGCGGGCTGACGGCCGATCGCGCCTCCGCGCTGGTGCGCGACAGCGGATCCGCCTTCGGTCTGTTCGCGAGCGTGACCAGCCTGCCGGGCCGCTATCGCGTCAGCGTGCAGGTGGCGCCGCGGGACGGTCCCGCCCGGACCGCCGAGGCCTCCGGGGTCTCGTCGGATCTGTACGCGTCGATCGACGTGGCGCTGCGTTCGATCTTGCCGGCGCCCGCGCCGCCTGCGCAGTCCGCGCCCGCACTGGCGCCTGCACTGGCGCCCTCTTCCGAGCCTTGGCCCGATGGCAGATTTCGTCTCGCCTTCGGTGGGGCTGCGGCCTTCGGCGTTTCACCGGGGCCCTTTCAGAACTATCTCGCGGGCCTGCGCGCCGATCGCCGATTCAGCGACGACGCCTCCCTCGGCGTTGGCGTGTACTACGCCAACCTGAAGGGCAAGGACGGTCGCGCGCACAACTGGTTGCCCTGGGCGCTCTTCGAATATCGCGTGGATCTCGGGGCCGGCTGGGCGCTGCCGTTCCGTTTCGCCAGCGGCTATTTGCCCAAGAACGGCCCCGTCGTGAAGACCGCCGTCGGTGTCGCGCTGCCGATCGGCGACGACCTCGAAATCAGCACCGAGCTCTTCGCCCCGACGGTGTGGATCACCCACGAACGCGCGGTGGTGTCGCTGGATGTCGCGGCCGAGGTCGGTATCACGTTCTGAGCGCACAGCTTCGCGCGGCACGCACTTTGCTGGAGTTTGTTAGAGGCTGAACTGGCGTAGCGGGTTGCGTTCGCACCGGGTGAGCGAACACAATGCGGCCTTCGGGCCCTACCGATCGATGTGGCTCGGGCTTAGGTGTTTGGGGGAGACCATGGAAAACGCCAAACCGCACGTCTTGCATCGCGTGGACGCGGTGGCCTTCGTGGAGAACGACATCGTCGCGTGTCGCACCTTCGAGATCGGGGTCGACGGAGCCAGCGTGAGCGCGGCCGCGCCTCACGCCACCGGGACCTTCGTTCGCCTCCAGTGCCACCTCGACGAGACCCACTGGTTGGACGCCGACGCGGTGCTGAACGAATGCACGCGCTACGGGGACGAATGGCATTGGCGGCTGCACTTCGTCTGCGTGAAGGCGCCCTCGCCCAGTGCTTTCGACCTCTTCCTCCGACAGCGGGTGCGCCCCGTGTCGACCCAAGCACCGGCGCGTGGATTGGGACCACAGGCCAGTCCGAAGCCGACCCGCCCTCGGGAGTCTTCGCCGCCGCCGCGCCCGACCGGCCCGCCGCCTCGGCACCGGAGCGGCCCCGCGCCGGTCGCCTCGGATCAGGAGCTGGCCGCGCTGTATCGGGAAGCCCTCGACGCGCTGAAGACCAAGCGCTGACTCTCTGAGCTTCACTCCGCCGGTGGGGGCGCCACGACCACCGAGTCGATGAGCCAGCCGTCTTTGGTCTTGGCAAACCCAAAGCTGACCCGGCGCTGGTCGCGTTGGGTCCCGCTGCCTCGGTCTCCGACCAGAGTGGCGCTGCCGCTCACCATCGCGCTGGAGCCGCCAGCGATCAGGTCCACCGAGCTCGCGTCGATCTCGACGTCCGCGCTGCGGAAGATGGTGCCGGCGCGGGTCGCCACCCCCACGAGTTCGGTCCGACCGGAGGAGATCTGCGTGAGCTCCGAAATGTCGACCCGCACGTTGGGCACGAAGAGCTTCTCGAATTTGTCGTGGAGGCGCTTGCCGCGAAAGATCGGGTTCTCGTCGGGACCGGACACGCGCACGGCCTGGGCGAGCTGGTCGAGTTGCTCGCGGATCAGCTCCTCGTCGGACTTCTTGGCGAAGACCGCGTAGAGCAGGATCGCGATGCCGAGCACGGCGGCGGCCACGGCGAGCGCGCGCCGATTCACTCAGTTCCTCGCGAGCTTCACGCGCCAGTCTACAGGCAGATCCAAGAAGCCCTCGAGGCACAAGAAGTCGTAGATGCCATCGCAGATGACCTCGGCGGTATCGCTGAACAGGTGCGGATCGGTGAAGAAGCGCACGGTCTCTTCGAGGAACGCCTCTTCGCTGTTCGACAGGCGCGCGAGCAACTCATCGCCGCAGTAGTTGACCATCTGCTCCATGAAGATCCGCTCCCAATGGGCGCGAAACTCGGGAAATTGGCTGCTCAGGACCTTGTAGTTGACGGCCCCGGCGCCGCGGCCCGTTTCGGCGGAGCGCAGGGTCGCGCGGCACATGGCCTCGAGGCGTGGGGGCAGGTGCTTCTGCAAGAACTCGAGCAGCACGCTGCTGTGGATGTGCATGACCCGGTTGAGCTCGGGGGACCGTCGCGACAGGAAGCCGACCTGCAGATCGCGCTCCATCTTGGTGAGCAGCTCGAGCGTGAGCTGCTTGACGTCGTTGCTGGCGTACTCGAATCCGTCGAGCTCGGCGCGCAGGCGGTTCTTGTACCGACTCAGCACGTAATACACGCCTTGTTCGGGGTGGCGGATGATGCGGTCCTTGTCGCCGCGGGTCTTCTCGTGCAGCTCGCTCTCGAAGAACAGCTTGGCGATCCGCCGTCCGATGGTCTTCAGGTTCTGCGTCGCGAAATTGCCCTCGACGGCGAACAGTCTCGCCAAGAGCCGCGACATGGTCTTGGTCTGTTGATCCTCGAGCAGGTCGGGTGAGGAATCAGGACTCGCGCTGGAGCCCAGCGCGGCTTGCATGCCCTTGATCTGGGCGACGACCTGGGCCGTGATGGCGTCGAGCTCCGGGCTGGTCTCGAGCTCGCCTTTGTAGTGGACGATGCGCGCTTGGACCTGCTCGTTGAGCAAACCCAGCGCCTGGAAGGTCAGCTTCTGCTTGTCGGTCTCCGACATGGTCGGCTGATCGCGCCGTGGTGGCGGTGGGCGCTGGGGGGGCTTCGGCGGAGGCTTTCGGGGCGGCGCGTCGTCGGTCACAATCGCGGAGGATAGCCGAGCTCCGCCCGAGAGTCGCCCTGGTCGTATGCGCGGTCGCCGGCCGCCCGACCTTGAGGTAGCGTCGCGGCCATGCGCCTTGGAATTCGCCCCCTCGTTTTGACCAGTCTGCTCGGCTTGCTCGCCATCGGCTGCGCTCGCGGCCCCAACGTCTCGACCGATCAGCTCCCGCTCAAGCGCGTGGTCGTGTATCGGAACGGCGTCGGCTACTTCGAGCGGTCGGGCCACGTGGACGCGGACGCCGTGACCTTCAAGATGCGGCAGCGCATGGTCGGGGATTTCTTGGCCACGCTAGCCATCGTCGAGCGGGGCGGTAGCTCGGTGCGCTCCGCGTCCTTCCCGCTGGAGATCGAGGACGACGACGACGATACGCAGCTGGATCCGCGGCTGCAAAGCATGCTCAAGCCCTGGCCGGGCCCGCCGAAGAAGAAGGAAGAGAACCCACTGCGCGAGGTGATTTTGCGCCTCGACGGCAAAGAACACGATCTCTCCATCGGCTACGTCTCCGAGACGCCGGTGTGGCGGCCGTCGTACCGGCTCGTGGTGCAAGAGAGCGGCAACGCGGATCTGCAGACCTGGGGCATCGTGCAAAACGTGTCCGGAGAGGAGTGGAAGGACGTCGACCTGGTGCTGGTGGCCGGTGCGCCGCTCGCCTTCGAGTCGACGCTTGGCGATCCGGTCATCCCCCAGCGGCCCATCGTGACCGACACCGGTGAGGTGATCGCCGCGGTGCCCACCGGAGTGACCAGCCTCGGGCAGCGCAAGAACGCGGAGCTCGAGCGCTTTGGGGGTGAGAGCGCCGACCAGCCGGCGCCCAGCGAGCAGATGGGCGAAGGCGGCCTCGGACTTCGGGGTACGGGGCGCGGCGGCGGCGGGAAGGGGGACGCAGCCCCAGAGGACCTCGAGGAAGCCGACGAGGACCAGGGCAAGGAGGCGGCCGATCGCAGCGGAAAGTACAAGGACAAGAAACCCGCGCCCAAGCGCGCGGCTTCGAAATCCGTCCGCTACCCCGGCGCGCCTCCCGCCGCCGAGCCGGCCCCGAGCGGCGCAGCGGGGCCCCGTCCGCCGAGCCCCGACCAGCGTCGGCGCATGGCCCTCGAAGAGGCGAAACGCGAAGGGCTCTCGGCTCCGCGACGCATGAGCGCGCTGGCGGCGGTGGCTGTCGAGGCCGGCGCGACTCGCTACGAGATCCCGACCCCGATCACCGTCCCCAATGAGAGCGCCACCATGGTGCTGCTCTTGAACAAACGCGTGCCCGGGGAGGCCGTGTTCCTCTTTGCGCCCGATGGCGGCGTGCCCCAGTCGACCACCCACCCGTTCCGAGTGGCGCGCTTCACCAACGCGACCAATGGCTTGCTCGAGCGCGGCCCCATCGCCGTCTTCGAGAAGGGATCGTTCCTGGGTCAGGGCATGCTCGATTCGCTGCCGCCGAAAGCGACCGCGGTCGTGCCCTTCGCGCTCGAGCGAAGCCTCGCGGTGGCCATCGACCGCAAGTACGACGAGCAAGGCGCCCGCGTGTTCAAGATCGAAGCCGGAGAGCTGTGGATCGAGCGCGACAGTGTGCAGAAGACCCTGTACACGGTCTCGAACGGCGGGGACAAACCCGGCAAGGTGCTGGTCAAGCATGCCCGCGCGGCGGGCACGCGCTTGTTCAAGCCAGCGCCTGGCACCGAAGACAACGCCGGCCTCGGGCATGCGCTGGTGCCGATGAGCGTCAAGGCCTACGGCAAGAGCGAGCTCACCGTCGACGAGCGGCGCGCTCACCAACAGATCGCGAGCTGGCTGTCGCCGCTGGCTGACGAGGCAGTGAAGGCGTTCCTTGCGGACAGCCGCGCCAGCGCGCAGGTGCAAGCTCAACTCAAGAACGCCTGGGCGGTCCGCGAGGTTTGGAAGAAGAGCGTGGACGAACAGCGCAAGCTGGTCGACGAGCAGGCAGAGCTCGAGAAGGCCGCAAACGAGACGCGCCTTTCGCTGCGGGCCATCGAGAAGAACACCCAAGCCGCGGATCTGCGCGTCAAGCTCACCAAACGGCTCGACGAGGTCACCCGGCGCATGGAGCAGATCACCAAGCGGCTGATCGAGGTGAAGATGGCGATGAACGAACAGGAAGTGCGCTTCCGGGACGCCGTCCGCGAGATCAAGCTCCTGGCGCCCCCGCCGCCCAAAGACTGACGGACCGGGTTGACAAAGCTGACCTTAGGTAGCATTTGAAGCCCGCATGATGGCGCCGGAAGCGGTTCAAGCCCTGCTCACGCAGGCCTTCCCCGACGGGGACATCCACGTCGAGGACACGACGGGGACCCTCGATCATTTTGAAGCTCGCATCGTCTCCGAGGCGTTTGCGGGCAAGAGCCGCATCGAGCAGCATCAGCTGGTGTACGCCGCCCTGGGCGAAGCGATGCACGGCCCCATTCACGCGCTCGCACTCAAGACCTACACCCCAGAGGCGTGGGCCAAGATCAAAGGTTAGGCCATGGACGACACACTCCGTCAGAAGATTCAGGAAACCATCGGTGAGAGCGGCGTCGTGCTGTTCATGAAGGGCAGCAAGATCTTCCCCCAGTGCGGCTTCTCGGCCCGCGTGGTGCAAGTCCTCAAGGAGGTCGGCACCGACTTCCGCGACGTGAACATCTTGAACGACCCCGATCTGCGTGAGGGGCTGAAGGCCTACTCGAATTGGCCGACCTTTCCCCAGCTGTACGTGAACGGGAAGCTCATCGGTGGCTGCGACATCGTGAACGAGATGTTCGAGAACGGCGAGCTCGCCGGGCTGGTCAAGAAGTCCTGAGCGGGGCCGATCGCCGTCCTGGCTTCGGGCAAGGTCGTGCGCCTCTGGCAGAGCCGCGGCGGGGCGAACTACGACTGGCCCGACGCGTTCGGCGCCGGGCTGAGGATCTCGGCGTCACGGGCAACGCCCTGACGAAGGAAGGCATCGCGGCGCTGAAGAGCAGCCCGCACTTCTCCAAGACGACGATCGCCGTCGACGCCCCGAACCCCTAGCGTGGCTCCCGGGAGGCGCTGCGTCCGCCGGACTACGCGCTCGTCCGCGTCGTTCCGCCCTCGTGCTGGGCGCTGCCGAATCCGATCTGGAGATGTCCTGAGGTGACGCATCCGAGTGAGCGCTCACTCGGTGCAGCACACCGTCGTTGGCCCCGTCGGTGTCACCGTCCCGTTTGGCGCGCCGCCGCTCTGTTGGCACGTCGCCCCAACCAGGCTGGCGTTCGCGACGAAGTACCCCGAGCCCGGCGGCTTGGGGACGCAGCCGGGCACCGCTCCCGATCCCAAGTTGTTGCCCGTGCAGCCTACACCCGACCGCAGCGCGAGCGTGCCCTGGCAGCTGCCGCCGCTGGGGGTTCCGCAAGAGCAGGCGCTGCACCCCCGCGTGTCATCGGCGCCACCGTAGACCACCCTGCGCTTGGCGTAGGGCCCGGCTGGACATGGCAAATCGCCCGCCTGCCGCACGCACGCCCCGGAAGCGAACGGCGCGCCCGGCTGCGGGACACAGACGTTACCGCCCGCGCAGCCGCCGGGTGCCAGTGAGAGCGAGCCGCAGCCGAGCACCGCCAATTTCCAACTCGGGGAAGGTGGAGCCACGGTGTTCTCGACCGCCGCGCACGAAGCGCTGCTGGTGGCGGTCACGCTGGCTTTCCACGCTACGATCGGCGCGGTGTTGGCCGTGGAGCAGGTGCCGGAGATGTAGGGGTAGCAGGTCCCGAACTCGAGGGAATTCGAGCCGCCGGCGCAAGATGGAGCGGGGCAGCTGGCTTGCGCGTAGTTCTGCAGGCTGTAGGAGCCCTTGCACGAGGTGCCCTTGAGCTCACAGGTGCACGAGCACTGCGCAGGATCGGGCGTCGCGAGGTCCGCGTTTGCTGCCAGCGCGCTCACGGCCATGGACGGCGGACAACCCGGCGCGGGGGCTTGACCCGAGTACAAGACGATCGGACCCGTCCATCCGGCCGGCGCGGGTGCCGCGCATACCCCTCCACCCTCGCAGCTCGCGGGCGCTCCGCCCGTACCGCCTGAGTTGCCCCCGCCGCCCGTCGCGCTACCAGCGGCACCGCCGGAGGCCGTTCCAGCGCTCCCACCCGTTCCGGCGCCGCCCACTGCGCCGGTTGCGCCGGTTGCGCCAGTTGCGCCAGTCCCGCTCGCCGCGGTTCCTCCTGCTCCTCCCGTCGCCGTACCGCCCCCACTGCCACCCGAGCCTCCTCCTGAGCACGCGGAGAAGAGACCGGTTGCGAAACACGACAGCAGGAACGCGAGGGACGGTCGAGCTAGCATGAAACCACCTTTCGGAGACCATCATCTCACGCTGGGCGCGAGGAGGCTACGGCAAGCCCGGCGCGCAGGGCGAGCGCGGATGGTTGCACGGTCGTGATCGACTGCGCCGGAGAGATCCAGCACTACAGGTGAGTTGCAGGGCTGCGACGGAGTTCCGCGGAGTGGGGTGGGGCGCGGTCAGCCCCGCGACGGGAAGCATCACGCTCCCATCGCGCCCTGGAGGCGCTGGTTTGGCGTCGCCGCGAGTGGAGGGGTCGCGCTCCGGCCGCCGGCGCGAATCATGCGCTTCCACGCGCGTCGGTCGCTTTGGCCGAGGTAACGCAGCCGGTCCCGCGCCAAGGCGGCGGCGGCGCGACTCGAGCTGCGGAGCGCGCACACCGCCAGGACCAGCGGTGGGAGCCGGGGCCCGATGGATCGGATGACGGCTTCGCGGTGGTCGGGATCTTCGCTGCCGAGCAGGACCCACGCTGCGGCCGCGCGAACCTCGGGCGTGCGTGCCGCGTTTCGAAATGACCCGAGCGCCAGCGCCCAGTCTCGGGCCTGCCTGCGGTACGCGTCCCCAAGCGAGGGGTCCGGGCCTGCGTCGACGCGTTCCAGCCAGTCTTCCAAGCGTGCGTCGCCGCGCTCGAACCCCGTCGGACTGCCATCCGCCGAAGCGACTGCCGCCTCGATGGCCTCGAAAGTCTGTATGGCGCGGGCCGTCACGATGCCGTAACTGCGGCATAGCACGCTGCCGCGGGCATCGCGGGCGACCAGCTCCCGGCCTTCGAACTCGAGCCGGTCGATGCGACCGTAGGGCACGTAACGATGCACGAGTCCGAGCGTGTCGTCGGTCATCAGGCCCCCTTCGTCGAGGGTGAGGTTTTGGCGACGCAACATCCGGGCGAACACGAAAACGATCACACCTGGGCACGCCAGCAATGCGAAGAAAGGGTGCAGAGAGAACAGCACCACGCAAGTTCCCAGGGTGACCGCGACGTACCGCAGAATGACGCTAAATCGACCATCGCGCTTTTGGTCTTCCATACGATCCTCCGGGGCGGTGCGCAGAGCAGCGGCCCAGACGCTCCATCGGCGCGTGCCTCGGCCCAGTTGCGGCCAAAGTTTGGGTGGCCTGGTGGCCTGGCTCGATCTCGATCTACCGCTCGACGCCGACTTCGCTCACCCGAGCCAGTTCGAAGCTCGCCCGGGCGGCGCGATTGGCGTCGGCGAAGGCGAAGGTGAGGGTGGCCGGACCCTCGGCCTTGCCCGTGATCATGCCGTCGAACTGGCCGACGATGGCGCGCACCTTGTTCCGATCCAGGGACTGGGACTTCTCGGAGATCCGGCCAAACGCCCCGGAGGCCTGCAGGTCACCTCCGCCGTCCGGGAAGAGCACGGACTGGCGCACCTGGGCCGGATCGGCAAAGGCGCCGATCCAGTAGACCAACGACGCCGCGGCCCCGCCGGGGCTCGGGCCGAGGAACCACGCGCCCATGTGGTGCGTCGTGCCCAGCGCGCAGCGGGCGTAGAGCGCTCCGTGGGTCGCGCCGAGCTTCTCGGCCAGGGCGTTGGCGACCTTCAGGTAGGCGCGGCGTTCTCCCGAGTAGAAATAGGGCGTGACGTACTTGCCGGCGAAGGTCATTCGCACGCCGTGAGGCGAGCTGTCGAGGGGGACGAGCTCGGGGGCGACGCTCACCTCGGTGCCAAGGCCTTCGTGTCCGGAGATTTCGGCGGCCTCTTTCCAGACGAAGCGCGTGCCGCTGACGAAACTGGAGAGCCCCGGATCCTTGGCGGGATTGGGGGCCACGCGGCCAAGGGCGATCTCGACGACCCAGCCCTCGACCTCGGTCGGGCCGATGGCAGCGCCGCGCATGATGCGCGAGCGCGTGGCTTCACACACCCGTTGCGCGCGTGCGACGCGCTCACGTTCGTAGTCGTCCGCGCTGATGGCCGGGGCCGTGGTGCTCGGCGTGGTCCAGGGCCATTTGGCGCCGGGCGCCAGGTATTTGTAGGCGGCGCCGACGCCGGCCGCGGCCACGGCCAAGACGGCGAGCGGCGCGAGCCAAGACGGAAGCCATCGCCCTCGGGACCTGCCGCTGTCTCCGACCGCTTCACGGCGGGCCTGTACCAAGCGCCGCGCAAGATCCGAGGCGCGCCGCTGCTTCAGCTCGGGCGCCAGAGTGCCCCAGCCTTCGGTGGCCGCGCCCAGCGCGCACGACGCCTCGGGCCCGGAGCCCACCAGGCGGATCCGGTCGGCTTCGACCAGCGCCCGGCCCGCCATGCCGAAGCGAGCCACGGCCTCGCTCACCAGCGCTTCCAGATCGGCCTGCGCGTAGGGGTCCTCGGCCGCGACGGGCGTCGGCACGCTCACTCGGGCGCCATGTTCGAGATCGACGAACAGATCGAGGTTCGCGGCGCTCGGGCTCGCCTCGCGTCCACGTTCCGTGGGTGCCGAGGGCGAGGCGGGAAGTATCAGATCAGGGACCTCGAATGCCCCGTCGGTATCGACCTCGGGCATCGAGGGCCGCTGGTCGCCGGCGCGCACCCGGCGCAAGAGCTCGCGTTTCTGCGCGGCGCGGTCACGGAAGAGGCCTTGCATCAACTCAGCGAGCGCTTGCGTGGCGTCGGCGGCACCCAGCGTGTCGTGGGTGACAGCGAGCAGATCGCTCCGCATTTCTGCTGCCGTCGAGTAGCGGGCCGCGGGGTCGCGCTCCAGGGCCCGGGCCACCACCCGTTCGAGAGACGGCGGGCAGTCTCGGGCGACTTTGCTTGGCCGGGGGATCGGGTCTTTGGTGATGGCCTCGAAGGTCGCGAGCATGCTGTCCCGCTTGAACAGCCGCCGGCGCGCGGTCAGCTCGTAGAGCACGACGCCAAGGGCGAACACGTCGCTGCGGCGATCGAGCGGGAGGCCGCGCACCTGCTCCGGCGACATGTACTCGGTCTTGCCCTTGAGCTCGCCGGTGTTGGTCTCCGGCGAGACCCTCACCACCGCTTTGGCGATGCCAAAGTCGAGGAGCTTGACCTCGCCCGAGTAGGTGACCAGCACGTTCTGCGGCGAGACGTCGCGATGGACCAACTCGAGTGGCTGGCCGTCCTCCCCGCGGAGTTCGTGGGCGGCATGCAGTCCCGCGCAGGCCTCGGCGACGATGTATGCGGTGAGTCCGTAGGGGAGGCTCTGCTCCTCGGTCAGGCTGCGCTTGATCAGGCTCGCGAGGTTCTCGCCTTCGAGGTACTCCATCACCAAGTACAGGTGCTCGCCGCTGTGACCGAGGTCGGTCACCTGCACCACGTTCTTGTGCTGAATGCTCGCAGCGATGCGAGCTTCGTCGAGGAACATGTCGACGAAACGCGGCTGCTCGGCCAGGTGGGGCAAGATGCGCTTGATCACCACCGGCCGCTCGAACCCGCTCGGTCCGTTGATGCGGCCCAAGAGGATTTCCGCCATGCCGCCCTTGGCGAGCTGCCCGACGATCTCGTATCTGCCGATCTCTGAAAGGCTGCTGGTGGACCCCATCCGTCGTCCGCCGGTTCAGGGTAGTCGACAGCGGCCCCGAGTTGTGCACTTTTTCATGGCGCCGCCATGACCCATCGCCCCTTGATCCTGCTCTCCAACGACGACGGATATCGATCGCGCGGGCTCTCGACGCTGCGCGAAGCGCTGACGCGAGTCGCCGACGTCGTCGTGTGTGCGCCCGAGACCGAACAGAGCGCCGCGAGCCACGCGCTCAGCCTGCACCGACCGCTGCGGCTGTACCGGCACGAGCCCGGGGTCTTTTCGGTCGATGGCACGCCAGCCGACTGCGTCTACGTCGCCCTGGCCGCGGGCGACCGAGTGCTCTCCAGAAGACCCGACGCCGTGGTCAGTGGCCTGAACCACGGCCTCAACCTCGGCGACGACGTCTTCTACAGCGGGACAGTGGCGGCGGCGCGGGAGGGCGCCCTCAAGGGGCTGCCGACGCTGGCGGTCTCGGCCGGCGCAGGTGCAGACTTTGCGGCTGCAGCGGAGACGTCGGCCCGCTTGGCGCTGGCGCTGATCGCAGAGCACAGTGGCCGCGGCGTGCTCTTGAACGTGAACTTCCCGGCGGGAGCCGGCTGGCCCGTGCGCGCGACCCGCCTCGGACGGCGCGAGTACGAGGAGAGCATCGAGTTCCGGCGGGACCCGCGCGGGCGAGAGTACCTCTGGATCGGCGGCCCGCTGCGCGAACATCGCCATGTGCCAGGTTCCGACACCGAGGCCTTCGACCAAGGCGTGGTCGGCGTCACACCCCTGGTGCTCGACCTCTGGGGTCGTCACAAGCAAGAGCAGGCCGAACGTGTCGTGGCGCGCTGCGATGAGAGCTTGGGGGACGGGGAGAAATGAACTATTGAAGGCGACTCATGGCCGCCCGAAAGCGTTCTGCCCCGAGCCCCAAGACCCGACCGCAATCCCGGGAGAAGCTCACGCCCCGCGGCGGGCGCAAGAAGGCGGCGGTGCGCAAGGCCCCGAAGCACGCCTTGCCGCACATCGCCTCGGAGTTGGTCGACGGGTTCAGCTACGTGCGCAACCTGATCCGCGAGATCCCCAACTTTCCCCAGCCGGGGGTTTTGTTCAAGGACATCACGCCGCTGCTCGCCAACCCCAAGGCGTTTCACATCGTGCTCGACGCCATCGCCGAGCGCTTCATGGGCGAGCACATCGACGCGGTGGTGGGCATCGAGTCCCGCGGCTTCATCTTCGGTGGAGCGCTGGCGGCGCGGCTCAACGCCAGCTTCGTGCCCGTGCGCAAGCCCGGCAAGTTGCCCTACCGCACCGACAAGGTCAGCTACTCACTCGAGTACGGTGAGAGCGAACTCGAGATGCACCGCGACTCGCTCTCGGAAGGCAGCCGCGTGCTGGTGGTCGACGACCTCTTGGCCACCGGGGGCACCGCAGCCGCGGCGGGCGAGCTGGTACACCGCCAAGGCGCCTACGTGGCGGCCTATGCCTTCGTGGTCGAGCTCTTGTCCTTGGACGGCCGCGATCGGCTGATGCCCACGCCGGTCATCTCGTTCTTGCAGTACGACTGAGCGTGCCTTTCGGATCCTGGCAGATCCCGCTATGATCGCCCGATGGCGTTTCGGGGATGGTGGGTTCTAGGGCTTGGTCTTGCGCTGCCGCTGGCGACGCAGGGCTGTGACGATGGCGCGTACGAAGGCGGCGACGGCACCGGCGGCAGCGGCGGCGGCACGCCCATCACCGGCGGCGGAGTCGGCGAGAGCTGCAGCGGGATCGACCCCTGTCGCAAGGGCCTGGCCTGCGTCAACGGAGCCTGCGAGCTCGGCCGTTCGACGCCCGAGGGTGAGGTGTGCGTCATCGGCGGCGAGTGCCAGGACGGCCTGCAGTGCCTCGGGGGCAAGTGCCTGAAGGGTGGCGCGGGCGTCGCCGGCGAGAGTTGCAGCAGCGACGTGGACTGCAAGAGCGGCTTCCGCTGCGTGCTCGCCGGTTTTTCTGCCCAATGCGCGCCGGAAGGAACCGGCGACCTCGGCGCGAGCTGCAAGGTGGCGGGCGACTGCTACTCCGGGCTGACCTGCACGCTCGGCAAGTGCGGGCAGCCGTTGCCCGGCGCGCCCACCTTCGGCATGCCGACCTGGCAGGGCGTGAGCTGCGAGGCTGAAGCCGCGGGCAAGGTCCGCGCCTACTTCGAGGTGCCCGGCGCGACCCCGAAGGGCAAAGAGGGTGACTTCTTCCGGCTGCCCTTCCCGAACGACGCGCGCATCAAGGGCGGGTGGGTCGATCTGTCCGGCTTCCCCACGCCGGGGCCCGAGCTTCTCGGCTTTGATCCGGTGAAGCTCTACGTCGACGCGCTCCAGAAGAACGAGAGCGCTTGGGGCACGACGCCGACGGTGATCTTCCGCTTCTCGGGCGAGCTCGATTTCGACAGCTTCAAGACCGAGAAGAACGGCGTCTTTCCCATCCAGTGGGTGGACATCACGAAGGGCACGGCCGAGTACGGCACGAGCGTGGGCCTGTACTTCGTCTACGACCCGAACAAAACCAGCTACATCTGCCCCTACGCCGTCTCCGTGCGCCGCCCGCTGGGGGCACCGATGGTGCCGGGCCACCAGTACGCCGTGTACATGACCACCGCGGGCACGGGCAAAGGCGGCGCGACCATCGAGCGCTCCGAGCACCTGGTCGCAATGCTCGGCGACGCAGCGCCGTCGGACGGCGCGCTTGCCGCGGCCCACGGCAAGTACGCCCCCTTTCGCGACTACCTGAAGGACAAGCTGATCGGGACCGAGTTGGTGCTCACCGCGTCGGTGATCACCGCGGGCAAGGTGCGCGAGCCCATGCAGCAGCTCGCCACCGCCCTGGCGACCCAGGGCGTTCCGACCGCCAAGGGCTGGGTCAAATGCGGCGGCGGCGCCAAGTCACCCTGCCCGCAGGCCGAAGGTGATCGCGCCTGTGGCGACGGCAGCTCGGTGGACTTCGACGAGTACCACGCGCTGGTGTCGCTCCCGATCTTCCAGAAGGGCACGCCGCCCTACGCGGAGTCCGGCGGAGACGTCAGGATCGACAAGCCGGAGCGCAGCGAAGACGTGTGCATGGCGCTCACGGTCCCCAAGGGGACCATGCCGACCGGCGGGTGGCCGCTGGCCGTTTACGGCCACGGCACCGGCGGCTCGTTCCGGAGCCACGTGCGCGCCGAGATCGCGGGCGCGCTCGCCAAGGCCGCGACAACCTCGGGTACGGTCGGGTTTGCCGTGCTCGGCATCGATCAGGCGCAGCACGGCCCTCGCCGTGGAGCGTCGACGGGGTCGCCCAACGATCTCTTCTTCAACTTCAAGAACCCGGCGGCGGCCCGCGGCAATCCGCTTCAAGGCGCGGTCGATCAGCTGTCGCTCGCGCGCTTCGCCGCGGCGCTCGACGTCGACGCTGCAACGAGTGGGGGCGACGCCATCAAGGTCGATCCGGCCGCGATCGTCTTCTACGGACACTCGCAGGGTTCCACGGAGGGCAGCCTCGCGTTGCCCTTCACCGACACCTACAAGGCAGCGGTGCTCAGCGGCAACGGCGCGAGCTTGACCCACTCGCTCCTGGCCAAGAAGCAGCCGGTGAACATCGCCGGAGCGTTGCCCTTCGTGCTGGCCGACATTGGCGACGCCGGTCAGCTTCGCGGCGGCGACATGCATCCGGTGCTGACGCTGCTCCAGATCTGGGTCGATCCGGCCGATCCGCTCAACTTTGCCCGTGTGATCGGCGCCGCGCCGGAGACCGGCAAGGCCCCGAAGCACATCTTCCAGACCTACGGGATCGGCGACACCTACAGTCCGGCCAAGACGCTGGCGGCCTTCGTGCTCACCGCGGGGCTCGAACTGGCGACTCACGACGCCAGCGCCAAGGATCCGGAGATGATCGGCGATCCGCCGGGACTGGCGCAGAAAGCCTTGCCCCTGGCGGGCAACGTGAAGGTGGGCACTGCGTCGGTCACCTTGGGAGTTCGGCAGTACGGCCCCCCGACCGGCAAAGACGGTCACTTCGTGGCGCTCGACGTGCCCTCGGCCATGGCGGACATCGCTCGCTTCTTGGGCATGGCGGCCGAAGGCGCCGTGCCTCAGATCGGCAACTGATCAGCAAGCATCAGCTTGCGTTCAGATGGTGTCCCGAGGGAAGGCTTGAACGTCGCGGATTGTCGACAGCCCGAGAGCGAGCGCGACCAGTCGATCGACCCCCAGGGCGTTGCCACCGGCCGGTGGCATGCCCTCCTCGAGGGCGGCCAGGAACCGCTCGTCGAGATCGTAGACCGGCCGTCGCGCACGCCGTCGCGCACGTCGATCGGCCTCGAAGCGCGCGCGCTGTTCAACGGGGCAGGTGAGCTCACCGAAGCCGTTGCAGAGTTCGACGCCGCCCAGATAGAGCTCGAAGCGCTCCGCGACGCTCGGATCGTCGGGACAGCGCCGGGCGAGGGAGGCTTGATTCGCCGGGTATTCGACGAGGAACACCGGCCGACGTCGCTTTGCCAGCGCCGGTTCGACCACGTCCACCAAGAGCTGGAAGAAGCGGTCCTCGTCCGTCGCCGCCAGATCCACCGCGTCCATCAGGCCGGCGTGGCGTCGGAAAGCGTCGCGCACCGTCAACCGAGCGAAGGGCGCGCGGACATCGATGCGCCGGCCATCGGCGAGGACGACGCGCGGTTTGCCGGACACCCGCGTGACCACTCGCTCGACCACGGCCTCGGTGTCGGCCATGACCTCGGCGGTGCCCGCGAATGCGCGGTACCACTCGAGCATCGTGAACTCGGGTTCGTGCAGCGCGCCGAGTTCTTCTGCACGGAAACAGCGCGCGAGCTGAAAGCAGCGAGGGAGGCCGCCCACCAGCAGGCGCTTCATCTGGAACTCGGGCGAAGTGGACAGGAAGCCGCCTTCGGCTCGGAGTGCGTCGACGTGCAGGTCGAGTCCGGGCGCGCGCACCCGCGCCGGCGTGTCGATCTCGAGGAAGCCCGCTCCCGCGAAGTAGTCGCGGATTTCGGCCATGGCTCCGGCGCGGGCGGCTAGGTGCTCGCCGACCGACCGCCAAGTGAAGCGAGCGATCTCGCCGGCTCCGCGGGGGGTGGGGTAGGGGAAGCGATCGCGGAGCTCGGCGTCGACCAGTTGCCTGCCACTCCAGCGACCGACCACGACCACCAAGTCGCCCGGGCGTGCTTCGCTCGGGCGCACGAGAGTGACGTCCACGCTCGCCAACGCGTCGGAGAGCACGAGCCGGGGGCCCTCCGCGGCCGCGACGCGTCCGCCCACGGCGATGCGTGCGCGGCGCGCGCGGAATCGCGCTCCGAGGTCGCTCGGCGCGACGACCGAGGTCAACCGCCCGCGAACACGCGCGCGGCGAAGGCGGCGATTTGAGAGCCCATCCATGGTCCGGCGATTGCCAGCACAACGGCTACCACGACCAGTCGGGGAAGATGCGCGATGGTGACGTCCTGGACCTGAGTCGCAGCCTGCATCACCGCGACGGCGAGGCCGATCACGGCGGCAGCGCCGACCACCGGGAGCGACACCGCCACGGCCAAGAGCAGCGCTTCTTGCGCATTGTTGATCAAGTGCGCCGAGGTCGGCACGACTCAGTCCACCGCCGCGTCGCCGGCAGCATCAGCGCTGTCGGAGGTTGCGTCGGTCGAGCCCCCGTCGCTGCCCGCGCTTCCGCCGCTGCCTGCGCTTCCGCCGCTGCCTGCGCTTCCGCCGCTGCCCGCGCTTCCGCCGCTGCCCGCGCTTCCGCCGCTGCCGCCGGTTCCTGGTGGAATGGGCGGCGCGTCCACCGACGGATCGGGCTCGTAACTCTCGACCTTGGCCAGACACGCGTTCGCTGAAGCCTTGGCGGGAGGTGCCGGACAGCAGACCGAGTCCTTCGAGCGGACCTCCCAGGTTCCGCGACAGATCAGGCCCTCGTCGCAGTCGTCGTTGCCGTTGGCGAGATCACAGCCCTCGCCTTCGCCCGCGTCGCCGCACGCGCCGAAGGCGATCAAGGTGAACGCCAGCGCGCCGATTTGAGCGAAGCGCTTCGTCATCAATCCCCTCCGGAGTCGCTGGACGTGCCCCCGCTGCCGGAGCTGCCGTCGTTGCCCGCGTCGCTGCCGCTGCTGCCGCCACTGCCGCCGCCGCCGGACGCGCCGCCGCTACCGCTGCTACCGCCGCCGCCGGACGCGCCGCCGCCGCCAGACGCGCCGCCGCCAGACGCGCCGCCGCCGCCAGACGCGCCGCCGGTGCCGCCGGTGCCGCCGGTGCCGCTCGTGCTACTGGGCAAGCAACTGTCGACGCTGATGGGCTGGCCCTCGGGAGGGCAGCAGCGATCGGTGATGTCGTTGATCAGCGAAGCTGCGGGCGCGCAGACCAACCCCGTCTCGCAGTCTTGATGTCCGTTGCGGTTGAAGTCACAACGGTCTCCCTCGCCCTGCTTGGAACAGCCCGGGACCCAGAGCAGGAGCGACAAAGGCAGGACGCAGAGGCGGGGCAGGAGGCGGTTCATCTGGGGGCTGTGCTTAGCACGTTTCAGTGGTGTGCTGTCAGGGGTTGTCTGGGGTGCGCACCGGTCTTTGTGCTCCATTTCGGCCTCACTCGCCGCCCACCCGCCGCTGCTTGGCTTCGACGGCCTCGGCAAACAAGCCGACGTACTGGAAGGCGCTGGTGAGCGAGAAGAAGAGCGAGATGTAGACCAGGGTCCGCCCCACCACGACCAGGTCCACCACGCCGAGATCGATGGGCCCCAGCGACAGGTGGTACGGGTAGCCGACGATGAGCGCGATGATTCCGATCATCTGGAGCGCGGTCTTGCTCTTGCCGTCGTCGCCGGCAGCGATGACCACGCCCTCGCTGCTGGCGATGGACCGCAGCCCCGTGATGCTGAGCTCTCGCGCCAAGAGCAGCGCAACCGCCCACTCGGGGATGCGTCCCATGGGCACCATCCAGACCAGCGTCGCCATCACGATCAGCTTGTCGGCGAGCGGGTCGAGGAACTTCCCGAGTACGCTCACCACGCCGAGCCGACGCGCGAGATAGCCGTCGAGCAGATCGGTGATGGCCGCCGCGCCGTAGACGATAGCCGCCCAGGTGCAGTCCGTCGGTGTGCCGCTCGAGAGCAACCAGAGGACCAGCGGGATGACCGCGATGCGCCCGAAGGTCAGCAGGTTCGGCAGGTTGAGCGCGTCCTCTTTCAGCGAGCGTCGTCGCTCGGCCCGGACCTTTGGGTCGAGCTTCGGCTTACGACGGCGGGGCCGGCGCGAGCGGCGGGAGGGCGGCGCTGCCGAATTGGGCATCGGGGGCGGGCAGCATACCGCACCTCGAGCCAATTGGACCGGGTGACCTGGCGGCGTGCTTCTCGTACGCTCTGGGTATGCGGCAAGGCATGCGGGCGGTGGTGGCGAGCGCGCTGGCGATGGGGACCCTAGGGCTGACGGGTGTGGCGTCGGCCGCGACCTACAAGGTCGGCCCCAGCCAGCAGTACAAGCAGCTGTCCGCGGTCAAGGCGCTGCTCAAACCCGGCGACGTCGTCGAGGTCGATGGCGACGCCAGCTACGCCGGGGGCGTCGTCTTCGATCAGCCTGGCAGCGCCGCGAACAAGATCACCATCCGGGGCTTGCGCGTGAACGGCAAGCGCCCCGTGATCAGCGGCGCTACCAACACCATCGAGGCGCAGGCCGATCACTACGTCTTCGAGGGGCTCGACATCACGGGCGGATCGTTCCGGTGCTTCTATCACCACGCCCACGACATTACCTTGCGTGACTCGGTGATCCACGATTGCGCCAAGCACGGGCTGCTCGGCGCCGATCAGGACTCGGGCTCGCTGCTCCTCGAATACGTCGAGGTCTACAAATGCGGAGGCGGCACCTTCGACCACCAGATCTACATGGCAACGGACGAGACCGCGCACCCGAAGAGCGTCTTTCGCATGCAGCACTGCTACGTGCACGACGCCAACGGCGGCAACAACGTGAAGTCCCGCGCCGAGCGCAACGAGATCTATTACAACTGGATCGAAGGCGCGCAGTACCACGAGCTCGAGCTGATCGGCCCCGACGGGCAGACCGAGGCGCTGGCGCGCGAGGACTCGGACGTGGTGGGCAACGTGCTGGTGAAGACCGCGACCACCTTCGTCGCGCGCTTTGGCGGTGACGGCACCGGTCAGACCCACGGGCGCTACCGCTTCGTGAACAACACCGTGGTCACCCAACCGGGCGGCAGCGCGGTGTTCCGGCTCTTCGACGGCATCGAGAGCGTCGAGATGCACAACAACGTGTTTTGGGCCACGGGCTCCGGCACGGTGAACCTGGTGCGGATGGTCGAAGCCACGTGGAAGAGCGGCAGCGCCGTGATCGGCGGCAGCGCCAATTGGTACAAAACCGGATCGACCAACGCGCCGAGCCAGTGGACCGGCAGCCTAAACGGAGCAAATCCGGGTTTCATCGACGCGACCACCTCGGATCTCCGGCTGACCGCCGGCAGTCCGGCCATCGACAAGGGCGGCACCACCGCGAGCCCGAACGGCTATGCGTTCCCGTCGCCGCTCGGAGCGCCCGGCTATCACCCGCCGCTGCACACCGTGATGGCCAGCGGCAGCGCGCCACCGCGGCCGAGCGTCGGCGCCATCGATCTGGGCGCCTTCGAATACGGCACTGGCACGGGCGGCACCGGCACGGGCGGTACCGGCACGGGCGGCACCGGCGGTGCTGGTGGCAGCGCAGGATCAGCGAGCGGCGGCAGCGCCGGGGGCGCCGGCGCCCCCAGCGGCGGTGCGGCAGGAAGCGGCGGCGCGTCGAGCGGTGGCGTGACGAGTGGTGGCGCGTCGAGTGGCGGCGCGTCGAGTGGCGGCGCCCCCGGAACGGGGGGCAAGGCGAGCTCGAGCGGCTCCGGGGACGACGACGGTGGCTGCGGTTGCCGCGCGAGCGGCGGCGATCGGACCAGGTTGCTGGGCGCGCTGGCGTTGTCGTTGCTGCTCTTGGGTCGGCGGCGCCGCCAGCGTTGACGGACAGGATCCGGTTTGACCGTCAGAGCGCGTCCACGAACACCGCGCCGTCGCCGTTCATGTGAACGAGTCCCGCCTGCGCTGCGGCCAAATCGCCCGGCGACGCGGCCTGCGGCAAGATCCGACCGACCCAGCCGACGACCGTCGCGCCCCGCAGCACGGCGGGGCGCTCGGCGCTGACCTCCACCGCGAACAGCGCCTTGCTCGTCGCGAGCGCCAGCAGTCCCTCGCCCGACAGTTGCACCATCGGTACGTGCTCCATGGCGCCGATGGAGAGCCGGCCGCTCTCGTGGCGCAGCGAGAGGTCGAAGCCGATCACGCGGTCTTCACGCGCGTAGAACAGCTCGCGCTCGAGGCGTGTGACCAAGAGGTTGGGCTCCGCGGACACCACCAGCGAGCCGCGCCCGTCGAGAACGACCAGCGGCGTGCGCATGCCCCCGAGCGGCTCGTCCAGATCCCGCCCGCGAGCGCGACGATGGATGCTCGACTGAGTGAAGGGACCGGCCTCGGGCAGCAGCGCCCGGACGCGGTCGAGGCGGACCGCAAATGAGCCATCGAGGCGGATCAGCGCGACCTCGTCGCTGCTGCGAGCCACCCGTCCTTCGCTTGGCGGCGAGAGCATGAGCCGGGCAGCCAGTTGGCGGGGCGAGCTCTGGGCGGGGGCCTTCGGCTTCGGGGCGGCGTCGACCGGGACACCGACGTCGACTGCGGAAGGCGGCGCGAGGGGTGGCGGCGGCGGGGCGGAGGGCCGCGATCGTGACGATCGCGACGGCGGCGGCAGATCGCCGCCGAGCTCGTGGGGATGCCAGTGACCGGCGAAGCCGGGCTCGGCCTGGCCAGAGACGGCGCGGCTGAAGGCGTGCGCGTCCGTGTCGAGCTCGTGCACCGCGTCGGCGGCGACGGCCCGCACTGCCTGCATCTCCGGGCTCGGTCCGGGCTCGATCAGATCCTGAAGTGTTTCGTGCATGCGCCGGGCGAGGTGCGGCTGCCCCGCCCGCTCGAAGGCCGACGCGGCCTGTTCGAACTCACCCAGGCGCTGGTGAGCGAGGCCGAGGTAGCCGGCGGCGCGCTTGTGCTTCGGGCTCAGCTCGAGCAGTTCGCCGAGGGTGTCGCGTGCGCGGAGCAGCTGTCCCGTCTTCAGGTAGCAGAGCCCGAGATTGAGACGCGGGGTCTCGGCCTCCGGCCGCGCATGCACGATCTCTTCGAAGATGTGAATGGCACGCGGATACATGCCCAGGCGGAAGTAGACGACGGCCAAGAGCCCTTGGCCTTCAATGTCTTCGGGTTGAAACCCCAGCGCGCGCTCGAGCTCTTCCTTGGCCTCGCCCACGCGGTTCTCTTCCAGGAGCTCGCTGCCGCGATACAGATGGAACAAGAAGTCTTCGGCGGCGAAGGTTCCGCTGGTCGGCAGCTCCGACTCGCGCGGGCCGGTGCTCGGCTCGGCGCCCACGATGGGCTCTTTCCCGGCAACGCGGGCGCTCTCCGCTTCGAGGGAGGGCAGGGCGCCGGGGTTGGAGCCAAGGCCGGGGCGGGTCATCGCTGGCCAGGGTAGCGAAGATCCCTCGGGAGGACGAGTTCAGCCGCGTGTTCGAGCCACGGCGTCGCTCAGGCTGAAGCGCCCCTCGTGCAGCGCGCGGCCGACGATCGCCGCCGCGATGCCGCCCGGCGCCCCAGATAGCGCGCTCAAGTGGTCGAGGGTCCCGACGCCGCCGCTGGCGATGACCGGGATGGACGTGCTTGCGGCGAGCCTGGAAGTCGCCTCGACGTTGGGACCCACCTCGGTCCCGTCGCGATCGATGTCCGTGTACAGGATGCCCGCGAGCGGGAGCTCCGACAGTTCGTGGACCAGATCTTCCACGCGTCGGTCGCTGGTCTTCTCCCAGCCCTCAGTGGCGACCCAGCCGTCTTTTGCGTCGACGGCGACGATGATTCGCTGCGGGTGGGTGAGGGCTGCGCTCCTCACCAACTCGGGCTCGCGGATGGCCGCGGTGCCGAGCACCACGCGCTCGACGCCGAGCGCCAGATAGCTCTCGACGGTCTCGATACTGCGCACTCCGCCGCCGACCTGAACGCCGGGGCCGAAGGCCGCGGCCACGCGCCGGACCAGCTCCTGCTGCACGGCGCCGCCCGCGCGTGCGCCGTCGAGATCCACCACGTGCAAGCGCGACGTGAGCGCGCGCCACTCGCGGGCAATGTCGGCGGGGTCGCGCTCGTACTGGGTGACGTCGTCGTAGTTGCCGCGGCGAAGGCGCACTGCCTTGCCCTGCAACAGATCGATGGCGGGGATGACTTCCACGGTCAGCTCAGCTTGCGACGAACGCGGCCAGGAGCGCGAGGCCCGGATCTTGGCTCTTCTCGGGGTGAAACTGCACGGCGAACACGTTGTCCCGGCCGACGGCCGCGGTGACTCGGTGCGGACCGTGGCTCGACGTCGCCAAGACCAGCGTCGGATCGCTGGGGACCGCGTGGTACGAGTGCACGTAGTAGACCCAGGCGCCGGGGCCGCCCGCAGCTCGGAGCAGCGGGTGCCCAGCGCCCACCGGCTCGAGTTGGTTGTAGCCCATGTGCGGGATCTTCACGCCGACGGGGCTGAGGCCTTCGACCCGACCCCCGAAGTGGCCGAGCCCGGCCACGCCTTCGGCTTCGGCGCTGGAGTCGAACAAGACCTGGAGGCCCAGGCAGATGCCCAGATAGGGCGTGCCCGCCGCGATGCGCTCGAGGAGCGCCGCGCCGAGGCCCGATCCGAGCGCGATCATGCAGTCGCGAAACGCGCCTTGTCCTGGGAAGACCAGCTTGTCGGCGCTCCGGAGTCGGTCAGGATCCGAGCTGCGTTCGAGCTCGAGACCCGCCACGCCGGCCCGCTCTGCCGCCACGACCAGGGCTTTCTCCACTGAGCGCAGGTTGCCGAGCCCAGTGTCGACCACGAGCACCCGCACTACAGGACGCCCTTGGTCGACGGGACGCCGGCGGCGCGCGGATCGCGCTCGACCGCGACGCGCAGCGCGCGAGCGAAGGACTTGAAGCAGATCTCGACGATGTGGTGCAGGTTCTCCCCGGAGTGCATCACCACGTGCAGGTTGGCCTCGGCGCTGCGGGCAAAGGCCTCGAAGAACACCTCGGCGAGCTCGCTGTCGAACTCGCCGATCTTCGCCTTCGGCAGCGGGACTCGCCACACGAAGAAGGCTCGCCCCGAGAGATCGAGGGCTGTGGTGACCAAGGCCTCGTCCATGGGCAAGGTCGCCGATCCGTAGCGGCGGATGCCCGCGCGGTTGCCCAGCGCCTCGAGCACGGCCTTGCCCAGCACGATGCCCACGTCTTCGGTGGTGTGGTGCCCGTCGACCTCGACGTCGCCCGTGGCCTTCACCTGCAGATCGATGGCGCCATGACGCGCGATCTGCTCGAGCATGTGGGACAAGAAGGGAAGCGGCGTGTCGATGCTGCTCTCGCCGGTCCCGTCCAAGTCGACCTCGACCGTGATGGAGGTCTCGCGGGTCGTGCGCTCGACGCGCGCGGTCCGCCCGCTCACCGGAACTCCTCGATCTTCCAGAGCCCGTGCTCACGGAGGAGTTCGACGGTTCCTCCGGCGCCGTACGACATCGTCGCTCGCTCGCCGATTCGCTCGAACTTTGCGGTGGGCAAGGCCGCCGCAAGCGCCTGGGTCAAGCGCGAGGTCTCCTCCTTCTGCTCGCCTTCCCAGGTCTTCTCGAGCTTCGCCGCGTCGAGCCCCTCGCGCTTGGCGTCCGGCACGAAGCGCATCAGCACGTCCCACCGCTTGTTCTCGAAGGCGCGGATGAACGCGCGCACCGCGGCCTCCGGTGACGCCTGGCTGTACAGGTCGATGGCCGAACCGTCGACGCGCCAACGCCCGGCCTCGTACACGAGCAACAGAGATTCGCCGTTGGGTGCTGTCACGGTCGCGGTGACCAGCGGGGGCCCCGAAGGCCGGCCCAGAGCCCGGGAGATGTCTCTGACCTCTTCGGGGTTCTCCTTCACCATCCGGGCGAAGGCCTCGTAGGGCAGCTGCTTTTTCGCCTCGTCACTCAGGAGCGCATAGGCCTCCTCCACCCGGCCGGCTGCCAGGGCGTTGGCGTAGGCGTCCAACGTCTCTTTGGGGCCGTGGGCGGGCTTTTGCGCGGCGCAGCCCAGCGCAAGCGAGGCGATGGCGGCGGCCAAGGTCGGCAGGCGGAGGCCGATGGGATTCACGCCGCCCGGATACCACAGGCCGGGCGGAGCGTCAGCGTACTGGCCTTTGCCCATGGGCGTACTACTGTCTGGGTATGGCGCCCGCACCGCCGAAGCCACCTGGCACCGAGCGCGTTGCGATCGTCCCGCTCCGCAACTCGGTGCTCTTCCCGATGTCGGTCGTCCCGATCAACGTTGGGCGGCCCCGCAGCGTCCACCTGGTCGAAGAGCTGGTGGGCAAGGAGAGCGCGCTCGTCGGCGTCCTGACCCAACGCAACGCCGACACCGTCGAGCCGACCTTCGACGATCTCTACGAGATCGGCACCCTGGCCCGCCTGGTGAAAGTCATCCGTCTCGGCCCGAGCAACTACTCCGTGGTGCTCAACGGCATCGGGCGGTTCCGGGTCGACAAAGCCCTGGGTCTCGAGCCCTACATGCGGGCCGACATCGTGCGGCTGGCGGACGAGGGCACGGAGGATCCAGCGCTGCCGGACCTCGCCAAGCGCCTGCGCGAGGCGACCCGCAAGATGCTCGGGCTGATGCCCAACCTGCCCAAGGAGACCGCTGGGATCCTCGACAACGTGCGCGATCCCGGCGCGCTCGCCGACCTGATCGCGTCGAACCTGCCCGAAGACCAGGCCGAGATTGCCTTTCGGCAACGGGTCCTCGAAGCCGTCGACGTCCGTGCAGCGCATCGAGACCGTGCTCGCGGTGGTCGAGCGCCACCTCGACGTGCTGCGGGTCAAGGGCGACATCACGGCCATGGTCCAAGAGGAGCTCAGCCGCTCCCAGCGCGATCTGGTGCTTCGCCAGCAGATGCGCAGCATCCGCGAAGAGCTCGGTGAGGCCGGCGACGACGACGATCTCGACGACCTGCGGGAGCGGATTGCGCGGGCCGAGCTGCCCTCGGAGGCGGACAAGGCCGCGCGCAAACAGCTCTCTCGCCTGTCCAGCATGCAGCCCCAGGGGGCCGAGTTTCAGGTCACGAAGACCTACGTCGAGTGGCTGGCTGATTTGCCCTGGAACCGCACCACCAGCGATCGCTTCGACGTGCGCGAGGTGCGGCGCTGCCTCGATGAAGATCACTTTGGGCTCGAGCGGGTCAAGAAGCGCGTCGTGGAGTTCTCCGCGATTCGCCAGCTGCGCCGGGACAAGAAGGGTCCAATCCTGCTCTTTGTCGGCCCGCCCGGCGTGGGCAAGACCAGCCTGGGCCGGTCCATCGCCCGCGCCATGGGCCGCCGCTACGGGCGCATCGCTCTGGGCGGCGTCCGTGACGAGGCCGAAATCCGCGGTCATCGGCGCACCTACGTGGGCGCGCTGCCAGGCCGCATTTTGCAAGCGTTGAAGAAGGTCGGCACCCGCAACCCAGTGCTGGTCCTCGACGAGGTCGACAAGATGGGCGTCGACATGCGGGGTGACCCCGCGGCTGCGCTGCTCGAGGTCCTCGACCCCGAGCAGAACGACACCTTCGTCGATCACTACATCGACCTGCCCTTCGATCTCTCGGAGATCATGTTCTTGGCGACGGCGAACTACTTCGACAACATCCCGGTGGCGCTGCGCGACCGCATGGAGGTGATCGAGGTGCCGGGCTATACGCGCACTGAAAAGCGATCCATCGCCGAGCAGTTCCTGGTGCCCAAGCAATTGAAGGAACACGCGCTCAAGCCCGAGATGCTGGCGTTTTCCCGAGAAGGCATCGAGTCCATCATCGACTTCTACACCCGTGAGGCGGGCGTCCGCGGCCTCGAGCGCGAGATCGCCGGGGTCTGTCGCGACGCGGCTGTACGCTTGGCGGAGGGGCGACCCGTCGAGAACGTGAGCGTCGATGCCGCGTGGGTCGAGCAGGTGCTCGGCATTCACAAGTACGATCCCGAGGTGGCGGAGCGCAGGCTCAGTCCCGGCGCGGCCACCGGCTTGGCCGTGACGGCGAGCGGCGGCGAACTCCTCTTCGTCGAGGTCACCCGCATGCCGGGCAAGGGTCGAAATCACCGTGACCGGTGGGCTGCGCAACGTCATGAAGGAGTCCGCGGCCACGGCGCTCTCATTCGTGCGTTCGCGCGCCGAGACGCTGCGGCTGGCGCCGGAGTTCTTGAAGACCATCGATCTGCACGTGCACGTGCCGCGCGGCGGCTCCTCGCGGGACGCAGCCAGCGCGGGCGTGCCCATCTTCATCGCGGTGGCTTCGCTGCTGCTGGACGCGTGCGTGAAGCCGGACATCGCCGTCGCCGGTGAGCTCACGCTTCGCGGCCGCATCTTGCCGGTCTCGGGAGTCAAAGCCATGGTGCTGGCGGCGCACCGCGCTGGAATGCGTGCACTGGTCCTGCCCGCGCGCAACGAGCGCGACCTCGAAGAAGTCCCCGACGAGGTGAAGCGCGACCTCCAAGTCCACCTCGTACACCACGTCGACGAAGTGCTGCCGCTGGTGCTCGCATCCCCGGAGGAAACCGGTCCGCTGTCCGACCGCTCCTTCTCGCCGCCGGGCAGCGGTGAGGCGAGGCCCTGAAGCCCGAGCTCGGACCGTTCTTCCGCTCACGTCCGCTGCTGATTGGCCAGGCCATCGGCGCCGTCGGTTGCTTCGCGAGTGGGTTTCTCCCGTTGTTCGGCGGCCCGGGCTACGAGGCCGCGCTCTTCGCCGGAGTCTTGCTGCCGTCGACGGCGGCCGTCTCGGCGGCGATCGCGGTTTCGTCCCCGCGGGTCGGCGCCTTCGACGCGCTCGGCCGGGGCGTGGCCCAGGGTCTGTGCCTCGCGGGCGTCGGGCTCGCGCTCAGCCTGATCCACGGCCTGCGCGTCGGCTTCTGCGATCTCTGGGACGGAGCCGCGGTGTTTTGCCTGGGCCCCGGGGTGGGCGCCGTGCTGGGCGGCGCTTTCGGCGCGGGCGCGGGTCTTCTGGCGTCGCTCGCGTCAGCGCGCTGGAAGCGCTTGGCCTGGGCGGTGCTGATCGCCCTGGCGGGTCCTCTCGGATCGATCGGCCTGAGCCTCTGGAGGTTCTGGTCGAGCCCGATGGTATTTGCCTTCGATCCCTTCTTCGGCTTCTTTGCCGGACCGCTCTACGACACCGTGATCGAGCCGCTCGAGCGGCTCCGGAGCTACCGGGTGGGCTCCCTCCTCTCGTTGCTCGGCGCCGCGGTGTTCGGGTTTCACCTCGACCGCCGGGAGCGTGGCTTCGTCCTGGTCGGACGGGGCCGACCGGGTGTCGCTCTGGCCGGGGCGCTGGCGATCGCGGGCTCGCTCTTCGTATCGCTTTCGGGGGCGCGGCTCGGGCACTGGAGCACCAGCGCGAGCATCCGCGGCGAACTCGAGCGCAGCCTGCTGAGCGAGCGCTGCGAGATCGTGTACGCGCCCAGCATCCCCGAGCACGAGGCCAAGCTCTTGGCCCGGGAATGCGACGGTCACGTGCGCGAGATCGAGGGCTGGTTTCAGACCCGTGGCCCGGATCGCATCTCGGTGCTGGTCTTCGAGTCCGAGGCCCAGAAGGGCCGCTTGATGGGCGCCGCCAGCACCTACATCGCCAAGCCCTGGCGTCGCGAGGTCTACGTGCAGTTTGCGCGCTACCCGCATCCAGTGCTTGGACACGAGCTCGCCCACGTCATCGCGGGCAGCTTCGGCGCTGGCCCGTTCCGAGTCAGCGGACCCTTCGGTGGGTGGCTGCCCGATCCGGGGCGCATCGAAGGCGTGGCCACCGCGGCGGCTCCATCCGACAGCGCGCTCACGCTCGCGCAGTGGTCGCGGGCGATGCTCGATCTCGGGATTTTGCCGCCTTTGTCGGCGGTGTTTCGCCTGAGCTTCTTGGGAGAAAACAGCAGCAAGGCGTACACCGTGGCCGGCGCGTTCATCGAGTGGCTGCACCGCGCGCACGGCGCGGCCGCAGTGCGCGGTTGGTACGCGGGCACTGAGCTGCCCGCGCTGACTGGGGGCAAGGACCTCGCTCAGCTGGAGTCCGACTGGCGCGCGTCCCTCGCTGGAGAGGTGCTCTCGCCCCGAGTGCTGGAGGCGGCGCGGGCGCGCTTCGACCGACCGGCGATCTTCGGACGCAAGTGCCCGCACGTCGTCGATCGCGCCTTGGACGAAGCGAACGGGCGGCTCGGGGTGGGCGACGTCCGCGGCGCGCGTGAGCGCTTCGAGCACGTGACAGCGCTGGATCCCGGGCACTTCGGGGCGCGAGTGGGCCTCGGCAGCTGCTCGGCGCGGGCGGGCGACGAGGCGGACGCACGCCGTCGCTTCGAGGAGCTTGCGAACGATCAGAAGCTTCACGCCGTGCTCCGACTCGCGGCGGAGGAGTCCCTGGCCGATCTCGACCTGGCGTCCGGACGCAGTGCCGCGGCCGTCGAACGCTACCGCCGCATCGAAGCCGGCGTGGCAGACGAGGACCGGCTTCGCACGCTGGATGTCAAGGCCGCTCCCACCACCGAGCCGAGCCGGGCAGCCATCGCCGCGCTGCTGGTGGGCGACCCGGTGATCGGTCGCGACTTCGGCGAAGCCGCCGCGCTGATCGGCGAGTGGGCCGCCACCGAGCCACGCGACGGCCTGCCCGAGTACCTGCTCGGGCGCAATTTCTACAATGCGGGGCGGTACCGTGAAGCGGCCCGCCGGCTCGATCGCGCGCTCGACAAGGGGCTGGCGCTGCCCCGGGTGCAGCGCGAGGCCCTGCGCCTGCGCGTGGTGCTTTCCTGTGCGCTCGAAGACCCGGCGCGGGGTCAGGAAGTGCTCGATCGCTATCGGAAGCTCGAGGGAGTGGAACCCGCGGCCCGACTCGGCGTGGAACGCATGGCGCGGCGCTGCGGGCTTCAATGAACTCGGGGCGCCACGCAACCAACGACCATGGCCCTGGGGCGCTCGCTATTCATCGCGCTGGCGATCCACGCCGGAGTCGCGCTCGCGGGTCGCCGCTGGGTCCCGGGGCCGGACGTCGTGCTCCCGCCCGCGCCGCCTGCGAGCTACGAGGTGAACGTCGTCGAGCTCGCGGCTGAGCCGAGGTCTGAGCGCCCGGAGGGCAGAGGGGCGACCGCAGCGGATCGGCGCGGGTCGCGGATCGCCATCGGGAAGTCGTGGGCTTCCGTGGGGGCGCCGACGGTCCTGCGCGGCACAGCGGGGGACGGCGTCGGGATCCCGGAGGCCGCGCCGATCGACGACGCCGTCCAGGACGCAGCGTCCGATCCGAAGCGTGCCGTCGATCTCGGCCTCGGGCGGATCTGGTTGACACCGTCGCTGCCCGATCGCCCGCGCGGTGAGTGGCAGTCCGGTGCACGGGCTGCCGGTGGGCTGGGTCAAGGGCTCGAAGATCGCGACCGCGCGCGCGGGCTCGGACGCGGCGGCGTGGTGGCTACCCTGGCGCGGAGCGCCGCCATCGCCGCCGGCCCGCAGACAGGGGAGGGCAGCTTTCTGGTGATCACGGATCGCGGTGGTCGAGTCGTGAGCGTGACGCTCGGCGAGTCCGTCGGCGCGGGTTGGGCCGATGTCGCCCGGGCGCTGCAGCGCGCGCTCGCGGCGAAGCGGCTACGCGTCCCGGTCGGAGCCAATGGGCTCAGCGTGCGAGTGCAGGTGCGCTCCAAGGTACAACTCCCGAGCGGAGCAGATCCGAATAGCCCGGCGCGCATTCGAGGGCCCGGAGCCGAGTTCGACGTGGCCGACATCGGCGCGCGCGCAACCCGAGTCGTGTCGGCGCAGATCACGGACGAACGGCTGCTCTAGTGCCGCGCGGCAGAAGTTTCGCTGGTTTCTTTTCCGTGTGCGTGTCGTCGGTGTAGTGGGGTGACATGATCGACTACAGCGCGTTCGCGGGTCGAGCGCACGGTGGTCGTCCGACGGTTCCGCTCGCGCTGAGGGCTGAAGAGCGCGCGCGGATCGAGGAGGCGTTGCGACCCGCCAGGGCGGAGCAGCGGCTGGTTCGTCGGGCGCAGGCCGTGTTGATGATGGCGGACGGAGTGCCTGCGACGGACATCGCCCGGCTCCTCGGGGTGCACGTGCGCACGGTGGACGACTGGCGCAAGCGCTTCGACTGCGCGGCACCTAGCGAGAGACTGGCGGACGCCCCGCGCTCGGGACGGCCGCCCTCTCTCTCTCGGACACCGTAGCGGCTCGAGTAGAAGCACCGACGACCTCGCGGCGAGGATCGACGCGTACGTCGCGTGGTATCTGCAGACCGACCGACCCTTTCGCTGGTCGTACCGCCCCAAGTCGTGGGCCGAACCCAGAAAAATCCCCTCACTTTCTGCGAAGAAAGCCGCAACTGTTTCGGAGTGAGGCCCGACCACACGGGGATGGCACAGGAAGGGCGAAAGCTCGGAAGATTTGGGGATGGGACGGACGAGGTGATCGGTGCGCTGATCGAGGTGCATCGGCATCTCGGTCCAGGGCTGATGGAATCCGCACATGAGGCCTGTCTATCTGCCGAGCTGTCCGAACGACGGCTCAAGTTCGAGCGGCAGCGACCGCTACCAATCCGCTTCAAAGGCGTACACCTTGACTGCGCCTATCGCCTCGACCTGGTCGTTGAAGCTCGTATCCTCCTGGAGCTCAAGGCGGTCGAGCGGCTGCTCCCGATTTACGAAGCGCAGGTCATCACCTATCTGCGCCTTTCGCGGTTGCCCGTCGGCCTGCTCGTCAACTTCAACGTGACCGCGCTCAGAAATGGCCTGCGGAGGCTAACGCCTGACCACCCCAAATCCTTCCGCTCTTCCGCCCTTCCTGTGAGAGCCCAAATGAGCGCAGGTCTCAGGGGCGAATCCACTCGAACTTCGGCCGCGCGGCACTAGCCGCAGTCCGATTTGATCGCGGCTCAGTCGTACTTCTTCAGCCGCTCGGCGATCTCGGTCCAGGCTCCCCCGAGCACGTTGTCCGCCATCGGATAGAGGATGCCCTCCTCTTTCACGTTGTGCTGCTGGATCAGCATCAGCAGGGTGTCACCTTGGTCGAGCGCCGCGCCCAGATCACCGCGATCGACCGCGGCGTTCATCTCCTCGAGCATGTGCTTCATCTGCGCGTGCTCCATGCGCATCACGTGGGTCGGCCCTCCGCCGTGCATGCCCGTCGCGTCCTCGAGGGCGGGGAAGAGGACCTCTTCTTCCATGGCGAAGTGGCGGCGCATCGCCTTGTCGAAGGTGGTCCAGCGCGCGCGGGCGGCGGGCAGATCGTCCGCGACTTCTTCGATCTGGGCCCAGAGTTCGTCGCAGCGTCGGTGATCGGGGATGAAGAGGGCTCCGGGACTGTCTGCGCTCATGATTGGACTCCGTCGGGCTTCATGTTATCGGTCGATAACATGGTGTTGGGATTCCGGCGAGCGAAAACTGATGTGCGGCGGGGGCAAATCGTCGAGGCGACGCTGACCCTGCTCGCCGACTCGCCGCTCGATCAGCTGAGCACCCGGCAGATCGCGCGCGAGCTGGGGATCTCGCAGCCCGCGCTGTTCCGACACTTCGCGTCTCGGGACGCGCTGCTCTTGGCCGTGATCGTCGAGACCTCGGAGCGGCTCGGCACCCTGGTCGAAGGGGTCCTGGGCCCGGAGGGTGGCGCCCTGGCTCGGCTCGAAGCGCTCGGCGTCCAGTTGCTCCGGCACCTGGGTGAACACCCTGGTCTGCCACGCCTGCTCTTCGCGAACCTCGCCAGCGGAACCGGCCCGGTGTTCGACGCCCTGCGGCGCCTGTACTCGATGCAAAGCTCCCTCGTGGCGGAGCTGATTCGGGACGGTCTTCGCGCCGGTGAGATCGATCCGGCCATTGATCCGCGAGACGCCGCGACGCTCTTTGTGGGCGTGCTCCAGAGCGTCACCTTGATCCGGCGCCTCGAAGCGCGGAGCGAGCCGCTGGAGATCGAGGGTCGACGGCTACTCTCGATCTGGATCCGCGGCGTGCGCGCTGCCCCTGGCAGTGCAGCGCAGGAGCCCGTGCCGACGCCTCCCGGCGAGGGGATCCGCACCCTCGACGTCCGCCCGCTGCTGGGCAGGGGGACGGATCCGTTCGACGCGATCACGGCCGCACTGGCCGAGGTGGGAGCCGCAGGCGTCCTGGTGGTCACCGCGCCCTTTCGCCCCGCACCGTTGATCAAGCTGCTCACGGGTCGGGGTCACGCGGTGCAGGTGCAAGTGCTCGGCCCTCGCCACTTCGTGATCGAGGTGATCCACCGCGGCGGCCCCGAACCCGAAGATCTCCGGGATCTCGAGCCGCCGGAGCCCCTCGAGCGAGTGCTGGTCGCCACCCGCGATCTCGCGCCAGGCGGCGTCTATCTCGCTCGCCTTCCCCGCCACCCGCGGCTCTTGCTGCCACGCCTCGAGGAGCGCGGGCTGGGTTTCCGAGTCCACGAGCACCACGACGGCACGGCGTTGCTCCGCGTGCACAGGTCGCCATGAGCGCAGGCATGTCCATGGCCGGCCTCTCGCCGGACCAAGGCCCGCCGCTGGCCATCCCGGCCAGCTTCTTCGTGACGGCACCGATGGCGGTGATCGCTGCCGGTGCACTGCTTGCTGCTGGTGGGTCGTCGCTGCTCTGGACGCGCTTCGCAGGCGCGACGGTCGCGTTCGTGCACCTCGGAACCCTGGGGCTGCTCGCTTGCGTGATGTTGGGATCGCTCTATCAGCTGATCCCCGTGGTCGCTGGCGCGTCGGTGCCCTTCGTGCGGGTGGCGCACGCGGTGCATGCGGGGCTGGTGTTGGCGGTGAGCGCGCTGGCGTGGGGCTTCGCCATGAATCAACGCGTCTTCGTCGTGGTCGGCGCGGACCTCCTGTCGTTGGTCTTCGTCGTGTTCCTCTTGCCTGTCGCCGTCGCTCTGGCTCGCGCGCCCGCTCGCGGCGCGACTCTCGCAGGCATGCGAGTCGCGGTGCTCGGCCTCGCCTTGGTGGTCGGGCTCGGCGTTTGGCTGGGGCACCTTCGCGGCGCGGGAACTGCGTCCCCAAGCTACTCGAGTGTCGTCCTCGTCCACCTGAGCGCGGGGTTGGTGGTCTGGATCGGCGGGCTCATCGCCGGAGTGAGCTTCCAAGTCGTGCCGATGTTCTACCTGGCGCCGGCGTTTCCTCGCGCGGTCAGCTGGATCTTGGTGGGCAGCTTCGCGCTCACGCTGCTCGGCCTGATCGGGGCGCTCGCCACGGGCGCGGGTCCGACTGCCATCGCCGGGGCCGCGCTGCCCGGGGCCATCGCAGCCTGGGTCGTGCATCCGATCACCGCGCTCTGGGTCATCGTTCGCCGACGCCGCAAGCGATTTGACGCCAGCCTCGGCTTCTGGAAGGCAGGCCTCGCGAGCGCGCTCTTGGCCTTGCCCTGCGCGCTGCTCGCGGTCCTCGGCGACGATCTGCGCGCTCCGGTGCTCTTCGGCTGGATTGTGCTCTGGGGATGGGCTGCGATGATCGTGCACGGCATGTTGGGGCGCATCGTGCCCTTCTTGGTGTGGTTTCACCGCTTCTCGAGGCGGGTCGGCGTCGAGCCGGTTCCGTCGATGAAACAGCTCTTGCCAGACCTGTTCCCGCGAGTCGGCTTCGCGCTGCACCTCTCGACGCTGGTGCTCGGCGTGGTGGCCCTCGCGACCGGTGTGGATCTGGTGGCACGGGCCACGGGCGTGGGCCTCGTGGCCACGGGCGCCGCCATGTTCGTGTCGATCGTTCGCCCGCTGCGGCACGGCCGCCGACGGGCCTACCAGTCTGGAAACCAAACGCCGTCGTAGTCTTCGAAGGACATGGGCAGATCCAAGCGAGGCTCGCGGGGGAAGCACTCGCGAACCAGCACTCGCGCGCCGGGCGCAGCGATGCGGGCGCGGTCGAAGCGGGTCGGAAAGTAGTTGAGTTGGAGCAGCGCGGCCCCCGCCTGCTCGGCCAGCGTCGGCTGCGTGCGGATCTCGTCCCTCGCGGCCGGGTGGCGACAGGCCGAGATCACCAGCTCGATGGCGGTTGCATCCCAGACCGTGGGCTCGGGGTCGGCCTCGAGGTCGTGGCCCCGGGCGGGCACCGGATCGTTGTGCTGGCGCCAGAGCGAGGGCTCGTCCCGACCCACTGGCGTGAAAGGGTCGACGTACTCGCCGTTCAGCCAGGTGTTGAAGTGCACGTGAGGGGGCGCCCAGGGAAAGCCCACGAGGGCGTCGATGCCGCTGTAGCCCGACAGCGCGATGGGCTCGCCGCGCGCGACGCGCTGCCCGGGCGTGACCAGGGCCCGGGCCAGGTGATTCGAGGTCGTCACCAGGCCGCGCCCGTGGTCGAGCATCACTTTGAGCCCGCCGCGGTGGTACTCGCTCGAGACTCGGAGCACGACGCCCGGTGCCGCGGCGAGCACGCGGGTGCCCGGAGGCACCGCGAAGTCGGTGCCGTTGTGGCTGTCGTAGGTGTTGCGCCCGCCGCGGAAGTCCTCCACGTCGGTGACGCGCACGCTCCAGCCGAGCTCGGGGGGTGGTTGTCGGTAGTTGAAGAGATTGGTGATCGGCACTCGGCGACCCATGGGACGGCGTCCGAGCCAGAGAGGCAGCGAATAGCGCGGATGGAATTGCCGCAAGCTGCTGACTCCGAAGCGGGACTTCGGAGTGGTGCCATCGCCGCGCACGACGAGCCAGGCCTCACTCAGGGTCTTTGCCCAGGGCCGCACGCCCAGGGCTTCGAGCAAAGAAACGCGCCGCTTCATCGCATCCTCTCGGGCTTCGGTCGTGCCAAGACCTCGACGTAGCTCTCGGCGCTCTTGGCCAGGTACACGCAGCTGTCGTCGACCGCGAGATCGCCCACGCCACTGCCCATGACCACGTCGTTGACTTGGAAGAACTCGATCTCTTTGCCGCGGCCGCCGCTCAGCGGGATCTGCACCAGCGAATGGCGCATGCCGTAGGCCTCGCCGTTGAAGACGAAGAACTCCGCGCCGTCCCAGGCGAAAAAGTGGAAGGGCGTCGCGCCCCAGTCGCTGATGTTCTTGGCCTCGCCGCCGGCCTTCGGAACTCGAAATAGGCCGCCCTGGGCTTGAAAGACCAAGTCGGCGGGCTCCACGGCGATCCGACCCGGAAAGGGCCGCTTGCTCGCCAACTCGCGCAGCGCCCCGTCCTTTCGGGAGACGGCCAGGACGCGCCGCGAGGTCCAGTCGTCCATGTAGAAGTCTTCTGGAGTGATCGCGAGATCACCGTACTGACAGCCTTTGCCCGGCGTCGTGCGGGGCCAGCTCGCGCGGGAGGTGGCCTCCCCGCCGGCGCGCGGCAGACTCATCAGCTCGTCCTGCTTTTCCTTGGAGTTGCACTGCACGAACCAGAGCGACTCTTCGGCCAGCGTGATGGGACGTATCACGCCTTCGCGCAGCGTGGTGCTCGGTCCGCCCGCGAGCGGGATCTTCACCAGCGACTTACCGTGCACGAAGTACGCGGCGTCGTCATCTAGGACCAGGTTGGGGCCCACCCGGCCGGGGCCTTTCGAGTGACCGACGACGCGCGCGCCTTCGCCGTCGCGCCCGAAGCGCTTCAGGGTCGCGGTCGCTGCCGGGACGCTGAAGGCCACCAGGTAGACGCTGCCCGCGCGTGCGGCCAACGCGCCGAACTCGCCGGCTTGGGTCCCGAGCCCGACGAGCCTCTTCTTCGTGACGGCCTTGCAGGGCAGCATCGGAGGCGGTGGCGCGGCGGTTGCGATAGCGTTCGCGCTGGTCGTTCCCGCGCCAGTCGCGGAGGGGGCGCCAGTCGCTGGTGAGGCGGTGGTGGCTGGCGAGGCGCCAGTCGCGGTGGGCGTCGCCCCGGACTCGCCTCGTGGTTTGCACGCAACCAGGGCCGCCAGGGAGAGCCCCAGGAGGGCCGAGGCATGCATGGCCGAGACCATGCCGAGATCGGCGCTTGCTCGCAACCGCGCGGGGCTGCCGCCGCTTGGCCTCGACAAAACCCAGACTGCCGCGTGGCCCTCGCTGGGGCCCTTGACCCGAGCTCCGGGTCGCCCTACTGAACTTTCAGAAGTTACTGAAAGTTCAGTACGCATGAGCGACTCGCTCCAGCACTCCGCTCTCTTGGCCGCCGACGCCATCGGCGACGTGATCGAGCATTGGGGGTTCCGCAAGGCCTTTGGCCGAGTCTGGACCGTGCTCTACCTCGAGGACGGGCCGCTCTCTGCCGCGGAGATCGCCGAGCGATTGAGCATGAGCGCCGGGGCCGTCTCCACCACCGTCAGCGAGCTCCAGCGCTGGGGCGTGCTCAAACGGGTGTGGCAGCCCGGGCAGCGCAAGGAGTTCTTCGAGGCGGAGACGGACTTCTGGAAGATGATCTCTCGGGTCGTCAACGAGCGGGAACGCGCGCTGGCCGAGAGCGTCAGACTGCGACTCGAGCAGGCGATCGAGGTGGCCTACGACGCGCCCCGATCTGCGCAGCGCAGTCATGTGACCGACCGCCTCAAGCGACTGGTCTCGTTTGCGCTGGTGGGACAGACGGTCATCGATTCGTTCGTGAAGTCGCAGCGCGCCGACTTCCAGAAGTTTGGCAACCTCCTGAGCCTGGCTCGCGAGAAAGTCTCGCGCCGGCGCTGAAAGACAGACCCATGATCGTCACGCTGGCGGACAACGCGGACGTCGACCACGTTCGACGCGAGTTGACCGGGCTCGGCCTCTGGCTCGAGGGACTCGAAGATTCCGATCGCGGCCCCGTCCAGCTGGTGGTCGGACCGGGATCGGTGGCCGTGATTGACGCGGCGCTCTTGGCCGTGCGCGGCGTGGCGGCAGTCAGCCGAGCGAAGTCCCGGCACCCTCGGGTGGATCAGCAAGCGTCACGGCTGAAGATCGGCGCGCACGAGTTCGGCGGAGCATTGCCCACGGTGATCGCCGGGCCCTGCGCGGTCGAGAGCGAGGAACAGATCGCACGCATCGCGGCCGCGCTGGCACGACGCGGCGTTCGCGTGCTGCGCGGCGGCGCCTTCAAGCCCCGGACGAGCCCCTACGATTTCCAGGGCTGCGGCAAGAACGCCCTGCGCTGGCTGCGTCGAGCGGCCGACGCCGAGGGCATGAGCGTCGTGACGGAGGTCATGAGTGAGCGCGACTTGGACGCCGTGGCAGCCGTCGCCGACCTCTTGCAGATCGGCTCGCGCAACATGCAGAACTTCGCGCTGCTCGAGGCCGTCGGCCGCAGCGGCAAGCCCGTGCTGCTCAAGCGCGCCATGGCCGCGACCGTGGACGAGTGGCTGAGCGCCGCGGAGTACCTGCTCGTGCACGGCGCCAGCGACGTCGTGTTCTGCGAGCGCGGGCTTCGCGGCTTTGATCGCTCGACGCGCAACCTGCTGGATTTGGGCGCGGTGGCCCTGCTGGCGCAGGTGCACGGACTCCCGGTCATCGCGGATCCCTCGCACGCCGCCGGGCGGCGCGAGTTGATCCTGCCGCTCGCTCGCGCCGCGCTGGCGGCTGGCGCTCACGGCGTGATGATCGAGGTGCACGACGATCCCGCCGCGGCTCGCAGCGACGGAGCGCAGGCGCTCGCGCCCGAGGCGCTCGACGGCTTGATGACGGAGCTGCGACCGGCGGTGGTCGGATGACTCCCGACCCCGGAGCCCCGGTCCTGCCGGGCAGCGGCGAGATGTTCGACGCCATCGCTGATCGCTACGATCTGCTCAACCGGATCATCTCCCTCGGCATCGACCAGCGCTGGCGGGACCAGGCGGTCCGGGCTCTGGAGGTCTCGGGCGCAGCCCGGGTGCTCGACGTAGCGACCGGCACCGGGGATCTGGCCCTGCGCATCGCGCGAGCGCTGCCCGAGGCTGAGGTCGTCGGGGTGGATCCTTCGACACGCATGCTCGAGATCGGTCGCGCGAAAGTCGAGAAGGCGGGCCGAGGTGGGCGCATCACTTTGGAGCAGGGCCGGGTGGAGTCGTTGCCCTTCGCCGACGCCAGCTTCGATGGCGTCACCATCGCCTTCGGGATCCGCAACGCCACGGATCGGGCGGGCGGGCTCCGCGAGATGAGGCGCGTGACCCGGGCGGGCGGCAGGGTGGTGGTGCTCGAGCTCGGAGAGCCGGAGGGCGGGCCCTTCGCGGGCATCGCGCGCTGGCACATCCACAGCGTCGTGCCCTGGCTGGGCGGCGCGCTCTCCGGGAGGCGCGAGTACGAGTACCTGCAACGATCCATCGCCGCGTTCCCGCCGCGCGCAGAGTTCGCCCGCATGATGTCGGACGCAGGGCTCGAAGACCTGAGCGTCGAGCCGCTCACCTTGGGCGTGGCGACGCTGTTCGTGGGGCGCGTGCCGTGAGCTTCGAGCGGGCGCTGCGCGCCGCGCGTTCGCGCTCCAGGTCGGGCGCCGACTGGGTTGCGATCACCGGCGAGGTCGAGGTCGAGCCAACGCAGGTCTCGGTAGCGCGTGGCGTCGAGTGGTCTCTCTGGGACACGCGTGATCGCGGCGATCTTCCCAGCGAAGTCTGTCTGGGCGTGGGGGCCGCGGCGGTGGTGGAGAGCTCTGGCCCGTCGCGCTTCGGCCTGGCACGAGCGGAGCTCTCCGAGCTCATGATGCGCATCGACGGCGCCGTCGAGGCTCGGGTGCGCGCGTTCGGCGGTTGCGCCTTCGAGCCGGGGTCGCTGGGACCATTCCGAGCGTTCGGGGATCTGCGCTTCGTAGTGCCACGCTGGACCTTCTCGCGGGCGGGGTCGCGGACGATGGCCACGCTCGTGACCGAGCCGAGACAGCTCGCCCTGCCGGACCCTCTGCTCCGGGAACTGGATGGATTGCTGGCTCGCCGGCCTCAGTGGAGCGCGACCGCGACTCGGGTGAGCGACGACGGGAGAGCTCGCTTCCTCCGGACCGCGCGCGAGGCCGTGGCCAGCGTCGAGGCCCATCGAGTCGACAAGGTCGTGGTGGTGCGCCGGGTCGTGGTCGAAGGCGCGATCGAGCCGCGCCAGCTGCTGGACGCGCTCGGAGAAGAATCTTCGGTGACCCGCTTTGCACTCTCGACCTCGGAGCATTGTTTCGTGGGAGCAACCCCCGAGCTGCTCGTCGCCTGGGACGGGCGCCTCGTTCGGAGCGAAGCGGTCGCCGGGACTCTCGCCCGAGGTCGCGATCTGCGCGAGCTTCGAGAGAGCGCCAAGGATCGACGTGAGCACGCCTACGTGGTTCGGGCCATCCACGCCGCCCTGGAGGGCGCGGGTGCGATTGTCTCGGCGGTCCGTGAGCCGGAGATCCGCAGCCTGCGCCACGTGCACCACTGGGTGACGCCCATCGACGGGCGGCTCGGCGCCGACGTGCACGTGCTCGATTTGCTGCGGGCGCTGCACCCAACGCCGGCGGTCCTGGGCGTGCCGGCAGACGCGGCGCGGAGCTTCTTGCGCCAGTTCGAGGGCATTGAGCGCGGTTGGTTCGCCGCGCCCGTGGGCTTCGTCGACGCGGGCGGCCGCGGGATCTTCATGGTCGCGCTGCGCTCGGCGTTGCTGTCGCCGAGGCGAGCCTGGGTCTTCGCAGGCGCGGGCGTCGTGCGAGGCTCGGTGGCCGAGGTCGAACTCGCGGAGACCGAGGCAAAGCTGACGACGATGCTCTCCGCGCTCGCCGCTTCGCGTCCGAGCCCGGACCAAGCACTGGGTGCACTTTGACCACGTCGCTGGCGACGCGATGGGCGCGCTCCTTCATGAGCGCCCTCTGTAGCGCCGGCGTGACCTCGGTGGTCGCCAGCCCAGGTTCACGCTCGACAGCCTTGGTCTTGGCGGCGGCGGCGGAGCCTCGCCTCCGGATCGAGATGATCGTGGACGAACGGAGCGCGGCCTTCTTCGCCCTGGGCCAGGCCCGCGTCAGCGGTCGCCCCAGCGTGCTGGTGTGCACTTCCGGCAGCGCAGCGGCGCACTACTTTCCGGCCATCCTCGAGGCAGAGCGCGCGCTCTTGCCGCTGATCGCCGTGACCGCGGATCGCCCCTGGGAGCTCGGCATGTTCCACGCGAACCAAGCCTTCGACCAGACCAAGCTCTTCGGGGGGCACGTGAAGGCCAGCCTCGATTTGGGCGAACCGGACCCAGGGCGACTTCGCTACGTGTCGCGGGTCGCGGCGCTGGCCGTCCAACGGGCGACGTCTTCCGCTCCCGGTCCGGTGCATGTCAACGCGCGTTTCCGAAAGCCGCTCGAGCCCTCGGAACCCAGCTGGAATGACCTGAGCCCGGAGCCGCCCTGCATCGCGCACGCCGCGCCGGCATCGTCCTTCATCCCCGAAGCCGTCACGCAGGCGGTGAGAGGTGCCCGGCGCGGACTAGTGGTCATGGGGCCACGGCTCGGATCGTGTTGCCAGGACGAGCGCCAGCGCCGAGCTGTCGCCCGATTCGTGGTCGAACGGCGATTCTTGCTCGTGGCCGAGGTGACCAGCGGCGTTGCGCATGGGGCGACCTCTGCGCGACACGTGCTTCCGGCCTTCGACTCTTGGATCGAGCTAGCATGCGACGCGGGGGACGCTCCCGATCTGATCTTCGAGATCGGCAGCCCACCGACTTCCAGTGCCTGGGAGCGGGTGAGCCCCCGACTTGGCCGCATTGAGCGCATCGTGGTCGGGCAGTCCGGGCTGATCGATCCCACCGGCACGGCGAGCCAGGTGGTGATGGCCGATCCCGCGGGGTTTTTCGAGCGGCTCGAGACCGGCGGCGGCTGCGACGAGGCCTGGTGCGCGCGCATGACGGCGCTGGCTCAATCCGCCGAGGGCGCCCTGTCCGAGGCGCTGTCGGGCGCAATGCTGAGCGAGCCCTTCGTCGTGCGCAGCGTCATCGACAGCCTCCCGAGCGGCGCAGCTCTCGTGCTGGGCAACAGTTCGCCGGTCCGCGACGCCGAGCTGTTTGCGTCCCGATCCGAGCGCGACATCCGCGTATTGCACCAGCGCGGGCTGTCGGGGATCGACGGCTTGATCGCGGGCGCTGCCGGAGCCAGCACCGAGCTGCCCGCGGGCGTGCCGCTCGTGGCCCTGATCGGTGACGTCAGCGCGCTGCACGACGTCGGCTCGCTCGCGGTCGCGGCGCGAGTTCGAGCGCCGCTCACGCTCGTCGTGATCGACAACGGCGGCGGTCGGATCTTCTCCGAGCTCCCGGTGGCGGAGGTGATCGCCGCGACGGAGCTGGAGCGCCTGTTTCTGACGCCTCCGCCGGACTTCTTGCAGCACGCGGCCCGCGCGTTCGGGATCGCGTACGAGCGCATCGAGACCCGCGCCGCTCTGGCCGAGTCGCTGGCGCTGACTCCGGACGGCGCTCGCCTGCTGCACGTCGTGGTGCCGCCCGATGACGGCCGCCGGCGTCGTCGCACGGCTCGCGCCGCCGTGGCGCAATTCCACGGAGCGCAGCGGTGAAGCCAAACTCGATGCTTCGGCAGGCGCGAGACGCCGCGGCCCCGCCGCTGGTGCTCTTGCACGGCTTCATGGGAGCGCCCGCGTCGTGGTCGAGCGTGGTCGAGGCGTTGACGCACGCGGGCGCCGTGCATGCGCCTCTGCTCGCGGGTCACGGCTGCCCGCCTCGGGCCTTGCCTCGCGCTTTCTGGGACGTCGTGGACCAGTTGGCCGCGGAGCTGCCCGCGCAGTTCCACCTGGTCGGCTACTCGCTCGGTGGGCGACTCGCCCTGGGCCTCGCATGCCGCCATCCAACGCGCTGTCTGGGTCTGGTTGCCGTCGGCGCTCACCCCGGGATGGCAGTGCCCGAGCGAGCCGCCCGGGTGCGCTGGGAAGACGAGCGAGCGCTCGCGCTCGAGACCCAGGGACTGCCGGCTTTCGTCGACGGGTGGGAGGCGTTGCCCCTGTTTGCTTCTCAGGCCGCCTTGCCCACGGCGACGCGCCGGGCGCAGCGGCGCATTCGCGAGGCCCACGACGCCGGCGCGCTGGCGCAGGTGCTGCGCGTGCTCGGCACCGGCCGCATGCCAGAGCTCGAGCTCGAAGAGTGCCGTGCGCCGATAGTCTTGGTCAGCGGAGAATACGACCCGAGCGATGCCGCGGCCGCGGCGGTGGCGCGAATGCCGCGCGCCCGGCACGTCACGCTGCCGGGCGTCGGCCACAACCCCCTGATCGAAGCGCCGGAACGTCTGGCGCGGCTCATCGACGAAAGCTGCGGAGTCGGCTCCGAAGCTCGAACATTGGAGAATCACGCATGACACTACCGAATTGGCAGAGGGCCGCCGGCTTCGAAGACGTGGTCTACGAGACCGCCGAAGGCATGGCAAAGATCAGCATCAACCGTCCGGAGGTGCACAACGCCTTCCGCCCCCAGACCATCAAAGAGCTGATGCGCGCCTTCGAGGCGGCTCGCGAAGATCCCGAGGTCGGGGTGGTGATCTTGACGGGAGTCGGCGACCGGGCGTTTTGTTCCGGTGGCGATCAGCGCGTTCGCGGCGACGCCGGCTACGTCGGCGCCGACGGCGTGCCGCGGCTCAACGTGCTGGATCTCCAGCGGCAGATCCGCACCTTGCCCAAGCCCGTCGTGGCAATGGTGGCCGGCTTCGCCATCGGGGGCGGTCACGTGCTGCACGTCGTCTGCGATCTGACCATCGCCGCGGACAACGCGCGTTTCGGTCAGACGGGTCCCAAGGTCGGGAGCTTCGATGGCGGCTACGGCGCGTCGTATCTGGCTCGGATCGTGGGCCAAAAGAAGGCACGCGAGATCTGGTTCCTGTGCCGTCAATACGACGCCCAGGCGGCACTGAGCATGGGACTGGTCAACGCGGTCGTTCCCCTCGAGCGACTCGAAGAAGAGACCGTGAGCTGGTGTCGTGAGATGTTGGAGCTCAGCCCGCTGGCGCTGCGTTGCCTCAAGGCTTCGCTGAACGCCGACTGCGATGGTCAAGCGGGCCTTCAAGAGCTGGCAGGCAACGCCACGCTGCTCTTCTACATGACCGCCGAAGGGCAAGAAGGGAAGAACGCCTTCCTCGAGCGTCGCAAGCCCGAGTTTGGGAAGTTCGGACGCCTGCCGTGAATCCTGGGGAGCAGGCGGAGAGCTTCGCGGGCCCGGCGCTGCCCGAACCGGGCAGCATGGGCGCTTGGCTCATGGCGGCGCGGCCCCAGACGCTGCCCGTGGCGGTGGCGCCGGTGTGCGTCGGTATTGCCTTGGCGAGTGCGGCGGGCCGTGTGCGCCTTGGACCCGCGCTGGCGGCGCTCTTGGGCGCTCTGTTGATTCAGATCGGGACCAACTTTGCCAATGACGTGTTCGACCACGAGAAGGGCGCGGACAGCCACGACCGTCTCGGCCCGGCCCGGGCGGCGGAGCGTGGGCTCTTGTCGGCGCGGGCACTCAAGCAGGCGATGGCGCTGGCCTTTGCCTGCGCGGTTCTGGTCGGTGTCTACCTGACCCAGATCGGCGGGTTGCCCATCGTGGTCATCGGACTCGCGTCCATTCTCAGCGGCGTCGTCTACACGGGGGGGCCCTTTCCGCTGGGCTACCACGGTCTGGGTGATCTGTTCGTGCTGGTCTTCTTCGGCTTCGTCGCGGTCTGCGGCACGACCTGGGTGACGGCGGGCATGCTGCCGCCGGCCGCCTGGGTCGCCAGCATCTCGGTCGGCGCGCTGGCGACCGCGGTGCTGGTCGTCAACAACGCGCGGGACGTCGTGACTGACCGTCGCGCGGGCAAGCACACCCTGGTGGTGCATTTCGGCCGGCGTTTTGCCAGCTTCGAATACGCGCTGCTGGTGGCCTCGGCCTACCTCGCGCCGCTGGCGATGGTCGGGCTCGGGCTCGCGCACCCCAGCGTGCTGCTCAGCTGGCTGAGCCTGCCTTGGGCCATCTGGCTGTGCCGCGCGTTCGCCAAGCGTCACGGTCGAGAACTGGGCCCGCTGCTGCCCGCCACGGCTCGGCTGCTGTTGGCTCACAGCGCGCTGTTCGCGCTGGGCATCGCTCTCCGATGAGCCGAAGCTTCTCTTGGCACGTCGAGGCCTGGGGCGGCGCGACGACCGGAGTCGCCAGCGCTCGCCGCGCCTTTGATCGTCGCGACGGGCTGCTGGTGGGTCTTCGCGATGCCGACGGAGCGCTCAGCTTCGGCGAGGCCACACCGCTGCCGGGCTTCGGTCACGACCAGCTGGAGGACGCACGTCGCGAGTTGGAGCCGGGTCGACTGCCGGCGCCGGTCGACGACGTGGCGGGCGTGCAGGCGGCGATATCGAGCTTCCGATCTGCCAGCGCGCGCTTTGCCGTCGAGGTCGCGCTGCTCGGGCGCTTGGCCCGGCTCCGCGGGCTCTCACTCTCGGAGCTGCTCGGCGCCACCGCGACCACGGCCTCGCGCAGCGTGCTGGTCGGCTCGCTGGCGGACGACGAATTCATCGAGGCCTCGCGCACCGCGGCACGCCGGGGCGCCCGAGCCGTCAAGCTCAAGGCGACGGGCAACGATCTCGCGGAAGAGGCGCGGCGCCTCACAGAGCTCGGCCGAGCCCTCGGTCCCGAGGTCGCCCTGCGCCTGGATCTCAACGGCGCCCTCGACGTCTCCGGGGCGCGCGTCGCCCTTGGCGTGTACGCCCGCGCCAAGGTCGAGCTCTGCGAAGAGCCCTGCGCTGGCGAGGCGCTGTTGTCGCTCGAAGACTGCGCGATTCCGTGGTTCGCGGACGAGTCGGCGCACTCCGATGAGTTGTTTGGGCGATTCGTCGCGCATCCGAGCTGCTCCGGCGTCGTGCTGAAGCCCACGGTCGTCGGCGGACTCGGTCGATCGCTGGTCCGAGCCCGAGACCTGCGCCGGGCCGGCAAGGACGCGCTGGTGACGCACGCCTTCGAGGGACCGGTGGCCCTCGCCGCCGTCGCGGAGCTCGCGCTGGCCGTTGGAGGAAGCCGCGCGCATGGCGTCGATCGACACGCTGCGCTCGGCGCCTTCCCCCATGCCGAGCTGCCGCAGCTCCCGCACCAGGGACGCCCCCTGTCCGTGATCCGTGCGCAGGCCCCGAGCATGGTCGAGTGGGAGGGCTCCTGGACGCACTGAGACTCCGGGAGGGTTCCCACTTCTCCCTGATCATCGGCGCGAGGGTTCTCGGCGGCGCGACGCTGATCGAGGCAGCGAGGCGCGTGCAGGGCGTGCTCGCTCGGCTCGGAGTCGAACCCCGGACGGTGATCGCCTTCGTGGCTCGGCTCGACGAACCGACGCTGCTGCTCACGGTCGCGGCGTTGGACGCCGGGATTTCGTTCTTGCCTCTGCACCCCCGGGCCTCGGCCTCGGAGCACGAGCACCTGATCCGCGCGGCTTCAGCGGTGGTGGTGGAGCCAACGGAGCTCGACCTCGGGCACCTGGTCGACCCCGGATGGCTCGCGCGGATGGCGGACGCTGCGCGGCAGCCCAGAGCAACGGCGGCGCTGGTCGCCACCTCGGGCACCTCCGGCGAGCCAAAGCTGGCGGTGCTGAGCCGCAAAGCATTCGTCGTGAGCGCCCACGCGAGCACGGCTCACCTAAGACTGCGCTCCGACGATCGCTGGCTCATGGGTCTGCCCTTTGCGCACGTTGGCGGGCTGTCCATCTTGACCCGAGGCCTCGTCGCCGGGCGCAGCGTCGTCGTTCACCGGGGGTTCGAGCCCGAAGCCGTCCTCGACTCGCTCGCGCGGCACGATGTCACGCTGATTTCGGTCGTCCCGTCCATGCTCGAGCCACTCCTCTCGGTCGACACCCGCGGCCTGCTCTCACGCCTCAGGGTGCTGCTCGTGGGCGGCGCTCACTGCGCGCGAGAGCTCCGACGGGAGGCCACCGCTCGGTGCCTCCCGCTGATCACCACCTACGGGTTGACCGAAGCCTGCTCGCAGGTGACCGCTCAGCGCCCGGGCAGCGCCCACGATCCTGACGGTCTCGACTCTGGTCACCCGTTGCCGGGGGTCGAGGTGCGCGTGGTCGACGGAGTCATCCAGGTCCGAACTCCGGCGTTGATGAGCGGGTATCACGGTGACGCTCCGCGCTCATGTGACGAGTTCTTCACCACCGGGGACTGCGGGGAAATTGACGCTTCAGGACGCTTGATCGTCTCGGGGCGATCCGATGACGTGGTCATCACCGGCGGCGAGAACGTGCACCCCGAGGCGGTCGAGCGGGTGCTCCGGGCCCAGCCCGGTGTGCGCGACGCGATCGTGTTCGGGGTGCCGCATCTGCGCCTGGGCCAGCAGGTGGCGGCGCTGCTGGTCCCCGAGCCGGGTCACCCCCCGCTCGCGGTGATGGAGCGGGCGCGCCGGGGAGCGGCCGCGGCGCTGGCGGGCTTTGCGCTTCCCCGGGCCGTCGCCTGCGTCGGCGCGGTGCCGCTGAACGCTCTTGGAAAACCCGACCGACGTCGCGCTCGGGAGGAGCACGCCTCGGCGCTCGAGCCCTGGGAGCAATGAGCTCACTCGCGCAGTGACTGGACCTCGGCGTCCGTGCGCCGCAGGCGCCGGGCCAAGGCCCGGGCGAGACGGGCAAAGACCGTGGCGCCCACCACGGGATGGGCGCGGGACAGCTGGTTGACGCGCTCGCGGGACAGCACGAAGACGTCCGTGCGCTTCAGCGCCACGGCGTCGGCGGAGCGCGGTTCCCGGTCGAGAAACGCCATGTCTCCGAAGAAGTCACCGCGACCGAAGGACGCGACGTGCAGCGTCTTGCCCCCGGCCAGAGGCAAGAGAATGCGGACGGTGCCTCGGCGGATCACGAACAATTCGTCGCCGTGGTCACCGATGGAGAAGACCTTCTCGCCGGCCTCGTAGGACTTTTCTTCCAAGCAGGCAGCGACCTCGTCCAGGGCGCCGTCCTGCTCGATGTCGCGAAAGAGCTGGATCTGATCCAGCGTCAGCACGGCGGTGCGCGGCGGACGATTCGGCAGCGCCTGCTCCAGCACCTGATCTTCGACCCACTCCAGTGCTGCGTCCAGATCGTCGAAGGTCTCGATGCCTCCGCTGTCTTTCCCGATGTCCAGAGCCGCGAAGTAGGTCCGGACGTCCTGGCCCGTGGGGAGATTCACCGGGATGCCGCTCAGCACCAGACGACCCCCGTGCTCCTCGAGTCGCTGGTCCATTTGATCGAGCAGGCGCGCCGCTGTGTAGTCGACCCCTTGCAGACGGTGCAGGTCCAAGACGACGAAATCCTGAGTCTCGAGATCCTTGGCCAACTCGGTGAAGAGGCGGTCCGTGGTGCCGAAGAAGAGACTGCCCTGTAGCTCGCAGACCGTGGTGCGTGCACCGCGCTCGGCGAGCACGGCGGTCTCTTCGTCGACGCGGCGCTGCTTGGAGAAGATGCGGTCGCCATGGGTCTTGCGCCGCACGACCGAGGCGGCCATCTGCTCCCGCGCAAAGAGCAGCACCGCCAGCCCGAAGCCTGCGGCCGACGCCTGGACCAAGCCGACCGCCACGGCGACGATCACCACCGCCGAGATGACGGCGAAGTCGAGCAAGGTCGAGCGGTTCTTGAGCAGCCCGAAGACCTTGCGATCGACCATGCGCACCGCGATCACCAGCAGGATGCCGGACAGCGCGGCGACCGGGATCCAGGCCACGACGCGGGCCAGCGCGAGGAAGGCGATCAAACAAAAGATGCCCTCGAAGGTGCCGGAGAGACGTGTGCGCGCGCCGCTGGTGACGTTGATCAGCGTCGGTCCCATGGTCCCCGCCCCAGGCACGCCTCCGAAGATCGCGGTGACGGTGTTGCCGATGCCCTGGGCGCGCAGTTCTCGATTGGAGTCGCTGCGTGAGCGCGTGAGCGCGTCCACGATCACCCCGGTCTTCAGCGTGTCGATGGAGAGCAACGCGGACAGCGTGAGCGCCGGGACCACCAGGCCTCCCAGATCTGCCAGGCGGAAGCCGGCCAATGCGGCACCGCGCTCCTGAAGCCCTGACAGGACGCCGCCCAGCGAAGCGTTCAGGCTGCCCACGACCAGCGGGTTGCCAGTCAGCGTCCGCAACGACGGATCGATGGCGGCGAGCCCGGCGTAGGCCGCGCCTCCGCTGAACAGGCCGATGATCGCGGCGGGCACGGCTTTGGTGATGCGGGGCGCCAGCACCACGCCAGCCACGGTGATGAGACCGACCACGATCGACGGCACGCGCCAACCTTCCGGCGCGCTCAGCGCGGTGAGAAGTCGTGTCCCCGAGGCCACCCCGAGCAGCCCGGGGAGTTGCTTCACGAAGATCAACACCGCGACGCCGCTCATGAAGCCCGAGACGACGGGGTAGGGGATGTACTTTATCACCTTGCCGCCGCCGAGCAGTCCATAGGCGATCTGGAGCAACCCCGAGAGCAACGCGACCGACGTCATCAGCAAGAGCGCCGCTGCAGGATCGCGATCCCGAACGAGCTCTCCAGCGAGCGCGCCCATCACCGCTGCGGCAGGAGCGCAGGGAGCGGAGATCAACCGCTGGGTTCCACCGAGCAGGGGGTTTACCACGCCCAAAAGCACCGCTCCGAGCATGCCGGCGACCGCGCCCAGCGCCGCGTTCGATCCGCCGAGAGGCGCGTAGATCGCAACCCCAAAGGCGATGGAGGACGGCAAGGCAACCAGCGCGGCGGCCAAGCCGCCCCAGGCGTCGGCGCCGAGGTCACCCGAGCGAGAGGTCGTCACCGCGCGGTTCTGCCTCTGCCGAAGTCTTCGGTCAATCCGGATCAGGTCTTGCTGGCGACCGCGCGCAAGAGATGCCGCTGCGCAAATGCGAACACCACCAGGGCCGGCGCGCTGAGCAATACGTTGCCGGCCATCACGATGTGCCAGCGCACGCCGGTGCCCTGCTCCCGCAGGAGCGCGATGCCCAGGGGCAGGGTGCGGACGGCGTCGTCGGTGGTCATCACCAGCGGCCAGAAGTAGTCGTTCCAGTGGTAGACGAAGCTGAACAGGAAGAACGAGACCAGCGTTGGCTTGAGCATGGGCCCGAGCAGGCCGTAGATGATGCGCAGCTCGCTGGCGCCGTCCATGCGCGCGGCCTCGATCAGCGAGTCCGGGACGCTCATCAGCGCCTGCCGGATCAAGAACGTGCCGAACGCACTGACGCCGAAGGGCAAAATCAGCGCGGTCATGGTGTTGACCAGGCCGAGATCGGCGAGCAGGGCGAAGACCGGCACGAAGCGAACCTGGGCCGGGATCAACAGCGTGGCGACGACCAGAGCAAAGGCCAGGCCGCGCCCGGTGAACTGCAGCTTGGCGAGGGCGTAGCCGGCGGGCAGCGCCACACCGATCTGAACCGCCGCGATGCCGAGGGCCATCAGCGTGGTGTTCCAGAAGTAGCGAGCGAGCGGCATTGCCTCGAGCACCGCTCGATAGGCCCCGAGCTCGAAGCCCGAGGGCAGCGGTGCGGTCGGAGCCTTGACGATCTCGGGCAGCGTCTTGAAGCTGGTCGAGAGCATCCAGAGGTAGGGCAGGAGCCAGACCGCGGCGACGAGCAGCAGGACGAGGTTGACGATGCCGTCTCGCAGCGGGCTCCGAAGGGTTCGGCTCTCGCGAGTCATCAAGCGGCCCCCTTCTTGCGCCAGGCCCAGAGCTGCAGCGCCGTGAGCACCAGCAACAGCAGGAAGAACACGACGACCAGGGCGCTGGCGCGACCGACCCGCAGGTTCAGGAAGACCTGCTCGTAGATCGCGTACACGAACACACTGGTCGAGCGCACCGGACCTCCCTGGGTCATCACCCGGACCACGTCGAAGACCTGAAAGCTGATGATCAGGCTGGTGGTGCCGACGAAGGCGGCGGTGGGTCGGAGCAGCGGCCAGGTGACGTTGACGAAGCGTTGCCAGGCGCCGGCGCCGTCCAGCGACGCCGCCTCGTAGAGCGAGCGTGGGATGTCCTGCAGCCCGGCCAAGAACAGGACCATCGAGTAGCCGGCGATCTTCCAGATCGTGACGCCGCTGAGGGCGTAGAGCGCCGACTTGGGATTTCCGAGCCAGTTGGTGGTGGGGATGCCCAAGGCGCGACAGAGCGCCGTGAACGCGCCGGCGTCAGCGTCGAGGACCCAGAGCCAGAGCAGCGCGACGCTGACCCAGGACACGACGTAGGCACTGAACACGGCGCTGCGCACGAAGCCGGCGAAGCGCGTCGGTCGATTCAGGGCAAGGGCCAGCGCCAGCCCAAGGGCCATGGACCCCAGCACGACGACGGCGCTCATGATAAGCGTGGTGCTGAGCGCGTGGCCAAGCTCGCCGGTGTCGATGAGCGCGCGGTAGTTGTCGAGCCCCACGTAGCGGGGCGGCGTGAGCAAGTCCCACTCGTAGAGGCTGCTCTTGGCCGCCTGGAGCAGCGGCACGAAGAAGAACACCACGAGCAGGACCACGGTCGGCGCGAGCATCCACGCCGGATCGATGCGGCGGCTCGGTCGCATCAGCGCCACCTCTTGGCGAGCCTGCGCGCCTCGTCGAGGGAGGCCCGCGTGTCCTTGCCGCCGAGCACCGCGCCCTCGAGTCGCGGCTGTACGATCTCGCGCTGCACTCGGAAGAGCTCTGGCGACCAGGGCCAAGGGCGGGCGACGTCGAGCTGGTCGAGGGCCACGCGATCGTTGGGGTGCCTCGCGTAGTAGCCGTCGGTCTCGAGCTTTGCGATGGCAGCGCGCGTCACCGGCATGTAGCCGGTCTTGGTCGCCCAGGAGATGGCGTTTTCGGTCTGGTGCATGAAGCGCAGAAAGGCCCAGGCGGTCGGTTTTTGCGCCTGGGGTGCGGCGCGCAGCATGATCCAATGGGTGCCACCGGTCGGCACCGCTCGTCGGATGCTCAGCCGGGCAGCGGCGCCGCGACGACGGGAAAGGGCGCGTTCTCTTCCAGGTATTTCAGGAACGCGGTGCTGGTCCAGATCATCGCCACACGCGAGCCGAGGAAGTCCTGGTTGGTCTGCTCCCAGGCGTTGTAGTCGCGGCCCGGTGGCGGCTTCATCGAGCGGTCTTCGAGCACGAGCGTCTTCCAGAAGTCGAGGGCTCGGACGCCGGCCTCGCCGCCGAGGCTCACGCTGCCGTCGGGCTCGACCACGTCGCCGCCGGCCTGACCGACCAGCGCCGCCCAGAACCACCAGTCGATGGGACAACCGAAGCCGTAGCGCGTGGTGCGTCCGCCCTGGTTCTCGGTGAAGGCCCGCGCCGTCTCGCGCAGCTCGATCCAGGTCTTGGGCGCGGAGAGCTTTCGCTCGGCAAAGAGCTTGCCGTTCAGATAGGCGATCGGCGTCGAGCGATTGAAGGGCAGGGTGACCAGCGGCCGATCGGCCCCGCCGATCCACGATCCGGCCTGTCCGAGGGCCGGCACGATGTCGAGGTCTGCCGCGCCCGGATAGGCGTCGAGGGGCTCGAGCACGTCGGCCTGCGGCCAGATAGGGCACGACCTCACCGACCACGTGGGAGAGCGCCGGGGCGCTTCGAGCTGCGATGGCCGTGCGCAGTTTCGCCAGGCCTTCGAAGTAGTCGCCCTGATAGATGGCGCGTGATCCAGTGCTCGCTCTGCGACTGGTTGAACGCCTTGACCAGTCCCTCGAGCACCTGCCGATTCTTGCCGCCGTAGGTGAACCAGAGCGGTGCGCTCTTGCGGCCGGGCGGCGCAGCGCCCGAAGCGCAGCCCGCCAGGCTCGCGGCAGCCAGCGCGAGGAACGCGCGGCGGCCGACCGTCACAGCGCCTTCCCCGTGTCCCGATCGAACCAGCGCACGTGCTCCCGAGAGAAGCCCACCGGGACGGATTCGTCGACGCCCGGCGCATCGAAGCCGGCGACCTTGGCGCGCAGCGTGACCGCGTCGATGGCGAGCTCGAGGTGGGACTCGCTGCCGTGGGGCTCGCTGCTCACCGCCCGAGCCTCGGCGCGAACGAGGCCATCGGCGTCGGCGCCGACGCGCAGGTGCTCGGGCCGGATCCCGAGCACGAGCCGTTCCCCGCTCGGCAGGAGCCTCGAGCGCAAATCCGCCTGCGCGCACGCGATCACCGTCGCGGTCGGCGTCGATCAGGTTCATCGGGGGCGAGCCGAAGAAGCTCGCGACGAAAGTCGTGGCCGGCGCCTCGTAGATGCGTCGCGGCGTGTCGACCTGCTCGAGGCGACCCGCGCGGATGACCGCCACCCGATTCGAGAGCGTCATCGCTTCGGCTTGATCGTGGGTCACGTAGAGCGCGGTGGCCTCGAGCCGGCGCAGCAGCTTGCCGAGTTCGACGCGCAGCTCCGCGCGCAGCGCGGCGTCCAGGTTCGAGAGCGGCTCGTCGAACAGGAACACCGCGGTTCGCGCACGATGGCGCGGCCCATCGCCACGCGTTGCTGCTCGCCTCCGGAGAGCTCGGCGGGTCGGCGGTCGAGCAAGCGCGTGATGCTCAGCAGCTCGGCGGTCTTCGCCACCGTCGCCTCCCGCACGCTCGCGGCGACGCCGCGCATCTTGAGCGGAAAGCCCATGATCTCCCGGACTCGCATGTGCGGGTAGAGCGCGAAGCCCTGAAAGACCATGGACACGTCGCGGGCCTGCGGCGGCACTCGAGTCATTTCCTTGCCGCCGATCAGGACCTTGCCCCGGTCTGGGAAGTCCAGGCCCGCCACCATGCGAAGCGTCGTGCTCTTTCCACAGCCGCTCGGCCCGACCAGGCTCACCACCTCGCCCCGAGCCACCTCCAGGCTGACGTCATCGACGGCTGGGCGATCCGCCCCGGAAAAACGTCGTACCAATCCTTCGAGCTGGACGTCGGAAGCGGGCACGCGGGAGGTATACGGGAAAACGTCGCGGAGCAGGAAATTCGCGGGTTATGCCCTCGCGCTCCTCGCAGCGGCAGGCCCTGACGCCGCGCCTCGGACGCACGCCGAATGCTCCGGGCCCGAACCCGTGGTCGGGCTACGACCACTCGCCGGGACACTCACCCGTGGGAACGTATTCGCCGGAACGAATGCGGGAGATCGCGGTGGTTTTCACGCGGCGGCGATCCGGTCCAGCGCCTTGCGCGCGCTGTCGGCGTCGACGATGATGATGGCGGCTGTCCCAACCGCAACCAAAAGAGGCGAAGATGGAGCCGACCTTTCCGCATGTCTCCCTTGCCCTGTCGCTTTCGATGGGACTCGCACTCAACATCGCCGCGTGCGGGGGCGACGACGGATCCGGCAGCGAGGGCGGAAGCGCAAGCGGCGGGGTTGGCGGTACCGGCGGACTGGGTGGGGCGAGCGGCGGCGCGGGTGGTGCCGGCGGCACCGGCGGCATCGGTGGTGGCGCGGGCGGCACCGGCGGTAGCGCGGGCGGTGCGGGCGGTGCGGGTGGTGCCGGCGGCGCGGGTGGCGCCGGCGGTGGCAGTGGGGGTGCAGTGGCCCGCCCGAGCTACAACACAGGCAAGGGTTTCTTCACGCTCGACGGCAAGCTCTACGACGCAAACGGCGTCGAGTTTCGCATCAAAGGCGCAAATCGCGCGCACTACGACGTTGCGCCGAAGGGTGCCGCGCTAGCGAAAATCAATGCGTTCCGCCTCGGGACTCCGCTCTGGTCGGGCCCGGGGGCCGCAGTCATCGCGGACGTCGATGCCATGATCGCAAATCACATCGTACCCATCCTGGGACTGTGGTTCACGACCTCCGACTACTCCGAGGCGGGCAACGTGACGTGCAAGCCCTCCACGGGCGCCGGCCTCAACGTCTTCAACACCGCGGTGAGCCAGTGGGTCACTTGGTATTCGACCTACCAATCCAAGGGCTACGAAAAGTACATGCTGCTCAACATCGCCAACGAGTGGGGGAGCGCGTGGAGCGCTGGAGATACCAGCTTTCTCACGGCCTATCAGGGCGCCATCGACACCCTGCGCCAGAAGGGCTTCCTGGCGACGCTGGTCATCGATGCCGGCGGGTGCGGACAAGACCCAGCCTCGCTGTTGAAGTTCGCACAAGCCCTGTACGACCACGATCCCCAGCACAACATCCTCTTCGATTTGCACATCTACGGGAACTTCTGCGAGACCAGCCAGGGCGTTTCGTGTCAGTCGTGGCAGACGCCGCTCATGGCCACGTTCGACAGCTTGAAGGCGATCAAGTCGCCGAGTCATGGCGCCATTCCTTTTCTCGTCGGCGAGTTCGGGCCGGGGAAAGGCATCGGTCCGTCTCCGACCCAGCTCACCCCTGGCTACATCATTCAGCAGGCGAACACGCATGGCTTTGGCTGGCTGGCGTGGGCTTGGGACGACAACAACTTGCCGAACTGCTCGGCGAACGACGACGGCTTCGGCATGCTCACCCATGCCTGTCAGGGCTATGCCGCGAGCGCCGATCTCACCGCCTTTGGCAAGGACGTCATCGAAACCCCAAGCTATGGCACCCAGGCCAACGCCGTCCCGGCGACCGTCTTCTAGTGGCGCGCCCCCGGACGCGTCCGGCGGGCACGCGGTACGGAAAGGGTCGCGGAGCAGGAAATTCGCCGGATGCGCCAGAAACATCACCCCGGAGAGGTCATCGGCCTCGCGCTCTTCGCGGCCCTGGGCTGTGACTCCCGCACTTCCGACGCGCCTGCTCTCGCCAACCCGGCGGCGGCCCCGGACCCACTGACGGCGACGGCCCGAGCGAGCAGCAGCTCCGGCCCCGCCACCAGCGCCGGCGCGCCGGCCGCGTCGAGGCCGCCGGTCTCGGCGAGCTGCGCTGCGGGAATGGCGAAGATCCAGGGTGGTCCGTTCAAGGTCGGCAGCGACTCGCCGAGTTCAGCCCTCGAAGAGAGGCCCCGCTTCGAGACCGAGGTCGCGGCCTTCTGCCTCGATCTCACCGAGGTGACCGTCGACGCGTACGCCGCCTGCCAGGGCTCGGGGAAGTGCGACGCACCGAGTGCCGAAGGACGATTCTGCAACACGCGCTTCGAGGATCGCGGCGACCATCCCATGAACTGCGTGTCCTGGTACCAGGCCAAGGCCCACTGCGAGGCGCGCGGCGCGCGCTTGCCAAGCGAGCTCGAGTGGGAGTACGCGGCCCGTGGCGGCGGCGAGTACCGCGCGTATTCCTGGGGCCCGGAGCCGCCCGATGGCCGCACCTGCTGGAAGCACATCGGTGGCTCATGCAAGATCAAGAGCTTCGCTACAGGGGCCTTCGGTCTGTACGACATGATCGGCAACGTCTGGGAGTGGACCGACGATTGGTTCGGCGACTACCCGTGGCCGCCTCCGACGGGCAGCAACAAGGTCTACCGGGGCGGGAGCTGGAGTCGGCGCTTCGAGAAGTGGATGAGCCCGAAGCTCCGAAATCGTTGGCCGCCCAAGCTGTCGGGGTCGCACCTCGGGTTTCGCTGCGCATCGACGCCCGCAGATGCCGCCTGCCCATTCGGCCGGAGCGCGGACGGAAAGCGCTGTCTGCACGGGATCCGCTCCGTCACCTGTGCGGGACGCACGCGGTGGAACGGACAGCGCTGCGCCAACGATGGCCAGAGCGAGTGCCCAGCGGGGCGCGAAAAGCTCGCCGGTCACGGCTGCGTGCTCAGGCTCGACCCGAGGGGCCCGGCGCCCTCCACGGGTGCGTCGCCCGTGACGCGTGCGCGCACGCCGGGCTTCGACGCGGACTGCCAGGCGAACAAGCCCGGGCGACCGAGCGCCTACCGCTACAGCGGCGGGACGCATCATGGGCGTAACCAAGTGAGCGCCCGCGCGGGTTGCTCCAATCGTGATGTCGGAGTGGGATGGAACTCGACTTGTTGCCCATGAAGCGTTTGACCCTCGCGTTGGCGGTGATGGCTGGCTGCGCCGGCAGCGCGCCGTCGTCCCCGACCCAGCCGGTGGCCAGCGCGCGTGCCAGCGCTGCGCCCGCGCCCAGCGCGATCCCCAGCGCCGAGCCCGCGGCGGCGCCCGCGGCGGCGCCCAGTTCGAGCAGCGCCCCTCCGCCCGTCGAGCCCGCGCCCCCCGCGGTGTCGGAGCCGGCGCCGCTGCCCCAGGACACCGTGGTGTTGCACGTCGGCGACTCGATGGCGGGTGCGCTGGGCGTCGCGCTGAACGAAGAGTTCAAGCGTCACAAGGTCAAGGGCATGCTGCGTTTCAAGACGGCGAGCTACATCCCGGGCTGGGCGGGCGGCATGGAGTTGCCCTTGCACCTGTCGCAGCTGAAGCCCGATCTGGTGCTGATCACGCTCGGCACCAACGAGGTCAAAATGCCCGACCCGACGCAGCGCGCGCCGCTGGTGAAGAAGATCGTCAAGATGATCGGGGATCGCCCCTGCGTGTGGATCGCGCCGCCGATCTGGACCCAAGAGCGGGGCCTCTATCAGGTGATCCGTGAGAACGTCGCGCCCTGCCGATACATGGACACCGAGGTCGTGTACCCCGAGATGCCGCGCCTCAACGACAAGATCCACCCCACGATCAACGCCCGAAAGGAGTGGGCCAAGCGCGTGGTGGCGTGGCTCGCGCGAGAGCGGCGGCCGGTGCCCGGGAAACCTTGGGCCTTGGCGCCGGAGTGAGCGAGCGGCGGCCGCGCGACAGGATCACCAGCGCTGGCCCGGCGGCGCGCCCAGGAGCGGGGGAGCGCCTCCGACCACGGGGCGGGTGACGATGGTCCGGGACAGCTCGGCGTAGAGTGCCTTCATCCGTGCCAGCTCCTTCGGGTGGGACTGGGACAGTTCCCGGGTCTCGGCGAAATCTTTGCTGACGTCGTAGAGCTGGAACCGCCAGTCGTCCCCGAAGGCGATCAGCTTGTAGTCGCCGTCGATCAGCGCGCGGCGCCGGTCCATCAGATCGCAGCGCGGCAAGTCGACGATGACCGGGCGCGGGCGAGCTTCGGCGCCGAAGACTTCGGGCACGAGACTCGTGCCCCGGTAGTGGTCCTTCAGCGGCAAGCCCAAGAGGTCGGCCATGGTCGGCGCGAGATCGATGGCCCCCCGCGAAGCCTCGATGCGCCGGGCTTCCGCGCCCGGGACATAGATGAAGAGCGGGACCCGAACCAACGCCTCCCAGACTTCATAGGCGTGCCGCTGATGATCGTGCTCGCCGAAGCCTTCGCCGTGATCGGCGGTGATCACCACGGCCAAGTTCTTGCCCCAGGGCTGCTTCAGGCACCAATCCACCAAGTCGCCCACCCACCGATCAGTGAAGTGCACCTCGTTGTCGTAGAGATCGCGGCGGGCGTCGCCAAAGTCGGGAGCCTCCGCGTGTTTGATGTACGTGTAGTGGGGATCCAGGAAGTGGTAGTAAGCGAAGAAGGGCTTCTTGCCCTCGGGGTCGACGTTCGCGGGGTCGGACAGCATCTTCTTCGCGAGCGCGTTCAGGCGGTCGCTGGTGATGTCAGCAACCCCGGTGAAGTCGATGGCGGTGCCCTCCAGCAAGCGGAAATCATCGAAGCCCTGGTTCACGCCGTAGGGCGGCGTGAAGTAGCCGTGGCCGTTTCCCGCCAGCGTGCGTACTCCCTGCTCCTGAGCCCGCTCCGTGATGAACACGTTGTCGTCGAACCAGTGCGTGAAGAACCAGCCGTCGCGCTTCAGCGCGCTCGGATAGTCGCCCACGAGGGTGGGCACCACGCTCTTGGCGGTGTAGCTCGACATCGAGTAGGCGCGCGGATAGAGCGTCGCGCGTTTCGCGAACTTGGCCAGCCAAGGTGCGATCTCACGCGGGTAGCCGGTCCAGGGCATGTCGGCGCGAAGGCTGTCCACCATCAGGAACAGCACGTTGTAGGGCCGCTTTGGCTCGGGCTTGGCCGTAGCGGCCGCGTCCTGCAGCGCGGGCGGCGCGACCGCGGCACTGGCAGCGGTCGCCGGCGCTTCGGGCGGGCGGCTTCCGCCGAGAAGCCCAGAGCCGCGAGCCCCCAGGCCTGCGAGGGCGGCTAGGCCGAGGGCGCCCAGGATCCAGGTCCTCGACTTCGACGCCTTCGACTGGTTTTCGGCGGGGTGCTTCAAAACGCTGGGCAGCATAGATTATCGGAGCCCACTCGGCGCGCTCCGAGGGTCGGCGCGGTCGGCAGGCCCCGCGCGGCGACGGACGCTCGGGCCTGCCGCCGGGAGTAGACCGCGCGCTTGAGCTCGCGCCCGCTCCACAGATCTTTCAGCGCGAGACCGCGATGGCTGAGCGTCGGGAACTCCGCGCGCGGATCCTTCTCGAGCCGACGCAACGCTCGGATGTAGTCGAGGTTGGCGACGACCTCTCGGGACCAGACCCAGTGTCGCGCCAGCGGCCACGAGACCGCGATCGCGGCCAGCACCGGCCGCGGCCAGTGCGGCAGCAGTCGGCGCAGTTGTTTCCAGGGGCTCTGCCCGGCGTAAAACCTCGGGTAGCAGCCCAGCGTGCCGAGATACAGCTCGAGGGCGCTCATCTGCTTGGGATGGATCACGACGTGCTGCATGTCGTAGAGTTCCCAGTCCCGAGTGAAGATCCGCCCCTCGCGCTCGAGCTTCTTCCACATTGGCGTGCCGGGATAGGGCGTCAGCGGCATGAAACCCGCGAGGGTGCAGCCGATGCGGTGTGCGAAGCGCACCGTCTCGCCAAAGTCCTCCACCCGGTCGTGGTCGGTACCCGTGACGAAGAAGCCGTTGACCAAGATGTTGCGCGCGCGCAGGAGGGCCACGTCGCGCTCGACATCGCGCACCGTTTGCCCTTTGGACAGCGATTTCAGTGACAGATCGCGGACGGACTCGAAGCCGCAGCTCACGAAGGTGCAGTTGGTGCGGGCCATCAGCTCGAGCAGCTCCGGGTCGCGGGCCGCCTCGCAACGCAGCTGGGAGTGCCAGCCGAGCTTGGGCACCAGTCGGTGGTCGATGAGGGCGCTCAGAAGGGCCTTCAGATACGTACCGCCGACGGCGAGGCTGTCGTCCATGAAGAACAAGAACTGCCGCTCGGGATCCCAGCGGGCGCCCAGTTCGTCGACGACGCGGTCGACGCTGCGGTGGCGCAGAGATTGCCCAAACACCTTGGTAATCGAGCAGTAGTTGCAAGCTTGATCGCAGCCGCGGGTCGCTTGCGTGAAGTAGATGCTCGAGTTGAGCGGGTAGCGCAGGCGGCTGTCAGCGCCTTCGATCAGCTTCACATCGGGCCAGGGCAGGGCGTCGAGCTCGCTGGTGCACAGCGGCGTCCGCGCCGGGTTCGTCGTGACGCCGAGCGCGTGACGGAAGCTGAGGCCAGCGATACTCTCGAGCGACGCGCCGGACTCGAGGGCGCGGCAGAGTTCGCTCAAGGTGTGCTCGCCCTCGCCGCGCACGACGTAGTCGGCGTGAGCGATGGCCTCGTCGGGGTTCAGGGTGGCGTGCGCGCCGCCGAGCACGACGGGGACACCGAGGGCGCGCACTGCGTCGGCGATCCGATAGCCCTGAATCGCGTTGCAGGTCTGGATCGAGACGCCGACCAAGTTCGCGCCCGCGACCAGCTCCGGAACGAAGGGCGTGATCTGCTCGTCGGTGGCGCGGACGACGTGCCCCTCGCGTTCGAGCATTTGCTTGAGAATGGAGAGCCCGGCGTGGGTGCAGATCTGGCCGGGGACCTTCTGGGCCGACAGGTAACCGGAGTAGCGGCGCATGGCTGGGTAGACGAGGACGACGCGCATGGAGCGGGGCATTGCAAGTCGCGCGCCCGGGGATTTCTTCGGCAGATCTCCCGGCCGTCGTCCAAGTTGCCGGTAACTCGGGGAGGGCAGGGAGCCTGCCGTCGCTGATGGACGCCGGACCGCGATCAGCTCGCCTTGCCCGGAGCGTGGCGCCGGGCGATCCGCGTCGCGATTCCGCCGAGGGCCAGGCCCACGCCGCCACCCACGAAGAGCGCCACGAGCAGCGCCGCGATGAACGCATCGAGGGCGTCCTTGCCCACCTTTGCGTGGGTTGGGAGGTAGAGCGCGAGCGCCGTGACCATGCCCATCCATGCAGCGAAGGTGTTGGGTCGACCGCGACCCACTCCAGCGGCCTGCACGCCCGCGGCGAGGATCAGCGCGATGATCGAGAGGGCGCTGGTCACGCTGGTGGGCACGAGCGAGTAGAGGCTGACTTGGGGTGAGAGGGCGCGCGCGATCGAAAGCTCCGCCGTCGCGGCGGCTAGCCCTCCGATGACCCACACCGCGTTCCAGAGCTTGCTGTGCCTGAAGGGCGCAGCGGCAACCGCGAGTGCCAGAACCGGAAAGCCATACATGAGCAGCACGCCGGCCACGGGTCGCGTGGCGTCGATGCGCGACGCGCCGTAGAGCAGGAGCCCACCTGCCAGGAGCCCGTGCACCCGGTAGCGGGCCCAGCCGGCCTCGTAGTCGAGATCGCTCATGCTTGGCGGCGTTCTGACACTTTCCGTCCGCGCTTGCCAGCCTTCGGGCGATGCGGCTATCTGGCCCACCATGAAACCCGAACGGAGATTCTCGCGGGATGCAATCCTGGGCGCGACCGAGGCCCTAGCGTCTCAAAGCCGGCCGGTTCGCTTCCAAGATGTGGACGCCGCGGGGACCATCTTCTTTCCGAAGGTCTACGAGTATTTCTCGGACGCCTACCTCAATCTGCTCCTCGCGGCGGGGCTCGACGTGCCCGGCTCGCTTGCCCGCCGCGAGTCCGCTGCGCCGCTCGTTCACTCCGAGGCCGACTACCTGGCACCGCTCCGCTTCGGTGACGAGGTGGTGGTGGAGGTCGTGCTGGCTCGCGTCGGCGCGACGAGCACTGCCTACGCACACCGCATCCTCCGGCTCGACGGCACGGTAGCGGTGATCGGCCAGACCGTGCACGTGTGGGTGAGCGGCAAGACCTTCGAGCCCGTGCCGGTTCCGGATGCTTTGCGCGCGTATCTCGCCGGCAAGGTCGGTGTGATCTTGGACTAGGTCGGGTCAGCCCGGTCCGGGCTCGACGACGCGTCCGAGCGCCAGCACCAAGTTGCGCTTCTTGTCGCGAACCACGTAAAGGAAGGGACGCGTGGCGCGCACGTCGACCCCGCGAGTCTCGACCGGCTTGCCGTCGCCCTTGTTCTCCGCGGTAGCGCCTTCGTCCACGACCAAGCGGATCCGGTGGGGCACGCTGGAGAGGAAGAGCTGGCGCGTCCCTGTCATCGGGGAAAAATCGGCCTTTGTCTTGGCAAACGCCGCGTGGATCCCGATCTTCTGCAGTGGACCCGCGAGCTCAATCGCATCGCCAGCCGTGAAGCGCGGCAAGGTCAGAGTGGCTTCTTTTGGCGTGAGCCCGGCGAGCAATTGGTCGAGCTTCTTCTCGTCCAACGCGGCCTCGAAGGCGGGCAGCGGTCCCCGCGGCACGATCAGATCGAAGACGAAGTCCTCGGTGGCGTACTCGAGCTCGACCACCTGCGCTTCGGGGGTCTCGTTCACCAAGAGCTCGCCGCTGGTGCTCATGAGCATGACGTCCGCGCTCTTGCCGTCGGCCTTCTTGAACTTGCCGCGACTGGTATGCCCCAGATCGAAGGGATGGAGCCACGGTGCTTCGAAGTCGAGGGCGCTGACCAGCATCAGCTCGACGCCCGAGTCGACGCTGCCAGTGGGAAGGAACCCTTCGAGACGATCCGAGGTCTTGGTCTCGACCCAGCGATTGACCTGGTCCCGGGCGGTGTCTGGCGCGGCGAAGTCCTTGGGCGAGACGGGCGCGTCGTAGTATCGCTGGAGCAACTCGATGAAGGCCTGGGCAGGTCTGCGTTCGGCCTGAGCAAAGAAGCCCTGTGCCACCCGCAGCTTGAAACTCGACGGCAGGGCGCCCCGAGGGGCCTTCCAGACCTCGAGCAGCGCTTGGTGGCTCTGATGAATGGCCGTGGGATCCCCCGAGAGACCGAGCACGGTCTCGATCTCGCCTGCGGTCTCGCCGCCCGCGCCTGCCCACGCCATGCTCAGCGCCATCCGAACGCCCGCCGGCGAAAACGCGAGGTTGCCATCGCGCTCGCGCAGGATCGACAGGAGGCGGAAGGCGAAGGCGCGATCGCCGGCCGCGAGGTGGGCCACATCCGCGCGCCCCACGGGCTTCGGCATCGGAGCCGGAGGCTGAAGCGCACGGCACGCAGCCACTGTCAGGGCCAGAGACCCGAGGATGAAGAGCCAGAGGGAGCGCATGCGTGGGGCGAACCTTCACGAAACCCCAGAGGGGCGTCAACCGTGGCCCTCGGGGCCCGGCCGACTCAGCCGCCGTTCACCAGTAGGTCGAGCAGCCAGGCCCGGTGGGCTTCGGGAGCCAAATCGGCGACCGCGAGCGCAATGTGGGCGCGGCTCGCGTCGGCGGGGATCCCGAGCAGCGCCCACGTTCCCGCGGGGTCGACGCGGAGGTCGCGCCCTCGTTCCATGGAGAGCTGTCGACTCCGCGGGTAGACCGTGACGGTGAGGGGCGGGCGCAGGAGCGCAAGCGCGCGCATAGCGAAGGCGATGCAATCGAAGGTCTCGTCGCTCGAGCTATCGAGGGTTCGCTGCTCCTCGATGGCCCAGTGATGGTCGTCGTGGCTCTGGCTCAAGACGACCAGTTTGAACGAACCCGAGGCTTTAGCCCACGGCAAATCGGCGAGGCTCACTTCACGATGCGAGCGTCATCGAGGGAACGACCCATCGAAGCGATGACGCCCTCGGCGGTGACGACGATTTGCTTGCCGTCTTGGGGGGCTGCCTTCACGTCGTGCTTGATCTGCACGCCCACCCGCTTCGAAGCATCCTTCTCGTCGGCCACGCTGAGCGAGGCCACGGTCGCCGCCGGGGTGGCACCGCTGCGCACCGAGCTCATCACCTGGCCGCGGACGCGGACCTTCTTGCCGATCCACTTGGAGCGGGCAGCGTCGATCCCGTCGAGCAGCTCGCCGACGGCGTAGATCCGGTCTGCTTCCGGACCGGGCGCTGCGGGGTCCTTGTCCGGCGGCGGGCGATCGAGGAAGAGGTAGCAGTCCTCGAACTCGAGGCTCTTCGCGCGCGAGTGCGTGACGGCGGGTGACAGCTCGCTGACCTTGTCTGACGACTCGCGGATCATCAGGTACGAGCACTGATCGGCTGCGGGGATCCCCCAGACCAGGCGGTCTGGCCCTTTCGTCGTCTCGGGGCCCAGCTTGGCGACGAGGGCGGCGCTCGCGGTCTTCCAGTCGTCACCCACCTTGACGGTGTCCTTCGCCGCCATCAGGCCATCGAGGGTCAGCGGTCCCGGGAGCGGAGGGGTTGCCGCGGAGGCAGCGGGCGCCGAGGCCGAGGTCGACGTGGACGGAGTGGCGCTGCCGGGCTTCGATTCACAGCCGAGCGCGAACACCAGCAGGATTGCCGAACTGGCTTTGAGCATGGGACCCAAGGCTACTCTACTCCGGGTCGCGGGCGATGATGGTAGTCTGGCAGCGCAGGGCGCCCGCTCCTCGTTTCGGCGGCGCTAGCCCCGAACTCGAGCTGCAATGAAGACCAGATCCGACCGCCCGATCGAGGCGCCGACCACCACCCTCAGCGACTCGCCGTCGGCCACGGAACGGAGCTTGCGCCCGATGGGGACCCCGGCGCCCATCGGCGCGCCGAGCCGTCCGCCGCCGCCGGCACTGAATGGCGATGGCGACGGGAAGCTTTCGCCGGAGGAGCTTCGAGCCCAGCTGTCCTACTTTCGCCAGAAGGCCATCCAGCTCGACGTGCTGGTGTTCGAGATGCGAGCGCTCCTGCAGTCCGGCAAGGGCTTCTCGGAGATCCTGAACATCGAGCCGTTGCTCAAGTCCTTCATGGCGGTGTGTCGTGAGCGCTATGGCGCAGTGAACAGCGCGGTGCTCTTGCTCGACGATCTCGATCCGGAGAACGTCTTCTATCGAGTCCGAGCGAGCCACGGGCTGGGAGAGTTCTACCTGGACAAGCGCGGGGAGCGCGAAGAGCTCCTCATGTTCAAGATCCCGCACGACCAGGGGCTCCTGTGGCAGCTGATCCATCAGGGGGACGTGTTCAGCGTACGAGACATGCGCAAGCTACCGAGATTCAGGACGGCGTTCCGCCAGTGGAACCTGGGGATCTTGAGGTCGGACGTTTGGGTGCCGCTGATGCGCGGCGGACAGGTGCTGGGGGTTTTGACGCTGGGTGAGTGCGACGACGGATCTCAGATCCCCGAGCACGAGTTCGCGTTCTTGCAAGAGATCGCGGCGGTCGCAGCGACCAACATCGACTCGACGCTGAAGTACGAAAAGAACGAGCGGATCCTGAACAATCTGCGCACGCTCTACGACGTCAATCAGCAGCTCGCGAACGTCAACGACTTCAAGAAGCTGACCATCGACATCCTGGCCACCGCCGTCGACGCCCTGCGCGCGCAGAAGGCCAACCTGATGCTCTACAACCCCGAAACGGAGCGCCTCGAGATCAAGGTGGTGTGGGGCAACATCCCCAAGGCGGTGCGCGACAGCATCAACGACGGCCAGGCGGAGACCAAGACGTTTGCCATCGGCGAGGGTGTCGCCGGCTCGGCAGCCAAGCTGCGGCGGCCGGTGCGCATCAACGACCGCAGCCAGATCGAGCAGGTGGGGAAGAATCTCGTGTACTGCATCATGAGCGTTCCGCTCCTCTACGGCAGCGACGTGATGGGGGTCATCACGTTGACCAACAAAGTGAAGATGGTGGAGGAGCAGCTCGAGCTGGATCTGGTCGGCCGCTTCGGCGATGATGACGCCCAGTTGTTGCTCGGTCTAGCCGATCAGGCGGCGGTCAACCTGCACAAGGCGAAGCTGTACAACGCCTCGATCACCGACCGTTTGACCGGACTCTTCAACGCGCGCCACTTCGAGCAGGCGTTCGAAGCGCTGCTGGAGCAGGCGCGCGACACGAACAAACCGCTGACCCTCGTCCTGACGGACATCGACCACTTCAAGCGTTTCAACGACACGCATGGACACAAGGCAGGCGACGTCGTGTTGGCCCGGACCGCTCGCACGTTGCGAGACGCGGTGCGAGCGGGGTCGCTCGACGCGGCGTTCCGGTACGGCGGCGAGGAGTTCTGCCTGCTGATGCCCGATACGGACGCGGACACCGCTGCGGCCGCCATCGAGCTCTTGCGGAAGCGCGTCGAAGACGACCTGATCGAGTACGATGGCAAACAGCTCAAAGTGACGATTTCAGCTGGGATCGCCACATTTCCGTCCGCTGCAGCTTCGCGGTCGCTGCTCTTCGAGGCTGCGGACAAGGCGCTTTACGAGTCGAAGTCGGCTGGGCGCAATCGCGTGACCCACGCGCCCGCGGGCAGCTGAGGTCGAGCGCGCGAGCGCTATCCGAGCGCCACGTCTGCCCACAAGAACGCACCCGACTGGCGCGTCACCGCGGCCCTGGTCCTCCTGCCGACGAGCCCAGCGTGACCGCCAAGAGCAGCGCGTCCACGCGCTCTGACCGCTGATCCGTCGCGCTCTGGAACCACTTTGCGTCGAAGCAGGCGCCGAGCGTGCGCGCGCCGCCGCAGAGCAGCGCCGACACGATGTTCACGCCTCCGCTCGCGTCCTCGCCTCGCGCTTCGATGTGGCTGAATTCGACCGCGAGGTCCAAGGGGCCCGCGCCCAGCGCGAGGTGCCCACCCCACTCGAAGGTGCCGCCGAGCTTGCGCCGATCGTCGCCCGGCTTCAGCCGCCCGGCCAGCACGGGGCCGCCGCGCGCGCTCAGCTCGAGGTGGAAGTCGCCGCGCAAGATCTGATAGCCGAGCTGGATCTGAGGCAGCTCGATCATCGAAGCGTAGAAGACCGGGTGACCCAGCAAGAAGCCACGGCCCCCGAGGCGAGAGAAGGGGCCGTGCCCCCTGCCGAGCTCCTGCATCAATCCGAGGCCGATGTCGACACCGAGGCCACCTTCCATGCCGCCGCGACTGCCGCCGACGAAGGCGAAGTGGCCGGCGCGCGCGGTGACGCCGACCTCGTGATCAGTGAAGGTAGACATCGACACGGTCGAGAGGCTGACGCCGGCCTTCACGTCGCTGCCTTCGACGGCCGTCTCGTCAGCGCGTAGCCCGAAGATCCCGACCACGCGCCGGTCGCTCCGGACCTTCTCGCAGCGCGCCCCGGGTTGCAGACACCCGACGGCTACTGCCACCGTCGCATGGCCGCCGCCGTCGTCGGCGGCCACCACCAGCTCGTCGGCGATCCCCGGCGTCGACGCCAACAGCACGATCGAGAGGGCGCGGGCGCGCATGGGCTCACTTGCCCGCGGCGGTGCGGATCGCAGCCTCGATGGCGGCGTCCTTCGCGGCGAGCTCGTCCGGCAGCTTCCCACACGCGCCGTAATCCGTGACCTTCACCACCGCTTCGGCGGGCTCGCGGAAACCGACGCTGTCGCGGGTGAGCTGCACCACCCCTGGCGACCAAGGAACGATGCGTTGGGCCGAGGTGCCAGGCGCGCTGACCAGGGCCATGACCGAGCAACCTGCCCCGGCCTTTGCGAACAGGATGCCGAGGGAGATGCCCTTGCAGCCGGCCTTGGGACACACGCGCTCGGGCTCGGGCCGCATGTCGATGGTGACCCTGCCGAGGACCTTGCGCGCGAGTTCCGCCAAGCGTGACTGCGCGCGGGCCGCGAGCTGGAGGGTCTCGGGATCGGGCTTGCCCGCGTCGCGGGGCAGCACGATGCGTGGCCAGAGCACCACCGCGCCCCCTTCGACGCCGGCGGATCGGCTGATCTCCGGCGCGTCGCCGGTCTGAGTCGCGCTGGGCGTCGCGGCGGGATCCGCGGTCGCCGCCGGTGGCGTGTACTCGGTGGTGACCGCCGGCGACGGTCCCGACCGCGCGGGCGTGACCGTGGGTGCGGGGTCTTCGGCCGGTTTCTGCGACGAAGCGTTGCAGGCCAAGAGCGCGAGGAGCACCAGCAGGGCCTGGGGGAGCGAAGCCTTGGTGATCACCGCGCAACGGTCGATGGAAGTGCCCGCGCTTGTCAACCGGACGGTCGCGCTGGAGGCCCCCGGGCTTCGACGCGTGTCTGTGGTGTCTGGGCGTGGGACTTGGATCACGACGCTCACTCGCGCTGTCGGCGCCCACGTCCGCCGCCACCGGAACCCATGCCGAGCTTCTTGTCGTCGTCGAGGGCTTTGTACTTGTCCATCTGACCGGAATCCAGGATCTGACCGAGCTTGCCTTCGGCCTTCTCGCGCTCCGTGCGCGCGCGATCCCGCCACTCGGCGCGAGTGCCGGGGCCCGCGTCGGCGTCCCGCGCGTTGCGCAGGGAATCGGAGTAGTCCTGCATCACCTGAGCGACCTTCTGCTTCTGCGCGTCGCTGAGGCCGAGCGCCGTGGTCATCTCGGCGCTCCACGCCGCCGCCAATTGCTTGCGTCGCTCGGCGCCGCGAGCCCCGCGCTCCTCGCGCCGTTCGTCCTCGAGTTGCTCGATGACGTCGCGCACCGCCAGCTGGAACACCGGATCGTCGATGGTCGGCCGGCCGCCGTTCGGGGAGGGCGGCGCAGTGTCGTCGCCGGCCGGCGCGGCGTTGGCCACGGCGCGTTCGAGGCGTCGAGTGCGCTCGGTGCGTGACGAGTTCTGCTCGAGCTCGGCGATGCGTTTCTCCAGATCGCTGCTGTCCGAGGTCGCCCCGGCCTCACGCGTCGCGGAGGTCGCCGGGGGAGGGGATCGCTGGGTCAGTCGGACCACCGCGCCGCCGGCCACGCCCCCGAGGAGAGCCGCTATGACCGCCGTCGCTACCGGTGAGAGCTGTGCCATGGCGAGAGCATGCCACCGGCATCGACGGCGTTAAACCTCACTTGATCGTCTTGTGGACCAGACACGCAAAGCGGTCGCCGCTGTTGCAGGCGCGCTGCAGGTCCATGGTCGCTCCGGCCTTCTGGCCCTGCGCCGCGGTGACGACCCCGAGGCGCGTGCACGCGCGGCCGTCGTTCTTGGAGCACGCTTGCCGCCAGGCGCTCATGTCGGCGGCGTTTGGCATCACTCCAGAAGTCCCGCCGTACAGGACCTTCATTGCGGCGCAAGCGAAGGCATTCCGGCGCACGCACGCCATGTTGAAGCTGCGCTTGGCGCTGTCGCCACCGCCGCCGGCCTTGCCCGCCTCCAGTCGGCCCAAGTCCGCGCAGGCCTCGGCATTGCCCATGTAACAACCGCGCCGGTAGTGCATCTCGGCGATGATCGCGTTCTTGCCCGTGCCCTTGCCGGCCTCATGCATCTGCCCGAGCTCACTGCAAGCGACGCCATCCGCGCCCCGACAGGCCTTGGTGTAGAGCTGGAGCGCGACGCCCAGATCCTGAGTCACTCCGTCACCGGCTGCGTACAGGCGCGCGGCGTGGCCGCAGCTCTTGTCATAGCCGCCGTCGCAGCCGAGCTTCAGCTTTTCCGCCGCCTTAGCGGTGTCCTTGTTTGCCAGCAGGATGGCTCCCAGAAAACCGCAAGCCTCTGCGCCGCCATCGGCGCAGGCCTTGTCGAAGAGCTCGCTGGCCTTGGCCTCGTCCTTCGCCACGCCGTTTCCGTCGGCGAGCATTCGGCCTTGGTTCACGCAACCCGGCACGTCTCCGCCGGCGCAGGCCTTCTCGAAGAGCTGAGCGGCCTTGGCCGCGTCCTTGCTCGCGCCGTCTCCGGTGGCGTGCATCACGCCGAGGGCGCTGGCAGCTCCCGGCGTGGTTCTTCCCGCACTGCGCTTCACACTCGCTGGCGTTGCCCGGCTTGCATTGGTAGGCGGGCGCGTCGGCGGCCTTGGTGCACTTGCCTTCGGCCATCACCAGCCCGGCTGGGCACCCGCCCTCGCGCTTCGCCAGTTCGACCGCCGGTTCTTTGGGCGCTTTTTCGTCTGGCGCCTTCTCCTGGGTGATCGGCGCCAGCAACAGCCGCACCGGCGCGCCGCATTGATCCGGCGCGCTGTCGCCCTTGGAGGTCGCCGCCTTGCACGCGTTGAGGTCACCGTCCTTGTTTTGCACCTGGCGCTTGCTGGCCGACGCTCCGGAGGTCTCGGCGCCGAAGAACTCGGCGGCCGCCTTGGCTTCGCCGCTGGTGTTGCTCTCCATCACGAAGGCCCCGACGGTCGCGCCGCGCACGAAGTGGGTGGCGCCTTGGCACTTGCCGGCGAGATCGGCCTTGGTCGGCTCGCTCCAGGTGGTCTTCTGCTTGCCCACCATCACCATTGCCACGTCGAGCGACGAGCCGCGCTTGAGCTCCGCGCTGAGCTTCACGCCGCTGAGGGGGAGGTTCGCGCGAACTTCGTCGGAGTTGTTGAGGCGCACGACCTGCTCCTTGCGGGTCATGCCCATGTAGCCGTAGGTGCCGTCGATGCGGCAGTCCTTGAGCAGCTTGATGCCTTCGCAGCTGTAGCTGACCACCGCGACGCCTTCCTTCATCGCGATCTCGAGATCTCCGCGCTGGTCGGGCTTCCAGTCCACGACCAAGGGCTCGCCGCCCTCTCCGACGCCCGCGCATTTGCCTTCTTCGAGCGCCTCGCCGGCGGTCGCCTCCTTGGGTCGCACCGCGTTGCCGACGCCGCCGGTGCCACAGGCGGCGAGGCCGGTCGCGGCGGTGAGGGTCAGCAGCATGCGAGAAGTGAAAGCTCGGGTCCGGTTCGACATGGCGCGCATGATACGCCGAGCGGTGGGCCGGGGAAGGGGCACGAAACGCCGTTCGCCATGACTTTGACCGGCCCGGGACGAGCACGTACGCTCCCCGGCGAATGCGCAAACGAGCCTGGTTGGCCATCGCGATCACCGCGACTGCGGGGGCGTGCGCGTTTCATTTCAGCCTCTCATCGGCCGAAGCTCAGAGCGCACGTGGAGCCTTGGCTCATGGCCTGGCCGCGCCGGGCCAGCAACTGAGCGGGCCGGTCGTCGATGCCCTGAGGCGCGAACGCGCGGAGGCCAGCGCTCGCGAACAGGAGCGAGATCGCCTCGACGCTCAGCTTCGGCCCATGCCGGATCTCACGCAGACCGATCCCACGCTGGGTCTGCCCGGAGGCGGCGATGCTTGGTGTGGTCCGGTCGCCGTCTCGAACGCGCTGGCGTGGCTCTCGACCCAGGGGCGAGAGACGCTGATCCCCGGGGGCGATTCGCCGCGCGCCCAGCAGATCGATCTGATCCGCAAGATCGGCTCGGCGCGCTACATGGGCACGACCCCGAACGGCGGCACCGGTACCAACAACCTGCTCCGAGGTCTGCACGCCTTCATGCGCGACAGCGGCTGGGGCTACCGACGCCTGCAGTACCAAGGCTGGCGCGGTCATCCGGCGCGCTTCACGACGCGCGTGAAGTCCGCCGAAGTCGCCTTCATCGCCCAGGCGCTGTCCGAAGGGGGGCTCGCCGTGATCCACGCGGGCTGGTACACGCCCGCCAAATGGGGCGGAGATTTCTTCCGGCGCCATGGCGGACACTGGCTCACCGTCGTGGGCGCAAACGTCGACGAGACCGGTCACGCGGCAGAAGACACGCTGGTCGTCCACGATCCGGCGCCCTACGCCGGTGCCGAGGGAGCGCGGCACTTCGTCAAGCTCTCGACTCTGCAAACTGGCTGGCTTTTGGCCGAAGACGGCGCCTTTCCGGCCAAGGGCTACCGGAGCCTCGGGGGCGGCATGAAGATCAAAAAGGACGGCGACATTGCGGTGCTCGACGGCGCCGTGGTGCTCGTTCCCTGAGCGCTGGACACACTACTACGTCTGGTAGTACATCTTGGATGTGCCGACCATGTCGCTGATCCCGCTGGGCGAGCTCGAGTCCGCCGTGCTGGAGGTGCTCTGGAGCAGCCCGTCCGGGCTCCCGGTGCGCGACGTGCTGGCCCGTGTTCGGCGCAAGCCGGCCCTCGCTTACACGACGGTGCTGACGGTCCTCGACCGCCTGCACGGCAAAGGCGTGGTGGTTCGCGAGAAGGACGGCAAGGCCTATCGCTACGCGCCGACCGTGACCCGTGAGGCGTGGTTCGGCGAGCGAGCGGCTCGCGCTCTCGCCAGCGCGAAGCCCGGTGCCGACGACGCCCTGCTGGTCGCGTTCCTCGACAGCACGGAGCGCGTCGACCCGGATCTGCTCGACAAACTCTCGGCGTTGATCGCGGCGCGGCGCAAAGGGAAGGCGAAGTGACCTCGCTCGCTGTGACGACGGCGGCGGTGTTCGTCGCGATGACGCTGGCCGCGGGGGCGTTGGTGTCCCTCGCAGCACGTTTCGTGCGCAGAGCCGCGTGGACCCGTGCCTCCACGCCCTGGGCGCTCTCCATCGTCCTCCCCCTCGTCGTGGGGCTGCTCGGCTGCGTCGCGCTGGTATTGCCGACCTCGCTCACCGGGTGCCACTGCCTCACGCACGCTCACCACCCTCATGTGTGCCTCGCGCACGCGGCCCTCGCTGAGCCGCTGCTCATGCCCGCGCTGGCGTTGCTCGGGGTCTGGTTCGTGTTCGCGCTGCCCGGTGCAATTCGGTTGACGCTTGCGCTGCTCGAGTCCTCCGGCCGGATCCGCCAGGTCCGCCGCATCACGCCGGAGCGAATCGGTGAGATCGACGTGCGCTTCGTGGATTCGGGCATGCCCACGGCCTTCACGGCCGGTGCCCTCTCGCCGGTCATCGTCTTCGATCGCGCGCTCTGGGCCGCGCTGGGCGAACGGGATCGCGATGTGGTGTTGCAGCACGAGAGGGGCCACGTCGAGCGCGGCGATCCGCTCACCTCGCTGGTGCTGCGCGGCTGCCTGGCCCTGCAACCTTGGCTGCCCCGCTCGCTGTTTTCCCGCTGGAAGCACGCAGCGGAGTTGCACTGCGACCGCCACGCTGCCGAACGGATCGGCGACGCCTCCGCGGCCGCCGAGGCGCTGGTCAGCGTGGGTCGATTGCGGATCACGCCGCCACGTCCTGACGAGGCGTTGCTCGGGGTGTTCGGCGCTGAAGGGATCGAAGACCGCGTCTCGGCGCTGCTCGACGACGAGCGCGGCGCGCGCGCTTCGCGGCGCAACGACGTGATCGCGATCTTGGTCCCAGCCTTGGGCGCGCTGGCGCTCGTCTTGGTGTGGCCCGGGGATCTCCTCCACCACGCCGTCGAGTCCGTGATCGGGCTTTTGCACCGCTGAGGGGATCTGCAATGCGGCCAATGAATCGAGCAGCCATATTTTCAAGTACTACGCGGCGTAGTATTGCCGCCGCGGGCGCGCTGCTGCTGCTCGCGGTCGCGCGCCCTGCGCCCGCTGACGTGGCGCTCGACGAGACGGGGGGCGCGGCTCGGATCTGCGGCGCCGGGCCGACCCGCACCGTGGCACGCGCCCTCGTCGCGCGCGCCGAAGCCGAGACCGAGGCCGCCAAGGTGCTGCCCAATCCCGAGCTCGTGGTCGAGCACGAGCGCATCTTCACTTCGGGCGGAGGCCACGAGACCACTGCCGGTGTGGGCGTGCCCCTGGGCATTGGGGGCCGCCGCTCCCTCGTGCGCGAAGCCGCCGGGGTCCGCCGGTCCGCCGCGCGCGCGGAGGCGAGCTTGCTGTTGATCCAGCAGTCCCTCGAGTTTCGAGCGCGTTTCGTCGAAGCCGCCACCGGGGCCGCGCGGGTGGAGGTCTTGGAAGAGCAGCAGCGTGCGCTGGACGATCTCGCCAGGATCATTCGTGCGTTGTCCAAGGGCGGCGAGGTGGCGGGCTACGACCTGCTCCGACAACAAACGCAAGCGCGAGCGCATCTCCGCACGCTGAGTGGAGCCAAGGGTCGCGCCGCCTCATCGCGGCGCTGGCTCGAAGCCTGGGCCCAGTCGCCGGTGCGGCTGCCGACCGGGGATCTCGCGGGGCTTGGCGGGGGCGCGGGCGTCTTGGCCAAGGTCAGTGCTGCGCGTCGCAGCGAGCACCCGCGTGTCCGCGCCCTCGAAGCGAACGCTCAGGCCGCCGGCCTCGAGGCCCGCGCCGCGCGCCGCCGCGCCGTGCCCGACATCGGGGTCTTCCTCGGCTATCGCACGGTCACCGAGGGCTCAGGGGGGAGCGCGCGGACCGGTCACGGCCTGCGCGCGGGAGTGACCGTACCGCTGACCTTCTTCGACCACGGGCAAGGCGAGGCCGCGCGTGCCGACGCCGAGGCCCTGGTCGCTCGGTCCACTGCCTCGCACTTTCGTCGCGACGGATTTGCCCGAATCGACGCGCTCTCCGCACAGCTCGCGTTGCTCGAGAAGAGCCGGCCCGACGCGGCGCTGACCGCGAGGGACGCGAACGTGGTGCGAGACAAAGCCAAGCAGCTGTACGCCGCGGGTGAGCTCTCGATCACAGAGCTCCTCGAGGCCTTCCGGGCCGCGGAGGAGGCGCAGCTGGCGCGGATCGAACTGGCCGAAGAGATCGCCGCCACCCGGCTCGGGCTGATGCGCGCGCTCGGCACACAGCTCGATCCTCGGCTCGATGCCGCCTGCGGGAACCAACCGTGATGCGCTGCGCGCTGCTGCTCGTGGTCATCATCATCGTCGCCGGGTGCGGGCGCGACGCCACCCACGATGGTCATGATCACGGGTCGGCGAAGGGCGAGGCCGAGCCCCTGTCGATCACCCAGTGGACCGAGAAGCACGAGCTCTTCGTGGAGTTCCCTGTCCCGGTGGCCGGCAAGCTGGTCGAATACCACGCGCACGTGACCTCCCTCGACGGCTTCCGGCCGCTGACCGAGGGCAGCTTCCAGGTGCGCTGGCTGACGCCCGCGGGCGTTGCCGCCGAGACCAAGGTCGATGGCGTCAAGCGCGCGGGGATCTTCACGCCCGCCGGGCCCGCACCCGCGGCGGGGACGTACACGCTGAAGATGAGCGTCCAGCACGGGGCCGTCAGCGACGAGTTCGACTGCGGGAGCATCGTCGTTGGGGACTCGGCGGGCCCGCCGGAGGCCGAAGCGCCGAGCGCGACCATCACCTTCTTGAAAGAGTCGCAGTGGAAGATCGCGTTCGGCACCGCGAGGGCCAGCGAGCGTCCGTTGACGAAAGAGATCGAGCTGCCCGCCACTGTGGAGCCGGCGGGCACCGACCAATTGGTGATCGGCGCACCGACCGGTGGACGTTTCTTCCACAACCCAAAGATCGGGCTGGCCGAAGGTCGCCCGATCCGCAAGGGGGACGTGGTCGGGAGCGTCGCGCCCACGGTCGCCGGTGAGGACTACAGCCGACTCACGCTCGCCGTCGACGAAGCGCGGCTCGCGCTGGGCCAAGTCGAGCGAGAGACCAAGCGGGTGGAGCCCTTGGTGATGGAGGGGCTGCTGCCGGAGCGGCGGCTGCTCGAGCTGCGGAACGAGCGCGAGACCCAGAGCGCGCGCTTGTCGGCGGCCAAGAGCCGCGTGGGGCGCGTCTTGGCGCCGGGAGGCGCGGGCGGCTTGCCGATCCGATCGACCATCGCCGGCATCGTCTCGCGGGTCCTGATCCCCAACGGGGAGCCGGTCGACGCCGGGGCGGCGCTGCTGCGCATCGGCGGGACCAGCAGCGTGTGGGTGAGATTGCGGTTCGTGGCACGACCCGCCGCGGAGCTGGCGGGCGCGTCAGCCGCCGGCGTGCGGTTGCCGAACGGGTCGCGCCTCGACATCGCCAGTGCGGGCGCGCGACTGCTCTCGGTCGCTCCAGTCATCGATCCGGCATCACGTATCGCCACCTGGGTGATCGAGGTGCCGCCCGCAAAGGACCAGGCGTCCCTCGAGGCGGGCATGCAGGTGGTAGTCATGCTGGGGATCGGCAAGCCCCGCACGGTGCTGGCGGTGCCGAAGAGCGCGGTGGTCGAGATCAACACCCGTCCATTCGTCTTCGTGCAGGTGGACGGTGAGCACTTCGAGAAGCGTGCGGTGACCCTCGGTGACGCCGACGCGGCGCACGTCGAGATCAGCTCCGGCGTCGCCGTGGGCGAGCGCGTCGTGACCACCGGGGGCTTCGACGTTCACCTCGGCTCGCTGATGGGCAGCGTCGAGTCGCACCGACACTAGGAGCCTCAGTGTTCGACGCGATCATCCGAGGCTCACTCCGGCACGTCTGGCTGGTCATCGCCGCCACGTTGGTGCTGGTCGGCCTCGGCATCAACGCGCTCCGTCGGATGCCCGTCGACGTGCTCCCGGAGCTCGCCGCGCCCTCGGTGACGGTGGTGACCGAGACCGGCGGCATGGCGCCGGAGGAGGTCGAGAAGCTGGTCACGGTGCCCCTCGAGCAGGCGCTGAACGGCGCGCCGGGCCTGCGGCGGCTCCGCTCGAGCTCCGTCGTCGGCGTCTCGCTGATCTGGGTCGAGTTCGACTGGGACGTCGCGCCGCTCACCGCACGTCAGGTCGTTGCCGAGAAGCTCGCGGCTTCGCGCTCCACGCTCCCTCGGGGCATCGAGCCGCTGATGTCGCCGGCCTCCTCGATCATGGGGGAGATCATGTTCGTCGCGCTGACCGGGAGCGACGACGTCAGCGACACCGCGCTGCGTGACGCGGCCGAGTGGCAGGTCCGCCGGCGTCTCTTGTCGGTGCCCGGAGTCGCCCAGGTCGTGCCGATTGGCGGCGCGGTGAAGCAGGTCCAGATCGAGCTGTCGCCCAACGCGCTCATGCAAGCGCGGGTCGGGGTTCAGCAGGTGCTCGCGGCGCTGGATGGCGTTTCGGACAGCACGCCGGGTGGCTTCCACGTCGCGGGTGACCAGGAGTACCTGATCCGCGGGGTCGGCCGCTCCGCGAGCCTGGACGATCTTCGGCAGACGGTCATCGGTGAGCGCGACGGCGTGAATATCTTGCTGCGCGATGTGGCCAAGGTCGACTTCGGCGAGGCCATCCGTCGCGGTGCTGCCGCCGCCGACGGGAAGCGCGCCGTGGTGCTCAAGGTGCAGAAGCAGCCTCAGGCCAACACGCTCGAGCTCACCGAGCGCGTGGACGAGGCGCTGAGCGCCCTCGAGCCGGGGCTTCCTCCCGGGATTTCGCTGCACCGAAAGGGCTTCCGACAAGCCGACTTCATCAAGGTGGCGCTCAAGAACGTGAACGCCTTGCTGCGGGACGGCGCGATCTTGGTGGTGATCGTGCTCGCGCTGTTCTTGATGAGCTGGCGCACCACGCTCATCTCGGTGCTCGCGCTGCCGCTCTCGCTCTTGGCGGGCATCGTGGTCTTGCACCTGAGCGGCGCGTCCATCAACACCATGACGCTGGGCGGGCTCGCCATCGCCATCGGTGAGCTGGTCGACGACGCCATCATCGACGTCGAGAACGTGTACCGGAGGCTGCGCGAGAACGCGGCGCTGCCCGAGGCCGAGCGGCGGCCGACGCGGGAGGTGGTGTACCTGGCGTCGCGTGAGATCCGCGGGTCGGTGGTGTTCGCCACGCTGATCATCTTGATGGTCTTCGCGCCGCTGTTCTTTTTGAGCGGGATCGAAGGCCGGCTGCTCGTGCCCCTCGGCGTGGCCTACGTGACGAGCATCTCCGCTTCGCTGGTGGTCGCGCTCAGCATCACGCCGGTGCTGTGCTGGTTGCTGCTCGGGCGCACGGGATCTGCGCTGGCGGCGGACGGCCGAGTGGTCCGAACTCTGAAGGGCGTCTACCGCCCCACGGTCCGCGCGACGCTGCGCTACCCCGTGCCCATCGCCTTGGCTTCGATTTGCGGCGCAGCGGCGGCGATGATCGCCCTGGCCAACTTCGGGCGCAGCTTCTTGCCCGAGTTCAACGAGGGATCGCTCAACATCGCCGCGGCCACCGCGCCGGGAACCTCTCTGGAGACCTCGAACGCCATCGTCGGCCGACTCGAGCGCTACCTGGTCGAGCACCCTGCGGTGACCTCGGTGATCCGCAGCACTGGGCGGGCCGAACGTGACGAGCACGCGATGGACGTCAATTTCTCCGAGCTCGAGGTCGGGCTGAAATTGAAGCGGGGTCAGCGCGAGGAGGTCTTGCGGGACATCCGCCAGCACGTCACCGGGATCCCTGGCCTGTCGGTCAACGTCGGCCAACCCATCAGCCATCGCATCGAGCACCTGGTCAGCGGGGTCCGCGCCAGCGTTGCCGTCAAGATCTTCGGCCAGGATCTCGACCAGCTCCGAACGCTCGGTCAGCGCGCCGAGGCGACGCTGGGCTCGGTGCCCGGACTGGTCGACGTGGCGCTGGAACAACAGACGGAGATCCCGCAGATCGTGATCCGGCCCAAGGCGACGGAGCTCGGCGCCTTCGGGCTGACTCCGGGCGAGCTGTCGCGTTTCGTGGAGACCGCGATGGTCGGCCGGAAGGTCGCCGACTTCTGGCAGGCCGAGCGGGTTCACGACGTCGTGGTCCGCTTTCCCGAGAGCCACCGATCGGACTTCGAGTCACTGGCCCGTACCCCGGTCGATGTGCGAGGGGAACGCTTCGCGGAGCTCCGCTCGATAGCGCGGGTGGAGAAGACCATGGGGCCGAACCTGATCAACCGCGAGAACGTCCAGCGCCGGATCTTGGTCACCGCCAACGTCTCCGGGCGCGACGTGAAGAGCGCCGCGGCTGACGCGCTGGCGGCCGTGAAAAATGGCGTGCCCATGCCGCCGGGCTACCACGTCGAGCTGGGCGGGGAGTTCGAGCGAGAGGCCGCCGCGACTCGCACCATCGTCGCGCTCTCGGCCCTGGCCATCGTCGGTATGTTCGCCCTGCTCTGGGTGGCCTTCCGTTCGTGGCGGGACGCGCTGATGGTGATGGTGAACCTGCCCCTCGCGCTGGTGGGCGGGGTCGTCGCGGTCTGGATCGGCGGCGCCGTGGTGACGCTGGCCTCGCTGGTGGGCTTCATCACCCTCTTCGGCATCGCCGCGCGAAACGGCATCATGATGCTGACCCACTACCGTCACCTGCTGCGAGCTGGGTACAGCACCGAAGCCGCGGTGCTCGCCGGGAGCGTCGAGCGGCTGGTGCCGATCCTGATGACCGCGCTCACCGCGGCCTTGGCGCTGATCCCCATCGTGCTCAGCGCCGGCGAGCCCGGTGCCGAGCTTCAGGCGCCCATGTCAGCGGTGATCTTGGGCGGTCTGACCAGCTCGACCCTGCTCAACCTGCTGGTGATTCCGGCATTGTTTGCGCGATTCTCTCGGCCCACGCCGGCGCTCGCCGAATCGCCCGCGGTCGGCTAGCTTTCCGGCATGTCATCGCTCGGTCGGATCGCTCTCGCTGCGTTGCCCTGCGCGTTCTTGGTGTCTTCGTTCTTCGCCTGCGGTGGTCCCTCGCAACGCAGCTGCGCTTCCGAGGCGCCCTGGAGCGGCACCTGCAAGCTCAAGTCGGTGGTGAAAATCCGACACACCGAGCTCCCGGTGCCTCACGGGATCTTCGAGGTCATCTACGAGCCACAGTCGAACCCATCGAATCCGAACTTCACTCCGCCGGCCCTGCGCGAAGAGATCCGAGTGCTCGCGTCGCAGGAGCTGGAGCTGGACGACTACTTCAAGAAGAACGAGACGGCCCCGTGTCAGATGGCGGCTTCGCCCCAGGGCACCTGCCAGCCGGGCGCGGTGAGCATCGCCTTGCCGCAGTTCCAACCCACCGGAGCGACGCCCTCGCAAGAGATCCGCGGCTGCGCCCAGATCGAGTCCCAGGCCAGCCAAGACCGCCTGCCGGAGCTCAGCAAGAACGCTCAGCAGATGCCCGAGATCATGCTCTTCGGCGAGTCTTCCGCCGCCACGACCCCCGAGATCGTTCAGGCTGCGCAAGCTGTGGCGCAGCGGATCAAGTCGTCCCCGGGGATCGAGTGCGTGGCCGTCGTCGGCCAAGTCTCTCCGGGCGAGCAGGGCGCGGTCGCGACCGAGCGCGCCAAGGCTATTCGTCAGATCCTGCTTCAGAACGGCGTCGAGCCCGCGCGTCTCACGACCATCACCGTCACCGCTGCGGTCTACGGCGGCGGCACCGAGGCCCCGCCGCCCGATCCCGCCAAGCGCCGCGTCACGCTTCGAGTGCTGTTGGCGCGCTGAGCAGGCGTCGACGGGTCAGGTTGATGCGCTCGCCGGTCAGGGCGGGCTGTTTCGGCACGCCGTGGCGCAGCTCCGCCACGATGCAGGCGAGACGTCGACGCGACTCACGCCTTGGTCTTCGCGGGCACCTTGGGCTGCTTCTTATCCATTTCTTTGAAGCGCCGCTCCAGCTCTTTCATGCGCTTTTCCATCCGCTTCGGATCCGCCGGCTGGTCCTGACCGTCGTTCGGCCACTTCCACTGCCACTGCTTGAAGAAGCGCTTCGAGTTGCCGGGCGCCGTGCCCTTGAACAGATCACCGAAGCCGTCGAACGAAAAGTCGAAGTCCAGATCGCCATCGGTCGGCGCATCGCTGTCGAGCTTGGCCTGCAGCTGGATCGTGCGTCGAGCGCGCACGACGGTGACGGGCACCAGCTCGCCGGACTTCTTGTCGGCCAGCGCCCTCGACACGTCGCTCGGTCCGTCCACGGGCTCGCCGCCGACGCGCGTGATCACGTCACCGACCTTGAGACCAGCCTTCGCCGCCGGAGTCCCCGCTTCGACACGCTGCACGAGGATGCCGGCGTCCTTGGGCGCGCCGAAGTGGTCGCGCAACTCTTCGGTCATGTCGGTGGCGTGCGCGCCGAGGCGGCCCTTGCCGCTCTTGAACGAGAAGCTCCACGACGACGCCGGGGGTTTGGCCGGCGCGGCGGCCGGCGGCTTCGGCTTCGCCTTGGGTTGGGCGACCGCGGGTGCGGAAACCAGGAGGGCGGCGATGAAGAGGGCGACTGGGGCTCTCATGGCGGGCCAAGCGTAGCACTGGGTCCGCGGCGTGCCGTGGCGGCGGTGATCAGAGCCTCACGTCCGCCCACAACACCCCGAGATCGAGCGCGAAGGCGTCGAAGGGCTCGGCCCGTACGGTCTCGTCCCTCTGATGCACCGACAGAATGGAATAGCGTCCAGCCTCTAGCCGGAGCACTTCGAGCAGGCGGGCCAGCGGATCCACGAGCCAGACGTGTGGCACGAGCTCGCGAGCGTAGACTGGAAGCTTGTCGGCGCGGTCGACACGCGCCGTGGTCGGCGACAGCACCTCACACACCCAGTCTGGCGCGAGCGTGAAGTAGGGCTGTTCGTTGGTCAGCTCTGGGAGCCGCGCCTTGCGCCAACCGGCCAAGTCGGGGACGAGCACGTCGTCGCCCAGATGAAGCTCGGGCTCGTCGAGAAGGATCCAGCCCCCGGGCCCACCTCGGCCTCGCTTGAACGGAGGACCGAGCTCTTCGCCGAGCGCCGACGAAGCGGCGGCGTGGGGCTTCGCGGGGCGCGGAGAGAGGCGCAGCTCGCCGTCGAGGATTTCCGCGACCAGATGCTTGGGCGCGCGCAAGAGGTCCTCGTACGTTGCCCGGCGCCGCGCGGGAGCGACCATGACGCAAGCATACGGCCCGACGTGACGCGCGCGCAACGACGGCCGTCAGGCCCAGCCAGACTTTGGCGCGATCTTCGGCCAGGGACGCGCGCTCTCGATGCTCGCCGCGAGCTCGAGCAACAACCGGTCACGCCCGTGCGCCGCAGAGAGCTGAACCCCGATCGGGGTCCCGACGGAGCTCATGCCCCCGGGCAGCGAGATCGCGGGCGCGCCGGCCGCGTTCTGCAGCGGAGTGAAGGGAATGTACTGTCGGACCCGGTCGAACACGGTGTCAAAGCCGAGCTTTGGCGAGAAGTGCCCGAGGGGCGGGGGTGGGTGTGCCGTGGTCGGCGAGATCAGTACGTCGACGGAGTTCATGGCCTCGGCGTACGTTCGGGTGAAGCCGCGGAGTCGGCGCGTGGCACCGAGGACTCTTCCCACGCGCGAGGTGAATGCGCTCGACAACCCTCGAGCCCACGGCTCGAGCTGCGCGCGGTCGAATCTCCAGTGCAACGTGACGGGTGCGGTCGCGATCTGGAGCCAGGCGACCATGGTCCAGTAGTCCAGAAAGTCGTCACTGACCTGCCCGTCGAAGGGACAATCGATCTCCTCGACCGTGTGTCCAAGCGACTCGACGAGCTTGCCCAGGGCTAGCGCCGCGTCGCGGTGTTCGGGATCCACCGGCGTGCCCAGGGGCGCGTCGGTGAAGACCGCGACGCGCAGACCTCGGGGGGCTCGGGCGCCATTGGGCCCATGGCCGGCACGCCCTTCGGTGGACGATGCGACTCGAGCGCCTGGTGGAACGCCGCGGTGTCCCGCACCGAGCGCGAGACGACGCCGTGCACGGCGATGTTGACCGGCAGCAGCTCCGAGCCCTCCATGTCGAAGCGTCGACGAGACGGCTTCAGCCCCACGAGGCCGCAGCAGGCAGCGGGGATCCGGATCGATCCGCCGCCGTCAATGGCGTGTGCGATGGGCACGACGCCGGCCGCCACCAGGCAGGCCGCGCCCCCCGAGGAGCCACCGGACGATCGCGACGGCACCCACGGATTGCGGCAGGGGTCGCGGTCGAGAGGCTCGGTGGTGCCCGTGAGCCCCAGCTCGGGGGTTGCGCTCTTTCCCAGCGTCACGAAGCCCAGCGCTTCGATGTCTCGCACCGAAGGATCCGTGCGGCGCGACTCGTACGCGCCGGCGCCGCGCGAGCCCCAGGTCGTCCTCACGCCGGCGAGCTGGGCCAGATCCTTGATGAAGCTCGGCACGCCGGCGAAGGGTGCGGGGCCCAGATTGCGCAGTTGTTCGCGGGCGCGATCGAAGGTGGCGGTCACCACCGCGCCCAGGGGACGGGCCTCTTCTGCGCGGACGATCGCGGCTTCGACAACTTCGCCCACAGACACCTCGCGGAGGCGAATGCGCTCTGCCGTTTCGACGGCGTCCCAACTCGCAAGCTCCTTCATCGTGACTCTCTAACGCACCCGCAGCCAGCGCTGACCTTCGAGCGTGTACTCGATGCTGTAGTTCTCGTCGTCGAGGGGCGCGATCTGCCGCTTGGTGCCGCCCGACTTTTCGAAGGTCCACTTCTCGTCCCACTTTTCGTCGCGATCGAGATCGATCTTGGCGCGGTTGACGCGGCTCTCACCGGCGTCCTTGTACAGGTTCACCTTGTACCTTCGCCCGCGCACCGCGTCCTTGACCTTGTCGCCCGAGATCGGGACCGCGGCGGCGGCGATGATCGCGCGATCCATCTCGCCGAGCGGTAGCTCCTTGGTCCCGACCGAGGCGGTCGCGGTCGGTGGGGGGGCGGTCGTCGCCACTGGCTCTGCGACCGGAACCGCGACTGCCGGCGGCACTGGCTCGGCCACCGGAACCGCCGGCCGCGTGGCCAGGAACACCACGCAGGTCCCGAACCCACCCAGCACCACCAGGAGCCCGCCGCCGATCAGCAGGCCTTTGAACGTATTGTACTTCACGCCGCGCCTCCCAACGCCTCGCGCGCCATCATGCCACGGGCGATGGGCACGGAGCAGTAGCAGTGTCGATACAAACAAGGCTCCGGCGCGGTCAGGATCCGGAAGCTCGGATCGAGGAAGTTCCCGAGCTTGCCCAGGGATCGCTCGCGTTCGGGGTTCGGGATCTTGCCGGAACCCACGCGCAGCGCCGTGAGCACGCTTCGGCGCGCCGGGTAGCAGCGATAGACCTCGCCTCGATCATCCATGACGAAGAAGCGCGCCCCGGCCCAACACGCCCTTCCGAAGAAGTCGTAGGCCATGGCCCCGAGGCCGTTGTGGCCCCCGAGTTCCTCGATCAGCGCGACGTCCGCCGGCTCGTAGTCGACGATGTGACCCTCGTCGCGCTCGGGCTGGATTTTGAGGGAGATGCCTGCGTCGGCGAACAGCCTCGCGAGCTCAGGGAGCCGTGGCAGCGAGGCGGCGGTGGCGACGGTGGTCACGCAGAGGCTCGCGCTCGTGTCTGCGAGCCGTGAAGCGATCCGCTGCGCGCGCTTGGCGAAGGCGCCCACGTCGTCCACGTACTCGAGGTGCAAGCTGGCCGACAGCACGCCCAAGCGGCCCGCGGCAGCGTCGAGGAAGCGATCGAGCTCGGCGTCGGTGGCCGAGAGGTTCGTGACCACCGAAATCCGCAGCTCGAGCGCCGCCAGACCGGTCACGATCTCGATGAAGCGCGGGTGCACGAAGGGCTCGCCGCCGGAGAGCTTGATCTCCCACGATCCCGGCAGGCGGCCGAAGGCCCGCAGGAACGCCGGCGTGTCCCTGGCCCACCGCCCGCGGTCGTCCTTCATGCGCTGGGAGCAGTAGCTGCAGCGGAAGTTGCACGAGGTGCACACGTTCCAGGCGATCACGCCCTCGGTCGGCTCCGGCGGCGCGTTCACGGCGAGACTCCCTCGATCATGCCGCGATTGGCGGGCACCGCGCAGGGGCAGATGGAATAGCTGCACTCGCTCGCGGCGGTGCGGCGCTGAAAGCTGCCGTCGAGCACGTTTCCCAAGGCCCCCTCGGAGAAGCGCTTCGACGTTCGGCAGCTCCAAGCGTCGCCGCGTTGGGTGAGCACGAAGTAGTCGGCGCCAGCCCAGCAGCGCTTGCCAAGGTGGCTTGGCGCCATGTTGGCGGCGCGGGAGGTCGGGGCCTCGCCCACCAAGACGCGCAGCTTCAGCCGGTCGTCTGCGTCGTAGTCGAAGACGCCGCCCTTGGTCTTGAGCACCTGCGGGAACAAATGAAGGCCCACGGCTTCGAGCGCCGCTCGCGCGCGAGCCACGCGATCGAGCTCGGCGGGGACGAGCACGGTGTTGATCACCAGCCGTGCTTCGGGGTCCATCAGTTCCCGCAGCCGCCGCGCCTTGTCGACGAACTCGCTCACCTCGACGTGCTCGAAGTGCAGGCTCGCGCTCACGATCTCGAGTCGCCCCCGGGTGAGGCGGGCGAAGCGCTCGAGCAGATCGAGCGGCGCCGACAGGTTGGTGAGCACCGAGATCCGGTGAGCGGTGCGCTCGATCAGCCCGGGGACGATGCGCGCCAAGAATCCCCGAAAGGCGAAGGGCTCGCCCCCAGTCATCTTGATCTCCCAGCTCGGGGTCAGGGCCGAGAAGAAGTCGAGGAAACCGTCCAGATCCGCCTCCGTGGGGTGCCCGGTGCGGTATTTCTTGCTCTGGATGCAGTAGCTGCAGTCGTAATTGCAGACGCCGCACACCTGCCACTCGACGGTGGGTCGGCGGCTCAAGTCTCGCCTCCACGGCCGATGACCTCCAGAAAACGCTGCTTGCCGTAGCGCTCGGCGAAACGCGCGCCGAGCTCGACGTTCTGGCTGAGCTTGCCGCACTGGTGGCAGCCGTCGAAGTATTCGCCGCGACGCAGGCGCGCTCGGAGCGCGTTCCAAGCGTCGCCGCGCCACAGATCGCTGAACCGCGCCTCGCTCAGCCTGCCCACCACCACCTCGGTGTTGCAGCAATACAGGACCGTGCCGTCGACGGTGATCCGCGAGTAGGCGTAGCCCATGAAGCAGCCGATGTCCGCGATGGGCGCGGTGGATCGGCCGCCGGCCCGGAGCTGCTCCGCGAAGACCACGAGGTTCGTCGAAACGCCGAGGGCTCGCGCGAGTTCGAGCGCGCGGGGCACGCCGTCGTCGGAAAGCTGGGCGCGCTGCTCCTCGCCGATGCCACAGGTCTCGGTGCCGCCGCGCAGGCTCGCGAGCTTGAAGGTCACCGCCAGCGCGTTGGCGTCTTTGGCGAGCTGGATCATCTCCGGCAGCTCGTGGGCGTTGGTCTCGCACACCACCTGCACGTGTTTGTAGCGCCGTCCGGCCTCGCGGAAGCGCGCCAGCGCCGAGTGCAGGCGGGACCACTCGTCGCCGCGGAAGCTTGGGTGAAACGCCCGGTAAGAAGCCTCGCTCGCGCCGTGAATGCCGATCAAGAGCTGATCGACGCTCAGCTCGATCAAGCGTTCGGGATCGGCGGCCGCGAGGTTGGTGATGATCGTCAGCTGAAGCCCGCGGGCTTTCACCGCGGCGATCATCCGGTAGATGTCCGGGTGGGTGAAGGGTTCGCCCATGCCGCTCAGGATGATCTTGCGGAAGCCGCCGAGACTCCCGATGTCTTCGAGCAGCGCTTCGAGCGCTTCGAGCGAGAGCCGGCCGCGTTTCCAGTCGCTGGTTCGAGCCAGCCGGAGCAGCGGCGAGTGATCCCAGCAGGTGATGCAGTTGGTGTTGCAGCCGTTGGTGACGTCGACGTGCACCGTCTCGGGGCCCGCGAGCACGCGGCCCTGATCGAGGCTCAGCAGCGCGGCGGGCAGCTGCTTCACGGCGCAGGCTCCGAGCGCAGCAGGGCCTCGGCGACGGCGTCGCGCCGGCGGGCGACGCTGGGCTCCGGGTTCTTGCGCAGCGCTTCTCGGGCGACCTCGCAGGCGCGTGGGGCTGGCAGCTTCGCGTCGCGCGCGAGCTCGAACAGCGCCTGAGAGCGTTGCAACAACTCGCCGAGCTCCCGGGCCGGGCTGGCACGTCCGCCGTCGCCGTCGAGCAGGTGCATCATCCCGATCAGCTGGGCCTCGTCGACCTCGAGCGCCCGCGCCTGCTCGATCAGGGCATCGCTGACCGCGACCTCGGCGCGATCGATGTCGCTGGTGGGCAGGCAGGTGCGCAAGAGCTCCGCCGCGGCGACTCGCGCGCAGTTCTTCGGGACCAGCTTCTTTGCGGCCAGCGCCGCTGCCCGGTGGGTCGCCGGCTCGAGCAGATCGGCGACCGCGGCGGTCAGATCGGTCGGTGGCGCGTCGTGGGAGAGCATGCGTGCCGCACCGGCGCGCACCGCGCGCATCGCCCGCGAGCCCTGATCGTCCGCGATCTTGTCCTGCGGAACGAACACCGTCGGCACTCCCGCCAACATCAGCTCGACGGCGCTGTTGTAGCCCGCCGCGCTGACGGCCACGTCGAAGGCGGCGCCGAGCTCCGCCGCCGGTTCGTTGACCAGCGGCGTGATCCGCGGGTGGCGCGGCACGCGTCCGCGATAGAGGGGCCCAGTGCCGAGCACGAGGACCATCGCCGGATCGAAGGCCAGCAGCGCCTCGACCGAGCGGATCAGCTGGGCCTCGGCCCCGGCGTCGCCGCCCCCGCCGGCCGACACGTACACGACGCGCGCGTCGCGAGCGATGCCGAGGCGGTCCCGGGCCGCGTCGCGGGTCATCAGCTCGACGCGTTCGCGCACGGCGATGGGCCCCACGAAACGAGTGCGCGGCCGCGCGGCGTCGGGGATCAGGACGGACGACTCACCCTCGTGCTCGGGCACGATCACCGTGTCGTAGAGCGGCAGGAGCGTCTGCACGTCGGGGCGCCGCGCGAAGTCGTCGAGCATCGGGCGGTAGATGAGCGCGCGCTTCTTGCAGAGGTCGAGCACGCCCATGAGCTCGCCGAAGGAGCCGCGCGGGAAGGTGTCCACCACGAACAGATCCGGTCGCACCAGCCCGATCGAGTGCCAGACCCATTGCTTTGCGAGGGCGAGGTAGGTCGCCTTGTCGATCCCGGCGGCCCCGACCACGGTCTTCGATGGCAGCTTGAAGGAAGCAAAGCCTTCGGAGAGCGGCAGGCCCTCGGCCTCGCTCGAGGTCAGGAAGTAGATCTCGGCGCGCACGTCGGCCCAGGCCGCGTAGCGCCGGATCCAACGGCTGATGGCCACCAGCCGCGTGAGGTGTCCCGCGCCGGAGCCGTTCACCGCGTAGTTCACCACCCGCAGACTGCGTTTCATGAGGCGTCTCTTCCGAGATCGGCGACGTCGTCCGGCACGCCGGCGGCGGCCGCGGCGGCGAGCAGATCGTCGTCATCGCGCTCTTGCTGTTGCCAGCGATACTGGGGATTTTCTCGGCGGAATTGCTGAACCTCCGGGATGAAGTCGCCGTCGAGCCGCCCGTTGGTCATCACGTCCCACCACAGCAGGCCCGCGCCGATGGGGGCCAGGTGATAGGCGTTGAAGCCGTACACGGCGCCGTAGGTCTTCTCGAAACGGCTCCAGCGCTTGCGATGCGCTTCGGAGCGATCGCGGAACCTGCGCTGGAAGCCCTCGACGGGGAAGCGGGTGCCGGCCTTTTTCGGGCGACTGAGCTTGCCCATGTCGCGATCGAGCTTGCCCAAGGCCGTCTTGGCGTCCTGCTCGAATTCGCTGACGAAGTGCGCGTAGATCCCGTCGAGGTAGCGCCCCTTCGCCGTCACGCCGATCAGGCGCTTGTAGGCGAGGTCGATCTCCGGCACCGGCGCGAGCCTCGGCGCGAGGGCCTCTGGCGGGCACTCGAGCATGAAGGTGGCGAGCCGCTGGCGAACGTGATCGAGCCAGCGCGGTTCGAGAGAGGCGAGGGCGGTGCTGATCTCTTGGTGCTCGCGCTCGAGGGCCTCGCCGGCGGCGATCTCGGCCTGCAAGCGGCTGATCTCGGCCTGCAGCGGGCCCACCGACTGATAGGCCCGACCGTACTCCTCGCGCACCTGCGAGAAGAACTGTTTTTCGGGAAAGCGCGCCAAGATCTCGTCGCCGGCCTTCCAATCGGCGTAGTAGCTCATGCGCCAGAAGCCGGTGGAGTAGCCGGTGGTGCCGTACCCGCTCTCCATCAGGCTCGCCATGCGGGCGTGAGCGCAGCGAGTGAGCACCTCCATCAGCGGCGCCAGGTGTTCCTGCATTTCCCAGAGCGCCCGGGGCAGGGAGCCCGTGTTCGGGTGGCGCAGCAATTCCCGCTGCGCGAAGCGCACGTCCGCCTCGATCTGCGCCAACCGGCCGCTGCGCTTCTGTCGCTCGTTCTCCATCATGGCGAGGGGGTTCTCGGCGCCGAGGGCGGTGAAACCGGTGACGCGGATCGCGTAGTCGATCCACTCGGCGGAGAGCGAGCGGACCAAGGTCGTTCCGAGGTCGCTCACTGCCTGCGCATAGGCGCGCTCGAGCTCCCCGCGACGCTGGTGGTGCACGGTGGCGTAGTGCTGCGCCACGCCGAGCTCGTGGGTCAAGGCGGCGTGCTGGTGCCGCGCCGCCTGCATGAACTGGGAGACGTCGTAGTCGCTCACGCCAGTCGCCCTCGATCACGGAGCAGCGCCAAGAAGCCCCGCGCCGCTGCCTCGAGCGGCTCGCGATCGGGGATGTCGGCCTCGTCGATCAAGAAGATGAACAGCTCTTCGGCCTGCATCCGGGTCTCGAGCTCGTCGATCACCGCCGGGGTGAACTCGGCGCGATCGCCGGCTTCGGTCGTGATGAACTCAAAGCCAATGCGCGCCTTCGGATCGAAGCCGTCGAGGGAGACCGTCACGCCGCCTTCGCTGAAGGCGTAGTCGCGCTCGATCTCGAGCCCGGCCGATTTGAAGACCGCCGCGAGGATCTCGGAACCGTCGTGTTCGTTCAGCATGAGGGCACGAGGATACTCAAATCACGACGACTTTGGGCTCGCGCGCGAGTTCGTGGCACAACTTTGGCTTTGCTCGCGACCCGCCGGGCTGCGCCCCCGAGTCGATCGGGGGCGGCGCCGCTGGCCATGCGCCGAGCTCGCGATCAGCCAGAGCAGATTTTGGCCGTCGCCCCGTTGGTCGCCGTGGCGGACTGGCAACTCGTACCTGGATACGCCGCGCAAGTGAGCGCGGAATTGCATCCCGGGAAACAGGTGTTGAAGCCGGCCGCGGTCTTCATGCACCAGTTCAAGCCGCCGGCCGAGTTGAGGCCACAGTCCAGGTTGTGGCTGCACGTCTGCGTGCACCAGGTGCCGTTGCACTTGCCTTCGCCGCAGTCCGAGTCCGAGTCGCAGGGATCGCCGATCCCGCCAGGTGCTGCGCAGGCGGAAGCGGGCCCGCAGGCTCTCTTGCCGTTGTCCAGTTCAGCGCAACAACCGCTGTTGCATTCGGAGTCGCTGGTGCAGGAATCCGCGCACATGCTGCCAGTCGAATAGTTGACGCAGAAGCCGCTGCCTTGCTGGAAGTTGCAGCACTCGCTGTTTGTGGTGCAGCTCTTGCTCGTCGGCGTGCACGACGGCGCTCCGCCACTCGACGGCGCTCCGCCACTCGACGGCGCTCCGCCACTCGACGGCGCTCCGCCACTCGACGGCCCTCCGCCACTCGACGGCCCTCCGCCGAACGAGGGCTTTCCGCCGGTTCCGCTGCTCGCGCAGGAACACGGCGAGAACCCGTCCCCCTGCGGGTTGCAGGTTTGCCAGCCATTGCAGCCGCTCGGCCCCACGCACGCCTTGGTCTCGTTCGGGACGCAGTGCTCGCCCTCACCTCCGCCGCCCCCGCTGCCGGACGAGCATCCAGCCATCGCCGCGAGAAGTCCGAACATCAATCCCAGTTTCCCAACGAATGCAGTTGTCATCGACGATTCCTCCATACGGTTTCGCGCGCCTCAGGGCGGCGCACCGGCTGTTGCACCCCGCGTACCAACACGCGGCATCCAAAATGCCCGGAAAAACCCTGGGGAATTCGTGCCTGAACGGTATCTGAACGGTTCGCTTGGGCGCGCGCGGAGCCGGCGCCAGATGCCCGGTGCCACTCGGGTTCATGCTACGTTCACGACGCGACGACGCGACGGCGCCGCACCGGGGATCAAGTTGACCGTGGGCAACAAGGAACGCGAAGGTTCGACGTTGAACCAAGCCACCCTCGATCCGCTCAGCCTTGCGGGGACGAAGTCCGATTCGCGGGAAGCGGTGCTGACGGTCGTCTCCCACGCTGACCTCTCGCGCGTCGGCGAGCGAGTCGTACTGACAGGGCTTCTCGGCCGCGCAGCGTGGCAGTTGTCGCGAGTCGAACCCGAGTTCCGCGCTGACGATGGTCGTCTCGGGCCGCTGAGCGATCCTCACCTGAGCCGCGATGCCATCCGGTTCTCCGTCGATCCCGCGGGCGTTCGGATTGATTGCCGTTCGACTTCCATGTCGGTCGCCGTGGACGGCGAGCGCGTCCCTGCGATGTTCTGGGTTGGGCTCGAGCGGCTCGAGCGCGGGGTTCCCATCGAGCTCGCCGGGCGCGTCGTGCTGCTCCTCCACACGACTCAGTTCGTTCAGCGCCCGGCAAACGCTCACCCGCGCATCATCGGAGCCTCTGGCGCCATTTCGCTGCTCATCGCGGACATCGAAGCTGCTGCCTCACACCTTTCGCCGGTGCTCCTGCGTGGCGAGAGCGGTAGCGGAAAGGAGCTCGTGGCCCGCGCCATCCACGATGCCAGCCGGCGCGCCTCGGGTCCGTACGTGTCGGTGAACATGGCCGCGATTCCGTCCAGTACGGCGGCCGCAGAGCTGTTCGGCTACAAGAAGGGTGCATTCACCGGCGCCACCGACTCCCACGGCGGATGGTTCGGCCGAGCGGAGGGCGGGACGTTGTTCCTGGACGAAATTGCCGAGGCTCCCGAGGAAATTCAGCCGATGCTCCTCCGTGTTCTCGAAAGTGGAGAAGCGCAGCCGGTGGGGGGGCAGGGGGCAAGGAGGGTCGACGTGCGCGTCGTGGCGGCCACAGATGCTGATCTGACCGCACAAGCCAGCGCGGGCCGGTTTCGTTTTCCGCTCCTCCAGCGCCTCGGCGGTCACGTGGTACCCGTGCCCCCGCTCCGTGAGCGCCTCAGCGATCTCGGCGTGCTCCTTGTCCACTTTCTGCGGCGCGAGGCGGCTGCGCTTGGACAGAGCGTTCCGGGGCCGAGCGCAGCGCGTCACCCTTGGCTGCCCACAGATGTGGTGTTGAGAGCCTTGGCTTACGATTGGCCCGGCAACGTTCGCGAGTTGCTCAACTTCGCCCGGGAGCTCGTGCTCACGAATCGAGATCAGCCGACGCTGAGCGTCGGCCGCACCTTCGACGTTTTGCTGCCGCGCCCCGCCGCGCCCCGCGCAGCTCGGCCGGATGTCGCCCCACAGCCGCACCCACTCGGCGAAAGGCACCCGATCACCGACGACGTGCTGGTCACCACCTTGCGCGCGAATCGCTGGCAGGTGGGTGCCACCGCGCGCGCCTTGGGAATAGCCAAGAACACGCTCTACCAGCTGATGGAGCGCTGCGAGGGACTGCGCAAAGCTCGGGACTTGTCCCAGAGCGAGATCGAGAGCTGCAGTGCGGCCTGCGCTGGCGACACCACGGCCATGGCGGCGCGTCTCGAGGTGTCGGAGCGTGGCCTCAAGTTGCGCATGCACGATTTCGGAATCGACTGAGGCTACTCAGATCACGACAACTTTGGGCCCGAACCCCGGTTCGTGGCACAACCCCCAGGATGTCCGGCTCGAGGAGCGCGATCGCACTGCTGGCAGCGGTGGTCGGCTGTCAGCCGGCCCGCGCCGACGATCCGACGCCAGCCGCACCGCCGTCCACGCCACCCGCGACGAGCGCCTCCGCGGTCATGGCCCCGGCGCCGCCCGCGCCCATCGCGAGCGTTGCGCCTCCGACTCCTGCGCCCGGACCTTGTCCCGGCGAGATGCTCCGCGTTGGCAAGATCTGCGTGGACAAGTGGGAGGCGCACCTGGTCGTGCCCGGCGCGCCCGATCGCGTGCACCCGCACAACCAACGCCCCGAGGTCGGTGTCACCTACGCGGCGCGCTCCGCCAACGGCGTCTTCCCCCAGGCCTACATCAACCGGATCGAGTCCCGCGCGGCCTGCGAGGCCGCGGGCAAGCGCCTGTGCACCCTGGGCGAGTGGTACCGGGCGTGCCGCGGCGCCAAGGGATCGACCTGGCCCTACGCCTGGCACGAGAAGCGAGGCGCGTGCAACGTGCGCAAGGAGCATCTCTTGGGCAGGCTCTTCGGCAATGATCCGCGTCGCTGGGACTACTTCAAACACTTCAACGCGCCCGAGCTGAACACCACCCCGGGCGGGCTCGCCAAGACCGGCGAGCACGCTGAGTGCACCAACCCCGCCGGCACCTTCGACATGGTGGGCAACGTGCACGAGTGGGTCAGCGACGTGGTGGACAAGTCCCTCGAACAGAAGCTGCCGCTGCGCGATGACCTCCGGGGACGCATCGACGCCAACACCGGCCACGGCATCTTCATGGGCGGCTTCTACTCGACCGGCGACGAACACGGCGAGGGCTGCGCCTTCGTGACCATCGGCCACGAGCCCAAGTACCACGACTACTCGACGGGTTTTCGCTGCTGCAAAGCTGTCACTTCAGCATCGGAATGAGGCCGCCCAGCCCGCGGATGCCGGCCTGCACCGCCTGCGCCTGAGTGATCTCGCCCTTGACCGTGAAGGGCACGTCGAAGTTGAGCTTCGCGCTGCCCATCTTTGCCGTGCCGTCGAAGGTGTAGGGCACGGGCTTGCCGCTGGCGGCGAGGGGAGCGAGCGCACCGAGCTGGGTCCACGGCACGCTGAGCGCGGCGGGCAGACGCGTGGTGGCGCGGGCTGGCACGCTGCCCTTGGGCTCCGATCGCGCGCGGCCGACCTCGACCCCGGCGCCGAGCTTCAGCGTTCCGTTGACCTCTTGCACGATCAGGGGGAACGCATTCTTGTTTTCGACATCGAGCTCGAGCGCGAGCTCCACGCCGAGCGGCGTCACCGAGGTCACGCGCGCCGCGTGAGGCGTGATCTTGGGTGGCTCGGGCTTCGAACACGCGCCGATGCAGAGCGCGGTGGCGATGGCGAACAGGTGGGGGCGCATCCGGTGGGTATACATCAACGCGGTCGGTCCATCCGGCACGGGGGCTGAGGGGGAACGCCCAGCACCACCCAGAGCCGCAGGTTCCAGGCCATCGCGCTGCTGAGTGCCCTTGCGGACCGCGAAGCCAGCATCCTCGAGCCGTCCGATGCCAGACCGCTCCTTTGCGCTCCAGCTGGCTGAGCGCCCCACGCTTGGCTCCGTCGGATCGATGGGCAGTGGCGATCGCCACTGGCGAAAGGCCTTCGCCACGGCCAGTGACGGCCCCAGGTGCCGAGATCACACCCAAGCTTCGGGGGCATGCGGCTTGCACACCCGCGGCTCGTGTCCCGCAAACTCAGCCTGCTCACCTTCGCTCTCATCGCCTGCTCCGGCGAGCCCCCTACCGCCGTGGCGCCAATCTCCCCGGACGCGCTCGATGGCGGCGTTAGCGCAACGCCCTCGCGGGTCGACGCGTGCGTGAGGCCAGCCGAGCCACTGCCCGCCGTCGGTTTCGCCCGCCACGCGTCGGGTGATCTCGTCGCGTTCGAGCCCGCGACGGGACGCGAGCTCGCGCGCCACCCGTTCGGCTCCGAGATCCTCGATCTCGATTGGGACGCGCGGACCCGACGCCTGCTGGTCACCACCACCGAGGCGTTCGACGTCGAGGGTAGCCGCGTTCACGCGCTGTCGCTCGACGTCGCCCAGTTCACTCACGAAGCGAGCTCGGAGGTGTTCCCCGGGGAGGTACGCGCCGTCGCGACCCCCACGCGAGTCTTGGTCGTCGGCGTGGAGCTCGGCAGCACCTGGTACGAGCTCGACGACGAGCTGTCCGTGGTCGGCAAGAGCGGGGACCTGCCCCAGCCGGTGCTCCTGGCAGAGCCGGACGCGGTCTCGTTGCTGGCGCTCCGGCGCGAAGATCACGCCGATCTCGTCTACCGCGTGAGTGGCTTCGGCGCAGGCTGGACCAGCGTCGAGCTCGCGCTGCCGCGGCCCTCGCCCGAGCGCGGCGTCGTGATCGCCGTAGCCGGCGCGCACGCTTGGCTCCTGAAGCGCGGGAGCTCACCCGAGGCCTTCGAGGTCGCGGATCTGGAGACAGCTGGCCTTCCCTCTTCCAGCCCCCCGAGCTTCCGACCGGTGCCAGGGCGCTGCGGACTGGGTGCGCCGCACTCCCTGGTCGCAGGCGCGTCGGGATGTGCACTGGTCACCGTCACCGGCCCGGCGCTCGACCGGCTCGCCGTCATCCCGACCACACACGCTGGGACCATGCGCTGCGCGACGCTGGGTGCGCCGCTCGCTCGCGCAGACGTCTGGGTGCCGCGCAACCTGCGCGTCGATCCCGGCGGACGGCGGGCCTGGGTCGCCACCGCGGGCGGGGTGGAGTCGTTCGCGCTCGATCTCTCCGCAGAGAAGCTCTCGAGCTTCGACGGCGCCGAGCTCCGCGCGCCGCTGGCGCTCGCGCGCTAGTTACACTTCACGACCGGTGCGAGCGGCGAGAAGCCCTTGGTCTTCTTCGGAGAGCAGGCGTTCACGCTCAGGCAGCTGACCTTCGTGGTCGTGGTCTGGAAACAGGCCTGCCCTGCGGTGCACGCCGGGGTGCAGGCGCTCGCCGCAACCTGTGGTACCGCGGTGCGCTTGAAGCACCCCTGGCTCGCGCTGCAAGCAGGTGTGCAGCTACCGGCCGGCAGCTCGGCGAGATTGTCGAGGTCCAGGAGCGCGCCGTCGAGCGCGGTCTTGATCTGAGCGAAGGTCTGGTTCAGCTTGGCGGCGCTGCTGGGCTCCGCCACGCACAGGAATTTCCCGCGGCCGCAGATGTCGATGTTCTCGCACCCCGGGCTGGCTGGGCCCGCCGCCTTGAGCTGGTCGTCACCGAACAGCGGCACGCCTCCCACCATCACCAGGCGGACGTCCTTGGGGCGCGCGGCCACGATGGCGTCGTAGGGCTTCGTGACGTCTCCGCCCACGACGAACAGGTCCGCCTTCAGGTTCACGGCGATGCTGCCGAGGGTGCTGCTCAAGCCCAGCGCAGCCGCGCCGTTCTTGGTGGCCATCTGCACGATCTGCTTGGTGGTGATCTTGTCGCCCCAGCGCGAATTATCCCAGTTGTCGGCGAACCGAAGCTCGTCGAGCATGTTCTGACTGCCTCCCATCGACCAGTCAGGGCCCATCGCTACTGTGACGCCTGCGGCCAGCGCGGCCGGGATGTCCGTGGTCTTGCCGTAGAGCGCAACGTTGGAGGCGGGCGACCAGGTGAGCTTCATGCCAGCCGTTGCCATGGTCTGGAACTGCGTGGCGGCGAACGCGGTGCCGTGGGTGATGGTGGTCTTCGGCGCGAGCAGGCAGCCGTCCGGAGTGGTGACCGTGTTCAGCGTCGAGAACTCGCCCAAGGCGACGCTGTCGACCCCCTCCCCGACGTGGATCAGGTACGCATCCGTGGCGCCGCTGGTGAAGTTGTTGCAGACGCCGTCGGCGCTGCTGGCAGACGGCGGGAAAATCGCGCTCGTCTGGATCTTGTCGCCCGGGAGGTCGTTCTGCGTGACATCGATGGACCGGGACAGAGACGCGTAACAGGCGCTCGAAGTCCCGGGCAATCCCACGATCGACGTCGTCCCGGCGACCATGCCCTTGAGCTCTCCCCACTTGTCCAGCTCGCAGTCGAGGGTGCCGGTACCGTCGTAGGTTTGAGGGCACCAGATGGGCTTGCCTTGTGATGCGTCCTCCAGACATTGCTTGTAGTCGAGCATCAGGCCGTACTCGGACTCGGCGGTCCACTGGGTGTGGTTCTTGTAGCGGCAGACGTTGTCGACGCAGTCGCACTTCCCCCCGGAGCAGTAGCCGGTGACACAGTTGGCCGCGCTGGCGCAGGTCGGCGGGAGCTGCGGCACCCAGTCGTCGTTGTCGAAGATGTCGAACAAGATGTGGTTGTGCGTATCGATGAGGCCCGGTGCGATGATGCCGTTGGTGTTGATGACCGTGGCCCCGGTCGCGCCGCTCTGGCCCGCGCACGTCGTGCCCGGCGCAGCGCACGTGATCGTGTCGCTCTCGACGAGCACCTGGCCGTCGTAGCTCGTGTCAGGGGTGACCACCGTTCCGATCAAGAGGAAGCGGTTTGTCGCGCCGGGAACGATCGTGGCGTTACCTCCGACGTTGCCGCTGCCGCCGATACCACCGCCGCCGGTGCCACCGCCGCCGCTCGGAGTGCCGCCGCCGCCGCCCGCTCCCGCCACGAGGCCCCCGGCACCGGCGAGACCGGCCGTTCCGCCGCTACCTCCGGCACCACCCCCACCCGTATTGCCAACGTTGCCGAAGTTGCCGGAGCCACCGAGGCCGCCGCCGCCGGGCGCCGAGCCATCGCCGCCACAGCTCGGCAGAACGGCGAACCCGACGACGGTGAGCGCAAAGAAGACGACTGGACGCATAGCCTGATGGAAGCTCGTCTGGCGAGCGGAGGCAAGCCGGCTAGCTACGTTCCCACTCTTGATCGGAAGTCGGTGAGCCGAGCGCAGGCTTTGCCGGGCAGTGAGAGAGTCTGGGGCAAAGGCGGGGGCGAGGACGGGGGGAGGTGACGCCACACCGTCCTCACGCTCTCCCCGCAGCCTGCAGCGCCTTGTCGAGCTCGGCGAGCACCAGCGTGCTCGGAGTACCCGAGCCGCTCCGTGCAGTACGCGAACATCGAGGTGCAGGCCTCGCCAAGATTGAGCCGCCGCCGCTCGACCTCGCCCAGACAGGCAATGACCTCGGCGATGGCTCGGCGCTCGTCGCGACGAACCTCCGGCAAGCGCGCGATGAGCTCGGCATCGGTGAGAGCAGCGAGGCGAGGGCGAGGGCGAGGGCGAGGGCGAGGGCGAGGGCGAGGGCGAGGCGTGCATGTCTTCGCATAACACGCGATTTCTCGACCTTGCCGCTGCCACGCTGGACGCGTTTCGAGCACTCGGACGCGTCGAAAGTCGTCGCGCATGCGAAACGAGGCGAGCGCTCGACCTCGTGCGTGCGAGGGCCGACTTTCGCGCACTCGACGAAGCGCGAACGCGAGTCGTCCGAAAACTCGTCAATTAACCGGCCAATCGTGCCGCGCTCCTCAGCGCGGAGATTTGCGAAGCAGTCTGCGGAGATCGGCTTGCAGTCGGCGGACACGTCGGACGAGCATGCGTGCGGAGTCGCGATCGAGCCCATCGTCTTGGGTGCGCTTCTGCACGTATCTAGCGAGGTCGGCCAGCAACTTGAGGGGCTCCGGAGCGGGGGGTGAGGCGGTAGCAGCCGTGGGAGTGATCATGGGGTAGCGCTCGGCAATTCGCTCGAGTGCCGCGGCGAATTCGGCGAACACGGTGGTGCCGGTGATCTCCGCGTATCGCAGGGTCATGCGGTAGTCGGTGTGGCCGAGCAATCGCATGACCGAGGGAAGGCTCATTCCTGCGGCCAGGAGCGATGTCGCGTAGGTGTGACGGAGGCGATGCGTCGTCATCGGTTCGGCGAACTGAATGCCACGGCAGGCCTCGCGAAGTGCTTCTCTATAGGACCCGTAAAGGGTCTTGCGACCGGCGGCAGTTGCGAGCAGCAGGGTGCGCTTACGCGGGCCTGTCCGCCGCAATCTGGAGACGAGCGTGACGGTGCGCGGATCGAGCGGGACCAGCCGCTCGGTGGCGAGCTTGCCGAGCGGGACCTTGAGCAGGGTGTTGCCGCTGTGGTCGGTGCGGATGCAGTGGTACGGTAATGCGATGAGCTCGCCGATGCGAAGTCCGGTGCGTCGCATCAGGAGCAAACCGAGCTGATACATGCACCCGGACTTCTTGAACCGGCGCTGAAGGAGGAGGTCGGTGTCAGGAGGAACCGGGCGAGGCAGGTACTTGGGGAGCTTCGGCAGGTCGCTGCCACGGATCAATGTGTCGGCGGGCACAGAGAGCACGCGCTGCTCTTCGAGCGACTCGAGGTACGCGCGGATGTTCTGGATGGCGTGAACTCGGGTGCAGGCAGCGAGGTGGCGAGCGTGGAGCCAGGCGAGCCAGGACTCGATGTGTGAACGCTCCAGGCCGACGAGAGACACATGGTTGGCGTTGAGCCAGATGTGAAACTGTCGGAGATGGGTTTGATAGGCGCGTACGGTCTGCAGCGAGTGCGTGGGTTTGAGCAATTCGAGGAAGCGGCTGGCATGTGGTGGCAGCGGGAAATTCGAACGCGGCCAAGCGCAACGCGGGTCGAAGCCGAGGAGACCACGTGCATGAAGCCACTCGAAATACATCAGGGCGAGGCGGCGTTGGCGGGCGCGCACATGCTCGGGCACCGGCGCCTTGGATGGCTGCTGAAGGAAGCGATCGATTTCCGAGCTCTCGAGCTGCAGGATCGGCCGGCAGCTGGCCTTCAACCAAAGGTGAAATTGGCTCAGAACGCCGCGCGCTCTCGGCTCGCGCTGCAAGAATTCGAGCGCGAAAGGGGGCAGATGGGCGAGGGGGTCGCGGCGCGCCATGATGCAATCTCATTGCCGATAGCGGGCGGCGATTTTCTTGAGCGCGCGCCGGAACTCGTCGGCCACGTCGGCCATGGACAACCGTACGTACTGCAGTGTTGTCTTCAGATCGGCATGGCCCATCATCTGTTGCAGAACGGGCAAGCGCACACCAGCGCGCGCCATGTCGGCCCCGAACGTGTGTCGAAACCGGTGGGGGTTGGCGATCGCGAGCACGCGCCGGCGACGACGATGCCGGAACAAGCTCCTCAGTCCAGCCGGCGTCATGGGCTGGCCGCGGCGCTTACCCTGTAAGACGACGAACAGACTCGGCTTGCTACACTGCCTGGGCCTCTCGAGCTCGAGGTACCGCCGCAACGTGCGTGAGAGCACGAGCGGCAAGGGCAGTGCGCGGTCGCGCTGCCCTTTGCCGCAGACGCGAACACGGCCGTCGCTGAAAACGACGTCGGCAAGCTCGAGCCCGAGAACTTCAGCCGAGCGAAGGCCGCACAGGAGCATGAAATGGGTGATGGCGAAATCCCTGTAGCGGGTGAGACTGCGAAGGAACGCTCGCACCTGCTCGGGCGTGAGCGGCTCGACGAGCTTGCGCGGCTCTTGGACACGGAGCTTGAGCACGCCGCGTCGTCGGAGCCGGTGAATGCCGAGGTAGTGATCACGACCGGGCCCCTTGTAGTGCGCAGCGGGCAAGCTCACGCGAGAGCCGACGCCGAGCTCTCGATTCATCCAGAAGCGATACAGAAGGCGGGCTGTGGTCAACCGGCGATTGATTGAGCGTGGCTCTGCGCCGGCCTTGCGTTGCGCTGCGATGAACCCCAACAAGTCGCGTGCCTCGAGCTGCCGAAGCGAGCGCCCCTCAGCACGCATCCATCGATAGAGCAGCAGCAGATCATATGCGTACGCCCGGACCGTACGCCGGGATAATCCGCGGACCCCGAGTGCCGAGAGAAACTCATGAACCTCGGCGACCACGCCATTGGCATCCACGAGCGAATGGCCAATCTCCGAGTGCGCGACCACGCGCAAGGCGGTACCGAGGTCGCATTGCAGGCTGCTGCTCATGGCACTGCACGTCGCTGGTGCGCTCGGATGCCGTGGTGCACGGTGGCGTGATCGCGACGGAACAGCGATGCAATCTCCAGGAGGCTGTAATGGCGATCGGACTGATTACGAATCAGCCACCAGAGCTCCTGGCGTGCACGTGACACGCTCGAGGTCCGAGCTCGGCCGCAGAGCTCTTCCCGAACCACGCCACGACGACGGCAGACGTCCTCGAGCAAGGGCGTGAGATTGCGCACCTCGAGCGCTGCGAGGACGGCCGTGGCGCTGCTCGCGCCGTCGGGGCTGGGCGCGGTCATCGAGGCACTCCGAAGAGCAGCATCTGCCTCAAATCGCAGAATTCACCGACGCCCACGAGGTCGCGATGACGGCGACGAACGCGAGCGGGCGGTGGTACCCAGTCCACGGTGTACAGCGGCGCCCCGTTGTCGATTGGGATCCCATCGTAGGCTGACAAGTCCGCTTCGACGCCCCGCTCTTCCGCAGCGAGCGCAACGCGGACCGGTTGCCCCTGCCACAGCGCCAGCGCCTCGAGCAGAAGCGGCAACGCCCGAGGGTGCGTCGGCGGGCGCAGCAACCGGGCCTTTAGAATCGTCTCGCTCGGGCCGGCCATTGCGAGCACGCGCATCTCCTGGGGCCCAGGTGCAACGCCCATCCAAATCGAGCTCATGGGTCGACTCCCGCTCCGAGCTCGATGCCGCCCCAACGACGGCCTCGGCTACGAACGGGACGACCATCTCACGATGGCCAAGTTTTTCGGCTGTGCTGTGCGTTACATTTTTCTGCTGCTCACGCCAGCGAGCCACTCGCGCCGCCGTCGTCGTGTGCCCCAGCTTGCTGCGGCGGTACCGGCGCACGGACGCTTCGCGCGACAAGCGTCGGCACTCCGGGTCGCAGAACAGCCTGCCGAAGTTGCACGCCGGGCAAACGTCGAGCACGTTGTGGCATCCATCGCGAGAGCACTTCGCCTGCTGAAGAACGACCACCGCTGCGAATGCAGAAAGCTGGCCGCAGCAAGGGATGGCATGCGAAGGTAGCGCCGTCGAACGCGACCACCGCGACGACCTGAGGGCTCGGAAGTGACTATCCGGGCCCTCTTACTTTCTTCCGCCGCGATCATCGCGATTCCGACACGGCACGGGCCAACTCGGGGCAGAGGGAACAGAACGAATCGCCCATATCGGCGACCCGAGATTGGCCGGTTAGATCTCAACACAATTCGCCGGTCCAGACCGGCTAAAGAGGTAACAAATCAAGCCGGCCACACAGCTGACAAACCGGACCGGCCACATGGGTGCCAAGCCGGACCGACGGGGCCTTCTACGAGCGGCGCAGGTTCACCGCGATTCGCCCTCCGCTGCCAGCACGGTCGCAAGCGCTACGGCCAGAACGGCTCCGGCGGCACGCCGTCAGCCTCTCCGCGCACACCCGAGCCGCGCGTTCATGCCCACGCGCGTGCACCTGCACCGCTGGTTGCGAGCGCTGGTGCGCCCGCCCTATACTGGAGGGACCTTGCACGACACGTCGCCCGCCGCCGAGACGCCATTCGAACTGCTCGCGGAGAGGTCGCCCGTTGAGCGCCTGGCGATTGCGCTTCGGTTGAGCACCATGGTGAGAACGCTTGCCGAGGCCGATCAGGGGCCGACGCCCCTCGCTCGCCGACCGCGCTGTGCGGAACAGACTGGCGGACCGGCTCTACGGCCAGAAGTGGCGGAGGAGGTCTTTCCGGTCGAAGGGGCCACCCTCACCGCGCACACCCCAGCCGCGCACCCATGCCGACGCGCGTGCTCATGCCCACGGTGTGGCCGGTGATTGGCTCTTTTTCGAGACGAAGTAGTTGGTCGGGAAGGCGCCGACCCGATAGCTGCGCACGACGGAGGCGTCGAACGGCATTCAGTGGCGATTGCACGCGCCTTCAGCGCGCAGCCGGGAAGCGGAGGCACGTGACCTTCCCCCCGACGCGAGTGTTCCTCGCGCGCGCGCCGCGGCGTGCGTCTCGTTTTCCGGCTGCCTGCGGTCGACAGGCGTGCATGTGCAGGGGTTCTGGTACCTTTCGGCACGAAATGACCGCCGACTCTGCCGCCGAAGGCCTCGCCGCGCCAACAGCCCTGAGCGGCCGCAGGGCGCCCCATGTGGAGCCGCCTCGCCGCATCGGCCGCCAACTCTCCGCCGCATTCTTGATCGTCTGGATCATCGCGGCGGGGCTCAGCGTCGTGCACCTCACGCTGCTGCGGGGGGTGAACGCCAACTTGGAACAATATGCGTGCCGACGAGATGGCGATCGGGGACAGCTTGGGCCTCGCGGCCGCGATTCGCGAGCAGTACATCCACGTGGCCCACTGCATCGTGCACGGCAACCTGGACCACTTGCCGCACTACGAGCACTGGGCTGCGAAGGTCAGCGTCGCGGCGAGCACGCTCCGCGGCGCCGTTCCCGCGTCGGAGCGCCGCCGCGTCGACTCCATCGGCGACGCGAGTCGCAAGGTGGATTCGGATTCCGCGGCGAAATCGTGCCGGCCCTCGGGCAGCGTGATCTGGCGGCGATCGCTACCCTCCACGCCCGCATCGAGGAGCTGTCGATGGCTGCGGCGGCGGAAGCTGATCTCGTGGCGCGGGGCGTGGAGGACCTGATGGCTGGGGCCCACATGCACGCCATCTCCGCCGCGCGCATGGCATGGTGGTCGAGCATCGCCGGCATCGCGCTCTTGGCCGCGGTCGCAGCGGCGCTCGCGCTCAGCTTGCGCCGGGTGGTGTTGCGACCCCTCGCCACCCTGACCGCGGCAGCGCAGCGCTTGGGGACGGGTGATCTGGGACACCCGCGTCGGCGAGGTCGGCCAGGGTGAGTTGGGGCTCTTGGCCCACGCCTTCGATAGGATGGCCGAGCAGCTCAGACTTCATCAGAAGCAGCTGGTGGCGAATGAGCGGATGGCCGCCATCGGGCAGCTCGCCGCGGGGGTGGCCCACGAGATCAACAATCCCATCGCCGTGATTCGGGGCTACGTCGCCACCATGCGCAAGGAAGCGGACGGACGATCTGGCCGGGGAGCTCGCCATCCTCGACGAAGAGGCCGTCGCCTGCCAGCGCATCGCCGAGGATTCCTCTCGAGGTGGACGCAAAATCCGGCGAGCTGGTCGTCGAGCGTGCTCCGATGGACGAGGTGGTCCGCCAGGCCGCCG
>CAVQUB010000034.1:0-183280 GCA_963716725.1 uncultured delta proteobacterium
TCCGCCACCTGCTTCCTGACGCGATCGCGCGCAGGCTCGAGCATCGCGGCGACGTCGGGCGCCTTGGCCCCAAGCCGCAGCATCTCGTCGGCCCGGTCGAACTCGACCATGGCGCCCACGAGCTTGCCCTGGTTCTCGAGGCAGAACCCGAGGTGGTAGCGCAGCCCGGGAGTCTCCTTGATGGCCAGCGCTTCACGCAGCTTGGCCTCGGCCTCGACCCAGCGCTCGGCCTTCTCGAGCTCGGTCGCGTCAGCGAATGCTCTGCGCGCAACTGCGACCTCGGCCGCGCTGGGCTCCGCCCCGGCGTCGGGTGCGGCGCCGCAAAGAACTGCGACGACCAAGGCGACGACGAAGGCCGCGCGGGCGCGCGGCTGGCGAGAGTGTGATTTCACGAGAGCCCCAGTTCCGGGGCAGTCTCGCAAGAACCTGATACCGCTGTCGATGACTTCGCTTGCCACCACCCGCAGGCTGAGCGATTCATGGGTGGCAAGGATGAGCGAAGCGAGCCCTCCCGGCCCCCCAGGCCCTCCTCCACCGCGGAAAGCGTCGCGCAAACCGGCCTCACCGGCCGACGGAGCGGGCTCCGATACGCCCCGCGATGGCCTGCCAGCCTTCGGTGACACTCCCGTGGACGGACCGCCGACCTTCGATGACCCGGACGAAGTTCCGCTGGCCGGACCGTCGCCCGATCACGCATCCGCCTACGTGCCGCCGCGAGACATCCCCAAGCCCGCCGATCACAAGACCATCGACATCAGCCCGATCCGCATCTCGCCTGACGCCGATCCGCGCCGCGCGCTGACTCAGAAGGCGATGCACGTGATCAAGCGCGAAGAGGCGCAGCGGCACCTCCTGTTGATGGGCGTCGACGCCACCGCGGCCACCCTCGATGCTCGCCCCCCGCAGGCGTCGGAGTCCGGGGGCGATTCCGCCGGGAGGGGGCCGCGCTGGCCTGTTCATCGGGGGAGCCATCGCGGTGCTCGTGCTCGCGGCGGGCGGCTTCGTTGCATTCAAGATGGTGAATCCCGAGGCCGCGGAGATCGCAGCGCCAGCGTCGACGACGCCAGCAACGCCAGCAACGCCAGCGACGCCAGCGACGCCCGCGACTGCTCCCCCATCGGCCACGCCCACGCCCACGATCGCGATCGCTCCCGCGACGGCCGTCGAGCCAGTGGCGCTGCCTTCATCGGAGCCTTCACCTTCCGCGGCACCGACCCCATCGACCACCGGTCGCAAGAAGCAGCCGACCGAAGCCACGCCGAAGCCGATCAACGAGTAGCGACTGCGCTCACTTCAATAGGTGGCGAGCAGCCCGCGGGCCGGAACCGCCTGCCGCAACAAAGCCGGGACAAGCCCGCCCCAGAGCCGGCGCTCGCGTGACGCTCGCCGCGTGAACCCCACCGGAACTTGCCAGTCCCGCCGGCCTGAGGGAATTTGCCGTCGCGCGAGCCAACTCGAGCTCGCCCTGCGAACGCCATGAAGTTCCGCGCCCCTGCCTTCACCGTTGCCATCGCCATCGCCGTCGCCGCGAGCAGCTTCGCGACGACGACGGCCCACGCCCAACCCCCAGTCGAAACACCGTCTGGGGCCACCAACGACGAGGCGTCCAAGCTCTTCAAGAAGGGCAACGATGCCTACAAGCTGAAGAGGTGGGACGAAGCCGAGACGGCCTTCGAAGAAGCGTGGGCGCTCAAGCGGAGCTACGACATCGCGGGCAACCTCGGCGACGTCGAGATGTACCTCGCGAAGTACCAAGAGGCCGCAGAGCACCTCGAATATTCGCTGCGCAACTGGCCCGCGGGACAAGAGGCCTCACGCGCGCGCACCGCGGAGCGCTTCGAAGAAGCCAAGAAGCAGGTCGGCACGCTGACCCTCAAGGTGACCAAGGGCGCCGAGATCAGCATCAATGGCAAGGCCGTCGGCAAATCGCCACTCTCGGGCCCCGTCTTCGTCACGCCGGGAGCCGCCACGGTGATCGTCACCCTCGGCGCCAAATCCGAGAAGAAGACCGTCGCGCTGGACATCGGCGAGGCCCGCGAGATCGAGATCGCAATTGCCGGAGAAGCGGCGGCAGTGGGGCCAGTGGGGCCCGGTGCGGCTGCGCCGGGCAGCGGGAGCGGGAGCGGAGACGGGGACGTCAAGCCACCGAGCGGATCGTCGGTGCGCAAGATCGGCATGATCGCGTCGGGCGCGGTGGCGGTGATCGGCCTCGCAGTCGGCGTCGGCTTCTACCTGATGAAGCAGTCGGCGAAGGATGACGCTGACGCGATCCGCTCAGACAACAAGCTTGGCAATAGCGGCTGCGCGGCGGGCGGTTCAAATGTCTGCGTTGACCTATCGGACGCCAACGATCGGGCCAAGAGCAACGGCACCATTTCGAACATCGGCTTCATCGGCGCCGGCGTGGGTGCGGCCGGGTACGTTGCGTTCATGTTGATGCCCAAGTCGAAGACATCGGCCATGCTGCATCCCATCTTGACCCCACACACCGCAGGCGTTGGCGCATTTGGTCGTTTCTGACCATCAAGGGGACTGACTCGATGAAGAAGCTCGGCTTTGCTTTCGTGTTCACGGCGATCGGCTTGTCTCCCGGACTGGTGGTCGGCTGCGGAGGCGACGACTTCGACTCGTGCGAGGCCGACGCGACGTGCCCGTCCAAAGACGGAGGCACCGGGGGCGCCAACACCGGAGGCGCCGGTGGCACCAACACCGGTGGCACCGGCGGTGCAGGCGGCACTTCGGGAGCGGGTGGTGCGGGCGGCGTGGCAGGCGGTGACGGTGGCACGTGCGACACCACCAAGAGCCCTAGTGAAGCCGCATGTCTCGTGGACGATCAGTACGCGGTATTCGTCAACGGGACGGCGGCAACAAGCGGGAGTGGCACCAGGTCGAGTCCTTTCAAGACAATCGGCGAGGCCCTCTCGGCCGCCAGCGGCAAGTTGATCTTGGTTTGCGTCACGACCTACGACGAGCAAGTCAAGGTGACGGGCGCTGCGAGCCTGCATGGGGGGTTCTCATGCAACGACTGGAGCTACGAGGCCGGAAAGCGCGCCGTGATCAAGCCTTCAGCGAAGGGCTTTGCCTTGGAGATCGACTCCGTGACCACCAAGGTTCTGGTTGACGATCTCGATTTCGCAGCAGCGAACGCCTCGGCACCGGGCGAGAGCAGCATCGCCGCGGTCGTGCGCGGAAGCGCCGATGTCCAGATGCGGCGTGTGAAACTGGCCGGGGGCAAGGGGATGGCCGGAGCAAACGGCACGCTCGCGCCGCACGGCTTTCCCACGCAGGCTTCGCTGAAGGGGAACGACGCGAGCGGGACTGCGGGCGGCACCGAGAAGAAGTGCACATGCCCCGGCGGCGCGCTGACGACGGGCGGCATCGGGGGAACGGCATCCACGGGCGGTCAAGCCGGCGGCAAGGGCACGCCCGACACGGGCGGCGGCACTGCAGGTGATCCGGCCAAGGCCTGCAACTCGGGCGGCGGTGGCGGCAAGGGAAACCCCGGCAAGTCGCTGACCGAAGCGGCCGGTGCCGCCACGTTCGGATTGCTCACGGCTTCCGGCTGGTCCCCCACCGGCGGGGCGAAGGGGAGCGATGGTGGGCCTGGCCAGGGTGGCGGCGGCGGCGCGAGCACCGCGTCCGGCGGTGGGGGCGGCGGCGGGTGCGGCGGGTGCGGCGGAGCTGGTGCACCTGGCGGCGGTGGGGGCGGCGCGAGCATTGCGCTGCTGGTTCTCGGTTCGACCGTGGGCATCGCTGCCGGATCTGAACTCTCGACAGCTGACGCGGGAGCCGGCGGGACGGGCGCGGGCGGACAGTCCGGTCAGATCGAATTTGGTTTCGCGGGCGCGTTTTCCGCCGACGGGTGTGCGGGCGGCGCGGGCGGCCCCGGCGGAACTGGCGCGGCGGGGGGTGGCGGCGCGGGCGGCATTAGCGTCGCAGTTGCCTGGAAGGGACCCGCTCCTCCGACCGTCGACAGCGGAACGAAGTTCACGATCGGCAAGAAGGGTGTCAAAGGCGCCGGTGGCAAGGCCGGTGTCAACGACGGCATCGACGGCATCGAGCAGGAAACTCTCGAAGTGCAATGACCCCGAGTGAGCACCATGGCCGTGCCGACATACGACCAGTTCATCGAGCCGCTGCTGCGCTATCTCTACGACAAGCGTGATGGGGTCGTTGCGCGAGAGGCGCATGACGCAGCGGCGGCCGCCCTGGGCCTGACCGAAGAACAGATGGCCGAGCTGCTGCCCAGCGGCAGACAGCGCGTTTACAAGAACCGGGCGGGGTGGGCACATGACCGACTGAAAAGGGCCGGATACTCCGCCAGCCCCAGGCGCGGTCACTGGTGCCTGACCGACGGCGGGCGCAAGTTCGTGGAGGCGCATTCCGCTCCACTCTCCAACGACCTCGTCGAGAGGATCGCGACTGAACACGACGACGTTCGGCTATCCGTGGAGGGAGATCCTCACACCGCTGGGGCGCTTCCGCAGGCGGCCGCAAGTGTGTCTGCGAGCCCGGACGATCGACTGGAGGCAGCTGTTGCGGAGCTGCGCGCGACGACCAGTGGCGAGCTGCTCGAGGTGCTCGCCCAGGTCTCTCCGAGGTACTTCGAGACCATCGTGCTCGATGTGCTTCATCGCATGGGCTACGGAGCCACCCGCTCCGACCTTCAGCGAGTCGGAGGCTCGGGTGACGGGGGAATCGACGGCGTCATCTCGCTCGATCGCCTCGGCCTCGAAAAAGTGTACGTGCAGGCGAAGCGTTGGCAGGCGTCGGTGGGTCGTCCTGAGGTGCAAGGGTTCTATGGTGCATTGGCCGGACACCGCGCGGCGAAGGGCGTGTTCATAACGACCTCGTCGTTCACCGCCCAGGCGCTCGACTTTGCGCGGTCGGTCGAGCGAATCGTGCTGGTGGATGGGCTCAGGCTCACCGAGCTCATGATTGATTACGAGGTGGGTGTCACGATGCGCCCGATCCGAGTACCGAAGCTCGACACGGACTACTTCGACGAGTAGCGCCAAGGTCGCCACCGAACTCGCACCCCGCGACACGACGCCGCGAGGGAGTGCGCACCCTCACCTCCCCGCAACCGCCGCCCGGACCAGCGCAACTGCCTGCGACAATTCCCGCCGCACCAACTCTGCCTCGACCCGCAGCACCGTGAATCCCCACCGGCGCAGGACCCGATCCCTGCGCGCATCAGCCGCGATGCGCCGCACGTGACACCCACCGTCGACTTCCACGACGAGCTTCAGCGTGGGCGCTGCGAAGTCGGCGACATAGCGCCCGATGGGCACCTGGCGCCGAAACGCGACGCCGAGCCGGCCGCCCCGCAGCTCGCGCCACAAGATTTGCTCGCTCTCGGTCATTGCAAAGCGCATCTCGCGAGCGCGTGCGATGATGAGCGGAGAGCTTCGGGGATGTTGAGCCATGGATCTGCCTCCTCCCGGCGTGATGGCCGGGCTTTGCGAGTTCACGGCGCACGATCTGTGACACGCCGCTTCAAGGGCGCTCTCGACACGAGCTCACGTCGACGAAGCGCGACTTCGACTCGATCGGAACGCGGCGTGGCAAAGAGCGTGCGCCATCGAAGCGGAGCCCGGCCATCACGCCGGGAGGAACATAGCGACCGCTGCCCTCCCGAAGCTCACAACGAGGCCGCGCGACCGCGAGTTCGCAACGACGCGAGCGGGTCGAAGTCCCTCCCTGCCACGCGCAGCGGCGAAGCCGCGAGCATGGCTTTGGGAGGGACCGACGCCGCAAAGCGGCGGCGAGGGTGGGCAGGAAGAGCCGGAGAAGCGGCGGCAGTGGGGCCAGTGGGGCCCGGTGCGGCTGCGCCGGGCAGCGCGAGCTCGAGCGCGGGCGACACCGTCGAACTGGACTCGTCGGGCATGAAGCCACGCACCCTCGCCCTCATCGCCGGAGCTGGGCTCACGCTCGCGGCCGCCGGCGTTGGCGTGTTCTACACCTTCGAGAAATCTGGCGCGCAGGACGACGCGGACAGCCTGCGGTCGGAGCTGTCGGAGAAATTCGGAAGCCAAGCCAGCGTCGGCTCCTCCGCCCCTTCGCAGTGTTCCGACTTGGTCGACGCTCTCGAAAAGCGAGATGACGCCAAGCAAATCTCCACCGCGGCGTTCATCGCGAGCGGCGTCTTGCTCGCAGCGACCACCGTGACCTTCCTGGCGTGGCCTTCCAAGAAGGCCAACGCACCCAAGGCCGGGCGCATCAGCATCTTCGGTGCCCCGCAGTGGCACGGCGCGATGATGGGCCTGACCGGTAGCTTCTAGAGGGGCAATCACCATGCGTATTCGTCGTCACTGTCTGGGTGTGTTCATCGCGTCGTCGGCGCTCGCTGGCCTCTTTGCCGTCAGCGCCTGCGGCGGCGAGGAGTTCGCCTGCGAAGACTCGCTGAGCTGCGGCAGCGGCGGCAAAGACAGCGGGTCCGGCGGGTCCGGCGGATCTGGCGGCAAGGACGGCGGCACCGGCGGAACTGGCGGCACCAGCGGCACCGGCGGCACCGGCGGCGCGGGCGGAGGATCGGCGGGCGGTGACGGTGGCGGCTGCGACACGAGCAAGAGCCCAGGCGAGGAGGCGTGTCTGATCGACGACCAGCACGGGATCTTCGTCTCACCCGCTGGCAATGACTCGACGGGTGACGGCACCAAAGCAAATCCGTACCTGACCTTGAGCCAGGCGCTCAGCACCGCGGGGACCGCGGGCAAGAACGTCTACGCGTGTGACAACGGCACCGCACTCGCCGAGACCAGCACGCTGGCGGTCACCGCCGCGCACGACGGTCATGGCATGTACGGCGGCTTCGACTGCGCGAGCTGGGCGTGGTCCGCGGTCACCAAGGTCAAGGTCAACGCGGCGGCGATCGGGATCGCGATCAACGGCGTTCCGAACAGCTTCGTGGTCGAGAGCTTCGACATCGCCGCCGCCAACGCCGCCAATTCGGGCGAGAGCAGCGTCGGCGCCGTGGTCGTGAGCTCCAAGGGCGTGGCCTTCAAGGGAGTGAAGATCACGGCCGGCGACGGCAAGGCCGGCGGCGCGGGGGCCGATGGCAAGCCGGGAACAGACGCGGCGGCCGCGGCGGCGGCGCAGAACGGGACGGCAGCGACGTGCAGCGGCGCGCCGGCTCAGCAGTTTGGTGGATCCTGGAGCGGACCGAGCGAGTGCGGATCGCTCGGCGGCGTTGGCGGTCCGTCGGCCAAGGCGGCAGCGGGCCTCCCGGGCGGAGACGGAACGCCGAAGGCCAACGTGACGCCTCCCAGCTTCGTCAACGGCGGCCCGGCCGGCAGCGGAACCGGCAACGGCGTTGGGGGGACCGCGGGCTCCAACGGCAACGCGGGCACCACCGGATCCGTGGCCACCGCAGGAGCCTTCACCTCCGCCGGCTTCACGGCTGCAAACGGCAACGACGGAACCAACGGCTTCCCCGGTCAGGGCGGCGGCGGCGGCGGCGCGAGCGCGAGCACGTCATCCACCTGCATCGGCGCGTCCGGCGGCGCCGGCGGAATGGGCGGCTGCGGCGGCGGCAAGGGCACCGGCGGCAAGGGCGGCGGCGCGAGCGTCGCGTTGCTGTCCTGGCAGAGCACCGTGTCGCTCACCGGTTGCGATCTCACTTCCAAGACGGGCGGCGATGGCGGCAAGGGCGGCGACGCCGCGGCGGGCGGCTCGGGCAAGTCCGGCGGCGGCGGCGGCGGGGCCGCGGGCGGACTCGGCGGGGGCGGAGACGGCGGCAAGGGCGGCACTGGCGGCCCGGGCGGCTCGGGCTCCGGGGCCTCGGGCGGACCGAGCTACGCGCTGGTCTGGAGCGGCGACAAACCTGCTAGCGCATCCACCACGCTCGGCGAGGGCGCGGGCGGGGCGAAAGGCGCCGCGGGAAAGCTGCAAGGATCCGGGCTGAACCCCGCGCCCGAGGGCAGCGCGGGCGCGGCGGCAAAAGAGTACGAGCAGAAGTGAAGCGACGGTCCGTGTCGCAGGGCGCCACCTGCGTCACCTGGCCAACCGGCCAGGTGGCAGCGCCCCCAGCACCGCGATAGTCTGCTCCTCCCGGGAGGGCTCCATGACTAAGCGCACTGCGTTCTCTTCGCGCGCCGCGTTTCGCGCCGCGCTCAGCATCGGCTTCGTTGCTTCGACCACGTTCACGTTGATGCCTGCGTGCTCGGGCGGCGATGACTTCACTGCCAAGAACACCGGCGGCGCGACCAACACCGGAGGCAGCGCGGGTGATGCAAGCACCACGGGAGGCTCCGGCGGAGCCGGCGGCTCGGCCGCGAGCGGCGGCGTGTCGGGTGGCGGCGGCGTGTCGGGTGGCGGCGGCGTGTCGGGCGCCGGCGGCGTGTCGGGTTCGGGCGGCGAGGCGGGCGCCGGCGGAGCGGCGGGCAGCGGCGGCGAGGCGGGAGCTGATAGCGGCAGCGGCAAAGCGGACGGCAAGCCGTGTGCGAACAAGACCGAGTGCAAGAGCGGCTACTGCGTCGACGACGTCTGCTGCGAGAGCGACTGCGCGGGCCTGTGCAGCACCTGCAAAGCCTCGGGAAAAGAGGGCCTCTGCACCTCGTATGCGGCAAATACGGACCCCGAGGGCGACTGCACGGGCGCGGGCACGCCCACCGATCCCTGCGCCGGCACCTGTGATGGCAAGAGCGCCTGCACCTATCCCAGTGGGTCGAAATCGTGCGCAGCGCAGGTTTGCTCCAGCAGCGTTCAGAGCAACTTCGCGTGCAGCGGCGCCGGCGCCTGCGTGAAGGCGGACAAGTCGTGCGGAAACTACCAGTGTTCAGGGCCTGGGTGCCTCACCCAGTGCAGCGCCGATGCGGAGTGCATCTCGACGACCTACTGCAAGGCTCCGACCTGCGACCTCAAGCTCGACTTGGGCAAGGCGTGCCCGAAGCCCTCCGCTTGCAAGAGCGGGATCTGCTTTGGCGGAACGTGCTGCAACGCGACCTGCGGCGCGAACTTCGAGTGCTCGAGCGGTTCGTGCAAGTGCAACGGCCAGACCTGCGACGCCGGCCAGGCTTGCGTGCTCTGGTATCAAGACTCGGACAACGACGGGTTCGGCAACGCCGCCAAGGCCATTCTCGGTTGCGCGAACAAGAAGCCGGCCGGCTACGTCGCGGACAAGACTGACTGCTACGACGCCAACGCCGACGCGAAGCCAGGGCAGACGCAGTGGTTCCCCAACCACCGAGGCGACGGCAAATTCGACTACAACTGCGACAATACTGCCGAGCAGTACTACAAGACGGTCTCCGGCGCGTGTCAGTACTGCAGCAAGGTTCTCGACAAGGACCCACCCTGCAACGCCGCCAGCTACGACTGCTGGTGCGACATTTTTTCCTGCACGCTGGGCTCGAACTCAGGCCTGAGCGCCGACGGACCTTGCGGAACCATCGTGACCCTCAAGACCTGCACTCAAGACACTGCCTTCGAGCCCATTCCGGGCGGAGGTGCCAAGAAGGTCTGCGTCGCGAGCGCGCACGCGAATTCTTCGCAGACCGCGCAGCTCTGCCGCTGACCGTCGCCCTCACATCCACACGCGCGTCAGCACTAGTCGATCGCCTGCCACTGCCTGTCCGACGCCCAACACGATCGCGCGTCCGTCCGGCAAGATCAGCACGGCTTGGGGCGTCAGCGTTCCCCCAACCGTCGCGAAACCGCTCGAGCCGAATCCCGCCTCCGGCTTGCCGTCGGTGCCGAAGCGCGCGACACCGAGCGATTGCCCGACGCGACCGGCAACCACCACCCGACCCGACCCGTCCAGCGTGAGCGCGTCGATGCGCATCGCGGTGCCGGTCGCGAGTCCGCTGGTCCCGAAGGTCGGGTCGGGAGCGCCCTGATCGTCGAGCTGAAACAAGAAATACTTGTCTCCGGTGGCGCCGCCGCCCACCACGATGCGTTTGTCGGGGCGCAGCGCGAGCCCAGTGGTGAGGCCGCCGTTGCCCGGATCGAGCCAGGCTATTCCCGCCGTGGCAAAGGTGTCCATCGCGCCGCTCGGCGTGACGCGCGCGACCATCACGGTGCCGCCGGGTTTGTTCGTGGTGCCGGCGACCACGATGCGGTTGGCCGCGTCGACCGCGATGGAGGTCGCCTCGCTGGCGTACGAGGTCGTGTTGATGGTCGCGATGGACTGGGCACCGAAGGGGTTGTCCGGCGCGCCGTTGGCGTCGCTGCGAGCCACGATGGCGTGCGCAGGCGTCTTGTCGTTCTTGCCGGAAACGACGACCTTGGCCCCTTGGCCCGTGAGGGCGAAGACGCTGAAGCCAGGGCCGCTGATTTCACCTGCGGTAGCGAAGGTCGGATCGAGGGCGCCGGTTGGGTCGAAGCGCGCCACAAACACCTGGTTTCCAGAGAAGTAGCCGCCCACCACCGCGCGACCCTGCGCATCGAGGTAGACGCCGCGCGCGGCGTGTACGCCCGTGTTCGCCGTGGCGTAGCGCACGACGGATCCGGATGTGCCGAACGCCGAGTCGGGGTCGCCGTTGGCCAAAAATCGGGCCAGAAAGTAGGCGTGGATACCGGCCGGGGTCGAACCCGCTTCACCGGCCACGTAGATCTTCCCGTCGGCGGCCAGCGCCATGGCGCGCGGACGCGTCCAGTCGCCGAACACGGACGCGCCCAAATCGGCAAAGGTGTTGTCCCGAGTGCCCGCCGCTCCGCGTGCGAGGAGATCGAACTGCGCCGTCTTCTCGTCGGCGCTGGTCTTGCCGCGCGCCGTGATCGCCGAGACGCCGTGCTTGATGCTGGTGCCGGCGGTGATCGTCAGTTTGACGGACGTCTCCAGCTTGGTTGCGACCACCGTCGGCGCAGTCACCCCGCTCGGTAGCCCGACCAAGTCGATGCTGATGGCCTCGCTGAAGTCCTGCCGCGCGATGCTCACTTCGACGTCGATCTGCGACGCCTCGATCACGGTCAGCAACTTCGTCGCGACCGTGATCCCAAAGCTGCCGACGGGCGGCTGGCCGCCCGTGCCCGTACCGCCCGTGCCCGTGCCGCCGGTCCCCCAGGTCCCGCCCTTCCCACCGGTTGCACCCGCGCCACCCGCGCCACCCGCGCCGCCGCTGCTCGGCCCGGCGCAGGTGCGCGTCTCTTCGCACGACGTCTCGGCGCAGCCCGGCCCACCGATCGCTGCCCCCGCGATCGCCGCGCACACCAACGCCCAACGAAAGGTCTGCTTCCCTGCCACCAGGCAGCAATCCTAGCAGAACCAGCTCGCATTGCCCTCGCGTTTGCTTTCGAGCGTCAGCCTGAAATCATGGGGTCATGGACCTCTTCAGCGCTGCGCGACGTCTGCGCAAACCGTTCGTCGTCGGCGCGGATGCTTCCGAGGAGCTGCCGCTCGCGGCTCGCGGGCTAATTGGCGACGGGTTCACCGCGGCGCTCGTCGCCGTGGACGGCGCCGTGGACTGGCTGTGTTTGCCCCGCTTCGATAGCCCGACGGTGTTCGCTCGCCTACTCGACTGGCAGCGCGGCGGGCAGATGGCCATGCGCCCGACGCAGCGTCCCTTCGAGGCGCTGCAGGCCTACGACCCCGACACCGCGGTGCTCGAGACGCTCTTCGAGGTGCCAAACGATGGCACCCTTCGACTGGTCGACTCCATGCCGTGGTCCGACGATCCGCGCGCCTGCATCCACGAGCTGCACCGGCGCATGGACTGCCTGGGCGGCGAAGCCGAGGTCGAGGTCGTCTTCGACCCGCGCTTCGACTACGCGCGCGACACGCCGCGCATCGAGATCGGCGAGCACGGCGTGATGGCGGAGGGCAGCGGCGGCGAACGTCTGGCGCTCAGCACCTCGCAGCGGCTGGACTGGAAGCCGATGCCGAACGGCGGCCTGCGCGCCACCGTGCAGCTTCGCAGCGGCTCGCCGCTCTGGTGCATCCTGAACTGGAACGCCTCGGTGATCGAAGCCGTCGAGGCGCACCGACCCTACGAGCACTTGAGGGTCACTCGGCGCAAGTGGCGAGAGTGGTCATCGCGCCTCACCTACGACGGACCCTGGCGCCACCACGTGATGCGCTCGGCGATCACGCTGAAACTGCTGATGTACGGCCCCACCGGCGCCACCGTGGCGGCGCCCACGACCTCGCTGCCGGAATGGATCGGCGGCACCCGCAACTGGGACTACCGCTACACCTGGGTGCGCGACGCGGCCCTCACCTTGCGCGCCGCCAACTTGATCGGGTACCCGCAAGAAGCCCGCGACTTCTACCATTTCATCCGCGACGCGGTCGACGCGGACCACGGCCTCGAGCTGATGTACACGCTCGACGGCGGCGCCGTTCCAGATGAATCCGAGCTCGGTCATTTGAGGGGCGCCTTCGGTTCGGCTCCGGTGCGCATCGGCAATGGCGCTCGGGATCAGGTTCAGCTCGACACCACCGGCGCCGTGGTCGACGCCGCGCATCTCTTCGAGCGCTTCGGCGGTACCTTGCCGCTGCGCGCGTGGCACAAGGTCGCGGCCATCATCGAAGACGCCGAACAGACCTGGGGGTCCCCCGATCACGGGATCTGGGAGCCGCGGACCGGCAAGCGACACAACGTGCACTCCAAGGTCATGAACTGGCTGGCCATGGATCGCGGCGCCCAGCTCGCGCGCGGCTTCGGACGAGTCGATCTAGCGGAGCGCTGGGAACGCTGCGCGTCGGAGATCCACGCGGACGTGATCGCGCGGGGCATGGACCCGAATCATGGGCACTTCGTCAGCTGTTACGGCGAGCACCGCGCGGACGCAGCGCTCTTGCTGATGCCCATTCACGGCTTTCTCCCCGACGAAGATCCCCGCCTGGTGAAGACCGTGGCGTGGGTCCGAAGCGAGCTCGGCGCGGGTCCGTTCTTGTATCGCTACCGCGCCGATGACGACGGTGTGGGCGGCGAAGAGGGCGCGTTCATCCTGTGCGGCTTCTGGCTGGCCGAAGCGCTGGCGCTGCAGGGCGATCTGAGCGCGGCCACGGAGGTGTTCGTGGCTCACGCCGAGGCCAGCAATCACCTCGGCCTCTTGTCGGAGGAGATCGACCCGACGAACGGCGCGCTGCTCGGCAACTTTCCCCAGGCGTTCAGCCACCTGGGTCTCGTCAACGCCGCGCTGCGCATCGACCTGGCCCTGCGCCTGAAGGACGAGGGCTCGGCGAAGGCGCCGCACTTGATCGGATCGTTGCCACGCAAGCCGACGGGCTTTGGGTGAGGCGGGCTCCCATGGAAGCAAAAAGGCGGACCCCTTTCAGGATCCGCCTCTTCGCGACTTCATGTCAGCCGCGCCCTATTCGGACGCGACGTGATCAGAAGTCGTGGCCGTGGCCTGCGTGTCCGCCGCCGCCAGCCTTCTCCTCCTTCGGCTTCTCGGCGACGAGCGCCTCGGTGGTGAGCATGAGGCCCGCCACGCTGGCCGCGTTCTGCAGCGCGGAGCGCACGACCTTGGCCGGGTCGATGACGCCCTCGGCCGACGAGGTCGCCGTACTCGCCGGTCGCCGCGTTGAAGCCGAAGTTGCCTTTGCCCTCCGGACCTTCTGCACGACGATCGAGCCCTCTTCGCCGGCGTTCGCCGCGATCTGGCGGAGCGGCTCCTCGATCGACGCGACGGATGATCTGCACGCCGAACTTCTGCTCGTCGTTGACCTGGAGTGCGTCGAGCACCGGCTGAGCGCGGATCAGAGCGACGCCGCCGCCGGGCACGATGCCTTCTTCGACGGCCGCACGGGTCGCGTGCAGCGCGTCTTCGACGCGGGCCTTCTTCTCCTTCATCTCGGTCTCGGTCGCCGCGCCGACCTTGATCACCGCAACGCCGCCCACGAGCTTGGCGAGGCGCTCCTGGAGCTTCTCGCGGTCGTAGTCGCTGGTGGTGTTCTCGATCTGGGCGCGGATCTCGGTCTGGCGAGCCTTGATCTTGTCCTTCTCGCCGGCGCCGTCGACGATCGTGGTGTTGTCCTTGTCGATCTTGATGCTCTTGGCGCGGCCGAGATCGGTGATCGTGACGTTCTCGAGCTTGAGCCCGAGCTCCTCGGAGATGACCTGGCCGCCGGTGAGCATCGCGATGTCCTTCAGCATCTCCTTGCGGCGATCGCCGAAGCCCGGGGCCTTGACGGCGCAGCAGTGCAGCGTGCCGCGGAGCTTGTTGACGACGAGCGTCGCCAGCGCTTCGCCCTCGACGTCCTCGGCGATGATGAGCAGCGGCTTCTGCTGCGCGCAATCGCCTCGAGCACCGGGAGCAGGTCCTTCATGTTGCTGATCTTCTTCTCGCTGAGCAGGATGTAGGCGTCCTCGAGCGTCGGCCTCCATGCGCTCCGGATCCGTCACGAAGTACGGGGAGAGGTAGCCGCGGTCGAACTGCATGCCTTCGACGACGTCGAGGGTGGTCTCGGCGCTCTTCGCCTCTTCGACGGTGATGACGCCTTCCTTGCCGACCTTCTCCATCGCCTCGCTGAGCAGCTTGCCGATGGTCTCGTCGCCGTTGGCGCTGATGGTGCCGACCTGGGCGATCTCGTTCGGATCCTTGGTCGGCTTCGCCATCTTCTTGAGCTCGGCGACGATGGCCTCGACGGCCTTGTCGATGCCGCGCTTGATCTCCATCGGGTTGTGGCCCGCCGCGACGAGCTTGCTGCCCTCACGGAAGATCGCCTGCGCGAGCACGGTGGCGGTCGTGGTGCCGTCGCCGGCGACGTCGCTGGTCTTCGAGGCGACTTCGCGCACCATCTGTGCGCCCATGTTCTCGAACTTGTTCTCGAGCTCGATCTCCTTGGCGACGGTGACGCCGTCCTTGGTGACCGTCGGCGAGCCGAAGCTCTTCTCGATGACGACGTTGCGGCCCTTGGGACCGAGGGTGACCTTGACCGCGTCGGCGAGCGCGTTGACGCCGTTGAGGATCAGGGTGCGAGCGTTGCTCTTTGTAAACGATTTCTTTTGCAGCCATTTTCTTCGTCTTTCCTCTAATGCCTCGTCAACGACTCACTTCTCGATCACGCCGAGGATGTCGTCCTCGCGCAGGATGAGGTGCTCCTCGCCGTCGATCTTCACCTCGGTGCCGCTGTACTTGCCGAAGAGCACGCGGTCGCCCGCCTTGACGTCGAGCTTCCGAACGGTGCCGTCCTCGAGGACCTTGCCGTTGCCGACCGCGATGACCTCGCCCTCGATGGGCTTCTCTTTCGCGGTGTCGGGGATGATGATCCCGCCCTTGGTCTTCTCTTCTTCCTTCACTCGCTTGACGATGACGCGGTCCTGCAGCGGTCGAATCTTCATGGGTCTTCCTCTCCTCAATCGGTTGGCTCCGGAGTGATCCGGGGCGGTCGCAGCGGAAATCGCTGCGGGGTTTGGGCCCCGGAGTAAGTCCGGGATTTGGGGGTGTGGGACGCGAGCGCGCCGTTCAACCCCTCGGAATCAAACAGTAAGTCAGTTGGCACTCACTGATCGAGAGTGCTAACAGGAGCCGGAATGTAATCGTAGCTCCAATGGAGTCAAGGGGGAGACAAGGTGGTTTTCGGCTGGCAGCCCCCGCGGGCGAGTGCTGAAGAACGCCCGCTCCAGCTTCACTTCAACTTGGCCTGAAGCGATCCGTTCCCTCATATTGGAGGAAGCTGGTTGGAGAACGCGCACAGGTCACCGAAACCACGACGCATTGTCGAGTCCACCCGGGACACCGCCCGGGCAGATATCCCCGCCTTCTCCACAGCTCGCGCCGGCCTCCGAGGCCGGAACAGGAGTGATCTGCCATGAGTGATCGAGACCGTTCCCCCCCACCGACCATCGACCTCGCTTCGAGCGTGAGCGCCTTCTTCGGCCCGGTCGTCTCCGATGCGATTCGGGCCCAGGGCTACGAGGCCACCGGAGCCGCCGAGGCCTACGTGGTCGCGCTTCTCTCCGACTACACCAAGCCCGGGCAGCTCGGGGAAGAGACCCTCTCACGACCGCTCACCCTGCTCCTCGATGAAGCCATGCAGACCTCGGGCCCAGAACGCTTCGAGCGCCTGCGTGTGATCGGTGACGGTGTGCTCTACCTCTCGGGGTTCTTCGGCGAGCACCTCGAGAATCGCGGGGTGGCGCCGGCGTACATGAGCACCCTCGGCTCCTGCGCCTACGAGAACGCCTCGGCCATGCTGCGACAGCGAGCTCAGGATCCGGGCGCGCCCGACCTGTTCAGCGAGTTGGCCGAGAAGTTCCGCATGTTCGTGCGGCTCTTGGCGGACGTCGCCGAGTCGCTCCGCGCGCGTTCGGCGCGCACCGACGGCGCGGTAGTCAAGCTCTACGAGCGCTGGCTCAAGACCGGATCGGCGACGCTCGGCGACGCCTTGGTCGCCCACGGCATGGTACCCGTGCGCGGAACGGGATTGGTGCATTGATCGACCCGCAGCATCGCACGCTGCGCAGCGTTCAGCTCGAAATCGAGCGCGTCTACGGCCTCGAACGCACCGCTGACGTCGTCGACTTCGTGCGCATGGGAGCCGAACAGTCCCGCGAAACCCTGGTGATTCGGCAGCGTGACGACGAGCTCGAGATCGCCCTGGTATTGCCTCCGGTCAGGGATCCGCTCGATCTGACCGCGCCCCACTACGGCCCCTCGGACGCTTGGCTACAGATCGTCGAGGGCGTCAGCCATTTTGTCTTCGTCGCCGAGCGTGCCCGCACCGACTTGCCGGCCACGCAGCTCGAGCTCGAGCTCCAGGCCGAGGTCGACAAGTTCGTGCTGATCGCCTTCGCAGGCGCGCCGCTCGATCCTCATCAGAGCAGCGCACTGCACGGTCATCTCTACGAGCGCGTCCGCTACCTGCATGCGGCGGACACTGAAGACGGCGCTCGCTACCGGCTGGCCAACGACCTGGCCGCGCGATTCGTGGCGCGGCTCGTGAGCCGTGACGACCCACCTGTGGCGCTGCGCACGCTCCGACGCTTCTACCGCGCGGGGCAGGCCGAGAAGATCAGCCTCGCGCGCGCGGCCTGAGTCACTGGCAGAGACCAGCGCTGCCGCAGGCCAGACCAGCGCAGCATTTGGGAGAGCCAACGGCGACGCAGGCCTCATCCCGAATGTTGCAGGCATCGACCCCCAGGCACAGTGGCGCGAGCACCGGGTGTTTGGCGACGCACGCAATCAGCTTGCTGCCTACCAGATCCGTCGGGAAAGCGCAGTTGTCGCCCTTGTCGCAAGAGCACTCCGCGTAGGCGCCGATCTCACTGCAGTCCTTCGGAAACAGGCACTTCGCTGCCTCCAACTTGCAATTCGAATCGTTGATCTTCTTCAGGCACTCGCCCCAGGGACATGCGCTCGCGCCCCCGCCACTGCCCCCAGTCGCCGCGCCGCCGCTGCCCCCACCGGATGCGCCGCCGCCCCCCGCAGCGCCGCCGCTCGCCGCGCCCCCGCCGCCGGGGTTGGTCGAAGAAGACGAGCAGCCGAACACCGCGACCGCCGCGACCGCCGCGAGACCCGAGAGCCAGCGCACCATGCCGCCACGATACCGCGCGCACGATGGCCGCGCCAGGTGGCGTTTGACCCGCAACCGAGCGCGTCTCATGCTCGCGCCGCCGTGCACGTGGTGTTCATCGCGCAGGACCTGTGGGAGGCGCAGCTGCTCTTGGATCAGCTGATCGAGCTCTGGATCCCGGCGCGCATCGACAACGCGCTCAGCATGTCGGGCTACGGCGAGCTGCCGTACCTGGCATCGCGACCGCGGGTGGTGGTCGAGCGCGCCAGCGACGTCGAGCGTGCGCGGGCGGCCGTGGTCGAGTTCGAAGCTCGGGGCCGCGCGAAGCTCGACGGCGTGAAGCGCTGCCCGAGCTGTGGCGACGACAGCCCCGAGAATTTCGAGCTGTGCTGGAAGTGCGGGGGTGAGCTGGACGCGCCAGCGTCGTGACGTCAATCGGGGAACTCGCGCGCGGCTCGTGGCGAATGCTAGAATGAGCCATGTACAAAGCAGCCTGGTCGTTGCTCGCGTTCTTCATTCTTGCGTCCTGCAACAGCGGCGGGTCCGGGAACGGCACCGGAGGCGCGGCCGGCGCCGGCGGGGCTGTTGGGGGTGCCTCGGGCGCCGGCGGTGCGGGCGGGGCTGTAGGCGGATCCGGCGGGGACGCCGGCGTGGACGCGGAGGGCGGCGGCGCCGTGGGCGGAACCGGGGGCACAGCGGGTGATGCTGGCCCGGCCTGCAACGGACCCGACCTCGCGTCTTGCCTCATCATCGTGGAGGCGGACGGCTCCGGCGCGTGCCACGAAGGCTCCGGCTTCCAAGGCCCGCAGAAGGCCGTCTTCGATCAGACCTGCGCCGACTCGAACGGAGTTCTCGGCACGACGCCGTGTTCGCACGCCTATCCCAACGCGGGCGGGTGCAGCCAGCCGTCGACCTTCTGCTGGGTGGTCTGGGGACTCTACCCCGACGACCCGAGCACGAGCGAAGACGAATTCGCGATCGCCAAGTCCGAGCAGCCGAACGCCTGCGCTTCGATTGGCGGGACGTACTACGCGCCGTAGCCCGCGTTGTCCCGAAGTGCGGGTGAGGGCTGCCGCTAGAGCCCCATCAACTTCGCCAGGTAGTACGTCATCGTCTCGGTGGTGCCGCCACCGATCTTGAGCAGGCGAGCGTCACGCCAGGCGCGAGCGATGGGGTACTCCTCGACGTAGCCCCAACCGCCGTGGAACTGCAGGCAGGTGTCCATCACCTCGGCGACCAGCTCGCCGGCGACGATCTTCGCCATGCTGATCAGCTTCACCGTCTCCATCGTGACGTTGCCTTGGTTCTCGTACTTGTCGGTGTTGTAGGCATCGACGCACTTGTCTACGAAGGCCTGCGCCATCTCGACCTTGGTGTACATGTTGACGAACTTGTGCTGCCAGAGCTCGCGCTTGATCAGCGGTTTGCCAAACACCACGCGCTGTTCGCCGTACTCACGGGAGAACTCGATGGCAAAGCGCGCGCCAGCGACGCCGGCGACGGCGCCGATCAGGCGCTCGGCCTGGAAGTTCTGCATCAAGTACATGAAGCCCATGTTCTCTTCGCCGAGGCGGTAGCGCTCCGGGATGCGCACGTCTTCGAGCCAGAGCTCGGCCGTGTCCGAGGCGTGGTTGCCGATCTTCTCCAGCTTCCTGCCGACCCGGAAGCCCTTGGTGTCGGTCGGCACCAGGAAGAAGGTGCAGCCGTGGGCGCCCGACTCGGGGTTGGTCTTGGCGAGCAGCGTGATGAAGCTGGCCCGGGTGCCGTTGGTGATGAAGGTCTTCTGGCCGTTCAGCACGTAGTCGCCGCCGTCGCGCTTGGCCACGGTGCGAATGTTGGCGACGTCGCTGCCGGCACCTGGCTCACTGACGCCGATGGCTGCGATGCGATCCCCTGCGAGCGCGGGCTTGAGGAACTCTTCGATTTGCTCCGGCGTGCCCAGATCCGCGATGACCGGCGTCGCCATGTCGGTCTGCACGAGCAGCGCCATCGTCACGCCGGCGCAGCGCCCGCGGGGCAGCTCCTGCGCCTTGGCGACGCTGAACCAGTAGTCGCCGCCGGAGCCGCCGCAAGCCTCGGAGTAGTGCGCGCCGAGAATGCCCAGGTCTCCGGCCTTCTTGAACAGCTCGCTGGGAAAGTCTTTGGCCTTCTCCCACTCGTCCGAGAACGGCGCGATCTCCTTCTCGGCAAACTGGCGGACGGTCTTGCGGAAGTGTTCGTGCTCTTCGGTATACGGATCCCACATGGCGATGCTCCTGGGCGGGCCGGCGACCCCGGGAGGCCGGCGCCGGCGGAATGATTCGTACACGAAACTTCTCCGGCCGCAACGCGCACGCAGGCGGGTTTTCGACGTCTTCCGAGCGCCAAGGCTTGGACTTCGGGGCCCCTGCCTCGTACCGTGGCCGCTCATGTCCCCGCGTCGCCTGGTCTGCCTCGCCCTCGCGCTGCCTCTCGTCGGCTGCCCGAGCAAAGAAGCCGAAGATCCCCGCGCGATCTTGGGCGACTGGACCGAGCACCGCGGCGCCGACGGAACCACCGGCGCGCGCGGCAAGACCCAGCCCCCCTCGACCAAGGACCAAGCCGCGCCGGGCGCGCTGGCGAGCAAGCTGGAGTGTGAGGCCGCTGCTCGTCGCATTGAGGAGCTGGCGCTGGAGCTCGCGGTGAAAGAAGCCGCAGACGCGCAAGAACGAGCCGATCTCGAGCTGCGCAGGAAAAAGATGATCGGCAGCTCGGCCCACGAAGATCGCGTGCGGCTCGGCGGCGAAGAGTGCCTGTCGAGGGACACAGCCAAGAGCGAGGCCCTGTGCATCGCGCGAGCCCGAAGCGAGCTCGACGTGGACCGCTGCGCCGAGTCTCGGTGACTCAGGGTCTGATCTCGGCTACGGCAGCACGCGCTGCATGACGACCCCTGAAGCGACCTCCGACGCGACGCCGATCTATCCGCCCGATCTGCCCGAGCTGACGCTGCGCGCCGTAGCGACCGGCATGGTGTTCGGAGGCGTGCTGTCGATCTGCAACATCTACGCAGGTCTCAAGATCGGCTGGGGCATGAACATGAGCGTGACGGCGGCCTTGCTGGGCTTCGCGCTGTGGAAGGCCTTCGAGGTCGTCGGCGCGAAGAACTTCTCGCTGCTCGAATGCAACGTGAACCAGACCGCGGCGTCATCGGCGGCGGCGGTCTCGTCCGCAGGTTTGGTCGCGCCCATCCCGGCGCTCACCATCATGACGGGCTACGAGTACACCTGGCAGATCCTGGCCGCGTGGACCGCCAGCGTCATGGCGGTGGGCATCGTCGCGGGCATCGGCCTGCGGCGACAGCTGCTCGTGGTGGACAAACTGCCCTTCCCCGGCGGCCTCGCCTCGGCGGAGACGCTCAAGCAGATGTACGCCAAAGGCAAGGAGGCCATGGCGCGGGTGCGCATGCTCGGTGCGGGCGCCGTGTTCGCCGGCGTCATGGCGCTGGTGATCGAGTACGCGAAGGTCCCCAAGTGGGCGCCGGCCATCAGCTGGACCGCGCCGGCGCCGGTGGTGGCCAAGGGCATCTCGAAGATCTCGCTGACCAACCTCAGCTTTGCCTTCGACCCTTCGCCGCTCATGGCTGCGGTGGGTGTGCTGGTCGGCTTCCGCGCCGCGGCCTCCTTGTTCCTCGGCTCGGCCATCGCATTCGGCGTGCTCGGCCCCTACGTGCTCGAGCACGGTTGGGCGCTGCCGACGGCCAAGATCGCGGAGAAATCCTGGTATACGCCCCTGCTCTCGTGGCTGCTCTGGCCCGGCGTCGCGATGATGGTGAGCTCGTCGCTCACCTCGCTGGCGTTCTCGTGGCGCTCCATGGTCCGGGCGTTCTTGCCCGGTTCGCGAAACACGCCAGCAGACGGCGAGGATTTGCCGGAGGGCTCACGGCTGCGCGACGTGGTGCCCATGAAGTGGTTCTTGGGCGGCATCGTCGTGGCGACGATCCTCGCGACCGCGACTCAAATCGCGTTCTTCGGCATCACCTGGTGGACCGCCATCTTGGGCGTCCTGCTCACCTTCGTGTTGGCGGTGGTGACCGGGCGCGTGACCGGCGAGACCAACGTCACGCCGGTCGGCGCCATGGGCAAGGTCACGCAGCTCATGTTCGGCGTGATCCAACCGGGAAACGTCGCGGCAAACCTGATGAGCGCCAACGTCACCGGCGGTGCGGCCTCGCAGTGCGGCGACCTGCTGCACGACATGAAGACCGGACTCATCTTGGGCGCCTCCCCGCGCCGTCAGGTCGTCGCACAGGTCTTCGGAACCTTGAGCGGCGCACTGGTCGGTTCGGCGGCATACCTGGTGTTGGTGCGCGACGCGAAGACCATGCTGCTCACGGACGAGTGGCCCGCGCCCGCGGTCGCTTCATGGAAGGCGGTCGCGGAGCTCTTTGCCAAGGGGCTGTCGGCCATGCCACCAGGGGCCCTCACGGCCATGATGATCGGCGGCGCCGCCGGCGTCGTGCTGGCCATCCTCGAGAAGAAGCTGCCCCGCCGCCTGGCCCAGTGGGTCCCGAGCCCGTCGAGCATGGGCCTCGGCTTCGTGATCCCGGCCTACCAGGGCTTCTCGATGCTGCTCGGCGCCACTGTTGCGCTGTTCGTGCAGAAGAAGAACAAGACCTGGGGCGACCGCTTCTTGATCGTGCTCGCGAGCGGTTTCATCGCCGGCGAGAGCCTCACCGGCGTCGGCATCGCGCTGCACAAGATGTTCTTCGCGGGCTGACGCGCCTCAGGGTTTGGTCGCCGTGACCGTGTACTCGCTGGTGTGTTTGTCCATGCACCAGCCGCCGATACTGGTGGCGCTGCCGCTGGCCGTGGTGCCGGAGAAGGTCAGCGACATGCTCCAGTCGTCACACTGCTGTTCGCCGGAGAAACACCACGTCCGCGCATAGTCGACGCTCAGCGTGCAGGTCGCGGCGTCGAAGGTCCCGACGGCTTCGATGAGCTCCGGGCCTGCGTCGGCGCCGCCGTCGGCCGGCGGCATGCACGTGTCTTTCGGCTCGGCGCGGTCCAGGAAGGTGACCTTCAGCGCATCGCTGCCAGCGTCGAGGGCGGTCTCGATCTTCACCTGATCGACCTGCGGGGTGCCGGCCTCGGCCTGAAAGGTCCACGTCCAGTCGCCTGTTGGATCGCAGGGCCCCGCCTCGACGGGCGCGTCGACTCCGGCATCCGTGTTCGAGGCGTCGACGCCGGGGTCGCCGGCTGCGTTTTCGCCGCCGCACCCGACCAAAAGCACACAGAGAATCAGAGCAGCTCGCATGAAAGCCCGTGTTAGCAAGGCCCGGGCCACGGGCGGTGGCACAGGCTGACACTAGGCCTTCAGCGCTTTCGAACCTCGTCCACGCTCTCGACGAAGCGCACGATCTCGTCGTCCGTCGTGTAGAAATGCGGGCTGGCGCGGATGCCGCAACGCGGCCGGTAGTCGTGCAGCATGTCCCGGGCCAGGAGCGCGCGGCTCACGGCCTCGGCCCCGTCGAAGTCGAAGCAGATGGTGCCGCCGCGCTCTTGGTCCTTCTCCGGCGTGTTCACCTGAAATCCGCGATCGCGCACCAGCGACCGCAGCAGCGTGGTCTGGCGCAGCGACTTCTCGCGGATGTTCTCGACGCCCGCCTCGAGAATGATCTCCCAGCCCGCGCGCGCGGTGTAGAGGGCCGGGATGGCCGGTGTGCCTCCGACCATGCGCCAGTGATCCTCGGCGTAGACCACGGGCCCAGGCTCGAAGGCGAAGGGGCGCGCGTGGCCGAACCAGCCCGTGCTGGCGGGACGCAGCGTGCCCCGAAGCTTCGGGTTCACGTAGAGGTAGGCGCAGCCCGGGCCGCCGCAAGCCCACTTCACGCTGCCGCCACAGGCCATGTCCACGCCCCATTCGGCGAGCGACAGCGGGAGGGTGCCGGCGGCCTGATAGACGTCGAGCAGCACCAGGGCGCCGACGGAGTGCGCCTTCTTCACGATGGCGGCCACGTCCTTCACGCCGCTGGAGCGGAAGAGCACGTGGCTCACGGGCACGATCAGCGTGCGCTCGTCGATGGCGTCGAGCAGCGCCTCCATCGGGGCGTGAATGCCGTCGCTCTTCACCACCACCACATCCGCTCCGCGGCGACGCTGCTCCTGCCACACGTAGTCCACGGTGGAGAAGTTCATATCCGTGTAGACGACCTTGTTGCGGGGCGCAGCGAAGTCGAAGCACGAGGCCACCATGGCCTGGATGGTGGATACGTTCTGGTTGATCGTGACCGAGCCTGGCTCGACCCCGAGCACCTGCCCGATCAGATCGCCGACGGCGCCGACCTCGGGCAGCCAGTGACGGCTCCACGCCTCGATCGAGTCGTCTTGCCACTGGTCCATGAAGCTCAGCACGCGGTCGCGCGCGCGGCGAGGCATCGCGCCGAGCGAGTGGCTGATCAGATGGGTCTTCTTCTCCAGCGTGGGGAACTCGCTGCGGAAGGCGAGCAGACGCGCTTCGTCGGACATGGCCCGCGAAGTCTAGCGCTTCAGGCGCGAGCGCGCGTGATGATCTCCGACACCGAGGGCGCAGCCGAGAGTCCGTCGAGCAGCCGATCGGCAGGGCAGCGCCCGGCCTCGACCAGCGCCTCGAGCTTCGAGAGGTGGATGGTCTCGTCTTGCCCCGAGGCGTTCTTCCGGGCTCGGGCCGTGAGCCCGGACTTGGCGATGTCCACGAGCTCGACGGCAAGATCGCGGGCACTGCGCCGCCCAATGGACGCGCCCAGCCCAATCCGAATCAGCTCGGGACGCGCGGCTTCGACCTCGTCGAAGCTGAACGTCGCCGCCAGCTCCCGGACGCGAGAGAACGCCGCGTCGTCGTAAAGCAGCCCGGTGTAGAGCGCCGGCACCGAGCAGACGAGATCGGTGGGCAGCGAGTCGCAGGGCCGCACCTCGAAGGTGCTCTTGATCCGCGCCTCGGGGAACAGCGTGTTCACGTGGAGCTTCCAGTCCGCGAAGGTGGCGTGGTGCCCTTCGAAGCCGTTCGCCATGAAATCTCGGAAGGTCTGCCCCGTGTTGGCGACGACCTTGCCATCACGCTTGATCAAGAACATGCCCGCGTCGAGCGCCCACTCGACGTAGTCGCGGTAGCGGAGATCGCGCTTCTGCCAGAGCGCAGGGATCAAGCCCGAGCGGCTCGGATCCATGCTCAGCCAGACCTCACCTCGCACGCTCTTCTTGCCCGCCGCGCGCCCCTCCTTGAAGGGCGAGTTCGCCGTCATCGCGTTGATCAGCGGAGCGAACACCAAGCTCACCCGGAGCTTGTTCATGGCGTCAGCTTCGTCGCTGAAGTCCAGATTTGCCTGCACCGTCGCCGTGCGCCGCATCATGTCCAGCGCGCCGGCGCCCACCGTCGGAAGGTAGCGCTGCATGATGGCGTAGCGTTGCTTGGGCACCCAGGGCAGATCTTCTTGGCGCGCGAAGGGGTGAAAGCCCACGCCAAGCCACGCCAGTCCCATCTCGGCGGTGATGGTCTCGAGCTCGGCCATGTGCAGGTGGATCTCGTCGCAGCTCGCGTGAATGTCGTCCGCGGGCGCGCCGGAGAGCTCGAGCTGCGCGCCCGGCTCGAGCGTGATCGAGGCCAGCCCGCGCGTGAGCGAGATGACGGGCCCGCCCTGGGTCTCGCTCACGGGAGCCCAGCCATGGGCGTTTGCGAGGGCCTCGAGCACACGCAACACTCCGTGCTCACCGTCGTAAGCCAGGGGCCTGCCGGCCTTGGTGCCCACGCCGAACTTCTCGACTTCGATACCGACCCGGTGCTCGGACTTCGGCTTCTCGACCGAACGGAAGACCTCCTCGAGCTCGTCGAGCTCGGTTACGGGTCGGTCGGCGGCGGGGTCGTGGTCGCTCTGGCCCATGGCTCGATTACGGCGTTATCGCACGCCGAGTATCACACCCCGGTCCGCCCGGCGAGATGAGCATGTAAGGCGGAGCAACGGCAATTGGAAGGGGGACGGTCAGTGGTTCAGAACCGTCAACATCAGGCCCAGCGAGAAGGTGGACGCGGTGATGTCCCCCGCATCGTTCTTCTTCTGGGTGATGCCCCCGCCCGCACGGATGAGCCCCCCGACGGCCCACTCGTCCGCGACCCAGGCGTCGTATCCGGCCCAGGCCGCGCCGCCGATCCCGGTCAGCGTCTCGGCCTCGCCTTCGGTCTTCAGATCACCCACTCCGAGGGCAGCGAGCCCCACGGCTCCTCCCAAGTGGAAGCCGCCCTTGGGATCGAAGAAGCCGTCGACGAAGGCGCCCAACAGCGAGAAGCGCAGATTGGTGTCGCTCAGCGAGCGGCCGTCTTGTTCGACGCCGTGGGAGACGCCGGCCTCGTTGAGCAACGCCCCGCCGATGGCGAGCCCCTTGGCGGGAGTGCCGCCGACCAACACGTCGAGGGCGAGCGTGCCGCCGTGGGACTCGGCGGAGACTTGCCCGAGATCGTAGCTGTTGCCGAGGGCGCCGACGCCGAGGTTCACACGCAGGTAGAAGCCCTCGTGAACGTGATGGGTGCGCTCGACGGGCGGCGGCTGTGCCGGAACGCCAAGGTCTATCTTGGGGCGCGACTCCTCCACGGCCGGCTCCGCCGCGTGCGTCAACGCAGGCGCAAGCCCGAGGAGGAGCCCGCAAGAAACGCCCACCACCAGCCTGGCCGTCATGGCCGCTTGGTTTAGCAGAACAAGGCCGCGGATCAACGGGCGGCAAAGGCCTTTGCACCGCGGCCGGGAGGTATCAGACTCGGACCATGACATTCGGTCGCGTGTTCCTGGTGCTGGCTTCGGTTTCGTGCGTCTCGCTCGGCGGTTGCGGGGGGCCGCAGGCGGTGCGCGGCGACCAGGTTCAGGGGCTCGACGACGAGGCCATGAGCACAGGCCTCGACAAGCGCGATCTTCAGAAGATGCTCGAAGAGAACATGAAGGCCATGCAGGCCTCGGCCGTCGTGCAACGCTGGACGAAGGAGAACCGGCCGACCCTGGCCGTGATGCCGCTCAAGAACGAGACCAGCGAGCACGTGGACGCGGCCCTGGACTCGCTCCTGAGCGACATCGAAACGACGCTGGTCAACGCGGGGCACGTTCAGGTGGTCAGCCTGGAGCGTCAGCCGCAGATTGTGGAAGAAGTGCGCCGTCAGTACTCGGACGCCTTCGATCCGTCGGCGGTCGCCCGCTGGGGCAAGCAGATCGGCGCCAAGTACTTCGTGACCGGCAAGGTCTTCAGCTCCGACGAACGCCAGGACGAGGAGCGCCGCGTGCAGTACTTCTTGTTCCTCCAGGTCCTGGACGCCGAGACGGGGGCCATTCTCTTTCAACACAAGAGCGGGCTGACCAAGGCCATCGTGAAGTGACCGATCGATGACCTCGCGCTGGCGCGCTCCGACGGTGCTGTTTGCCGCCACGCTGACGCTGGCCGGCTGCGCCAGCCACTCCGATCGCACCAAAGAGGCACGCAGCGCTCTCGACGCCGGCCAACCCAAGCGCGCCCTCGAGCTCTACAACGAGGCGCTCGAGGTCGATGGCGCCGAGCAGCTGCCCAAGGAAATCTCCGGCGACAAGATCCTGTTCGTGCTCGACCGCGCGATCGTGCTCCAGCAGCTCGATCGATACGAGCTTTCGAGCCGCGATCTCCAGATCGCCGACAAGCAGATCGAAGTGCTCGACCTGTCGCGCGGTGCGGGCGCGGATCTGGGCCGCTATCTGTTCTCGGACGACACCGGCCCCTATCGCGCGCCGGCCTACGAGAAGCTGATGATCAACACCATGAACATGGTGAACTACTTGGTGCGCGCGGATCTGAATGGCGGCCGCATCGAGGCGCGACGCCTGTCGGTGATGCAGAAATACCTCGCCGATCGCAAGGATCCGAGCCTGAGCCTGCTCGGCCCGGGCAGCTACCTCTCGGGCTTCGTGTTCGAGAAGAGCGGGCGTGCGCAGGAAGCGCTCCGCTACTACGACGAGGCCCTTCAGTACGGGCAGTACCGTTCACTGCATGAGCCGGTGCGCCGCCTGGCGGAGTCGGCCTCGTTCCGCTCGCCGCGCATCCGAGCCATCTTGGGCAACGCGGATCCGAAGCTCGCACCGCCGACCCCGCCGCCCGTTCCTGAAGACGAGAAGAGCGCTCCCGAACGAAGCGATCCGCCAGCGCCAGCAAAGGCAACTCCGCCGGACACGAGCGAGCTCGCCGAGGTGTTGGTGATCGTCAGCTTCGGCCGCGTGCCGGCCAAGATCGCCAAGCGCGTCCCCATCGGTCTCGCGCTGACCTGGGTCTCGGGCAGCCTCTCACCCCACGACCAAAATCAGGCGAGCGCGTTGGCGGCTCAAGGTCTGGTCACGTGGGTGAACTACCCGGAGCTGGGCAAGGCCCGAGGAAAGTACGAGATCCCACAGTTTGCCGTGGACGGTCGTTGGCAGAAGCTCGAGGGCATCGTCGCCGTCGATCGCGAGGCCGACCTCGCCTGGCAGAGCGCCAAGGGTGCCATCGTCGGAAGCGCGATCACCCGGCTCATCACCCGCATCGCCGCGGGCGAGGTGGTACGGCGCGGCTCCGGCGGCGGCGCGCTTGGCATGCTGCTCAGCCTGGGCACTCAGGCCTCGATGGTCGCCGCCGACACACCCGACACGCGGAGCTGGTCGACGCTGCCCGCGCGCATGGCCTTCGGCCGGGTTTGGCTGCCGCCGGGCACCCACTCCATTTGGCTGGGGGCCCGCGGAGTGGGCAAGACCCAGCGCGTCAGCCTGAAGAAGGGCGGATACGCGGTGGTCAACCTGACCGTGCTGCACTGACGGGGCTCAACGCCGCGCTGGGACGGAGGGGTGGAGCGCCGTCAGCTCTTCCATGAGAGCGCTGGTGAACTCCTCGGTGGTGCCTGCGCCGCCGCCGATGATGCGCGCACCCGCGCTGTCCAGCTCCAGGGCGCGCGCGCCCCAGGGCGCCGGATCGACCCCGGAGGTTGGGAACCCCCGCACGCTGTCGGGCCCCGCCGAGAGCAAGATGCCGGGCACCACCGTGGCTCCGATCTCGTGACATTGACTCAGCAGCGCCAGGCCGTCGTCGATGCTCGACACCTCGAACAGCACGGCCGAGGCGCCGGCCGCTCGCAAATCGTCGCAGAGTTCGCTCAGGCGACCGCCGTGGGTCAGCTGCCCGCCGGGCAGACACTCGACGACCGCCCAGGTGGGAAGCTCGGTGTGCGCGGCGGCGGCCACCGCCGCCGTCAACTCGAGGCGCGACCCTTGTCCCCGGGCCAGGATCAACTCGACGCCAGCGGCCGCGATGCGCGTCGCATGTTCGACGAGCTCCTCACTCATGCGGTGAGGTTGAAGCGCCGCGACCATCTCGCTGCCGAGCACCCCAGCCACCGCCACGGGCTTGTCGGCGGCGTGCGCGGCCTCGAGCGCCAGCTCGACTGCGATGCCGGTGAGCAGCGCAGATCGGTGCTCCATTCCGACTTCGGCCAAAGCCCGAGGAGTGGTGTCGGCAGTGAGCGCCGTCAGGATGGTGACGTGGCTCTGTACTTCGGCGCGGTGGTGCGCGAGCACGCTGTCGGGTCGGCTCCTGAGCAGCCTCCCCACCGCTCCTGGCGAATCGATGGCGGCGCCGCGGGTGCGGAAGCACGCACCCGTGTCGGCGTCGATCACCAAGGGTCGACCTGAAGTCAGGCGCGGGCGAACCTGCTCGAAGCTCACGTCAATCCCAGCCGCACTTCTGGCCTTTGTTCTGCTCGTCGAGCCAAGCGGCCAGAGGCGCGTAGTAGTCGATGATGGCCGTGGCATCCATGCGCTTCTCTCCGGAGATGGTCTCGAGCGCGACCGACCACTCCTTGCTGGCGCCGAGCTTCAGCATGTCGATCATCTTCTTGCCAGCGGCCGCGTTGCCGTAGATCGAGCACTTGTGCAGCGGTCCGGTGATGCCCGCCGCTTTGCAGAGCGCGCGGTGGAACTGGTACTGCAGGATGCGCGCGATGAAGTAGCGCGTGTACGGCACGTTGGCCGGGATGTGGTACTTGGCGCCCGGATCGAAGTCCTTCTCGCTGCGGTCGCCCGCCGGCGCGATGCCCTGGTACTTGCGGCGCAGCTCCCACCAGCTCTTGTTGTACTCGCTCGGCGGGGTGCGCCCGTCGAACACGTCCCAGCGCCACTCGTCGATCAGCTTGCCGAAGGGCAAGAACGCGACGCCCTCGAGGGCGTCGTGTCATCAGCACGTTGAGGTCGGCCTTTCGATTGTCGTTGGCACCTTGTCGAGCAGGCCGATCTTCTTCAGGTAGTCGGGCGTCACGCTGAGCGCGAGGGTGTCGCCGATGCCCTCGTGAAAGCCGTCGTTGGCGCCCTCCTGAAACAGCGGCGGCAGTTGGCCGTACTGCTGGTAGTAGTAGTTGTGACCGAGCTCGTGGTGGATGGTCACGAGGTCGTCGAAGTCGACCTGGATGCACATCTTGATGCGCAGGTCACCGGACAGGGCGACGTCCCACGCGCTGGCGTGACAGACCACGTCGCGGTCCTTGGGCTTCAAGAACAGGCTGCGCTCCCAGAACGTCTTCGGCAGCGGCTGCATGCCCAGCGAGGTGAAGAAGGCCTCGCCGGTCTTGACCATCTTCACGTGGTCCTACTTCTTGGCCACCAGCTGCTTGGTGACGTCGATGCTGCCCTTGCCCTTGTGCGGCTCGACCAGGGGGTAGAGCGCCTGCCACTCTTGCGCCCACATGTTGCCGAGCAGGTGCGCCGGAATCGGCCCGCCGGGCGCGACCTTCTCGGCCCCGTACTGCTTGCTGAGCTTGGCGCGGACGAAGCAGTGCAGCTTGTCGTAGAGCGGCTTCACCTCGGTCCACAGCCGGTCCATTTCGTCCTCGAAGTCGGCCGGCGACATGTCGTAACCGCCCTTCCAGATCTCGGCCATGTTGCCGAAGCCGAGCTCCTTCGCGCCCTCGTTGCCCAGCGCCACGAACTCTTCGTACATCGAGCGCATCGGCGGCGAGATGGAGTGCCAGCCCTTCCACACCTCGAGCAACAGGTCGTAGTCCTTCTCCTTCGAGAGCACCTTGCTGAGCTCGCCCAACTCCAGACACTCGCTCTTCTTGTCCTCGCCCTTGCCCTTCAGGCGTGGCGAACAGTACTTGCCCTTGCCGTAGATGCTCTCGAGTTGGGTGGTGACCTCGGCCAGGCGGGCGCGCTTCGTGGCGTCGCTCGGCGCGGGCAGGCCTGCTGAGAATTTGAGCAAGTAGAGCGACCGAGCCGTGTCGGGCGGCAGTTCGAGCCCTTCGAAGCGGCGAGATTCCTTGACCTTGCGCGACAAGAACTCCATCACCCGTTCGCGCTCTTTGGACTCGAGGTGCTCGGTGTCTTGGGTGATGTAGGTCGACTTGACCCAGGCCGCGCGGTCCGCGTCCTCAGCCAGCTTTCGGATGGTCTCGTTCACGTCCTTGATGAAGGCCTCGGCCTCCTCGGCGGTCGGATCGCTGGACTCTTTTTCGGGCAGCGGAGCGACCACCGGCGGCACCGGTGCTGGGGTGGAGGGCACGGCGCCGCTGCAGCCGGCGACCATCAGCAAGAAGGCGAGTGATCGGTTCATGGCAGCCCCGGGAGTAGCCGGATCTGCCGCGAAATGGAACCGCTCATCGGTGGCGGTCGATCACCACGGCAAGTAGCGCGGCGAGCCCGAGCAGCGCGAGCCGAGCAGGTTCAACCGGCGGATCATGCCCGGCTGGGGCGCGTGTGGGCGTCTTCCTTTCGCTGCGTTCGAAGCCGTGGCCGGGTCAGGGCACGATTACGCACGAACCGAGGATCACCCTGCGAGGGCCTTCGTGCCAGGCGGTCACCATGCCCTCGACCGTGACCCTGGCGCCGACCGAGAGCTCGGAGGGCGAACTGGGCGAGCATTCGAGCCAAGGCTCGGCCGCTCCCCCCATGCGGAAGGAGAGTCGCGCTTCGCCGACCTCGCTGACGGAACCGCTCGTTCGAATCGTGGTGCTCCGGTACTTCTCGTGGGCTGCGCCCGGAGAGGCGCGGTACGCGCCGATGAGCGCGTCCAATTCCACGAGTTGCGCCGTGCCCGAGTTCGAGCCCACGGGCTCCAGAGAGTCCGGCTCCAAGACGAAGAGCATAATGGCCGCCGACCCCGCGCTGACCACAGTGATGAATAGAGCCACCACACCGATGGCCCCGAATACGACGCGCAGGGGCACCGCGGCGAACGACGAGGCGGCAACGACCGACGGAGCGGTCGCGACAACGGGCGAGTCGATCCGCGATTCTCCTCCGGAAAACACGGTGACGTCCGCAGGTGCGGGTGCGGCGCCCGTAGGGAGTGCGACGCCGTGCCGCGCCGGACCGACCGAACCGATCCGCGCCTGAGCCAGCGCGGCGCGCATCGCCCGGGCATCGGGAAAGCGCTGGTGTTTGTCGAAGGAGAGGGCCCGATCGGTCACCGCCGCAACCAGCGCGGGAACGTGAGGCGCAACACTGAGCAGTGCCGGAGCCTGCTCGGATGCCGCCTTCATCAGGATTTCGCCGCCGTTTCTACCTTCGTGGACGCGGCGTCCCGACAGCAGCCGGAACAGGATCGCCCCAACGGCGAACAGATCGGTTCGCCCGTCGACCTGATCGCGCTGACCCGCTGCCTGCTCGGGTGCCATGTAGGTGACCGTGCCGATTGCGACTCCCGTGGCGGTCTTGAGGGTGTCCACGCCGGCGTCCAGCAGCCGCGCGATGCCGAAGTCGAGCACCTTCACGCGGCCGTCGTCTGTGACGAACAGGTTTGCCGGCTTCAGGTCTCGGTGGATGACCGCTCGGTCGTGCGCGGCCGCCAAGACATCGAGCACCTGGTCCACGTACTCGAGCAACGCATCGAGCGAGACCCCTTCGCTTCGACTCGCCAGTTCCGCCAACGTGCTGCCGTGAAGCAGCTCCATCGCCAGAAACGGCCGGCCGTCGTCCGCCAGCCCGTGATCGATCACCTGCACGACGCCCTTGTGTCCGATGTCGCCTGCGACTTCCACCTCACGCCAAAAGCGAGCCAGCAAATCGGGATCGCTGGCCACACCCGCGTGCAGGATCTTCACCGCCGCCGGCACGCCAGCGGGTGACTGGGCCGCAAAAACCTCTGCCATACCGCCCCGCCCGAGCGGCTCCCCGATCAACCACTTTCCAGCACGGCGCGCGATGGCGCGAGCATAGCTCCATCGGGTCTTCTCGCGTTCGATGCCCAAAGCCCCAATGCCGGGGGCACCTGGCGCTCGCGCGCGCTTCGCCCAGTAGATCGAGTCCTCGGATGGACCAACACGGGTCGCCACTGTGGCTTTCGGATCGTGGACGACGGTTCGCAGCCCAAAAGCAAGGTATTGCCGCTCGGAGCGACCTGCGACAAGGTGAATGCGGACGACGGCGGCAAGATCGACCTCGTGGTCGCTTGCCAGACCAAGGCCGCCCCGCCGCCAAAGTGATGCGACCCTACTGGCTCTTTGCTCTCGCGGCGGCTGCCTGCAGCCTGTCGTCGTCACTGGACGATCTTCGCGGCGGCGCCGACTCGGACGGCGGCAGCGGAGTCGGCGGCACGGACGGCGGCGCCGGCACGGGCAGCGCGGGCGGCACGGATGGCGGGGGCACCGGAGGCGCTGACGGCAGCGCAACCGGAGGCACTGACGGCAGCGCAACCGGAGGGACCGGCGGCACCAATCCGTGGCCCGACGCGGCCGATCCCTGCGCGACTGCGGCGAAGTGCACCGAGTGTTGTTCCACTTCGCACGTGGAAGGTCAGCAGCAGTTCAACAAGACCATCGCAATCTGCGTGTGCGGAGATCCGAACTGCGCGCAGGCTTGCTCGGAGTTCTGCGGCGGCGGCCAGATCTCGACGGAGTGCAGCGCCTGCGTCTCGTCGCAAAGCGTGCAGGCCTGCATCGGCAGCACCTGCTCGTCGGCGGCGTGCTCCGGTTACACGAGCTGCGTCGCGGGCTGTTGACCACGCTGGGGCCCGCTCCGGGCGCGGCACCCCCGATCAGTCAACCCAGTCCGCGGTCGTCGGCCGTCGCGTCAATCCTCGCCGCCGCCAACATCCCGCAGGCTGCGTGGGTCTCCGCGCCACCCGAATACCGGCGCACAATCGGCGCTTTCAGGATCTGAAGCGCATCCATGAACGCGCGGCGCTCGGCGTCGCTGGCCGGAGCGAAGCCACCCGGCCGAGCGTCGTTCACGTCGATCAGGTTGATGCGCAGATCCATGGCGCCGAACAGGCGCTGGATCTGCTCGACCTCGGCCGCATCGGTGTTCACTCCGCCGAGCAGCACCATGGCCAGGGTGAGCCGACCGTGCTTCGCTCCTGACCAGTATTCACGCACGGCCGCGGCGAGCTCTTCCAGGGGAACGCGCCCGGCCACCGGCAACAGACGCTGGCGACGCTCGGCGATGGCGCTGGTGAGCGAGATGATCAGGCGGTAGGGGTGGCGCTCGGCGGCGAAGCGCCGGATCTGAGGCACCAGGCCCACGGTCGAGATCGTGATCGAGCGGCCCGAGACGCGGCCGCCGCAGGGGTGCGACAGCAGACGTGCGGCGCGAATCACGTTCTCGTAGTTCTGAAGGGGCTCGCCCTGCCCTTGGAAGAGCGCGCCCACGATGCGACCTTTAGCCTCGTCGCGGACGGTGAGGAACGCCGAGATCATCTCCCAGGTCTCGAGGTTGCGCGTGAGCCCCAAGCGACCCGTGGCGCAGAACGCGCACTGCATGGCACAGCCGACCTGCGACGAGAGGCACACGCTGAAGCGCCCGGGTTTCTCCAAAGGGATGCGCACCGCCTCCGAGAGCGCGCCGTCAGGGGATCGGAACAGGTACTTCACGAAGCCATCGCTCGGATTCTCGATCCGCTCCAGCAGCTCGAGCCGATGCGAGTCGAAGTCGCGGGCGACGGCCGCCTGCTTGAGCTTCGAGAGCGGTTGCTTGGGCGGCGGCGCCGTCGGCGGGTCGAAGGTCTGCGCCAGCAGACGGCGAGCCTCCGCGTCGCTCAGCCCGGTTCCGGATCGGCGGAGGTGCTCGACGAGATCCGCCGGGAGCTGCCCGAGCAGATGGGGTCTCACGAGGCGCGGCGCTTCTTGGGAACGAACTTGCGATCGAAGATCCGAATGCGTCGCACCAGCAGATCCAGCAAGAACATGGCGATGGCCGCCATGATGAAGCGGCTCCAGAGCTGCTCGAAGTAGACGATCTTCTCACCGGCGGGGTCAAAGACCTCCTTCGGCTCGGGATCGACCCTGCCGCCGCCCGCCAGCGCCGCCCGGCTCAGGCGCTCGATGTCCGGCTCGAAGCTGGCGTACTCGCGCGGGTACGGGTTCGAGACGTGGCCGAAGCTCTGCCCCACGTTCGAGATCTCGCCCTTCTTGTTCACCTTGTTGTGCTCGGCTCGGAGCAAGAACGATCCGTACTTCTCCAGCTGGAAATCTGCCTCGTAGCGCCCCGGCGCAGTCTGTTTCATGGGCAGCTCGCGCCGCTCGCCGCCGGGCTCCGGACCGATCACGAACAGTTTGCTCTCGATCTCGTTGTCGAATCGCTCATCGACCGTGAAGGCGTCGACCACGGCGTGCACCTTGCCGCCGACAACCTCGGTCTTCATGTCCAACTCGCGCCGGTGTTTGTGGCGCATGTGCTCGCGCACCAGCTGGCCCCAGAACTTGCCGAAGCCCGCCCAGCGGATCCAGTCGACGGCCCACAGGTTCTTGACGTCGCTGGTCCACGCCAGGGTCTGGCCGAGGCCCACGCGCCAGCGCGCCAAGATCGGCTCTCCGGTGTCCGAGGCCAGGATCAGCTGCGCCGGCGCCTCCTTCATCTGCGTCGCGACGTAGCCGTGCAAGAGCGGCGCGGATCCGATCGAGATGCCCTTGAGGAAGTCGGCTTGGTGCACGACCTGCACCGGGAACCACTCTTCGACGGCCGCTTGTCGCGCGATCATCTCGGTCTCTCGCGTGAAGACCTTGACCAGGCTGTTCGGGTCTGGGACCGCGTGGTACCGGCCGCCTCCGGTGTCGGCGAGCATGCGCAAGAGTTCATGATCCGCGCCGTCGCCGAGGCCGACGGTGGTCAGAGTGATGCTCTCCGCGAGCATCGCCTGAGCGACGTCTTTCAGACCCTGCACCGGCGCCCGCCCGTCCGTGAGCACGATCACGTGCTTCTTGCGCGCCTGCACCACCGAGATGTCCTGATAGGCCATGTCGAGCCCAGGGAAGATCTCGGTGCCGCCGCCGGGCTGAATGCGCGCGATCTCGTTGTTGATCCGGCTGCGGTAGCGCGCGGGCTGGAACTTCACGTAGCGAATAGGCGTGGAATCGAAGGCGATGACCTCGATCAGATCGTCTCCTTCGAGGGTGGCCACGGTGGCCTTGCAGGCGGCCTTGGCCATCTCCATCGGCAGCCCGGTCATCGACCCGGAACGATCGATGACCAGCGCCATGGCGACGCTCGGCATCTCCTTCTTGCGCTCGGCGTCCATGCGCACGGGCAAGATGCGTTCGACGGTGGTGCGCGCCCAACCGCCAAGGCCATATCCCGCCTCGCCGCCCGCGAACAAGAAGCCGCCGCCCAGGTCGCGCACGTACTTCTCGAGCAGATCTTGCGATGCTTCGCCGAAGGCCTCGCGCGCCACGTCGGAGACGATCACGAAGTCGTAGCGTTCGAGCTCCTTCACGCTGCTCGGAAAGGCGGTGGGCGTGCGCACGTCCACGTCGAACTGCTGCGCGGTCAGCGCGCCCGAGAGATAGGTCGCGCGCTGGGGCTGACCTTCGACGTAGAGCACCGTGGGGCGGCCTGGCACGTCGACGGTGACGGCGTACTGGTTGTTCTCGGAGAACTTGTCGTCCTTGATGTCCTGCAGCTTCAGCGCGTAGGTCACCTGGCCACCGACGCGCACCACGCTCTTGAACTTGATCTCGTTGTCGCCGGGCTCGAGCTCGAGGTCGCGCACGCCGTCGAGCCCGTTCAGCGCCTCACCCTGATAGAGCTGCGCGCGGGCCTTGGTCTTCCGGCTCGAGTACACCTTGGCCACCACCTCGAAGGGCTGGCCGATGTCCACCTTCTCGGGCACCTGGACGTGCCGCAACGCCACCTCGCCGGGCGGGGGGCGGCGGTAGGGCACGGTGAATACCTTCACGTCGAAGCCGCGGGCGCGATTGGCCTCAGCCAGCATATCGCCGTCGGTCTCGACGCCGTCGGTCACGATCACGGCTCGCTTGAGGTACCCCGGGGGGAAGACGCCGTAGGCCAGCTGCATCGCCGCCTGCACGTCGCTGCCGCCCCCGGGTTTGTCGACGCCGAGCTTCTCGAGGGCCTCTTTGGTGCCGTGACGCAGCTCTTCGATGCTCGGCACCGTGGGCTGGCCGCCGTCCTCGCCCATGTCGACGAGACGGGGGCGCTTGGCGAAGGTGATCAGGCGAACCACGTCGTCCTTGCCCCGCGCCGCGAGGGCGTCTTGGAGGACCTTGCGTGCGTCTTCGAGCGACGGATCTTCCACCGAGTCGCTGACGTCGACCACGAACACCGTCGCCACCTTCTGGGTCTCGGCGGTGCGCGCGAGTCGCGCCAATCCCAAGGAAATGAGCGCGATGAAGGCCACGCGAAAGAGCACCGCCATGATGCGCTGCTGCCAGGGCAGATCCGCGAGCGATCGGCCGAGCACGAACAAGAGCAGCGGCGCGATCAAGATCAACCCGAGGGTGCGGGGCTCGAGCAGCTCGTAGTTCTTGCCCTCGCGCATCCACTTGTAAGCGGGCGCTTGGGGGCCAACCACGTAGCGCTGGTAGGCCCACAAGAGCAGCGCGCCGACCGCTACGATGAACAGGCCCCACAGGACCTTGCGGACGCGCGGCGTCATACCGTGAGCCTCTTGTGGTAGGTGAACCACTCGATGGTGGAGACGATCACCGCGGCCAGCAGCAGGTAGAGCCAGATCTCACGGCGCATGCCCGGGTCGAAGCCGCTGGGCAGCGCCGCCGGCTTTCCGCCGAGCTCCAGGGTGTCGGCGGGTTTGATCCGGCTCTCGTCGATGTTGCTCAAGTTTGCGGCGAACATGCTGGTGGTCGGCTCGGGCTCGGTTTGAATCGTGAGCTCGTAGAAGCCCGCTTGGTCGCCCAGGTACACCGCGCGCCCCTCCTTGATGGGGATGCGATGCGTCTTGCCGTCGGGCGCCTTCAGCGTCGCGACCTCCGCGCCGCTGGGCGCGGGGATATTCCAAACGTCGCCCGTGAAGAACGAAGAGACGTAGCTGGTGTCCTCTTCGATGAAGTCGTTGATGGTGTTGAGCACGAAGAGCGGCCAGGCCACGCGCAGCACGAAATCGCTGTCGCGCGGGTCGAAGCCCAGCGCGACGAACTTGCGACCGCCGCGGCGGCCGGAGACGAGGATAGGCCCCGCTTCGCTGGCGCCGATCACTTTGTCGTCTTTTTCGGGCTTGAACGCGAAGCCCTTGGCCACCTGAATGTCGCCCATGCTCATCCAGCGCACGATGGGGTGCTTCTTGTCCCAGACGTCGAAGCCAAAGCCCTCGATGCCGCGGGCGTGCTTCACCGGCCCACCTTCGGCGGGCGGGTTCAGGTACAGCGAGCCGCCGGTGTTCTGGGCGAGCGGCGGCGCAACCCCGTCGAAGATGGTCACGTCGAAGTTGCCGGCGGGCGGGTACTTCGACGGTGCCACGCTGGTCACGTCCAGGTACTCGTCGAGCAGCAGGGTCGCTTCCAGATAGGTATTGCCGGGCGTGACGACCAATACGCGGGCTCGGCGCCGCTCGGGCATCAGCGCGAAGGCGTGGTCGTCGGCGGCGAGGTCGTCGCTCTCGCCGCTGGCCAGCTTGATCTTGGCCTCGAGGGTGCGGCTAGCGCCGGCCAGATCCTTGTAGAAGCGCGGCAGCTTCTCGTTGCCCTGGAGCGAAAGCCGCGACACGTCCACGGTCTGGCCGTCGCCGATCAAGGTCAACTCGACGTCGACGGGCTCTTCGTTGGTGTTGGTGACCTCGAGCATCACCTCGTAGCGAGCTTTGTCGAGCGGATAGCGACGCACCGAGAAGCCCGTGATCGCCACGTTCTTGCCGCTCTTGCCCACCGGGACGTAGCGCACCTCGACTCCCTCGAAATCGAGGTGCTCCGAGATCTCCTTGGGATCTCCGACCGCGCCGTCGCTGACCAAGACGATTTCGGGCTTGGGCAGCCCGCGCAAGCTGTCGAGGGCAAAGCGCAGACCACGCTTCACGTCTGCGCGGGTGTCCGTGGCGTGAAGCTGGTCGACAGCGACTTCGAGATCGCCGATTTCGCCGGTCATGGTCGACAGCGGCATGATGGCCGCGTCCATCTGGGCGATCAGCATGCGATCGGTGCCGCCGAGGCCCCGGACCAGCTTCTTGATCTCACGCTTGGCGTGGTCCATACGCGTGGGATCGACGTCCTTGGCCTTCATGCTGGCGCTGGCGTCCACGAGCACCACCACGTTGCGCCCCTGAATCAGGCTGCCGGCGATGCGCGGGTCGCCGAGCGCGAGGATCAGCAGTGCGAGCAACGCGAGTTGCAGCAGCAGCGAAAGCAAGCGCTTGAGGCGTGACCACCAGCTGGTCGCCTCTTTGTCGCGCAAGATGCGCTCCCAGATCCGGCTGTAGGGCACTGCCACCGGCCGGCGACGCAGCTTCAGGATGTAGAAGAGCGTCGTCAGCCCACCGGCCACGGCTGCGATGGTGACGAGCGTCGCAAAGGGCAGACCGGCGAAGAGCATCAGCGCAGGAACCCTCCGCGCCGGAACACACCGAGCACCAACTCATCGAAGGACGTGTCGACGTCAGCCGCAAAATAGGGAACCTGGTTCTTGGTGCAGAAACGCTCGACCTCGTCTTTGTAGTCGTTCCAGGCCCGCTCCATGCGCTCCAGCATCTTCGCCGTCACCGTCACTTCGCGCTCGTCGCCGGTCTCGCAGTCGTAGATGCGCACGTCGCCCTTGAGCGTGGGGCGAGCCTCCGCGGGGTCGACGATGTGCAGCACGTAGGGCTCGAACTTGTTGTAGCGAAGCACGTTGATCCCGTCCTCGAAGCCCGCCGGATCGTACAGGTCGCTGATCAGCACCGCGAGCCCGCGCCGTTTGTGTTGAGCGACGAAGGTCTTGAGGCTGTCCTCGAGGCCAGTTTGACCGTCGCACTGGGACCGCCGGAGGAAGTCGAAGACCTTGAAGATGCGGCCCTTGCCCCGGGTGGTGGGCATGCGCGCGACGATCTCGTCGGTGGTGGTCACGATCGTCACTCGGTCCAAGTTGGCGAGACCGACGTAGGCCAGCGCCGCGGCAAGACGCCGCGCTTGGTCGAATTTCTTTCCGTCGCCAAAGCCCATGCTCGTGGAGCAGTCGACGATGAAGTAGATGCTGAGATCTTCTTCTTCTTCGTAGAGCCGCACCAGCAGGCGGCCGAAGCGCTGGTAGACGTTCCAGTCGACGTTGCGGAAGTCGTCGTCCGGCGGTGTAGTCGCGGTGATCGGCGAACTCGATGCCGCTGCCCTTCTTCTTGGTGCGGCGGTCGGCGCGCTGGCGCCCGGCAAACACGCGGCGGCTGACGATGGCCAGGACTTCGAGCTTCTTCTGGAACTCGTCGTCGAAGAGATCTGCCTTCTCGGGCTTGTGGGCGCCGAAACGGCGCGGACCGGGCCTAGTCGCCGGGAAACCGGCGCGGTCGCGCGCTTGAAGACGTCGAGGATTCGCCATGCTCGGGGCCGACGGCTCAGTTCTTGGCCTCGGGCAACTGGTCGAGGATCTCGCGGATGCAGTCGTCGGTCTTCACGCCTTCGGCCTCGCCCTCGAAGTTGAGCAGCATGCGGTGGCGCAGCGCCGGGGCGGCGCTCGCCTTGACGTCGTCGATGCTGGCGGCGAAGCGCCCGTCGAAGAGCGCGCGGATCTTGGCCGCCAAGAGCACGGCCTGCGCGCCGCGCGGCGAGGCTCCGACGCGCGACGAAGCGCCGGACCTTCTCCGGGGCGTCCGGGTCCGTCGGGGTGCGTGGCCTGGAGCAGCGCGCATCGCGTAGTCCTGCACGTGACGCGCGACCGGCACCGTGCGCACGAGCTTCTGCATGCCGAGGATGTCCTCGGCGCTCACCACGGGCTCGACCGTAGCGGCGTAGTCCGTGGTGGTGCGCTCGATGATGGCGTGCAGCTCCTCGCGGCTCGGGAACGGAACTTGCAGCTTGAAGAAGAAGCGATCGAGCTGCGCTTCGGGCAGCGGGTAGGTGCCCTCCATCTCCAGCGGGTTTTGCGTCGCGAGCACGAAGAACGGCTCTTCGATCACGTACGTCTGTCGACCCACGGTCACGCGGTGCTCCTGCATGGCCTCGAGCAGCGCGCTCTGCGTCTTGGGCGTGGCGCGGTTGATCTCGTCGGCCAGGACGATGTTGGCGAAGATCGGGCCTTTCCGGAACTCGAACACGTGCTTGCCGCTCGGCTCTCCTCGATCACGGTGGTGCCGATCGATGTCGGCGGGCATCAGGTCCGGCGTGAACTGGATGCGCGAGAAGTTCAAGCCAACGCAGTCGGCCAGCGTGCGCACCAGCATGGTCTTGCCGAGGCCGGGCACGCCCTCGAGCAGCGCGTGGGAGCCCGCGAGCATGCAGGTGAGCACGCCGTCGACGACCTCGCGATGACCGACGATGATCCGCGCAATCTCCTCGCGGAGCGCGCCGATCTTCTGACGAAACGCTTCGATTTCCTGCTTGGCTTCTTCTTCCGACATCTGCCCTCGTGTGGGTGCGTGAGTGGTCTCGTTCCGGTGGGCTGAGCGCGCACCGACCGTCGTTCGTCATCGATCGGCGCGCATCACTCCCTGGGTCGAATCAGCTGGAAGTAACGCTGAACGTAGAAGCGATACCCCGGCGGGATCTGGTCTTCGTTCATGACGCGCTCGGCGACGGTCTTGTAGTCCGTGTACACCTTCTTGTAGCCGCGACCGACGAAGCCGCGCTGGGCCGCTCCGTAAATCACCTGGGTCGACGCGCCGCCCTGACCGGTGTCCGCCGCCGCTGCGGTCACGTCTTTGGTGCTGCCCTTCAGGTGGCTCGCTTCGCCCTTCAGGTTTTCGTCGTGGCCGGTTCCCCAACTCTCGCCGCCCTTGCCCGCGCCTTGCCCGGGTTTGTCCCCGGCGCCTTCGCCCTGGCCTTCGCCCTGGCCCTGGCCTTGGCCCTGACCTTGGCCTTGGCCCTGGCCTTGGCCCATTCCGGGCATGGGCACGCTCTTCCCGCCCGATCCGGGCCCGATCATCATGTCGCCCTCGCCCTCGCCGGGCTTCATGCCTTGGCCCTTCTTGCCCTGGCCTTGGCCTTCTTCGCCCTCGCCCTGCTTGCCGCCTTTGCCGCCGCGGGCCTTCTGGCCGAACTTGAGCATGCGCTGCATGCGCTCTTTGCCGCCCTTGCCCTGCTGGCGCATCACCTCGCGCATCTCTTGTAGGCGCCGGCGCAGCTCTTCTTTCTCCTTATCCGACATCTCTTCTTGCGCCATGCGGTTGAGATCTTCGGCGGCCTTCTCGAAGTCTTCGGCCGAGGCTCCCATCTCTTTGAGCAGGTCTTCGGCGGCCTTTGCCAGTTCCCGGTCGAGCTTCGAGAGCTGACGCTGCGAACGCTTGGCCTGGTCCTTCTCACGGTCGAGGCGTTCGAGCTGACGCTCTTTCTTCTTGAGCAGGCTCTTGTCGCTCTCGGAAAGTCCGCCGTCGTTCTCTTGCTTCTTCTTGAGTAGACGATCCCGCTCCTCCTCGGCCTTCTTGCGCTCGGCCTCGAGCTTCTTCAGGTTCTCCGCGCTCTTCTCGCTGGCCTTCTTCACGGCTTCGCGAAGCTTCTCGAGCTGCTCTTTCGTTGGCGGGTTCTTCTTGTTCTTCAGCTTCTCCGCCAGCTCGCGCATCGCCTTCTCGGCGTCCGCCAGGTTCTTCTGCTTCATGGCCTCGGCAACGGGCTTGGCGAGATCGCTCTTTTCGAGCTCTTTCGCCAGGTTTGCCAGGCCGTCTTCCAAGGCTTCTTTGTCGGCTTCAGCGCCCTTCATCAGCTGCCGCTCGAGCTCTTCGAGTCGCTTGAAGACCTCGCTGCGATCCAGGCGCTTGTCGGCGATGTCTTCGATCAGCTGATTGAAGCGGCGCACCGCGGTTTGGACTTCCGGGTCCTGGCTCTTGTCCTCGAGCTCCTTCGCCATGTCCTTGAACAGCTCGAGATCGTCCGGGCTCATGACCATGGGGTCAAAACTCTTGTCGGGTGGCAGGATCTTCGTCGTGCGCACCTCGAGCAGCGCGACCGCGACCAGACCCGCGATCAAGAGACCGACCACGGGCAGCTCGCGCGGCACGTGGAAGGGCGCGGCGCGGCGCGGCCGAAGCTCCTTGGCGTTCACCACCGCGTCTTCGATGGCGACCTTCATCAAGAGTGTGCGGTCGGTGTCGGGCAGCTCCGAGAAGCTGATGGCGTTCGTAATGCGATCGTGGAGCCCATGATAGCGGTCGAGGGCCAGCGCGCCGTGGTGCTTGGGCCGCGCTCGCAGCCAGGCGTGGGCGGCGCCCACCAAGAAGACCAAGAGCGGAACGACGCCGGCGAAGCCCAGCGTCTGGATGGTGTCGGCGGCCGGTCGCGCGACCTTGATGTAGGTCAGCGCACCAACCCCGTAGAGCAGCGGGACCGGCACGAGCAAGAACGCGCGGGAGAGAGTCTGGTCGATGCGCAGGCGGACTGCGGTCCAGCGTGCGGTGCGGCGCAGACTCGAAAGGGAGGCTTCGCGGTCGGACGGGTTCACGTGGGGCTCTCGACTTGACGGTTGTAACGCACGAAAGTTCCGTCTGCTTTCGCCGGGGCAGACAGCGAGGGCTCATGGTAGCGCGTCCGGCCGGTCCGAGGGCGGTCCCTCGCGCACCTCGGGGCCAGCCCGAAGGCCTGAGAGATCGCGGGGTTAGCCGGTGATTGACGCCAGATGCTGGTGTTCATGGACCCCGCGACGCGCGGGCGCGATGCCCGACGGGCCGACGGGGTGGAAGGCCTCGACCTTGGAGGGGAAGGCGGCCGGTCGGCCTCGAGGGGCACTTCGCCCGGGGCCGCCTTTGCGTGACGAGCTTGACCCGGTGCGCGCCCGTGGTCTCACATTGGGCCCCGAGTCACGGACAGGAGCTCTCGATGGCCGACGAAACGAAGACGCTGGTTCTGGTAGCAGACGACGAACCGAGCACCCGCGCGCTCGTCGTCGGACATCTGAGGCGTAGGGGTTATCGGGTCGTCGAGGCTTCGGACGGCGACGAGGCCTGGATGCTCGCTCATGAGCACCTGCCCGACCTGGTCGTGCTCGACGTGATGATGCCCGGAATGAGCGGCTGGGAGGTGTGTCGCAAGATCCGCGAAGCTGTCTCCCTCGCGCACACGGGCGTCGTGATGCTCACCGGTATCGGTGAACACCTGAACGAGATGACGTCACCGCTGTACGGCGCGGACACCTACGTCGACAAGCCCTTCGAGTTTTCGGTGCTCGACGCGAAGGTGCAACAAACGTTGGCACGACGTCGCGGCGGCGCGGTGGGGCGTGGCGACGAGAGGCCCGCCAAGCCGGTGAAGCCTGCCAAGCCGGTGAAGCCTGCCAAGCCGGTGAACCCTGCCAAGCCGGTGAAGACTGCCAAGCCGGTGAAGACTGCCAAGCCGGTGAAGACTGCCAAGCCGGTGAAGCCTGCCAAGCCGGTGAAGACTGCCAAGCCGGTGAAGCCTGCCAAGCCGGTGAAGCCTGCCAAGCCGGTGAAGACTGCCAAGCCGGTGAAGCCTGCCAAGCCGGTGAAGCCTGCCAAGCCGGTGAAGACTGCGAAGCCTGCCAAGCCCGCGAAGCCTGCCAAGCAGAAGCCGCCCGCGAAACCCGCCAAGCCCACCAAGCAGAAGCCGCCGGCCAAAACCACGAAGCCCGCGAAGTCCGCGAAGCCCGCGAAGCCCGCGAAGCCCGCGAAGCCCGCGAAGTCCGCGAAGCCCGCGAAGTCCGCGAAGCCCGCGAAGTCCGCGAAGTCCGCGAAGCCCGCGAAGTCCGCGAAGCCGAAGCCGAAGCCGAAGCCGAAGCCGAAGCCGCCGGCCAAGACCAAGCCCAAGAAGAAGTAGCTCGCCCCCAGCGCGTCGACGGCGCGCGGCGGGAGCGGCTTGCCCGCCGCGCGCATTTCCGATCCGTCGGGTCCCAGCCGGCTTCAGACCGTGCGGCGTTCGAGGAGCTCGAGCTGCGCGACCGGTTCGGCGAGGCGCCGCTCGACGTAGTCGGCGGGAGGCATCGACTCGAGCCTGAAGGTGATCTGCCGCGTGAACGGGTTCTCTTCGAGGCTGAGGTAGCCCTCGTCGGCCAGGGTGCAGAGCATGCCGAAGGCATGGCTCGGCGTCGAGATCGGGTGCGAGCCGGCGCTGGGAACGAAGGCGTTCAAGTCGCAGGCGCGAAACGGCGCCGCGCGCCGCTCGGCGTCGCCGAAAAAACCATCGAGGAGCGCGAGATAGATGCCGCGGAAGTAGCCCTCGGCGAAGGCCACCCACTCGAGGGGCTTCGTCACCGCGAACTTGCCGTGCGGCGCGAGCACGGCTCGCACCTCGTGGGTCTCGAAGAACCGCCGCAGGGTGCGAATGCTGTCGAGGAAGCGTTCGTAGGCCATCGAGTACGACTGGCCGGCCACCGTGAAGATCGGGATCACGTAGCCCTGTGTCTCGGGTTTGTCGACGAGCCCGGTGCAGATGATGGTGTCGCCGGGAACGGCCACCGCGAGCTCACGATCGTAATAGAGCACGCAGTCGAGGGAGTGACCGGGCGTCGCCAGCGCGCTCACGCCGGGCGGAAGCTCCCCGCGGTCGACGAAGGACAGCGCACGCTTCGGCGTCCGGGCAAAGTAGCCGCTGAAACGCTTGCGGAGCGCGTTGTTGAGCATCTCCTCGTCGCTGAACGCGTTGTATTCGTGAAGCCCCCAGTGGGCGCGGGTCTGGAAGATCTCGTAGGTCTCGTTGACAAACGCGGCCTCCGGGTGCGTCAAGAAGCGGTAGCCCGCGGAGTGCAGGTAGATCGGTGCACGCTCGCCGTCGGGGCGCCCATGGCTCGCGGTGATCCCAGCGCTGCCGGCGTGGTCCCCGTGGCAGTGGGTGAGCAGCAGCGCGTCGAGGCGCCGCACGCCGTGCGCGTCGAGTGCCCGGCGGGTCTCGTCGACGACGTCGGGACGCGCGGGCCCACACTCGAAGAGGTAGGTACTGCCGCCGCGACGACGCAGGATCAGGTTGACGTGTTTGGGGCTCGGGTACCCGCTGGGCACCGGCAACACGTCGAGCTGACCGGTCAGGCCGAGCTCATGGAAGGCCTCTGCGAAGGGCTGCACCTTCGCTGTTCATATCACGCTTCGCGCAGCCCAGAACTTCCGCACCGCTTCCAAATCGTCGGTGCGTTTCGCTGGAGGCAGCGCCGCGAGCACGCGCCGCCCGTAGCTCTTCTTGTGAACACGCTCGTCGAAGAGCGCCACCACCCCGTAGTCGTCACGCGTGCGGATCAACCGACCGAAGCCCTGCTTGAGGGCCAACGCCGCCGCCGGAACGAAGAGCTTCATGAAGGCATTGTCGCCCTGTTCCTCGAGCCTCGCCGAACGAGCTCTCACGATCGGATCGCTCGGCACGAAGAAGGGGATCTTCTCCAGCACCACCAACCTGAGCGCGTGACCGGGGATGTCCACGCCCTCCCAGAACGAGCTGGTCGCGACCAAAACCGCGCGCCCGTCGGCCCGGAAGCGTTCGAGCAAGGCTCCCTTGGGAGCCTCGCCCTGCAGGAAGAGTCTTCGGGCGCCGATGCGCCCCCGCAGAGCCCCGTGCAGCGCGCGCATGGAGCGCAGGCTGGTGGTGAGCACGAAGGCCCCGCCGTCGGCGAGCGCCACCAGCTCCGCGATGCGCTCGGAGGCGATCCGGGCAAAGTCCGGCGCGCCAGGCTCGGGCAGATCCCGCGGCGTGTAAAACAGCGCGTTTTCGGCGTAGTCGAAGGGCGAGTCGATCACGCTCTCGCCGACCTCGATGCGACCGTCGTCGAGGCCGAGGCGTGACGAGAGGTAGGCAAAGGGGCTCTCGTCCGGGCGCGAGGCGCCGATCGCGAGGGTAGCGCTGGTCAGCACCACCGCGGGCACGCTGTCGAAGACGAGGTCACGAAACAGCGATGAGACGTCGACGGGCGAGGAGGACAGCGTCGTGCTCCTGCCCCCGGTCTCGAGCCAGGTGACTCGTCCCGGGGCAGCATCGACGGCGATGGTCAGCTGATCGCGCAGCGATCGCACCCGGCGCGCGGCGACCTCGAGGGAGTCGCCGAGGGCTCTGGGGTCCCGCCCCTTGGGCGCCTTCGGCTGCACCAGCCGGCCGCGGGCGGATTCCGCCAAACCCAATACGCTTTCGAGCGCAGAGTCGAGATCGTGCCAGCGCGTGGCCAGCTCTCCGCTCCACACGTCGCGTTCGATGGCGAGCCGCGCGTCGGCCCCGCCGCCGACATCTGCCTGAACCGCCAGACGCGCCCAGAACGCGTCGCTGGCCCGCCGCGCTCCTTCGATGGCGCCGCTGCCGATCGACGAGTCGCCAGCGAGCATCACGATGCGCTCGAGGTCCTTCAAGATCACCTCGATGCGCGCGCTCGACACCCTCACTCCGAAAAAGTCGGTCGCGATGTCTTCGAGCTGATGGGCTTCGTCGAAGATCACCGCGTCGTACTCCGGCAGGACTCGGCCGGGGTGCGGCCCACCCACCCGGGTATCGCGAAGCGCGTCCCGCAAAGCGAGATCCGCAAAGAACAAGTGGTGATTGACGATGACCAGGCGAGCAGCCTCCGCCTCGCGACGCATGCGGGTCACGAAGCATCGGTCGAAGTGCGCGCAGCCAGCCCCGACGCGGGTGTCGCTGGACGCGGTCACGTCCCGCCAGATCGAGTGATCTTCCGGCAGGTCGGCCAGCTCGCTGATGTCACCGAACTCGGTCGTGCTGCGCCACTCTTCGATGCGCCGAATCGCGGCGTCTCGCGCCGGATCCAGGCTCGCACGCCGCTGCTCCTCGAAGCGTCGCAGGCACAAGTAGTTTCCGAGGCCCTTCATCACGGCGGCCCGCGGCTCGAGCCCCATGCGCTCGATCAGCGGCAGGTCGCGGGTTGCGATTTGCTCTTGCAGCGCGCGCGTCGCGGTCGACACGACGACCTTCTTGCCGCTGAGGATGGCGGGAACGAGGTAGGCCAAGGTCTTGCCCGTTCCGGTCCCCGCCTCGCACAAGAGCACACGCTCTTCGGAAAGCGTGCGCTCGACGGCCGCCGCCATCTCGAGCTGCCCAGGACGCGACTCGTAGCGCGCTAGGGAGGTGGCGAGCGGTCCTCGGTCGCCGAGCAACTCGACCGCACGACTCACTTCGTCGGCGGCTCGCGCTTCGGATCCGGAGGCGGCACCGTGCCGGTGTTCGTGTCGAGAAACTGCACACCGCAGATTTGCCCGTCGGCCTCTTGCTGCACCCACACGACGCGACAGGGTCGTCGAATGTGCTCCTCGTCGCCGAGCGAGATATCGTACTCGCTGCCAAGCTCGACGCTGTCTTCGACGATGATGCGGACCCCGCCGCGACTGACGTTCAAGGTCCAGCCCTCGACCTCGGCGCCTTTTCGGTAGAGCCGGACGCGGTCGGACGCCTCCCGGCGGGCGCCGCCAGACTGGCGTCGAGTTCCGTGCGCGGCCGCATCGGCGCCGGGCGGTGGCTTCGAGTCTTGGTCGGGCACGATCCGGCTGAACATATCAAACTGCTGCATTCGGTGCGCCCACTGAGCGAACATTCGGCGGGGCCGAAATCCCTCGCCTTGACGCTCGGACGCCGCTCTGTAAAGTTCCGGAAGGCACTAGGATGCTGTGGGGGCTAGGGCTAATCGTCGAAGATCGTTGACCATCGGGACAAAGCGGCAGCCAACCGGCCGCTGAATCGAATATGCTTCCCGAACCTGCCGCAGGCCACATGTCGCTCACCCCCCAAGAGCTGAAAAAGCTACTTCTCGGCGCCGGGCTCGAGGTCTACCGGACGCTCGCGGACCGCGTCGTGCTCGCCGACCGGGTGCGGGACAACCTCATCATGGATAGCGGCGTGGCCGCTTTGTCCCAAGAAGCAGGGCTCGGTGTCCGAGCGGTGTTTCGTGCGCAAGGCTGCGATTTTCAAGGCGAAAACCCGGAGGCCTTGTTCGCGCACGCGAGGCGAATGGCGCAGGACGCCCAGAGCCGGGGCTACTCCGAGGTCGCGACCAACGTGGTCCCCATCCACGACCCGGGCGACCGGACTCGGGTCCTCGACACCTGGTACGAGGTGGCCTTCGAGCGGCGGACGAGCGACGGCGACCAGCTCCTGGCTGAGCTGAAGGCCGCGCTCGAGTGGCCCAAGGTCGCCAGCCGCACGATGACCTGACCTCAGCGCGGCGTAGACCAGCCCGGGTGAGCGTGGTAGGTCCGTCGCCCTTTCGCGCAGCCCCGTCGGGCGCGCACACCGAGAGCCATGCTGTCGTTCTTTCGCAAGGGTGGGGGCGGCCAGATCATCGTCGGAGCGGTGGTCTTCGCAATCATCATCGTATTCGTGCTCGAGTTCCGCCCCGGCCGCGAGGGCGGCTCGGGCTTCAGCCGCGAGTGTGCCGTGAAGGTCTTCGACGCGTGCGTCGACCGCAAGGAGTACTTCGCGGCCTACGGTCTGATCGTTCCCCGCGACATGCCGCAGAAGAAGATCAAGTCCATGGGCCTGAAGAAGGTCGTCATGGACGGGTTCGTGGAGCGGGAACTCTTGCTGAAGGAGGCCGAGCGGCTGGGCCTGGGCGTCAGCGACGCGGAGCTCGACGAAGAGCTGGCCGCGGGACGCGCCCGAATCTCGCTGCCGTACCACCAGCTGGGTTGGCTGGGTTACACGCTCGGCGTCAGCGACGAGATGGTCCGCATGCTCCAGGTGAAGAGCGCCCAGTCCGGAGAGTTCGACTACAAGATTTACGAGCGCACCGTCCGCAACGCGACCAACCGCAGCCCGAAGGAGTTCAAGGAGATGCAGCGCCGCGAGGTCATCGCGCAGCGCATGCGAGACCTGGTGCGGTCGCGGGTCCGGGTCTCCGAAATCGAGGCCTACACCCAGTGGGAGAGGGAGCGCTCCAAGGCCGTCGCCCGTGTCGCCTCCGTCCCCCGCGAGTGGTTTGCCAAGTGGGTGGTGGACGCCTCCGACGCCGGCGTGGACGCGTGGGCGCTGAAGAACGAAAAGCAGGTCAGCGAGGCGTGGAAGCAGGCCGAGTCCAACTGGAAACCCGAGTGCCCCGTGGTCAGCGAGGTGGTCGCCAGCGTCGAGGAAGAATCCGGCGACGCAACCAAGACCGAAGGGCGCCAAAAGGTGCAGGCCGCCCTCGATCGGATCAAGAAGGGTGAGGCCTTCGACGCCGTCGCCCGCTCGGCCAGCGAGGGCGCTGCCGCTGAGCTGGGCGGCGAGCTCGGCTGCCTGAACGAGACCTACGGCCCCGGCTCGAAAGAGCTGCTCGATGCGGTCAAGACCATGAAGCCCGGACAGGTGTCCGAGGTCATCGAGTCGAAGCGTGGCTTCCACGTGATCAAGCTGCACAGCCTGGTCGCCGAGAAGGATCTCGAGAGTGTCGGCCGCCGATCCACGGCCCGGCGCCTGGCCGTGCCTGCGCTCGCCACCGAGCTGGCCAAAGAGTTCGCCGACAAGCTGATCGAGAAGGTCAAGGCCGGCGCCAAGCTCGAGGACGCAGTGAAAGAGCTGTCCCTCGACTATGCCCAGCGTCGCGCCGGCAAGAAGCCCGCGCTCGCTGCCGCCCCGGGCGCCGCGCCGGTGGCCGCCAAGAAGACCGACCCGCCCGCCATGGAAGACCCGCTCCGCCCCAAGGTGGAAATCACTGCGCCCTTCAGCGTCGCGGGCAGCCCCGTGGAGGACCCGTTGCCGGGTGAGGCCCCGGCGGCCAAGGTCTTCGAGCTCGCGAAGGCCGATTCGCTGGTCGAAAAGCCGGTCCGCACCAACGCCGGCTTCGCGGTGCTCCAGCTCAAGGAGAAGACGCCGGCGAAGAAGGAAGATTTCGAGAAGGATCGCCTGTCGATCTTGCGCGCGCTGCGCGTGACCAAGGAGCAAGACGCGGTGGCTCGATACATCGCCTCGCTGCGCAGCAAGGTGAAGGACAAAGTCACCTACGATCAGCGCCTGCTGGAGGATACCAGCACCCAAGACGACGGCTCGGGCGACGGGTGAAGCTCGACGAGCTCAGCTTCTTCGAGCGCACGCTCGACAGCGGCTTGCGCGCGCTCGTGGTGCCAATGCCCGCGGTGCATCGCGTCGTCATCAACGCCCAGCTCCGCACGGGCCCCGCCTACGAACCCGTCGCCGACAACGGCATCAGTCACTTCCTCGAGCACATGCTCTACCGCGGGACGAAGCGCCACGCCTCGGCCCACGATCAGGCAGACGCCTTCGAGAGCCTGGGCGGAACGCTCGGCGCTTCGACCTACGTGGACCATGGCTCGATGGCCATCGCCGTGCCGGTCGAGTCGTTCTCCCGAACGCTGCCCCTCTTCGCCGAGGTGTACCAGGAGCCGCTGTTCAACGACATCGACACCGAGAAGGGCATCGTCAGCGAAGAGATCCTCGAGAGCCTCGACGACGACGGCGACCCCGTGGGCGCGGACGAGCTGATCCGCACGCTCTGCTTCGGCGACCATCCTCTGGGCCGGCCCATCGTCGGCACCGCCGACAACCTCGAGGCGGTCGATCGCGACAAGCTCGCCCGCTATCACGGCAACCTTTACGTCGGACACAACACGGTGATCTGCATCGCCGGTCCCGTCGACCCTCACGCGGTCCTCGACGCGCTCGCGCACGAGTTCCGAGCAGTGCGCCCGGGGGAACCACCCACCACGCCTCCGCTGGGCGAGCAGCGCGAGCCGCGCTTTCGCTACATCGACCACGCCGGCAGCCAGACCGAGCTCCGGATCGGCTTCCGCGCACCGCCGGATCTTCACCCCCTCGAGCCGGCTACGGATCTGCTCCTTCGCGTGCTCGACGACGGCATGTCGACACGCCTGTATCATCGCATCTGCGACGAGAAGGGCCTCTGCTACGACGTGTCCGCCGGCTACGAAGCCTACGTCGCCGGCGGCATCTTCGATCTCGCCGCCGAGGCCACTCACGAGCGAGCCGAAGAGCTCCTGGCAGAGCTGTTCACTCTCGTGCGAGACATCCGGGACCACGGTCCGACGGACACCGAACTGGACAAGATCCGCGCACGATTGGGCTGGCACTTCGAATCCATGCTCGACGACCCAGCCGAAATGGCCTCGTTCATGGCCACCGGGATCTTGACCCAGGTCGCGCCGCACCTGGCCGAGCGACGCGCGCAGCTCATGTCGGTGAGCAAAGAAGACGTGCGCCGCGCCGCCGAGCATGTCTTCGTCGCGTCGGGCATGAGCGTGCTCGTCGTGGGATCGCTCCGAAAGAAAGAGCGCAAGGCGATCGAGCGGGCCGCCCTCGGATTTCGCTGAGACCCGGGCCGGCACCGACGTTTCGGCCTGGGGCCCTCGCCTGCGCGGTGGACCTGGATTGGCCGAACTGGAGCGCTGGGCTAGCTTTGGTGGCGTGAACCTGGTCGACGAGCTGCACGCCATCGCGACGACGCTGAGCCGTGCCGACATCGCCTACGCCATTTGCGGAGGGTTGGCCGTCACTATCCACGGCGCGACCCGCACGACCAAGGACATCGACGTGTTGATCGCCCGGGGCGACGTTCAGCGGGCGCTCGAGGCTGTCCGACCGCTGGGATACGCCTTCGCGGCGTTGCCGATGGTCTTCGAGGCGGGCACGGATCGCGAGCGGCACGTGCAGCGGGTGACGAAGCTCGAGCAAGGGCACGCGCTGGTCCTGGACCTGCTGCTGGCCGACGCATCCTTCGCGGGATTCCTCGCCGACCGCGTGACGCTCGAATTGCCTCGCGGGAGCCTGACCGTCGTCTCGCGCGAGACCCTGCTCCTGATGAAGCGCCTGGCCGGACGGCCCCAGGACGTCGCGGACATCTCCAAATTGGAGACCCCCGATGAGCCGTGAACTCTGCGCCGCCGAGGTCTCCGCGCGGCTCGCGCGCCTCCGAGAAATGGTCCGCCCCGAGCAAACGAGTGACGTCGCAAGGCGCCTCTCGGCCGACCGCCCGCGTGAGCCTTCGCTGACGGAAGGCGCGACGCGGCGCCTCGATGAGCTGCATGAGCTCTCGGCGCTCACCGGCTATCTGCAGCGGCGCGGCTCCAAACCCTGAGGCGGCGAGCTTCCCCGGGGCGGCAGGCTAGGGCACGCGCTCTTCGATCCCGACCCGCTCGATGCGAGGGAGGACCGCGTCTCCGAAGAGCGCCAAGCGTTCACCCACCGTGGCTTCAGCGCGAGTCCCGAAGGCGCGGGTCGTGTACAGCGCGGCGTAGCACTGCCCGATGGTGTGTCCGACCGCGACGGCGTAGCCTTCGATCTCTCCGCCTCCGGTCGCGCGACGCACGCCCACGACCAGCTCGGTCCGATAGCCGGCGGGCAGATCCAGCTCGCGGCGGTCGACCACCGTCGCGGGCTCAGCCGCGGGGTTCGGGGCCTGAGGGCGCCAGAGCGCGATTTGCTTTTGACAGTCCTCGCGCCGAGACAGACGCGCGGTGCGCCAGGTCTTGACCGACAGCTCGGACGAGCTGCCGGCGTGCCGCGCGGTCCACCACGCTTCGCGCTGAGCTTCGATCTGCCAGTCCTTGCGCTCCGGCAGGGCGATCCTCAGGGAGAAACGCGCCGACTCGACGCTGCCCCAGGCTCGGTCCGCGATGCCGACGCGGCTCAGGGGAGCCGGCGCCGGCGCCGGCGGCTGTTCCGGAGGCGCTGCGGGGGGCGGCGAAGCCGCGCAGGCCGAGCCGGCCAACGCCAGGGGCACGAGCAGACGAGCTATCCAGCTCGCGACTGAGGTCACACGCGCGTCAGCCACTCGGGATGCGAGTCGTCGCTGCCCTTCACGATGTCGAAGTAGCGAGCCTGCAGCGCCCGGGTGACGGGTCCCATCTGCCCCTCGCCGACGCTGCGGTGGTTCACCTCACGCACCGGAGTGATCTCGGCGGCAGTGCCGGTCAGGAAGACCTCGTCTGCGAGGTGAAGCTCGTCACGGGTGATGAACTGTTCGGTCACGACCAGACCTTCTTCTCGCGCCAGCGTGATCACCGTGTCCCGAGTGATGCCCGCGAGGATGGACGCCGCGAGCGGTGGCGTGATGAGCCTGCCTGCCTTGACGACGAAGATGTTCTCGCCCGAACCCTCGCTCACGTAGCCGTTCACGTCGGTCAGGATGGCCTCGTCGAAACCGGCGAGCTTCGCCTCCTGCTTGGCCATCACGCTGTTGATGTACTGCCCAACCAGCTTGCCCTTGGCGAAGGCGACGTTGATGTGGTGCCGCGAAAAAGAGGACACCATGCAACGGATGCCCTTCTCGAGGGCGTCGGGTCCCAGGTACGTGCCCCACTTCCAAGCGGCGACGTAGGTCGCGACCGGGTTGTTGGGCGCGTACACGCCCATGGCGCCGTCGGCGATGACCGCCAACGGACGCAGGTAGGCTTGCGTCAGCTGGTTTTCCCGGAGCACGTCCAAGCAGCCCTGCTCGACCTGTTGGCGGGTGACCTTCGGCTTCATCAAGACGAGGTGACAGGAGTCGAAGAGCCGATCGATGTGCTCGCGCAGGCGAAAAACTGCCGTCTCGCCCCGCGCGCGCTGGTAGGCGCGAATGCCCTCGAAAGCGCCGACGCCGTAGTGCAGCGTGTGGGTCAGGAGCGACAGGTTGCCTCCCGACTGCCAGTCGGTGATCTCGCCGTCTTTCCAGAGTTTCTTTCCGTATTCGAGCATCGAACCTCCCCGGCGGAGCCGGCCCGGACCTTAACGTCGGGGGCGCCCCCGGTCGAGCGCTCCCGGCCCACCCGGCTCCATTTGGGTGATTTTCGGGATGCGTGTCCGAAACCCTGTGCTATTGAGCCTGCGTCTGGTGGGCCGGGCTTGGCGACGCACACGCGTCCCGGTCGGGGAAAGAAGCCCAACAGGTGCTACGCGGCGCCAGGTCGGTGCCCGTTGCAGAAGGGACAGACCATGTATCAGCAGCGCCAGAAGCCTGGCGGAAGTCGCCGGCGCAGGCGAAAGCAACGAGCGGCGGAGCCGCGAGCCGCGGCCGAACCGATCATGATTGCCGCGCGGCGGCCCAACTCACCGCTCCTCGCCCGAGCGCCCGCCGCGATGTCGGCGGCGCCCCAATCGGTCCGACCCGCGGTGGTCGAACCGGACCAGGACAAGGCCGCCGAGGCCGAGCGGGAGCCGGTACAGCGCCGCACCGCGCGCATCGTCCAGGTCAGCAAGGCCAGCGCCGACGATCGCGAAAAACAGCGCCTCCGACTGCTCGATCGGGTGCTCGGCGCCGAGACCCGCGGCGCCGTCACCCGCGCCGCCGACGAGCTGGCTCGCGAGGGCTTCGAGCTGCCAGCGGAGCAGCCACTTCAGCTTCAGTTGCTCGATCATTTCGACGAAGACCGGGCGCGCGCGGCCATGGAGGTCTTGAGCGTGTTGGTCGCGAAAGAGCCACCCTTCAAGCGCCCGATCATGGACCAACGCCTGCGCCGGTTGGAAGAGTACGCCGAAGATCCGGCGATCCGCGAAGCCGCCGCCGATCTCCGGCGCGCGATTCGGGGCTGAGGCGCCGCGCCTTCGGCCCACGACGTCTGGGCAGGCGCGCGGAAACGCGCGAGGATGCCTGCCGAGATGCCCCCGCCGAGCGCGCTTCCGCTGGATCTCTCGCCCCACGACTTCGAGCGCCGTATGCGTGACCTGGTGGCCGACCACGGTCGCCAGCGTGAAAATGAAGGCTGCGTGCAGTGCACGGGCTGCGTGGCGTGCCTGTCGTGCACCTTCTGCAAGGACTCCGACCGGCTGGTGCGCTGCCACTACTGCGTGAGCTGTCGCGGCTGCACCGACTCGTCTCACTGCCGTGGCTCGAGCGGGCTCCTGTCGTGCCAGCACTGCATCGAGTGCGAGAGTTGCTCGGGGTCGAGCTACCTGGTGCGGTGCGTGTCGGTCTCTCGCAGCAGCTACTGCTTCGGCTGCGTCGGCCTTACCGGGAAGGACTTTCACATCCTCAACTCGCCGCTGTCGCGGCAGGACTACTTCACCGTCACGCGCCGGCTCGCGAGGGAGCTACGCCTTTGAGATCGAGATGGTCGAGCTGAGTGACCCTGCCATCGAGGCGCTCTGGAAGAACTGCCTCGACCACTGGGACGAGGAGAAGGCCCACCTCGCCTTCGTCGAAGCCTGCCGAGAGCGCGGCAAGCTGGCCGAGGCCGGCGTGCGCTACCGGGGCATGGCGGGCGACCGCGACCGGGCGTTGGAGGCCGAGAAGCGACTGAAGGCCATCTTGGCCATCGCCATCGCGTCGCTGGAGGTCACGCGCACGCCCCAGCCGGAGGTAAAGCGTCAGGCCACCACGCTCGCGGTGTTGGTCGTGTTGGTCGCGGCCACCATCGGCCTGGTCGCGTACATCGCCATCATTCGCTGACCTCGCGGATAACGCCCTATAACTTCCACACGTTACGCGGCCACGGGAATCTACGGGGAGCCCGCGGGGTTTCGCGACCGCGGGCAAACCTGCTATCGACTAACCGCCCGGGGTGCCCCGCCGTGGCGCGAGCCGCTGCGACGTTTTGCATTCCATCAAGCAGATCAGGAGAAACGAAATGAGGACAACCCTAGTTGGAGCGTTGCTCGCCAGCCTGGCGCTCGTCGGCTGCGCTGGAGACGAGAAGAAGCCGCCCACGGCCCCCACCGGAGGAACCGAGGGTTCCGCCACGAATCCCGAGAAGGCCGGCGGCAACGACAAACCCAGCGACAACCCCTCGCAGTCGCAGATCAACATCTCGGACGAGATCAAGAAGGCCTGTGGCATCGCCGACGCGGACGCCCACTTTGCCTTCGACTCGGCGAACGTACGCGACCAAGACCACAAGGTCCTGGGGCAGCTCGCCACGTGTTTCACCAGCGGACCGCTCGCAGGACGCGAAATGCGCTTGGCTGGACACGCCGATCCTCGCGGCGAGCCGGAATACAACATGGTGCTCGGCGGTAAGCGCGCCGAGAACGTCAAGGGCTTCATCGCCAAGAAGGGCATGAACGGCGACAAGATCTCTACGACTTCGCGCGGAGAAATGGACGCCACCGGGACGGATGAGGCCACTTGGACCAAGGACCGCCGCGTCGACGTCGTGCTCGGCGACTGACCCATGATGCTCGCCGCACCCGCTGCCGACGTGCAGCTCAACCCCGTCTCGTTGATGCTCGGCTCGTCCGGCGTCGTGCTGGTCGTCTTGCTGCTCTTGATCGTCGCGGCGACGGGAGTCTGGGTGATCTGGCTGCTCAAGAGCATGCAGCTGCGCCGGCTGCGTTCGGCACAGCATCGCTTCGAGCGCGAGGCGGAGCGCGTGGTGAGCGCCTCGGAGCTGATCTCACTGGCGCTCAAGCACCGCGAGTCGCCCGGAGGCCGCGTGGTGATGGAGCTCGCCAAGCGCCATCATGCGCCGAACCTCTCGGGTGAGTTGCTGATCGCGGTGGCCAAGCGGGCCCTCGCCACCGAGCAGCAGCGGGCCTCGACGCTGATGCCGACCCTGTCCAGCATCGCTTCGGCGACGCCCTTCATCGGGCTGTTCGGCACGGTCTGGGGCATCATGAACGCGTTCATCAAGATCGGCGTCGAGAAGAGCGCCTCGCTGCCGGTGGTCGCACCGGCCATCGGCGAGGCGCTGATCGCCACCGCCTTCGGCCTGGTCGCGGCCATCCCGGCCACCATCGGCTACAACTACGTGGACAAGCGCATCGGCGACCTGATGGAGGAGCTGGCTGCGTCGTCGGAGGCGTGGGCGGAGACGCTGGCGGCAGACCCCGGAGGCCCAACTGCCGCAATGCCGCTGGTGAAGGAATCGACGCGCCCTCCCGCCGGCGCCGGCGTGGCCCACGCCCGAGGCTGATGCATGGGCATGCAGGTCGGATCGCGGAAGCGGGGCGGTTTCCGCGACATCAACGTCACGCCACTGGTTGACGTGATGTTGGTGCTGCTGATCGTGTTCATGGTCACAGCGCCGCTTCTCACCACTGGCCTCCGCATCGACTTGCCCGAGGTGAAAGCCGCCGAGACGCCGGTCAAAGACGCGCGGCTGCTCCTGACAGTGACCAAAGAAGAGCGCGTGCTCTTCGGAGAGCGGGACGTCACCGGCAAGGTCGCTCAGGCCTTGCGCGAGAGCCAGCGCGTCCAGAAAGAGCGCGAGCTCTACATTCGCGCTGACAAAGACGCCCGCTACGGCATCGTCGCCGAGGTGGTGGCGGCGGCCCGAAACAGCGGTGTCGAGTCCCTGAACCTGCTCGTCCAACCCGAGCTCGAAGAGGCGCCTGACGAGCCAGAAAAGCCGGGAAATCCCCCGGCCGGTGGAATTCCCAAGCCGGGCGCACCGTCTCAGAAGAAGTGAGAGCATGACGCGCGCCCAGGCCCTTCCGAGCTTCACCCCGATGGAGGTCGGGGTCGCGGTGGCGGCGGCGTCGATGATCCAAGCCTTCTTCTTCATCCTGCTCATCGCAGCGGGAAAGCCCCGGGTCGAGATCCAAGCCAAAGAGGAGATCGTGCCCCGAGAGTTTCCCATGGCCGTGAAGCCGGTGCTCGACGACGCGCCGCTGCTCAAGTTGGGCGGCAAGAAGATGAGGCCCAAGCTGCCCGACATGTGGAAGAAGCTCGCCCCGACTCCGATCCAGCGCTTCGAGGAGAAGAGCGCGCCGAGCGAGAAAGCCAAGGACGATCCGAAAGCCGCCCCGACGAGCTCCGTCGCGACGGGCGACGCCGCCGCGCCGCCCCCGGACGCCGATCTCGCCAAGCAGGTAGATCCCGCGCTCCAGGACCTCGACGCCGCCGTCGCCACCACCGATCCCGAGGTGGAGGGACCGGGCGCACCTGACGGCGTCAAAGAAGGCACCGAGACGGACCCGCTCAAGGCGCGCGCCGTCGATCAGTACAAGATGAAGGTGCTGGGCTGGTTCAACTCGCGCTTCAAGCAGCCGGTGGGGCAGATCCCCTGCGAGGAGCTGCGCAAGCTCTCGGCCTCGGTGAGCGCGAGCGTGAGCACCGACGGCACGGTGACGGGCTACAGCATGACGCGCCCAAGCGGCAACGCGGCCTTCGACGCCAAGGTGAAGGCCACCATGGCTGGCATCGTCGGCCAGCAGCTGCCTCCGCCCCCGCCCTTGTACCCGGGCATCTTGGGTTCTACGGTGCAACCGACTTTTTCTGGTAGAGGCGCCAAATGCGATTGATTTTCCGCTGGGTCGTCGCGCTCTCGATCGTGAGCGCGACCGCCGCCGCACAAGAATCGAAACCCGACGAGAGCGCGCTCGGGGAGTTCGTCGTCACCGGCTCGGGCACGTCGGAGCACGTGCCCAAGATCGCAGTCCTGCCTTCGCTGTCGCCGGACATGGCGGACGTCGTGGTGCGCGGCACGGTTCGCCGCAACTTCGAGCTGACCGGTCTCTACGACGTGATCGCGGACGCGAAGGCTCCACTCGGCCTCTACGGCTTCGACGACGCGGTGGAGGTGGACGCTTGGAAGAAGCTCGGCGCCGAGGCCATCGTCAAGGCGGCCGCCCGCAAGCACAGCTCGGGCAAGATCGAGGTCTTCGGGCTCGCCTACTTTCTGAATGTCGGCAAAGAGCCGGTCTTCGAGAAGAAGCTCCTGGTCGAAGCGAAAGACGTGCGCGTCACGGCGCATCGGATCACGGACGCTTTGCTCGGCGCCCTGACCGGTCGCCCCGGCGGCTTCGCCAGCCACTTTGTCTACAGCGGGCGTTGGGGCACCAAGAGCTACCGCATCTTCAGCATGGACGCGGACGGTCACGACCTCAAACCCATCAGCGACGGCAACGACACCGCCATCGCGCCGACCTGGGGTCCAAACCAACAGATCTTCTACGGGGTTTCGAAGAACTACTCGCCCTTCCGACTGATGCGCTTCGACGGCTCGACGCACGAACGAGTGAACGTGCCGTACAAGACCAGCGTCTACAGCGTCGCCTTCGACAAGACGCACTCCAAGATGGCCATCGCCGTCGCCGACTCGACCGGCAGCGCCATCTACGTCGGCAAGCCCGATGGCAGCGAGATGAAGAAGGTCAGCACCAGCCAGTACGCCACGCACCCCGTCTTCAGTCCCTCGGGCAAGCTCGCCTGGATCGGCGGCGGCAAGACCAAGGGCGGCCAGCGCGTATACGTGGAGGACAAGGCCGTCTCGCCGGCAGGATTCACCGCCGGCGCCCCGGCCTTCTGCGACACGGAGGACGGCATCCGGCTGGTCTACTCCGTCTCGGTAGGTGGCAATCGCCACGACCTGGTGATGAGTGCCGAGAAGGGCGGCGGCGTGCAGCGGCTGACCCAGAACCAAGGCTCCAACAGCTCTCCGGCGTGCAGCCCGGACGGGCGTCTGCTCGCGTTCTTCTCGACGCGCAAGAAGCCCGGGACCTACTTCATGAGCCTCAAGCGCTGGCGCACCCAGCAGCTCAACGGTCAGGTCGGCGAGTCACTGCGCTGGGAAGCACTGCCGCCACCCTGAGCGCGACTAGAGGAACACGCCCGAGAGCGCCATCGGGATCTGGGCGTTACCAACGATCTTGATCTTGCCGCCCATGGCCAGCTGCATGGGGTTTTGCTTGCCCGTCTGCATGTCCATGAAGTCGCTCATCTTGCACTCGAGGCGACAATCGGGAGCGTCGATCTTGGGCTCGGCTTTGCCCGGCGTGATGGCCAGCCTGTGCGTTGCGCCGCCCGCGTCCACGACGAACGCGACCGTGCCGGCGATGTTCTGCACGAGCTTCACGCGCTCGGCATCGACGGTCAGCGCCTTGAACGCCAGCACCTGTTGTTCCGGTTTGATCTCGGCGTCACCTTGCATGATGGCGCCCTGAACGAAGATGGGCTTGAAGTCCTCGGAGCTGACCGTCACCTGAATGATGACATCGTCGTGCATGCCTTCGGACACCTCGAGGTCACCATCTTTGAGCCGCATCGACCACTCGCCGGCGCCCTGCACCCGAAACACCATCGAGCCGCTCGATGACTTCCCGGCGAGCCCCGCCTTGAGCGCCTCGAAGCGCGACGGGAGGAACTGGGTGAAGAACTCTTTGGGCGAATCCGGTACGTCGGTCATTGTCTGTGGTTTCCTCGGGCAGGGCCGGAGCACTGCCCGGCGCACCGAATGGATCACGCGGCTTTCGTCGCGTCAATGATCGCGCTCGGCGAAGCAATTGATGAGCCCGAGCCGCGAGTGTACTGAGCAGGGGTGAGCGCCGAACTGGCCCCCGAGCCCAAGCGGCCGACTCCGGCCAAGGCGTTTTGGGGGCGCTTCGCGGCGGGTCACTTCTTGGCCTATCCGGTCTGCTTTCTGACCTCCGCGGGGGCCCTACCCTACGCGATGATGCTGCGCCGGGACGAGCTCCTGAACCCCGGACGCGCGGGCGCTCGCACCAAGATCGTCGCCGACGCCGCCCGTGACTTGAAGCTCACGGCCATCGAGGCCGCACAGGTCGAGATCGTGCTCGAGTGGGCGATGTGGGCGTGCATTTTGGTGTTCGTGGTCTTGCACCTCGCGGCCCTGCCCTGGTCCTTTGCGGCGGCAAGCGCCGCGCGGCACCCCGAGCGCGGCGAGGCCGGCGTGCGGCGGGGATTTCGAATGTTTGCGGGCACCGCCGCCACTACGGTGGTGCTGGTGGCGATTTTTGGAACCGCCGGCTGGATTTGGGTGCTGACCCGATGAATGCTGATCCCATGGCTCGCTACGCTCTCTTGGCATCCCTGGCTGCGCTGGCGGCGGTCGCCGCCTGCGGAGGCCCAACCGACGACGCGGCTGGCGCGGGGGGCTCGGATGGCGGCGCCGGCAAGCCCAACGTCATCCTCGACGGCGGCGGCATCGTCCCTGACGCGCCCGCGGGGGAGACCTTCTGCCAGAAGGGCGAGTGCAACTACCAGAAGCAAGACTGCGCGGGCGGGAGCGCCTGCTTGCCTTCCGACTCACCGCCAGCCACGGGAGACTGGCCGCCCAAATGCATGAGCGCGGGATCGAAGCCGATCGGTGAGAGTTGCTCGGCCTGGAACGACTGCGTCTTGGGCGGGTTCTGCGTGGGCATTTCGGGAGCGGCGGACGGAGGAGTCGTTCCCGGCACGTGCCGCAAGCTGTGCTGCGGCGGCGATTGGTCCGCCTGCCCGAATGGCCAGAGCTGCGTGCAGCAGGTCCACTTGGTGCGACCCGGCGGCGGCGACGCGACCTATGCCAACGCCGACGTCTGTGTTCCGGTCAACGGCTGCGACGTGCTCGACCCCAAGTCCTGCGCCGATCACCCGGGCAAGAGCTGCCAGATCGTGGATCCCACTGGAAACGTCGCGTGCATGACCGCTGGCACTGGCGGCCCTGGCGCGAAGTGCGGCACGAAGTTGCCCTGCCAGGCGGGCTTTGCCTGCGTTGCGGACGAGTGCCGACGATTGTGCAAGGCGGTCAGCGGCGGCGGAGAGCCCTCGTGCCCGGCCGCCGAGGGCACCTGCATTCACTACCTTCGCGATCCCGAAGGCGTCGGCGAGTGTACCCCGCTCGACTGACCGCCGACGCGTCAGCGACCGAACAGCTTGGCGATGGTGTGGGTCTCGCGGGCGCCCAGCAAACCAAACTGCACGCCAAAGCCCTCGGGCTTGGCCCAGCGAACCGTCGCTGGAAGCGTCAGCTCGATGCCGGTGATCGTCGCGGCGATGCTAAGCTCGGTGCCGAAGGGGACCGTTTCCGCAGACTCGATGAACATGCCGCCCATGCTCACGTCCTTCACCGTGCCGCTGATGGGCGGCCCCGCCTTGCGCGCGCACGACACGCCAATCTCGACCTGGACCCGAGGGTGACTGCGTTTCTCTTCCAATTTGTCCTCCAAGGCGCCTGGCCGACGGACTCCATCGCGCGCGCGGGAGCCAGAACTTGAGGGCCGCGACCGACGAAGTCAAGACGCCGCGCCCGCAGGTGTCGGGTCGGGGGATTTCCCGACACGTCGAGGGCTGGCAACCGGCCCTGATCGCCATCGTGATGGCGGCGATCGTCGCGCTCTTGGTGGTGCCGCGATCTGCCGCGCCGGACACCTTGCCGCTGCCCCACCTGGATGCTCGTGAGTCGGAGCGCGCACGCAACCACAGCCGCGATCTCGCGCGCCGAGCTGCGACGGAGCCACTGCCGTACTTGGTCCGCGGAGTGGGCGAGACCTTTCGAGCCTTTGGACGGGCGGAAGCCGAAGGACGATCGGGCGACGTTGCCCGCAAGCTCCTCGAGCTCCGCGGACTTGCCCGCACGGCACGCGAGAAGCACGGCGACGACGCCGTGCTCGGGCTCTTGGCCCTTCAGACCGAGCTCTTCCTCGCAGCCGTGCGCGGCTGGGAAGAGGGCAGCGGAGCCGAGGCGGAGCTGCCGGAGCTCGGAGGCAGCCTCCTGGAGAAGGCCCAGGCGTCGGGGTGGATGCGGGGCGAACGACGCCTGCACGCCGACGACTTCGAGCGCCGCGCGCTGTTCAAGGTGCGCTGGGTCGAGGCCGCCGGGCTCAGGACCACGGCAGGGTTTTCGCCCAGCGCCAACGAGCTGCGCACCTACTACCGCTTCATGTTGGCGCGCTCGGGGCGCGCGACGCAAGGCGCCCTCCTCCAGGTCGCTGCGGTCGAGAAGCTCGATCTGGAGTACCCCGGCCAGTTTGCTCGCGGGGTGCTCTACTACCGGGGCGGACACTTCGCCGAGTCCCTTCAGGCTTTTCGCGCACATCTCTCCAGCAACCCGGACGGGCCCTGGGCGCAGCGCGCAAAGAACCACCTACTTGCGGCCGCCGAGCGGACACGCGAGACCACGCCCGAACCGTGAACGCGAACGAGAGCGCCAAAGACTTCGACGATCTAGCTGACGTCCTGGCGTTGCCGGAGGGACGACGCGTGATCACGCCTCGCGAAGTCGCGTCCTTGCTCGCCGCGGCGACCCGGGTGCATGCCGTCGGCGCCGAGGGTTGCGCGCCGGCGCTGGTGGCCCGCGCTTTCGCGGAGGCAGGGGCCCACGTGCTCTACGTGGCACCCGAAGTGGATGGCGCGCGACGCGCAGCGGCCGACCTGTCGTTCGTCGCCAAAGGCAGCGACGCTATCCTCTCGGTGTTGCCGGCGGAGTCCACACCGTGGGCCGACGTCAGGCCCGATCGTCGTGGACAGATGAGCCGCACAGGCGCGCTCTTTCACATCGCTCGAGGCCTGCCCTGGCGCTTCGCTGTGACCACCGCAGCCGGGCTCGTACGACGCTTCGTTCCACCCGCTCCGCTCCGCAACGCGGCAGTCGAGCTGATTGCCGAAGATGAGATCGACGTCAGAGCCGTGGCTGAAAAGCTCTCGCACGCCGGCTATCTGAGGGTTCCCGTGGTCGAAGACCCCGGCAGCTTCGCCGTACGCGGCGGCGTCTTCGACGTCTGGCCGCCCACGTCCGAAGAGCCCGTTCGCGCTGAGCTCTACGGTGACTTGATTCTGTCACTCAAGTTCTTCGATCCCGAGTCTCAGCGCACGGGCGAGTCACTCGCTCGGGTTTGGTTGCCACCGACGCGCGAGGCCATCACCACGCCGGCCGACGCCGAACGCGCCCGTGCCGTCCTGCGTTCGCTCTGCGACGCCGTGGACTTTCCTTCGAGCAAGGCGCGCGCTCTCGAGGAAGACGTCGCGACGGCGCGCAGCCTGTTTGGTCTGGACGGGTTCTTGCCCGCCTTTCACCAGCTCGTTCCATTGTGGGACTACTTGCCAGAAGACACCGTCGTCCTGGTCGAAGATCCAGCCCGCGTCGTCGCGCAGATCCGTCAGGAGCTCGGGCAAGCCGAGACCGCCCACGCGGAGCGACACGCGGAGCCGCGCTTCGGGCTCGAAGAGCTCTACGTTCGCGAAGCGACCATCGCGGAGGCGCTGGCCCAGCTGCCAGTGGCGGCGCTTCACCGCACGGCGGTCGTGGGTACCAGCGAAAATCCCGCCCGTCTCGACGACCTCGAGCTCGCTCCTCTCGACGCCCCGAGCCTCGCCATTCGCGACCACGCAGACCTCGGTCGCGCGGTGACCCGCGCGCGTTCCGAGCGCGGCAAGGGCGCCGCGCTGGAGCCGCTCTTGCGTCGCATCAACGCCTGGCACGAAGCGGGGCTCGATGTGACCATCACCGCGCGTGCGTCCACCCAGGCGGAACGCATCACGACCTTGCTCGGTCATCGCGGCGTGCGCGTCGCCGACGCCGAGTCGCGGGCGCCGAGGGGCACGGTGAAGGTGGTCACGGGAGCCCTCGCTCGCGGCGCCATCGTGCCCAGCGAAGCGTTCGTGTGGGTTACCGAAGAAGAGATCTTTGGTCAGCGGGCCCACCGGCGCCAAGAACGAAGCAAGTCGGCCCGGGCCTTCCTGGAGGATCTGCGGGCGCTCGAGGTCGGCGACTATGTCGTGCACGTCGATCACGGCATTGGGCGCTACCTCGGGCTCGAGAGGAAGAGCCTCAACGGCGTCAGCGTGGAGCTGGTCGTGGTCGAGTACCAAGGCGCGGACAAGCTCTTCCTTCCCGTCCACCGGCTCAGTCAGATCCAGAAATATTCGGGCGGCGAAGGCGCGCCGAAGGTAGACCGCTTGGGCGGCTCCAGCTTTGCCAAGACCAAGGCGCGCGTGAAAAAGCGCGTGCGGCAGATGGCAGACGAGCTGTTGCGCCTCTACGCGGAGCGCACGGCGCTGCAGAAGCCCGCGCTCGATCCAAAGGACGATGAGTACGCGGCCTTCGAAGCCACCTTCCCCTACGAAGAGACCCGCGATCAAGCGGCGGCCATCGACGAGGTGAACCACGACCTCGAGAAGCCCGCGGTGATGGATCGCTTGGTGTGTGGTGACGTTGGCTTCGGCAAGACCGAGGTCGCTCTCCGAGCCGCGTTCCGCGTGGCCATGAGCGGTCGTCAGGTGGCCCTGCTGTGCCCGACCACCGTGCTCGCGCAGCAGCACTACCTGACCTTTGCGGGGCGCCTCGCCGGCTACCCGATCCGGGTGCGACCGCTGAGCCGCTTCGAATCCAAGGCCGAGTCCGTCGAGACCCTCAAGGGGCTCAAGGACGGCAGCGTGGACGTCTTGGTCGGGACCCACCGAGTGCTGAGCAAGGACGTTCATTTCAAGAACCTGGGCCTGCTGATCGTCGATGAAGAGCAGCGCTTCGGCGTGACGCACAAGGAGCGCATCAAGCAGCTTCGCGCCTCGGTGGACGTGCTCACGCTGTCGGCCACACCGATCCCTCGAACCTTGCAGATGGCGGTGGGCGGCATGCGCGACATGTCCCTGATCACCACCCCGCCGCTGGATCGCCGGGCCATTCGCACCATCACCTCTCGCTACGACGAGCAGGTGATCCGGGAGGCCATCGAACGCGAGCTCTCGCGCGGCGGCCAGGTGTTCTACGTCTACAACCGCATCGACGGCATCTACGAGCGCGCCGCTCGCGTCGGCGAGCTGGTGCCCGGCGCCAAGGTCGCGGTGGGTCACGGGCAGATGAGCGAGGCGTCGCTGGAACAGACCATGCTCGACTTCGTCGAAGGTCGCTTCGACGTCCTGGTGTCCACCGCCATCATCGAGAGCGGTCTCGACATCCCGCGCGCCAACACCATCATCGTCGATCGCGCGGACATGTTCGGGCTCTCGCAGCTCTACCAGCTTCGCGGGCGGGTCGGGCGCAGCACCGAGCGCGCCTACTCCTACCTGCTGGTGCCGCCGCCCAGCCAGCTCAGCGACGACGCCCGGAGCCGCATCGAGGCCCTCGAGCGCCACACCGAGCTTGGATCAGGCTTTCAGATCGCGACCCTCGACATGGAGCTGCGCGGCGCGGGCGACCTGCTCGGCGCCGAGCAGAGCGGCTTCGTCTCGAGCGTGGGCTTCGACCTCTTCTGCCAGATGCTGCAAGAAGCCTCCCACGAACTGCGCGGCGAGGTCGTGGTGCACGGCGTGGATCCCGAACTCTCCTTCGACGTGGACGCGCTGCTGCCCGAAGACTACGTCGCGGAAGTCGGCGTGCGACTCAGCTTGTACAAGCGACTCTCGAGCGCCTCCGATGAGCACGAGGTGCAAGAGATCGCCACCGAGATGGAAGACCGCTTCGGTCCGCCGCCCGAGGAGGCCAAGAAGCTGGTCGAGCTGATGCGCATCAAGACCGAGCTGCGTCGCTTGATGGTGCTCGGCTGCGAGGCCTCGGCGAAGAGCGTCTCGCTGCACCTGCGCGACGACACGCCGCTCGATCCGATCAAGATCGGAGAGCTCGTCGCCAAGAAGAAGAGCCCCTATCGCATCTCACCCGAAGGCCGCCTGACCCGTCGAGCCCTTGAAGGCGAGTCCTTCGTGAACGGCATCAAGCTCTGCGATCAAACCCTCGAGGAGCTCGGGCTCTGCGTGCGAGTCGACGCTCAGAACTGACCGCTCGCCGATAGCCCGGTGGGACCGATCCAGAGCCCCGTTCGCGGCTCTCGCTTACTCCCGCCGAAGTCGACCACGAATAGGCCGAGGGCCGCGGTCCCGATCGCAGCGACCGCGGTGACGCCAAGCAGCAGATTGGTCCGCGCCTCCTTGTCGTGCCCCGCAGCGACGCGGGCGTCGACTTGGCTCTGGCTCAGCTCGGGCAGGTCGCGCTCATAGTCGTCGAAGGCGCTTTTGGTATCGAGCGCGCTCCACACCGTCACGCCGCCGAGCACTGCGGTGAGCCCCGCTCCCGCGTAGAACCAGATCGGGCTCGGTCCCGCCGATGGGGGTGGCTGCGGGGGTGGCTTCGCCGTCGCGGTGGGCACGACGAGCTCGCGCGTGCGGTCGACGGCGACGCGCAGGCGCTCACCGGCGCGCACCTGAAAGTCTCTGTCGAGCACGGTCTTGCCGTCGAGCACCACGCGCACATGACGGTTGCCCGGATCGACCGAGGCCACCGCCGGCCTGCCGTCGATTGGGCGATCGTCGACGAAGGTCTGAGCCCCGTCCGCCGAGTCGATCTCCAGAGTCGCCACGTTGCGCGCCGCCACGGCCCGCTCGCTCTCGACCTGGGGAAGCAAGCTCTTCGGTGTCTCCGCGTCGGCGAGCACCTGATCGAAATGCGCCAGGGCCGAGACGTAACTCCCGAGCTTGGACTCGGCGAGCGCCCAGTTGAAGAGCACCACCGGGTGGGGCCGCAGCTTCTGAGCCGACTCGAAATGGCCTGCCGCCGTGGCAAAGTCCTTTGCTTGGTACGCCGCTATGCCCGCCTCGAACTCGCGTCGCCCGCACTCGACGGCTCCCTCGGTGCAATCCTGGGCGCGCGCGGAGGGGGCGACCCCGATCAGCGTGACACCGAGGGCCAGCTGCCACAGAAGCCGCATTGCCCCTGAGCCTATCACGCCGCGTTACTTCTTCCCGAAGGGGTACTCGGTCACCAGCGGGTCGCCGGCTTTGACCGGCGGCGGCCGACCCCGCGGCCTCGCGGTGGCGCTCGGTGGGGGCGCCGCGGTGGGCTCCGGGATCTTCGTGAGCGGGATCACCACTGTGCGATCTCGATCGGGAACAACCGAGATCTTGCTCGGCTCGAAGCCCGGGGCGGAGACCTCGACGGACACTGCGGCTTCGCTACGAGCGACGCTCACGCGCCGGGGCTTGCCCCGGGCCGCGACGCCGTCGATGAGTACGGTCGCTTCCACGTCGGGGTGCGTCGTCACCTCGATGTTCACCTCCAGAGCGACGGGCGCCGCACTCGGCGCAGGAACGACCACGGGCACTCGATCGCGGTTGAGCGCCATGGCCATGACTCCGAGGGTCAGCACGACGGCGGTCCCACCCGCGGCGTAGGGCCAGCGGCGCGGCGCCTTCGTGGAAGCTCGCCGCACCGACACGACGCCGCTCGTGCGATCGACGTGGACGGATTCGGTGAGCGCCTCGAAGCTCTCGGCGCGCAGGCTGTCGATCGATCGCTCTTGGGCCTGCCGGTCGGCTTCGAACAGCGTCGCCATGAGTTCCACCAGCCCGGTACGTGGATCTTCCACCCCGCTGGCGCGCACGAAGTCGTCCAGATCTTGCGCGAGCTCTTGGGCGGTCGAGTAGCGTTTGCTCGGCTCGCCTTCGAGCGCGTGCGACAGGATCTTGGAGAGCTCGGGCGGAAACCCGGGCACACGCGCGGCCGGATCGGGGACCTCTTCGAACAAGAGCTTGTGCAAGGTCTCGGTCTCGTCGCCGCCGGCGAAGAGCCGAGCGCCCACCGCGACCTCGTAAAGCGTAGCCCCGAGCGCGAACAGATCCGCGCGATGGTCGAACTCTCTTCCGAGCACCTGCTCCGGCGCCATGTAGCTGAACTTGCCCTTGACCCGCCCCAGCGTGGTTTGGACGATGCGCCCCGCCGCGCGTGCGATGCCGAAGTCGATCAGCTTGACCTCACCCTGGTAGGTCACGAAGACGTTCTGCGGGCTGACGTCACGGTGCACCAGCGCCAGCGGCTCGCCCTGGTCGTCGGTCAGCTCGTGGGCGTAGGCGAGACCTTCGGCCACCCGGGCGCCGAGCCAGGCGACCAACACCGAATCGAGATGCGCCCCCCTCCGCGCCAGCGTGCTCGCGAGCTTGGAGAGCGGTTGACCGTGCAGATACTCCATCGCGAGAAAGAGCGTGTCGTTCTCACGACCGAGCTCCTGCACCCGCACGATGTTCGGATGCGCGACGCGCACCAACAGGTTGGCTTCGTCCCGAAACTGGCTGATGAACTCTTCCTCTTCGGACAGGTGCTCGTGAACCACCTTGATCGCGACAAATTCCTCGGAGCTCATCGGCCCGGTCGTACGGGCCAGGTAGACGGCTGCGCTTCCGCCAACGCCGATGCGGGGTCCCACCTGGTACCTCCCGAGCTTGGCGCCCACCACACGGCGGCGGGACTCAAAGCTCGGTGCGGTCTCGACAGCGCCCACGCTCACCTGGTCTGGATTCTCAAGATCCGCTCCACGGTCGCCCATTCGTCGCGAGCCAGGGAGTCTGCGGCGTCTCGGAGCGCTGCTTTCAGGCGCAACAGCATCTGCTTGTCGATGCCGGGTAGCCTCGATATGAGCAACTCGAGAGTCGCGACGGCCTTCTCCGGCAGTGGCCTCCGCGACAGCATGTGGATCTCCAGCGCAAGGTTGGCCCAGACCGGATCGCGGCTGACCTCGCTCAGCTTCAGCCCGTAGATGCCGACTGTCTCGAGGACATCACGAGGAACCACCCGGCCCTCCCGGGCTCTGGCGAGCAGGCCCTGGAGGTGGTCGCCGAGGAGCCGTACGGCGGCGTCCTGCCGCCCCATCGTGATCATGCGGTCGGCCATCCGCGCCATGGTCAACAGACCGTCGGCCTTCTCGGTGCGCTGGGTCGTCTCCGCGCCTTCGAGACCGGGGTGCCCGCTCCGTTGGGCGGGCGCGAGTGCGGGCATCTCGGGCTGGGTGGGCGGAGCGGGCGAGACCGCGCGGATTTGCACCGACGCCTGGGCCGCTGGCGTCGCCTGCGCGCTGCGGGGCGAGGCGGGAGCGACCGTATCCGTACCGTCATCGACGGCGCGCACCACCATCTCCTGAGTGCCGACGATGATTCGATCACCGTCCCCGAGCGGCGTCGGGCCGGCGATGTGCGCCTCGTTGACCATCACCCCGTTGGTGCTGCCGAGATCCTCCACGAAGAGCGCGGCCTGCGAGACGAGCAGCCGCGCGTGATGCCGCGAGACGAGCATGTCGTCGACGATCACCTGGCAGCTCCGGCTCCGGCCCATCAGCAGCTCGCCCCGGGACAAGGCGACCTCGGTTCCCCCAATCAGCAGCGCGAAGCGGCGTTTCACGGTCGAGACGCCCCCGTTGAGCTCCGCGCGCGGCCATGTGACCGGCGTATTGCGCACGAGGCAGACTATAGGGGCAATCGTCGCGAGGGTCGACCGCGGAGGGCTGTGGCATACTCGTGGTAGTGCGTGGCGGATATTTGTTCAGCGTTGGGCTCGCGAGCGTGGCGTGTAGCTTGTTTCCCGAGACGGCACCGATGGTCGAAGGGAGCGGGGGCGCCGGCGGCGTCGCCGGTGCGGCGGGCAGCGGGGGCACCGTTACGACGGGGGGCAGCGGTGGCACCGGCGCCACTGGCGGGATGGGCGCCACTGGCGGGATGGGCGCGACCGGCGGAACTGGCGGTGCTTCGGGGTCGGGCGGCAGTGCGGGTTGCGGCAGCCTGCAGTCGCTTACACTCGAAGCTGCGCGCGACACCTACATCGTCAACACACCGCCAAACTCGACTCACGGCAGCGAGAAGCTCCTGGAGATACTGACCTTCAATACCTTCGCAGGACACCGGGCACTCGTCGGGTTCGAGACCACTCCAAGCGCCCTGCCCAGCGGAGGCAAACTACAGAAGGCCACGCTGAAGCTCCGGGTCGTGTTGAACGACGGGGCAACGCAGGACATCGGGACCCATCGACTGCAGAAGGCCTGGACGGAAGGCGGCGCGAGCTGGACGAAGTACGCTGGCAGCACGAGCTGGACCAACGGCGGGGGCGATTTCCTGGCCGCTTCGGCTCAGGCATCGGTCGGATCTTCCATCAAATCCGGAGACACGCTGAGCTGGGACGTGACGACTGATGTCGCCAGCATGCTCGCCGGATCGATCGCCAGCGACGGCTGGCTCCTGAAACCTCTGGTCGACGACCCGCTCAACGGTGAGAAGCTCCACTTCGCGAGCCGCGAGGCCGCGGACCCTTCTGCGCGGCCCAAGCTCGAGCTCAGTTACGTGGTGTGTCCGTGAGCGCAGTCAGGACCCTCCGTCTCAAGCTCCCGACGGGTTGGCTTCGCCTGGCGCCGGGCGCCTACGAAATCGGCCGCAGCGCCCACTGCCAGGTCATCCTCGACGGCGCCAAGGTCTCGCGTCTGCACGCCCGCATCGTCGTCGACGACAGCGGAGCCAACATCGAGGATCTGGGCAGCGCGAACGGAGTCTTCGTCAACGGCAAGCGCGTGGTCCGTGGCCAGATGACGGTCAAGCCCGGCGACCGATTGTTGGTCGGCGAAGTCGAGCTCGAGCTCGAGCTGTCGGTCGGCGAGACCACGGAGACTCAGCGTCCCGAAGCTCGACCCTCGGGGCGACCGACCCTGACCGAGTCGTTGCCCAGCCCGGCCTCTTACCCGAGCGCGATGCGGACCGTCGCCACCACGAAAGTCAATGCGCTGGAGCTCTTGGGCAACGTCGCCGAACGTGCCGTCGGCACTGGTGACGCCAAGCGCGCCGAGATGATCCTCGAGGCTCGCCTCCGCGAGGTGCTCGAGGCCGCGAAGAGCGACCGATGGGATCCGAGGTCGCGTGAGCTGTCAATTAGCCTGGCGCTGCTGCTGGCTCGCGCGTTGCCCTCGGCGGCGTGGCTCGATTTCGCCGTCGAATTGCTCGCCGTGACCCACACGCTGCCCTCGGAGGGTGAGCTCACGGCCTTCGAAGGGGCGGTGGGGCGGGTCACTGGCGCCAACGCCCGCAAGCTACAGGACTACACCACGCTGGTGCGCGCGATGCCGAGCTCCCTGGAGAAGGTCCGCTCGCTCCACCGCCTCGAAGGCGTGCTCACCACCGTCTGCGGCCGGCAGTGAGCGTCAGGCGTCGGGCGTCGGCTTGGCCGCCTCGAACAGCTCTTTCTGAGCAGACCCCGAGACCGCGGGATCGAAGCAGCGCCGGCAGCGGGCCTCGTAGGACTCGGTACCGCCCACGACCACGGTAGCGTCCCGTCGCACCAGGCGCTGGGAGCGATCCGCGGGGTTGCCGCAGCACATGCAGATAGCGAGGTTTTTGGTCACGTACTCGGCGACGGCCATCAGATGAGGCATCGGCTCGAAAGGGCGGCCCAAGTAGTCCTGATCGAGGCCCGCGACGACGACGCGCCTGCCGTCGTTGGCCAGGCGCTCGGCCACGGCCACCAACGGTGGACCGAAGAACTGCGCCTCGTCGATGCCGACCACGTCAGCATCCGCGGCCAGCTCGAGGATCTCGTTGGCGTCGTCGATGGCGACCGCAGTGAGCTCTTGCTTCGAGTGGCTGACTACGCTGTCGGGCGCGTAGCGCGCGTCGATGCGCGGCTTGAAGATCATCACTCGCTGCTTGGCGTAGCGCGCGCGGTTGAGCCGGCGGATCAACTCTTCGGTCTTGCCGCTGAACATGCAGCCGGTGATCACCTCGATGAATCCGGTGTCGCGCGGAACGTGATGCATCAGGGCCTCGGTCAAACCCTGCGAGCGAGCGACGTCAACCCTTCACGCCGCCCGCGGTCAGCCCGGCCACCAGGTTCTTCTGCACCACGTAGAAGAGCAGCATCACCGGGAGGCTCACCAAGATGGACCCTGCGGCGAAGGCGCCCCAGGCCGCGTCGTGCTCGCCGACGTAGCGCTGGCAGCACCACGGGCAGAGTGAGCACCTCTTCTTTGCCCAGGATCGTCGCCGCCAGGATGAACTCGTTGTACGCGCTCATGAAAGCGAACAGGCAGGTCACCGCGATGGCGGGGCGCGCTGCGGGCAGCACCACGCGGACGAAGGCACCAAGTACGCGTCGCCCCGTCCACCATGGCGGCCTCTTCCAGGTCCTTGGGAATGGTGTCGAAGGCGCCGCGCAGCTGGAAGATCGCGAAGGGCACGCTGGTGGTCGCGTAGCAGACGACCAAGCCGGTCCGGGTGTCGAGCAGGCCCAGGGTCTCGAGCACGATGTACAGGGGCACCGCGCTGGCCACCATCGGGAACATCTGCGTGGCGAGCAAGAGGCGCACGCCGGCCTCTTTGCCGACGAAGGTGAAGCGCGACAGCGCGTAGGCCGTGGGCAACGCGATGGCGATGCCGACGACGGCCGTCGCGATGCTCACCACCAGAGACGACGCAGCTTGGGAGAGCACGTGGGGGCCGCTGAGGAACTGCGACAAGTGATCCAGCGTGAGTCCACTCGGGATGGGCAGTACCCGGCGCTCGGGGGCGCTGCCTCGGGAGAGCGCCGTCGAGACGACCCACAAGACCGGGTAGAGCGCGAAGAGCACGGCCGCGACGATGGCGACGTGCGACAGCACACTCTCGACGACACTGACGCGCCTCTCTCTCATGCGGCCGCCTTCTCCCGCCCAACGCGCGACATCAGGCGCGACGCCACGAAGAGCAGCAGGAAGATCAGCACCGCGTAGGCCGCGGCGTAGCCGTACTGCGCCTGGCGCGTGAAGGCCCAGCGGTAGGCCTCGCTCACCAGGATGTCGGTGGTGCCGTCGGGCTCGCCGCCCGAGACGAGGAACACGACGTTGAACATGTTGAAGGTCCAGATGGCGCCGAGCAGCACCGCGGGCAGCATGGTCGGCACCACCATCGGCAGGGTGACCCTCCAGAGCCGCTGCCAGCGGGTCGCGCCGTCGACCTCGGCGGCCTCGAGCACCTCCTTCGGGATCGAGGTCAGCGCGCCGAGCGTGACCACCATCATGAACGGGAAGCCGAGCCACACGTTGGTGGCGAGGTTGGCGGTGAACGCCGTCGAGAAGTGCGCCAACCACGAGAACGGCTCGACACCCAGCGCCTCGACGATGGCGCTCACCGCACCGAACTGCCGATTGAACATGCCCTTCCACGCCAGCGCCGTCACGTAGGACGGCACGGCCCATGGGATGATGAGCAACACGCGATACACCGGCTTGAGCGACAGGCTAGGGCGCGACAATAGCAACCCCAGCCCGAAGCCGATGCCGACGTGCAAGGCGAGATTGGCGACGGTCCAGAGCAGGGTGACGATCAGCACCAGGTAAAACGATCCGCTCGTGAGCAGCGGCCCGCCGCGGGCCGTCAGGATCTCGACGAAGTTCGCGAGCCCCACGTAGTACATGTCGCCCGTTTGGCCTGCGAAGAGCGACGTGCCGGCGCCGACGACGATGGGCAAGATCACCAGCGCGCCCACGCCGATCACGGCGTGAACGACCCAGCCGTAAGCGGGAAGCGATCGGCGCAGCGCAGGGCCGAGCTCACCGCCCCGCAGGCGCGCGTACAACCAGAAGGCACCGCCCAGGCTCAGCGCGCCGAGCAGCAGCAGCGCGCCGCGTGGCGATCGCCGCGGCGGCGGCGGCCGCACCACGTCGTCGAAGCGGCGCGCGGCCTCGGTGAGCGCGGCGTCCGGAGCCACGGTCCCGGACAACACCTTCTTGAGGGCGCGCTCGGCCGGCTCCCAGGTCGTGCGCATGCGCGGCGACGAGGGCATGGGCACGGCGATGGCAGCCTGGGCGGCAAACGCCGCCAAGAACGCATCGTCGCGGGCGCTGGGCGGCAGCACGCTGCGCGCCACCACCTGGCGGCCGACCCGCGCGCGGATGTCCGCGCCCGCCTCGCCAGCGATGAACGCAAGCAAGCGCTGGGCGCTGGCGCTGTCACGCCCGCGCGGCGTGAGCGAGGCGGCCTCGACGGTCAAGAACGGACGCATCGGAGCGCCGGCGGCCTCGACCTTGGGCAGCGGCACAACCCGATACTTCAGGCTTGGCCCGACGTCGCTGGCGAACCACGGCCCGCTGATCGCGGTGGCCGCCTTGCCGGTCTTGAACAGCTCGCCGACCACCGCTCCCGAGGCCTCTTCGGGCACGACCCCCGCGCGCATCAAGCGCTGCACGAGCTCCAGGGATCGCACGCCGGCCTCGCCGCGAAACCCGAAGCTCTCGTCGGGCGCCAGCTGCGCTCCGCCAAAGGCGTGCAGCAGCGCCGCGTGGAAGTACATGTTGCGCGTCTCGTAGGCGAGCGGCACGACGCCCGCGGGCAGCTGCAACCGCCCCAAGCCCTCGAGCGTGGGCGGCACCTCCGCGACCAGGGATTCGTTGACGTAGAGCGCCAGACACTTGAGCGCGAGCGGCAGGCCGCGCAGACCCGCGGGCGAGGTCAGCGCTTCGAGCGCGCGATCAGGGAACTCACCCGACCCGGCGAAATTCCGCGGGATCACCGCGACGACCCCGCGCTCCTCGAGATCGCCGATGCGCTCGTGGGAGTCGATGAACAAATGCGGCCCGTGCCCCCGCGGAACCGCCGCCGTCAGCTTGGCGGCGTAGGCGTCGTGGGGCACTTGCAGCGCCTCGACCTTCACGCCCTCTCGCTTCCCGAACTCAGCGAGCACCTGTTCGAGCGCGGTCTTCTCGTCGCCGCGGTAGGCATGCCAGACCGCGAGGGTCTCCTCTGCCCGCGCGCTCGACGCCACGCTCAGGAAGAGCAGTAGCAGCAGCAGGATCCGCTTCATTTCGCGCGGCCCGAACGCTTCATGGCGGCAGAGAGAAAGGAGGTCACGAGCCCTCGCGGAGCAAACTTGCTGAGCACGCTCTGGACTCGGTTGACCGCTCCCGGAACGAAGACCGCGTCGCCCGTGGCGTAGGCAGCGATCGCCCGCTCGGCGGTCTCTTGGGCGCTCATCGCGGCGATGCGCTCCACCCCGGGCTCGATGCGAGCGGCAGCCTGGAAGCCAGTGGGCACCGGCCCCGGGCACAGCGCCGTGATGGTCACACCGCTGCCCTCGACCTCCTTGGCTAGCGCTGCCGAGAAGCTCAAGACAAATGCCTTGGTCGCGCCGTACACCGCCATGTACGGCATGGGCTGGAAGGCCGCGGTCGACGCCACGTTGAGCACTCCGCCGCGACGCCTTTCGATCATCGCCGGCAAGAAATGGCGCGCGAGCACCACTACCGCCTCGCAGTTGAGCCGCACCATCTCGTCGAGTTTGGGTGCGTCGCTGCGCGCAAAGGCTCCGGCGTCACCGAAGCCAGCGTTGTTCACCAGGTGATCGATGGGCACGCCCAGCGCGTCCACGTCGGCAGCCAAGCTCTCGGCCCCGCCCGGTCGGGCGAGATCCGCCACCACCACCAGCACCCCAACGCGGCTCTTCTCACTGATCTCACTGGCCAGGGCGTCGAGCTTGTCCTTCGAACGCGCGGTGAGCACCAGGCTGGCTCCGCGGGCCGCGAGCTGTCGGGCGAGCTCGGCGCCGATGCCCGACGAAGCACCGGTGACGAGGGCGCGAGTTCCAAAGAAGCCTTCCATCTGCTCACTCGTCCGTGTTCCAGAGCGCGCGCCCGCTCTCGCGATCGAAGACGTGCACGTGGTCGGCCGCGATGCCCAGGGCGAGCTCGAAGCCGCGGGCCGGCCGCGACGCTCCGGGCAAACGCGCCACGAACTCGGATCCTCCGACGCGACAGTGAGCGAATGACTCGGTGCCCAGGGCTTCGAGCACCTCGACGACCGCGCGGATCTCTCCGGCGCTCTCCTCGCCTAGCTCCTCGGGCGGCGCTACGTCATGCGGGCGAAGTCCCAGCACGACCTTACCGCCTCGGGGTGAGTCGCCCAGCGAGCCGGCTCCGAGCCGCAAGCTGACGCCCGGAGCGCTGAGGACCCAGCGGCCCGCCTGCTGCTCGAGCTCGGCGTCGATGAAGTTCATGGCGGGGCTGCCCAAGAAGGCCGCCACGAAGCGCGTGGCTGGCCGCGCGTACACCTCGAGCGGCGGCCCGGACTGCTCCACGCGGCCCTTGTTGAGCACGAAGATGCGGTCGGCGAGCGTCATGGCTTCGACTTGATCGTGGGTGACGTACACGCTGGTCGCGCCAATGCGGTCGTGCAGCTTGCGTATGTCGACCCGCACCTGGGCGCGCAGCGCCGCGTCGAGGTTCGACAGCGGCTCGTCGAAGAGAAAGACCTGAGCGCGGCGCACGATGGCCCGACCCATGGCGACACGCTGCCGTTGCCCGCCCGAGAGCTGACGCGGAAAGCGCGCGAGCAGCTGCCCCAAGCCGAGCATCTCGCTGGCCTCGGCGATACGCTTCTCGATCTCGTCCTTGGCCGTCTTGCGGAGCTCGAGCCCAAAGGCGAGATTGTCGCGCACGGTCAGGTGCGGGTAGAGCGCGTACGACTGAAAGACCATGGCGATGTCGCGGTCGCGCGGCGCCAGCCGGGTGACGTCCTTGTCGCCGAAGCGGATGCTGCCCCCATCGGTCTCTTCGAGGCCGGCGATGAGCCGGAGCAGCGTGGACTTGCCGCAGCCGGAGGGTCCAACCAACACCGCGAAGCCTCCATCCGGCACGTCGATATCCACCCCGGACAAGACGCGGGTCTGCCCAAAGTGCTTCTCGACGCCGCGAATCGTCACGGAGGCCACGGGAGGTGGACGATATAGGAAATCGCTCCGCGTTAGGAGCTTGCCCATCGGCGGCGCCAAGGCTAACGGAGCCGAAGATGCCCACCTACCGGCTGATCACGCTGGGGCCGAGTCACTACTGTGAGAAGGCTCGCTGGGCGCTCGAGCGCTGTCGGGTCCCCTTCGAAGAAGAGCCCCACGTCCCCCTCGCGCACTCGATCTTCACGCGTCGGGCCGGTGGGCGTCGCACGGTCCCGGTCTTGGTGACCGACAGCGGGACCTTCGCGGACTCGACGGACATCTTGGAGCTCTGCGATCGCCAAGTGAGCGGCGCGCTCTACGGCAGCGGCGAAGCGCGCCGTCAAGCCCGCGATCTCGAGGAGCACTTCGACGAGAAGCTCGGTCCTCACAGCCGGCGCCTGGTGTACTTCCACCTGCTCGGGGACAAGGCCCTGATGCTGAGCGCATTCCAACCGGGCGCGAGTCGCGCCGAGCAGACCGCATTGAGCGTCGGCTTCGCTCCGCTGACCGCCCTCATGCGAAAGAGCATGAAGATCGATCGCGAAGGCGCGGCGCGTTCCCGCGACTACTCGCTCGCCATCTTTCGGGAGGTGGGCGCGCGCATGTCCGATGGCCGCCGCTACCTCACCGGCGATCGCTTCACCGCGGCCGATCTGACCTTCGCCGCCCTGGCGGCGCCGCTGGTGCTGCCGCCCGAATACGGCTGGCCGCTACCCGCCCTCGATCGTCTCGCCGCCGGCATGCAGTCCGAGGTCCGCCACTTCCGCGACACGGTCGGAGGCGAGCTCGTGCTGCGTCTCTATCGCGAAGACCGCAAGCAAGTCATCGCCATCGGTGGCTGACGACGCCTCGCCTCAGCGCCCGATCGATTGCTGCCTGAGCCAGTGGTCCGCCAAGACGATGGCCATCATGGCCTCGGCGACGGGCACGAAGCGCGGCAGCAGACAGGGATCGTGGCGCCCGGTGGTCCGAATCGTGGTCGGCTCGCCCGCGCGATTCACGGTCGCCTGCTCCCGCGGCAGGCTGCTGGTGGGCTTGAGCGCGGCGCGCAGCACGATGGGCATCCCGCTCGAGATCCCGCCCAGCATGCCGCCGTGCCGATTGCTCGCGGTCGCGACGCGGTCGCCGTTCGCGACGAACAGGTCGTTGTGCTCGCTGCCGCGCAGCGTCGCCGCCGCAAAGCCCGAGCCGTATTCGACGCCGACCACCGCGGGGATCGAGAACAGCGCTTTGGCGAAGTCCGCCTTCAGCTTGTCGAAGACCGGCTCGCCGAGCCCGGCGGGAACGCCGGTGGCCACCAGCTCGGCCACGCCGCCGATGGAGTCCTGGTCCTTGCGCACCGCCTCGATCAACGCCTGCATCCTCGACGCCGCCGCCGGGTCGGGACAGCGCACGGCGTTCGACTCGACGGCTTCGAGGCTGACGCTCGCGGGGTCGTCGACAGTCGCAACCACGTCGCCGACCCGCACCACGTAGCCGATCACCCGCCCGCCAAACGCCGTGGCGCAGAGCTTCTTGGCGATGGCGCCGGCCGCCACCCGCGCCACCGTCTCGCGCGCGCTGGCGCGCCCGCCGCCGCGATGATCGCGGACGCCGTACTTGGCGTCGTAGGTGTAGTCGGCGTGACCCGGCCGGTACTTGTCGCGGATCGCGTCGTAGTCCTCGCTCTTCTGATCTTGGTTGCGGATCAAAACGGCGATGGGCGTGCCCGTGGTCACGCCCTCGAACACGCCGGACAAGATTTCGGGCTCGTCGGCCTCGAGTCGCTGCGAGACGATGCGGCTTTGGCCGGGCCGCCGCCGCGCGAGATCGACCCTGAGGTCCTCGACGTCGAGCGGCAGCCCCGGCGGGCAGCCGTCGACGATCACCACGTTGGCGGGACCGTGGGACTCGCCGGCGGTGGTGACGACGAAGCGCTCTCCGATGCTATTGCCAGACACCGGCGCCGAGCATAGGGCCCAACCTGCGCGGTTGCCAACGCGCCCGACCTCTCCCGACGTGTGGCATAATGGCAGCGTGAAGCCGGAAGCGCTGACCGCCCAAGAACTGGCGTGGCTCGAGGCCGACGAGGCCCTCTGGCGGCGCGCACACGCGATCGTCGAACGGCATCCGGCGCTCGACCTGACGGACGTGTACCACACGCTCAAGAATTTCCAGCGCACGCCCGCCCAGCGCCTGCAGCGAGGACTCGCCTATGGCCGAGCTGGCGCTCAGCGAACCTGAGCGCCGGCTGCTGCAGGAGCTGAACCAGCGCGGCGTCCGCTATCTGGTGGTGGGCATGAGTGCGGCACTGCTCCAAGGCGCGCGCGGTCTTACCGAAGACATCGACTTGTGGTTCGAAGACCTGTCCGATTTGCAGATCGGCGACGCGGTCCGCGCCGCCGGTGGGATCTGGGCGTCGGGGTCGTTTGGAATGCGTCCTCCAGCAATCGGCGGTGACGCACTGGAGGATCGTTTCGACGTGGTCACCCACTGCCACGGGCTGGCGGATTTCATCGTTGAGCTCGAGTCGGCGGTCTCCGTCAGCGTGGAAGGCGTAGAGCTGAAGTTGCTTCCTCTGGAGCGCATCGTAGCGAGCAAGCGTGCAGCGAACCGTCCGAAGGACGTGGCCGCATTGCCCGCGCTCGAGACGGCCCTCGCGGTCAGGCGGGAGCTCGAGCTGAACGCCGAGACCTGATCTCGCTCACGCCACAGCGCCGACACGCGGCATAGGGCCGCACCAAAGTTCGTGCTAGAGGGTCCGCGTCATGACCCACCCCGCACTGACCCAGTTGTCCGAAGAAGAGCGCATGTTCAAAGACGCCGTGCTCGCGTTCGCGCGCGAGCGGGTCGCGCCCAAGGTCCACGAGATGGACCGCGCCGGCGCGGTCGACAAGTCGTTGATCTCAGGACTCTTCGAGCTGGGCGTGATGGCCGTGGAGGTGCCAAGCGAGTACGGCGGCGCCGAGAGCTCGTTCTTCAACGCCATCCTCGCGGTCGAGGCCCTCGCCATCGTCGATCCGAGCATCTCGGTGTTCGTGGACGTGCAGAACACGCTGGTGAACAACTGCATCCTGCGTTGGGGCAACCCCGAGCAGAAGCAGCGCACCTTGCCCAAGATGGCCAGCGAGTGGGTCGGCTCCTACGCTCTCAGCGAAGCGGGCTCGGGCTCCGACGCCTTTGCGCTCAAGACCAAGGCCGAAAAGCGCGGCGACAAGTGGCTGCTCAACGGCAAGAAGCTCTGGATCACCAACGGCGCCGAGAGCTCGCTTTTCATTGTCTTCGCCAACACCGACTTCAGCAAAGGCTACAAGGGCATCACCGCCTTCTTGGTCGAGCGCGATCAGAAGGGCTTCAGCGTCGGCAAGAAGGAAGACAAGCTCGGCATTCGCGCCTCCAGCACCACCGAGCTCGTGCTCGAAGACTGCGAGGTCGGCCCGGAGAACGTCTTGGGCGACGTCGGCGTCGGCTACAAGATCGCCATCGAGACCCTCAACGAGGGTCGCATCGGCATCGGCGCGCAGATGCTCGGCCTGGCAGAAGGCGCCCTCGACCACGCGATGAAGCACATGGTGGAGCGCAAGCAGTTCGGCAAATCCATCGCGGAGTTTCAGGGCATGGAGTTCCAGTACGCCCAGATGGCGACCGAGATCGAGGCCGCCAAGCTGATGGTCTACAACGCCGCGCGCCTGAAGGACGCCGGCCAACCCTTCGTCAAGGAAGCGGCCATGGCCAAGCTCTTGTCGTCCCAGGTGGCCGAGCGCAGCGCCAGCCTCGCCGTCGAGCTGATGGGCGGCGTCGGCTTCACCAAGGAGTACCCGGTCGAGAAGCTGTTCCGCGACTCGAAGATCGGGAAGATCTACGAAGGCACCAGCAACATGCAGCTGGCGACCATCGCCAAGATCGTGCGATCGGCCTACGCGAGCGGGTGAGCGGCGCGACGCGCGTGAAGAACAGCGGCCTCCTCGGCGGCGCGACGCGCCGCGGGTCGGGGTCTTCGCCGAGCCTACACAGAAAGCGCGTCGCCGTCCGGGCGGCCGAGGCGGCGAATCGCGGGTCAGCCGCGGCCTCCGCCAAGGTCCCAGCGATGGCGATGCCAGTCCTCCGTTAGAATTTGGGCGGGATCGAGCATTGTCTGGATTCGGTGCGCTTGAGCGCGAGTGTGTAGCGACGGCCGTCGAAGCGCCACTCCTCGACGGTGCTGCGCGGACAGCAAGCCTGCATGCAGCCATGGGGACCAGCCAAGTCGAACAGGCCCCCGTGCAGCTTGGTCAGCGGGTAGAGGTGGGATTTCGTAACGATCTCTCCGACGAAGTGACCGCACTTCCCTCGCAGCACGTAGGCGTACGACCGGCGCGTCGTCACCCAAGCACCCCCATTGAGGATCAGATCCGCGTTGCCGTCGCCGTCGAGATCCAGATCGGATGTCAACACGCTCACCCTGCCGCCGCCCCCCGGCGCGTCCGGGCCGAGGGCACTCAGCCGACGGTCGCCGTCGGTGATGGGATCGACGCAGGGACCGCTGGGTCGGAACGTAACTTTTCTCGGCGCGGGTGGCGTTTCCGCGGCGGCATCCCCGGCCGACGCGCTGGCCTCCGCACCGGCGTCGCTGCCGAGTACCGCGCCGGAGTCGGGCGTCGCTGCCGTCGCGTCCGGGGGATCGATCGGGGGGGACTCGGCGGGCGCGGCGGGTCGTGACGGGGGGCTCGGCGGCGGTGTCTCGATCGGTCCCTCCGTCGCGGCACACGACAGCAGGGTGAAGGTTAGTGAAAGCAGCGCTCGTGCACGCGTCACGGGGTCAAGGTGCACGGACACGCGGCATCAGTCCAGCGATCGCGGCCCGGACTTTGGCACGCCTTGCGGGCATGCCATGCCGGGGTACCGAGCGTGGACCACGGATTTTGCGTCGAGCTGCCAGGGGAGGTGGGGCGCGAAGTCGCCCCGCCCCGTGGGCATGACGCGGTGGGAGGTCGACGATGAACGCGCCGGCGCTTGCGACAGCCATCGAAGGAATGGCCCGCCACCTGAACGCGGGCCTGGTGAACGAACCGGTGCAGGTGCTGCTGGTGCCGGAGGCGCGCTACCTGCGGCTGAGCGCCCGGTGGATCTCGGGGGAGCTCGCGGTCGACGCCTGCGTGGCGGCGACTCCCCACGATGCGGGGACCTGTCAGACGCTGCTGCGAGGCGATCCGGCGGCGGTGCGCCAGCAATTGGTGGCCGCCGGGCTGCTCGATCGCCTCGGCGGGCTTGCCCACGAGCTCATGCGATCCGCTGCGTGGACGGATCAGATGCTCTTGCCCCGCGCTCATACGGCGCCCGGCCGACCCAGTGACGCCACGTTGAAGGCGCAACGGCTCGCGGTGCGCGAGGCGCTCGAGCGAGAGATCGCGCTGTCGCAGCCCTGGCAGATCAGCGTGTCACCACCGCTCCCAGAGGCGTGGCCAATGGTCCTGGGGGTGCAGTTGTCGAGTTATGCAACGGCAACGGCGACGCGCTCGACCTCGAGCGGTCCGACCCTCTTCGAACACACGGAGCTGCTGGCCCGGGCCACCCACGATCCATCGTGCCAAGCCGCCCCGCAGGTGCGACGGCTCGCAGCCCAGGTCGGGTTGGCGGGTACCGCGAGCGCAGTTCCGCTGATGGGTTCGGAGCTCACTGCCGTCCAGGCGCTGCCGCCGTTGGACACCTGCTGGGCCGGCATCGCCCTCGGTATTCCCGACGCCGAGCTCCCGTCCACGCTGCGAACACACCTTCGATTTCAGAAGCGTTGCGCGGCGTGGCTTTGGGAGCGCCTGCGCCCGCTCCACCAGGATTTGTTCGCCTGGATCGAATCGGGCTAGCGCATCGATTCCGTGGAATCGGGGCACTGGGCGAGGCCAATGCAAACAGCTGGCAGGTCGTGGAGGGGCGCGCAGGATTGCCGATCGGGTGTTGGAGCGGCTCGCACGATGTGCTCGAGTGGGTTCGCGATGCGGGCGCGCGCTATGGCGTTTGGGCTGGGGTTGGCTGTCTTGGGCTGCGGTGATCCGGAGGCTCGCAAGGTCACCGACCGCTTTCTGGAGGCGCTGAAGCGCTCCGACTACCCGGCGGCGTACGCCGAGCTGCACAGTGAAGCCCGCACCCTCGTGCCGAACGACCAGGTGCTGAAGACCATGGTCGAGAAGAAGGGGAGCGTGATCACTGGCTGGAGCCGGAACTGCAGCTCCAGTGGCAAGGGAGTCGATCGCGGCGGCTACAACTTCTCCGCGAACGACCGGAGCATGTTTCAGGAGCGCGAGCGGGTCACGGTGGGCGTGGAGCCGAAGATCGTCGGCAAGTGCACCGGTCCCCTCTTGATCGAGCTGCACCAAGAAGGCGGCGCCTGGAAGATTCGCTCGTTTCGCTACTGAGTCCGTCGTCACCACAAGCCGAAGCAGGTGCACATGTCCATCATTCTTCATCACCACCCCTTCTCCCGCGCGGCGACCGTCGTCTGGATGCTCGAAGAGGTCGGCGTCCCGTACGAACTGAGCCACGTCGACATCCTCAAAGGCGAGCAGAAGACGCCGAAGGTCGTCGCGCTGAACCCGATGGGCAAGCTGCCCACGCTCACCGACGACGGCGTCGTGGTCACCGAAGCTGCCGCCATCGGGCTGTATCTGGCCGACCGGTACGCCTACGGGCGCCTCGCACCCAAGGTCGATGACCCGGCGCGGGGCACCTATCTGCGCTGGTCGCTGTTCGCGCCCTCGGTCGTGGAACCGGGCGCGATGGCGAAACTATCGGGGTGGGCTTTCAAAGAGGGTCAAGCCGGCTGGGGCTCGTACGATTCGATGCTGACCGCCATGGAGAGCGCCATCTCCGGGGGTCCCTTCATCCTGGGCGACACGTTCTCGATGGCGGACGTGATCTTCGGCGGGACGCTCCGTTACATGCTCGAATTCAAGATGGTCGAGCCACGACCGTCCTTCAGCACCTACGCGGAGCGCCTGGGCGCGCGACCCGCGCTCGCGCGTGCGGAAGCGAAGAACGCCGCCAGCCGGGCGCAGCACGGGCTCGAACGGGGGTAGCCGAGCGGAGCCGAGCCGGCAGTTGCGTGATGGGCTTGCTGCAAGGCTTTCGCCAAGGGGGCAGGCATTGATCATCGCAGGCACTCGAAGCACCTGGCGTCGCCCACGTCGCGACGCAGTTCTTCCATATCTGGTTCTTCCCGCTGCTCCCAGTTCGCACCCTGGTGGTGGACGAGAGTGGCGGCGGGGACCGCGGCATTCCGACCGCGCTGTCGTGGAAGAGCGTGTTCGTGGGCTACTTCCGGGGCTGGGCGCTGAGGGGCGGGATCTGTCTCATGTTGCTTGCTGGCTACTGTGCCTACGAAGTCTTCGACCAAGGCGTGTTCGCGCAGCGCGAGGTGAGCGCGTCGTACAACGCGAACGGCGTGCGCGTCGCGCGTTACGAGGACGACGGCCCGCGCCTCGAGGCCCGTAGGTCCTACAAGCACCCCGTCGATGTTGGCGACCGGCGAGGCGGCGAGGCGGTAGGGCACCGAGAGGCGACGCGCTTCGTGGTCCCCGAAGGGGGACACAGGGCCTTGGTGCGCGACAGCTCCGCTTGTCCGCGCAGCCGGATGGGGTCTCGTCTCTACGGTGAAGCGCGGGACCTGCGGGGAGCGTACCCGCGACGGAAGCGGCGGCGAGCACGGCGAGCGCGGGCTCGCTGTCCGCGAGCTTGGCGTCTCGGATGACGGCGTCGTCCTCGAGCACCCCCTTGCGACGCAGCATCGCAACGATGCGGGCCTTTCTGTTCGCGACAGGCGGGACACGCGAGCACCGCGAAGCCCCGCGCCAGCACGCCGCAGTCGACGAAGCCCTCGAGCTCGTCCTTCACGAATGCGGGCAGAGGCGATGCGAAGCCCTCCTCCGCCGCGGCGTAGAGCGTGCGCAGGTTGTCCCACTTCTGGGACTTCCAAGGGTCGTCGCGAACGACCTGATGAAGCGCGGTCGCCTCGGGCCGGCGGCGTGCGTACGCAGGCGTGCCAGACACCCGCCACGCATCCGCAACCGGCGTGCCTGCGAGTGGCCCGCGCGATCACGGCGATTTCGCTGCGCGCTGGGGTGGCGAAGGGCGCTTTCGCCGGTGGCGATCGCCACCTCGCCACCTTGGCCAGCAAGCCAGCTCACCCAGCGAGCCCGACAGCTCGGGCCAGCACGTCGGAAACCTTCGCGGGCGGAATGCCCGAGGCCTCGCGGCTCGGGATTGGCGCCGGCATCTCCACCTTGTGCTTGCTGGCTCAGAAGCGTCCGGACGAGCTCGCGGGAGACGTAATCCGCGGGCTCCACGAGCGCGTTGCATCCGGTCCGGGCGGGTCAGCCGGAGCCGCTTCGTTTGGCGCTGGAGCACTGCGAGCTGCTGGCGCAACGCGACGATCTCGAGCGCGACGGATTGGCGAGATCGGAAGAACGACATGGTCAAGTGGAGCAGCGCAATCGGGACGGCACGCATGGGGTGCCGAGTCTCAACGTTTGGAGCGAAAGCTCGAGGATCACGCGCGCGACCGGGTTTTCACCAGGCACACCACCACAAGGCGTCGCTTGCGCTTGGTTCAGGTCAGGACACGGTCGGGTGGCGTCGCGCCCGCCCACTCGAGCCGCAAACCCGCGCGCGCATTTGCCGGCAGCGCAGTCCGCCGCGCACTGCCAGCCCGCGATGCACTCGTTGCAGTAGTGGCAGGACTCGAAGTTCCCGCTTCCGGAAGTCGAGCTTCGTCACCCGTGGCCCGAGGTGCGCTTTGCGACCCGTTGACCCAAGGCGGGAGCCCGATGCGGGAAATCCGCTCGCCGGTGCGATCGGCCCACGCGGGCGGGTGAGGTCGAGGTGCAACGAGGCGTGTTCGTGAATTTCGCGTTGCTGAGTCGAAGATCGCGTGATCACGGCCGGTAGCGGACGATCCGGGCTGCGCGACTAGCCGAACCAAAACGGTTGGGCGAAGCTGGCGGGGCTGAAAATGAAGATCCCATGCGGCCTGGCGCTCGCCGTGTTCTTCGCGAGCGCGTGCCAAAAGACCACGGGGCCCGAACCCTCGAGCGACCCCACGCGCTCTCCCGCAGAGGTCGCTCCCGTCGTCACGCCATCAGAGCACACGACGACCCGAGACGCCGCGGCGCCGCCTGACGCGACGTTACCGCCTGAAGCGCCCGACGCGGAGCCGAATGCGTCTCTGGATCTGGCCCGCGACGCCGCGACGCCCGTTGCAACCCTCGACGCCGCCGCATCCGCGCCAACGTGCATCAAGGTCGCGCGTCCGCCTACGCTGGACGTCCGTCTGCGCTTTTCAAACCGCCGCGTACGCTCTGATCCGAGCCTGCCGGAAGTCGACGTCCTGGTCGCAAAGATCACCGCCTCGGGCAGCTTGCTGAAGCACGAAATCTGGGCAAACGCAGCGCCGACCGCCTGTCATGCCACCGCGGACGCCGACGACATGAGCGTGCGCTGCGTCTCCGCCGATTCGCGACTCGAGGCGCGCGTGCACGTGGTCGGCAACGAACTCGTGGTTGATTCCGTTACCCTCGCCGGATACGGGTTCACAGCGAACGACGCGGCACCCAAAGCGCCTTCACCGACTCGGCAGGCCAGCGTCAAGGTTCCGTGCGGCACGCGCTTGCGGGTCCACCCGGCTAGCCGCGGGACCAACTGACAGTGAGCTCGGACCCAGACTGACGGAACTGGCCCAAGCACCCTCGACTCACATCGCGTCGTCACCCCAGATCTGCAATAGAGGTCGGTTTCCCGTTGTGGCAGGATGCCCTCACATGGCTCGTCTTTTCTTGGGTGTGCTGGTGGGAGTGCTGCTGTCAGCGTGCGGTTCGAGCTCCTCGAATGATGGTGGTTCCGGTGGCGGCGGATCCGGTGGCGGTTCGGGATCCGGTGGCGGTTCGGGATCCGGTGGCGGCGGATCAGGATCCGGCCATGTCGTCTACACGTTCGGGGCTTCCGTCTTCCGCATGGACGCGGCGGCGGGCGCAACGCCTGTCAACGTGTCGGAGGCCGGCGCGGGTGTAGCCCACAAGAGCGAGCGACGGCTCAACACCAGCCGCAACGGTCAGTTCCTCATCTTCGAAACGCAGAACGTCGACCCTGCGTGTGACGGCGACGAGTGCCTAGCTGTCGCTCCCGCTTCCGCACCCGCGCAGGCTACGTTGGTGAAGCAAGCCGACGCGCCGCTCAAGAACATCGGTGGTCGTGCCGCCATCACCGACGACGGCAACACGGTCGCGTGGGTCGCCAACACCGGCAACCACTCGCTCGACGTCTTCGCGGCTACGCGCACCGGCACCAACTGGAGCGCAGCGGTCAACGTCACCAGCGCCTCGACCTTCGACTGGAACGACGTCCCCGCGTTCAGCGCCGACGGCACCCGGCTGCTCTTCGACTGCGGGCCCGAGGCCTACGCAGGGGCCGGCAATTCCATCTGTGAGGTCTCGACTGGGGGCGGCGCAGTGAAAGTGCTCGTTGCTCCGAGCGATGCTCCGACCAGCGTCTCATCCAAGGGGCCTTGCCATCACGGCTCCTACGCTGCCGATGGATCCATCGTCTTCGAAGCCGATTGGGACGGCGAGCGCGTGTGGCGTCGCGTTGGCACCGCAGCGCCGACCCAGGTCGCGGAGCCGGGCAACGACAACTCGCCCTGTGCACTGCCCGACGGTCGCGTCGCGAGCCTGTGGCTTGGCCGCAGCGGAAACCCCGAGGGATTTCACGAGCTCAAGCTGATGAACGCCGACGGGACGGATCCGGTGATGTTGGTCACCGGCGTCGATCTCGACGACATCGGGCTCGGCTGCGGGGATTGATCGGACGTTGTGCCTTCGCGAGAGTCCCCAGCCCTGCTGCCTCCCCCTCAGCGCTCCACGCGCGTGCAATGTGGGCGCTTCGACACTTTGGTCTGGTCGCGCGGATCCGTCTCATAGGCGACGCAGCCACCAGCCTCGCAGCGGGCGGGCGCGGTCACTTGGTTCGCGCACCCGTCCTTGCACTCCTCGAAGTCGGGCCGCTTCTCTGCTCCCGCGTACCACTTGGCGTTGACCGCCCCCCAACGACACGAGTTCGTGCAATCGGCGTCGGTCGTGCAATCGAAGCGTCGAGGATCACGCCACGTGCTTCCCGTTGTGCTCGCGCGCGGGACCGTCGCAGCGGCCGACGGCGGTGGCGCGGCAGGCTCCGGCGCCTTGTCCCGGCAACTCGAGGCGATCGCCGAGGTCAACGCAATCGCAACAGTCAGCCGCTTCATCGCCTCACTCGCTGATACCAGATAGCACCACAGATGCCACGCGCCGGAGCGGCACGGTAGACGCGCGCCACACTTTGATCGGCAAAGCGTGGCGTCCGCGCCACACTCGAATGCCGGTTTACGCGTGGGACTGCGCGGCACGCTCCTTGCGAACGCGCGGACATGCGCATCTGCTCGAGAGCTGGTCTGTTTGCGATTGTCGCCATGCCTTTGGCATGTGGCGGCAGTGATAGCTCCGGTGGCGGCGGCGCAGCAGGCGGCGCTGGGATCGACGGGGGCCTCGGCGGCGGCGGCGGCTCGGGCGGACTCTCGGGCACGGGCGCGAGCGGCGGCGCAGCGGCGACGGGCGGGACCAGCGGCAGCGGCGCGACGGCGGGCAGCGGTGGAAACGCAGGAGCGTCGGGCGGCGGAGGCGCATCGGGCAGCGGCGGCACTTCGGGCGGCGGCGGCACTTCGGGCGGCGGTGGCATGGCCGGCAGCGGCGGCGGCACTTCGGGCGGCGGCGGCACTTCGGGCGGCGGCGGCACTTCGGGCGGCGGCGGCACTTCCGGCGGCGGTGGCATGGCCGGCAGCGGCGGAGGTACCGGATGCAGCGGAGGGTGCATCACTCCGCCCACGCAGTGCCATGCCAAGACCGGTACTTGCGCCGCGGGCGCCTGCAGCTACCAGTTCATCGAAGGCGCAATCTGCAACGATGGCAACGATTGCACGCAGGGTGATGTATGCGGCGGGGGCGTGTGCTTGGGCACAGCGAAGTTGTGCAACCAGCCGCCGCCCGCGGTCTGTACCGGACCAAGCACGCTGAAGGTGTTCGAGGCGGGCAGCTGTCAGTCCGGCCTCTGTGTGTATACGCAGAAGGCGGTGCAGTGCAGCGGCAACTGCGTGAACGGCGCCTGCGCAACGGATCCCTGTACCAGCGTGGTCTGCAACTCGCCGCCCACGTCCTGTCACAAAGGCGTCGGCACATGCTCGGCGGGGGCGTGCAGCTACGCCTTCGACGACGGCAAGAGCTGCACCGATGGCAACGCCTGCTCCGACAATGACACCTGCAACGCGGGCGTCTGCCAGGGAGCGCCCAAGGCCTGCAACACACCGCCGCCGAATAGCTGTAGCGACGCGTCCACCGCAAAGATCTACGATTCGATCGGTGTCTGCGCCTCGGGCGGCTGTAGCTACCCGGTGAGCTTCGTGAGCTGTGCCAATGGATGCGCGTCTGGGAAATGCACCTCTCTTGGCTGGGTCAAGATGACTTCCAATACGACCTACGACCTGCTCAGCGTTTGGGGCTCCAGCGCCAACTCGGTCTGGGCCGTGGGCAGTCAGGCTGCGGTGTACTACGACGGCATCAAGTGGCAGGTGCGGACTCCCGCGGCGGCAACCCTGGTCGACGTGCACGGGACCACTCCCAGCAATGTATTCGCTGTCGAATTCGATGGGCAGGTGCACAAATTCGACGGTACGAACTGGTCGCCGAAGGTGAAAGTTCCCGGACTGACGGGCGGCTGCATCTTCGTCGATGGTCCGGACAGCTATTGGGTTGGCGGCCGAGACAACATCTCCGGCAACAACATCGTGTCCGCTTTGTATCGAGTCATCGGCAGCCAGGTCACTTTGGCGGGCGGCACGTTGACGTACATGGCTTCCAACTCCAACCGTTGCCAAGTCTGGGCCGCCTCTCCAACCGACGTGTGGCTCTCGACTGGCAAGACACTGCGCTACGACGGCAGCACCGTCAGCGAGGTCGGAGCGGCGTCGATCGGTCTGTGGGGAATCGCGCCCAACCCCGTGTTCATGGCGTACAACTCCATGGAGCGCTGGAACGGCACCGGCCTGCAGGCGTTCCCGCTTGGTCTGAGCGGCATGATCCACGGCTTGCACGGCACTGCCGCGAATCGAGTCTTCGCAGCGCTGGAGAAGAGCAACGGCGATGGCGCGGTGCTGTTCTTCGACTCCATCGGCTGGACCCAAGAGCCGATCCCCGCCGGCACCGGCAACCTGTTCGATACCTACGCTGCACCCACCGGCGAAGTCTTCGCGGTGGGCAAAGCCGGCACGATCCTCAAGGGGCCGTGAGCGGCGCGTCATGCTGCCGTCGACGCCGGCGTGTCAGTTGTCCACCGTCGCAGCTTGGTTTGGCGACAGTTTCCAACAGGTGAGCGGGGCGCGCTCGCCGCAGGCTTGGACGCACCTGCGGCGTCCGCGCCACAGGCGCGTGGCGCGTTTCTCCGAGAATTGTGCCGGCACGGCAGTTGCTCTGCAACGCCGGGGTGAGAGATCTGCGACGAGGCGCGGTCGTGTTTGCGCTGGGCTTGGCGGCGTGTAGCTCCGGCGCGGGCAATGGCGGGGGCGTGGCGACCGGGGGCGGCGGCGGCTTCGGGAATTTCGGTGGGACCGGCGCTGCGGGCGCGGGCGCGGGCACGGGCACGGGCGGCAGTGGCGCCGTGGGCGCACAAGGCGGCAGCGCGGGGACTGGCGGCGGAACACCGATTTGCGCCCCGGGATTGCCTACGGCGTTTGCGGCAGCGCCCGCATCGCTATCGTTGCCTGCCGCGCGCTGCGGCGTGAGCTTTGACGCCCTCGGCAAATCGACCGGCGCGCTGCACTACGCGCTGATGGATCTGGCGGCGGATGGCGTTCCGGATCTGGTCGTGCACAAAGACGATTGCGATCCGGATTTGGGCCACGCGCGTTGGGACGTCTATGCGGGATCCGCTAGCGGCATCGCACAGTCGCCGGCGGCGTATTCGCTGCCAGCAGCGCGCTGCGGCGTCGCATTCGATCGACTGGCGCAGAGCTCCGGTGCGTTAGAATACGCTTTGCTGGACGCAACCGGCGACGGCGTCGTGGACTTGGTCGTGCACCAAGACGACTGTGACGCCACGCTGGGCGGAACGCATTGGGACGTGTACGCCGGCAGCGCGTCGGGGTTTGCTCCCACTCCGGCGCCGCTTTCTCTGCCCGCAGCCCGCTGCGGCGTGGCCTGGGATGAGCTGGGCAGAGCGACCGGGGCGCTGGAGTACTCGCTCATGGACTTGAGCGGTGACGGTTTCGCGGACTTGGTCGTGTATCAGGACGACTGCGACGCGGCCATCGGGCAGGCCCGCTGGGACGTGTATGCGGGAAGTGCCGGCGGGTTTTCGGCATCACCTACTGCTTACACATTGCCAGCAGCGCGCTGCGCGGTGAGCTGGGATAAGCCCGCTCGCAGCACCGGCGCGCTGAAGTACTCGCTGCTCGATCTGAGCGGCGATAAACGCAGCGACCTGGTCGTGTTGCGGGACGACTGCGACGCACCAGTGGGGCAGAGCCGCTGGGACGTGTATGCCGGATCAGCGGCGGGGTTCGCGGCAGCGCCAAGCCCGCACACTTTGCCTGCCATGCGCTGCGCGGCGCCCTGGGACTCCGCGAGCCAGACCTACGGCGCCGTTCACTATTCGCTACTCGACGCGAGCTGTGACGGCTACCCCGACTTGATCGTGACTCGGGACGACTGTGACTCCTTGGTCGGGCAGAGCCGCTGGGACGTGTATCCGGGCTCGGCCACTGGTCTGGCACAAGCTCCCGCGAACATCACGCTGCCCGCGCCTCGCTGTGGCGCCTCCTTCGACGCGACGGTCAAGTCGAGCGGCGCGCTGCATTTCGGCGTGTTCGCGTGGTCAGCCACGGACCACCCCTCATTGCTCGTAACCCGCGACAGCTGCGACGCGACCGTGGGCGCCGCGCACTGGGACTATTACGCAGCGCAGTGATCTTCTGAGTCGGGGCGCCGCGCGTCGGGAGGCAGCGGCGCTTTCTCGGTCCGCCGCGACCCGGAGTGCAGAGCAGATTGTTCAGAAACCGCTGGAAACGAAGCTTACCAAGAGAGCCCAATATGCAACCTCGATTCACTGTGTTCTTCGGCGCCGCTTGGCTGCTCTTCGGCTGTAGTTCAGGCGGCGGTGGCGGCGGCTTTGGGGATGCTGGCGAGACCGGAGGCGGCGGCGGCTTCGGCGGGTCCGGGGGGGTTGGTTCAAGCGGTGGCGGCGGAGTCGCGGGCGCTGCCGGCGGCGGCGGAGTCGCGGGCGCTGCCGGCGGCGGCGGAGTCGCGGGTGCTGCCGGCGGCGGCGGCGCGGGCGCTACGGGAGGCAACGGCGGTTCTGGCGCGTGCGGCGCAACGCAGGCCACGTGCCCGAAGGGCTGCGCCGATCTTCAAACGGATCCGAACAACTGCGGCAGTTGCGGCTACGCCTGTGACGCCATCGCGAACTCGAAAGCCGTCTGCGTGGCTGGGAAGTGTGGGATCGAGTGCAACCCGGGTCGCTCGCTGTGCGGAAACGAATGCCTCGATCTACAGAACGACCCGAACAACTGTGGCAGCTGCGACCACTACTGCTCGAAACCGTCCGGCGGCAGCGCGCTGTGTCAAGGCGGCAACTGCGTCAACAGCTGCCCGACGGGCCAGAGCGCCTGCAACGGCAGCTGCAAGAACCTGAGCACGGACTCCGCCAACTGCGGCAGCTGCGGTAGCGGCTGTACGGCGCCCACGGGCGGCTCCGTGTCTTGCGCGAGCGGCAAGTGCGCGAGCGCATGCCCCACCGGCAAAACCTTGTGCGGCAGCGCGTGCGTCGACACCCAAGGCGACAACTTCAACTGCGGCGGGTGCGGCACCAAGTGCTACAGCAATCGGGCCTGCAGTCTGGGTACGTGCAGCACCACGCAGTGTGCCTACGTTGCTTGCAGCGTGTCCAACAGCGGCAGTTCCGGAACTCACACGGAGTGCTGTGACGCCGGAAAGAAATGCAACTTCTTTTGGGGAACCGACATCAACGGCAAGCCGGTCAAGCACAACTACTGCGGGTGAGCTCAGTCATCTCTTCCAGGAAATCGGGGGAGCGGGCCGCTCCGGCCGCTCCACTCCGCCTTGACCTCCTGCCGCGCTCGGCCAACCATGCGGTCGGGATGACGATGGGGCGAAGGCTTGCGTGCATGGTGCTCCTCTTGGCATCCACAGCGCGAGCCCAAGAGAGCGCGCCCACTCCATCGGCGCCGCCAACGTCAGCGACACCGACCACGCCCGCTCCGTCGGCGCCGCCACCGGCACTGACGACGCCCACCCCCGTTGCGCCGCCACCGGCACCGGCGACGCCCGCTCCGCCGGCGTCACCCCCAGCGCAAGCATATCCGTACGCGTATCCACCGTATCCGTATCCCTATCCCTATCCCTACGGCTACATGCCGCCACCCCCTGCACAACTGCCGTATCAAGCGGGCGACCGTATCCCGCCCGGCTACCACACCGAATCGCGAGTGCGCCGCGGGCCCATCATTGTCGGGGCCACCATGGGAGGCACCACCTACTTGATCAACCTACTGGTCGCCGGGATCGCAGGGCGCGGCAACGACGACGGTGGTCGGATCACCATGCTCTACATCCCGGGGATCGGGACCTGGGGTTACGTCGGTCAGGCTTGCGACTCGGATGGAAACGACGGCTGCTCGTTCTTGGTGCTGCATTCCGCCGCGCACACCGTGGGCGTGGCGCTCTTCCTGTACGGCTTTGCAGCGCCCAGGACCGTGTTGGTGCGCAACGACGTCAGCTGGGCGGTGGTCCCCCAGATCGCGAAATCGAACGGTGGCTTGAGCCTGATCGGGCAATTCTGAGACCAAGAGGGGTCGACGGGCGTCACTTCGTCGCTTGGAATCGCGCGCTGGTCGCCCGGGGCTATTGGCAGACAAGGTACTGCGTGAAGCCCGAGATCGGCTTGCACGAGTAGCCGGACGAGCACGCGCTCGGCGAGCTTCCGCAGATGATTTCGTCTTTGTCGCACTGACCCGGGGAGCGGCAGCTCGTGTAATCGAGTTTCCCGACGAAGAAGTCGGCGCAACAGATCTGACCGCCGGAGCAATCCTCCGGGCCGTCGCAGCGGATCTCGACGTCCGGGCAATCCGCGGACGTGGATTGGCAGCCGGTGGCCGGGGAACCCGCGCAGCACTTCGATCCGGGAACCGAACACGACGCATTGCCGCAGGCGATAGTGCCGCCCGTCGCGCCGCCGGTGCCGCCCGTCGCGCCGCCGGTGCCGCCCGTGCCGCCGTTGCCGCCGCTGCCGCCGCTGCCGCCGCTGCCGCCGTTGCCGCCGCTGCCGCCGCTGCCGCCGCTGCCGCCGGTGCCGCCCTTGCCACCGCTAGCGCCGAAGCCACCGAAGCCACCGAAGCCACCAAAGCCGCCGCTAGCGCCAAAGCCACCGAAGCCACCAAAGCCGCCAATGCCGCCAATGCCGGAGTCGCCACCGGCGCCGGCCGCAGATCCGCCGCTCCCCCCGGAGGCCCCGGCGCTCCCGCCCGCGCTGCCCGCGGCGCCGCCGGTCGCCGCCGCTTTGCCGATCACGCAGCGGTCGGTCATGGGATCGCAGGTCCAGCCCTCAGCGCAGGGACAGGCCTTGCCGGTGAGATCGACCTCCCCGACCGTGCAGCCGAACGCCAGACTGAACGACAGCCACGCCAACCCGGTGCGCATGGGCCAAGCCTATACGATCCCTGCGCTGAGGCGAGCGAGAGGTGAAAATCACTTCGCCTATTCGTAGGCCCCAAGGTCCCACCCTGACGTTTGAGTAGCGGATGGACTGGATCGAGCAGCGGTTCGAGCTCGTCGAACGAGTCCGTTTCTGTTGGAGCCAGCTGGGCGCAAAGAGGGTTCGCCACCAGCAACGGTTGCCAGGCTGCGACAACTTGCCACGTTGCGTGTTCGCGCTCCAAGCACCAGATCGCCATGCATGGCTCTACCTCTCATGCGCGCCGTGGGTGGCTTTGCAATCCCACTGGCGCTTGCCGCTGCCTGCTCCGGCGCCGATGCTCCCGCGACTTCGAATGCTTCCCGAGGCGAGCTGATCTTTCGGCGAGATTGCGCAGCGTGCCACTCGCTGGGACACGGCGACCGGCGGCGCGCTCCAGATCTGATGGATGTGCAACTGCGGCGGCAAACGCAGTGGCTGACGCAGTGGCTCACGGACCCGGCAGCGGTTGCCCAGAAGAACCCCTACGCTCAGCAGCTGGTGGCCAAGTGGGGCGACGTGGTCATGCCCAACCCCCAGCTGAACGCAGGCGAAATTGCTGACGTGTTGGAGTTCATTGCTCGCCAGAGCGCCACGGGACCGATGCCGCCATCGCCGCCGGTGAAGCTCTCGGATGCGGACTTCGAGGCGACGAAGATGGTCTACTTCGATCGCTGCGCGGGTTGCCACGGCACGCTGCGCGCTGGCGCCACCGGGCCGGACATTGCCCAGGCCGCCGCGACGAAGGTCGGCACCGACGGGCTGGCGGCAATTGTGCGCAACGGAACCCCTTGGGGCATGCCCGCCCTGGGAAAAGACGGCGTGCTCACCGAAACGGAAGGAGCGCGGATGGCCGCGTTTCTTCAGCTGCAGCCGCCTCCTGGGCCAGAGCTAGATCTGGCCACGGCGAAGACCACATGGGAGCTGCTGGTGCCCGCTGCATCGCGCCCGACCGCACCCGAGCACGGCCTAGACTGGCAAGACTTCTTTGGTGTCATCCTGAGAGACATAGGCAAAGTCGCCATCTTCGATGGCAAGACCCGCGACGAGATCGCGCGGATCGATACGGGCTACGCGGTGCACATCCTGCGAGCCTCCTCCACGGGTCGCTACTTCTACGCGGTGGGCCGCGACGGCTGGGTCACGCTGATCGATCTGTGGGCGAGTGTGCCAAAGGCCGTGGCGCGCGCGCGCGGCTGCTTCGACGCTCGCAGCGTGGAAAACAGCAAGTTCCCCGGCTACGAGGACAAGTTCGCAATACAGGGCTGCTATTGGCCGCCGCAGTACGTGGTGTTCGACGGTCTGACGCTCGAGCCACTGGCCGTGGAAGGCGTGCTCGGCAAGTCGATTGACGGCGACGACCTCGACGAAGTGCGCGTTGCATCGATTGTGGCGGTGCCCGGCGCAACTGAGTGGGCGTTGGCTTTGAAGGAATCGGGCCACGTCGGAATCGTGGACTACGCAAAGCCTGGCTTCCCCATGGTGTCGCGCATCGCTGCCGAGCGATTCCTGCACGATGGCGGGCTCGACGCCACGGGCCGCTACTTCTTGGTGGCGGCGAACGCTACCAACCGCATGGTGGCGATCGACTTGAAAGAGCACAAGTTGGCGGCCTCTTTCGAGACCGGCGTGTTGCCCCACCCTGGCCGCGGTGCGAACTGGATCGATCCAACCTTCGGCCGTGTTGGCGCCACCACGCACATGGGTGAGAACACCCTGGCCATCTTCGGCGCGGACCCCGAGGGTCAGCCCCAGAACGCCTGGAAGGTGGTTCGCGAAGTCACGTTGCCCGCGGCCGGCAGCTTGTTCCTGAAGACGCATCCCGCGTCGCCATGGGTGGTTGCCGACATGACTTTGGCCACGGACACCAAGGCCATGCGTCAGCTCTGCGCGTACGGGAAGCAGGCTGGCAAGATCGACCACTGTTTCGAAGTCACCACGCACGGCAAGGTGGTGCACCCAGAGTTCAACCGCGCGGGCGACGAGATCTGGGTATCGGTCTGGGACACCGACGGTGAGCTGGTCATCTACGACTCGACCTCCCTAGCGGAGAAGGCCCGCATCACGGGGCTCAAGACGCCGACCGGGAAGTTCAACGTCTACAACACGGCGCACGACGTGTACTGAGGCGGCACCGGCTCACGGTCGTGCTCGCTCAGAGCCCCGAGATCAGATCGCCGGCACGCACGAAGAGCTTCCCGCTGGTCGCAGGCACGTTCACGATCAAGGTGCCGTCACCGGCGACGCTCACGCTCTCGTTCGGATCGAGCACGTTGACCAGGCTCGTGCCGCCGGGCGTGCCGACCGCCATGCCGGCGCCGCCGAACTGGGTCGCGCTCTCTTGGGCCGAGTTGGTATTGAACACCATCAGCGCGTACGCGTCCCCGGCGTCGCCGCCCGCGCGCTCGTAGGCGAAGATGCCCGCGTCGCTCTCGTTGCCGGTGCGATCACTGGCCCAGGTGACCTTCAAATCGCCGTGGGTCAGCGCCTTGTACGAGCGGCGGATGCGCGCGAGGCGCCGCACCCACTGGTAATCCGGGCTCGCTTGGTTGTAGCCGCTCCACCAGAGATCCTCGCGGTTTGCTGGATCGTTGCCGCCGGCAAAGCCCTGCTCGGTGCCGTAATAGACACAGGGGATGCCGTCTTCGGTAAACAGGAACAAGAGCGCGTTGTTCAGCGCCGCCTTGTCGTTCTTGAAGAACAAGAAGCGCCCGACGTCGTGGTTGTCGAGGAAGTTCACCAAGGCCTTGTTCGGCGGCACGCCGATGCCGTCGGGTTGCGGCACGGTGCCGTAGTTGCCGTTCGCACCCAGGCGCTGGTTCCAGAGGTCTTCGATCTTCTTGGTGGCCGCGCCCTGTTGGAAGACGTCGCGGATCGCCGTGTAGTACTGCGGGAAGTAGAAGACGCTGTCGACTTGATCGTCGAAGGTGAACGAACCGACCAACTTGTCGTCGCCGTCGAAGGACTCGCCGAACATGAAGAAGTTGTGCTTGCCCTTGGCGGCCAGGCGCTGCCGCACCGCGGGAGCAAACTCCCTCCAGAACTCGTGCTCGACGTGCTTCAAGGTGTCGATGCGGAAGCCGTCGAGATCCGTCAGCTCGACCCAGCGCACGAACACGTCGATCAGCGCCTGACGGACCTCGGGATCGCGGGTGTTCAGATCCTTGAGGCCGCCCGGGAAATCGCCCAGCTCGACCTGTTCCTGGATGTTCCAGTCCCAGACCCGCCCGCGGCGGTTGTAGGCCCGCGGGTTCTGGAAGATCGCGGGCTCCGGCGGCATGTGGTTGGTCGCCGGGTCATAGGCAAAGACCACCGGCGCCGGCCCGGCCTCACCCAGGCTGGTCCAGGCCTGCACGCCGCGCGGATCGTAGTCCGGATCGTATTCGTTGATGTGGCTCACGGGGCTGGTCGGCGTGCCGTCGGGCTTCACGGGAGCGATCAGCGGCCCCGTACCGCCCACACGCTCATCGGGCTGCCCGTTCAGGTTGATGTCGTAATAGAAGACCTGGCCCACGTGATTCACGACAATGTCGAGGATCACCTTGATGCCGCGATCGTGCGCCTTGTCGATCATCCGGCGCAGGCTGAGCAGATCGCCGAAGTGGGGGTTGAGGCGCGTGAAGTCCTGGGTCCAGTAGCCGTGGTAGCCGTCGACGCCTGCGTCGGTCTCGACGTTCTTCACGATGGGCGAGATCCAGAGCGCCGTGACGCCGAGGTCGTCCAGGTAGTCGAGCTTCTCCTCGACGCCTCGCCAGTCGCCGCCGTGATAACGAGCGGGCGCGTTCTCGACCACTCGATAGTCGTTGGCGTAGTCGCCGTTCGCGAAGCGATCGGTCATCAACTGGTAGACCACCTCGTTGCGCCAATCTTGCACGTGGGTCTTCATCGGACGCTCGCCGTCGAGCCCCTCGAAGTCCATGCAGCCCGCGCTCCCGAGGGCCGATAGCAGCACGATCAGCGACGTCTTGCTTGTCTTCATGGTCATTGCCCGTAGCTCGAGGAGTTGAACCACCACTCGGCGCCGATGCCGTAGAACTGCTCGACTTTGCGCCGCGCGAACACGTCGTCGTAGGCGTAGAGCGAGCGCGCGTCCTCGTTGCGCTGTGTGAAGGCCATGATCAGGCGCAGCACCGGCCGCTTGAACACGCCCGGGCCCGAGGGCGAGAGGTAGGGCATGAGCCCGAAGCGCCAGAGCCGGGCGTGCACCGGCTGGTTGGTCGCGATGTTCAGGATGCCGCGCTGCTGTGCTTGATACGAGCCCTCGACGGCGACGCCGGCGTGATCGCCCAAGAACAGATGCGGCCTCACGACGAAGATGCCTTCGTCGACGTTGTTGTAGTTGAAGGGCTCGGGCGTCGGCTCGCGGAACGATCGGAAGTAGCCGCCGACCACCACGGCGAAGGGATGCAGCTCCCAGTTGCCGGAGAGGCCGATCAGCGTCTCGGTCGCGCCCTCGACGGTGCGCTCGGGGCTGGTGCCCTCGGGCGTCGCGAGCTCGCCGTAGGCCGCCAAGCCGCGACCATGACGGAAGAAGAGATTCACGAAGGTGTCGTGCTCCCCCGTGAACAGCCCGACCTGGCCACCCACCAACATGCCGCTGTCGCCGGGCACCTCTTTGAAGCGGCCGGGATCGGTCTCGCGCTCGCCGCTCGGCAAGCGATGCACCTCGCCGTAGGCCACGGCCTTGATGCCGCCCTTGTCGCCGAACATGGGCACGATGTGCGAGAGCTTGAGGCTGCTGATCAGCCGCGGGCGATCGAGGATCTCGACGTCGGTGGTGCCCGGTTGGTTCTGCGGGGCCGAACGCGGCCGCACTTGGTACTGGAAAGGATGGTCGGCGCGGTTCAAGCCCATGTGCCACGCGGCGAAGCTCTTGCCGTCGCGGGTGTCGAAGCGGACGCCACCGCCCACGGTGTTCAAGTTGTCCAGCGGCCAGAAGTCGAGCAGGTAGATGTCGTCGCCGCGGTACATGCGGGATCCCGCCCACGCGCTCAGGCCCTTGTCCCCGATGCCACGCTCTTCGAGGTACAGGTTGCGAACCGCGATCTTCGCGTCGAACTTGCCGTCGTAGTGGAAGAGCGGTCCGCCGATGGCGAGAGTGGTCACGATGCGCGACGAGAGATCCTTCTTCCACTCGTCGTCGCGCCGCAGCTCGAGCTCGGCGTAGGGCCCTTCGTCGATGCGAGTGCCGTAAGCCACGACGTCGGCGTCACGCCCTTCGCCCCCGCGGCCATCGCTCGCGACCACCACGCGGCCGTAGGATCCGAACGAAAACGACGAGCGCGGATAGTCGAGCTGCGGCTTCGGTGGGGGGACCCGGATCGGGCCCATGAACACCGGCATCTGGCCCCGGGTCACGGGCGGGCTGGCCGGCGCGGCTTCGGCCCGGGCCGGCGGAGCTGGCTTCGGGTCGGCCTCCTCGGCCAGATCGACGGCCGCTGGCTCCGGCGTCGGCGCGGGCTCGTCCTGGGCCAGAGCCGAGCGCGCGAGCGCGAGGGTAACGAGCCCCGTGATCCAGACCCCACGCTTCATGCTGGCGGCGGATAACACATCTGGAGCGGGGAGGGACGCGTTCTGCCCTGGGTCGGGTCTCGTCGACGCGGTTTCCCGGGGCGATTCTTCGCGCCCGAGGTCGGGCTGGTTTTCAGTCGATCCGCGGTTCAAAGTCCGAGGCTAGGAGCGAAGAGGCACGCATGAGGCTGGTGAGTCTGCTGTTGGTCGCGGGCACGGTGGGCTGCGGCGGACGAACCTCCGCAGATCGCCCTCCTCCGACGCAGCCGCAAACCGGGTGCCCGCCGAGCCACGAGCTCCGGGACGGCCGCTGCACGGTGCGCGAGGTGTACGTCCCGGGCGGAAGCTTCACTATGGGGCGGGGCTTCTGTCCTGAATCCGAGACCGAGCAATCACCAGCGGAGTTCGAGTGCCTGCTGGCCGACGCGCCGCACCTGGTCGAGGTCGCTCCGTTCTGGGTGGATGCGACGTTGCACACCGCCGCCGCCCTCGAAGCAGGGATCACCGCACCGCCGCTCCTCGACGACGCGAACTGTCCGAGTCGAGAGCTCGAATGCGCGGCGCCGCTGACCTACGCACCGTTTAGCGTTCCGCTTGGCGGCCTGCCGTATGTGACTCCTCATGAACTCGGCACCGATGGGCTGTGCGGTCTGGTTGGCAAGCGTGCAATCCGTGAGGCGGAGTGGGAATGGCTGGCCACGTGGGGCGGGACGCGGACGTACCCGTGGGGCGAGGCTGAGCCGAGCTGCGAGCACGGGTACGTCGACTCGTCGCAGTGCACACCCAATAACCCGCCCGAGTGGGACCCCGACGAGGACACGGTCTCGCGCGTTGCGTCGTATCGTCCGACGCCCGAGGGCATCTACGACCTCACCGGCAGCCTCGGAGAATGGGTGCTTCCGTCTCCCAACGAAGCGTATACGGACGGCTACCCCGCGCCGATCGCCGAGCTGCCCCAGGTTTGTGCGAGTTCAACCTGGTCCGGGCACTGCTCGGGGGTCGGCAAGGATGAGCTGTTCGGACATCGCGGCGGCGCCGCTGATCACCCGACCCACCACTTCAACGGCGCCTATCGGGGCACGAGCCGCAAATCGAATGGACGCTGGAAGCGAGCCGCTTTCCGCTGCGTGAGAGGTGCGGAGTAGCGAGGGACTCGACGCCCGGCGCGACGCAGCGTGAGGTGCACAATGAGCCGCGCGGGTGTAGGCTTCGGGGGTGAGCGTCGCACGTGCACTGGTCACCGAGGCGGAGTTCCTCAGCCTCCCCGAATCGATGCAGCGCATGGAGCTGATTGACGGAGAGGTATACGTGCCGCCGAGCCCGACTTTCTTGCACCAAGAGACCCTGTCTCGAGTCGTGACCGCCTTGCGCACTTGGGCCGCCACGCAACCCGAACCCGTGACCGTGTGTCAGGCGCCACTCGACGTTCGGTTCGCCCCAGGCCGCATCCTCCAGCCGGACGCCTTCGTGGTCTTCGCGCGCATCCCGGCTCAGCACGAGGGGCCCATCGAAGAGGTTCCCGCCTTGTGCATCGAGGTGCTCTCGACGAACCGAGCGCACGACCGCGTCACCAAGCGCTACATCTATGCTGAAGCGGGAGTGCAGGAACTCTGGACCGTCGAGCCGGCAGGCCTGGTCGAGCGTTGGAGCGGGGACGGGCTGAGCCAAAGCGAGACGATTCGAGAGGTGCTCCGATCCCCCTTGCTTCCGGGATTCGACCTCGCCGTCCCGACGCTCTGGCCGAGTGAGGACTGAACGCAATCTCGACGCGCGGCCCGGTCGCGTTTCGGTCAGCACTTCCCGGTGACGGTGTCGGACACCGGCGAGGGTTCGCGGTCCCAATTGGCAGCGCCGGAGGGAGTGACCAGGCGCGCGGTGGAGCTCGACCCATAAATATGGCAGAGTGCGTCGGGTGAAGACGACGCTCGAGCTTCGAGACGACCTGCTGCGACGTGCCAAGGCCCTGGCGCTCGCCCGAGGAATGACCTTGAAAGAGCTGTTCACGGAGGCGCTCGAGGAGCGAGTGGGCCGGGCCGCCAGCCAGGGAGGGCCCGCGTGGAAGGACCTCAGCGGGAACCTCGAGATCGCTTCGGACCGAAACCGCGAAGCTGCAGGCGCGCGTGGACGCCGAGTTCGAGCAAGTGGACGAGGACGACTCTCGATGATCCTCGACACGAACGCGGTGTCCGCGCTCGCAGATGGAGTCCCGGCGTTCGAAGCCGCCGCTGGCAACGTTCACCGCTTCAGTATCCCCGTCGTCGTGCTCGGGGAGTTCTCGTTTGGGGCGCGCCGATCGCGCCATCGAGTGAAGTACACGAAGTGGCTCGCCCAATTGGTCGAGGTGTCGAGCGTGCTCGACGTCGATCGTGAGACGGCGCTGCACTACGCCGCTGTTCGCGAAGCGCTTCGCCGTCGGGGTCGCCCGATCCCCTCCAACGATGCGTGGATTGCCGCGCTGGCGTTGCAGCACGAGCTTGCCGTGCTCAGTCGAGACGCTCACTTCGACGAAGTGGCCGGGGTGCGCCGGGTGGGGTGGTGAGCGGCTGCTTCTGAGCCGGCGCTGCCCCCGTTCGACCCTGCTTCCGGGATTCGACCTCGCCGTCCCGACGCTCTGGCCCAGCGAAATCCGAAGCCTCTTGCGCTCGGCCCCGAGCCGGGTATGGATGGCGCCGCCATGGAGCCCGGAATCGTCACCCTCGCGAAAATCGTCGGCCTGCTCGCCTGCGCCATCAGCATCATCCCGCTGGTGTTCGTGTTCTCGCCCGGCAAGCGCGACGAGCCGACGGACAACCTCGCCGGCCTCGAGTGAGGGCCTTCCGCGGCTAGCGTTCAGGCGACGCGGGCACCTCTCGGCGCCCTGCGCTAGGGTCGGCCTCGTGAGGCTCGCGTACAGCACGGCTCTGTTGGCATTGGTCGCGTCGCTGTCGCCGCGTGCGTGGGCGCAGGCTCAGCCGCACCGCTCGGCCAACGAGCTCGTGTCGTCGAACGGCCGCGCGGTCGTCGGCTTCGACGTCGCGCAGCAGCGCATCACCGCCTTCCTCGAGCATCCGTACCGACAGCGCAGCAACGGAGCCGAGACCCGCGACCTGGCCTTCGACGTGTATCCGGGCGTGCGCGTCGGGTCCTCGGGCAAGTGGCTGGGCGAGGTCGCGCCCAGCAGCGTGGGCTACGAGACGGGCACCGGAATCATTCGCGTGACGCGCAGCCACGCGGGACTCGAGATCGACGAGTACATCTTCTCGCCCATCGATCTGCCGGAGCACGCCTTCGTGCAACTCGTGCGCGTGAAGCGTCTGAGCGGCTCGGGAGCCGTGGATGTCTACGGTCTGTTCAACTTCCACCTCGGAGCGGGCTCACCCGTGCCGACGTCGGCGCAAGAGACCATCTCGTGGGACGCCGCGCGGGACGCGTTCATGGAGTGGGGGCCGAGCGGGCTGACGCTCGGTTACGGCGGCATCGGCGCGTCGGCGCACCACGCGGTGAGCCCACAGAACCCCTACCCCGCGCTCACCGCGGGACAAAACCTCGCTGACAACGCCGGCACCGGCGGCGCCTTCGATGACGCGGTGGGCGGCCTGCAGTGGTCACTCGGTGACATCGCGGTGGGCGACACCAAGTGGAGCGGCAGCTACGTGGTGCTCGACGACAAGAGCAACGTCTTGCCGCGCATCGACGCGGTGAAGACCTGGATCGGAACGAAGACCCCGGATCAGATCCTCGCGGCGGAGAAAGCCGCCTGGGCGGGCTGGCACACGCCGGTGCCGAGCGGCCTCGGCTCGACCGAAGATCCGCTCTACCGCCAGCAGATGGCCATCCTGCGCATGGGACAGGTGCGTGAGCCCGGCAAGGGCGACGGGCAGATCTTGGCCAGCCTGCCGCCCGGCATGTGGAACATCTCGTGGGTGCGCGACATGTCCTACGCGGTCGCCGCCTTGGCCAAGAGCGGACATTCGGCCGAGGCCAAGCGCGCCATCGAGTTCCAGCTGGGCGCCGACTCGGGCAAGTACCAGAGCTACGTCGGGCACCCGTATCAGATCTCGATCACGCGTTACTACGGCGACGGCGTCGAAGAGACCGACAGCAACGAGAACGGTCCCAACATCGAGTTCGACGGCTTCGGCTTGTTCCTGTGGACGGTGGGCGAGTACGTCACGGCCAGCAAGGACGACGCGAGCCTGAAGGCATGGTGGCCGGTGATCAGCGACAAGATCGGCGACGTGCTGGTGAAGCTGCAGGAGCCGAACGGGCTCATCGCCGCTGACTCCTCCATCTGGGAAGTGCACTGGAACGGCCAGCAAAAGCACTTCGCCTACACCACCCTGACCGCGGCCGCCGGCCTGTGCTGGGCCGCGAATCTCGCGGAAAAGGTGGGCGACACTGCCCGAGCGGCGAGCTACCGCGCGGCCGGCAAGAAGTCTCAGGCCGCCCTCATCTCGCACTTGTCGGCGCCCGACGGCACGCTGGCGCAGAGCAGCGAAGATCTCGCCGCGGGCACGGGCTTCCTCGACGCCGCGGCCATCGAGGCCGTGGGCCTCGGCCTGATCGATCCCAAGGGCAAGGCCGCCAAAGCCACTCTCTCTTCGATGCAGCAGAAGCTGGTTCCGCCGAGCTTGCGCGGCTTCATGCGCAACGACGACGGCGGTTGGTACGACAGCCAAGAGTGGGTCTTCGTGGATCTGCGCGCGGTGAACGTGATGCAGCTCGGGGCGAACCCCGCCTCCAAGGATCTCTTGGGTTGGATCACCGCGCAGGGCACCGAGAACTTCGGGCTGATCTCCGAACTGCACGAGGCCACCACCGCCGACTACAAAGGCGAGATGCCGATGGTGGGCTTCGGCGCTGGCGCGTACTCGATCGCGCTGATGGATCGCGGCTCGACCTCACTCCCGCTGCCCTGCGGAGAGTACGCCGCCGAGGGCGGAGGCGGGTCGGGCACCGGCGGCGCCGCCGGAAGTGGCGGCGGCGCGGGCAACGCAGGCAGCGGTGGCACCAGCAGTGGCGGCGCGAGCAGCGGCGGCACGAGCAGCGGTGGCTCGGGGGCCGGCGGCTCGAAGTCGAGCGGTGGCGACGACGACGGCGGCTGCGGCTGCCGCGCGCCCGGACGGTCGAGCGCGTCGGCGCTGGGCGCGTTGTTGCTCGCTTTGGCCGCAGCCGGGCTCCGACGTGCGCGTCGTCGCGCGCCCTGACCTCGAGCCGCGATTCGAGCTACCCTCGTCGCCGAGTCATGCGGCGCTTCACTCCCCTCGCCTTGGTCGTTCTCGTCACCATGGGTCTCGGCACGGCCAGCTGCGCCGACGACGCTGAGGAAGCCAAGCCCGCCTTCGGCGGCGGCGGGTCGGGAGGCTCCGGGGGATCGGGCGGCGGCGGCGCGGGCGGCGTCACTGGCGGCAGCGGTGGCGCGGGCGGCACCACCAGCAACGTGCTCTGCACGACGGAGCTGCGCTTCAAGCCCGACGCCGGTGTGGCGGTGAGCACCGTCGAGGCCGCGGGCGAGTGGAACGGCTTCGACACCAAGCAGACCGTTCAACTCGAGGGACCGGACGCCAGCGGCTACTACACCGGCAGCGTGCAGACCGCGCCGGGGCTCTGGGGCTACAAGCTGATCCTCGACGGCAACAACTGGGTGCTCGATCCCGGTCAGGGCTATCGCAAATACGTCGGCGGCACCGAAAACTCGGGCCTGCGCGTGCGCGACTGCAGCCTGCCGCGGCTCACCGCGTCGTCCACTGCGGTCAGTCGGCCGAGCGCCGGTGCAGGCAAGTTCGAAGCGAAGCTTGGCTTCGTGCCCTCTATCGGCGGCGACGCGCTCGACGCGAAAGGCGTGACCGCGAAGCTCATGCATCACGGTACCGAGACGGACGTGACGAAGAGCGTGACCGCTGCCGGCAGTGATCTCAGCGCGGCGCTCGGCAGTCTCGCCGACGGAAAATACACGCTCACGCTGAGCGTGGCGGACGCGAAGGGCAAGCTCTCGGAGCCGCTGCTCCTGGTGTTCTGGGTCGAGGCCGAGAAGTTCGAATGGTCGGACGCGCTGGTCTACATGATCATGACCGACCGCTTCAAGAACGGCGACAAGACCAACGACGCGCCCAAGACCAGCGGCGTGCAAGACGTACGCGGCGATTTTCAGGGCGGCGATCTCGAGGGCGTGAGGCAGAAGATCGCCGACGGCACCCTCGACAAGCTCGGCGTACGGGCGATCTGGATGACGCCCTTCCAGCAGAACCCCGCCGGCGCCTACCTCGCCTCGGACAACTTCCACCAGGTCACGGGCTATCACGGCTACTGGCCCATCAAGGCGCGCGAGGTCGACGCGCGCATCGGTGGCAACGCCGCGCTGCACGCCCTGGTGAAGGAGGCCCACTCCCACGGCATCCGCATCTTGATGGACTACGTGGTGAACCACGTGCACGAAGAGCACGAGTACTACAAGCAGAACCCCGACTGGTTTCGCACCGGCTGCGTCTGTGGCACCTCGAACTGCGACTGGACCGAGAAGCGCCTGGACTGTCTGTTCACCCCGTACTTGCCCGACGTGAACTGGACGGTGCACGCAGCCGCCGAGCAGTTCACCGACGACGCGCTGTGGTGGATGGAAGAGTTCGACCTCGATGGCCTGCGCGTGGACGCGGTCAAGCACGTCGAGGACATCGCCATCCGCAACATCTCCACGCGCCTGAAGGACGAGCTCGAGATCGCCGGCACCACCTATTTTCAGATGGGCGAGACGGCAATGGGCTGGAGCGACTGCGGCGTCGACTGCAACAAGAGCCAGTACGGCACCATCAGCCAGTACATCGGGCCCTTCGGCCTCGATGGGCAGTTCGACTTCGTGCTCTATCACGGCGTGCCGTACCGGGTGTTCGCCTACGACGAGAAGGGCCTGATCCACGCCGACTACTGGACGCAGCAGAGCCAGCTTCAGTACCCGGCGGGCGCGGTCATGACGCCGTTCATCGGCAGCCACGACTCGGCGCGCTTCGTGACGCTCGCGACCTATCGCGGCCAGCCGGGCTACGACAAGGGCGTTCCCGGCAATCAGTGGAACGACGTGGCGGGCGCCCCGCCGGACGCCGAACCCTACGCGCGCCACGCGCTGGCGTTGTCGTGGCTCTTCGGCCTGCCCGGCGCGCCGCTGCTCTACTACGGCGACGAGTACGGCGAGTGGGGCGGCGCAGATCCGGGCAACCGCGCGTTCTGGCGCGGCGACGGCACGCTCTCGGCCAACGAGGCCGCTGTGCTCGATCGCACGCGCAAGCTCGGAGCCGCACGCCGAGAGCTGGTCGCGCTCCGTCGCGGCGCGTATCGCAGCCTGCACGCCACCGAGAACTTCCTGGCCTTCGCCCGCGAGACCAAAGAAGGCAAGGTCGCCATCGTGGCGCTCTCACGCGACGCGGGTCCGACCACCACCGAGGTCACGCTGCCGCTGACCTTGCCGCTGACGAACGGCACCGCGCTCAGCGATCGGCTCGGCGGCGCAGCCGTCACCGTCACCGGTGGCAAGTTGTCGATCTCGCTGCCGGGACGCGGCGCGGCGATCTTGGCGCCGTGAGCTGCGCTGGGGCCGGCGCCGCTGCCGGCGGGACTGGACGCCACTCGGAGGAACTACCGGCCTTCGACGGGGTGATCGCCGTGATCGCCTCGTCAGGCGGCTTCACCCGACTTCGGCGGCGTCCACTCTAGACGCAACCGCTTCTGATGTACGGCGCAGTCTCGCAGATAGAGATTGATTAGCGTTTGGTAGGGGATCGCGGTTCGCCCCCCGAAACCTCAATTGCAGGACGAGGCCCCGCAGTAGGTCCAGCACGCGTCGGTGTCCCCGAGGGAGCAGGCCTTGGAAGCACGCGCGTCGTTCTGCTTCAGCTGCTGCAGGTAGGCGTCGTCGCCGTCATCGTCGGCCGCGCCGGCCTTGGCCTTCATGGAGTCGCCGCCCTTCTTGCCGTAGCCCACGCCCCAGTCCGAACCGTCACAGACCGGGCCTTGTCCCAGCGCAACGTGCATGGGCTTGTCCTTGGTCGGAGGCCAGTTGACGAACAACGAGGCCCGGTCGTCCTCCCGGCAGACGCGGATCTTGGGGTAGTGGCCCTTCTTGAGCCGGATCACGAATGACGCGTACTTCCCGGCGACGATCTTCTCGTAGTAGTCGACGCCGATCTGGCCGAAGTCTTCCTTCTTCTCGTAGCCGATCACCTTGCCCGTGCAGTAGATGTTCAGCCATTCGCGCAGCACGAACATGCTGCAGCGCTTGCCGCGAGAGTTTGCGCCCTGGGTGTTCACGGCGACGCCCTGATCCCACTCGATGCCTTGGGGCGGGTTGGATTTTTCGCTGGGGATTTCGGGGACGTCGCCCACCTTGAAGCTGGGAGGTTTGCTGGGTGGCGTGGGCGCCGCTCCGGTGTCGGCGGGCGCTGCCGCCGTGCCGGTGGCGACCGGCGACGGAGCGGCGGGCTTGGTCTCCCCCGTCGGCGTGGACTCGTTGCTCCTCTTGCAGGCCAACAAGGTGAGTGCCAACACCAAGGTCATCTGGAGTGCAGAGCGTTGCATGCGTCGTAGTTCCTTTTCTGCCGAGACGAACGATTCCGGGCACGATACCAGAGACCGCAGCGAGCGCTGCATCAAGATCGACCTTCGCTTGTGGCATACTGCCGCGATGCAATCGCGGATTTGGCCTGGGGTGCTCGCCGCGTCTCTCATCACCAGCGCCGCCGGCGCAGATCTGCCGCCGCCAGATGGGATGAAGCAGGTTGGTTACGCTTTCCAGGTGAACGGGCTCAGGGGCTTCGGAGATTGGGTGCTGCTCGGGTTCCCGATGCGCGCGCCCGCCGGCAACGCCACCCACGGGTTCACGCCGGTCGAAGACGGCAAGCGCACGCGCGTCGATCGGCGCAACGGCACCCCGAAGTTCTACGCGATGAAGAAACAAGCGTACGAACCCTGGCTCACGAAGTACCAACCCGCTGCCGATCCGAACCGCGATCCGGCCCTGGACGCGCTCTTCGCCAGCGCCCAGGTGGTGGCGTGCAACCTGAGCCCTCGACCCCTCAACCTAATCCGCAAAGAAGATCCGCGAAGCGAGATCGTCGAGACCTTTCGAGTCAAGGCGCTCACCAGCACGAACTGCGAGCTCGAGCTCACCTCCGGGACGCCCCCGACCGCTGATCCGAGCGCGGCCCCGACCGGCTCGCCGCCCGCGTCCGCCGCGCCGGCGACGAGCCCCACGAACTCCCCGAGCGCAGCGCCGCCGTCGGCCAAGCCGGGTGGTTGCGGCGGCTGCGCGCTGTCGACCCAAGGCGAATCGGGCGGCAGCGCGCTTGCTCTTTGGCTCGGCGCGCTCGGCTTGCTCCGACGCGCTCGACGGCGCTGAGTTCGGGCGCGTGGCCGTCATTGGCGCGGGCGACGTTCAGAGCTTGAGGACCGGAGGACCAAGCGCTATCTGAGATCAATGAAGGCTCTCCTTGCCGTCGCGTGTGCGCTCATCTCCGTCGCCTGCGGCGGCGATTCGGATCCGAGCAAGGGTGGCCCCACGGGTGGGGCTGGTGGAGTGTCTGTGGGCGGCAGCGCAGGCTCCGGCGGCAGCGCAGGCTCCGGCGGCAGCGCAGGCTCCGGCGGCAGCGCAGGCTCCGGCGGCAGCGCAGGCTCCGGCGGCAGCGCGCCGGGTTGTGCCTTCGAGAAGGCGTCGGGCAGCGGCAAGCTGTGCGCGGTGTCTCCGTCGGCGATTTCCGCCGGGACCAGCAACGCTTTTGGCTACCACGCCGTTGGCCTGCCGGCAGCGATCACGGCCAGCACTCCCGTCTACGTGCACTTGGTCGGATCCGGCGGCGATCCGGCGAAACCGGCGACCAAGAGCTTCCCCAACCAACTCTTGATGGACGAGTTGGTCGCCGCCGGGGTGCTGGTGTTGCTGCCGGCCTACGACAACTTCCCGACCATCGGCTCGCTCTGCAAGAACGACCTCGCATGCTACGAGCCGCTGCGGCGCGAGGTGATGTACGGGCAGGCCGCGCCCGCGCCCTACGCGACCCTCAAAGACGTAACGAAGCCCAACGACATCGCCTCGCGTCTGAACTCACTGGTCGCGGCCCTCACGGCTCAGGGGGCGTTGGGGTCCACGCCCCCGGCCGCACTCGCGGGTGGGAAGTTCGATGCGTCCAAGGCGCGCATCGGCGGCCATTCGCAGGGTGGAGGGCACGCTGGGCTGTTCGCGAAGGACACACTGTTCGAACGCTTGTGCATGCTCAGCTCACCCATTGATGCCTCCGACACGGGTGGTGTGGGGGTGGCGGTGCCCTGGGTGAGCGGAACGTGGGCAACGAAGCTCGGCGCACGTCGGGCCGTGATCCACGAACAGGATCCTGGCTTCATCAAAGCCAAGGCCAACTTCGACGCCATGGGGCTGGTCGAAGGGACTCACTGGCAGCGACTCACATGGGCTACGACCGAGGCCCACGCTTCGACCGTCAAAGATGTCGCGGCCGCTGCCGCGCGCGCCGCGTGCATCCAGTGATGGCGAAGTCGGCGCTTGCGGCCGGCGTTGTCGCGCTCGCTGCTGGGTGCGCGAACCCTCACCCGTCGACCACGGTCGTCGAGACCGCGCGCTTCGCTTCGATCGACGCCAAGCGCAGTCGCGGAACGACCTGCCACGGCGGAGCACGCTACGATCGCGAGCGCGGTTGCGTGGTCGAGGGTTGGGGCGTGAACGTCACCATCCGTCATCACGACGCCATGGGTGACGGCTTTCGTCTGATCGGAGCGGCCTACGCCCTCGACGGCGTGCTCTTGCTCGACACCAATGACCCCGACCTACTCTCGCGGCGGGACTTCCCCGTGCTCACCAGCCCCTTTCGTCCCGGTCCCCACGAGATCGCGGTGCTGCTTCGCTATCAGGGGCACGGCTCTGGGGTCTTCAGCTACCTGTCCGGATACCGCTTCGCCGCGAAGCAAGCGTTCTCCTTCGACGTGCCCTCGACCGGATCCGTCATGGTGGTGGTGGTGGGAGACGAAGCCGGCGACCCGACGGTACCCCTGGAAGCCCGACCACGAATCCGCCTCACGCGCAGCGCGCCGACCCGCTGAGCGGAACTCGACGCACACTGGGCTATAGTCCAGCGCCATGAAAGCCGTGATCTTCCTGGCTGCTCTGGCAGTCTCCGCCTGCGTCGTGGAGTCGAATACAGCGCACGAGTGGGTGCGCAAGCGGGCGTCGCAGGACTTCAACTGCCCGATGGGGCAGCTGACCATCTACCACTACACGAACAAGCCCCACGAGAAGGGCGCCGTCGGTTGCGGGAAGGGCATGGTCTACGTCGAGCAGTGTCAAGGCTCCGACTGCCGCTGGGTCGCCGATCCCAGCCGCGGCGAACCGAAGCGCCCGAAGTGAGCATGTCGCGTCTTCTGAGAACGCTGGCGCTGACCGCCGCTGGGGCCGCTTGCGCGCCTGCCTGCGGCAGCGACGAACCGATCGCAGCCGCGCCGGCTGCCTGCGTCGCGTCGGCGGCTCATCCGCTCGAGGCGGTTGTCGAAAACGTGAGCCTGTACCTCGACGCGCCCGCGAGCGGAGCGCTGGACATTCTGAAGCAAGACGTCTCTGCCACCTTGGGTCAACTCTGGGGCCAAGGAGACTTGCCCATCGTCGCTGGCAAGCCCAGCGCCACCGATGCGGTCGCAATCTGGTTCTCGACTTCCGCAGAAGCTCGCGATCGCATCGGCAGCAAGCTCAGCGAAGGGTTCTCTCTGAAGCGCATCGATGAGGGCGGACGGGTCCTGTTCGTGATCTACGCGCCGGACGAGCAAAACCTCGCTTACGGCGCTTACGCTTTCCTCGAAGAGCTCGGGGTGCGCTATTTCCACCCCCGCGCGGAGCTCGTACCGAAGTACGCGGGTGTGCGGGTGCCGACGACCCTCGACCTGTCGCGCCGGCCCGCCTGGAGGATACGGGGCATCCAGGAGCACACGCTGCATCCCATCGAAACCATGACGGTGCTGAACGAACCGGGCGCCGAGAACCTGGCCGAGGCCAAGGGCTACATCGACTGGTTGGTGAAGACCGGGCAGAACTTCTTGCAGTGGCCGCTGATGGACGTTCCCTGGGGGCCGTTTCGCCAACACGCGCAGGCCATCGCCGACTACGCGCACCTGCGCGGGGTGAAGGTGGGCGCGAGCATCGTGCTCTTCGGCGCGTCCGCGCACCAGAACAACTACGTCTTGATCGAGGACACCACCAGCTGGCAGACGGAACTCGACGCACAGCTCGCCCAATTGCTGGAGGTCGACTGGGACGTGGTCGAGCTCACGCTCGGGGAGTTCGTCGGCGAAGATCCGAGCGCCATAGTGACCTGGCTCAATCACGCCACCGATCGCGTCGCCACGACGCACCCGACCACGGAGGTGGCGACATCGATCCACGTCGGCAACTACCCGAGTCTCTGGGTCGACTACAAAGGCAAGAAGACCTTCTTCTACCACCTGGCCGGCGACGCCGATCCGCGCTTGACCGCCAGCGTGCACACCATCGCCTTCTTCGATCTGTACCGACCGTGGGCCACCTATGCCCACGACGACTTCTTCTTCCAGCGCGAGTTCCTTTTCGGCGAACTCGGCAAGCGCAAGGTGCGCTACTTCCCGGAGTCGGCGTATTGGATCGGCGCCGACGTCGATGTGCCGCAGTTTCTGCCCGAGTACGTCTACGCGCGCTGGCTGGACATCAGCTCTCTGTCGCGAGACATCCGGGAGAAGAAGCTGCCAAACCTCGACGGCCACGTGCTGTTTTCGTCGGGCAAAGAGTGGGGATTCTGGCTCAACGACTACCTGACGGCGAAGCTGCAGTGGAACCCCGAGGGTTCGTTTCAAGATCTGATCGGGCACGCGACGGGCGTGTTCGGCGAGTGCAGCGGCGACGTCACCCAGAGCCTCGAAGGCCTGATCGCGCTTCAGAACGACTACCTCTTCGATCGGCGCTTGGCCGCCTACGTGCAGGGCGAGGACACGGTCCTCGACCTGGGCTTTCTCGCCGGCATCGAGAGCCATCCGAAGCGAATTCCCTTTCAAGAGGTGGCTGAGCTCGCCCCGGCTGAGCAGGAAGCCTTCGAGAGAGACGTGCTCGGTGGCTTACTCGAGATGACCAAGAAGCTCGCGCCCTTCGAGCATTCGCTGGCGACCCGCTGCGCCCACGCCGAGCCGGCCCTCGCGCCCTGGTGCGACGAGTTGGTGGACGGCTTCGCCATCAATCGCCTGCGCGCCGAGCACTCGGTTTGGCTGTACCGAGCGGTCATCGACTGGGCGCGCGGCGGCAAGAGCCACGGCTCGCACCTGGCTCGCGCTCGCAAGGTCACTGCGCAAGCCGAGACCGTGATCGCGCGACGTGAAGCCGGCTACCGCTATCCGCTCGGGCGACTGGTCGATGCCTACGTCAACCCGACCGTCTACGACTTTGGCTACCTGCGCCAAGCGCATGTGGCCTGCTTCTGGCATCGGCAGGATCTCCAAGTCGAGACGCTGCTGACCGAGGGTGTGGCCGCGCCACTCTCGACCTTGCCGACCTGCCTGGATTGACGGCGCGGGCAGGCACGCGCCCAGTTTGGAGCAGAGCTCCCTCTCCAGCTCTCCGGTCGCGCGGGTAGATCGCCCGGCGGGGAAGCGTAGAATCGCGGGCCATGCGCCGCGTCGCCCAAGGTCTCGCCCTTCTCTTGGTCGCCTGCGCCGGCGCTCCTCCACCGGCCGTGCAAAAGCCTGAGCGAGTCGCGGTGGTCGAGGTCAAGCCGGAGCCCGAGAAGCCCGAGCCCCCCGAGCCCCTCGCCGCCGAAGACGTCGAGCTCACCCAGACGAGCGAGTTCATCGCGCTGAGCCTCGGCAGCATCCAGCCGAAGCTCTTGACCGACGACGAGCTCCTGCGGCGCTTGCCCGCGGCGGCGAAGCGTGAGTTCCAAGCGGTCGAGCGCGCCCGCGCGTCTGCGCGTAACGCGAGGGCGAAGGAGAACCAGGCTGCCGCAGAGCTCTACGGCTGCGACGACTGCGAACCGAACGCGGCCCTCGAGATCAAGCACAAGCGAGCCTTGAAGGCAGTCGAGAACGCCCACGACGGGCTCGCCAGAACCAAAGCGCACGCCGAGAAGTCTCTGGACAAGCAGCTCGATGCGCCCAAAGCCGCGCCTGAGATTGGCATCGCCCTCGCTCGCATCGAGTCACGCGGCTTCGAGCTCGCGGCTGACGATGGCAGCAGCCCTGCGGTCGAGTACGCTGAGGAGCAGTCGAGCGCGCGCGGCGCGGACGCGCTCGGTCGCGCGCTTCCGCTCGCCGGTCCGGACCAGGAGCCCGGGCAGCGAGTGCGCCAAGAGCTCTTGAACCGACTCTGGTCGAAGCGTGGCGCAGCGCGCGCCCGGCAGATCATCGATGAGCTTCTCGCTTCGGGACCACGCGAGTGGCGCGCCGAGCTTCGCTTTCGCGCGGCGCTGTTCGACGCCCTCGACGGGGACGACGCCAAGGCCGCCGAGGCCTTCGAGCAAGGGCTCCGGGAACACGTCTCGGGAAGCGGCGTGACGCGTGAGACGCTCGCGACCGGCGCGCTCTTCGCCCGCTACCGGGCGCTGGATTTCGAGCGAACCCTCGGCGCCGCGATGCGCGTCTTCGAAGAGGCCAATCGGCCGGCGCCACCTCCGCCCGAGCCTCCGGCCGCGCCGGTGGCCAAGCCCACGCCCACCAAGAAATGGTCGAAGCGGCCCTCGGCCGCTGCCGCCCGCAACGCCGCACTGCTCGGCGAGTTCGGAATGTTGGGCATGTTCTCGTCGTCCTTTGCGAGCAGGCTGGGCGAGCGCGGCGTGGGGCGCTTGGCGGCCGACGCCGTTGAGCGACTGGGCCGCGATCCGACCAGCATCGTAGGGCCGGCGCGCGCGAAGGCTGCGGTTCTGTCCCTTTTGGCCGCACGAGCGCTCTACCGCAACGACGTCGTGAAGGCGCGGCGCCTGGCCGAGGCGGCGCGTTCGCTCGGAGCCTTGGCCGAGACTCGCAATGCGATCAAAGTGCTGCACGCGTTGGCGCTGCGCGACGACGACATGCCGCGGGCGAAGGCGTTGCAAGAGCAGGCCTCGAAGCTGCCCTGGGGCGGCGCTACGTTCGGGCACCAAGCCGAGCCCGACCTCCGCGGCCTGGAGGCGTACCTGCGAGACTCCAAGTCGGTTCACGCCAAAGTCCAAGGACGAAACGACAAAGCGAAGGAGCCCGAAGTTGCGAACAACGTCCGTTCGGCGTTGCGTGCGTGTCTCGAGCCGGTGCGAAAGCGCCTGCCCGCAGCCATCGGCACGGGCAAGGACCGACGGATTGCGACAATCACTCTGATTGCGAAGGTCTTCGAGGACGGCCATGCGGAGCTCGACGTGGACGCCGATCGCAAAGACGATGGCATCGCACAGGTCCTCGTGTGCCTGAAGGGCTTGGGTCCGCACGCGCTCGCGCACGCCCCGTCGAGCGTGAGTGCGAAGATCGTGCTCAACGACTCCGCGCGCTTCCGCAACACTTGGGGCGGGGGTTCTGGCATCGGCGGCCTCTTCGGCGAGGGCGAGATCGGCCAATCGTTCGGGTCCGGCGGCCTCGGCCTGCGCGGGAGCGGCGGGCTGGGTGTGCGCGGGGGCGGCGGCGGCACGGGGATCGGCGGGATCGGCGGGCTGGGTGTGCGCGGGAGCGGCGGCGGCGGCGGAACCGGGCGCGGCTACGGCGGGATGCGCTTGGGCGGGAAGAAGCCGATGAAGAAGCCAGTGCCTCCGCAGCCGCCACCCACGCCAGCGCCTATGGCGAAGCCGCCGACGAAGTAACAAGCGGCGTCCACCACTGGTCCAGATCGCGCCCATGCTCCGAGAGCAGACTCACTCACGCAACGGGCCGTGCCCTTCCGCTAGGATTGCGAGCGATGAACCCCTTGCTCTCGGACGCCACGACGCGGTGGCTGCTCGCCGGTGATCCGACGGTGGTCTGGCAAGTGCAGCGCGATTTGCTCGGGAGAGCAGCGTCCACGTGGCAGGCGACTCGACGCAAGATCGCCACCCAGGGCTGGGGAGCGCGATTGCTCGCGCGGCGCGCCGCTGACGGTACGTGGGGCGGCGGGCTCTACAACCCCAAGTGGACGTCGACCTTCTACACGCTGCAACTCCTCACGCAGTTGGGACTCGCACCGAACAACTCCCAGGGCAGGTCCAGCTGCCGCTTGCTGCTACGGGAAGGAGTCACCACCGGCGGTGGCGTATCGCTCTGGCCGTCGCGGTCCACCGACACCTGCGTGACTGCGATGCTGCTGCACATGGCCTGCCACTTCGGCTTTGGGCGGGACGAGCGCGTAGAGCGCATGACCCAATGGCTGCTCGGGGAGCAGATGAGCGACGGCGGCTGGAATTGCCGCCGCGAGCACAAAGGCGCCACTCATTCCTCGTTTCACACCACCATCAGCACACTGGAAGCGCTGGCGGCGCTGCCCGCGACACCGGGGCGTCGGCGAGCCGTCGACAAAGCGCTCAGAGCGGGTCGGGAGTTCTTCCTTCAGCATCAGCTGTATCGCTCTTCGAGCACCGGCGGCATCGTGCGACCGTCGTTCTCACGGCTGTCATTCCCGCCTCGGTGGTACTTCGACCTGCTCCGGGGTCTGGAGCATTTCGCCATGGTCCGAGCAAACTGGGATCCGCGGCTCGCCGACCCGGTTGCGGTGCTCGATTCACGCCGCGACAAGCGCGACCGATGGCACGCGCAGAACCCGCACCCGGGACTCGAGCACTTCCAACTCGAAGCCGGGCGCGCCCCAAGTCGGATCAACACGCTGCGCGCGTTGCGCGTGTTGAGCTGGGTGAACGCGAGCCGCCCAGGCTAGAGGCTGGGAAAACGACGCATCGAACGCGGCGTCCACCTCGTCACGGCTGCTGACCCGAACGGCTCGCGGTGCTACCGAGGGGCATGCGCACCCTCGCCACGACCTCGCCGCTACTCACCCTGGTTGGGCTGATTGCCTGCGGCTCGCCGCCGAAGCAGGCCGCAGCACCTGCGGCGACGTCCGACGCTGCGCCCGCGGGTCAGGCCGACACACCCGAGACGCTTCCCGAAACCGCCGCGCCGGCTGCCCGATCGGCGGCGCATGCCTGCGAGGCGGGAAAGGCCTCCGAGTGCATCGCGCTCGGCGTGGGCTATCAGAACGGCGCCCTCGGTCTGCCGGCCAGCGACGCGCGGGCCGCGGATTTGTATCAGCGCGCTTGCGATCTCGGCGACACGAAGGGCTGCAACAACCTCGCCGTGATGTTCGAGAAGGGCGAAGGTCGCGCCGCCGACGCCAAGCGGGCCTTGGAGCTCTACGGGAAGTCCTGCGAAGCGAAGCACGCCCTTGCCTGCCGCAACCTCGGGCGCTTCTACCGCGATGGCCTCGGAGGGAGCGCCGACGCCGCGAAGGCCAAGGCCGCGTTCGGCACGGCCCGGGAGCTTTCGACTCGAGCCTGTGGCTCTGGCGTTGCGGAGGGCTGCTCGAATCTGGGCTTCATGTATCGGAGTGGCGCCGAAGGGATCGCCAAGGACGAGAAGCGCGCGACCGAGTACCTGAAGCGTGCGTGCCAGCTGGGTTATCGGGCCGTCTGCTCGTTGGTGAGTCCCCAATGACTCTCCAGAGCGCGGCTGATAGCATCGCCGCATGTTCCGACGAGGCACGGCCCTGATCCTCACGCTGACACTACAGATGGGAGCCTGTGGCTCCACCTCGGACCAGGCAGAGGGCACGGCGTCGACATACACGTGCAAGAACCCAACCGCGGCCGTCGTTGCCTACGACAGCGGCTACGTGTCTTGTGACGGTTATTGGTCGCACCGCTCCGCGGTCGTGGCGTGCCAGACCAGCGTGCCCAGGGCCGGTTTTGTCTGCCAAGGCAACGTTGGAACACCGGGCTGCGCCACCGACGCAGACTGCGCGGGAACGCCCAACGGTTACTGCGCCTTCGGCCCGCCGGGCACCTGCGGGTGCCTCAGCGGCTGCCGTCAAGACGCCGACTGTGGAGCAGGGTTCGTCTGCGCATGCAACGAGGTCATGGGGAGTTGTGTGAAGGCGACCTGCAAGAGCGACGCTGATTGCAGCAACGGCAACCTGTGCGCAACCTACGATGCAATGCCGCACTGCGGGCAAACCGTGTTCGCATGCCAGAAGGGCGAAGACCAATGCGCGTCCTCGTCCGACTGCCCCGACAACCAGGGGTGCACCATTGCCGGTGGCCGCCGGGTTTGCCAGCCGCCGGATTGCGTCCAGTAGTTGGAGCGCCGGCGCAGCACCGGCACCAGCTGGCACGCTGACTCGAAGACGACGCCTCCAAGTCCTGGCTGATCCTGGTGGGGTCGGTCAAACCGTGGGAATCGTCGACGCCCAGCTGTCAGGTCAACGGTTGGATCAAACCAGACAGTCTCACTGGCGGCTTTCTCTATCTTCCTGGCGAGCAGTCACCGACCACATTCGGTCTCTGACAGGGCACCCGAGCGTCCGGGCGCGTAGTGCGCGAGGCGCACCGTCAGGTGGAGGGCCCTCTCCGTGCGCTGCACATCCGCCGCGGAACCCGCACACGCCCCAGGCCGGTGCTCGGGGTCGCGGACGTTCGCGCCGTCAAGACGGACGTTCGAGCCTGGCGGTCGCCTCCGCGAGGCCCCATCTCCGGAGGTTCCAAGAGGAGGAACGAATCATGAAACTTCACGGCCATCCGCTCTCCCAGAACTGCCGTCGCCCGGACCTGGTTGCCAAGCACCTCGGGCTCGATCTCGAGCAGGTCACTGTCGACTTCAAAGATTCTGAAGAGCCCGGCGTTCTTGCAGTTGAATCCGGCGGGCCGCATCCCGGTGCTGGTCGATGGCGATTTCGTGCTCAGCGAGTCCCGAGCCATCGCCCAGTACCTCGCCGGCAAGAAGCCCGGCTTGATGCCCTCCGATGAGCGCGGACGCGCCGACGTGGCGCGCTGGCAGTTCTGGGACGGCCAGCACTTCTCGTCGCCGCTCGGCACCCTCGCCTTCGAGAAGCTGCTCAAGCCCATGATGGGCATGGGCGAACCCTCGGAGACGGCCGTGACGAACGCGCTCTCGCGCTACGAGGCCTCGGCCAAGGTGCTCGACGGACACCTCGCCAAGAACGAGTGGCTGGTGGGCAAGAGCATGACCGTGGCGGATCTCTCCGTCGCCGCGTCGATGGCCTACGCGCTGCCGTCCGGAGCACCGATCGATCCCTATCCGCACCTGAAGGCCTGGTTCGGACGGATCCGCGAGCTGCCGGCCTGGCAGGCGACCGAGCCGAAGACCGGGTGACGCTCAGGCGTCTCGCTCAGCGCTCAGGCGAATGAGCTGGGGCGTGGCCCGGGGGCCGCAGTTGCACACGAAACCCCCGGGCGAACGCGCCGGCAGCGAGGCCCCCAGCGCGTCCCAGACCTCCGGCGACTCGAGGCAGAGCGAGACGCGGCTCTCGGGCAGGTGTGCGCGGACGATGGCGCTGATCTCCGAGTAGATGCGCGCGCGCGTGTGCTCGGGGAAGGGCGCGCCCTTGTCGCCGCGCAGTGACTTCGCCGCCGCGCGAGCCGCTTCGAGCGCGCCAGAATCGAGCATGCCGAGGGGTACGATCCGCGGCAGCTCGTCGAGCTCGATCATGCTGAGGGTCCAGAAAGTGAAGAGCTCGGGAGAGCCGGCTCGGGCGATGCGGCGCGCGAGATCGTCGTAGGCGTCGCGATAGCCCGCGAAGGGCACGATGGGCGAGAAGCGGACGCGGACCGGATAGCCCGCACGGTGCAGCGCACCAAGCGCCTCGATGCGCGACGCCGGAGAGGGCGCGCCTTGCTCCAGGAGATCCGCGATGGGCTCGGGCGTGAGGGTGAACGAGGCCGCGGTCCGGCCGGCGTGGTCGAGATCGACCAGGTGCTCGACGCGGTCGCCCTTCGAATAGAGCAGCAGCGTCGGCCCACCGAGCCGCGCGAAGCGCTGGACCAAGGCCGCGGACAGTCCGTACTCGGGCTCGAGCGCCAGGGTGTCGCTGCGATTGTTCAGCTTCCACAGGGTCTGGCTCGGCCGTGACTTCACCAAGGCTTCCACCCGGTCCACGAAGGTCTCCACGTCGAGTCGGACGCATACGAACGAGGTGTATGGACAGTAGGCGCAATCGAAAGGACAACCGACCACCGATTGCACCTCGATGGCGGTCTGACACAAGACGCCGTGCTGCTGCGCCTGGGTGCGCCCGTTGCGGATCTCTCGCCACGAGTAGCCCGGAAATACCTCGCGCACCGCCGGGCCGTCGCCGAAGCGCGCGAAGGCGACCAGGTCCTTGGGCTGCCCGCGGCCATCGAGCCCCGCCCGCGGCCGACCCGAGCGCGGACCGAGGGCCGAGATGCGCCGCTCGACCTCGTCGTCATCGAGGATCTCGACCTTGCTCGACTCCACGAAGGGCAGCATCGCCTCGAGGCGACCCCGGCTGGGCGGATCCGTCAGCACGCTGCGAGCGATCAGCACACGTTCGGATCGAAGCGGCTCCACCCTGAGATCGTGCCGTGCATTGGCACAAAGCGCCAAGAATCTAGGGACTGTCCCGATCCGAAGCTGCCGCTCGCGGATCCGCACCCACTGGCGCCCGCCAACGCACGAACCAGCGTCAGCTCCATTCGTCTTGCGCCAACCGCTAGGCAGTTCGCGCCAACGGGGGGCATCTGCACGCCTTCCCACGGATACCGTTGAAACGATGGCGCGTCGCCGAGCCATCGCAGCCACCAGGATAGATGGCGAGGGAACTCGGCGCACAACGCGGAGGAGAAAATGTTCCGACTCTTCTTGAATCTGTCGCTCTTGATCTTGGTGGTGTCCCTGTGCGCGTGCGGGGGTTCGGAGGACGGCAACAACGGCGCTGGGGGAACCGGAGGAGGAACCGGAGGAGGAACCGGAGGAGGAACCGGGGGCAAAACCAGCGCCGTCGTTCCCAAGAAGGCGCCGGTGGGCGACCCGACTGGCGCACCGGTGAGCGCATCGATCGGCCCCGAGGGCGGCGTGCTGGTCAGCGACGACGGACGCTTCGAAGTCGACCTGCCCGCCGGCGCGCTCGCTGCGCCGACGGACTTCAGCATTACGCCTCTCGACAACACGGCCGGGGGTGGCGTGGGCACCGCGTATCGCGTGCTTCCCAACTTGCAACTCGCGAAGCCTGCGACCGTGCGCTTCAACTATGACGACGCCGACGAACTGGGCTCTCTCCCGGAAGCCTTCGAGATCACTTACCAAGACGACGACGCCTTCTGGCGCATCGTGCAAGGCGCGGTCGTCGATGAATTCGAGGGCACGGTCAGCGTGCAAACGGAACACTTCACCGACTGGTCGCTGATCCAGGTTTTCGAGTTGGCGCCCAGCAAGGCCAGCATCGAGCCCGGATCGAGCCTCGACTTCAAGTTGGTCTGGTGTGCGTCAGCACTGGGACCAGACCCCCTCGCGCCGATGTTCTACGACTGTAGTCCCGAGCTTTTCCCGCTGGGCTTGAAGACGGAGTGGTCCGCCAGCGCGGGCAGCATCGACAACCAGGGCAAGTACACCGCGCCCGGGACTGCCCCGACGCCGAATCCGGTGATCGTGACGCTGCGTGTGAACTACGACGGCAAGCTCTGGATCCTCCTGGGAGAGGTGTTGATCAGCGACGCAGGCACCTTCAAAGGTGAAATCAACCACGAGAGCCTGAACCCCAGCTTTGCATTCAAAGCGCGCGTTGACACCGAGCTGTATTTGGAATCCCAGGACGAGACTGCGTTCTATGCAGCTCGCGGCACCATCAACGTCTTGACGGACGTCGATGTCGGCGACGCCCTGTGCACGCTCGCTTCACCCACGGCCAAGTTCGACACGACCACGTCGAGCCTGGTGGCAATCTCCAAGAACGATACCTACACCTTCCACTACGTCCTCACTCTCGCTTCCTCTGCGACCTGCAAACCCAAGGACCCGAGCAAGGCGGCGTACACGCTGCCAAACATGCCCGTGGGCCTGACCTTCTTGCCCGACTGCAACCCGTCGGCGAGCTTCGCGGTGACGGACCCGGCCCTCTTGAAGGATGCCGGCCAAGATGGCTGCTCGCAGAGCAAGGCGAACTGGGCGTTCAAGAAGCAGTAGCGCGCACGCCAACACCAAGTCCGTGCCTCGAGGTTGCGCTGCTTGCAGCCCCTAGTAACGAAATCTCCAAACCAAGTCGACGGCGGCGCTGCCCGCATTGCCCAGCTCGGTGCGCAAGGACCAGCGTGGCGAGAAGCGCCAGTCCAGCGTTCCCGTAAGCGCATCGAACTGCTCCTGGGGACCGATCTCCTGGCTTTCGGTCTCCTGGGTGTAGCTGCCCTCCAACCACAGTCCCTCGGCCAGACGCACGGCCGCTGCCGCTCCGGTTCGCGCGTTGTCGCTCTTTGCCCGGAGCTGTAGGCCCTCGAGCGGCGTGTTCTCGAGCATTTGCGTGACTCCTTGGAGCGCGAGGGCGCTGGCCAGAGCAACATCGCCGCTTCCACCGAGCAGGCGCGCCAGGATCTCGGACTGCGGAAGGCCGGGATCACTGCGCAGCGTGAGGTGTGCCTTCTTCAAGGTGCCGCTCAGATCAATGAAGATGACCGTGCCATCCTGCGCGGTCCACTTTGCGCAGCTGAATGTCCGACAAGACTCGCTTGCCGGGTGGATAGTCCCGCTTGAGGCAGCCAGTAGCGAGGGAGAGCGAGCACAGCAGGGCGAGCCAGAGCCCCGGTTTTGCCCCTCCCCGCCGGCGGACAAAACGCCGTCTGTCTTGGAGCCTTCTCAGTCCGAGGAAACCGACCACAGGTCCGCGCCGTAACAACCGAACGATGCGAAGACTCGCCGTGCCCCTACTCCTCGGACTCGCCGTCGCGGCCTGCGACAGCAAACCCGCCGCTCCCCTCGCCCCCGCCGCGTCCGCGCTGCCCGCCGCTGAGAAGCGCTCCGAGTCCGCCAAGACCTTTGCCATCGAGGCCGCCAGCAGCAAGGTCACGTTCTTGATGCAAGCGCCCTTCGAGAAGATCCACGGCGACGCCGAGGGCAGCGCCAAAGGCGAGCTCTTCATCGACCCGTCGGACATCTCCAAGACCGCGGGTCTGATCGAAATCGACCTCGACAAGCTGGTGCTCTACCAGCAAAAGCGGCAGGACGAGAAGTCGGACTACGGTGAGCGCAAGAAGAGCGACCAACAGAACGAGCACGCGAAGACCTGGCTCGAGATCTCACCCGACGCTCCCGCCGCGGAGCGCGAGCTCAATCGCTGGGTCCAGTTCCGCATCGACAAGGTCATCGAGTCGTCTGCGCCGGACGTCAGCAAGCTGACCGGCGCCGAGCGCAAGATCACCGCCACCGTCGAAGGCGAGCTCCGCCTGCACCAGCGCAAGGTGCGCAAGCAAGCCAAGGTCGAGGCGACCTTCAAATACGACGGCGACAAACCGGTCAGCGTCAGCATCAAGACCACCGCGCCGGTGGTCGTGGATCTCGACGCCCACGACGTGCGACCGCGGGAGCTCTTCGGCAAGCTGGCGCAGAAGACCCTGTCCGACATGGGGCAGAAGGTCGCAAAAGAGGCGCCCATCGAGTTCCAGATTTCAGCGAACCTGAAGTGAAGCTCAGCGCCGCACCTGTTCGCGCCCGACACGCAGCTTGACGCTTCCTGAAGCGCGCTCGACCTCGATCACCACGTCGGTGCGCGTCGGGCCGCTGAGCCGCGAGCGCGCGTCCCGCATGTCGACCACGTCGTGGCCGTCCACCGAGAGCACCACATCCCCCACTGCGAGCCCGGCGCGCTCCGCCTCGCTCGCGTCGGCCACGTGCACCACGACGACCTCGAGATCGTCACCGTCGCCGCGCTCGCCGAGTGTGACCGCCACGCTGCCGCTCACGGTCGGATCGTCGTCGCCGGCGGCGTGGGTCAGACGCAGCGTGATGCCGGTGACGTTGCGCCCCGATTGGATCACGACGTGGGCCACGCCTCGACCCACGTCGGGCGCGTAGGCCTCGATCTCGGCCTTGCCCGGCGCGACGCCGCTCAGCTTGAAGCGGCCCTTGGCGTCGGTGACGGCCATGCCCGTCGGCAGAGTGCCCGCGGGCAAATAGGCCGGCACGACGCCGGCGCCGACCCGGGCGCCCTGCACCGGTTTGCCCTGCGCGTCGGTCACCACGCCCTCGACGCCGCCGCCCTCGCTCAGATCGATGGTTGGAAGCTCGAAGGCGCGGTCGGCGCGGCCGGTGGCAGTCACCGTCGCGGTCGCCTCGGCGTTGGCGAAATCAGGGTGTGCGACGATGATGTGCACCGGCGCCGCGGCCACGTCCTTGATCCGGTAGATCCCGTCCTTGTTGGTGAGAGCCGCGAAGCGGCGTCCCTCCGAGACCAAGGTCACGCTGGCCCCCTCGACGGTGCGTCGACCACGGACCGAGGTCACGCTGCCCTCCACCAATACGCCTCGGCTGAGCGCGATCTCGAGCTTGTCACCGGCCTTTGCCACCTGGCGCACCGCCACGCCGAAGCCCGGGGCTTCGACCACGACGCGCAGCTCGAGCCCGCGCGCGTCCGCGATGGTGGCCTTGCCGTCGGACGAGGTGAAGACCGTCTGGCGCAGCGGCGCGCTGGGATCGAGGGAGAGCACCGCGACCTGAGCGGCGTCGACCGCCCGACCGCTCTCGTCGACCACCGAAACAGTGAAAGCGTCGCGCGGAGCGGGCAGCTCGACGGTGAGGTTGGTGCGCCCGCCCTCGGGGACCTCGATGGTCTTTCGCACCACGAGCTTGGACGGATCCTCGGGCCGCGCCACGGACACGATCACCTCTTCGGGCACCGACGCGAAGGCGAAGCTGCCGTCGGTGGCGGTGAGGGTCGTGCGTTCGAGCGTGCCGCGAGCCGCCGTAAGATCGACGCGCGCGCCGGACACGCCGCGCCCCGACGCATCGACCACGCGCCCCTCGATGGCGCCGCCGGCGAGCAACACGATCTTCACCTTGGCCCGACCACCCGGCTGAACGTTGACGGGATCGCTGAAGCCCTCGACGTATGCCGGGTGACGGACCAGCGCCCGCACGCGCCCCGGCGTGACGGGATGCGCTTCGAATTTGCCATCGAGCCGCGTGACCCAGGGCTCGAAGGCGAGCGGCGCCGAGTCGACGGTGTCCACCGGCTGCCCAGTGCCGCGCGGGATGGGCGGGATCGGACCCGGCATCACACCCAGCTCGCCCGCGGGAATGAGCGGCCGCGGACCGGCGAGCGCCCACTCGAAATGGGACCGACGGAAGGCCATCGTGGACGGCGAGTCGGCGATGGGCAGTCCGAACAGATCGATGCCGATGATCTCGACCGTCGCGCCGTCCACCGCCGCGCCCTTCGAGTCCACGACCTCTCCGTCCAGGGTCCCACCTCGCATCAGCTGGATCTGCACCGGTCCGTCGAGCACCTCGGGCACGACCACGGCCGGACGGGTCACGAAGCCGTCGGCGCTGGCCGACACGGTGGCGGCGCCGGCGGAAATCGGGCCGAGCGTCACACTGCCGTCGCCGGCGGTGCGGCCTTGGATGGGGAACGAGCTGAGCCCACCTTCGGCCAGCACGACGTCAGCGTTTCCCACCGGCGTGGGGCGATCGGGCTCGTCGTCGGTGACCGAGACGACCACCATGCGGCCCGGTCCCAGCTTCAGCGTGAGCGTCTCGTGGGCGCCGCGCTGGACCTCGAAGCCGAACATCGTCTCGCTCACCTGATCACCCTTGGTGGCGCGCAGGTCGAAGTGACCCGCGACCAAACCCGCGATGCTCGCCGTCCCGTTGGCGTTGGTCTCAGCGCGGCGCGCGGGCCAGAGCGTCGAGCCCGTGATCGCCACCTGCGCGCCGGAAGCCGCAGAACCGTCGACGTTCTTCACGTGCACATCGAGGGACGCAAGCCGTCGGAGCGCCAGCGTCACGTCCGCGGTCACTCCCGATTGCGTCACCGATTCGTAGCCTGGCGCCGAAGCCTTCACCGTCCACGGCGATCGCGGCAAGCTGGTGAAGCTCGCCACTCCGACGTTGCTCGTGAGCGCGCCGAAGGGCAGTGGATCTCCGGAGTTCACCAGAACGGTGGCGCGGGGGAGCGGGGCTCCTTCCTCGTCGCTGACCGTCACGCGCAAGGCCGCCGCGCGCTCGAGCTTCAACGCCGCGTACCGCTCCCCGCCTTCGAGCACGAGCCTGGTCGAGGCGCGCGCGTGGTGTGCTGCCTCGACGACCACCCAGACGGCGCCGCGCGGCAGTCCGCCGATCTCGATTCGACCGTCGTCGCCGCTGCGGCCCGTGCCCGCCAAGTAGAAGCGCTCGTCGCGCTCCCAGTACACACGCGCTTCAGCGCCGCGCACCGCAGCGTCGTCCGCTCCTGTGACGGCTACGACGATCTCCGCGTCGCGCTCGTCGACGTCCGCTGGCGGGGGAGGCGCTTGTAGAGCGAACGGGTGGGGCCGGAGCCCGACATCCACGACGCGCGCGAGCAGTACCCAGCACGCCAGTGCGGCGAGCACTCCGATCAGACGGTGAACGAGGCGGTCTCGCGACAAGGGCGGCACGATAACGCGGCCCCGGCCGGGGCGCTTCCAGCACCGGCGAAGCGACCTGCTATGCTGCCCGGGTGCAACGGCAGTTCGCGGCAGCGGCGCTTCTGACGGGGCTGACGGCGTCGGTCCACGCATGCTCTTCCGGGGACCGCCCGAGTCCCTTCGACGGCGCGAAGGACGCCGGCGGGGCGGGCGGCTTCGTGGGACTCGACACCGGGCTCGTCGACGGCCCTCCCTCGCCGGACGCCGACGGGCTCTGCGGCAACACCGTGATCCCGGTCGTCGTCGAGCGCCCCAACGTGTACTTCGTGGTCGACCGCTCCGGCAGCATGCAGGACCCGCTGCCGAAGAGCAGCTACAACAAATACGTCAGCGCTCGCATTGCCATGAGCAAGTTGCTGCGTTCGGTGGGGCATCGCCTGCGCTACGGCGCCGCGGTCTTCCCCATGCCAGGCGGCACGGTGGAAGGCTGCAACGCCGGCAAGGAGATCTTCGTCACGCAAGAAGGTGATCCGCCGAGCTACGCCCAGCAGGGCCTGAACGGTCCCGTGCTGAAGAAGCTCTTGACGGTGCTCGCGGCCTACGCGCCAGAGGGCGGCACGCCGACCTCGTCCACGCTGGAGTCCCTGATCCCGACCGTCTCTGCTCTTCCCGGACAGACCTTCGTGGTGCTGGCCACGGACGGCGCTCCCAACTGCAACTCGTCGGCAAGCTGCCCGGCCTCGGAATGCACGGCCAACATCGAAGGCGCAATGCTCGATCCGACCACGCCTTGCGCGGCGCCGATCAACTGCTGCGATCCCAAGCTGGTCAGCAATGGGCCACAGTTCTGCGTCGATCGACCCGCGACCGTCGAAGCCGTGACCAAGCTCTTCAGCGCAGGCATCAAGACCTACGTGATCGGCATGCCCGGTGCCGAGGTCTACGCGAACGTGCTCAATGAGGTCGCCACCGCCGGCGGGACGGCCAAAGCCACGGCGCCTCTGTACTACTCCGTGCAAGACGAGCCGGAGCTCACGGCGTCGCTGCAAGAAATCGGGATCAAGGTCGCCGTCAGCTGCACCGTCGACTTGGGCAGCGCGCCGCCGGACAAGAATCTGGTGAACGTGTACTTCGACACCAAGCTGGTTCAGTACGATTCGACCGACGGCTGGAGCTGGACGTCGGACAAGACCGTGGAGCTCAGCGGTGAAGCCTGCGCCAAGCTCAAGAGCGGAGACGTCTACCAAGTCCAGGTCGTGGCCGGCTGCCCGACGTCCGTGAAGTGACGCGAGGCCCCAAGGCGGGTTAACATGGCAAGGTGGACGATCAGCCCAACCTCTCCGAGCTGCGCGACGAGATCGATCGGCTCGACGACCAGCTGCTCGACTTGCTGGGCGAGCGGCTGGCGATAGCGCTCCGAGTCGGGGAAGCCAAACGCGCCGGGGGCCTGCCGATCTACGATCCGGAGCGGGAACGCAGCATCTTTCTCAGGTTGTGCCAGCGTGCTCGAGATCCGCTCACCCCAGACGTCGTGCGCCGTATCTTCGAGCGCATCATCGACGAGACTCGCTGGGCGGAGCAGCGCGCCAAACGCTGAGCTCAGTGCAAGGTGTGCCAGCCGCCTTCGTGCTCGACGCGGGGCACCTCGATTTCTTCCACTCGCGGCTTGATGTCGACCACTTCGCTGCGTGCCTCGCGTGCAAAGACAATGCGCACTCGGCCGGCCTCAGCCTCGCGCAACCTACGGCGCAGCTCGTCCTCCGCGGCCTCCTCACGGCCCCAGCGCGCCAGGGTCACTCCCGAGCGCTTCTTGCGCCGGCGCCAGCCCCAGATGAAGAGGCCGATGGCTCCCACCCAGATCACCGTGCCGCTGAAGATCACGGGCCAGAAGGTGTAGCGACGGGCCACGTCCTCGCGCCACTCGAACTCCAGGGTCGCTAGATCGAGTCCGTACGAGTCGTTGAGCGCCCGCTCGAAGTCCTGCCCTTTGCGCACTCGCTCCACTAGGCCGGTGAATCGTTGCTGGTCCTGACGCCGGATCAAGAAGCGCACGACGTCAGCGGCCTGGGCGTAGGCCACCGAAACGCCAACCGCATCGGTGGGAAAGGTCCGCTCCAACCGGCCCAGCGGCAGCAGCTCGTCGGCCACAGTCGCGGTCCACAGCGTCTGCAGACGGGTCACCGATCCTTCTCCCGAGACGAAGACAGCGACGCCTTCGTTGAACCAGCGAGGCACGGGCCGGCCGTCGACCGCGTCGTGCAGCGCGACGTGCGCCAACTCGTGTCGGAAGACCTCACCCAAGTCGTGACGTGAGTTGGGATCGACCGGGTGCAAGGTCAGCAGCACGAAACCGATGTCCGAGTAGGCGACGCCGGCGGCATAGCGCGGGAAGGGCGCTCCTTCGGGAGCGAGGCTCGCCATCTCTCCGGGCGTGCGCGCCACATAGACAGTGACTTTGCTCAGCACCGGGCGCCCGAAGCGCCGGACCAACTCGGCGCGCGCCGCGTCGGCCTGCGTGATCAACGGTTGCACGCGCTCGCGCAACCCCGGCTCGTAGGCGAATTTGATCCAGCCCCCGTCGTGGGTATTGAAGCCGGCCGGAGGGGGTGGGATGGCCAGCTTCGAGTCGATGCGGGGCGCGTCGGCGGGCGGCGCGTGCGTCTCGGGATCAGGACCCGCGCGCTCGGGCTCCGGAGCTGGCGGCGCCGGGGTCGACACACCGATGCGAACCGGCATGCCGGCGGGCGGCGACTCTGCGACGGCGCTGCCACCCGTCACCAGCGCGAGCACGAACGCGGCGAGCAGCAAGAGGCGGCGGAAGAAATGGGATTCGACGCGCGAAGCGCCCATGGTCCGTTGAAGGTAAGGGCGGCAACCCACTCCGTCAACGTGGGTCGACGGGTCTGAGCCAGCCCGAGAGCCCGGTCAGCACCGGCGCCTGATCGGCGAGCACCCCGCGCATCTGTGCAGCTCCAAGGCCCCAGCCGAGACCCGCGGCGACGACCACGACCCAAAGCGCGGGTCCGATGCGCGCGACCAATTGCCGCGCCGGAACGAACGCTCCGACCGCGGCCAGCACCACAGACAAAAGGCCGTCGAGCACCGAGCCGCGGAGTTCCGCGCCGAGGGCGGGCAGCGCGAGCACCAAGCCCAGCGCCAGCGAGAGGGCGGCGATGACTCGGGGCGCCTGGGCGAGAGCACCCTCGCGCCCAGCCGACCAGGCGATCAAGCGCGCTGCCACCGCCGTCGCGCCGAGCACCAGCAGCGTCGCGACGATGGCAAACGTGGCGCCACCCAAGGGGCGATGGTGGGTCGCAACCTTGAGCACTCGGGCAAAGAGCATGAGCGGGGCGAGGGAGAGCGCGAGGCCGAGCGGCAAGCTCCACGCGCTCCGGGAGAGCGGACGCGCGAGTCGCCAGGCCGCGGCGACTGGCGCGATCATCAACGCCGCCGATCCCCAAAGCGCAACCCACGCGACGATCAGGCCCGCGCCACCGCCGGCCGCCCGGAGCGCCGCCGGAACCACGATCACGGCGGAGCCGAGCGTGGCGATGGCGAGACCGGTGCTCGCCGCGGCGCGCGCTTCAGCCGCGCTCACGCCGAGCGCAGCTCCAGACGTACACGGCGTGAGGCGCCCTCGGGCAGGTAGCCGTGCTCCAGGTACCAACGCACCGCGCGCGCGAGGGTTTGCCGTGCGGGCCGATGCTGGTAGCCGAGCTCACGCTCGGCCTTCTCGCTGCTGACCCACACGTACGCGCAGGCGTAGTCGCGAGCGAGCTTCTTGGTGATGGGCGGATCCCCGCCGAATAGCTCGGCCTTGAGCTCCATCAGCGAGCCCAAGAAGCCAATCAGGCCCGGCCCGAGCACGCGGCCCGGCAAGGCGAGCCCGGTGATGTCGGCCAAGGTGTCGATGAGCTGGTGATAGGTCACGTTCTCGCCGCCGAGCACGTAGGTCTCACCGACCTGACCCTTCTCCATGGCAGCGATGTGTCCCTCCACCACGTCGTCGACGTCCACGACGCTGAGCCCACCGTCGGTGACGGGCACGCTGAGCGACGGAGGAGTCTTCATGTAGGTGAGCAGGCTCTGACCCGTGGGCGTCGGCTTCCAGTCTCCGGGACCGTAGATAGCCGAGGGACGCACAACCACGACAGGCTCGCCCTCGTCGGCGGCTTCGAGGGCGACGCGCTCGGCCTCGAACTTCGAGAGCACGTAGGCCTCGGGATCCTTCAAGTTGAATTCATGCGTCTCGTCCATCTCTTCGGCGGCCGTCGTCGAGCCCATGGCAGCGACGCTGCTGGTGACGACTATCTTCTCGATGCCGCGACGGCGCGCCGCCTCGAGCGTCGCTCGCGTTCCCTCGATGGCTGGCCGCAAGATGGTCTGCGGATCCGGATCCCACATCTTGAAGTTGCTCGCGACGTGGTAGAGCCGATTGCAGCTCGCGAGGGCGCGGAACACCGTGTGCTCGACGGTGATGTCACCGTAGGCCAGCCGGCAGCGATCGGTGGGCAGATCCGCCAGGTGACGCAGGCTCGATCCAGCGCGAACGAAGGCCTTGACGTGCTCGCCGCGCTCGACCAGCGCGCGCACGAGCCGCGAGCCCACGAAACCAGAGGCGCCGGTGACCAGGGTCCAGGACTGAGCCATGCAGAGCTACCTACCATCGGGCCCGCACGGCTGTCAGCCCAAGCTCATTTCCGGCCGCGGGTCCGCGTGCCGCAGGTCGGCGGGGACTCGAGCGCGGCCTGCGCGGCCCGCCGCACCATCGGGGGCGCGGCCTCACTGGTGAGACGACGAAGTCGCTTGGGCAAGTCCGCGGGTCGGATCCGCGACAGCGCGCCGAGCGCCACCGGTCCGAGGGCGCGCGCCTCGGCGCTGGCTGCAGGGCTCGCGAGCTCGAGGGCGATCTGGGTGAGCAGGTCGACGGATCCGGCGTCGCACATCAGCCCGAGCGAGAGCCCCGCCGCGAGCCGGACATCCAGGACCTCGTCCGCGTCCTCGAGCCGCTCCCGCACCGCGTCGGCGTGAGCGTTGCCCCGCCGATCGCCGAGCGCGATGGCCGCCGGCGCACGGACCTTCGGCGACTCATCGCGGAGTGCACGTGCCAACGCGGCGTCCGCCGCCGGACTCGCGCGGTGTTGGGCCAGGGCGACGGCCGCAGCGGCTCGGACCATGGGCCAGCGATCACTTTGCAGCAGCGAGGACGCCGCATCCAGGGCGAACGATCCCTGAGGTTTGGTCAGATTCTCGAGCGCATATTCCCGCACCCGCACCTCGCGGTCGGCGAGCGCATGCAACAACTCCTTTTCGAACGCTTCCACGCGGGGGACTCGTCGCGCGGCCTCTGCCCGAACGTGATGACTCGGATCGGAGACGATGGCCCGGGCCAAGAGCGCGCGGGCTCCCGCGTCGCGCGCCGAGAGTGCCGCGGCCGGACCGAGCACCAGGTAGCGCGTGCGGAAGTCGGCGCCGGGTTTCGAGATGCGTGAGAGCGCCGCGCTCGCTTCCGGTGCGAAGGCCGGCGCGCGATCGCCGAGCGACCTCAAGAGATCGAGAGTCGCCAGCTCGGGCAGGCTCAGATCGGAGAGCAGACGCCGCACCTCGGTGGCCGCCTTGGGATCACGGGTGGCCCAGCCGAGCGCCTTGCGCAAGAGTCGGCGACCACGCGGGTCGCTCGCCGGCAGCATGGGCACGACCAGGCGCACCGCGCGCTCCGGGGCGACCAACGACAGCTCCGACGCGAGCAGCGGACGCAGCCGGGGCGTCGCCGCGACGAGGGCCTTCTCCAGAGCGTCGGCGGCGTCGGTGCCGCATCGCCTCAGGCGATCGCGCCCGTGGCGCCGTTGCGCCGGAAAGGGGCCGGTGAGCGCTCGCAGATAGAGCGCGACGCCCGCCGAGCAGGGCGACTGATCGATCACCGCCAGCGCGACGCGTCGCCCGCCTTCGTCGAGGCTATCGAAGGCCTTGTGGATCGGCTCCACCGCCGCGGCTCCAAGCGCCCTCAGCGCGTCCGCCGCGGCCTCGGCCCGCGGTCCTCCGCCTGCCAACGCGCCGACCAGGCTGTCCACCGTGTTCCGATCGAACTCGGTGCGCGCCGTGAGCTCGGCAAAGGTCACCCGGGAGTCCGCGGTCGCTCCCTGAGCGCCCTCCACCACCAGCGCGAGGCAGTCGTCGCGGATCGGTGCATCGAGCGCGATCTCGAAGCGCGCGCCGGGCACCTTCCACGCGTCGGCAGGCAGTGTGACGTGGATCAGCGTGTCGTGAGTCGCCAGCCAGAAGTCCGAGGCTGCGACGCCCTTGTCCGGCGCCACGCCCGGCGGCCGTAGCACCAACTCGAAGCCGTGGATGGGGAGCTGCGACGGCGCGTCCATCAGCACGAACTCGCCGCGGCCCTCGCCACCTCGGTTCTCGGCCCAGGTCGTCTCCGGCTTTCCGTCGGTGAGCGCTCCCGGATCGCCGATGGCGCTCGAGGCTGCCGTCGCACGCAGCAAGCGGTAGGTCGCGCGTGGCGCGTCGTCCGCCAGGAGTCGCGCCGTCACTTGGCGCGCGCGGTCGCGCTCTGCGGATCCAAGCCGCTGCACCTTGGCGGGTTTCAGCGTCAGATCAGCGGCGACGATTTTAGGCGCGAGGATGGCGGCTCGTCCGCACAGTGAGAGATCCTCGCGCTGCTCGCCGATGGCGATGCTCCAGGTGCCGTCCGCGTTGGGATCACCGCGTTGCACCATGGGACCGCGCCGTGCTCCGGGCTCTCCCTCGAGCAACCCGGCCCAGCCCTTGAACAGGACCTTGGGCGCGTTGCCGCCGTCGATGGGCGCGGCGACCAGGGCATGCCATGTGCGCGCGCGGCTCGCGTCGGCGATCTCGATGCTGATCAAGCGCCGCGCCTTCGCGATCCGCACGACGGCGAGCTTCGCCCTGCCGGCCAGCGACCTCGCGTCGGCGGGCAGCTCGAGATCCACGGCGCCTCGCCCGTCGAGCGCGCACGGACCCTTCGGGCAGACCGCTGCCCGCAAGCTCTCGTCAGCAGCGAAACCGAAGCTGAGCGCCGCCTGTCGATCCCCCGCTGGCGCGTGCGCCACCACCGGTTTCAGCTTCTGCGCGCGCGCCGGCGCCGCGAGGCACAAGAGCACCGCGAGGGGGAACGGCCAGGCGCGCACGCGGCGATTGAATCAGGAGTCGGCGGGCTGCGCCAGCTTGCGAGACCACAAGAAGGCGTCGACGCGACGTGGTCCCAGGGCGATGTGGCCGCGCAGGGTGCCCGTGCGGCGGAAGCCGTGGAGCGGGAACACCGCCGACATACGCTGATCGTCGGCGGGGCTGAGCGCAAAACAGCCAACCACCTCGCGACGCAGCAGCTCGTCGCAGAGCAGCCTCACGGCAGCGGAGGTGAGGGCCAGCTCTTTGTCGGTCTTGGGCGCGGTCAACAGCTCGAGGAAGGCGTTGTTGAAGCAAGCCTGGGTCTCCACCGATGCCCAGAGCGACAGCCCGCCCCGCGCGGTGCATTGGAAGGTGCTGCGGATCACGTCGCGCCCGAAGGGCTCGAAGCCGGTGAGGGCACGACCCGATCGAAGGGCGGCGGCCACGGGTTTGTCGGCGTCCGCCGGCTTGACCTGCGAGAGCTTCGCCGCGATGGCCGGCAGCGCCTCGACGTCTTTGATGGCGCGCCGCACGGCTTGATACGCGCGATCGGTCTCGAGGTCTTCGCCGCTCTCCGTCAACGCAGGTCGGGTGCCCGACTGTTCGTTCTCCTCGTACGCGTTGTCACCGCCGACGATCGTGCCAAGCACGAAGGCGTCGCTGCGTTTGTAGAAGCCTGGGATGTTTCCCTCTCGAGCGAACCCCATGCGCGTCCAGGCCGCACACTCGTCACGCTCGACCAAGGTGTAGATGCGCTCGGCCCCCTCGCGTCGGGCGGCGCCCAGCACCAAGGCGCGCTTGACCGGGCTGGGCCCACTGCGAAAGTCGACGACTCGGAGGCTGCGGGCGCGCCGATTGACGAGCAGGCACAGCGAGACGTTGGGCTTGTAGATGAATATCTCTTCGGAAATAGGCTGAGCGGACGGAGTGTGAGCAGGCATCGACCCCCCTCGAGGCTGCAGAAGCTGGTGGGTCCGACCAGACTTCGCGTGGTTGAACGCTCCAGGCGGGAGCGCGCTTTCAAAACTGCAACGCCGCGTAGCATGGGCAATGCGTTCGAGCAACGCACGCCCGAAGCTCGCGTGACGCGGCGCGCTACTCAGGAATAGCGCTGTGCGAACGCGGCATCGGCGCCGAGCGCGCCGAGCACCACCGGCAGCTGCTTGAGCGGCAACGACACCCGGGTGGGCATGCCGCCGGCCAGCCCGAACAGCGTGAGGAAGTTCCGCCCGCTGTCGAAGCGTGCGGCGATCGCCACGTTGTTCGAATCGATCACCACGCTGACCGCCTCGCGTTCTTGTCCCAAGAGCAGCAACAGGGTCTTGTCGAGCTTGCCGAATCCCTGTCGCACGTCGACCACCGCGATTCCCGGCGGGATCCGTTCGTAGCCCTGGGCGGCGCGCCGAGTCTCTTGTTCGACCGGGATCAGCTCTGCGGCGGCGCGATCGACCATTTCCCACAGGCTGGCGTCCGCGAGTCCCGTGGCGAGGTGGCGCACGATCAAGCCGAGCAAGCCCAAGTCGTTGTGCCGCGCGCGCAGGGCCCGGTCGAAGCGAACCGCGACGGCGCTGGGTTCGCCGATTCGGGTGTCGATGGCGCGGGCGTCGTCGTCGCAACCCGGGTAGGGCTCGATGCCTTCACGGATCCACTTGGCCGCGCTCGCGAGCCCGTCGAAGTCGGTGTGGCAAACGATGGTCTCGATGGGCCCAACGCGCGCCACCAGCGCTGGGTCGATCATTTCAGGGCAGGCGCCGTGCTCCGACTTCTTGGCCAGCACAAAGCGCGGATCGTTGGCGAACCTCGGGTGTTCGTCGTGGTCGTGGTGATCGACCCAGGCCCGAAGGCGGTCGCCCAGCGCTTCGATGAAGGGCAACGTCACCTTCTCGAAGCCGGATCCGAGCCCGGCGAAGGCCACGTCGACGACCACCACCCGCCCAGAAAGCTGCTGGGGTTTCGGCAGCTTGCGCGGCGTCGTGAAGGAAAGCGCTGGAGTGAGCATCGGTTGGCGACCAAGCGCCGTCCAACGACGGACATGACAGGCGCCCGGAGCTGGAGCAGAACAATGCGTAGCATGCTTTCCGTCCCAAAGACTGCCACGGCCACGATCTGCACCGCCCTCGCGGTCGCAGTCACGGTCACGGTCACGGCCGCACCCGCCAAAGCCGACGCCATTCAGACCGGGTCGTGCTCGCTCACTGGCAGCTCGCTGCCGGCGATCGACACGCTCATTTACGAAAAGTCCAGCGGCGGAGACCCCATCGCTCGGCTCACAGGCGCGAAGATCGGGCTCGTGGCGTCAGACTTCTTCGCGGGCGCGAGCGACCGGGTGCATGTCAAGACCAGCGTGGGTGCGGGTAGTTTCCGCATCGAGGGGTGGATCGACGCCAAACGGCTGCCGGTCTTCACCAACAAGAACGTTCCGGTAGTGCAGAGCCACATCTGGATCGGCGCCCTGCGCGAGGTGACGGTCATCGGCGCGGGCAGCGGCAAGCTCAGGGTGAAGCGGCAGGTGGGCCTTCCCTTCAACCAAGCCTTCACGGGTTGGGCCGACTGCAGCGCGCTCTCGCTGGCGGCCACCGCGCCCAGCGGCTGGACGCCGACGGGAAACGCCAGGGCCTACGTCGCCAAGAAGGACGTCGAACTCTACGACAGCGGCGACGACGGTCGGAACCTGATCACGCTCCTCAGCCCCGATTCGAAGGGCAACGGGATCGTGCTCTGGAGCACCGAAAAGAAGGGGGGATGGGTGCGCTTGGTGCATCAGTCCGAGGTGGTGATCGACGCCTGGGCGCGCACGAAGGATCTGAAGGAGCTGCCCCGCGGGGAGCTGCAGGACTCCCACCCCCCGTCCACCAGCCGGCGCAGCCCACCGGCGCTGAAGCTCAGCGGCAAGGCCAACTCGGCGACGGCCCCGAAGGACATCGAGATCCGGGCCAGCGCCAGCGACAAGGGCAAGCTCATCGGAACCCTCGAGGCCGGCGCGGAGGTCTACGTGCTGGACATCGTCGCGGGCTGGGCCAGCGTGCTGCCCAAGGTGCTGAACGTGGCGCCGCACGGCGAGGGTCAGTTCTGGGTCAAGGCCTCGACCCTGGGCGTCCTTCCTTGAGGTCGTGAGCGTCCGCCTGTGTGATAGCGTCCGCACCGTGCCGAGCGTGGACCGACAGACCGTCGTCGAAGCCCTGAACCACACGCTGGACCAGAGCGACTTCCCCACTCTCGGCGCCAAATACGAAGGCAAGGTCCGCGACAACTACTCGCGGGACGGCAAGCGCACGATCATCGTCACCGATCGCATCAGCGCCTTCGATCGAATCCTGGGCACCCTCCCCCTCAAGGGTCAGCTCTTGAATCACGTCGCCGCGTGGTGGTTCGACAAGACGGCCGATGTCGCGCCCAATCACGTGATCGCGGTGCCCGATCCCAACGTGCTCATCGCCCACGAGTGCACGCCGCTCCCGGTAGAGATGGTGATGCGCGGCTACCTGACGGGCACCACCTCGACGAGCATCTGGGTGCACTACGAGAAGGGCGCGCGAACGTTCTGCGGTCACGCGCTCCCCGACGGCCTGAAGAAGCACCAGCGTTTGCCCGCCCCCCTCCTCACGCCGAGCACCAAGGCCGCGAAGGGCGGCCACGACGTCTCGGCGAGCCGCAGCGAAATCCTCGCGATCTCGGGCATGGCCCCGGCCGACTTCGACCAGGCCGCCGACATGGCCATGGCCCTCTTCGCCGCGGGCCAGCGCATCGCCGCCGACCGCGGCCTGATCCTGGTCGACACCAAATACGAGCTCGGCCGCACCCACGACGGGCGCATCGTGGTCATCGACGAGATCCACACCCCCGACTCGTCGCGCTACTGGAAAAGCGCCACCTACGACGCGCGCTTCGCGGCGGGCCAAGACCCCGAGAGCTTCGACAAGGAGTACCTACGCCGCTGGCTCTCGGAGCGCGGCTTCACCGGCGACGGGCCGATTCCGGCAATACCGGATGAGATCCGGGTGGAGGCCACGCTGCGCTACATCGAAGCGATCGAAACGCTGACCGGTGAAGCGTTCGTGCCGAATACGGAAGAGCCGGTTGGGAGGATGCGGAGGAATCTGGGGATTGGGTGAGGGGCGGGCGGGGCTGACGGGTGGGGGATCCCCCCGGTCGAACACCCCGCTGTCTGGTTGGCGATTCGGGCGTGCTCCCGCGAACGCCGGAGATCATCGTGGCAGAGCGCGAGGCGCATCCGAGCGGGCGCGTGCCGAAGACAGTGAAGGCGCCCGTGACGCGCAACGTGCGGTGAAACTCGCCTGGCCGGCGTTCGGCGGGTGGAACGGCCAGTTATGCCGTGGTGGAACACAGAGAGCCGGGTTGCGGAGGCCGTCGGCGCAGCAACCGTGTGCCATGGTCGTCGCTCACCGAGACGCAAGCGCCTTGACGAGAGTCCAGCAGTCATCGAGGGCGTCGTGGTGCGCTGTGCCCGGTTGGTCATCGAGGGTCTGGCGCATCACGACGTGGCGAAGTCCCGCACGGACGCCCTCAACAACGAACCCGCCGCCTTCTGCGACGACGCAACTCGCCTCGTGACCACCGGGACCACATACCCTGACGTGGGAATGAACGTCTCTGCTGAAGTCGTCGAGTGGCGCGGCGTTCCAGAAACCGCGGTCCATGCAGGCGTCGATTCGAGTCCACGCGGTCAGAGGAGCAGACCAGCTGTCGACCGTGTGCGCAATGCCGAGCCCGTCTCGATCCTCGCAGGGGCCCCAGCGCTTGAGACGCGCGCGACAGAGCGACGCACGACGTTCCAGTGTAACGACGCTTCCAAAAGTTCCGCCAACAAGGAATCGATACGCGGGCGCTCCCGACGAGTCTGGCAACGTGGCCTCACCGTGCAGGAGCAACTCGCCCGCGGCGAGGCGGAGCCATCGCGCACTCTGCAGGCGGGGAGAGAGGCCTGGAAAGAGTTCCGCGGTGGTTGCCGAGTCCGCCGGAGCCGGCGGCTGATCTACGGCAATCGGCTGGGTGGGGCAGCGGGGGAGGGCCATGCGTTCGCAGCCGGGCACTGTCGCCATGGTCAGGGCGGTCAGGGCCGCGGGAAGGCGGCGCGAAGCAGCGGTTGCGGCAAGCATCAGGTCGTCGCTGATCTCGCGCAGGCGTTTCCGGTGAGAAGACAGCGGGATAACGAATCGAAATTCAGCTGCGAAGGCAGCCTCAACTTCACTGGATGCTACCACTCCAGCAGCACACCTGGGGCGCTGCGGCTGGCGGGTCAGCCTTCGGCTGCTGAAATTTCCTGTTAGACCGCACCCGACTACGCAGCGAGCAGCGCTTCCAAGTTGGTTCGATCTGAGAACGGCTGAAGCGTGCTGTACTGCTCAATCCGTTTGAGATCCTCGTCACGATAGACACGGTTGATGTCAACGCTGTCGTCCAGCAAGGTCACTCGGCTCTCTGTCGCGCCACCGGCATTGAGATCGTGCCACTTCCGGAAGACTTCGTTCGCTTGCACATGACCCGAGGAGGTCATGCGAGAGAAGAGCGTTATGATCGCCGAACGGGTGGATTTTCCGGTAACCACGAAATCAACCGGAACGGGGCCGAACTGGCCGCTCAGTTGAATGGACGGCTCATACTGCAAACTCGCGTCCGAAAGGAACTCTTCGACGTCCTCGTTGAACGGGCTTTGGAGTTGAAGGCGCTTGGTGAAGAGCAGGTCTGACATTCTCACGCACGCCTGGCCCAGGAGGACGATCCCTTCCTGCAACGAATCGTCCGTGGGCGTAACCGGCAACTCGAGGGCACCGCCGCGGAGTGAAGCCCCGTAGAGATCGATTGCTTGTTCAAGCTGGGTTCGCCGCTTCTTTGAAGTCCACGGCTGGACGTCGTGGTCGAGGAGAAATGCCATGGTCTGGCCGAGGTCGCTCAGGCGCATCGGGGGCAGAAGCGGTGCGCTGGGCTCATCAACGACGAAGACGTCGACGGACGAACCGTCGGGATAGAGAAACCCAGTCTGGATCCGGATGTGCCCCTTGGGGAGCATGTCGACCTGCCTGACCATGCAGAGGTCAGCAATTGTCTTGGCGAGGGCTGGCGCGTTTTGCATGATCGAAGCTGATCAAGGGACCTCGAAGGTCCCGTTGTGATTGATGTTTGCCGCAGCGCAGAAGTCCGCAAAGACGTCTTGAATGGTTTTGCCGGAGAGGTCCGCCCGCGTCTGTACGCCATCTCGAAGGTTCCTGGCGACACTGTGGTCGTCCTGAACAGAGTGTTTGTGGGAGCGCCCGGCAGATCCGTGGCAGGCCCCATCGACGTCGAGACGACAGATCGGTCCTTCGCCAATCAGAGTGACGTTGATCGTCTTGGCGCCAGTCTCGAGATTGTAGTTGACGTTCATGACGATGTTCACGCCGCTTGGGTTGGTGATGGGGATGCGCGAGGCGGTGAGCAGGGGGTGGGTAGCCGCCTTTTCGACGAGCTTTATGTCGACATCGATCGACTTGCCGGACAAGTCGCGCAGCGCACGGAAATCTGGGTTGTTCACGCTTCGGTGATCCCGAGCGTACCTGCTCGCCACACACTCGTCCATATTGCGCCAGGGCCGGATGAAGTGTGGACTTGGACAGGACGGCGTGCCCCCGCAGGCGCACGGAAGCAGGCGCAACGACCGGCGGCGCCTGGCTTCGCTTCGTCCACTGACCGCGTCCGCGGGGTCAAACGATCATACGCTTGGTTTCGCGGTCCCAAGAATCAATCACCCCCGCGTAGGGCAACCTAACGTCGTTGACATCCTCCAGCGCTAGCAAACGAACACAGTTCTTTCCACGTTCCTGCCTGGGCATCAGGCGCCCCAGCCCTTTCCATCCGGCGGACTGCAGGGTGTTGTTGCACGCGCGGCGGATCACAGACGCCAAAACGTCAACCATTTGAATGCCCGTTACCCGGTGCGACGCGCAAAACTTCATGTCGCTCAAGAGAGCGTCAATGTCCACGTAGGTGAACGGTCCGTCCGGGCCAGAGACGCGCTCGCGAAGATGCTCAGGGGGCTCGGCTCTCTGGCCCATGTACCGCTGGAAGGCCGAGTAGTCAGCGCCCTTCATGCAAGCCAACGGGGTTGAGAGCGACTGGGTTTGTAACAGGGGGCCGACAATATCTTGCCAAAGCTGCTCGTGTCGCGTGGGAGTTACATCCTTTGCGTCGAGTCGCCAGCAGAATCTGCCAAGGGCCTTTGGAATCCTCTGGCTGTAGTAGAGAGTCGAAGCGGCAAGCACGGAATGCATCAAGGTCGTGAGCAGCACGGATTGGACATATAGTTGATCCGACAGGCTGCGCACTCGCGCCGCCAAACCTTCGAGTCGAGCTCGCACGGTTGATGCCATCGCGGGTGTCACGCTCGCGAGGATCTTTACGGCCTGCTCTTCCTTGTGGGACGAGATGCCTTGCCCGGTATGTATGCCCATGTCGATCACGGTCGCGATCAGAAGGATATCCAACCGCCGAATCGTGCGGATCACCTCCGCCATCTGCGCCTCCAAGAGTTGGCTTCCCTTGACCTCGCGGCCGCCGACTTTCCAGGGCTTGGTCACCCGGCGGAACTTCCGAAAGAGCGTTGTCGCTAGACTCTCGGGAACAACCAAGGCCGCGACGCAGGAGACCGCATTCGGTCTGGGCGGTATCTGAAAGGCACCTGCTTCGTCGATGAAGATGTACATCGTCGATGCTGTCCTCACCTTGAGTCCGACCGAAGGTTCTCGGGAGCACCACGCGGCGATGAAGCAAGGGCGTTCATGTACGGTTCGGCCGGTCTAACTGGCGTTCTCCCTCGAACGCCGGTGGCAATGTTAGCGGAAGACACCGCCGCGGGCACCAGCTCAGCGACCCAGCGCCTCCCGCACCCGAGCGAGCGCCTCCGGCAGCGCACGCTCGACCAGTTGCGCTTCCAGCCGAAGCACGCGGTAGCCGAGCGTCGTAAGCCTGCGGTCGCGCCGAGCATCCGCCGCGCCACGACCGCGGTGTGCGCTGCCGTCCACCTCGATGATGAGCCGCCGGGCGGGCACCACGAAGTCGGCGATGAATTCCCCGACCACCACCTGGCGCCGCACCTCGACTCCGAGTTGGTGCGCGCGAAGCACGCGCCACAGCGCGGCCTCCGAGGCCGTGGGCGCCGCGCGCATCGCTGCGGCGCGGGCGGCAAGGAGCTGTTGGCGGCGGAGCTGTTGGCGGTCGCGAGCGAGCATGGTTCCTCCGAGGCCCGGCGTGGTGGGCGGGCTTCGCGGCCCAGGGCGCACGATCTGTGACACGCCGCCCTTTGCGCTCGCTCGGAGGCGCCGGCTCTCGTGCTCAGTGCGTCGCGCCTGGTGAAAACGCGGCGTGGCGCAGAGCGTGCGCCGCTGAGCGGAGCCCGACCGCCGCGCCGGGCCGAGGCCCACCCGGCTCGCATGCGTCACCTCACCGGGAGCGCGACAACCACGCGAACGCGTCCCCCTCAATCGCGCTGCGCGCGATTGGGGGGGGACCGCCGAGCGCAGCGAGGCGAGGGGGGGCAACCCGAGTGCCGAATACCGAGGAGCCGATCGCGCGGATGCGGAGGAATCTGGGGATTGGGGGGTGAGGGGCGGGCGGGGGTGACGGTGCCCTGGCTCCGGTGGCTGGGGATCACATGGTCTCAACGGATTCCAGCAACCTGCCCTGGAAAGAGAGCGGTGCGGCGAGTTCGCCCGGCCGACGCGGCACGTGGCACCGGCCGGGCAGAGGGCGGCACCGGATGAGCGGAAACTGACGAGCGGCCGCGAGGTCGACGCGGAGGGGACTTGCGTCGGTTGGGGGTGCGATTCGGCCGGCAGCGCGCAGACCGCTGCACCGACCAGGAACACGAGCAGCACAACGCATCTGACACCAGGGCTTTGGGCGTCTTGGGAATGTGTTCAGACCGGAGAACGATCTGGCTTTCACCTGCAGGCGACCGAAGGAGCGCAGCGACCGACGGCGACTCTCACGTGCAACAGCATATTAGGCCGTCTCCCTACTGGGATGAGAGTTCTTCTGCGTAGCGTCCAGCTGCGATCCTCCGCGCAGCGTGAGCGAGGTCACGGAGAAGATCGGCAAGCTCATCCCAGCTCAGTGAGGTCTTGGCGCAGTGGAGCCCGTCGTTGGCGAGCCAGAGAGCTTGTGGGTGACCTTCGGGAAGCTGCTCTGGAAGGTAGTGCTTGCTCAAATTGTACAGCTGATTGAGTCGACTTGCCGGACTCTCGTCGCTCTTCTCGAAGAGGCGCTGGCCCGTGACTCGCGCGCCCACATCGAGACCCTGGTAGAGCGTCGCCAAGGCATGCTCAAGGTGTGACAACGCTTCGAAGTAGACACCAACTCCGCGGGACTTCGTCTTGTCTCCGCTCAAGTACTGGTTCACCGCGTCGACCCCCGCATCGTGCGCGAGTATGCTGCTACTGCTGCGCCTGATTACAGCGAAGGCGAGTTGCGTTCCCCTGGGGCTGCATGGCGCGCTGAAGACTGAATTGAGGACGAACTGCTGTAACCAGTGGGCGCCGTCCGCGAACTCGTCCCGGAGCGGCTTCGCCGAACAGGCGCCCAAGAGCGAGAGTTCCTGTGAAACGAAGGTATCGAGAGCAAAGTTGCTGAGCGGCATCGCTTCTTCTGGCCCAGGGACCGCGGGATGTGGAGTCAGCTAACGATCGCCCTGGCTGGCGTTCTCCCTCGAACGCCGATGGCAATGATAGCGGAAGGCACGGCCGCGGGCACCAGCTCAGCGCCCCAGCGCCTCCCGCACCCGGGCGAGCGCCACCGGCAGCGCGCGCTCGACGAGCTCCGCTTCCAGCCGAAGCACGCGATAGCCGAGCTTCGCGAGCTTGCGGTCCCGCCGAGCGTCAGCGGCGCGGTGTGCGCGGTGTGCGCTGCCGTCCACTTCGATCACGAGCCGCACGCAAGGCACGACGAAGTCCGCGATCAGCCCGCCGTTCACCACCTGGCGGCGCACTTCGACTCCGAGTTGGTGCGCGCGAAGCACGCGCCAGAGCGCGGCCTCCGAGGCCGTTGGCGCGACACGCATCGCGGCGGCGCGGGCGGCAAGGAGCTGTTGGCGGCGGAGCTGTTGGCGGTCGCGAGCGAGCATGGTTCCTCCGAGGCCCGGCGTGGTGGGCGGGCTTCGCAAGCCTTGGCGCACGATCTGTGACACGCCGCCCTTTGCGCTCGCTCGGAGGCGCCGGCTCTCGTGCTCAGTGCGTCGCGCCTGGTGAAGGCGCGGCGTGGCGCAGAGCGTGCGCCGGTTAAGCGCAGCCCGCCCGCCGCGTCGGGCCGAGGCCCACCCGGCTCGCATGCGTCACCTCACCGGGAGCGCGACAACCACGCGAACGCGTCCCCCCCAATCGCGCGCAGCGCGATTAAGGGGGGGACCGCCGAGCGCAGTGAGGCGAGGGGGGGCAACCCGAGTGCCGAATACGGAAGAGCCGGTTGGGAGGATGCGGAGGAATCTGGGAATTGGGTGAGGGGCGGGCGGGGCTGACGGGTGGGGGATCCCCCCGGTCGAACACCCCGCTGTCTGGTTGGCGATTGAGGCGTTCAGCAGCGAACGCCGAGAGTCATCGCAGCAGACCGCGCGCTTGCCGCAGACAGCGAGGGCGTCCGCGACGCGCGACGGACGGGGAAACTCGCCTGGCCGGCGTTCGGCGGGTGCAACGCCAAGTTAGACAGCGCCAGTGAGCTCCTTGTAGCGCCAATAGGATTCGAAAAAGGCATCGTGGAGCATGGCGCGGTCGTCGTCGTCGGTAGGTTCAACTAGATCCAGCCCAAGCCAGTCCGCGCAGGGGACGAGTTCCGGATCGCCTACGCCGTCGATCAAACAGAACAAGCGGAAGATCGTTGTCGCACACGCATCGGCAACGACCTTCTGGAGGGCCGAGTGGGCGTCCGGGGACAAGCCCAGCGTCTGCAGTGCACGGAGTTCCGAGTCGGACAGCACGGGCTCCGGCGGGTAGCCGACCTTGGCGGAAGCGCGCCCCAGACCCTCGACCGCCTCGCACGCGGCGTCACGAATCAATCGGTGGACTTCGACGAGGAGAGCATCACGAGGGGTCATGAGGAACGCCCGGCTGTATAACGAGAGTGGCGTTCACTCGCGAACGCCGGAGGACATCGTAGCAGAGCGCGAGGCGTGGCAGAGGCGGGCGAGTGCCGAAGACAGGGAGGGCGCCCGCGACGCGGAACGGACGGTGAAGTCGGCAAGGCCGGCGTTCGACGGGTGGGACGGCAAGTTAGACAGCCCTCGCGCCGCTCGTTCACTCCGCCGGCGCGTCCGTTGCCCCGGCGTCGCAGGGGTTGAGGCTGAGGCTGCTGCTGGTGAGCGTGCAACTCCATGTCCCGGTCGGGCAAGAACAAGCGTACTGCCTGAGCCCCGTCACGTACTGCACTCCGGGTTCGCAAAGAAACTGGACCGAAAGCGAGCAAGCGGCGCCGGTGACGCACCCACCGTTCAACAGCTGGTGGACGATGGCGCCATCCGCGGGACAGCTTGGATCGATTGGAGTTGGCGCGGCATCAGGACCCTTTCCGGTCGCGGAATTGTCGTCTGCGCAGCCGGACAGAAGCAGCGCAGGAATCGAGAGGCGGCAGATCAGGGAGCGCACTGAACCTTCCCGGTGGCCTGTATAACGAGACACACGTTCACCGGCGAACGCCGAGCGTCAAGTCGTCAGTCGGCAAGGCGCAACAGACGCGGGCGAGTGCCGCGTCAGAATGTTCGCCCGCGGAAGCGGAACGGATGGTGAAGTCGGCACGACCGGCATTCGGCGGGTGCAACGTGAGTTATGCCGCTCTGCGAAGCGCCTCGACCGACTGCACATGAGTTGTCAGAATCAACGGATGATTGCCGAGACGGTCGTCCTTGTCGGTGCCGGCGTGGTGGCCAACGGCTGGGATCCAGTGATCGCCGCGCTGCGGCGCACGTACTTCCCCGACATGCGTTCGCCGGAGGCCGCCAATTTCGCGATGGCGCGGTTCGTGTACGCGGCCCGGCTGACGCGCCCTGGGGGCGCAACGTAGCGCGCACCGAGTTCCTGCGCCTTCGCCAGGACCTCGAAAATGTCCGCTTCGCGGTCCATCACGTGAATGAGCGCGCTGCCGGGGCAGCGTGCATGGACGGCCTCGAGCATGGCCGGCCAGCGCAGTGATTCGCGCTCGGGGTCTCTCCGACTGACAGACCGGCGGCGCCCGCGTCCACCCTTGTGTACGAGGCGGACGTGTCGCTGTAGACCCAGAACTCCGAGTGGCACTCGCTCCTCGCCGGGAAGCACGGCCAGCGCCACGTGTGCGAGAAACCCCTGGCTGCCGCCGGACGTGACGCCCAACCCAGCTCGCCGACTGGCGCCGCCGAGTGATACTTCGGTCGTATCGTGCGCGACGATACACAGGCCAGCGGAACTCACACGCTCCACCGTCGCCGACAGGTGCGGGTCAAGGATCTGCTCCGCGTCGAACTGCTCGTTGCCCAGGAATCGGTAGACACCCCCAAGCTCGGACGGAGTGTCGACAGCCTGCGGAAACCCAACACCGGGCGCCGCCATCAGTTTCTCAGCGAGCCAACCGAGCCTGTCACTGCGCCGCTTATCGCCGAGCTGAGAGCCCTCGAACTCGTCCGAAATCGACCGCCCTAACCATTCTGTTGCCGGCATTTCTCCCGTAGATCACACGCGCCGTCCGCTCGCAATGAGATGTGTATGATCTTGAGCCGAAGGGGTGGGACTTCCAAGGGTCGTGCTCGGCGAGCAAGCGCGTGATGGCGACCCGGGTCGTGGCGACCTCGGCCCTCTCCAAGAACGCCGGCCAATTCTCCTCCACCGTCTGGTAGAGCACGGTGCTCTCCGGCCGCTGGCGAGTGCGCGAGCGGACCGGCGGTGCGAGAGCGTGTGCGCCGAAGCCCAATTCACGGCCGCATCAGCGAGCGGCGTGCCAGGTGGGCGGACCCGAAAAGTCGGGTGGATCTGCTCGCCGCAATTGGGGAAGCGGCGAAGTCAGGTGGCGATCGCCACCTGGACTCGCAGCGAAGGCCGAGACAGACCGGCGAATACGCGATGCTCGGAGCCGCCGCCCAGAACGGCTGGGCCCGTCCCCCCCATTCGCGCGACAGCGCGAATTTGGGGGGGACCGCCGAGCGCAGCGAGGCGACGACCCTGGGAAGTCCCTGACGAGGGAGGGGGGGCAACACAGGTCGGAGGCGGATGGGTGAGAGGGCGCGGCAGACGGTCGGCGGTCGAGGGGTGCAACGGCCGTACGTGGCGTCGCGCTGTCCGGCGCATTCAAGGCGGAGCTCGACCTGTCCATCGGAGCAGTCGGCGATTGCAGACACGGCAGCGTGGCTCAGGACCAGATCCCCAAACGCGGGCAATTCCGCGGGCGTTGGGCACCAGGAGTTGGAAGCGTGTTCAAGCTCGAGGCCCCCGCATGTCCCGCCGGCAACGTGACCACGAGCGCGTTCACGAGACTCCCGCTTCAGCCGGCTCCGAATCTGTCCTGCCCCTGATCGGCCGAGGACTTCTGGCCGGCGCGAGGCAGATCGACAACCGTCAGCATCCAAGTCACGCTGGCCCAGCTCCGAGCGTCTCACGACGGTTGGTTGGCCTGCGCCATGCGAGCTTCCTCTTCCACTTTGAAATCCCAATGGATTGGCGCTCTGCGGCTAGACCCTGCGCAGCATCCGCAGGCACGGGCGCATCTGAGCGCTGCCAGTGGCTTGGTGCGATCGGGCCAGACGCTGTTTGTGTTGGCCGACGACGAGCTGCACCTGGGGTTGTTCGAAGACACCGTCGCCGCTGGCACGCCACCTGCGCCCGGAGGGTTGTTGCAGTTGCTGGATGGCGATTTGCCCGGAGACGCAGCGCAGCGCAAGAAGGCCAAACCAGACTTTGAAACGCTGGCCCACTTGCCAACCTTGCCCGGCTGTGGGGGCGGCGCGCTGCTGGCGTTGGGCTCGGGCTCCAAGCCCAACCGCGAGATGGCCGTGCTGCTGGCGCTGGCTGGTCCCGGTCAACTCAGTGGGCGCAAAGCCACGGTGTCTTTGTCTGCTTTGTATGCGCGGCTGCGCGAGCAGTTTTCCGATTTGAATATCGAGGGCGCGTGGGTGGACAGTGGCGACCTGCATTTGCTGCAGCGGGGCAACAAGGGCGATGCGCGCAGCGCCTGCATCCGATACGACTGGGAGATGACTGCGCCCTGGCTGGCAGGTGCGCGAGCACAGCCACCCGCCATCAAGAGCGTGCAGGTGCTGGACTTGGGGACCGTGGACGGGGTGCCGCTGAGCCTGACCGACGGTGTGCCGCTGCCGGGCGGTGACTGGCTGTTCAGCGCGGTGGCCGAAGACACTAGCGACAGCGTGGCAGACGGTGCCTGTGTGGCATCGGCATTGGGGGTGGTGGCCGCAGACGGCCAGCTGCGCCGCCTGACGAGTCTGCTGGGCGCGCCCAAGGTGGAGGGGATTGCGGTCCAGACCGAGGGTGATGACTGGCTGGTGACGATGGTGACCGACCCCGACGACGCGGCCGTGGCCTCGCAACTCGCGGCCGTGCGCCTGTCCCGCATCTAGTTCCCCAGCGCGATGAGCTGAACGGACAGGACGCTGCGGTTCGCCCTGAGCTGCCAGACCAGGACGTGACCGTGAGAGGCGCGGTCAGCATCGCCCGCCGGCTGCAAGATCCGCTCTCCGAGTTGGTGAAGATCGATCCCAAGAGCGTCGGCGTCGGGGGCGCCGTATGATCCTCAGGAGAGCGCATGCCGAAGAAGCTGAGCGCCTGGGTCGGGTTGGGCTGCGTGATGCTCGCTGCTGCCGGTTGCTCCGCACCCTCGGACGACGCGCTGAGCCTGCGGGTGAGGGAGGCAAAGCACGACCGGCCTTCGGCGGGTTCATCGTCTGCCATAATTCTCGTTAGCGATGGTTGTAAGTTTGTGAGATCAGCGAAGCAACGGCACTCAACCTGCGACGCGAAGCAGCAGGGGTAGTTGGTGCACGATGCCACGATCTCGCCCTTTGCAACGCCAGCATCCAGCGGACGGCAGGTGCAGGTCTTGTTGACGTTGTCGGCAGAGCAGTGCCATGCGGGCTCGTCGGACACGTGACCGCAGTTGATCGCCGGTGCGGCAATGAACGTGGCGAGGCATACGCGCACGGTCGTGCGCCAGGTTTGCTGAGCCCTGACACTCGCCATTGGTGTTGCCGCCTAACGAGGCCGCTCAGCCGCGAGCGGCGCCACGAGTCTACCACCCTTGCGAGACGGGCGAACGCCGGTCGTCGGCTGCAGCGGCTTGTTAGACCGCTGTAGCCAACTCGAGAAAGCACGTACGAAGTTCCTGCTCGACGGCCGGCGTCGGAACTCCAGCCGAGGCGAGGAAGTCAGCGAATAGAAGGAGCGTTCCGTAAAGATCTTCACCGTCAGTCGGGTACAGCGCGCAGATCACGGCGCGGACGGCAGCAGCGTGCGACGGATCTGAGGCGGCATCAACGAAATGCCAGCACGCAACGCGCGCGTTCACGACATCCGCTAGCGGTTGGGTTCCGTGGTGATAGTCCCGAATCACGAGCAGTGCGGTGCGAGCGGTCTCCGGCAGGCCCTCCTCAATAAGCCGGTTTCTCCGAGGCCCGGCACCCCTTCGAGTGTCACGAAGCGCGTCGTGGTGGGCGGGCTTCGCGATCCCTGGCGCACGATCTGTGACGCGCCGCCCGTTGCGCTTCGCTCGGAGGCGCCGGCTCTCGAGCTCGGGACGTCGCGTCTCGCAGGCGCGCGGCGTGGCGCAGACCGTGCGCCGCCGAGCGGAGCCCGACCGCCACGCAGAGCCGAGGCCCACCCGGCTCGCGCACGTCACCTCAGCGGGAGCGCGGCGACCACGCGAACGCGCCCCCCCAATCGCGCGCAGCGCGATTAAGGGGGGGACCGCCGAGCGCAGTGAGGCGAGGGGGGGGGGCAACCCGAGCGGAGGAATTTGGGGATCGCGGGGTGAGAGGCGGGCGGGGGGAACGGGTGGGGGATCCCCCCGGTCGAACACCCCGCTGTCTGGTTGACGATTGAGGCGTTCGGCAACGAACGCCGAGACGAAGGGTATCAGACCGCCGAGCGTTTTCGAGACGGCGCGTGCCGCAACAAATTGGGCGCCGGCCGCCGCGGAACGGACGGTGATGCTCGCCACTGCCGGTGTTCGGCGGGTGCAACGTCCAGTTATGCGGTACTCAGCCTCGCGTTTGCCAGGTTGCCGGGTGGCGCTTGCCGTGAGCGACTGCGACGATCGCGATCAAGTCGGGATAGACCCGATAGTACACGCCATACGGGAACCGGTTGAGGACCGTGCACCTCAGGCCGCGATACCGGACAGCGAACGAAGTCGGACCTTCGCCGATCTGGCGGACGGCGTCGTCGAGTTCAGCGCGAAACACGAAACCGAGCCCAGCGCCTTGAGTCTCGTACCACTGGAACGCCTCGAGCGCGTCGACCTCGGCCTCCGTCGTGAAGACGACTGGGGTCAACGTTTTCCGGTCGTCATGCGAGCCCGGACCTGGTCCCAAGGCACGCCGGTCGGGCCCTCCCGATCAAGACGATCGAGTCGTCGGTCCAGCTCAGCGCGAAGCTCCGACGAAAGCGGGAGGTCCTCGGGCTTGAAGCTGCCCCAGAGTTCGTCGATAAGATCGAGCTTCTCGTCGGCGGTGAGATTCGAGATGTCCACGGCAGGTTTCGCCACCCCCGCATGATGCCTCCGGTGGGAAGATCGCGCCAGAACCACCAACCGCGAAGGTGCAGCCATGGCTACCATGCGGCCGGATAACGAGACACACGTTCACCCGCGAACGCCGAGCGTCAAGTCGTCAGTCGGCAAGGCGCAACAGACGCGGGCGAGTGCCGCATCAGAATGTTCGCCCGCGGAAGCGGAACGGACGGTGAAGTCGGCAAGACCGGCGTTCGGCGGGTGCAACGTGAGTTATGCAGCCTCAACCACGACTCGAATGGTTCGGCGGCGCGAAGCACCACGTCTGAGCTCATCGCGTGAACTCTCGCGACAACGTCGCGAGCACGTCGCCAAACGTCTCTTTGATTTTGCCTTTGGAGTACCGAATTTGCTGAATGCCCTGAACATTGCTGAACTCCTCGCACCCTTCCTCGAGCAGCAAGATTGTGTTTCGGAAGCCCAGCCGCCCTTGGAACAACCCTGCCTCGTGGACAACGTTCTGGCGCGCACGAAGTGTTCCATCGGCCAGTTCGTCTTCGGCCGTCAGAACTAGCAACGCGAACGCAGAGGTGCTCAGCATTTCTTCGAGTACGTCGCGGACGGTGTGCCCGGCCCGGGCGCCGCTCTCGAATGCTTGCACCGGGTAGCCGTGGAGCTCGTGTAGGTGATCCTTCAGGTCGCGCCACTGCGCGCTCCTTCCGTGCCCGATGAAGAGTACGGGCTTTGCACGCTTCGCTGGGGCCGGCTGTGGAATGCGCTTCGCAGCCGAAAGCGCGCTCTCGAAAATTGCGAACAGACTTTCGATTGTTGCACGGGAAGCGGCGCTGACGGAGGTGCGCGTGCGCCAGCCCCAAGCCGTCTTGCCGTCCGAAGAGCCCTGGTACGCGCCATACGCGCCGACGCTGACAGCCAGGGCGTCCCCACGAAACATGACGCGGGAATCCCCGCGGGACCGCCTGTAGTCGGCGGCAAACTCGGGAAACGAGTCGTGGTCCCACTCGGCGCCATCAACGGTGATCACGAGAGACAGGGGCGCACATGACTCGTCCAGCCTTTGGCACTCCTTCAGCACGCTTTCCAGTGTTTCCACCCCGAAGTGGGTGAAGTCGAATACCTTGGTCTTCCGCTCGGGACTTCTCAGTGAGCGGGTCGCTCTCGCGCGGTCCGCCCAACGGTTTGGCGTTCACCCGCGAACGCCGAGACCAAGAGATACCAGAGAGCGCGGCGGTGCACACGCGGGCGAGTGCCGCAGAACGAAGGGTGCACGCGGCTGTGGAACGGACGGTTCAGAGCGGTACGGCCGGCGGTCGGCGGGTGCAACGTGAGTTAGGCGGCGTCAAGAACACGTGGTAAGTTTGGGGAATGCGCACGTACACGGCAGTCGTGGAACGAGACGCCGACACCGGCTGGTACGTCGGCCACGTACCGGGTTGGCCCGGTGCGCACTCGCAAGGCGCGACAGAGGACGAGCTCCGTCGGAATCTCGAGGAAGTCATCGCGATGCTCCTCGAGGATGGCGAGCCGACGCTCGAGTCAGAGTTCGTGGGGACGCAGACAGTCCGGGTTGCGTAGGACGTGGGTGACGTTCCCGTTCTGAAACCGCGCGAAGTGGTCGCGATCCTGGCTCATCTAGGCTTCGCTGAGGTGCGACAACGCGGCTCGCACAAGCAATTTCGCCACTCGGATGGGCGCGTCACGACAGTGCCGGTTCACACGGGTCGGGACATCTCGCCAAGCCTGGTACGCCAGATCGCGCGCGACATTGGTATGGACGTGCGCGATTTCATCGCGCAGCGGTGACGAGGGTCGCCGGGAGTCCGCCCAACTGGCGTTCTCCCTCGAACGCCGGGCTCCCACATCCCCCGAGGCCACTCCGCTTCCGAGACCGCGCGCGACGCGCGAAAGAACTGACCATGCCGGCGCGGCCGCTGGCGGGTCCTCCCGGGGAAATTCGTGGCCATGGAGTTTCGGGCCCCCACCCACCCCGCGTGGGCTGGAAAAAAGGGAGGATGGCAGCTCGGGCCGGTCCCGGATTCGAGCCCATATTCCTTCAGCATCGCTCCCTGCCTGGGCCAGTTTGCCGACGACCCAAGCTACCACCTGCCCGCTGTCTGCATGTCCGCTGTGTCCGTCGAGGCCACCCCGCTCTGGGACGTTGGGCTCAACGAGGGCCGCTGCACCCTGGAGCCCGGGAAGACCTACTACCTCAACACCATCAGCGCCGTTCTGCCAGATTTGACGACCACCGCGTGCAAGCGAGACGACTATTGCTCCACACCAGTCGATTTCGGCGGCACCGTCGGCTGGCCTTCGCAGGCCCCGTGATGGTCAAGGGTTGAGGCGGCCCCGTTGAAGCGCTGCCCACCGGTTCCCTCTGGTCCGGAGTGTTGGGTGCGGCCGCGGTGGTGGCGCTGATCGCGGTGGTGGCGCTCATCATCATCTACGCGCGAGCGCCGGCGGAGGGAGCGGTACCTGCCGAACCGTCCGTAGAGATCAGCGGCGCGTCGAACGAGTCGAGCGAAGCTGCCATGTCGACGCTGTCCGACGCCACCGCCGGCCCTGGACCCATTGCAACTGCGGCTGCGGTCGCCCCGACGCCAACGCCAGCCAGTGCGCCGCCGCCTGCCACGCCTGGTGTTGTTCCGCCGGGACCCAAGCGTCCGCCCACCGTGCGGCCGCCGAAACCAAAACCGAACTGCGCACCACCGTACACCTTGGACAAGGACGGCGTGCGCATTCCGAAACGGGAGTGTTTTTAGACGGCGCGGATCCCTCGCTGCATGCGCAAACCGTTCACGCCGGCTCTTGCCGCGTCCACAGCCCGGTCCACTCGGGCACTCGCGCCCAGCCGCGCGCAAGCACTTTGGTTGCCAGTTCCGGTCCGAAGAAGAAGCCCAAGCAGCGGGCGGCGGACGCAGCATCGTCGAACGCGTAGTCCGTCGCGAACTGCCTCCGCTCGAAGCCCTGCTGCTCCAGCCAGGCGTAGTACTCGCCAAGGCGCTCGTTCGGCGGCGCTGCCGCTTCCTCTGCGGTGCCCAAAGTCTCAATCACCGCCAGCGTTCCTCCGGGAATCACCACGCGCCGCATCTCCGAGAGCGCTTGGGCGATGTGCGTCCTCCAGCCCGCTTCCTCCCAATAGCGGAAGTGCCCAAAGACCCAGCCGGCCACAGCGCCGTGCATGCTGTCGTTTTCGAACGGCAACGCGCGCCCGTCGCCGAGCGTGAGTTCGAGCTGGTGCGGGACGTACTCCGCGAGCTGGGTCCGAGCCACGTCCAACATAGCGGCTTCCGGCTCAAGGGCGACTACCTGTGCCCCCTGTTCCAGAAGCAAGCGGGAGACCCGGCCCGTGCCCGCGCCAACATCCAGCAGTCTGCCTGGCACGCTGCTGAAGATGTCGCACAGCGCATGCCTCAGGTTGTCGTCCGCGTCCTCTGCGGTCACCAGCTCGTGATAGCGGTCCGCGTGGTTCCGATAGACTTCACGAAACTCCATGCTGGGACCTCGCAGCGAAGGGCTACGGAGTCAATCTAGTTTCGCGCGCCATACCTAGCGGAAGGAAAGGTCGACGTTGGCTTCACGCACGGGTCCTGTTGGCGCGTGCCCAGCTTGGATGTCGTAGTTCACACCTCGCCCTCGTCAGCGAGCCGCGTGCCAAGCAGGTGACGCCAGAATTTCCCGTGACTCCGCTCGCCCTCCAGGTGGCGAACTGGCGAAGTCTGACACGATGAGTTTCGAATTGAATGAGGTCTCCGAGGGCGCAACTGGCACCGTGCAAGCCTACGTCGGAGTGTCTGGGCCTAGTTCCCAGCAGGGATGGCGGACTCCAGCGGGCGCTTGCACGATTGATGTCACCGAGCACACGGTGGTTGATGACAACTATCAGGACATGCGCGAGTACCGAATCGGGGGTACGGGCTCCTGCGACCAGGGCGCGTCTGGCACGTCGGGAATCGTGGACATCGGCGCGTTTTCCATGCGTGGCGTTCTCTTCTGGGAGAAGTGACCGATCCCGCGCGAGCCCCCCGAACGTCTTGCCGCTCAGCCGCAAGCACCAGCAGAGTCGACTCCACGAGACCGCCCCGGAGGGGGTCTCGTCGCTCGCGCGCGGGACCTAGACGACCATCTGTTCGCAGTGCACCTTCTATCGCGGTGTGAGGGCGGTGGTGGCGTCCACGCGGCGCCGAGGTTCGCAAGAACCGAGGCGCTAAGCCCCGCGCGCAGGGCGGAACGAACAGCAGCCAGTCGGAAAGCCCGCGGTCGTCTGCTGCAACGTCCTGTTAGGCATCCTCGGCGCCTTCGTCGTAGATCCTTGAATAGTTACCGAACTCGGTACCCTTCAAATCGGTGGCGACGACCTGTTCCGCGACGTCATAGTCGACGACGTAGCAGCACACTTCCATCGTGTCCGAGCCAATACTTCCACCGTCGCACATGCCGAGCCCCGTCCACCCCAACGTTTGGTCCATCCTGTCCTGCAATCGGTATCGCTTCTTCAAATCGGCAGCATCCCCGAATCCGTCGACGGTGTATTCAATCAAGAGGATCCGGTGGTCATCGAGTTCGATTGGTTGGTAACCATCACTCACGAAACGATCAATCTCCGCCTGGACCTTCGTCTCGACCTTGCGCAGCCCGGTCGACCTAACCGTCTTGGATTCGCCTTTCGCGCCCAGACTTCCCCAATGCACCGTGTGAGAACCGTCGTCGTTGTCCCACGTTTCCCAGTAGAGAATCTGGCTCGGGGTGCGCCTATAAAGCTTTAGCACCTGCTTGATGCCTGCCTAACTGGCGTTCTCCCTCGAACGCCGGTGGCAACGATAGCGGAAGACACGGCCGCGGGCACCAGCTCACCGGCCCAGCGCCGCCCGCACCCGCTCGAGCGCCACCGGCAGCGCGCGCTCGACGAGCGCAGTGAGGCGAGGGGGGGCAACCCGAGCGGAGCAGCTTGGTGATCGTGGGTGCTGAGGCAACAGCGACTTACTCCGCGGGGTTGGAAGATCGGATTGCCTCCCACCCGAACGTCTTGGCCTGATGGACCCAGTCAAGCTCGGCAAGAACGGCTTGGCTGCCGAGCTCGCTTGCATGCTTCCACTGGTCCTCGGTCAGCGGGACGAGCTGCAGCAAATTGAGCTCCATCGCGCCGTCGAGCTCGCCGGTAGTAGCCAGCAGATAGCGCTCGTCTTCTTTTCGCTTCTGCCGGTTTGGGAAGTCGAGCATCTCGGCGGGCTCGGTTGCCGGAACGATCACGAAGTGAAGCAAGTCATGAAACGCGGCGCCCCACAGATCGAATGCCTTGAACGCCAAATCGCCGGGGCCAGCTGTGGCGACATCGTGAGCCAACATGAACAAGAACTCCGCGACTCGCGCGTCTCGCTTTGGCGAGTACGCGATCAGTTCGAGATGCGGCATCACGCCCTCAGCGCGTTGCGGGACGAAGGCGAGGCCCGCGCTGAGGTACGTCCAATACTCGCGGCCCTCGGACTGACCAAACTCCAACACGAGAAAGTCTGGCCGATTCGGCAACTCCATCCCGGGGTTCGGTTTCCACTCGTCCGTCGGGTCTCCCAAGAAGTCGATCACGTGAGATATCCAGCGAGCGCGGGCGCCCCATTGCGCGGAGAGCATCCAGTCCGGAACGCGCGCAGTCGCCGGTTCGGCGCCGACGGTTTGCTTTTTCTTCTTACGGAACCAGCCCAGCATGCCTGGTACTCCCTCGTCCCCACGAGGTTACCGCATTCGCCTGCAAGGTTCCGAAGAGGCGCGGGGGCGCGGGGGCGCGGGCACGCGGGGCCACGCGTGCCGGCGACACGGTCGGAAGATGGAACGAAATGCTCGGACATGCGGGCCAGCCCGCAGCGCGGCCTCCGAAGCCGTGGGCGCCGCGCGCATCGAGGCGGTGCGGCCGCCAAGGACCTGTTGACGACGGAGCTGTTGATGGTCGCGAGCGAGCATGGTTCCTCCGAGGCCCGCCGGGCTCGCTCGGCCGCGACAACTCCACGCGAACGTGTCCCCCCCGATCGCGCGCAGCGCGATTGAGGGGGGGACCGCCGAGCGCAGCGAGGCGAGGGGGGGCAACCCGAGCGCGTATGGCGATCGCGGCTCTGGATCAACGCGTCTGCTGCAACGGGCAGCCCCCCGCTACCTGTTCCCACCGTGGCGACCAACCGCGCCCGAAAACCAGGTTGGCGCTGCCGAGGGATCGGCGAACCAGCCCCAGTCGTCGAGCGTTTGCGAGAACTGGCTCCTGTCGTAGATTTCATAGAGGTACGGACTGAGTCCGGAGGCGTAGAGCCCCAGGGCCTCGGCGACATCGAAGATGTTGTCGTCCGCTTCTCGCGAGGCGATGACTGTTCCCTTGGGTCCACCAAAGTCAGGCAATAGCCCCGCGCACCAGCAGATCGTTCCGTCGTGCTGCATCGCGAAAGGTGACTCGAATCGAATGCCGAGGTCGGCAGCCGCGTCTTGCCATGCCCGGGCTGCTCGGCTTGCCGCGATGACGTCGCGATTGCCGGAAGGCGCCTCACAGTGGCTCACGTTCCGCTTGCGGTAGAGCATTCTCTTGCGCTCCGCCTACGGTGCCGAGGCACCGCGCTCGGGCGGCGCAACCCGCAGGGCGTCCTGGCGCTTGACGGCGGCAGGCGCCCGCGTTGAAGAATGCGGAGCATGCGTGACGCCGCTCTGGTCGAGAAGATCGCGCGCGAGCTTCAGGTCGCGCCCCGCTCGGTGACAGCCGCGCTCGAACTCTTCGACTGCGGCGCGACCGTTCCGTTCGTCGCGCGCTATCGCAAAGAGGCCACCGACGGGCTCGACGAGGTGGCGCTGCGGGAGATCGCCGCGCGCGCCAAGTACCTCGATGACCTCGCGGATCGCCGGCGCGTCGTGCTCGAGACCATCGCGGGCCAGGGCAAGCTCACGGCCGAGCTCGAGCGCGCCATCGCAGCCTGCGAGACCAAGGCGGAGCTCGAGGCCTTGTACGCGCCCTTCAAGAGCAAGCGCAGGACGCGGGGTCAGATGGCCAGGGAGCTGGGGCTGGAGCCGCTGGCGGATTGGATCTGGCAGCGGCGCGGTCCGGGCAACCCCGAGGCGGCCGCGCTCCCGTTCCTGGAGCGGAGGCCGGAAATCGGGTCGGTCGAAGCTGCGCTCTCAGGAGCCGTCGACATTTGTGCCGAGCGCATCGCCGAAAAGCCGAGCGCTCGCCGCTTGGTGCAAGACGAGCTGCGCCGCGGCACGCTCCGCGTCAAGAAGGCTCCAAAGTTTCGCGAGCAGAAGACCAAATTCGACAACTACGAGAAGTTCGGCGAGCCGGTGGCGAGAGTCGCCTCGCACCGCTACCTGGCCATCTGTCGTGGGGAGGCCGAAGGCGTGCTCAAGCCGAGCTTCGAGCTCGACGAAGCGCGGGTCGCGGGCGCGCTCGAGCGGACGTTGGGGCTCTCGGGCAACGACCCCTGGACCAAGCTCCTCGCTCGCGCCGTGGACGACGCGCTCACGCGGCTGTTGATACCCTCGGCACGCTCCAGCGTGCGTGCCGAGCTCGGGGACGCCGCAGAGCGCGACGCCATCAAGGTGTTCGCGAAGAACCTCGAGCAGCTGTTGCTCGCCGCGCCCTTCGGCGCGCGCTGGGTCCTCGGGATCGACCCGGGGCAGCGCACGGGCTGCAAGTGCGTCGTGGTCGATGCGACCGGCGGCCTGATCGAGCACACGGTCATCTACTTGGTTCAAGGACCGCGAGCGGAGCAGGCGGCCGAGAAGACGCTGTCGGCGCTGCTCGATCGCCACCCCATTCTGGCCGTCGCAGTCGGCAACGGCACCCACGGCCGTGAGACCGAGAATTTCGTGCGCGGGCTGTTGAAGCGCCGTGGGAAGCCCGAGGTCCTGTGCGTCTCGGTCAACGAAGCGGGCGCCAGCGTCTACTCGGCGAGCGAGCTCGCGCGGCACGAGCTCCCAGACCAGGACGTGACCGTGAGAGGCGCGGTCAGCATCGCCCGCCGGCTGCAGGATCCGCTCTCCGAGCTGGTGAAGATCGATCCCAAGAGCGTCGGCGTCGGTCAGTATCAGCACGACGTGAGCGAAAGCTTGCTCTGCGCCAAGCTCGACGAAGTGGTGGAGAGCTGCGTCAACCGCGTGGGCGTGGAGGTCAACACCGCCAGCCCGTCGCTGTTGGCTCGCGTCTCGGGTATCGGCGAGAAGCTGGCGCAGCGCATCGCCGATCATCGCGCAGAGAGCGGCCGCTTCCGCTCGCGGCGCGATCTCGCCAAGGTGACCGGGCTCGGCGCCCGCACCTTCGAGCAAGCGGCGGGCTTTCTGCGCGTGCACGGCGGGGCACACCCCCTCGATGCGAGCGGAGTTCATCCCGAACGCTACGCTTTGGTCGAGCGCATGGCGCGGGATCTCGGCGTCAGCCTAGAGAAGCTGATCGGGGCTCCAAAGCTGGCAACCCTAGACCGCACGCGATATCTGTCCGCCGACGTCGGCGCCTACACGCTCGACCACATCTTGACCGAGCTCGACAAGCCCGGGCGCGACCCGCGGGCCGAGTTCGAAGCCCCGGGCTTCCGCGACGATGTGCGCAGCATCGAGGAAGTGACGCCTGGCATGCTGCTCGAGGGGCGCGTGACGAACGTCACCGCCTTCGGCGCCTTCGTAGACATCGGGGTGCACCAAGACGGCCTGGTTCACGTCTCCGAATTGGCCGACCGCTTCGTGAAGGATCCGAGCGAGGTCGTCCGGGTGGGTGACCTGATTCGTGTCCGGGTGCTCAGCGTCGATCTCGATCGCAAACGCATCAGCCTGAGCGCGAAGGCGAGGCTCGGGATCACGTAACGTGGGGTACCGCGACAGGAGGATGCTGAGAATGGCTGCGGGCGCGGAACGGACGGCGGAGTTCGCCTGGCCCGCGCTCGTCTGCTGCAACGCCCAGCCAGACGGCTTCATCTCAGGAAGGCGAATCTGGGGTCACCGTCACCGTCGAGACCTTCAACAAGCGCGCCAAGGAAAGACTCAATCGACTCGGCCACCACGTCGGTCGCTTCGAACTCGGGCTCTGAACCGGACACAACCGCGCCGGGTACCCCGTCGTTGAGTTCTACGGCAACGTAGGAATAGATGGCAATGATAGCGGAAGACACGGCCGCGGGCACTAGCTCAGCGACCCAGCGCCGCGCGCGTCGCGGCGGCGCGGTCGGCAAGGAGCTGTTGATGGTCGCGAGCCAGCATGGTTCTTCCGAGGCCCGGCACCTCGATCGGTCTAGCTCTCCAGAGCTACTGCGGTCGGCTGCCGAGCGGCGTCGAAAGACACGCAGAGCAGATAATGCGTAACGTCTGGATCAATCGAATAATCGAGCAAGACGCGTCGGTCCTCGTGCTCGGGGTAGAGTCCGACCCGCACGAGAACAAGACGCGACAGCATCGCCTCGGGATCGGCTGAACCAGGTTTGTCAGTACCGAAAAGGCGCTGCAGGTCGGCGGTCGGAAGCTCGCTCCCATGATGCGTGAGGTAGAGCGTGGATGCCGCGTCGTCGTCGCGCGCCTGGGCATCGCGCAGGATAGCGAGGCGCGCGGCGCGGTCGAAAGGCACGAGGTCTTCCAGTTGCTGCGGCAGGTCGTTCAGGTCTGGCCCCGTTAGACCCGAACTGTCGATTGTCAGGTCGAAGGTGATGGTGCGGCCGGCGAAAGTCAGCGTCGTGTCCCAAAAACCCGGCGCGGACGGGTCGATCTCTCCAAGTATCGGGTGCAAAACGGTTGGCATGGCTTCAGCTCTTTCGGTCTGCCGCCGGGAAGCCGGCCTCGGTTTGTTCAACGACGATCAGGTATCTCATCGGAGGTCAGACCCGACGCGCCAACGCCAGCCGTTCGTAAGGCCGCACGTGGCGCGCTTCGCGGGCCGGCCAGCGCTCCACCCAATCAAGAGCGCTGCCGTCGCCTTCGACCTCGAATCCGCGCGCGGCGAGCCGAGCCGCGATGCCACGGGCATCCTCTTGGAACCTGAGCGCCTCGCCGATCCACATGGCGCCCACCTCGCTGACGGTCCGCAGGAAGGGGCTCGCGTATTCGGGGGGAAGGTACGTCATCGCAAGTCGGCTCTCGGGGGCGGCCAGCTCGGCGACGGCCTCGAGCGTGGCGTCGATGGCCTCGGCGGTCAGGTACATGGTGACGCCCTCCCAGATCCAGACGCTGCGCGCGCTCGCGTCGAAGTCGTGGGCGCCGAGCACCTCGGGGATGGTCTGCCGCTCGAAGTCGATGGAGCAGAAGCGAACGTCTTTCGCCAGCGGTCGCAGATCACCGATGCCTTCGCGCTTGAAGGCCTGAGTGTCGGGGTGGTCGAGCTCGAACACCGAGACCTCCGCGAGGTTCGGCATGCGCCAGGCGCGCGCGTCGAGCCCGGCCCCCAGCACCACGAGCTGGCGCGTGCCCGCCTCCACGCTGCGCTCGATGGCGTCGTCGATGGCCGCGGTGCGCAGCGGCACGGTGAAGCTGAGCCCGCGCGTCGCGGCCCCCAACAGACGGTGGGCCAGGCGAGGTCCGAAGGGCGCGCGGGTCACACCGCGCACCAGCGCGCCAAGGCCACCGGGCAAGAGTCGCTGGGCGACGCCGTCGTCGAAGATGGCCAGATCGGGCGGCGCTTCGCTGTAGAGCGCGCGCAACGCCGCCACCCAGTCGCTGGTGCGGCTGCGGTTCCCTGCTCGCATGGCCCATACTTAACGCAACTCGGGCCCTCACTGCACCCTCGCTCAGGGGGTGGCCCGCACTGCCGAACCGCGTTAGAGGAGCCTGGTATCAGCGAAAAGGGAGCTCAGCCATGACCCACCACGTATCCCCGGTTTATGTCGTCAGCGCCGTGCGCACTCCCATCGGCTCATACCTGGGGGCGCTCGCCTCGGTGCCCGCGCCTCGCCTCGGCGCAGTGGCGATCCGAGCCGCCGTCGAGCGCGCCAAGATCGATCCCAGCCGCGTCCAAGAGGTGTTCATGGGCAACGTGCTCAGCGCCGGAGTCGGCCAGGCGCCCGCGCGCCAAGCGGCCATCTACGCCGGGGTGCCCGACAGCGTGCCGGCAACCACCGTGAGCAAGGTCTGCGGCTCGGGCCTGCAGGCGGTGGTCTTCGGCGCCAAGACCGTGATGCTCGGCGACGCCGACGTGGTGGTGGCGGGCGGCATGGAGTCGATGTCGAACGTTCCCTACTACCTCCGTGATGCGCGCACAGGCTACCGGATGGGTGACGGCAAGCTGATCGACGGAATGATCGCCGATGGGCTCTGGGATCCCTACGGAAACTTCCACATGGGAGAGGCCGGCGAGAAGTGCTCGAAGGAGTACTCGCTCTCGCGCGAAGCACAGGACGAGTTCGCACGCGAGAGCTATCGGCGCGCGCTCTCGGCGCAGAAAGAAGGGCTCTTCGAGGCGGAGATTGCGGCGGTCGAGATCGCACAGAAGAAGGGCGATCCGCTGAAGGTCTCCGCCGACGAGGAGCCGGGCAAGGGAGATCCGAGCAAGTTCGACAAGCTGCGACCGGCCTTCGCGAAGGACGGCACCATCACCGCCGCCAACGCCTCGAGCATCAACGACGGCGCATCGGCGCTGGTACTCGCCAGCGAGAAGGCAGTGAAGGAGCAGAACCTGACCCCCATCGCGCGCATCGTCGGTTACGGCGGCGCCGCGCAGGCTCCCGATTGGTTCACCACGGCGCCTTCCAAGGCCATCGACGCGACCCTGACCAAGCTCGGCATGAAGAAGGAGCAGATCGATCTCTGGGAGATCAACGAGGCCTTCTCCTGCGTGACCATGGCCTGCTCCAAGATCTCGGGCCTGGACCCGGCGAAGGTGAACGTGCGGGGCGGCGCCGTGGCGCTCGGCCACCCCATCGGCGCCTCGGGCGCGCGCATCCTGACCACGCTGCTCTTTGCCATGCGCGATCACAAGGTCAGCCGCGGCCTCGCCACCCTGTGCATCGGCGGCGGCGAAGCGGTCGCCGTGGTGGTCGAGCGCGTCTGATTTCGCCTCCCATGATCAGACCTCGGGACGTCGCCGAAGGGGTTGGAGCATTTCCGACTCGCACCCCGACCTTGCCGCCGGCGACGCACACGCAGAGCTACGCACTCGGCACGCGTCAGCTGTTGCTGATCGAGCCGGCCACGCCCTACGCCGACGAGCAACGCGCGTTCCTCGACTGGGCGCGGAGTCTCGTCAGCTCGGGTCGCGAGATCCTGGGCATCGTGCTCACGCACCATCACATCGACCACGTCGGCGGCGCGCAGACCTTCTCCCACGAGCTCGGTGTTCCGCTCTGGGCGCACGAAGCAACCGCGGCCCGGCTCCCGGAGCTCGACATCAGCCGACGGCTTGACGACGACGAGGTGCTCACGCTGGATGGCCCGTCGCCCCAGGCGTGGCGGGTGCTGCACACGCCCGGTCACGCTCCTGGACACATTTGTCTGTTCGAGCCCGAGCTGGGCGCGGTGGTCGTGGGCGATATGGTGGCGAGCGAGGGCACCATCTTGATCGAGCCCACGGACGGCGACATGGCCGAGTACCTCCGGCAGCTCGCGCGACTCGAGGCGGTGGGCGCGAAGACCGCGCTCCCGGCCCACGGCGATCCGATCCCGGAGCCGAGCCAGCTCTTCGCCCACTACGTGGCGCACCGCCTCGAGCGGGAGCGCAAGGTGGCGGCGGCGCTCGAGGCCGCCGGATCCGGTGGAACCACGGATTTGTCCCTGGTGCCCAGGGCCTACGCCGACACGCCGCAGGCCGCGTGGCCCCTCGCCCTCTTGAGCGTTCGCGCACACTTGGTCAAGCTCGTGGCCGACGGCCGCGCCCGAACCGACGGCGAGAGATACTGGACCCCATGACGACAGACTCCGATGACTTCGAGCGGGCCTACGTCGCCGTGAGCTACCTCATCGACCGGCGGGGCGACGATCTCACCCGCGCGCTCGGCGGCGGCACCGAGATCGCGCGGCGCTTGACGCTTGCGCTGGCTCACCCAGAGCGCGCTTCACGGGCGGTTGTGCTCGCGCGCGAGGTCGCACGGATCGCTTGCGCGCTCGACGCGCGGAGGCTCGGGTGAGCGTGACCCGCGGCCGCCTGCTCCGCGCGGACGACGCCCGTGACGCGCGCCCGATCGCGCTGGCGACCCCCGCCCTCGCGCCGGTGGGACGCCGCGTGCCACGCGCCATCGTGGACGCCGAAGGCCGCGCACGCGCCATTGTCGAGAGCGCCGAAGGCCGCGCACGCATGCTGCTCGACGACGCAGCGCGCGCCGCCGGCGACGCGCGGGTCGCTGCCCAGGCCGAAGGCCGTGCCGACGGCATCGCGGCGATCGCGGCGAAGGCCGTGGCCCTCGCGGCCCTCGAAGCACGCGTCGATCAGCGGGGGCTCGACCGCAGCGTCGAGCTCGCGCGCGTGCTCGCCGAACGCTTGATCGGTGAAGAGCTGCGCCTGGATCCCGCGCGGGTGAGCGCCATCGCCAAGCGCGCGCTGGCCGAGGCTCGGGGTGCCCGCCGGGTGCGGATTGTCGCCCACCCGGACGACGCGGCGCGCCTCGAGGCCGAGCGAGCGACCCTGGGGGTCGGGCTAGAAGCCCTGGAAATCACGGCAGATCCGGCGCGTTCACCCGGCGATCTGCGGCTCGAAACCGAGATCGGGGTGCTCGACGCCGCCCTCGCGCCGCAGCTCGATCGGCTGGCTCAGAAGCTGCGTGAGTCGCTGAAGCCATGAGCTCGTCCGACGAACAGTGGCGATTCCCCGCGCCGCCCGACGACAGCGCGACGATCGCTGGGCCGACTTCCGCGCCTCCGCCCAGCGACGCGCCGCGGGCCCGCGTCCGCTGGCCGCTCAACGTGGTGCTATTCGCGATCACGGTCTGGAGCGTGTTCGAGGTGGGGCAGACGTGGAACGGCCAGAGTGAGGTGCCGGGCCTGAAGGGCTGGCTGTCGGGCTGGTCTTTTGCAGTGCCGCTCCTCGCCATCTTGCTCTTCCACGAGTTCGGACACTACATCGCGGCGCGCATTCACCGCGTCCCGGCGTCGTTGCCGTATTTCATCCCCTTCCCCAAGCTGAGCCCCTTCGGCACCTTCGGCGCGGTGATCGTGATGCCCAATCGCATCCGCTCTGCAAACGCGCTCCTCGACATCGGTGCCGCGGGCCCCCTGGCGGGCATGGCCGTCGCGATTCCGGTGATGATCGTCGGCCTCCTCTACTCGACCGTCGGGCCTCGCAGCGAGAGCGGCTTCATCCAGGAGGGGCAGAGCATCCTGTACTGGCTGCTCAAGCGCGTCGTGCACGGGTCCATCGCCCAGAATCAAGACGTCTTTTTGCACCCCACCGCGCTGGCGGCCTGGGCGGGCTTCTTGGTCACCTTCCTGAACCTGCTGCCCTTTGGCCAGCTCGATGGCGGGCACGTGGCCTACGCTCTCTTGGGCAAAAGGCAGGACCGGCTGGGGCGCTTTGCCGTGTTTTTGCCCCTGGTGATGGTCGGCTACAACGCCTGGGTCCACGTCCGGCCCATCGTGCTCCGGGGCATGCACGAGGGTTACGGCAAGCAGAGCTGGCTACCGGTCAGCGCCGCGACGGTCTGGATCAGTATCTTCGTGCTGCTCTGGATCCTGCGCGGCGTATCTGGAGCCGATCACCCACCCGTCGACGACGCACGTCTGTCGCCCAAGCGGCGGATCGTGGCCATCGCCACGCTGGCGCTCTTCGTCCTCTTGTTCATGCCCACGCCTTGGGCGGTGTTCTGAGCTTGGCTCAGGGCTGGGAGTAACGCCGTCGCAGCGCGGCCACCACGTTGGGCGGGGCGTAGCGCGCGACGTCACCGCCGTGGCTGGCGATCTCGCGCACCAACGACGCCGAGATGAACCCGTAGTTGGTGCGGGTCGGCAAGAACACCGTGTCGATCTCGGGCCTCAGATCGGAGTTCGCGTGGGCGATTTGCAGCTCGTACTCGAAATCCGTGGCGGCCCTCAGGCCACGCACGATGACCCGCGCGCCGATCTTCTGCCCGTAGTCGATCAACAGGCCGCTGAACGAGTCGACCTCTACGTTGCCGTAGGGCACGACGATCTCACGCAACAGCGACAGGCGCTCCTCCGCGGCGAGCAGCGGCTGCTTGGTGGGATGCACTCCGACGGCCACCACGACCTTCGGAAACAGCTTGGCCGCGCGCTCGACGAGATCGAGATGCCCGTAGGTCGGGGGATCGAAGCTGCCGGCGTAGATCGCGAGCTGCGGCCCGGTCACGGCTGGGCTCCCGGCGCAGGCGGCGCGTTGCCTCCAGGCGCAGCAGCCTTCGTCGCCGGGGCCGCCTTGGGCGTCGAGGGATTGGGCACCCAAGCCTTGGGCTTCTTGGCCCCGGGCTTGGTCGGGGGCGGCTCGGGCGCTTCTTCTTCGACATCCGCGTCGGGCCCGTCGGGCAGGTCGGGGAGCGACGGGAGCCTCGGCCCCGACAGCAGCGCTTCGCGCGGCAGATCTTCGAGCCACATGGTTCGACCGCCGTCCACCAGAGTGACCCGGAAGGTCGCGAGCAGGCCCGAGCCGACGAGCCCGTCGAGATCGATATCGAGGCCTTTTTCAAGCTCCTCGACCGGAGCCCCGAGCACTCCCGGGACCTGCGGCACCGTGAACGCTCCGAGGCGCAGTTGCGGGAGGATGCCTGCGCGAAGGTTGCCCGCATTGGGGATCGAGCGCAGCCCCGAGGTGGGGACTCCCGCCTTCTTCCAGCCGCCCTCGTCGAGCGCGAGCGGGAAGCTCATCGAGGTGTCGATGAGCAAGCTGGCAAACGGCGCGTTCTGATCGGAGCCGAATGCGCCGCGCATCAACATGCCCCCGCCGCGCACGTAGCTCACCCGCACGGTCGTGGCCTGGGGCGGAGGCGGCGGCTCGAAGGTGCGGACCACGAACTGGCTTCCGGCAAAGTCGATGGTGGGGTGCAGGTGCCGGAGCAGGTTCACCCCGATCAACACCTTGATGGGCGCGTTGAGCTGCCTCGAAATACCGGAGAGGTCCTTGGACAACGCGGGCACGTCTTTGACCTCGATGCGTTCACCGAAGCGCATGGAGATCCACTTGGGTTCCCCGCCCGGCCCACCGCTGTCGATGACGGCCTCGGCAGTCCCAGTTGCGATCAGTCCGAGCGCGGGCTCACCGTTGACCTCTACCGGCACGACCAGGGACGTGGCCGCCACCTGCGGCATCTCCGTGACGGCGACCATGCCGCCGCTGAGACGGAAGGGTTTGCGCCCACTGCCACGGCGCGCGAGCTTGGCCACCTCGACGGCCCACACGTCCCGCACTTCGGGATCGGCCACGAGCTTCTCGAGCTCGTCGGCCGCCTTGTCGACTTGGCCCGAATACCAGTAGGCCCGGCTGCGGAGCGCTCCCGCGTCGGAGCCTTCGATCCCCGAAAGGAGCTGCGTTACCCGCGCGTGTTGCAGGTGAGCGAGGGCGATCCGCGCCGCCAGCAACCGTACCGCGGGCTCGTCAGGGAGCACCCGCAGGGCGTTTTCGACCGCGGACTCGGCGTCTTCGACGTCGCCGGTTCGGTAGCTGTGGTCCGCGCGGTCGAACCACTTTTTCGCGCTCGCGGGCCACGCTGCCTCCTGGCCCGCCACCACCGGACCGCAGCCGACGGGGGAGAGCGCGAGGGCGAGAGTTGCCGGGATCAGGACTCGTTTCAAGGTCACCTCGAGCCGGGCCCGCGGCCCAGCCGCGACGGGATAGCTCATCGCCGGGCTCGGGTCGAGGGTGAGCTGCGCTGAAATTGGGCATGTTCGACGCCGTGCTAGGCTTCTCGGCGTGAGCAGCACCGTCAGCGGCCCAAGGAAGAGCCCCTACGCGCGGCGCGACGTGCTCGCCCTTCCAGTTCTGCTCCTGAACCGCTACTTCAACCCGGTCAGCGTGACCCCGGCTCGTCGAGCGGTGGTCCTGCTATTCGCCGGCTCCGCTCTCGCGGTCGACGACGACGGCGCGATGCACGACTTCGCCTGTTGGCGCGCGCTGCCGATACGCTCCAGGGACGACGGGATCCCCATGGTTGGGGGGCAACTCCGGGTCCCGCGGGTCCTCCACCTGGTGCGCTACGACCGATCCCCGCGCGTCATCGTTCGACTGACACGGCGCAACCTGATGCTGCGCGACGACCACCACTGCCAGTACTGCGCCAAGCGCCCGCAGCTGCGCGAATTGAACCTGGACCACGTGTTGCCACGCTCCCGGGGTGGGGCGGACAGCTGGGAAAACCTGGTCGTCTCCTGCCGGGGCTGCAACCTCAAGAAGGGGCGTCGAACGCCCGAAGAGGCCGGAATGTCCTTGCTCCGCCGCCCGCAGAAGCCACGCTGGACCACCCCAGCCCAGATCCTCTTGGCTGAGCGTGAGCCTTTCAGCGAGTGGGAGCCCTACCTGCTGACGGGTTGACTGGAGCCAGGGGCGAACGACGCCTATGATGGGCTCATGCAAGCCTGCTCCACGCTGAACGTCGCTGCCTCGCTGCTGATCGTCGCCATCGCAGCGCACGCCGGCTGCGCGAGCAAAGCGCCGGAGCCGAGCGCTCCGACCCCAGCCCCGACGGGACCTGCATCCGCCGAGCCGAAGACCGAGTCGGGGACCGACCCGGGCGCGGGCACGACCGAACCCGCCGCCGACGAAGGCGCCGGCGCCGCAGGCGGTGGCGACGTCGAGACCCGCACCACCGAGGTGATCCAGAAGTTGGTCCAAGACAACCGGAAGCCCGTGCGCGAGTGCTACGAGAAGGCCCTGAAGCAGATCCCGGATCTGAAGGGCACCATGACGATCCGCTTCGTGCTCGACCCCGAAGGCAAGGTCAAGGAGGCCGTCCTGAACGTCGAGAAGAGCGAAGTGAAGTCGCCCGACGTCGTGAAATGTTCGGTGGAAGTGATCAAGAAGATCAAATTCCCGGCCTCGTCGCGGGGCATGGAGTCCACCATCAATTACCCCTTCACCTTCAATCCTTGATCTTCCCGGGACGGCACATGACCCAAGCGCCGGCCAAGCGGAGCTACATGCCGTCGGTCGCCCCGGGCGGCGACCCCTACAGCGACCTCCTGGCGCGCACCCGAGGCATGCCGCGCACGCAGCGCGCCCAGCGCGACGCGTGGTTCAACGCCCTGCCTCTCGAGAACAAAGACGACGTATTGTTCGAGCTCGAGGTCTTGCTCAAGGCCAGCGCGTGTTTCGTCAATCCGCGCAACCACCCGGGTCATCCGAGGCGCGCCCCGGTGGTCACGCAGGACTTCCGCGAAGCGACCGTGCTGTTCCGCGACGGAATGCACCACGCCCTGGATCTGACTCGTCAGCTCCTCGGTACCCGGGACCGCGCCCTGGTATTCCACCGCTACCTCGAGACCGTGCTTCCGGAAGACCGACTGCGCAGCCAGCTGATCGGCGAGGGTTCCGAGCACGAGACGCCGGAAGACAGCCTGGTCGCGCTGCGCCACGGCCTCTCGCGTTGGGTGGAGGTGTTGGAGGGCGTGCTCCGGGGTCCGCGGGTGCCCTACCGGCTGTTTTACGCCGTGCTCTCGACCATACAGCGTGAGATCTCCTCCAGCGCGTTCTTCAACCCCCTGACCGCGCTGGAGTTCCGCCCCGAGTTCGACCGAATCAAATCCAGCCACGTGCTCGACTTGATTCGCGCGGTTCCCGGCGACGAGGCTCACCGGCTGGTGGCGCTGTCATTTCTCTCTTTGTTCCGCCTGCTGCGCTACGTCCGCTTGCTGGGCCGCATCGCGGTCGAGCCGGGCGGCAGGCGCCGGCGCATGGGTGGCCGCGCCTATTTGGTGCTCAGCGTGATGCGCTCCGACGCCCGGGCCCTCGGCGACCACCTGCGACGGAGAACTGGCGCCCTGCTCGCAAACAGCTTCGAGCGCGATCTGCTGCGCGTGAACATGCGCGACCTAGCGGACCGCAGCGACGCGTTGCGAGCCGATGGCCACCGGCTCATCGGCATCAAGTCGGCACTCGAAGGTGTCGCCGGCAGCCTGCGCCTGGAGACCCGCCGCGCCTTCCACCACGAGCTGCCGCCGATGGCTCGGGACACCGGCGAGACAGAGTTGCGCGCGGCCCTTCAATCGGCCGCTGCCGACCTACGTCCGGCGTTGCGCAACGCCATTCTGTTCTTGGGCAAGGCCCTGGGCAGCAACCTCGACGAGCAGGGCGTGTTCGATGATCAGGCTGCGCTGCGCGAGACCAGTGACCGACTGCGCCGCGACGTCTGGATGTTCGCTCAGATCGTGCGCGCCTTCGCAGCCAAAGCCGAGCACACGCCGAGCGAAGACCGCTGGGCCTTCGTGCACAACTTCCAGTACGTCAGGGAGTTCCTCGCGTACTTCCGGACCATGGGCTACCCGCTCCTACGCGCCACCGACTATCCGCGCTTTGATGCGTTTCTGCGCGCCATGGAGCGCCTCGAAGACACGGACCTGGTGGATCCGTCACGACTCGAGGCCGCGATCGACGAGTGCGTCGCCTTCCACACCTTCCTGCTCCAGCTCTTCGACGACATCTCGCGCCGCGACGTGCTGGTCGGCGTCCCCTTCGATCGTCGGGCGGCCGCCGGTGCGCTGAAGCTCTACATCAGCGACTGAACAGGCTGGCCCCACAAAACAGCAAACGGGAAGACGGGCCGGTAGCTGTCTCCCGACCTGTCCTCCCGCTTGCTGGTAGCCGAAGATGGGCTGTCCGAGCGCGACTCTCACCGCGCTCGCCAGCTCCTCGAAACCCCCCGCACACGCGACAGGTCGCGGAACGGAGCTGCCCATCCGGCGGAAGGCTGCGAATTCGGCTCCCACCGAATCGCCTGGCCACCGCGCCATCGCGGGGCCGAGCCCTCCCTCTCTCTAGCGCGTCATCGCCTCACCCTTGGAGCACCCCGTAGTCGCCTCGCGAAGAGGCGACCCGGGGCCGGGCAGGCATCTCTGCCGCGCTACCGTCTCAATCAGGCCTTCTTGGCGGCCTTCTTGCGACGCGCCTTGCGCTTCGCCGGTGCCTTCTTGGCAGTGGCCTTCTTCGCCTTGCGCTTCGTCTTGCGCTTCGCGACCTTCGGCGCCTTCTTGGCTGCGGGCTTACGGGCGGACTTGGTACGGGTCTTCTTTGCGGCCATTTTTGATGCCTCCTAGGAGCGTGGGGATAAAGACAATGAAGCTCATCCCGAGGTATGTTGCACGACGTATATTGCCACCTATTGTGATGTGTCAACGAAAAATGTTCAGCTTGCATTTCATGATCGCTCGAACGCCGTAGCGAAACCCATGCAACCGGTGCGCACCGATCACCTGGTCAGTGCCCTCGAAGGAACCCCCACTCTGGGCCGGAACCCCTTGGAACTTCGAAGAAATCATCCCTTGACGCCCGCGACGACCGCACGCTACGGCTGTGCGCCCTCGGCCCCGATCGGGCCCTCCTCAAAGACGATGAACATGCGCATCCGACCCCTGACAATTTTCTTCGCCGCTGCACTGCCATCGCTGCTCGTCGGCTGCGGCTACTCGCAAGAGGAGTGGGACCAGAAGGTCCGCGAGAGCGAGAGCCTCCGAAACCAGTTGGCGGCACAGCGTCAGGCGCACAAGAAGTGCGAGACCGACTACGCCGACTCGCTTCAAGAGATCGAAGATCTGAAGAAGAACCTCAAGGAGCGCGGGATCAACATCGAGAACCTGAGCTCGAAGCTGGACGAGGAGCGCAAGGCTCTCGAAGAGTACCGGCGTCGCGCTGAGCAGCTCGACCAGATCCGAAAGCGATTCGATCTGCTGCGCACCAAGCTGCAGAAGCTGACGCAGCTCGGGCTGAAAGTAGCGGTTCGCGACAATCGCATGGTGATCCAGCTGCCCGGCGACGTCCTGTTCGACTCCGGCCGCGACCGGCTCAAGAAAGAGGGCGAGGAGATCCTCAAGCAGGTGGCGGAGGTGGTCCGGGACTGATTCCGACCTGAAGAACCGCGAGTTCCAGGTCGCGGGCCACACCGACAGCAAGCCGCTCAAGGGCGGCGAGTTCAAGGACAACTGGGGCCTGTCCGCCATGCGCGCGCGCTCGGTGCTCATCTACCTGACCGGCACCAATCAGGGCGGGCTCGAGGCCAAGAACTGGAGCGCGGCCGGCTATTCCGACACCGATCCGGTCGAGACCAACGACACCGACGACGGGCGCGCCAAGAATCGCCGCGTCGAGCTGGTCGTGCTTCCCAACGTCGAAGAAATGCTGAATCTGAACAGCCTGGCCAAGTGAGCCGGGCTCCGTGCTGCGCGCAGCGGCGGTAGACATCGGCACCAACACGGTGCTGCTGACCATCGCCGAGCGACGCGGTCCCCTCGTGCGTCCCGGTCTGCGAGCGCGCCGCCATCACGCGGCTCGGTGCCGGGGTCGATCGCACCCGATCGATCTCCGCCGAGGCTTGCACACGCACGCTGGCGTGCCTCTCCGAGTACGGCGAGCTGATCCGACTCCACGGCGCAGACTTCGTGGATGCCGTTGGCACCAGCGCTCTACGCGACGCTGGATCCGACCCGCACTTCATCGGGTTGGCCCAGCAGGCCTTGGGCTGTCGCCCGCGCGTGCTCAGTGGCGCGGAGGAAGCCGAACTCACCTTCCATGGGGCGCTGAGTGGGCTCGCCTTGCAGGGCGAGGTTCTGGTGTTCGACGTCGGCGGTGGCAGCACCGAGATCGCATCTGGAAGCGCCGCCGGACCGGCCCGCGTCGCGAGCGCGGTCAGCCTCGATCTCGGCAGCGTGCGTTTGTTCGAGCGCCACATCCGGAGCGATCCACCGACTCGCGAGGAGATGCTTGCGGTGCGCTGCGCGGTGCGCGACGCGCTGGCGCGCGCTCCGATGCCGAGCCGGGATTGCGAGATCGTCGGCGTCGCCGGCACGGTGACCTCCCTCGCGGCGCTGGCCGGGACCGCCGCCCCTCTCCACGGCGCCCTGCTCGCACGGAGCGCGGTGGACCGACTCGCCGACGAGCTCGCCGAGCTGCCCCTGGCCCGGCGTCTGGGGCTCGCCGACCTCGACCCCGGCAGAGCGGACGTGATCGTCTGCGGCGCGGCCATCGTCAGCGAGGTGATGGCCTGGTCGGGGGCGACTGCGCTACGGGTCTCCGACCGCGGAGTGCGCTGGGGCCTGCTCGAGCACCTGCTACGATCTGCCTGAAATGCGCGGCCGCTTGCGTTGCTCAGTCCTTCGGCCCAAGCTTCTGTGTGGTCACCGCGTCGAAGCCCGCTAGCAACTTGTTGACAGAATAGGTCGACGTGACTAGAGTGCCGCGCCTGGCGACCCATATCCTGCGGTCGCCGTCGGTTGCCCGTAATATTGGAATGAATCTCTTATCCGAGCTGTTCGTGACACATCTCTGAAGAGGTGGTTCGCGCGAAGGGGCTCGGGGGAAACCGTAGGAATCCGTTCAGCATTCGAGTGCGCTGAGCCACGTGCGCTCATCGCTTCGCGATGACGAAGTCATCTCTCTCTCTTTCAAGGAGTTCACATGCCCGCAAGTTCCGAAGTTGAGTTCAAGGTCGGCGACAAGGCTGTCTACCCCGCACAGGGCGTGGCGGAGGTGATCAGCATCGACGAGAAGGACATCGCCGGCTCGCGGCAGCGATTCTACGTGCTGCGGATCCTCGACACGGACCGCAAGATCATGGTCCCGGTGAGCAACGCAAACGCCGTGGGCCTGCGCCAGGTGATCAGCGAGACAGGAGATCAAGCGAGATCTTCGACATCCTGCAGGAGCGCACGATCGGTTTCGACACGCAGACCTGGAACCGCCGCTACCGCGGCTTCATGGACAAGATCAAGACCGGGTCGATCTACGACGTGGCCGAGGTGCTGCGTGACCTGTACCGCCTCAAGGCGAACAAGCAGCTTTCGTTCGGCGAGCGCCGCATGCTCGACACCGCGCGCACGCTGATCGTGAAAGAGATCGCCATCGCGCGGGCTCAGACCGAAGAGCAGGTCCGCACCGAAATCGAAGCCATCTTCTTCTCGAACTGAAGATCGCCGTCGCCGATCGGGACGCGCCGTCGAGAGACCGCGCGTCCCGTGGCGTTTTGTGACTCAGCTGCCGGCGTCGTCCCGCTGCTGAATGGGCGGCACCGGCGGCACTTCGAGCACCACGCGCCAGCTGCCGTCCTCGCGGACGCACTTCATCTCTTGGCGCTGAGTGTCCGCGGCCTCCCCGGTGACGGTCACCAGAGCCCAGTCGCCGTCGACCTTCGCGCTGTAGCGGCGCGGGGTGAACCTGAGGGAGAACCTCGACGGCACGAGCATCTCTTCCGGAGCGACCTTGCGCCCCGACAGCGCGCTGGCCCGCTTGGCTCGTTCGGCGAGGTTCTGCTTCGCGTCGGACCACAAGAGGTCGTACGCCGCCCGCGACGACTTGGGGTTGCCGTGAACGCGCTGCATGCGTTCGACGAACTCTCTGACCACACGCTCCGGCTCGCCGTCGGGCGCTTCGCGCTCGCAGCCGGACAAGACCAAGGGAATCAGCGCGGCGAGGCTCAGGAGCCGGGCGCGATTCACGACTTGGTCGCCCGCACGTTCATGCCCATGGCCTCACGCACATCGGCCATGGTGTGGCTGGCGATGGAGCGTGCACGCTCGGCCCCGGCCTCGAGCACGTCGAGCACCCGCTTGGGATTGGCCCTGAGTTCGGCGGCACGAGCGGCGATGGGGGCGAGCTCGGCGTTCATGTTGGTGGTGAGGCGCTTCTTGCACTCGCCGCAGCCGAGCGCACCGGATCGACAGTCGGTGTCGATGCTCTTGACGTCGTCGGCCGGCGTGAGCGCGGTGTGCATCGTGAAGATGTTGCAGATCTCCGGGCGGCCGGGGTCGCCCAGGCTCAGCTTGAGCTCGTCGGTGAAGGCGCTCTTCAGCTTCTTCTCGACGGTCTTCGCGTCGTCGAAGAGATCGATGGAGTTTCCCAGCGATTTGCTCATCTTGCGCTTGCCGTCCAGACCCATGATGCGGGGCGTTTCGGTGAGCTTGGGCTGGGGCTCGGGGAAGAGCGCGCCGAAGCGCGTGTTGAACTTGCGGCAGATTTCCCGGGACAGCTCCAGGTGCTGTACCTGATCGTTGCCCACCGGGACGACCGTGGCGCGGTAGACCAAAATGTCGGCGGTCATCAAGACCGGGTAGGTGAAGAGACCCGCGTTGACGTTCTGCTTGAACTGTTCGCTCTTCTCTTTGAACTGGGTCATGCGCTGCAGGTCGCCCATCGGCGTCACCGTGGACAGGTACCACGCGAGCTCCATGTGCTGTGGCACGTCGCTCTGCACGAACAGGGTGGCGCTCTCCGGATCCAGCCCTGCGGCCATGTACGAGAGCGCGGTCCCGAAAATCCGCGTGGGCATGTCGCGCGCTTCGTACTCGGTCGTTGCCGCATGTGCGTCCACGACGCAGAACAGCGCGTCGTAGCCGCCTTCGCGACTGAGGCGCACCCAGTTGCGCAACGCGCCGAGGTAGTTGCCGATGTGCAGCTCGCCGCTGCCCGTGGGCTGCATGCCGGAGAAGATTCGGGGCGTGTGCGTCATGAGTCGAAGGCGTCAGGTAGCCTCCCGCCGCTGTGCGGGCAAGCCCCAGACCGAGACGACGTGCGGCGAAGTTGGCCGGAAGTGCGGGTGACTCGTTAGGATTTCATTCGAGAATGCCCCCTTCGACCCCAACCGTTCGTCTGGAGTGGCCCGGCAAGAGCGCGAGTCGACCGGCATTGGCGGCGCGGCTCGAGCCGGCCCGCAGCGGCCACCCGGCCTGCATGCTGGTCCAGGGAGACAACCTGCTGGCGATGCGCGCGATGCGCGAGCGGCCGAGCGCTCGCTTCTCGCTGGTCTACCTCGATCCGCCGTTCTTCACCGGCCGGCAGCACGACCGCGTCGATCGCCGGCGCGATCCCGAGACCGGCAACGTGGTCCGACTGATGCGCCCTGCCTTCGACGACCGCTGGAACGGCCTGCACCACTACCTGGGCGAGCTCGGGCAGCGCATCGAGGCCGCGCGCGATCTGCTGGCCGCCGACGGCTGTCTCGTGGTTCACGTCGATCCCAAGACCAGCCACTACGCGAAGGTCATGTGCGACGAGGTGTTCGGGCCAGAGTGTTTCGCGAGCGAGATCGTCTGGCGCTATCGGCGCTGGCCCGCGAAGACCAAGAACTTCCAGCGCGTACACGACGTGCTGCTGCGCTACGTGCGAGATCCAGACATCGAACCCAAGTTCCGACAGCTCTACGAGCCCTTGGCCCCGTCGACTCTCCAGACCTGGGGTGACCGCAAGCAGCGCGCCGTCGTCGGCAGCGACGGCCGTCGCACACGCTCGAGCCGGACCGAGGAGGCGACCCCTGGCGCCCCCATGGGGGACGTCTGGGAGATCGGGATCGTCGCGCCCATCGCCAAAGAACGCACCGGATATCCGACCCAGAAGCCCGAGGCGCTGCTGGAGCGATTGATCGAGGCCTGCACCGAGCCGGGCGATCTGGTGCTCGATCCCTACGCCGGCAGCGGGACCACGCTGGCGGTGAGCGCGCGGCTCGGACGCTTGTCGGTGGGCATAGACGCCGGCAGTGAGGCTCTGCGTGTGGCGCGTAAGCGCCTGCGAGCGCAGGGTCTGCGTCCCTTCGAAGAGCGCGTCGTGCTCGAGGCCCCGGGGCCAGCCAAGGCCAAGGCGGCGGCGCGCGCGGCGGCCCTCGCCGGCTGATCCGGTGGCAGGCTCCAAGTCGTGCGGTTCTTCCTTCCGAGCGGCGCCCAGGTCGAGCTGGGGTCGGGTGAGCCCCTGGATCTGCCGGGCGCCCTTGGCGACGAGCTGCGCGGCCTGCGGGCGACGCCGAGCAGGCCCCTCGACGACCTGTCGCTGGCCGATCTGCACGTGATCCGGGCCCTCGCGCGCAAACTCCGCTTGGTAGACGAAGGCGAAGTCGAGATCCGCTGCAGCAACTGCCGCGAAGAGATGCGAGTTCGGCCCTGCTCGGCCCTGGAGCTCGGGCCCTTCGTCGATGGTGAGCTCGACGATCCCGAGCTGGATGCTGGCTTCGACTTCTCGCGCTCCTACCCGGTGCCGGCGGTTCGGGCGGGATCGCCGAGCGACGAATGCGAGGTGAGGCTCGCTCCTCGAAACGTCGCGGAGGCACGGCCACTGCACGAGGCCGTAGTGAGCGACAGGCCGCTGCGAATCACGTCGAAGGTCGCAATCGGCATGGGCGTGGTGGAGCTCGATGGCGAGAAGCATCCCAAGAGGATCGCGCGACTGCTCGCCCAGGCGCCGGACTCGGCCTTCGAGAGCATCGCGGCGCTGTTCGAGGACGCACACTACCCAGCGCGTCTCGACGTGCCGCACCTTTGCCCGAGTTGCGGCGTCACGGAGTGGCTGTCGGTACCGCTGTCGCGCGAGCTCGGGCTCGAGCCGCCCGCGGGCGTCGGCGCACCGCTGTCGCCAGACGACGCGGCTTTCATGAGCGTGGACGAATTCGAGTCGATCGTGCGAGCTGAGGCCGAGCGCGCCTACTCCGACTTGAAGATCTGGCAGATCGATCTCAGCGTGATCGAAGGTCCCGCTGAGGTCGACGACGGCGGCGAGCCGCTCTTGGGCTGTTACCGTCCGCCGGATCCGGAGGGCTTGGTGCCCCGACCCGCTGAGATTCGGCTGTTTTTTCGGACTTTTGCCAACATTGCCCACGACGAAGGGCCCTACGACGTCGAGAGTGAGGTGCGGGAAACGCTCCGGCACGAGCTCGAGCACCACTTGGCTCATCTCGCGGGTGACGACCCCGTCGACGACGAGGAGCACGCGGAAATCCACCGCGAGCGTTCGCGGCGGGTGGGCCAGAAAGAGGTCGCACGACGCGCCGCGCGCGGGCTTTCGTCCGAGCTCCGCGCCTTCTTCTCCCGGACCTGGTGGGTGTGGGCCATCGCGCTCGTGGCGACACTGCTCGCTGCGCTCGCCCAGTCGCGCTAGCTTCAGCGGGTGCCGAGAAAGGTCGAGCCCTCCGTCCCCGCCAACAAACGCGGCAGCCCCGAGGCCATCGACAAGCGCCGCTCGGCCCGCTCCTTCAACGAGCTGCTCGACCCCACCGGATCGTCGCGCCTCGACGGGCGCACGGAGCAACGCCGCCGCCGCTTGTTGCTGGAGCTCGAGTCGGGCAAGGCGCGCGGCTCTGGCCGACCGCTCAAGCCCGTGGACGTGCTCTCACACGTCACCGAGCTCTTGGATCTGGGCGAGGGCCTCGCGAGCATTCGCAAGGTCTGCCGCCCGCGTCCCGCGCCGCAGGTCGATCCTCGCTTCATCGAGTCACTGGTGCGCCTGCATCGCGCCTACGGCTTTCCCAAGGAGGCCTACGCCTTCGTCGGGATCTCCGACGAAACGCTGAAGCGCGCAGGCATCTTGGGGTCGCGGGCGGCGAAGCGAAGCGCCGACCCGGAACCTGCCCCTTTCGGGGTCTCGACGCGACGCCGGCGGGCGGAATCGTGAGCGGCGCGCTTGCCGGCACCCAAACGCTCTTCTAAGAAGGGGGCGTCGCATGCGCCATCCGGTCGCCCTCGCCTTGGCCCTCGCGGCCAGCACGGCCCTCGCCCAGACCCCGTCCGAGCCCGGGGCCAAGGCCGAGGTCGCGGTGACGGTAGGCTCGAGCACGCTCTCGGTGGCCGAGGTGGAGCGGCGACTGAGCGCGATCCCGCCCTTTCAGCTCCAACAGTTCGGCAAGACCCCGGCCGAGATCAAGAAGCGGTTCGTGGAGACTATTCTGGTCCCGGAGCTGCTCGCGGTCGAGGAGGCTCGTCGGCGCGAGGTCGAGAAGTCTCCGGCAACGCGCGACCGAATCCGCGACGCCCTGCGACAGGCGATGGAGGCCGAGCTTCGGGAAGCGGCCAACAGCGTCTCGCTCGACGAGATCAAGTCGTACTACGACCAGAACAAGCATCGCTTCAACACGCCACGCCGATTGAAGCTCTGGCGCATCTTGGTGCGCGACGAGGCCACAGCGAAGAAGATCTTGACCAGCGTGAAGGGGGAAGAGACCAAGGCCACCGAGCACTGGAACCGGAGCGCGCGCGAGGCCTCGGTCGACAAGTCCACGAACATGCGCGACGGGGACCTCGGCTTCGTGATGCCCGACGGGCAGACAGAAATGCCGCAGCTCCGTGTCGATCCCGCGCTCTTTGCCGCCGCCGACAAAGTGAAAGACGGCGAACTGGTTCAGGAACCCGTGAAAGAGGGCGAGAACTGGGCGGTGGTCTGGCGTCGCGGCAGCCTCGAGGCGGTCAACCGCACGCTCGCCCAGGAGGGGCCGGCCATCCGCCAGCTGCTGTCCCGGGAGAAGATCATCGGCCTGTCGAACGATCTCGCCAAGAATCTCGAAGGCGACTTGGTCAAGAACGTGAACTACGAGCTCGTGAAATACATCAACGTCGATCCGTCCGGAGACGTCGGTGGGCGCCAAAGGCCGGGAGTGGTGCCGCGCCACCGCCCCCAGAACCCGGGCACGCCCCACCGCGACGAACGCGGCCTGCGCTGACGATCACTTCCCGGGCAGCGGGAAGCCGAGCTGCTTGAGGACACCACGCAGCACCCGCTCTTCGTCGCGGGCGCGCTGGTGGTAGACCAAGAAGCGCTGCGGGTTGCCGTCCTTCGCCGCCTCGGCTGCCCGTTCGTGGTTCTCGAGCACCAAGAGCAGGTGTGGGTGCGCTTGGGCGGCCTCTTTGGGTACCGTCATGCCGCTCGCAGCTTTGACGCGAGCCTCGGCCACCGCGTGGATCACGCGCCCGAGCTCGCGATCGGACAGGCGCGCGCGCAGATACTCCGAGTCGTGGTCGGCCTGGTTCACCAGCAGCGCGAGTCGATCGAGGTAGCTGCCGGCCGCCGCCGAGGTGGCGAAAGCCAAGAGCGCCATCGCCAGCATCGACCCGACGAAAGCACGGCGCGTCGTCGTCATCATGGCTCCACCTTCTCGACCCAGCTCGGGTCGCTGAGCGCGGCGCGAGCGGCGGCAAACTCTGCTGCCCGCTTGGAACGTCCTCGTCCGCGACCGATCTCTCGAGGCCCCACCCGCGCGCTGACCTCGAACCAGCGATCGTGCGCCGGGCCACCGCTGTCCACCACGTCGTAACGCGGGGTGTCGCTCCGCACCGCCTGCACACGTTCCTGGAGCTCGCTCTTCGGATCGCGGGTCTCGCCGGCGTCCATCTGTTCCAGCTGCGGCACCAGGATGCCCTCGCAGGCTTTTCGCGCGGCGCCGAGGCCGGCGTCGAGATAGGTGGCTGCCACCAGGGCCTCGACCGCGTCGGCGAGCACGTTGGTGCTTCCTCGAAGGCCACTCGACTCCGCGCCGCGCCCGAGCAAGAGCGCCTCGGCAACGTCGTTGTCGCGAGCCCAGTTGGCGAGGGCCTCTGCGTTCACCAGGCGCGCCCGCAGGCGCGTGAGCGAACCCTCGTCGGCGTCGGGGAAGCGCTCGTAGAGCAGCTCGCTCGCGCAGAGACCGAGCACCGCGTCACCGAGAAACTCGAGTCGCTGGTTGTCCGCCTCACCGCGCTGCTCGTTGGCGAAGCTCGGGTGGGTGAGGGCCTGCTTGAGATGCGGCGCCTCCTCGCTGAGGCCAAACCTGACTGCGATTTCCGTGTGCATCGTCACCGCGAAGGCCAAGGTGTAGCGAAACTGCCCGAAAAGTCACCCCATGACGCCCGGGAACCTGAGCGCCCCGCGGCTGTCGATTCTCGACAATGGGATATGCTCTCGCGGTGGCCCGCCTCATGGCTTGCCCGTTTTGTCGGGAGCTCTTCCCCGAAGGGGAGACCCAGTCGTGCCCGGAGTGCGGCGTTTCGCTGCAATCCATGTCCAAGTTGCCCCCGAGCCAGGAGGCCCTGGCGGAGGAGGTAGAGGAGGGACAGATCACGCCTCCGGAGCACCGCGAGCTGCCCTGGAATTATTTCGGCCGTGGGCGGGGTGCCCTGCTCGTCCTTGCAGTGCTCGGGCTCGTCGCCTTCTTCTCGCCGTGGGTAACGGTGACCGCTCCGACCGACATGACCCTCAGCGGCTTCGACCTCGCCCGGGGACGCGCCGGTTGGCTGTGGGGTGGCGCCGTGGGCTGGTTCACGATGATCCCGCTGGTCTGGACTCGGCGCACCATCGCGAAGATGCGCGGCGTCCGAATCGTCGCCGTCGCGTTTGCGGCGCTGACGTTGATCGAGGTGGGCATGATGCTCTCGATGCCTCCGCAGAGCAGTCGGCTTCGTCCGGTGGAGCTGGCCTGGGGCTTCGGTATCTACGCGAGCGCAATCTTCTCGGTCATCGGCGTCGCCGTCGCCACCAGATTTGGCGGGCGACTCGACGACCTGCCAGCGGTCCCGTGGCACGACGGTCACGGCCGGCGCCAGCGTGAATCGAGCGAGGGCGAAACGCTGCACTGACCTCGTCCTCGCGAAGCCCGGCCAACCGTGCTACCGCTGGGTGGTGCGGAATTCGGGAGCTCGGGATGCTCCGGGGGGACCCGCGGAGCGCGCGGCCGCAGCGGAGAGCGACGCTGCGCTCGAGTTGGTCGAAGTCCCGGCCACGGTGGTCTGCGCCATGTGCGGCGATCCGTCATGCACAGGCGACTGTCAGCTCGACGAAACCACGCAGACGTCGGGCGTCGTGGCCATCGTGCCTTGGGAGCGCCCGGGCTCGACGGCGGGTCGCCTGTGGGGAACCGCCAGGCAGGCCACCGTCAGCTCCGAGGCGTTCTTCGGCGCGCTGCCCGACGGAGACATCGCCGGGCCGCTGCGCTTCGCGCTGCTGGCCGAGTCCCTGGCAGTGCTGGGGATGGCCGTCGTCGCGGTTCCGGTCGTGCTGGCGTTCGCGCCCTGGCTCTTCGAGGCCATCGGCCGTGACCCCTGGCTGCGCGCCTGGCTGGGTCGGCTGCTCGGCTTCGGCATGCCGGGCCTGGCGCTGCTCATGGTCGTCCTGCACACGGTTCACGGCCTCAGCCTGGATCTGGGCGCTCGGCGCGTCGGCGCGCGACCACGCACCGCTCGCGGGCTGCGCTTCGGGCTTTACTCCTGCGGGTGGGATCTCTTGACCCTGCCGGCCGGGGTGGCTGCGCTGGCGGTGACCGATGGGTTCCGCGCGGCGCGGCGGGCGCTTCCAATGTCACTGACCGTCCCGAAGCTGGCCTCCCGCGCCTTCCTGCGCGGGGTCTACCAACTCGACGAAGACGCCTGTCGACTCGCGTCGCGCCGAGCCATGTGGATCGCAGCCGCCGCTGCGTTGATGGCGTGCGGGACGTTTGGCGCAGCGCTGGTCGCGCTAGTGCTCTTCTAGAACATCGCGCCGAGCTCGAGCGCGATCGTCCACTGGCGCGGCGTTCCGTCGAGGTCTGCCTTGTCGGCGTCGGAGTTCTGCGCGTCGGCCGGATCGACGATGTCGGTGATGAATTGGCCGCCCACCATGACCATCTCGTACCGGTAGTTCAGCCCGAACATCAGGCGCTGGCGCTCGAGGCGCACCTTCTTGAACACGGTATTGTTGTTGAAGTCGAGCGGGGACCCGCCGGCGCAGATCGGTTGGCCGTCGTAGACGCCCGCGGCCTTGCTGGGATCTTGGTTGCCCGGGAGGTTGGCGCCGGCGTAGTTGCAGTAACCGACCGGATCGGTCGCGGGCGTCAGGTCGACGAGGCCCGAGTCACCGAACATCCACAGGTACTGGTAGCCGATGTAGGGGGTGATCACCGACGAATCCGCGATGGGAAGCGGCTTGGAGATCTGCACGTCTAGACCCGCCACCGTGAGCTGGAACTGCGGTGTCCCGGTGATGGTGCGGACGCCGCCGCCCACGGCGAGGTCCGGCAAGATGCCGGGCAGGCCGCTGCGAAAGCCCTCGAGCAGCGACACGCGAACATCGGCGCCGCCAGAGACGATGCTGGTGTTGGGCATGAAGCCCACTTGACCCGCGACCTCGAAGCCAAAGCCAAAGCTCTTGCGGAGCTTGAGCGAGTACAGGGTCAGGATATCCGACGGGCTCTTGTTCTGAATCGACGCCTTCTTGGTGTTGGGGTCGATCTTGCCCT
>CAVQUB010000035.1:0-7328 GCA_963716725.1 uncultured delta proteobacterium
GGAGCCCGGCAGGCGCACCGGAGAGTTATGCACAGGGAGCACGTGTCGCACGGGCCCAACGTGACGAAGCGCCGACAGCTTCCGCTGCCGACCCGTTTGACCCCAACGAGCGCAAGCGGTTGTACCAAGAGCAACTCGCAGCGCACGATGCGGAGCCCGTTGACGCACAGTGGGCCCGGCAAGTCGAAGCGAAACTCGGCGACCACCTGGCGAGAACTTCCCGCCAAAGGTGGAAGGCAACAGGCGTGAGCTGCCGCACCACAACCTGTACCGCAACCCTCGAGTGGACGAGCTACCGCGATGCCGTGCTCAGCTACAACCACGTGTTGTCCGGCCGCTCCGAAAGCGACCCAAACTGTGCGCGGATGGTGATGCTTCCCGAACCGGCGGACGCGAACGCCGCGTACAGTGCGCGAGCGATCTTCGATTGCACCGAAACGCGGTAGCTTTCGCCCCGCGGCACTGTCACCCTGAACCCGCGTCGACTACCTGAACAGGCTTGTACAGGAAATCGCACGCCATTACGGCCTCCGGCCGCTTTACGACGTCGCACACCGAGGTGAGGCTCGTGCTCCCCGCCGGAATTGCGGGACACAGCGTTGGGTCGCTGACGCCGCCCGCTGCGCAGTCACCCGCACCCCGGATCACGGCTGCGCATTCCTGGGCTTGGATTTTTCCGGGCTCCTTGCCACTGGCCATTCCGTGGAGGCACTGGTCCCGGTATAGCCGCTTGCAGGCCGCAACGTCGTCAACGAACCCGCAGTGCTTCCCCGCCTCGCAGCGGGCGCCCTCAATGTCGCGGCACACCTCAACACCCACTGCATCGGTGCCGCAGCTGGGACCCCCAGCTACGAAGAGCACGAGCGGCGCGGCCACCAGGCAGGCGGAACGTGTGCGAACTAGCGTTGATGCTCCCAAGCCTTCTCGCTCCTGCACCCACCCGCCATACACCGGAGGCGTCGTCGGGCAACCCTTGCCGCCAGCGTTCGCCTACACGCCTGTCGTGACATGGTGTTCGACTTAGCGCGCGGAGCCGGCGAATGCAAGATACCGCGTGCCCGCGTGCCCGCGGGCACACGTCAGATCGCATCGTGCGAGCCGAACGCGAGGCTTGCCCGCGGAGGTCATCTGAGAGTACATAGGCGCTCAGAAGGGAGATTACCGCTCATGCCCGACCTCGCCAAGCTCGAATCCGACCGCACCGCGCTCTTGCAGAGGGTCGCCGCCACCGGCGACATGCGGCGCGGCTCGATCACGGAGAACTACCGGTCGTGCGGCAAGCCGACGTGCGCCTGCGCCGACGCCAAGCATCCGGGGCACGGCCCGTACTACGCGTACACCCTGAAGGTGGGCGGTAAGACGCGCACGCGACATCTGCGTCCGGGGCCCGAGCTCAGCAAGCTCGAGGCCGAGGTCGCCGTCCATCGGGCGTTTCGTGCCAGCTGCGACCAACTGCTCGAGGTCAACGAGGCGATCTGCGATGCGCGACCGGTCGAGGGCGCGACGGTGGAAAAAAAACGGCGGTCTTCGCCGCGCTCCAAGCCGAGGTCGTCGCCGAGATCGAAGCGCTCGTAGGCGACGGGCGCCGTCGACGAGCTGGGACTTCGAGGCGATCGAGACGGCCGCGCGCCGCCAGGCGATGCGCGTGGCGGCGCGCGCCGTCGAGCGGCGGCTCAACGCCGACACGTCCGATCACGTCGAGCCGATCGCTGCCGTGCGCGTGCGTGGGCCGGCGCGCTACGCCGGCCGGCACGCCAAGACCTTCGAGAGCGTGCTGGGGCCGCTGACGCTCGAGCGCGCCTACTACCACTGCGAGCTGTGCGAGGCGGGCTTCTGCCCGCGCGACCCGCGCTTGGGTTGCAGGGCGAGCTCGCTCTCGCCGGGCGTGCTGCGCATGGTCGGGCGGGTGGGCGCGATGGTCAGCTTCGAGGAAGGCCACGAGTTGCTGCACGAGCTGGCCGGGGTGGAGGTGCCGACCAAGCAGGTCGAGCGCGCCGCCGAGGCGCTGGGGCGCGAGATCGCCGAGGACGAGCAGCGCGTGGTCGAGCCGCCGGCGGCCGACGAACCGCTGGCGCCGACGCTGTACCTGGGCATGGATGGCACGGGCGTGCCGGTGCGCAAGGCGGAGTTGGTGGACCGCGCGGGCAAGCAGCCCGACGGCTCGGCCAAGACGCGCGAGGTCAAGCTCGTCACGGTCTGGAGCGCCGAGGGACGGGACAAGGAAGGCACGCCCGTGCGCGACGAGGGGTCGATCAGCTACTCGGCGGCGATCGAGAGCGCGGCGCAGCAAGGACACCGACGAGGACGCCGAGCGAGTTCGCGGCGCGCGTCGATGCGCGAGGCCACGCGACGCGGCTTCGATCGCGCGGCGCGCCGCGCCGTGCTCGGCGATGGCGCCCAGTGGATCTGGAACCTCGCCGACGAGCACTTCCCCGACGCCATCCAGATCGTCGACCGCTTCCACGCCAAGCAGCATCTCTCGGACGTGGCCAAGGCCATCTACGGGCGCCGAGCAGCGACCTGGCCAAGCAGTGGGCGCAAGCGAGCGCCACGACGAGCTGGACGCCGGCGACATCGACGCCGTCCTCGCCGCCCTACGCGTGCATTCGCCGAAGGATCGACGAGGCCCGCAAGTGCGTCGACTACGTCGAGACGCAACCGCGAGCGCATGCGCTACGCGGAGTTCCGGGCGGCGGGGCTGTGCACCTCGACCGGCGTCGTCGAGGCCGGCTGCAAGATCGCGATCGGAACCCGGTGCAAGCGCGCCGGGCATGCACTGGACCGTCGCCGGAGCCGCGGCGCGATCCGCGCCGGCGACGACGGCGCGGGAGACGACGCAACGACTGTGTACTTCACCGCGGCAAACACCGGCAAGGTCTCCAAAGTTCCCCTTGGCGGCGGTTCACCGGTACTGCTCTCGACCGGAGGGACTCCGCAGGGCATCGCGGTGGATGCGAGTCGCATCTACTGGGCCGACGGCGCTGCCAACACCGTGCGGGTGATGCCGGTCGGTGGCGGAGCAGTCTCGGATCTCGTGACGGGTGCCGATGCAGGCTGGGTCGCCGTCGATGAGAAGCGCGTCTACTTCATGGGAAGCGCGCTGCGTGCGGTTCCGATCGGCGGTGGGGCGGTCGAGACGATTGCAGCGGGGCCTTATGTGCCCATCGCGTTCACCAAGGATGCAACCAGCGTGTACACAGGCCACTCGGACTCGTCGGGAACGATCGTCAAGATCCCCCTCGATGGCAGCGCGCCGGTGACCCTCGTCCAGCTGACGGATAACAAGGCCTACGATGTCGCGGTCGACGAGACTTGTGTCTACTACGTGGGCGCGAAGGATGGTGCCCTTGCCAAGGTCGCGAAGTAGTCGCGAGATCGCTCAATTTCCGCAGAGAAACTTGCCCTGCACCAGGGACGTGCGGTGGTCGGCCGTGTTGGCGAGCATGTCGAGACAGTGGAACGAAGCTTCGACCGTGGGATTACCCGCCAGCATCACGGCAGTGACGCCGGTCTACGTTCACCTGGTCGGCTCGGGAGGAGATCCCGCCAAGCCTGCGACGCAGGGCTTTCCGAATCAGCTCTTGCTCGACGAGCTGACCGCGCTCGGGGTCCTGGTGCTGATGCCGGCCTACGACAACGAGCCCACGGTGGGCTCGCTCTGCAAGCTCGACCTGGCGGTCTACGAGCCCGTGCGCAAGGAGGTGCTGTTCGGCCTCGACGCTCCCGCGCCTTACGCGGCGATGAAGAACGTGACGAAACTCGAAGCCGCAGGCAACTGTGGAAGGCAAGGACGGCAGTGCATCGTTCGACCAGAACTTGCTGGACCAGGCGGGCACTGGCTGGGCGCTCGTGTACGGCGCGGCCGCCGAGTGCGGCTTGATCGGGTACCCCCGCAATTCGACCGCCGCACCGCCGAACCCGTTGGTCAACTACGAGGTCCCAATGACCCCGCCGTGGAAGCCTTCGTCGTCTTCGCCGAGTGGTGTGTCCTGGGGCGTGTTCTCCGCGCCGCCCGCGAGCTGCGACCAACTGGTCGCGTTCAACGAGGCCTTGATTTGCATCGCGAACGAGCTCGCCCACGTCGCCGAATCCGTGGACACGGTGACTTGGAATGAGGTGGCCAAGCTGCCGGCGCCGCCCGGACTTCCCGCCGGTCCCTGGCTGATTCCACCGCAGTCATCGAAGGACCGCTTCATCGCGCGCGACCTGGCGATCTACATGCTCGCGAACCTCGCGCTGAACGACATGTGGATTCCGACGAAGGGTCAACCCAACACGACCGTTTGCTCCATCGCCTACACCCTCGCAGCCCAGACGCCGAGCTTCGGCACGACGAACTCGCAGTGGCTCTTCGGCGTGGACCCGCCGCAGCCCGCGCCCTATTTCCCGCCCGAGGATCCGGCGAAGAAGACTGTGACCACGACCAACATGCCGGACCTGGTGAACTCGCGCCTTCGGTTCAACACCCAGGTGCTTCGCGGAGCCGGTCGCCTTCTGAAAGAGCTCGTGGAGAAGTCCGTCGAGGCAGACCTGGCCGGGACTGCGCAGCGGCGGGCGCGTGCGACGGACCCCGCGCGAGGAAGCTGATGATCGCGGTGGTGATGCGAGCGCCGGAGGCGGGTGAGTCGCGGGGGTTCGCGGCGGCGGCGGGGTGAGCTGAGCGGTCGTGCGGAGTGGCGACCGCCGCCGGCGGTCGGCGGTTTGGCCACCCACCGAGGCGGCCGGTAACTCGCGGCGTTTTCAGCTCGGGCGCGCTCGGCACGCGGCGTGCGCTTGGGCGCGCCGATGGTCGCCGTGCTACCGCTCTCGGACGCAACGTCGGATGGTGCCGGTACCGAGTATCGACGGCGGCGACCCGAGCTCAGCGACGTTCTATCAGAGTCGTCGCCGACAACTACCGCACGCTCGAAGCCGCGGCCGATCAGGGCGTCGTCGCGCCACTGCCGTCGTTCGTCAGGGACGAGTTCTTGGGCTACCTCGACTGCGGCGTCCTCGCGCGAGGCTTTGGATTTCTCCAGTGCCAGAACCCGGAGTGCCGCGAGAAGATCCTCGTCGCGTTTTCTTGTAAGGGGCGTGGCTGGTGTTCTTCGTGCTTGGGCAGAACGATGGCCGAGACGGCGGCAAACTGGATCGACCACGTTCTGCCGTCGGGTGCTCCGCTCAGGCAGTGGGTGCTCACCTTGCCATTCGAGCTGCGCGCTCGCGTCGCGTACGACCGCGAGCTGCTCGGTCGAGTCACGCGGCTGTTCGCTGATAGCGTGCTCGGCTTCTACCGCCGCACGATGCGCGACCTCTACCGGCGGGCAAAGGACAAAGCGGCGCGATCACCGTCGTGCAACGCGTAAACTCCGATCTGCGACTGAACCCGCACCTCCATCTGATCGCGTTGGATGGTGTCTTCGTCGAGACGCGAAGACGGCAATCTCGTCTTCCACCGGCTCCCTTCGCTCTCCAACTCCGACGTCGCGGACCTCTTGCACACCGCCCGCGTGCGACATCTTCGTGTTCCCCGCAGGGGGGCATCCTCGGGTTCGTCGAGCGTCGCGGCGTGATCGAAAGAGACGTCGAGCTCCGTCTCATCGACGACGGCTTTGCCGAACGCGAGCCGGAGGTCGCCGCGCTCGCCACCGCCGCCGTCACGGGCAACCCTCCAGCAGGGCCCGAACACCGGCAGCGTCCCGCCATTGCCCTGCCCGATCGCGGCGAGCGCTCCGTTTCGGGCCTCTCCGCCCGCGAGGACGGCTTCTCGGTGCACGCGGCCACTACGGCTCCCGCCGACGACCACCCCTCCGGGTGTTCCGAAGCGGCTCCTGGGAAGTCCCCGACGGGGGAGGACGCGCGCGCTCGCGAAACGCTCTGCAAGTACGTGCTGCGACCCCCGCTTGCACAGGAGCGAGTGCTCCAACTCGAAAACGGCATGGTGCGCATTCTGCTCAAGCGGCCGTTCTCCGACGGCACCACCGCAATCGATCTCGATCCGTTATCGCTGCTCTGTCGGCTCGCCGCATCGGTGCCACCACCCCGCACGCATCGGGTTCACTACTCGGGTGTACTCGCGGCGGCTCACACCTGGAGGGCGAGAGTCGTTCCACCGCCGCCGCCGCCGCCGACTGAGAATGCCGCGACCAACGACGATGCGCATGTCACCCCCACGCGGAGGCCGCGGAGGCTGCGGAGGCTGCGGGTGACACGCGACCCGCGACGCATCGCTCGGGGTACCGCCCGTGGCGTGAGCTTCTGAAACGCACGTTCAAAATTGATCTGGAGAAGTGCGCCAAGTGCGGCGCGCGCATGGTGCTCCGAGCGCTGGTCACCGCCGCCGAGACCGTGACGCGCTTCTTGCGCAGGCTGGGAGAAGATCCCGACCCACCCCCGATTGCTCCGGCACGCGGGCCACCGTTCTTCAGGAGCCCGGCGCTACGCCGCAGGCTCGGCGAGCTCGACGAAATCGAGGGCGACTCCCGCAGGCAGATGGACATGTTCGACGCTTGATGCACCGCCGAGCACGCGACGTGCAGGGCGGACGTGTGCCTGGTATTCTCCGAGAACGGGACGATGGGCGGCGTCAGCGATGACAAGGACGGCTTCGCACGGCAAATCAGGACTGCTCCGCCCGTTGCTCGCTCTTCAGCAGCAGCCGATTCAGGGTTCGGACGGGCCAGCTCTCCAACTACCCCCCCTTTGTCCCACCTACGCTCTCAACATGGTTTGGCCGAACACGAAGTGCTCGCGAATTGAAGCGCAGACAGCGTTCCACCAGTCGAGGTGCGCCTGGCACTTCGGGCATTCGACGGAGCCGTTCACGAAGTAGGGTTCGAAGAACGTCTCGTCGAACTGAACGATGCCGCACGTCGAGCAAGTGACCCATGGGGCGGATTCGAGGATCGGTCGAACCGTCATCGAGGCGAGCGAACCTTTCTCGGTCTCTCCACCCCGAGTGCCTTGGCGATCAGCTCGAAGCCCTTCTCGTTCTTGAACTCCGCGATTTCGTCGTCGAGCCCACGCAGGCGAACCTTCTGCCAGGATGATCGTGCATCGTGGTGCTTCCGGATGAACTTCGTCGGCAGCGTGAAGAACTCCGGCTCGGTCCAACCGGTGGAGCCATCGTTCCGGCCAAAGAACTTCCCGATGTTCAAGAACGCCACGACGAGGAAGTCGAAGGCGTTGATGCGTAACCGTTCCGCAATGGACGCCTCGCGTGAAGCCGCAAATCTGGCGAGTCTCACCGCGTGGCGAAGCGGCACTCTCGTGACTTTTGGGCGCGGCTGATCGGCGAAGTCGAGCGCGGCGGCTCAGTCGAGGTGGTAGCCCGTCGTCATGGGGTCCGG